>NZ_JBSHMB010000002.1:155151-649383 GCF_053644955.1 Glutamicibacter sp. NPDC055354
TTCTTTTTTTCCTTGTCTATTATTTCGCCCCGGCCATCCTCCACCCCCCGCCTGTGGTTGTGGGGTTGGGGGGGGGGGGGGGCCGCCCGGGGGGGGGGGGGGGGGGGCCCCCCCCCCCCCCCCCCCCCCACGGCACTGGAATCCCTGTTCGCTGTCGCCTAGTTGGTGAAGTGCTCGTGAACGCCGACAGCAACCACCAGATCTTGCCAGGACATCCCAGTACCCTTGAAGATATTAGGCCGATCATCACACCGGGTGAATTGGCCTTGCACCAGCTTGGCGATGGTGGCTAGGTTACCGGCCAGCAAAGTGCCTTCAGCGATGGCTTGAATGACATCGCCAGCTTCACGCAGAGCTGTAGCGATATCTTCTACCACTACCAATGAGCGGCCAACCAATTCACCATCGAGCTCGCGCGACTCGGGCACATGTGAACCCATCGCGATAACGCATGCTCCTGGCTGGACAAGCGATCCGTCGAACAACGGCTCGCTTGCACTTGTCGCGCACACCACGAGTTGAGCGTTGGCAACGTCGCCAGGATCCCCAGCTCTGGCAGCCAGTCCAAAAGCATTGGCCTTCGCCACCAAGGCATCGACTCGTTCGCGATTGCGGGCCGAGATGATGACCTCGGTGATTTCCCTGATTTCCGACATGGCTTCTATATGTCCCCAAGCTTGCGGCCCGGTCCCGAAGACCATGAGCGTGCATGGGCCTGACGGGGCCAAGTGCTTAGCTGCTACGGCCGAAGTTGCTGGTGTGCGCAAAGCCGTGAGCATCGCGCCCTCAAGCAATGCCTGGGTGGACAACGTCTCGGCGTCCATCAGAATGTAGTTCGCCTGGATTCGGGGCAACCCCTTGCCCGGGTTATCTGGGGCAACGGTGGCTACTTTAATGCCCGACCATTCGCCGATGGTCGAGGGCATGAGCAGCATTTCGCCGCTTCCGGCAGCGATGCCTGTGCGATCAGGATCTGTCGCTGGATCGAAGCCGTCCCGCAAGGCGTTTTCTAGAAGTTCGCGCGCGCGGTCAGGACTGACAGCTTCCGCAACTTGCTCGGATGTGTACCAGACAGGTGAAACTTGCTTAGTGAGGTTCATGGATGCTCGTTTCTGTTGTTTTGACAACGTCAGGATTTTGACACAGCTTGTTGCGGTTCGCTCGCAGTGTTCCGCTGAGCTTCTGGATACTCACGCTTTGGTTCTGCGCGAAGCCGAGCGACCAGGTAGCCAAGAAGGCCGCCTGCGAAGGCCGGGATAATCCAACCGCCGCCTTGGGCGAACATCGGGATGAAAGCCAAGGCGTTGTCGATGCCGTCAACAAAAAGACCTGCGGATTTGACTGCATCGAATAGGCCGATCAGTCCCGCGCCCAAGATCGCGCCGATGTATACGGACTGGTATCCGGAAAAGAACCGGTTGAGCATTACAAGGAGAATCAAGGTAATTGACAGCGGATACAGGAACATCAGCAGCGGAATAGCGGTTTCCAAAACGGTTTCCAGTCCGAAGTTGGTGAATAGCAACCCGGCCAGGCCGAAGATATATACCCAGCGCCGGTAACTAGCCCATGGAGTGATGTTGCTGAAATATTCAGATACGGAAGACAGACAGGCGATGTTCGTGGTGATGCCGGTCAAGAGAACAATGACGCCCATGGCAATGACGCCGCCGGTCCCCAGCAGATAGCGGGAAGACTCGGCCAGTACTGCGCCGCCGTTGTCGAAGCGTCCGATAGCTTCAACGCTGGTTGCGCCGATCCAAGCCATCGAAATATGCAATAAGGACAGGCCGATGACGGTGATCACGCCGGCTTTGATGAAGACCTTGGTGATAGCACGGGGCTCAGTAATCCCGATGGCTTTTATGGATTGGATGAAGACGCCACCGAATACGAGCGCTGCTAGCGCGTCCATGGTGAAGTAGCCTTCGGTGAAACCTTTGAGGAATGTGCTGGAAAGGTACGGTTCAATAGGATCTTGCGGGGCGCCCATCGGCGTGAGGAATGACTTGCCGATAATGATGAGCAGCAGCACGGAGAAAACGGGAGTAATCAATTTTCCCAGACGCGCCACCAGCTTTCCCATGTCGAGGGAGAGGAAGATCGTCAACGCGGTAAATGCGGCCGAGAAGGCAAGCAGCATCCAGCGGGCGCCGTCGTCTGATAAGTCAAGGTGCGGCTTGAGAGCGATCTCGTACACCACGGAACCTGTCCGGGGGATTACGTACAAAGGGCCGAGCGCCAGGAACAAGAGCGCGCAAAAGCCTCTGGAAAACCAGGGATGCACGCGGTCCGAAAGCGGCTCAACTCGACCGCCGGCCTTAGCCAAAACGATGATCGCCAGAAGCACCAGGCCGACACCAGTCAGGAGGAAGGCGCTCATGGGCACCAAGGAAGACTTGCCGGCTTGCTGCCCGACCAACGGGGCGAAGATGATGTTGCCGGCGCCTAGGAACATCGCAAATAGCGTCAGGCCGATAACAAGCATTTGAGGTGCTGAAATCTTTGTTTTCATTCGAGTCCTCGAGATTGTTGGGGATCGGGATATCCGATGTCCAAGACGCAACTGTAGCGTGCATCACTTCTATGTTATATATTACACAAAACGTGATTCGAGTCCAATGGCGGGTTCGGGACTTTCTAAGTAGCTTGAGGTTCGGGGCGGTCGGCCCAAATGCCGCGGCTGTGCGCGAGGTGGCGGGTCATTAGTTCGGCGGACAGATCGCCGTCACCTGCGGCAATGGCTGCCAGGATCTCCAAGTGCTCTTCGGCGGATTCCGTGAGGTCACCATGATCAGCCATTTTCTGCAGGCCCTGCATGCGAGCTTGGTCGCGTAGCTGCTCGACGGTCTGCACCAGGCGATGGTTTCCAAGGGTCTCCAAGAGCGCCTTGTGGAACTTGCGGTCGCTGTCCAGGAATCTGCGGACGTCGCCTTCGCGGGCCGCGAGAATGATGTCAGCAGCCAGCGTCTTGAATGGCTCCGGATCGGTGCCATGGAAATTTTCGGCGACTTCGCGCATCGCTGGAACTTCCAGCATGGTGCGGAGCTTGAAAATCTCGTCCAGATCTTGCTCGGTCAGGACCGGTACGCGGAATCCCTTGTTGCGGATGACTTCCACAATTCCCAGGTTTGCCAGATCCATGACAGCTTCGCGGACCGGGGTAATTGACACCCCTAGTTCGGCGGCAACTTTGACAACGCTTTCCACATTTCCCGGTTGGATTTGCCCCATGACAATCGAGGTGCGAATTGCGTTTCGGGCCTGTTCGCGCAGGCTGATCGCCCTCAAGGGAGTGTGATTGCTCGTAGTCATATCTACTTGTTTACCACGTTCGAGCAAACCCTCATGGCAGTGTGCCCGCCTGGCGGGAAGTGTGGCTGTATCCGCAGGCAGGATACTCACTAAGGTGTAAGGTATAACACAATACCGATGGGTGCTGGCGTGATGATTTAACCATCTAGCCAGCAAGGAAACGTAGCGCAGGAGCAAGAATGAGCCTAGAACGAGCTGACGTCGCAGTTATTGGTGCCGGAATAATCGGCGCAGGAATTGCCAGCCGGCTGAGCCGAGACGGGCTGGATGTGGTGGTTATTGATCCCGCGCCGGGACGCGGTTCATCCCTGGGCAATGCAGGACTCATCGTCCCGAGCTATTCGACTCCGATGTCCACTCCAGGGAACTTGTGGGAGGGCATTAAAACTTTCGGCAGCCAGCATGCCCCGGTGACGTTTGCGAAGCCATTGGGGTTCGAATCATTGAAGTTCTTGGCCAGCTTTGCAATGAACTGCAGGCCGGGACGTGTCAAAAGGGATACAGCGAAGCTCCATGGCCTGGCGACACTGAGCCAGAAACGATACCAGCAGCTGAGAGAAGACGGATTGGATCTCGGCATGCAAGAGCAAGGCTGGTTGTGGCTATCCACGGATGAGGGCAATGCCGAACGCCTGCATGCGGATGCCGAGCGCATGCGTGCGGCTGGTGCGACCTGCGATGTTGTGAATCGAGAGCAAATCGTTGATCTGCAGGCCGGGGTAGAAGATGGAGTTGCCAGCGGGATCTGGTTCTCCAACGAAGGTTTCCTGGATCCTGAAGAAGCCGCAAGGCGTTGGTTGCAAGATGCCATTGACCATGGAGCCCAGGTCGTAGGTGCGAAGGTCATCGACCACGAAGCTACCGGATCCAACCTGCACACCTTGATCACTGATTCCGGGAGGGTCTCGGCGCGACACGTTGTTTTGGCAACGGGAGCCTCCAGCCGTGAAACCGGCAAGGCCTTGGGAGTCAGTGTGCCAGTTGAGCCTGGATACGGCTGGTCGGTGACTCTGGAAGATCAGGACCGCTTGGTTAGTCGTGCCTTGATGGGGATGGAAGATCATGTGGTTATCAGTCCAATGCCTGGACGTGTGCGAATTACGGGCGGAATGCGTTTTGGCGGCATGAGCAATGCAGTTCCAGCTGATTCGGATATTTCAGCCCTGCGCCAGGGCGCGGAAGCATTGCTGCCAGAGCTTAGGCATTTGCCGGAACTTAGCCGTTGGCAGGGCGCCCGGCCGATGACTGCAAGCGGCGTGCCGATCATCGGGCAACGCAAATACGAGAACCTGACAGTAGCCGCGGGGCATGGACCCCTCGGCGTTACCCTGGCTCCGGTTACCGTCGACAAGGTTCATGAAATTGTCGAGCATTCCTTGGCAGCAAGCAGGGCCTAGCCAAGGTTGCGGCGAACAATGTTGTGCGGTGCCGAACCGGTGGATAGCAGCTGAACTTGCTGCGTCGCCAAATTCGACACCAACCGCATGAATTCCGAGGTATCACCAGCCATATGCGGCGTAATGATGCAGTTCGGCGCGGTCCACAACGGATGGCCCGTGGGCAACGGCTCGGGATCGGTCACATCCAGAGCCGCGCGCAGGCGTCCCGAGCGCAGCTCGTCGAGCAGATCTGCGGTGTTCACAATAGGGCCGCGGCCGACATTCACCAGCAGTGCGCCGTCGCGCATGCGCTGGAGGAATCCTGCATCAATAAGGCCTTGGGTCTGGGGTGTATGCGGCAGAGTGCAGATGACGACATCGGCTTCAGGCAGGAGCTCAGCTGCATCGCGCAGGGCGACGACATTGGTGCCATCATCCAGGATTCGCGGGGAACTGGCGACTCCGGTGATTCTGGCTGGTTTGAAGGCTTTGAGCCGTTCAATAGTGGCTGTGCCAACACCGCCCACTCCGAGCACCACGACATTGGAGCCGAAAAGCGAGGAAGTCCACAAGCGAGGCCACTCCTGCTCTTTCTGCGAGGCCATGGCCGCAGGGAGCTCGCGCAATGCGGCCAGTACGAGGGCGAGGCAGTGCTCAGCGGTGGAGTCTTCCACTGCGCCGCGGGAATTCGACAAGACTGCTTCGCCGGGGAGATGCTCCAGCACCCACTCGTAGCCGAGGGATAGCAGATGCACGTGCTTGAGCCCCGGGATTCTGCTGACTCGCGAGCGATGCGCAGGATCCAGCGGCCGCTCGGTAACGAGCACATCAGCTGCTGGAGGCTCGCCATCATTGATATTCCACAAGACGGTTTCGACCCCGGGAATCTGCATGCTGTCGACCAAGCTTTGCCACGGAACTAATACACGCAAACCATGAATCCAATCGTGAGATGAGATATTGCCGGCGTTGCCCGGGCATTGAATTCCACGGTACCAAGGCCCCCGCGAAAATGATCAGTTCCAGAAACCATTTTCCCCAGAGCTCAGTCCTGCGTCTAAACTGGCGATATGACTCAGAGCGTGAAGAAAACCCGGCAGGCCGGACTAGGAATGACTACAGGAGCAATGTTCATTGCCTGGACCTTGGGCCTTGTCGGAGTAGTCATGCTGATTCTTGGAGGGGCCACTGCGGCCGCGCTAGTCATTCTTGCGGCAGCCATTTTGCAAGCAGGCGCCATGATCGCCGAAGCGATATACCGCTCCAGAAGCTAGCGCTCAGTGGCATCGTCCGCGTAGTACTGTACCGGACCAAGGATCAGGCTTCTGGACCCTGCTCAAGTTCTGCAACGAATCGGGCCAAGCGGGCAGTCCTCGTTTTCTCCGTTCGGGCAATCATCAGCTGATGCAGGATGTGATAGCGCGGTTGGGATTTCAAGGCCGCAAAATTCGTGGCCGCCACGGTCGAACGATCCAGCGCTTCTTGCAGATCCGGAGGAACCTGGGCGGTGGCCTGGCCTTGGTAGGCACGCTCCCACCGTCCATCTTCCTTGGCCTTCTGGATTTCCGCGAAGCCTCGTGGCCGCATGCGTCCTTGATCAATTAATTCCTGGGCGAATTCAGTGTTCTTCTGGGACCAGACAGAGTTCTTCCGGCGGGGAGTGTAGCGCTGGAGGAAGGTCGTCTCGTCGCGTTTGCGGCGGATGGCATCGATCCATCCGCTGCAGAGCGCCTCGGGCAATGCTTGTGCGACAGCGAGCGAGGTGGGGGAAGTCGTTCCCTTCTTTGCCACTACCAGCCAAACGCCATCGCTGGTTTCTTCGTGTTCGTCGAGCCAAGCGCGCCAAGCGGTGACATCAGGAAGAATCAAAGCATCTTGTGGATCCATGGAACCTATCCTGCACCTCGTTGCCCATAGTTGCTAGAGCTTGGACTCGCCGTCGGGATGATGCCTGCCATTGCTTGCCCGATGGACGGCGGGACGTGTCCGGAGCCCGTGGAGCAATTTCCTGCTCCGGTACATTATGAAATGACACGCCACGGATCATGGCGAAGGGCACGGTCAGCCGTCGGCGGGCCAAAGTGATGAGGGCTCGACTGCTGCATTTTTCCAGCACCAGTTTGTCCCCGCAGTCCTGGTCATCGCCAAGCTCAGCGTCAATGCCGCGCATCTACACGCAGGCCGACGTAGAGCGGTATGCGAAGGCGTGGTGGGCGCGCATCCAGTCCCACAGTGCGTTGACTGCGGCGGTGACTCCGGCACGCGACGAGTACGTTGCCCGGTGGGCTGATGCATCGGAAAGCGATGACGGCCAGGCCCTCGACGAGCTGCGCACATTCAAGTAGGACTGCGGCCCGTTCGTGCGCTTGTACGACTTCATGTCCCAGGTCGTCGACTACGGCACCAGCGACCTGGAAAAGCTCGCGGAGTTCCTGCGCCAGCTTATAAGGCTGTTGCCATCCGACGATGTCTCTGCCTCGGTGAACGTTTCCGGGCTCGAACTGCGCAAGGTCCGCCAGATCGACAGGGGCAAGGCGGACATCGGCCTGTCCGGCGAGCTGGACACTCCGGTGCTCCGTGGATCACCGGCGTCGGTTCGCATGTCTCTAGGCAGGATCCGCAGCAGGAATTGCTCTCGGACATCGTGGCCAGGATCAACGCGCCGTTCGGTGCGGAGTTCGCCGATCCACAGATCCAGGGCTTCGTGGTCGCCGCGGCTGGCATGGCGGAGGATGATCCGCGCATCGGCGAGAAGATCGACCACAACGCGCTCGACCAGTTCATGGCGTCGCCGGAACTGCGGGAGATCCTGACGGATGCGGCAGTGCTCAACGAAGGAGCTTTCGGGAAGCTCACCGGTGCGCTGACCGGCGAGAACGACCGCGCGGATGAATTCATCCGGCTTAGAGGCCGCTATCTCTATCAAACTCGTCGTTCGAGAACTGAGAATTCTGAAGATGAGGGGAACGAGGGATCATGAGTCGACCGCAGCGAGCAGGCTGACTCACTTACAGCCTGACCGAGAGGGACCTTAGAATGTCCAACCCTCGCGGCGCACATAATCGAAGAACTTTAGGACTTCCACGCCGTGCTCAGCCGCGACGTTGGGAATCTTGAGATTCTTCTCAGATGTGTTGGGCCCTTTCCTGCGCTCTTCGGTGACCAGCAACGAGCGCTCGACTTTCGCATGGGCGATCACGAATGGATCGGCCTCGTTGAGCTGGCCTTGTACCCATCCTGGATGCGCGTTAGCGATCTCCGCTACCATGTTGAGTTCGTCTTCAGAAATTGCGCAGACGAAGTCGGGAAGTTCCTTGGCCCACTTGTGGAGGGCGTCACCACTGCGATTGACCTCCCGGTGGACGGCCTCGCAAATGCAGCTGTCTCCGTTGGTTGCTGATACCTCGATACTCTCCCAGATACTAGGGAAGATGTCGCGCGGATACACCCGCTGCAGATTGATGAGGATGTTGCTGTCGAGGGTGTAGGTCACTCCGCACCCCCAGTTCTGTAGTATTCGGTCAAGAGCTGTTCGACCATTGGAACGCGCGCATTGAGGAGATAAGTGGCATCCATCATGTCTACCCGTCGGTCCTCGATTGCATGAGCAACGGCGCCAATGTAAGAAGAGCCGAGATCTCGATAGCGGAGTCGCCATGGTGGCACAATACTGCCAGACTTCTTTCTCAACTCTCGCACTTTGCTCCACTCAGCGTCACTGCGCAACCGGATCGCGGCTAAGCCTTCGTCATCGATGATGTTGAGGGTCCGAAGACGTACGGCGGCGGCAAGCGGACTGACCTTGAAGACCGACGCTAGGTGTCCAGACAGTTCATACGGATCGTCGATCGGGCGCAACTGTCGGCGAACAGAGTTTTCGGGCATTAAGAAATTGGCCGCGAAGCTGTTTGCCAACGCCTCCTCGTTGATGTTTTCTTTGAGTACACAGAGGCCGCTGGTGCGGTTCGCAAGGTGCGCGAGCTCGTGAAACAAGGTGAATGTGCGACCGGAAGCGCTGTCCCCACCGTTGATCAGGATGACAGGCAACCTGTCATGATGGATGGACAATCCGCGGAAGGTCCCCAACGCGATCTTCGTGGTCTGGAACACGAGGATGTTCCTGGCCTCGATTAGTCCGCGCCAGAAGTTGAAGACCTGGTTGATCTGGGACTCGGTAGGGACGAAGGTGTCAAGGAGACCGAACTGTCGACGCACGTCGGCGGCCTGGTCTTTCAAGTTTTCCTAAGACAAGGGTCGCAGCTCCAACTTCTCACCGTGAGTGGTCGCCAGATCGAGCATAGCGTCTCTATGCTGCTCGGCCCGGCGCATCTCTCGGGCGAGGTCCGCCGGCAGCTCGTCGTGTAGGCGACCTCGGAAGTCGGCCGTATCGGGTACGTCAGGCTCCGCCGGGGCCGGGGCGAAGAAGAATCCAAGTGGGCGATCAAGTTTGCTTGCCATCAGGGTAAGCTGTCGGAAGGTAGGAAGACTCTCGCCTGCTTCGAATTCCATGACCCGTTCAGTCTTGACCCCTACAGCCTTTGCGAGGTCTTCCTGCGTCACGCGTCCGAGTTCGCGTGCCCAGTTCAACGTGTCACCATTAATCGGGGCGCGGGCCATGAGCACTCACCTCCGTTCATGACCAGTATGCTTTAAAGTTGGTCTATTTCGACTTATGTCAGTTAATCCTAAGGCGGGACCATCCTTTAAAAGGAAATATGACTCTCGTTTCGGTCCGAGGTTTAGCGCCGGATCCGCGTGTGGGACCGACCGCGGCTTCCCTTCGGAATGTGCGTCGTTCGGCTGCTGTAGTTATCCCACTATTTCGCGCCGATGATCGAGCATGGGACTAAAGGTATGCCAACCGGACTGTACCCGACGCTTGTAGGTCGCAGAAGCATGGGGCGGCCGAGAGTTGGCCGGATCGTGTAGCGAGTGCGTAGCACGTGTAGCACGTTCTTGTTTCGTAATTCAACGATGGTGCCCGTCCTCGTCTCCTGCATGCCTTCTGCGACCAGATGGCAGCACTTGACCAAAACGGGATCATGTCATGCTGTCGATCGCCGCTCGTCTTGGGCCGCATCGCCGATGGTGAGCCTTGAAAGTTAGAGTGTAATCATGTTGAGGTTAGGAGCGTGCCAGTAACTTTCGCTCTTTCCAACGTCGGTCTCTGCTGCTGCCGGTGCCTTACTGGCGACCGACGGAACGAGGATGAACTTCGAACCCGAACTGCGTCCCCGACTCGCCGAGCGCGTGGTTCCTGCCGGCAACGGCGATCATTTCCCACAGGCGTTCGATGGAAAGTGCGATTCGTTCATGGAGCGAACGATGGAAGGAATCCCACAGTTCATTGTCCGATACGGAATTCATGGCCTCATTGAATAAGTCCTTGATCTCCGGTTCGAGCATCACGGCGTCTTCGATGCGCTGCCAGTGTTCTTCGGGACTTTCCCACACCTGCGGCGAGTCCCCAAGAACATCCAGATAGTAAAAGCGACCACTTTGCCCGTATCTGCCCAGCGCCGCGATCAAAGGCTTGACTACGAAATCGTCCTCAACTGAGGAGAGCAGACCACGAACATATTCGGACTTATCCGCTGTTAGTTTCCTGAGTTCGTCGAAGACGGCATCATGCATGTCTACGAGGTTGTGCCCGTGCGATTTCATCTGCGCCTTTGTTGGCCATTTGCCATCGCGTTCCAGGTCGACTAGCCCCAACGTCAGCTTGTATAGCTTTTCCACGCCGATGGAAAGCATGGTGAAGATGGGATCTCGTGTGGTTTCGACGAACGCTGCGGTTCGCATCGCCCGTATCCCGTAGGCCAATAGATTGCGAGTTGAATTCATTTCAGAGATCAACGCGAAAGTCTGATCGCGGTTGAGATTTTCTATCATGAGAGTCCCCTTTTTGTTTTCGGATGGGTAGTTAAGGAGGAATAGATTACACGTAGATCGCTATCGGGATCACTTTGAACGAAGCCCCGTCGATGCGCGCAGAGAGGCCAAGGTCGAAGGCCATTGCTCCAGTGATCTTCGCTTTCTTGAGACCTTGATCCGCCTGCTCCATCAGTTCGTCCACCAGTGTTTCAAAGCTTTCAACAGGAACAGAGCTGAGGAGCTTGTTACGCTCAAGGGTGGGACGGTCGTGTTCGACTGACTCCGCGACCTTGCCCAAAACAGTAAAGCGCCCGTCGAGGATCCGATCGGTGTCCTCGACGGTGAAATAGGCAGCATCGCACATAGTTATCGCCGTGACTTGGTAGTTCTCCGAGCCGAGATTGCCAAAGAACTCACGTGTTCCATCGCTACGGAAGTCCTTCCGAATCGCCCTGGTTACGGATGCCGCAAACTCGGCCTGGGCATCGGCCCGGAATCCAGTTTCGGCGAAGTAGGCCTGCTGCGCATCGAAGTCGCCCCACTTCTCAAAAGCTTTCAGCGCCTTCTGCTTTGCTTGGAAGCGAACGACGGATGCTATGAGTTCTGGCGAAAGTACATCAAGGAACGCTGACATCTGATCTGGCTTGAACTCAGTAGTGTATTCAACGAGATCACCAACTTTCAGAGTCTCCGCGTCGGACAGAGTTGCGACCGTGTGAAGCAACCCGAAATGACGCAACGACTCGCGAACGACATGCAGATAGTATGCCTGGGTGTATTCCCAGACTGAGCGGCGGTTCTGAGTCGAGGCCTGTGCCTCGATAACCTCTTCACCTGCGGACATTCTCGCAGTGAGACCCAATTTCGACCCGAGCCAACCGATGTTTCCTGTGCCTTCCGCCGAACCGTCAACAGTGGTTGTCTCCGTTGCGGTATTGGTTCCGCCGCCTTCAGTCGTATCCTCTTTTACCAGCGGGGCTCGATAAATCTGCTGAAGTATGCCGCTGACATGATCGGGATTCTGATAGACCGTGACTGTGGGAGCTGACTGTTGTTGATTGAACGCGGTGTCCTGAGTCTTTCGGGTGGCCATTCTCTCCCTCTTTCTGAATATTGCTTTTCAGTATATGAATGAGAGGGGACAGTTTAGTTCGAAGGTGAATTCCAGGCACTTTGCGTGAGATCAACGAGCACTTCTGCTGTTCAGAAAATTCGAATACAGGTATACCAAAGAATCATTAGCGGAATTGAGCTTAATTCATAACCTCGTTTAATGAGGTTCCTCAGGCTCGCAGGCAACGAGTTTTACGTGAAAAAATTTCTTGGTGAATCTTCGGGCAATGAGCTAGATTTAGCCTAATCATCAATTCATCGGCGCAGGACAGAGCGACTTTAGCAATCATTGCTATTTTATTCTGTTGTGAGGTTCTTGCGCCGATTCGCACTCTTTGAAGCAGGATAATTGAAAACCAAATTAGGCGCGGCGGCAATGTCGACGGCACTGATCACGGGATTGGTGCTTAGCGGCCCGGCAGCAAATGCAGAAGTGATTTCGGATGAGGTCATCTCAACGCCAGTGGAATCGTCAACGTCAGCGGACGCGCAGGCGGAGCCAGTTGCGTCGCAGTCTCCCGTAGCGGACGTCGTTGAATCCGAGGAAAGCATCCTTCCAGCTGAGCCAGAGACGATGCTCGATGCCGACGAATCCAATGAGACAGAAACGTCGGAACCTGCCATTGACCCCGCAACCGAGTCCTCGGCTGCTCCAACTGCTGTTTCCGATGTGGCCGAAGAATCAAAACCCGCGGTGACGGAATCAGCTGCTTCGTCAGAACCTGAAGCTACACCTGAGCTCACTGCTGAAGTTGTTGAGTCGGTCAAGGCCACCGAAACATCATCGGACGTTGCCGTCCAAGGCGAAGACCCTCGCTGGGCCCAAATTGACGCGCTGATGCCCGAAAGTAGTGAGGACTGGGACGAAGCCCAGTGGGAAGCTTTCGATCAGACCGAAGCCGGGCAGGAGATGAACCGACTTCTTGATGAATTGCTTGCTGAAGATATCATCTGGTACGAAGAATTCGACCTTTCTGATGAAGAGCTGGCTTTCTGGCAGTCCATTAACGAGCTTATTCCTGAGGAAAGTTTCGACTGGGACAAAGCCCAGTGGGAAGAATATTTCCAATCCGACAACGGGCTCGAGCTGATTGACTTGATTCTGCCTTTCATGATGGAAGGCATTGAAAGCGATGAAGACGCCGCGGAGATCCAAGCATTCCTCGAAGAGGTTTTTGCTAACGACCCCGAACTGCGAGCGTATTACCTTGAAATGTACTTCGGCATCCAGCCGGAGACTGAAGGCGAAGGTTCGGGAGATCCAGAAATCGAAGAGGAAACAACTCCATCCGAAGATAAGTCTCCAACGGCTGCCGCCGAAATCAAGCCAGCAGGTGAAATTAGCAAGGCTCCTGCAGTCGAGAAACAGTCCATCACGAAGGCTGCCGGTTCCACCGCGCCAGAACTGGCAAACACCGGTTTTGACGGCTTCGCCGCTGCAGGGCTAGGACTTCTCATGGCCCTCGCTGGTGCGGTATTTGTGGCCCGTGGACGCAGGAAGTCCGCCAAGCACTAACTCGCTGCAGCACAAGACCGTCAGTGCAGTCTGAGGCTGTTCGACCGGTGTCCCAAGGGGCAGCGGCCGGACAGCTTCAACTGGTTACCTGCGAGTTTTCATCCAAGCGGTGCCAGGCGCGATTATGGTAAACCAGTCCATTGCCGGGTTGACCGGGTTCGCTATCGCGGTCAACGTGCGACTCAAAGGCGCGCGCGACAAAAACTGTGGATGTTCCTGCCTGAACCCGCTCGATGACCGCGCAACGAACCCAGGCCCGGACGCCATCAAATACCGGTTCGCCGGTGCTCAGCCTTGACCACGTTTGCTTCTGTGCGAAGCGATCGATCCCACTGGTTGCTCCCAATTTAGCCACCTCGATGTCATGTGCATCCAAGCTGTGAACGACAAGAGATGTTGCGCGGGTGAGCACTTTGGCCGCCGAGGACAGCGCAGAAATCGAGAAGACGAGCAATGGCGGATCAACGCTGATCGAAGCCACGGACGTTGCCGTGAGGGCAACTGGTCCGTCGCCGGCATCGGCGGTTATCAGGCTGACGCCACCGGGATGCCCGCGGAAGATTGCTTTGAAATCATCTGCGGGCAACGATGGTGTCGCCGATTCTGTCACTTCAGACGCGGGCACCAACAAGCTCCTCGCGCAGGATGCCAGCCCCTGCGCTGAGCGCGCTGAGCTTGGCCAGGGCAACATCGCGACGGAATGGAGCCATGCCGCAGTTGGTGCTGGCGATCAGCTTGTCCGCATCCACAAATTCCAGTGCATTGCGCAGAGTCTGCGCTACTTCGTCCGCTGTCTCCACAGCGTCATTGGCCACGTCGATAGCTCCGAGCATCACTCGCTTGCCGCGGACCAATTCGACGACCTCCAGCGGGACATTCGAATGGTGGGATTCCAGCGAAACGGTATCGATGGAGGAAGCCTGCAACAGTGGGAAGGACTTCTCATAGTGGCGCCACTGAGCGCCGAGGGTGGCTTTCCAATCATTGTTCGCCTTGATGCCGTAGCCAAAACAGATGTGGACTACGGTCTCGGCTTTAAGTCCCTGGCAGGCACGCTCCAAAGCTGCGATGCCCCAGTCGGCCACCTCATCGAAAAAGACGTTGAAGGCAGGCTCATCGAACTGGATGACGTCCACTCCAGAGGCTTCCAGTTCGCGAGCTTCCTGGTTCAGGATGGTCGCAAACTCCCAGGCCAGCTTCTCGCGGCTGCGGTAGTGTGCATCGTACAACGTATCAACCATGGTCATCGGGCCAGGCAGGGTCCACTTGATCTGACGGTCGGTCAGCGTGCGCAGGAACTGCGCGTCCTGAACGAATACCGGCTTTTCACGTTCAACGGCACCGACCACGGTGGGGACACTGGCATCATAGCGGTTGCGGATGCGCACGGTCTCGCGCTTCTCGAAGTCGACACCGCTCAGGTGCTCGATGAATGTGGTGACAAAGTGCTGGCGCGACTGCTCGCCGTCGGAAATGATGTCGATGCCGCGCTGGGTCTGTTCAAGCACTGCTGCGCGCATGGCATCTTGCTGGCCCTCGCGCACTTGCGCGCTTTCAAGCTTCCAGGGGGACCAAAGTTTTTCAGGCTCGGCAAGCCATGAAGGTTTGGGCAGACTGCCGACAATAGACGTGGGGATAAGCGGGGAAGTCATAGAAGAATCTTTCGGAATATCAGGCGACAGGAGTCGGGTAGGAGGAAGACCACTGATCGAGCAGTTCGCGATTCGGAATAATGAAATGCTCTTCGGCGAACTTCCCTTGGGTCTTGCCTAGCTGGGTTCGTTCTTCGCGGTCATAAAAAACGCGGGTAGGGGAGAAGTCCTGGGCGCCGAGACTCGGGTGGTACACGGCAGGCGCTCCCGAGTTGGCATTGTAGATTTCCGGGCGGTAGATCTTCTGGAAGGTCTCCATGGTGCTGATCAGGCTGATCAGCTGCAGATTGGTGTAGTCGTTGAGCAGGTCACCGCGGAAGTAGAACGCCAGCGGTGCCACGGCACCTGGCGGCATGAAGTAGCGGACGCTCAAGCCCATTTTCCCGAAGTACGCATCGGTCAATGAATTTTCGTCCTGCTGGTATTCCAAACCGAGCACTGGGTGGCTGTTGCCGGTGCGGAAATAGGTCTTGGAAGTCGAGACGCTGATGCAGATCACCGGTAGCTGCTCAAAACGCTGACCATAGGCCTGCGAGTTAAGGAAGTGCTGGAAAAGTTGCCCGTGGAGATCGCCAAAATCTTCGGGAAGAACTGGGGTGCCGGCGCCACGACTCTGCGCAGGAAGCACCACACTGAAGTCATAGTCGCGGACGTACGACGAAAAATTATTGCCGACTATTCCCTGGGTTCGAGTGCCTAGGAGTTTATCCACGATCGTGGTTTCAAGGACTTCTAAAAGGGGAAATTTCTGGTCGTTATTATCGGCAGTGAAATGCACGTTGGCAGAAATGATTTCCAATTCCAGCGCATATCGGTCTCCTTGGGGATTGTCCCAGTGAGCCAAGGAATTGAAGCGGCGGTTGATCATTGTTAGAGCATTGTTCAGGTTCTCTGCGCGGCGCTCTCCACGCGCCAAATTGGCGAAGTTCGTGGTGGTGCGCGAATTTGCTGACGGGGTGTAATTCTCGTCGAATTTAGTGGTGCTAATGCTGAAGGTCAACGCGTCTGCCATGATGGCCAATCTGTTTCTTTGGGGGCCGTGGTGGGCCGAGGGGAAGTCGATGCGTCAATCATGCAGGGTGATTCTTGATATCGGGTAACTCGATATAACTATGGATTCATATAGACTCTGGCTATGGTTCAGGGAACAAATGGTTTGACGCTGCAGCAACTTCGCTATTTCGTGGCGGTGGCCTCCGAGGGGTCGATTTCGGCTGCCGCCGACCTGATTTACGTCGCACAGCCCAGCATGTCCTCAGCGATGAAGGAGCTTGAATCACGGGTGGGGCGCACCTTGCTGATGCGTTCGGCCAGGGGAGTAACGCTCACCGCCGAAGGCGCCGAATTCCTCGGCTACGCCCGGCAGGTCCTCGAGCAGGTGGAGCTTCTTGAACATCGCTATCTCGGCCGCCCCTCCGCCCGGCGGCTGCTGGGCGTCTCCACCCAGCACTACTCGTTTTCGGTGGATGCTTTTGTTCGGATGGTGCAGGCCAGCGGGGCCGAGGAATACCAGTTTTCGCTGCGCGAGACCCGCACCGAGCAGATCATCGAGGACGTGCGCACGCTGCGCAGCGACATCGGGATCCTGTACCGCAACGACTTCAACCGAAAGGTCATCGACAAGCTGCTGCGCGAATCCCGGCTGGTCTTCCACCCGCTGTTCCTGGCTGATCCGCACATCTTCATCTCGCGCAGCAACCCGCTGGCCACCCGAACCCAGGTCACGCTCGAAGACCTCGAAGACCTGCCCCGGCTGACCTTCGACCAGGGCGCGAATAATTCCTTCTACTTCGCCGAGGAGGTGCTCTCCACGCGCTCCAGCCAACGCGAAATCCAGGTCTCGGACCGCGCCACCATCTTCAACCTCATGATCGGCTTGGGCGGGTACACGATCTCCACCGGCATCATCAGCGACGAGCTGGATCCCTCCATCGTGGCCATCCCGCTGGCCATCGAGGAGCGCATCGAAATCGGCTGGATCGACCACGCCGCTATCCCGCTCACCGACCAGGCCCAGCGCTACCTGCAAGAAGTGCGAACGGTGGTCGCCAGCTTCGGGGTAGAAGTGCTCGGCTGAGCCGCCAGCAGCGTAACCCCCGGTCATCGAGCACCGGCACATCGTCACAAACTTCCAGCAAAACCCCTGCATCACGCCGATTCATCTCAAAAGGTCGCGTCATAAAGTGCTGCCGGCCACCGCGTCATCATGACAACGAGAAGTCATATGAAGCCTGGCGGCCTTGTATGAAGCCGGGCGCCGGATACCGCTTGCACCGTTTGCGGCGGATAGCCAACCATGGAAGAACAACCCATCAAGAGCGGCTGAGAGATCTGGCTCGGAGACGCCGCAGCAACCATCGGGAAACCGAAAGGTGCTACCGCCAGGAACGATGGAGCAGTTCCGAACGCGTTTTTGCGTAGCTTCGTGCCGCCGCACGATGCCAATCGGTGCACTCCCTCGCAGAGAATCGAGGAGGAGCCATGAGCCAGGAAACCGACGCGGTGCACGCAGGGTACCGCCCGAGCGGAGACTTCCGCCCGATGCTGCCGCCACTGCACAATTCCGCGGCCTACCAATTCGCATCGCACGCCGAAGCGGTGGAGAAGTTCGCCCTGCGCCAGGCCGGCTTCACCTACTCGCGCACCGGCAACCCCACCGTTGCGATTCTCGAACAGCGCGTGGCCGCCCTGGAAGGCGGGGCCCACGCGGTGGCCACCGCCACCGGGCAGGCTGCCGTGGCCCTGTCCCTGCTGGCCCTGACCCAGGGACCCAAGCACATTGTGGCTTCCTCCTCGCTCTACGGCGGCACCGTGGATTTGTTCACCGACACCTTCGCCGACTTCGGGATCCGCGTCAGCTTTGTCGACCAAGCCGATCCGGCCGCCTGGGCCGCTGCCATTGAGGAGGACACCCGGGCGTTCTTCTTAGAATCGGTCTCCAACCCGCTGTGCACCGTGGCCGACATCCCGGCCATTGCGGCCATCGCGCACGAGCGCAACATCCCGGTGGTGGTGGACAACACCCTGGCCACCCCGCTGAACGTGCGCCCGCTGGAACTCGGAGCGGACATCGTGGTGCACTCGGCCACCAAGGCTCTGGCCGGGCACGGCTCGGTGCTCGGCGGGATAGTGGTGGATTCGGGAACCTTCGATTTCTCCGATTCCTCCCGCTGGCCGCAGATCGCCGCGCCGCGGGTGCGGCTGAATGGCGCTTCGCTGCTTGAACGCCACGGGCCGGCGGCCTACGCGATGCTGGTTCGTTCCAAGTTCCTGCACGATCTGGGCCCGACCCTCGCACCGGCCAGCGCCCAGGGCATCCTTGCAGGCATCGAGACCCTGCCGGTGCGCGCGGCCCACGTGCAGCGCAGCGTCGCCCGGCTGATCGACGCGCTTGCCGAGTATCCGGGCATTGCCGCCATCCACCACCCCGCGCTGCCCGAGCACCCCAGCCACGAGCTGGCCCGGGCGCTGGCGCCGAAGGGCACCGGCTGCGTGCTGGCCATCGAGCTGGCCCACCCATCCCTGGTTTCCCCGGTCATTGACGGGCTCAAGCTGATCAGCCTGGCCGCGAATGTGGGCGATACCCGCACCATGGTCGCCCACCCGGCCACCATGACGCACTGCCGGCTCTCCGAGGCGCAGCTGGCAGCCGCCGGGCTGAACACCTCGACCCTGCGCCTGTCGGTGGGACTGGAAGACCCAGCCGACCTGCTGGCAGACATCACCCAATCGCTGGATCTCGCGCTGGCCGCAACCACCGCCGACACCAAGGAAGTGAGCTTCGCATGAGCGGCTTCAACACCCTGGCCGTGCACGCCGGCCAGCACAAGGATCCGCACACCGGGGCGGTCGTGCCCCCGATCTACCAGACCAGCACCTTCATCCAGGACGGCATCAACGTGCTGCGTTCCGGGCATGAATACTCCCGCGGCTCGAACCCCACCCGCGACGGATTCCAAGAGCAGCTCACCGCACTGGAAGGCGGGACCGCCGGATTCGCCTTCGCCTCGGGCATCGCCGCCGAAGACGCGCTGCTGCGCGCGGTACTGGCGCCAGGCGACCACATCGTGCTGGGTGCCGACGGCTACGGCGGCACCAACCGGCTGATCTCGAAGCTGCACGGCAAATGGGGGATCACCTCTTCGGCGGTGGACATCACCAATCTGGATGCGGTGCGCGCCGCGATGCGCCCGAACACCGCGCTGCTCTGGGTGGAAACCCCATCCAACCCGCTGCTGGGCATCGCCGACCTGGCCGGCTGGGCGGCCATCGCCCGCGAACACGGCGCCCTGCTGGTCGTGGACAACACCTTCGCCACCCCGTACCTGCAGCGGCCGCTTGACTTCGGAGCGCACGCGGTGGTGCACTCGACCACCAAGTACATTGGGGGGCACTCCGACGTTCTCGGCGGGGCGGTCATCGTGGCAGACTACCTGCACCGCGGCCAATCGTTGGCCGAAGCCGTCGGCTACCAGCAGTTCGCCGGGGGAGCGGTCTCCGGTCCGCAGGATTCCTAC
This sequence comes from Glutamicibacter sp. NPDC055354, assembly GCF_053644955.1. Lineage (NCBI taxonomy): Bacteria > Bacillati > Actinomycetota > Actinomycetes > Micrococcales > Micrococcaceae > Glutamicibacter > Glutamicibacter sp. NPDC055354. The sequence continues at coordinate 174,518 of NZ_JBSHMB010000002.1, forward strand.
CTGGCCGCCCGCGGGCTGAAGACCCTGGGCCTGCGCATGGAACGCCACTGCGCCACCGCAACCACTCTGGCCCGCTGGCTCGATGACCGTCCCGAGGTCGCCCGCGTCTACTATCCCGGGCTGGAAAGCCATCCGGGCCACGAGCTCGCCAAGCGCCAGCAGCGCGGTTTCGGCGGGATCCTCTCACTGCAGCTCTCCGATGAAGCGGCAGCCCGCGCCTTCGCCGAGTCCATGGAATACTTCCAGCTCTCGGTGTCCCTGGGTGGGGTTGAATCCCTGGTCTGCTATCCGCGCGAAATGACCCACGCTTCGCTGATCGGCACACCGCTGGAGATTCCAGCGAACTTGGTCCGCCTCTCGGTGGGCATCGAGGAGCCCGAGGACCTGATTGCCGATCTGGAACGCGGGCTGGCCGCAGCCGCGAAGGCTTCCGAGGCCGACAGCATCCAGCACCGCAGCCTGGCTACCGCCTGACCTGCCGTCGCAGCACGCGGGCCGTCCGCACAGGAAGGCCCGCGTGCAAGACGTCGGCACCGCTTAGCGATTCGCGCCTCCGGGGCACTCCAAGCTTGCAAATCTGGGTTCCAACCTAATGATCTCCGGCATCGCGATCTGCGCCCCTCACGACGATTGCTTTCGAGGAGCCGCCTATGCCGCGAAATCCATTAGTTGGCGATGGCAAGGACGGGGCCGTGGTGCAGTGGGCTCCTCCGAGGAGGTTCAGGCCTTGGAACCCGACTTGCCCAATGCGAAGGTCGGTGCCGTCGGCGCGCACGCCGGGGGATCGCCGCATGCGTTCGAGCTGCACACTTTCTCCCCTGAAGCCAACGTGTTCGAGGATCAGGTATGCGGATCGATGAACGCCTCGGGCGTCCAATGGCTCACCAATACTGCGAAGACACCTGCGAACTATCGAGCCTCCCGGAGAACGCTGATGGGCAGGTCCGGCGAGCACGCAGTCAGATTCCAGGGCAGGATGGTGTGGGCCGGAGGAACGGCCAGTATCCTATACTGAGGCACAACGGCAGTCTGATGACAGTGCGACGTCCATCTGCTCTGAGCAGGCACATCCACGTCAGGAGTTCGCCAGCCGAGACGGCGGAAGATCCTTCGCCCTGGCGCCATGGCTGAAGAGGAAATTCATGCCAAGAACCTCTGTCTGGTACTGGTCTTAGCCGCCGGTCGCAACTAACATTTACCGGCTCCGGCGATAAGCAGGGTCTTTGCATGTCAGAAACGCCGTTTAAAACCAAAATAGGTCGAAGGGCTCAAGGTCCTGTTGTTGCTATGGCAATTATCGGATACGCGCGAGTAAGCCGGCACCAGGGGACCCCAACGCCGCAGGAAGCCAAGATGCGTGCCGCTGGCGCGGAAAAGGTGCTTACCGAGCGCGGGGAATCGAGCCACATCGCCAGCCGGTCGCGATGGGAAGCATGACTGAGATACATGAGGGCCGATAGCAGGCGCGTGATCTGGGCACATCGGATAGCCGGCACCGAACGTACCCTTGAAACGCTCCGCGAGCTGGGAAACCCGGATTAATCCACTCAGTCTCGCCCAACCGCTCCCCGACATCGCGGCGCACACGCCTTTGGGCGATGCCGCAGCAGGGGCACTGACCATGCTGATTCATTTGCGCGTGCTCCACGGTCCGCGAGAACATTCGCAGGATCGCGGAGCACGCGCTGCAGCGGGCCGCCGGCTCGATGACCTATATTCGATCAGTCTCCTAAACACGGTACCTAGCCTCGAAACGCCTATTCCAACACTCGAAGGTCGACGATCACCAGGCAGATAGGTGAATAGTGTGCGGTGGCGGAATGCCTGTGAAGTTATTGAGGCCCCTCCCGGGGTTGGGAACCATACAGTGAGTCGTTGACTTGATCGATCAATTCTTGAATCGCGTGGACTTTGCTCTGCCAGTACTTGTTGTTCTCGCGAGCTTGCGGTCCTTCTGTTTCTTCGTTCAACTCAAGAAGCTCGCTGAAATGGTCTCGGTAGGCGCACAGCGCAGCATTGAGAACTTCGATTTGCTCGTCATTGAGGTGGACGTTGAGCAATGATTCACGCATGGTGCTGATCCTTTCGTTGCCAGGGTGCGTCCGGTGCGTTCCGGACGCACCCCCGAATCAACCACTCCTTAAAAGTTTCCCCGGGAGTCATCTCTTGTTCGGTGGCGAGCGTGAATACACCCGGACGGGACCCGCCCGACGCACTGAACGTTGAATTGTTCGTATTTCGTTAGTTCCTTCCGGGCACCGCTGACTGGGCCGCGGAACATCCTCGATCGAGGTGCAAAGGTGCGATCGAGGCGGCTGATGCTGACGGGAAGCTGTGGATAGCTCGAGCTCGTATATGGCCAGAAGCAACTCGTCATCAGCGACCAGCGGATCAAGTTCCGAATCAATGTGGGCAGACATGACACATCATCTCCGCACAGGCCTCCAAGGGGGCTTTCTTGGGTTAACTGGTGATTTCCTTGGGGTTCTTCTTGCCTTGGCCGACCGCGACCTGAATCCGGCGGGGTTTGGCACTCTCGGCGACAGCGATGTCGACACGTAGCACGCCATCCACGTAGATGGCCCGGATACTTTCAGTGTCCAAATGATCCCCAAGGATAAGTTCCCGGGTGAAATGGCCCCAGAGTCGTTCCGAGCCGGCGATGTGCTGGCGGTCTCCTGGTTTGGCGCGTTCAGCGCGGATGGTCAGGATGTTCTTTTCCACTGCCATGTCGATCTGCTCGGCGTCGACCCCTGGCAGGTCGAACTCAGCGTGAAATCCGGTGTCGTCCTTCCAAGCCTCCATTGGCATTGGGTGGACAGGTACGGAGCTGAGCTGGGTGTTGAAAGCTCGCTGTACCAAGCGGTCGAAATCGCGAAGTACCTCGGTCTGCATCATCTGAACTCATTCCTTTCTGGTGTGACTCTCTACGATGCTGCAATTCACTTTCCGTTAGATCTATGTCTAACGATGTAGATTTTATAGCATGGGATTCTGAGTTCATGCAAGCCTATTGGAAGCAAGAAATGACAAAAAATTCGCCGCGATCCGTTCCTGTTGCTGGATCGCATTCGATTGCTGCCGCTGCCCAGAGTGTGGGAGTGAGTGTGCAAACAGTGCGGTTGTATGAGTTGCGTGGTTTGATCACCCCGTCACGTACCAGCGGTGGCACGCGCAGGTATCAAGCCAAGGATTTAGCTCGGTTGCAGCAAATCTCAGAGTTGATTGATCGAGGCGTGAATTTGGCAGGCATTGGCATCATCTTGGAGCTGGAATCTGAAAATGAGGGGTTGCGTAAGGCACTTGCAAAGCAGTCTCATCGGCAAGGCGCGGATTGAATTATCAAGACCGTTGAGGGTCTATGCTTCTCGGCAGGGCGCCGACGAATTCTTGCCTAGGCGCCGCGGAGCCTGAAAATGCACGTTCTGCTCGAGCACTTGGCAGTGGCCCTTGCTGTTTGGCGGACTGGTCCCTCCTGAACCTTCTCTATGGAGCAAATAGTGGAGAGTGCTAGTGTTCCGTGTTAATTATTTGGTTGGGTTTCATCCAGCTCCAACACATTAGCCTTCGCCTTGCGAATCATCTTGCTCAAGAGGTGATCCGCGGTCTTCGTCCAGGCAAACGGCTTCGCGTCCTCGTTGTACCGTTCGATATACCGGTGCACCGCGGCCTCCAGCTCGGGAATCGATGCAAAGTTTGATCTCTTCAGGCACTGGCGGGTGATGATCCCGAAGAAGGTCTCCACGATGTTCAACCAGGAGCAACTGGTCGGGGTGAAATGCAAGGTCACCCGTGGGTTCGCTGCTAGCCAGTCCAACACGTTCCGGTGTTTGTGCGTGGCGTAGTTATCGCAGCTCACGTGCAAGTCGATCTCGGGGTTCGCCTCGGCGACCTGCTGCAAGAAGTCCACGAACTCGACGTTGGTGTGCTTCTGGTAGAACTTGCTCGCGCTCAGCTTCCCGGTGAGGACATCCAACGCCGCGAAAAGCGTGGTAGTGCCGTTGCGCCGATAGTCATGAGTTTGCTGCAACGGATGCTCAGGAGCCAACGGCTGCACCGGCTGCGTGCGCGAGAGGGCCTGGATCTGGGTCTTATCATCAATGCTCACCACCACCGGGTTCTCCGGTGGGGACAGGTGCAGGCCCACCACGTCGCGCAGTTTCGCTTCCAGTTGCGGGTCGGTGGAGAACTTTAACGTCTCGATCCGATGCGGTTGGATTTTCCAGCGCCGCCAGATCCGGGCTACCGAGGAGAAGGAGACCTGATGGCGTTCGGCCATGATCCTGGCTGACCAGTGGGAGATCCCCAGTTCGGCCGGGGGAACCCCGTCGTTGGCCAGGGTGTCGGCGAGGATCGCCAAATCGTCGATCTTCCGCGGCTTGCCCGGGCGCGGCGCGTCGCCAAGATCGTCGATGCCGGATTCTTCGTAGGGGTGCGCCATCGGCGCACCGTCGGTTCCGAGAAGCCGGTGGATCCAACGATGTGGATGGTTTGGTACGCCGTCGGCGGCCAGCAGGACGGTGGTGGCGCGCAAGGCCAGTGAGGCGTTGGAGTCCTTGCCGCGGGTCATGGATTCCAGGGTTGCCCGGTCGCTGTCGCGTAGCTGCCGTGGTTTTGCGTAGTTGGCCATGGAACCAATTGTCCCACCTGCTCAAAACAGGTGGAATTAAAGGCACGCTACACTAGCTCCAAGCCTGCAGGACTATGAATGCACATGGACACAATCGCGGCAGATGATGCCTTGCTTGGTATGTTTTTCGTCCTGGCTTCGATGGCGAATAGTAAAGCACTCCCCGCAGACGAATTCGTCATTCCCTGGCGGAGTCACGTTAATGGAAAGTTCCTCATCAACGATGGCGCCGGGAAGTTCCAACCCGTCAGCGAAATCGTTCTCTTCAAGCTCCGCTGACACGCTCGTCGCCGTGGGCGCATCCATCTTCTGTACATCTTGGAGGGTCTTTTCTGATGCTTCGGCAACGTCGGGTCGTGCCTCCTCGTAGTCAGTAGCAATGGCCAGTCTATTCTCCTGTAGTGAATTATCCGGACGGCATATGGTAATGACGCCCGGGGACCGGGCCAATTCAATGGAGATACGCTCAGGAAAACTCCTTTACTATTTGTCAGAGGTGTTTCATTGGCTGAAGATTCTGATCCAAAATCCAGCGGTATGCGAGGTCCTGATCGCTTCGGATCTTCTGCGATCATAGGAGCCGATGAGGTAGCGAGGGGCCGTTTCCCATAGTCTGCTGGGAATTTCATTGGATGTCGGGGCGGCCGCCGGGGGAAAGATACTCTGCGTGGAGAGTCCTATTCTTCCATGCGAAAACGAACTGAGAACCGGAGAAACCGTGGCATTCCACGTAGTTGATACGCCTGCTCCCTTGAGGATTGCGGTGCTGGCCCACTTGCATTACCCGATCTGTCCACCGTATGCCGGTGGGATGGAATCGCACACCGCGCATCTCGTCAAGGATTTATCTGATCGCGGCCACCACGTGACGCTCTTCGCCAAAGAAGGCAGCAACCCTTTTGGCCCTGGTTCGGAAGGGATGGCCGTCGGCGTACTGGCCGAAACCTTCACGGTTCAGGGGTACCCGGATGAGGACGGACGTAATCATCAACATCACGTTCTGGACAGTTCGATGCAGGACGCTGTGCGAAAGGCCCGCGACGGAAATTTTGATGTGGTGATCAATAATTCGCTCAGCCCGGTCCCTCACGTGCACCTTCGAAACATCCCGACGCTGCATATTCTGCACACTCCGCCGCTTCCACGGATCACCGCAGTCATTAGCAAGAGATCATCCTCGAGCCAGATGCATCGCTTCGCTACAGTTTCGGAATCGAACAGCCGCGCGTGGAAGCAATGGTTGCCTGAACTGCACGTGATTCCCAACGGAATCGATCTGGACGCCTGGTGCGGGGAACCTGGGAACAGGATCAACCCCGGAACAGCGGCTTGGACTGGCCGAATCACTCCGGAAAAGGGGTTGCACATCGCCATCGCAGCGGCGCGAGATGCAGGGATGAAACTGGCTATTGCCGGGCCTGTTCAGGACAAGGAGTACTTCAACAGCCTTATTGCCCCGAATCTGGATCAGGACATCGAGTATCTGGGCCATCTTGGTCAGGAAGAGTTGAAGACACTCATCAGCTCGCGTGAAGTATTTATCTCCTCGCCCCTGTGGGCTGAGCCTTTTGGATTGACGACGCTCGAGGCAATGGCTAGCAGCACGCCAGTGGCTGCCCTGCCATCTGGAGCGATGGGGGAAATCATCGGTACCAGCGGAGGGGCACTCGCGGATGGCTCCGATTCAGCCGCTCTTGCTGCCGCAGTGCTGAGGGCAGCGAAGATGGATCGCGAAGCGGTTCGGCAAAGAGCAATGCTATTTACACGAGAGCGCATGCTTGACGGGTATGAGGCTCTCATAGACCAGATCGTTCCCCGAGTAGGTTCAGCGAGGCAGAATCGATGAGTAGGCCAAAGATCTCCTAATTACGCCCACCACGTGGGAACAGGGCATCTTCGCCACGCCCGTAGGCTCACCGAAACTGGCGCTTTCGAGGTGCAAGTGGCAAGTACGGGGGAGGAAAACCAAGGATTGCTCCCGGTCGGAGCCAACTATGTTCCTTTGCGGCCTGATATCGATGATCAACGGCCGGAAAGCCCTGTACCTGTATCAGGAGAATTTCTGCACTACGCTCCCACTGGCGATCATATCGTTGAACGCTTCGCCGCTCTGAACCGTGCGTGGGAACAGTTCGCCCCCGATGTAGTCATGGTTGACGTATCGGTGGAGGTTGCTCTTTTTGCCCGGCTTAGCGGCTACCGGGTTGCTTTGCGCCGGATGCCTGGACGGCGGGATGACAAAGCGCACCTGATGGGATACGAGATTGCAGATGCGCTGTTCGCCTACTTCCCCGAAGCCTTGGAAGAGCGGGAACATCTGGCCAAATTCGGTTCAAAGAGCCATTACTTCAAGACTCCCGAACCTGCCTCGGGCTTCGATATGACTCAGCATGTCGGCGCATCATTGGCGGATCCTGTGCCGGGGGAGCGCAAAGTCGCAATGCAAACCTCATTGGCGGCATCGATCGGTTTGTCCGATATTGCGCATGCGGCGGCTTCTTCTCCACAGTGGTCATGGGACGTTCTAGGCTCTGTGCATGAGGACACCGATTGCATGCCTGAGAACCTCACGCTGCATGGAACAGTCCAGCAACCATCGCGCATCATGGCACAAGCCGATGTAGTGCTCACTTCCACCGGCCACAATGCCGTGGCCACCGCCGCAGCCTGCGGCAGACCGATGCTTCTGATTCCGGAGGAACGTCCTTTCGACGAGCAGCGAGCCTACGCGCGGATGCTACAGAGAGCGACCGGTTGCATGACACTCGATTCGTGGAAGGAACCGGTAAATTGGAATGCTGTCCTGGAGCAAGCTGCTGCCACCGACCCGCATGCTCTTTCCCGGGTTCTGTTCACCGATGCGGACGAATTCACGCGGCAGGTCGAAGCCATGGTTCGAGAGCTGACGAGCTGATGGACGGCTTAGTAGGCGTCTTGGCTTCGGACACGTTGGATCTGAAGCGGCGAGGGGTGCTCCAACACTTCGAGTATGGTGCCATCGGACGCCCAGCGCACCAATCCCATGCGCTCGAAAGCAGCGAGCCACCCGTCCATCGGCCACACGCCCCATCGAGCATGGAATTTCGATGCATTGGCTACGATTGCGTCGAAGTGGTTCAACGGCGGCTTGGAGACACCGTGATGCTGGTGGAAGACCACCGCACGGGTGAACACTACGGGGATACCATGGCGGCGGGCGGTGAAGGCGAAGTCTGTATCTTCGGCCCCGTACCCGCTGTATTCCAGGCAGAAACCTCGGACTCGCTTGAAATCGCTGGAAGAGATCGCAAAACCCAGCGACCAGAAATGCTCGTGCATTTCACATGGCACGTCGGTCGGCAGCGCGGCTCTTGCATGGTGGGGAACCGAAAGCTCGCCCAGAGTGAAATCATAAGGCGTGGGTCCGGACACTATGGGACCTTTCAGATACCGGGGTTCGGCCATCGCCAGGGCAGAATGCTCGCCCAAAGCCTGCAGCAGGCACTCGAATGCCTGTGCCGAGGGGATGCAATCCACATCAAGGAAGACCAGTTGCTCCGTGCTGGCATTGGCCGCAGCAGTGTTCCGTGCGCGGGCCAGAGGTAATCCGCTTTCCTCAGGGGTGCTCTGGATATGGAGGGCTTTCAATGGCACATCGCACGAGACCGGTTCCGGGTAGGGGTCGTCCATGTAGACAACGATGACCTCTTGCGGCAGGACGCTACTTCGCTGTACTCCATCGAGCAGCCGTTGCAGGTGGCCTGCTCGTTGATGAGCGATGACGAGAACCGAAAATTCCATTCCAAACCAATTCTTCCTGCAGCCCAACCGATATAGGTGAATAGCAAATCAACTCCGACCCTACCCATCCGCCGCTCGACAGAGGAGAATTCGGTATGACTTCCCAGAATGCTTCCACGATGATCCGTGTTGCTTCAGTACCTCAAGACCAGGTCTATATTCGGCATTTGGAACCATTGCATGAACAGAACCGCGGGTCGCTTCGGTTGCCTGACCCCATCCATGCGCCAGGCTCCCAAAGCGAACAGTCACCGTGGTGGCCTCCGCTGATGCTGACTCCCGAGTGGGTGAGGGACAACCATCAGCGGTTCGATTTGATGCATATACATTTTGGTTTTGACGCGGCAGACCCACAGACATTGCGCAATACCATCACGGAATTGCGTCATTTCCACAAGCCATTGGTTTACACGGTGCATGACTTGATCAACCCCCATCAACCAGATGCCACGGCCCACCGCCAGATGCTAGATATCCTCATCGCCTCAGCTGATGAGCTGATCACCCTTACCGATGGAGCAGCCGCGGAGATCGCGGCGCAATGGCATCGTGCCGCCCACGTTCTGCCACACCCCCACGTCGTTGATTTCGCAACCATGGATCGGCTACGCCGACGCAGGGAGGTTTTGGCGGTGTCTTCCCAGAGGAGGACTCGTCATATCGGGGTGCACCTTAAAGGTCTCCGGGCTAATATTTCTCCAGCCATTCTGGAACCTCTGGCCCGAATCGTCGCGGGAATTCCAGACACTGAACTGCAGGTGAACATACATCGTCAGGTGCTTGATCCATCCAACCGCGAGTACAAGGCGGATCTCGCAGGGCAGCTCCTAGAGGGAGAAAAGCAAGGAAAGTGGAATCTTGAGGCGCATGAGTACTTCTCCGAACAGGAGCTCTTCGAATACTTGGGTTCGCTGGATGTGAATGTCCTTCCCTATCGATTCGGCACGCATTCCGGGTGGCTCGAAGCGGCTTTGGATACTGGAGCTGCCATCGTCGCTCCTGATTGTGGTCAGTATGTGGGGCAGCATGCGTCGGTGGCACCGTACCGATGGGATTACGACCGTGTTGATGAGGACTCACTGGAAGAAGCAGTGAAGCATCAATTGGCTTTATCCAGCGTGCCGGGGATGGATGCCGAGGAGCGCAAGCGCCAACGTATGGCACTAGCGGAAGCCCATGAGCGGATCTATTTGGATTTGCTAGCAAGATAGCGGGCGTGACAGGTGGTTTAAGGTTTGCCGGTGAATTACAGAGCTTCTGATGGTCGTTCTCCAGTAGGCGGGAGCCATAGAGTGAGTCGCTGACTTGGTCTATGAGCTCTTGGATTCGGTGAACTTCGCTTTGCCAGTATGGCGCGATGATGCTGCCGGCAGAGCCCTTCATCAAAGCCCATACCGGCCAGTACCCGGTGAAGTGGATGTGCCAGAAACTGCAGATTTCCAGGGCATCCTATTACCGGTGGCTTAACCCCGGCGAGGAGCTGAGCGAAGCCCAAGCACTGCGCATGCGCCGTACCGAACTGGTCCACACCGAATTCGAAGCGTCCAACCAGGTTGCTGGGGCAGGCCAACTGGTGGACCTGCTCCGCAACAACCATGAGGAACAGATCGCGAAGTCTACGGTCCTCTCGATTATGAAAGACCTGGGAATCCAGGCCAAACGGATGAGTGCGTTCAAAACCACGACGGTGCGTGACCACCAAGCGCGAACAGCGCATATCAAGAACCATATAGTCGATAAGCTCGGCCGGCGGGACTTCCGCTCTTGCCGGCCTGGGGCGAAGCTGGTTGGCGATATCACCTACCTGCGCACCGGCGAGGGCTGGTTGTATTTGGCGACGGTCATCGATTTGTTTTCGCGTCAGATCGTGGGCTGGTCAATGGGTGAGAACATGCAAACTCAGCTGGTCATCGATGCCATGGAGCTTGCCGCGTCGCGGGGCTTTATCCAGTCTGGCAGCGTGTTCCACTCGGACCGGGGAACGCAGTACACCTCGGACGCGTTCCAAGGGTGGTGCGCTGTCCACGGCGTGCGGCAATCGATGGGGCGCACCGGGGTGTGCTGGGATAATTCCGTGGCCGAGTCAACGTTCTCGACCATCAAGAACGAAATGTACCATCACCGGGCATTTACCAGCAGGGTGGCAGCGCGGACCGCGGTGATGGAATACATCGAAGTCTGGTACAACCGGAAACGACCGCATACAGCTAATGGAGGGCTCAGCCCCCAAGCAGTTCTGGACTCGTATTGGGAAATGAATTCTCTGGCCCTTGCGGCTTGAGAATAATTAGAAAAGATCAAAGATCGTGTCTCAGAAACTTGACCAGCTCAGTTCTGCCTCGTGCTTTGGTGAGGTTAGTTTGAGGCCTAAAGCGGACATGTATATAAAATTCTGTGAAAAATTTGCCAGAGTGTCTTCCGTGGTGACGCACCTAACGCTAGGATCATATTATCCACTGACCTGAAATATTATTTCTCGTCAGATCAGGGATTCTTTTTCGTTGAATGTGCGTTGGATGCGCTATGTGTTTTTGTGCTTCTTTATGTTCATGTTTGACGGGTTACTTGGATCATTACTGCTACGTGCTAGGGGTTGTGTTTTGAAAAAACGTCATATGCTCGCGGGAATCGCCGCTTCGAGCATGCTGGTCATTGGTTCGGCTATGCCGGCGTTGGCTGATACGGGAAACGGTTCTTTGAATGAGTTGGCAAGTCTCAATCCTGGAACCTCAGTCACCGAGCTGAAGGATTCGCTGGGTGAGTTCGCACAGGATGAAGGAATCAGTTTGGACGAAGCCGTTAATCGGGCTTTGTCCGAGAGCAAGGCTTCGGTTAGGGAAGCAAAATCGGTCGATTCTCTGGCTAATCGAAGCGTGGCTTCGGCCGCCAGCAGCGGAGGCAGCGGTACCGTCACCTTAGGTTCTGCAACGCGTAAGGGTGATCTTTTCGTCTCTCCTGCTTCGACGCTTTTCGTTCAGCATGGGCACACAGGAATTTACTACTCAACCGCAACCATTGTGGAAGCTCCCGGCACTGGAAAGAACAGTCGATCGATCGCTGGCAGCTCGGTGAAGGTAGGCAAGGGTGCAGTGAAGCAGTACGTATCGACTACATCGACCAACAGAGGCAAGGCTGCCAATCATGCCTTCAACAAATTGCGCGGCAAGGGATATAACTCCAACTTTGCCGTGAACAAGTCGACGACCGGTTCGAAGATGAACTGCTCGCAGTTGGTGTGGGCGGCTTACAAGGCGGCTACAGGGATTGATCTGGACGGCAACGGCGGTTTGGGCGTTTATCCTTACAACATCAAGGATTCCTCAAAGACGGTGACGTACAAGACCCTCTAAGCGTACTGGAAAACTAGTATCTGGGCCGGCCTGAAATTGGGCCGGCCCAAACTCTGCACCAGAATGGAACATTCCATGATTCACACCCGTCGTATCATCACCGCAGCGGCAGTGGCGACCACTGTTTTTACCCTGGTTAGCTGTTCACCAGCGGATCCCTCACCCCAAAAAACCGAGGCTCTAGGCAAGGCCACGTACGCACTGTGCTTCAGTGCTGCGAGCAGTGACATGGATGGGGAAAGCCAAGACGGAAAGGTTGTTCTGTTAAAGGATGATGGTGCTTTTACAGAGGTACAGACCTGGGGCATGGACATGTGCTCGATGGAGTGGACTGAGAAGGGGTTGTTCTTCAGTGATATGAAGACCGACTATCTGATTGATGGTGCCGGTTTGAAGAGTTTTGAGAATGCAAAAACTGATAGCCAATACGCCATGCTTGCCACAGCAGCGGATACTGCAGTGGGACTTTATAATCTGGGCTTCAGCGACGTGGGGTATACGACTCAGGTTGTGACCACTACCAGTTCCGGAACCTCTTTAGCCGAGGTTGAAGGTAGCTATTTCATTGCTGCTCAGTGCGAGGGGGAGGTCTTCGGAATTGGTTTGGCTACCGGCCCGTATTCGAAGACGGGGGATCCTGATACGGAGCCCATGGTTCTCAGCCAATTGACTGGCACGAAGGACGGCAAGGAAAAAGTTGTCGGCAGCAGTACACGGGCTAGAGAGGGCGCGGTACTCAATGATGCGCCATGCCATGATGGAAAAATCTACTACATCTCTGATGAGAGACGAGGTGGATTGGATGTTGCTGCTAAGGCCGTCTTATCGATATGGGACACCAAGACCGGTAAGTATGAGAGCAAGGCACTGATCTCAGATGAAGCGACTGAGCCTTTCATCAGTGAAGATGGTACGGGCCTTCCCCAGGTAACCCGCCAGTCGCTGAAGGACGGAAAGCTTGAATGGTACGGGGTTAAGGACTCGATCATGTCTACGGACATTCAGACGGGACGGACAGAACGCAAGTTTACGGTGGAAGCGTATAGCGATAATTCGGCTTCGTCGAAGGCGATCTTCACTGATGCTGACGTTGTCATCATGGCGGATAACAATGATGGTTCTCCGTACAGGGTTTTGCGTTATGACCGGCACACCGGGGAAGAGGTGGGGCGGGCCGTGTTGGATGAAGATCCCGCAAACCTCAGCAGCGGTTTCTTCTTTAGGGGATTTGCGGTGAAGCCGTGAGGGTCTACTTTGTTCTCGTTTAGCCGATTGTTTTGGTTATGGAATTGCATTTCTCTGGTTGTGGTGACCCGGGTCTGATGACGGCTGGTTCGTATCGAGTTAGATCGACTTTCTGTGTAGATGACCAGCTTTTTCGTGTGATATCGACCTTTACGCAGCGGCCGGGGATAGCCGTCTCGCGGCAGGCTACCCTTCAGGGGCGACGCAGGTTGGTAGGGAACGGAAAATTGGCTCGGAGTCATAACGCCAGGACTCTGAACAAACCTAGTGATCAAGAACTGGCCGATGGCGGTTCGAGAAGCGATCACTGAACCATATTCTGCCGATGGCCCAGCTGACGGCCGCCAGCGGCACGGCAAGGATCGCCCCGATAATTCCAGCGAGCACGGCTCCGGCGCTTAACGCGATCAGAATAACCAGAGGGTGGATATGGAGGGTTTTTCCCATCACCAGCGGTTGCAGAAGGTTGCCCTCTAGTTGATTCACAGCGAAGCTGACGCCAATGATGATCAGTCCTGCCGTTGGGCCATTGGCCACGAACGCGACCAGAGCAGCAAGAAGTCCGGTGGTGGTGGCGCCGAGTATTGGGATGAAGGCACCGATGAAGACCACGACAGCTAGAGGAAGCGCCAGGGGTACCTGCAAAATCCATAAGGTAAGGCCGATCAGCACGGAGTCAACCAGAGCTACGATGGCTGTGCCACGTACGTATCCGCCTAGCACCTCTATACCGTGTATTCCGGCGAGCCGGGCTTTTGCCAATTGCCGCCCTTTAAGGGGTATCAAACAGAATGCCCACAACTTCCTGCCGTCTTTGAGGAAGAAGAACAAAATGACTGCCATGAGGATGAAACCAGTGAAGACCTGGGTGGCAACGAAGATGCTGTCTACCGCGGTGTTCCCTGCCGCCTTGCTGGTAACGAAATCGCTCGCCGCGTTGCGGGCATCCTGGATCATGGCATCATCTACGGGCAATGGTCCCTGTGCGATCCAGGCGTACAAACGGTCAAATTTTTTCACCGCCTGATCCACGAGCTCCGCCCACTGGGCACGGATGGTTACGACGACCCCGGCGATGACAGCCGCGAAACCGGAGAGTACGAGAATGTAGGCCGTCCCGCTAGCAACCGTGTTAGGCAACCCTTTGCCACGCAACCAATTCACCAGCGGTGCGATGGCTGCTGCCAGAATTACGGCCAGCAAGAATGGGATGACAACCAAAGTGATCTTGTGCAACCCGTAGACCGCAACCACAACCAAGGCAAGCAGCCATAGTATCTGGCGGGAGCGTTCACCAGCCCAGCTGAGGCTGTCGGGCCAGCGCATGCCCTCGGCCTGGTTCCGTTTATTATTTATCGTCTCCACGCGGGTCTCTTTTCTTGGGCATGCTGCAGAAGGCCTCGTCAATTGCATTCAACTGCTCACGGCCGGTGCAAGAACTATGTTTCTTCGGGTGGGTAGCAGTGGTGTATGCTCCGCAGTTCTTGCAGCGCCAGAGGGTGCGGACGGCACTGGTTTCGCCGTCTTGACGAACTTGTTTTCGCGTCCATCACAGCGCGGTTGGTTCACAGTTGTTGACCCGAGTACAGGCCTTCAAGGCATGTGCTCGTGGCGGTGTTGCTAGCAGGGAAGTGTTTCAGATGGATTCTATACATCTTTGGGCAGTGGACTTGCGTTGGGTGAGCTGGCTGTCAGCATTAAACACTGAAGCATCCCGCGATGTCCGTGGGATGCTTCAGTGCGAATAGGCTGATTTTCAGTTATACACAAGACCAGCTTAACTCTCCGCACCGCAGGTCAGTCCGCAAGTTCTGGATCATCCAGGGAATCTTCAGCTTGCGATTTACCTAATGCACCGAGGTGCGTGTTGTACGAGGTGCGATGTTCTAGGTCGCTGCGCACGTAACAGGGGATTTCAAAAGTGATGGCACTGTGTGCCCAGTGCCGGACACGGAACGTTCTCGCCCCGTCAGGTGTGCCAGGGGCGATGAATTCCCCCACTGTCTGGCCTCGCGGTTCGACCAGTACGTTTTGCAATGCCGGGTTTGGC
This sequence comes from Glutamicibacter sp. NPDC055354, assembly GCF_053644955.1. Classification (NCBI taxonomy): domain Bacteria; kingdom Bacillati; phylum Actinomycetota; class Actinomycetes; order Micrococcales; family Micrococcaceae; genus Glutamicibacter; species Glutamicibacter sp. NPDC055354. The sequence continues at coordinate 189,573 of NZ_JBSHMB010000002.1, forward strand.
AGAGAGACGAACCAGAAGCTCAGGTGGTCGTCGGGTTCGTCGTAGATCGCGACCACTGCGGATCGTCCGTGGATGGAGACCAGTCCCATGACGTCATCGAGTCGTTCGTGGGGTTGTGCCAGGACGATGGGCATCCCTTCCCTTCAGCCGTAGGAGGCCAGATGGATGCGGGCTTGGCGGGAGCCAAGGATATGCTTGACGTGTTCAGCGGTGTGGGATCTTAGGCTGTGGATGGACATGGAGGGCCTCCGCTCTTGCGGCTCGTGCGGTATTTCCAGTTAGAGCCCTGCCGCGATGCGTTGTCGTGGATGGTGCAGGTGCCAGGTTTGCCACGGGTACTATCGCGGAGTGTTCTTTCGACGGTACGCGCAATTCCCTCATATGGATACCCGACAGTTGAGTGTTGCTCTGAATGGAGAGCTAGTTCGCGGGTGATAGCCCAAAGAATGATCAGCTTGTTATGCAATTCCTTCGCGGAGAAGAATCGAATACGGTTCGTGCTGCTAGTTTCTATCGGTCACGTTCGCGGAGTTCAGCCAGGCTGCGTCAACCATGTCGAGTAGCCGGCGCATGCTGTGCAGTTCGGGCTGGTGGTGCTCCTGTGCTGAAAGGTATCGACGGTAATGCTGGAGCGCCTCGAAGAGGAAGCAGCTGTCGTCTTCGCGGTTAATATCGAGCACAACTCGGTAGGGGATAAGGTTTTTCGCTGAGCTCATCGAATCCGTCCTGAAATGCTCAATTGCCGACCTTCCGATGAAAGTCGGCAGTTGATTGAAGTGGACGCTGCGTCCCGGGTAACTTTCCGTGCTGATGGTGAGCATTTCTTAACGCCTTTCACGAGAAGGCGTCATTGAAAGAAGGCGTCATTGAAAGGGGACTGGCAGGCAGAAGAGTCCGGTTCGAAGGCTACGAAATGGGAACGTTCTCGCTTCATAGGTGATGCCATCACGCGTTGTGCATCTTGTTGCGGCTTCTTGGCTGTTCCGGGTCCTGGTATCCGCAAACCTGGATAGAGGACCGAGGCCAACAACTAGCCCCAGACGGGGCCCGGTTCTGGCTCGCCAGCCGTTCCACGGGGGTATTGGCTGGCTGGCCAGGTCAATGAGCCAGAACCGGGGCTAAGGTGTTTACCTGCTAGTGCCCGCCGCGACGCGCTCGGCTCCATGCTGGTGTGCTGGCATTGGGTATCGAGTCGATGAGGTGGTTCGCGACTGCATAGCGGGGCAGGCTGGGATCTTGTGGGCGACGGCAGTGTTCTTCCAGAATTTCACGCGGAACTCAGCAATGAGCTCGGTGGCCAGGCGTTCGAAGAACTCTCCCATGGTGAGTCGATCAGCGCAGGCCTTGGTCACTTTCAGTGCTGCTTGGGGGACGGTGACATGCATCATGTGAAGTTCCTCGGTCTGCGGATCGAGCATGGCCACCAGCACTGCACGGCCATGGATTGATGCCATGCCCATGGCATCGTTGAGAGATTCGGCAGGCTGCGTCATGACGATCGGCATTCCCTGCGCCCAGCCGTAGCCGGACAGGTGGGCTTTGCCTTCACGGGTGGCGAGAAAATCAGCGACTCTGACTGCGGTTCGGGTTCGTACGATTCGACTTGGCATTTTAGATACTTCCCTTTCTTGCACTGCTCATGAAAATAGCGATATTGACGTAAGTCTCCGCAGTGAGATGCGCTTTGGAAAGGTCCTTTCGTTTTGGTGCTGCCGCTCTTGGCGGGCGGCGGGTGCTGCAGATCCTAGGCCATGCTCAAATCTGCATGGGATCCATCTGATTCACTTCCCAAACTGGCAGGTTCGAGCCCTGACCCGGGGGTGGGGGTCTGCTTCGGTGCGGCGAAAGGCTGATCGAGCCAATGCGCGGGGAGTTCGGCCTCGGGTGCGTGCTCTGGTGCTGCGAGCAGGCTCTCCTTGCCCGCGACGGCGAACTGCAGATTCTTCACCTCGAATCGGACACCGAGCGAGCTTTCCATCTGCAGAAGGAGGGTGTCGTTGACGTACTGCATCAACTCGGGCACCTGGTCTTCGCTTTTTGCCGTGCATGCCAAGTTGATGACCAGCTGCTCCGGGGAGCCGGTAATAGTGCACATTGCTGAATGCACGGTATCCCGGCTCCGGCACTGTTCAGAGGCGAAGGTGGCGATCTTCTGGATTCGCGTGCTCCACGCGCTGCCTTGCTGCGGGGAGGTTTCTACGGGAACTGCTAAGGATTCTCTCATCTTTCACTCCGGTACTGATAGCTGTTTCGTAGTAGAATATCTTTAGACAGGCTAACTATTAGCTAGGTTACATGAATTTTTCGATGTTAGGCAAGCTGGACCTCGCGGAAAAGGGGCATTGGAAGCCCCCCGGGGTTGCGGGCATGGCGTTCGTATCCGGCGGAAGGAGTTCTTCTCATGAGCAGCTATCAAGCCAGCGGGTACTGGTACCGCGAGGGCGGTTCGGTGCCCGAGGCAGTGGATTTGCTGAATCTGATGCGCAAGTACCGTGAGGCCGAGCACAGGATGCGAGCTGCGACCCGCGGTTCGATGGGGATGAACGAGACCGATATGTCCGCGCTGCGATTCCTGCTCGCCGCGCACCGCAAAGGGGTGACTCCCCGCCAGCGGGATTTTGCTGAGGAACTGGGGATCTCCAATGCTTCGGTGTCGGTATTGATCGACCGGTTATGCCGCGATGGGTATGCCGAGCGTGTCGTGCATCCTGCGGATCGGCGGTCTGTGGGAATTGTGCCCACGGATTACAGCGATACGGAAGTTCGTGGAACACTGCATCGGATGCATGAGCAGATGATGGATGCCGTAGGCACGCTCTCCGAGGACGAGCGGGTTGCGGCAGCCAAGTTCCTGGAGGCTATGATCCGCAGTGTCGAGAGCGATGACGAGTCAAGCCGGCCATCCGCGGGGAAGGGCGCGGTGAGGGAGAGTGCCCTGCCTTCGCGGTAGGCGCAAGGCGCAGGGCATGTGATTCGCCCACGGCGCGTGACCTGGCTGACGGCTTGACTGCTAGTCTTGCCGCGGGGGGCGACCCTGGCTGGTCGGCTAGGGCATTTGTCGGGTGAGTGCCAGATGTGCGAAAGAGCCCATTTCCGGGTTTCTGGGGAAAGGCTTATGGCTACTGCCATGGATAACCCGGGGCCGTAGGGTGGGAGCATCAAAATTATTTAGCCTGTCTAACAAGTTAGGATGATGCAAATGCGACGAAAGCACCTTGACGTCAGTGTCAGCCATGACGAGTTCGAAGATCTGAATAACGCTCTGGAGGACCATCGAGATGGTTTCAAGAGGATGGCCGAAGAGGCGGCCAATGGCTTCGGTTTGGAGCCGGAATACTGGGAGCGGCGAGCCAAGGAGGTCGAGGGTCTGCGCGAGACGATTCACGAGCACAGTACTGACGAGCTCGAACAGGGCGAGTCTTCCGCCAAAGAAGCGGACGCTGGCCCCGGGGTCGATTCGGCTCGGGATCGGGACTTCGAGTCTGATTCCCGTCAATGAACATCCGGCGCAGGCATGCCAGATGCGCTTCCTCGCAGAGCAGCGGTCCACCGCGATTCCGTGGTGGACCGTTGCTCTGCAGGTGCAGTTAGGCATGCTTGCGCGTGAGCACTCCCCAAATGACCAGTACGATCAACGAACCGCTGATGGCCAGAAGCCAACTGGATAAGGACCAGAACTGATCCACTCCTTCACCGAAGACGGCTGAGCAGATCCAGCCACCGGCAACAGCGCCGACGTCGCCTAGAACCGGGATACTTTGTCTTGCGGGAGCCGACTGGCGAGGAAAGGCAGGAAACGGTGCACAGTAGTTCTTGCAGCGATGCGCCCGTATTGGCTACTGTCGCAAGCTGGCGTCATCGGACTAGCTGATCGGAACGAACCGCGAAAGTCGGGCGCTACGATGCCTCCCCTCGGGATAGTTGATGGCGAACGGTGGGAACATGATCGGAATTCTGAATCGGCTCATGGATCAGATCGAACAGGAGCTTGATGCGGAAATAGATTTTGGCCAATTGCTGGAGGGCTCGGGTACCACCGTGTGCAACGTGCGCCGCATGATGCCAGCCCGGGCGAAGCCCGCTGTGCAGGTGGACCCCTTCGAAGCCAAACGATACTCAGGTTCAGCCTGACCGTCGAGGGGATCGTCGCCACGGATGCCCGAATTGTTGAACGCCCGGAATTCAAACTGGTGGGCCACCCAGGTCGTGTGCCGTTGGTCCATGAAGGAGCCAACCCGAAGATCCAGGCGCATATTGCTTCGCTTCCGATCAGCGAGCATGACAGGCTCAATGAATTGGGCAACACCGAACCTGCCGACCTGCTCCAGATCGCCTCCAATCTAGAGACCGATTATACGGAAGGATCCGAGCTGACTTACCTGCACGGTGTCGGGGTGCTGGACGGATCGGTGCCGGAAGACTTGTATGCCATCACGGTGCCTGCCGGTACATGGGCGGTGTTCCGTACCTCCGGTCCGTATCCAGCGGCTTTGCAGGAGGTCTGGGCTTCCACCGCAAAGCAGTGGTTCCCATCGAATCCGTGGGTGCTACGCGAGGGCCCGTCCATGGTGGCGGTGCTGGAACGAGCCGAAGATTTCAGCACCGCTACCTGCGAGTTGTGGCTACAGGTGGAACGCGGACTCTAGGAGCGCGAACGGCGTCCTATGAGTTCCAACGGATGTCGATAACCAAGGTTTGCCCACAGTCCGCACAGTCATGCCCCGCAGATCCTTATCTGCGGCGCATGCTGGTTCCCATGAGCACAGACATCGCGCAAGCACTGAAGGACCTGGCCAACGCCAAAGCGTTGGCCGCTTCAGCGACCCGGCGCCTGACCCACGCGGATCTCACCGCAGGCCAGGCCGCCTATCTCGCGCTGCTCACCGAAGACATGACCCAAGAACTCACCCGCACACAGGTCCACGCGGCTGCCGCACTGCGGAGCACCGGCGCGCACAAGCTGGACCAGGAATCCCTCCAGGCCATCACCGACCTCGAGCCCGACCCCACCATCGAGGAGATCGAAGAGGCGAAGGGGCGCACCACCACCGGGCGCACGCATTTCAAGGACGCCAAAGGGCTGATGACCGGCTGGCTGGATATCCCGCGCAGCACCGCGGCCGCCCGGTTGGTGCAGGCCGACTGCCTGCTCAGTGGCGTGGACGAAGCAGGAGAACCAACGGAGCCATGGCTGCCCGAGCTCGCTGCACAGTTCCAGGACTCGAACATTGATCCGCGGCTGGTCGCCTCGGCGGCGATGAAGCTGCATTCGGTGCGCAAGGACCTGGGCGAAGGGAAAGCCGCTGAAGCGAAGAAGCAGCAGCTGCAGGCCGAGTCCGCGGCGTTCCTGCGGTCGGAGCCGAAATCGGCGCGCAAGCACATCAAGGACCTGGTCGCGCAGGTGAAGGCCGGCAAGCGCCCGCTCAAAGCACTGCTGGATGGTATTGGGATCTTCAAGCGCGGTATGCGCAAAGGGGTTGTCGAATACCTCATCCGTGTTCTCCCTTCGCAATCCGCATATATCGAGGCGTATTTCGCGAATCTGGATAATCCTTCCACCGTTGCCGGGAACCGGCAGGGGTTGAAAGGCGTGGATGCCCAGTTCACCGGTGAGGAAACTAGTGGCTGGGATGATGAGGACAGCAAACCGGATTGGGCGAAAGGCAGACCCGATGACGAGGACGTCGAGGGCATCGAGGATGACCCGCCGGGAGAAGGACTCAATCCAGACGCAGAGGATCCCCGTTCCCAAGGGGACGGTCATCGGCCAGAAGGGGAAGACGAGGATCACCAACCAGAAGATGATGGTCATCAACAAGAAGGTGATAGTTCCGAACCGGAGCTGGCAAGCGGTGAATGGGAGGATTTGAAACCTGAGCGGCGGCGGCTCGTTGGTTTCATGGCTTTGCTGATGAGCGAACGAAAACCGAACGGCAGACCACCGGGCCAGCAGGCTGGGCTTGCCGGTGCTCAGGTGAGCATCATTTTGGATTGGGAGAAGCTGCAACAGAAAATGGAGGATTTCGCGGTGACGTCCTCGGGGATCCTGCTGTCCCCGGGCGAGGCCAGGACAGCGCTGTGCACTGCGGGGATTTTGCCGGTGGTGCTCAATGGCAAGAGCCTGCCCTTGGATCTGGGGCGGACCCAACGACTGTTCTCCAAGGCGCAAGTCCGTGCTTTGCGGGCGGTTTATCGGGGTGTTCGTATCCTGGGTGCAGCATGCCGGCGCAGCGGTGCGAGGCGGATCATTTGGATCCGTGGGAGAAGGGCGGGCGCACTGATATCAAGTCTGCGGTGTTGAATTGCTTGATTCACCATACGGCCAGGCATTGCGGGTTGTTCCAGGCGGTGAAGATTCCTGGGAGCCGGCCGATGGTGCTGTTGCCGCCGGAGTTGGATCCGGAGCAGAAATTGCGGGTCAATACGTATTTCATGACTCCGGCCGAAGGGTTGGAGGCTGAGGCGTTGGCGGAGGAGAGCACTGCGCGGTGGCGTGCGGGGTTGCTGGACGTCGAAATCGCCGAGCCATGAGCAACACGCACAATGCTTAAGGCGCAAGGTCCTGGAAGCAGTGCGCTTCCAGGAGCTTGCAAACTCTAGGCGTTGGCTTCCAGATGCTTGGCTGCCAGCACGAGATAGTGATCAGCGTTGGTCTTCAACCCGGCGACTTCTTCATCGCTCAGTTCGCGGCGGACCTTGGCAGGAACTCCGGCAACCAGTGAACGCGGCGGAACCTGCGTGCCTTCCAACACCAGTGCACCTGCAGCAACCAGCGACTGCTCGCCAATCACCGCGCCATTCATGATGGTCGCGCTCATGCCCACAAGGCAGCCGTCACCTACGGTGGTGCCATGCACCACAGCCGAGTGGCCCACCGAGATGCCCGCACCCAGGGTGCAAGGAAAACCTTCATCGGCGTGAAGCACGACGTTGTCCTGCAAATTGGTGCCTTCACCCACACGAATCGGCGCCGAATCGCCGCGCACGGAGACGCCATAGAAGGCGCTGGAGCGATCCGCGAGGACGACATCCCCGCTCAACACTGCGGTGGGTGCGACAAAAACGTTCTCGCCGACCTGTGGAGTCGACCCGTCAATAGTAATCATGTGGCTCATGCCACCTACTCTAATTGGCTCAGGCGCACGGGGCGAGTCACGAGAAGACGATGGTGCGCTGGCCGTCGAGCATCACGCGATGCTCAGCATGCCACTGCACAGCGCGGGTCAGCGTCCGGCCCTCCACGCTGCGGCCCAGCTCAACGAGCTGCTCGGCGGTGCGGGTGTGCGAGACGTGGGTGACTTCCTGGTCGATGATCGGACCTTCATCGAGGTCCGCGGTGACGTAGTGCGCGGTGGCACCGATCAGCTTCACGCCGCGGGCATAGGCCTGGTGGTACGGCTTGGCGCCCTTGAATGAGGGCAGGAAGGAGTGGTGGATGTTGATGACCCGGCCTTCCATGCGCTCGCAGAGCGAATCCGAAAGGATCTGCATGTAGCGGGCAAGCACCACCAGTTCGATGCCGTAGTCCTCGGCGAGCTTGAGCAGCTCAGCCTCGGCCTGGGACTTGTTCTCCTTGGTCACCGGCAGGTGCACGAAGTCCACCCCGTAGAAATCGGCCATCGGCTTCAGATCCAGGTGGTTGGAGACGATCACCGGCACATCGATGGGCAAGGTGCCAGCACGCTGGGCGAACAGCAGGTCGTTGAGCGCATGCCCGGCCTTGGAACACATGATCATTGTGCGGGTGCGCTTGGCGCCATCGTCCACACGGAGGGACATGTGGAAATCGTCGCGGATGGGCGCGAGCCCCGCGCGGATCTGTTCCAGGGACTGCTCGGTGGCTACCTCGATGCGCATGAAGAAGGTGCCGGTTTCGGGCGAGAGGAACTGCTGGGACTCGGTGATATTGCAACCGGCACCCAGAAGACCCCCGGAAATGGCATGGACGATGCCGGGACGGTCGATGCAAGATAGGGTGACGATGAAATTGTTCATGCATTGAGATTAACCGGCTGGCGCGCTGCATGCACATTCGTCTCGGTGGAGTTACACAGTTAGGCGTCGAAGCTACTGGATCATCAGCAGGTTTCCGCACTCAGCCGAGGTGCTTTATGCGTCTTCAAAAAACACCGTGCGAACTGATGATCAATACCTGGCCGCGCTATGACATGATGTCTATAAATTTGGCATTTTCACGCTTGGGGAAACACATGAGGCTGCTGCATCGTTTTACTTCGGTTATAGGCGCCACCGCCTTGGTATTCGCCGGGCTCGTGCCCCCAGCCCACGGTGCTATCAGCCCTGCAGACTGCTTCGAGTACATGGATGAGACCGCTAGTGTCGTCGTGGGTTTGTCCTGCAAGAACGTGGCATCGTTGCAGGAACTGCCGATGACGCGCGATATCCAGTGGATCGGCGTCGACACCCAGAAGGAGCAGGCGCTCGGTGGGCTGGAAGTCCTGGCCGCCAACCCCCAGTTGCAATCGGTGCGGATCAATAAGGCTCCACAGGAAATCATCGCGGAACTAGCCAAGCTGCCAGTGCTGGAGTCACTGTCATTGACATTCCCCAAGGGGCAGCAGGTGCAGCTGGCTGGGCTGGGACAGTTGTCTGACCTGAAGGAACTTGAAGTGCTCGCCACGAGTTCGACGGATTATCGCTGGGCCAAGGATCTGTCTGATCTCGAAGTACTGGATCTGGCCAGCTACACCAAGCCGCTCATCGAACTGAAGATCGGTGCCAGCACGGAAATTGAACCGGTGATCACGGTGGATGGCAGTGTGCTCAAGCCGTGGGAATACACCCGCGAACGAATCCTGGGCCAGATCAGCCCCACCGGATTCACCGCGAACAAAGCTGGATTCGCGGGTGTGGCGGCTGAACTCACCGACTTCGAGGCGGTGATCCCGGGACAGGAGAATCTGAAGTCTGTCAGCTACGCAGCCAGCTGGCACATTGGCGTGCGCGATACTGCCCAGCTCGGCCGAATTTCACTGAACAGGAACCCGTCGCTGGCGGGCCATGACGCGGCGGTCGTGGGAGATGCCCTGCTGGCACCGACAACCAATTACCCATACACGGCCCTGCAGTGGACCCGCAACGGGGCACCGATTCCCGGTGCCGTGGGAGAGAGCTACCAGCTGGTGCGCGAAGACTCCAAGAAAGTCATCGCGCTGAACTATGAGACGAAAGCAGTTCGTCAAAACGGCGAAGTATGGGTCCCCTCGGCGCAGGGGACGATGAAGTACGGAGCGCCGATTGCCGCGACAGTCGCCTCGATCGCCAAGCCGACGATCAGCGGCAGCAAGATCGTGGGACAGAAGCTCACCGCTTCCCTCGACGCCGCATACTTCCCGGAGTTCACACGCCATTATCAGTGGCTAGTCGACGGTTTCGAGATTCCGCGGGCTACCGCGAAAACCTATACCCCACCTCAGTCCTATGCCAACCGCAAGATCGCCGTGCGGGCAACTCTGCACGCGGCGGACGGAGAATCGGTATGGCTGCCGGCCAGCTCGGCAGTCAAGGTCGTCAAGGGTACGATCACGGTTGCCAAGCCTCAGGTCTCCGGAACCGCAAAAGTCGGTTCGAAGCTCACCGCCAAGGCCGCTACAGCGGCTCCAGCCGCTCAGTCCACTAAGTACCAGTGGCTGCGCAGCGGCCAGAAGATCAAGGGCGCCACGGCAAAGAACTACACGCTCAAACCGGCAGATCTGAACCAGCGGATCTCGGTTTCGGTGGCCTATGCCAAGACCAACTACACCACCAAGACCGTGACCAGCACTGCGACCGGGAAGATCGCAGCCGCCAAGCTCAAGGTCTTGAAGAAGCCGGTGATCACCGGCAAGAAATCCACCGGCAAGACCTTGAAAGCCACGGCAGGCAGCTACAACACTAAAAACGTGAAGATCTCCTACCAATGGACGCGCTCCGGAAAGATCATCCCCAAGGCCACCAAGCCGAACTACAAGGTCGTCAAAGCCGATGCCCGGAAGACCTTGGGCGTGTGGGTGACGGTCTCGAAACCCGGCTACACCACTGTGGTAACCAAGGTGAGTAAGAAGTAACTGGGCACGCTATACCGCAATAGCGGACAGGAACTTGCTGGCTGCCAGCGCCGCCTTCCTCCCGGCCCGGGTAGCACCCAAAGTCGAGGCCGACGCGCCATAGCCGACGAAGAACAGCCCGGGCACCGCCACGGCGGCCACCCCATCCTCCATCAGGATGCCGCCTTGAGCCGTGTGCAGTTTCAGATCGCGCAAATGCCGGTGGGCATGCCGGAAGCCGGTTGCCCACAGGATCGCATCGATCTTTTCGCCTGACCCGTCGGAGAAGACGACGGCGTCGGATTCCAGATGGTCGATCTTCCCCCGCGAAACCAGCGCCCCGGAGGCGATCCCGGCACGCATCTTCTCGGTGAGCAGCAACCCGGTGGTGCCCACCACCGACTTCGGCGGCAGTCCCGCACTGGTGCGCTCGTTGACCTGGCGCTCCACTTGCTGGCCCCATTCGGCTCCGGTGGGAACCTCGCGCCAGTCCGGTGCGCTGCGCGTGGACCACAGGGTATCCACGCCGGCAGCGCGCAACTGCACGATGAACTGGGTGGCACTGGCGCCGGCCCCGACCACCAAAACGCGCTGCCCGGCGAATCGCTGCGGGGAGACGAAGCCATTCGTGTGCACCTGCGGACCGTCGAAGTGCCCGGGGTAGACCGGCCAGAACGGATTGCTCCAGGTTCCGGTGGCGTTGATGATGGTGCGCGACCGGTAATCCGCATCGGCGTGCACCACGAAGTTTTCTCCGTCGTTTTCGACCGAGGTCACCGGTGCGCCGTGGCGTACCGGCAACGCGAAGCGCTGTTCGTATTCCGCATAGTATTCGGACACCACTTGCGAGGCCGGCCGGGTGGAATCCTGCACCTCGAGCGGGAAATCGGGCAAGGGGTGGATATGATGCGCGTCGCCCAGCGTGAGGGTATCCCAGCGGTGCTGCCAGGCCCCGCCGGGTGCAGGGTTTGCGTCGAGCACCAGGAAGTCGATGCCGCGCTTGGCCAGATGGTAGGCGGCGGCAAGCCCGGCTTGCCCTGCGCCGATCACGATTGTCGAGTACACGCTTAAGGTAACCCTGCGCACTTCAAAGTCATTCCCGCAGCCATTTTCGCTACACTGGAACGCGTGACTGGCGTTAGGTGGGTAACCACCAGGGAGCTAATCGTGCGAGCCGCGCGCCTGGGTTTGCACACCACCCGCCTTGGGAACAGGGCACCTACGGAAGGAACAGCGTGAGCGCACGCATTCTCGACGGCAAGGCCACCGCGGCCGCCATCAAGCAGGAACTGGCCGAACGCGTTGCCAAGCTCAAGGCTGCCGGGCACACCACCGGACTGGGCACCATCCTGGTTGGCAACGACCCGGGCTCGGCCTGGTATGTCGGCGGCAAGCACAAGGACTGCGCCGAAGTGGGCATCGAGTCGATCCGCGTGGATTTGCCCGAGGAAACCACCCAGGACGAGCTGCTGGCCAAGGTGCGCGAGCTGAACGAGAACCCGGACTGCACCGGCTATATCGTGCAGCTGCCGCTGCCCAAGCACATCGATACGGATGTCATCCTCGAAGCCATGGATCCTGCCAAGGATGCCGACGGCCTGCACCCGATGAACTTGGGCCGCCTGGTCGCCAACGTCAACCGCCCGATGGCCTCCCCGCTGCCATGCACCCCGCTGGGCTGCGTGGAACTGCTGGCCCGCCACGATATCGACCTGAACGGCAAGCACGTGCTGGTCCTGGGCCGCGGCGTGACCATCGGCCGCCCGGTAGGACTGCTGCTGACCCGCCGCGACGTGAACGCGACCGTCACCCTTGCCCACACCGGCACCACCAATCTTCCTGAACTACTCGCCCAGGCCGATGTCATCATCGCCGCCGCTGGCGTGCCGCACGTCATCAAGGCCGACGCCATCAAGGAAGGCGCGATCGTGCTGGACGTGGGCGTTTCCCGCGTGGATGGCAAGGTCACCGGCGACGTTGATCCGGCTGCCGCCGAGGTCGCGTCGTGGATCTCGCCTAACCCGGGCGGCGTGGGTCCGATGACCCGCGCGATGCTGCTGAACAACGTGGTCGAGGCCGCCGAGCGCAACGCCCGCTAACGCGAAAGCTCCCAAGGGCCGGTTCCATGCGGAACCGGCCCTTGGCCTATGTGCTGGCGATTGCGCAAGGGGTCTAGGCGACCGGCTGCCTATCCTCGAGAGGAACGCGTCGGTCGAAGACCAATGCCCCGACTTCCTGCTCGGCCTGATTGGTGATGGACAGGTTAATCCCGGCTCGATCCCGCACCAGGCTGACGGCAATCAGCGAAACCGCCGTGATGCCGATCAGATAGAGCGCTACTGCGTCCGTTGACCCGGTGGCCTGCACCAGCGCGGTGGCAATCATCGGGGCGAAAGCACCGCCAAGAATTGCACCGAGCGCGTAGGAGATCGAGACGCCGGAGAATCGCACCGAGGCTGGGAACAGCTCGGAGTACAGCGCCGCCTGCGGACCGTAGGACAGACCCAAACCTACTGCGAACAACGCAAAGCCAAGGTACAGCATCGGTAGGCTGGCGGAGTTCACCATCCAGAACAACGGGAAGATGCACAGCAGCTGGCTGGTGAAGCCAATCTGGTACGTGCGTTTACGGCCGATCTTATCGGCCATGATCCCCGAGAGCAGGGTGAAGAGGAACCACATGACGGCACCGAAGGAGACCGCCAACAGTACCTCGGTGCGGCTGAACCCAACCGGTCCTTCAGGATTAGTCATGTAGGCCTGTAGGAATCCGCCGGTAGTCATATATCCAGCGGCGTTGTTTCCCGCGAAGATCAGCGCCGCGATGAGCACCAATGCCCAGTGCTTCTTGAACAGCAGCAGTACCGGCACCTTGGTTTGGGCCTTCTTGTCTGCGATTTCCTGGAAAATCGGGGATTCATCCACGGCACGACGGATGAAGAAGCCGACAACCACGAGTAGCACCGAGAGCAGGAACGGCACGCGCCAGCCCCAGGCCACGAAGGCTTCACCGGGGGAGATGACGCCGGTCATCAGCGCGGTGACCGCCGAAGCGAGCAACATGCCCAGTGGCACACCCAGCTGCGGATACGAACCTGCGCGCGCTCGACGGTCAGCTGGGGCGTGCTCCACCGCCATCAGCACGGCACCGCCCCATTCGCCACCCGCGGAGATGCCTTGCAGGATGCGAAGGACTAGCAGCAGGATCGGTGCCAGAATTCCAGCGGTTTCAAAGTTGGGCAGTAAACCGATCAAGGTGGTGGATGCCCCCATGAGGGTGAGCGTGAGCACCAACATGGCGCGCCGGCCAATCTTGTCGCCGAAATGCCCGGCGAGAAATGCGCCAAGCGGGCGGAATAGGAAGGATATGCCCACCGATGCGAAGGCTAGCAACAGCCCGATCTGCTCGCCTGCAGGTTCGAAGAACAGGTGCGCGAAGACCAGCCCGGCGGCCGTGGCGTAGATGAAAAAGTCATACCATTCGATGGTGGTGCCGATGATCGTGGCCATGGCCACTCGGCGTTGGTTGGTGCTAGGAGCGGAGCTCATAATCAGATCCTTGCGGTTATCTGGCAGGAGCCAGGGTGAGAAGTTCCTTGAGCGTGTTGCGCTCGAGCATTTCTGCCGTGATCGGCATGCCGGAGGCCAATAGTTTGCGTGCCGCCTGATGATCGGCGGGCCGGTTGACGGATTCGACGGCGACCAGCAGACCCTCGCGCAACAGGGCGAGGGAGAATTTCCCGGTGCTCGGCTCTCCAAGCACCAGCTGGGTGTCCTGCGGTGCCCCGAGCCCGGCGATCTGGACCTTGATCTTGTTCTGCGTGCTCCAAAACCAGGGAACCTGCCCGTATTCGGTGGGTATATCGGTGAGTGTGCGGGCTAAGGTGCGGGCCTGGTCGGTGGCGTTCTGCACGGATTCCAGTCGGCACCTGCCCGTTGTGGACGGGTAGTTGGCGCAGTCGCCCAGAGCGTAGACCCCGGCGTGGCTGGTCTGCAAGGTGGCATCCACGACGATGCCATCCTGGATGCGCAGGCCAGCGCCGGCCGCCAGCTCGGTGTTCGGGAGCACCCCGATGCCATAAAGCACCAAGTCTGCATCGAGTATTCGACCCCGCGTCGAGTGGACTTGGAGTGCTCCGGCGACGTTCTCGATCCGCGCCACGCCCTCTTCGTTGTGCACGTCGACGCCGTGGGCACGATGCTCGGCCGCCAGCCAATCGGCGGTGGTGGAACTTAACGCCCGGTTCAACGGGCGGGGGCCGGTAGACAATACGCTGACACCGATGCCTTGTGCGGCTGCCACCGCCGCGAACTCCATCCCGATGAAGCCGGCACCGATGACTACCGCACGCTGCGCGTTCTTCAGCTTTTCCCGCACGGCTTTGGCATCGGCAAGGGTGCGCAAGGGGTACACCGCGTCCAATTCAGCGCCTGGGCAGGGCAGGTCGCGGTTCCGGGCACCGGTGGCGAAGACCAATTTCGTGTAGTCCAGCAGCTTCCCGTTCGATAGGGTCACGGTGCGCGCGGCGGTATCTACCGCGACGGCGGTCATCGAATGCACCGTGATCGCCTGCCGAACGTAAAACTCGGGCGCGCGTAGCGGGAGTACGGCATCGCAGCTGACCAGGTCCTTGGACAACGGCGGGCGCTGGTAGGGCAAAGTGCCTTCGTCGTCGATGAGGTCGATCGCGCCGGCAAACTGCTGCTCGCGCAGCGAGTCGGCCAGCTGGACTCCGGCGTGGCCGGCGCCGATGATGATGATGCGCTCCATGCTCACACCTGATCGCTGGGAATGCTCACGTGCAGGCTTTGGCCGGCACCCACCGAGATCTGGCAACCGAGCCGGCTGAATTCGGAGCGCGGTGCGGTGGTGCAGTCCAGCATTTCTTCCTCGTCGTCGGCTATTGCAGGCAGCTGGGCTGCATCGGCCGGGTCGACGTAGACGTGGCAGGTGGCGCACATGGCTTGGCCGCCGCATTCGCCGACTACCCCCGGGACGCCCCGGGTGACCGCGGCACGCATGACGTTGGTGCTTTCGGCGAGCTCGACCTCGGTGGCAGTGCCGTCGGGTTGGGTAAAGATGATGGTAGGCATAATTCCTTCTTAGAAAAGTACTGGCATTTTGGTCATGCCGCGGAAAACCCAGCCGGCATCGGTGCTGGCCTGCTCGGGGTCAAGACGCAGCTGCGGCAGCTGGTCGATCACCGCGGGCAGAGCGACCTGGGCCACCTGGGCGCGGGCGATCCAGGTGCCGGCGCAGAAGTGGACCCCGCCGCCGAAGGCCAAATGCGGCTTCTTCTCGCGGAAGATGTTGAAGCTTTCGGGATCCTCGAATATCTGCGGGTCGCGATTGGCTGCGCCGAGCACCACCCCAAGCCGGGCGCCGGCGGGCAATTCGATCCCCTCGAGCACCACCGCCTGGGTCGTCTCCCTCGGGTACATGCCGATCGGGGCGATCCAGCGCACCGACTCCTCGAAGGCCTTGGCGTGAAGCGCCGGGTCTTTGCGCACCGCGGCCAGCTGCTCCGGGTGGTTCAGCAGCGCCCAGACGGTGTTGGCCAGCACGTCACGTGGTTCATTGAGCCCGCCGCCGATGGTCATCTTCAGGTTGGCGCGGATCGCTTCTAGCGGGATTGGCATGGTGGCCAGGTTGGAGAGCAGCGAGTGGTCAGGGTTGGCGGCGAGGTACGGGATCATTTCGTCGATGGCGGCGTCCACCTCGGCCGAGGACTGCGCTGCCTTGGCCCAGATCTGCGGGTCGTCGGCATAGTTGCCGGTGCCATCGATCATGGTTTGGCTCCAGCGCTGCATATCCTGCTGGGTGGCATTGTGGAATCCGCAAATCAGGCGTAGGTTCTCCGCGGTGTAGGGAGCCGCATAGTCCCAGACGAAGTCGGCGCCGGGACCCGCCTCCCGCAGGTTTGCCAGCCAGGTGGCGTGGTTTTTTTCGAAAATGCCCATCCAGTGCTTCTTGATGGTGCCCGGACGCAGGGTCGCTCCATAGGCATCGCGGTCCACCTGGTGTTCCGGGTTGTCCTTGCGCAGCATCGAGTGGCCCATGGAGCGTTTCATCAGCGAGTTGCGCTCGTTTGCGGAGAAACGCGCCTCATCCTGTTCGATCTCATGCGCGGCGGCGTAGGAGGTCACCATGTAGCGGTTGACCGCCGGAACCCAGTGCACCGGTGCCTCCTCCCGTAGGCGCTGGTAGATCGGGAACGGGTCCTGGTGCAGGTCTTCGATGCGTACCCAGTCGGCGACCGGGGCGGGGTGGCCGGGGGTGCTGGCTGGGGCAGCCGCAGGGGCTGGGGTGGCAGTGGCCCCGCTGAAGGGGCAGGTTACGGTATTCATTCGTTCTCCTCGGAGTTGCTTCTCACTTCAGTGTGAGGCGTGTCATAACCTCGGGTAAAGTGGTTATTATCGATGAGCATCCGCGGTTTTAGTGAGGTGATGATGAGATATACGTTGCGCCAAATCGAATGCCTGCGCGCCGTGGGGCAATATGGTTCCATCGCCGCCGCAGCGCAGGCACTGATGCTGTCGGCTTCGGCTGTAAGCGGTGCACTTAACGAGCTCGACCGCGCATTCAATACCCAACTGACCGTCCGTCGCAAAGCGCATGGCGTGAGCCTGACCGCATCTGGTGAATATGTGCTAACAGAGGGGCGCAATCTCTTGCAGCTGGCCGAAGACCTGGACGCGATGGCCGCCGAGGCCGGGGCGGTGCTGCGCGGACGGGTGCGCATTGGGTGCTACCAGTCGCTGGCGCCGACGGTCCTAGTTGAATTGCTCGACGAGTACCTCAAGCGCTACCCGCAGGTGCAGGTGGATTTCTTCGCCGGCACCCAAGAGCAGATTCACCGGAAATTGCAGGCCGGGGAGCTGGATTTGGCGGTGGTGTATGACTTCGGCATGCCCGATGGGCTCAAGCAGCGCGTGCTGCAGATCTCCGAACCGGTCGTGGTCCTGCCGCCAGCGCATCCGTTGGCGCAGCAGCCCAAGATCGCTTTGGCACAACTGGTTTCCGAGCCGATGATCCTTCTTGATGTGCAACCCAGCCGCGAGCATACGAATATGCTCTTCGCGGCCGCCGGGTTGACCCCGTGGATCCGGTACCGGACTACCGATTTTGAAGCCACCCGTTCGATGGTTGCGCGCAATATGGGTTACGCGATCCTGATCCAGCGTCCGCAGGGAGATCGCTCCTATGAGGGCAAAGAGCTGGCCGTGCGCGGCATTCATCCGGTGGTCAGCAAGGTCCGGGTATGTCTGGTGAGTCCCGAGGCGCTGCGACCATCGCGTGCGGTGGCCGCCATGCATGAATTAGCTGTAGCGCTGCACTAAAAATGGCCCGTTCCAAAAGGAACGGGCCATTTGCATGGAGATTAGGCGTCCTGGGTGGACTTCACTGCTTCAGCGCGGCGCTTGTCGAAGACCAGCGCGCCCACTTCCTGCTCCGCTTGGTTGCGGAAGGACAGGTCGATTCCGGCCCGGTCGCGGATCAGCGAGACCGCGGTGAACGAGATTGCGACGACGATCAGCAGGTAGATGGCCACCGCGGTGGTGCCGCCGGTCGCCTGCACCAGCGCCTGGGCGATGGTCGGTGCGAACGCGCCGCCGACGATCGCGCCGATCGCGTAGGAGATCGATACGCCGGAGAAGCGTACCGAAGCCGGGAACAGCTCCGAGTACAGTGCCGCCTGCGGGCCGTAGGTCAGCCCCAGTCCGATGGAGAACAGGCCGAAGGCCAGGTAAAGCAGGCCCAGCGAGCCGGAGTTGACCAGTGCGAAGACCGGGAAGAGCGAAGCTGCCAGAACAATGAAGCCGATCTGGTAGGTGCGCTTGCGCCCGATCTTGTCGGCCAGCAGGCCAGCGACCAGGGTCATGACCAGCCACACGGCGGCGCCGAAGGCCACAGCGACCAGCACGTCGGTGCGCTCCAACCCGACCGGGCCATCAGGGTTGGTTGTGTAGGCCTGGAAGAAGCCGCCGGTGGTCATGTAGCCTGCGGCGTTGTTGCCGGCGAAGACCAGCGCGGCAATGAGCACCAGTGGCCAGTGCTTCTTGAACAGCACCAGGATCGGCACAGCGGTCTGAGCCTTGTTCTCGCTGATTTCCTCGAAGACCGGGGACTCGTCCACCGAGCGGCGCACGAAGTAGCCGACGGCGATCAGGATAATCGACACCAGGAACGGAACGCGCCAGCCCCATTCGAGGAACGCATCGCCGGGGGAGATCACCCCGGTCATCAGCGCCATGGTGCCCGAGGCCAGCAGCATGCCCAGCGGCACGCCCACCTGCGGGTAGGAGCCTGCGCGGCCGCGGTGGCCGTCGGAGGCGTGCTCGACGGCCATCAGCACTGCGCCGCCCCATTCGCCGCCAGCGGAGATGCCCTGCAGGATGCGCAGCAGCAGCAGCATGATCGGCGCCCAGATGCCTGCGGTCTCGTAGGTCGGCAGCACGCCGATCAGCGTGGTGGCTGCACCCATCAGCGCCAGGGTCAGGACCAGCATCGCACGGCGGCCGATCTTGTCGCCGAAGTGCCCGGCCAGGAATGCGCCCAGCGGGCGGAAGAGGAAGGACAGGCCGACCGAGGCGAAGGAGATCAGCAGCGCGATCTCCTGGCCTGCTGGTTCGAAGAACAGCTGGCTGAAGACCAGGCCTGCTGCGGTGGCGTAGATGAAGAAGTCGTACCACTCCACGGTGGTTCCGATGACCGTCGCGAAAGCTACGCGGCGCTGGTTGGCCTTGGCGGCCTTGGATTGTGTCATAGTGCTTCCCTTGCGAGTGGTACCGAGGCGTCGATCACTGGCACCTGAGTTTTGGGTCACTCCAGTGTGGCACCAAGCACAAGTAAGGTAAACTTCAAATATCTGCAAAACTTCTGAAGGCTGGCTTATGTATTCGATGCGCCATCTGGAAATCATGGCTGAACTTCCCGCCCACAGCACGCTCGGTTCGGCGGCCAGCGAATTGAGAATCTCGGAATCGGCCTTGTCGCAGGCTATTACCGCCATCGAGAAGCATGCCGGGGAGACGTTGTGCCTGCGCCGCAAGGCCCACGGGATCCGGCTCACCGCGTCCGGGCAGCACTTCGCCGCCATGGCCCGGAAGATCCTTTCCGATGTCGGCGAATTGCGTGCAACATTCCCGCAAACGGAAGGAGCGCTGCGCGGGCCGGTGCGCTTCGGCTGCTTCGCTTCGCTCTCTCCGCACCTGATTCCGGCCACGCTGGAAGGGTTCGACCACCCCGAGGTGCAGCTCGATGTGCGCGTAGGCACCCACGAGGACTTGCTGCCGGCCCTGCGAGAGGGCGAGATCGATGTCGCTTTCGTCTATGACCTGAAGCTGCCCGCGGACATGGACAAGCAGAGGATCTACCAGACCGAGATGCAGGTCGTGCTGCATCCCGAGCACCGGCTGGCCAACCTCGCCCGGCCGCTGGAATTGGCCGACCTGGTCGACGAATCGCTGATCATCTACGAGTCCGACCCGAGCACCGAGCACCAGCAGCAGCTCTTCGCCTCCCAGGGCCTGCAGCCCAGGATCGCCGCCTCGGTCCCGCAGATGATCCTGGTCTCCGCGATGGTGGGCCGCGGCCTGGGCTACGGGCTGCTCATGCGCCGCCCGAACAATGCCGAGGTCTCCATCGAGGGCCGCCCGCTGGCCTTCCGCGAGCTCAAGGCCCCCAACTACCCGAACGCGGTCGTGGCGATCACGCCCAAGGGGGTCCAGATCCCGGCCCGCGTCCAGGCGCTGATCGACCACTGCACCTGCGCGATGGCTGAGTCCTGGTAGACGCGCACCCCCGGGGCGCGCATAATGGCCACATGATTGGCACGTGGCAGGCCATGGTCATCGACTGCGAGGACCCCGATGCACTGGCCGGATTCTATGAACAGCTCCTCGGGATGGTGCGCATCGACAACGAGCCCGACTGGGTTTCCATTGGCGATGCGCCGGACCATCCTGCGCTCGCCTTCCAGGCGGTCAGCCCGTACGTGGCCCCGCAGTGGCCCGGGCATGTGCACCCGCAGCAGGCGCATATCGACGTGAAAGTCGCCGACCTGGACCTGGCCGAAGAACAGGTGCTGCACCTCGGTGCGCGCTCGACCGGGGAAGGGTCGAAGACCTTCAGGGTCTATCTGGACCCGCAAGACCACCCGTTCTGCCTGGTGAGCTGGTAGCCGCGTAGGCGATCTTCGCCGCCTGCAGCCGGGTCGAGACCCCGAGCTTGGCCAGCACCTGGGAGACATGCGTCTTCACGGTGCTCTGCCCGATGCCCAGCCGCTGCGCCAATTGCGGGTTGCTCAGCCCTTCGGCCAACCCGTCGAGCACCTCGCGTTCCCTGCCGGTCAAGCCATCGGGCAGTTTCGCGGTGCCGGGTTCCGGCGCCAGCGCCCGGGCCAGGATCCGCGAGGTCACCTGCGGATCCAGCACCGATTCGCCGCGGGCCGCGGCCCGCACGCCCATGATGATCGCCTGCGGTTCGGCGCTCTTGAGCAGGAACCCGTGCGCCCCGGCCTGCAGCGCGCCAAAAAGGTACTGGTCGTCGTCGAAGGTCGTGAGCACCACGACGCGGCTGCTGCCGTGCAGCGCCTTGGTGGCCTCGATGCCATCGAGCACCGGCATGCGCAGGTCCATCAGGATGACGTCGGGGGACAGGGCACGGGCCATGGAAATGGCCGATCGCCCGTCGGCCGCTTCGCCCACGACTTCCAGGTCTTCCGCGGCCTGCAGCACCAGCCGGATCCCCATGCGCACGGTCGCATGGTCATCGACGATCAGGACTTTCACGGCTTCTCCATTGCTTCAATTGGTCCGGGGAATTCGACGCGCACCTCGAAATCCGGGCCGGTGCGGACCCCGAACCGGCCATCGAGCGCGGCGACCCGGGTGCGGATATTCTCCAGCCCGGTGCCCGCCCCTGGGCCTCGGCTGGTGTTGGGCCGCAGGCCGTTGCTCGCCGTGATCGCTAGGCCCTGGTCCTGGATCACGCTCAGTTCCAGGGTAGTGCCCGGCGCATGCTTGGCGTGGTTGACCAGCAGCTCGCAGACCGTGCGGTGCGCGGCGGTATGCACCGCTGGGCTGAAGCGCTGCGGATGCGCGACCCGGTACTCCCAGCGCACCGGGCTGCCGAATCCGGCCACCAGCTCAGGCAGATCCTCGATCCGCGCCTGCAGCGCAGGGCCCCCGGCATGCAGCATCCGCACCATCGCGGCCATGTCTTCCAAGCCGGACACCGACTCATCGCGGATGCTCTGCAACGGAGCCCGCACCTCCTGGGGTGCGGCCGGAAGCAGGGCGCCGGAGAGCAGGGCGATTGACGAGAACCTGGCCGAGAGCACGTCATGCATCTCGCGGGCCAACGCAGTGCGCTCCTGGACGCGGGAAAAGTCGTGCTCGGCGACCAGCTGGTCCTCGCGGGCATCGGCCGCCGACTGGACAGCCTGCGCCCGCTGGGCTTCGGCCCGGGCCAGCTCCTTGGCGGTGCGCACATTCTCGGCCCAGAGCATCGGGGTGAAGAGGATGAAGCCGGCCATGAACAGGGCCAGCACCACCTCCTGCGGATTCCCGGTGCCCAGCCAGGTGGCGATGGCCAGCGAGATGGCGGCCAAGCACAGCAGCGCCAGCGCCACCGTCCGCGTGCGCACCGAACCGAGCAGGAACAACCCGAAGACGCATTCGAAGACCAGGAAGTACCCGCCCAGGCTTCCCACGGCCAGCAAGCCGGCGCCGGCGAACAGCATGGCCACGGAGCTGGCTACGAGAAAACGGCGACGGACCAGCACAGCGGCCAAGCCGATGAGCAGCAAGACGATCCATTCGTACCCGCGGATCGCGAACCATGGGGGATTGGCCAGTCCCGAAAGATGCAAGATGGCGGTGAGCACCAGATAGGTGCCGACGACCTCGGGTTCCTTGTCGCCGCTGCCCATCCGCCGAATGAAGTCCATGCTTCCAGCATCCCCGAACTGGCTGCCCGCCGGTATCCCCCTTAAGGAGGAGAAGGCGCAGCCCACTGGCCGATACCGCGATCCGGCAGGCCGCGGAACAGTGGAATCCATGGACATCATGACAAGCAATCCCGAACTATCCCTTCTCATCCTGGCGCTGATCGATTCGACCAGCATCGGCACCCTGGTCATTCCGCTGTGGCTGCTGCTGCGGGGACGCCGTGAGGCCATCGCCAAGGTCCTGGCCTACCTGCTGGTGATCGCCGGCTTCTACTGGGTCATCGGGGTGCTGCTGCGCAGCGGACTGCTGCTCATCGACCCGGCCATCTTCGAGCACCGGTTCTTCCGGCTGGCGGCAATGGCCGCCGGGGCGCTGATGATCATCTGGGCGCTCACCTACCGCACCGATGCGCAGAAGGAAGCCAGCGCACGGAAAGCCAGCGCACGGAAAGCTCTCGCGCATGGCGGGGCGGCATCGGCAGCGCCGGAACCGGCGGACCCCGCCGGCCAGGTGCCGCTGCGCCTGCGCAGCCGCTTGGGCACTGCGCTGGATACCCGCACCGGGTTGATTGCCCTGGCCCTGTTCGCCGGCCTGCTGGAACTTCCCACGATGCTTCCCTACCTCGCAGCCGTTGGCGTCATGCAGGGCGCCGGCTGGGGCACCGGCCTGCAGCTGCTCGCGCTGGTCGGCTACTGCCTGGTGATGATCGTCCCGGCATTGGTGCTGGTTGGCGCGCTTGCGCTCGCCGGGCCGCGCATCGAGGCCTGGCTGCAGAAAATGGGGGCCAAGGCCTCGGCCTACGCCCAGGAAACCCTTGGCTGGGTGGTGGGCATCGGCGGATACCTGCTGATTCGCGCGAGCCTTTCCGGGCAGGACCTGCACAGCCTGTTCGGCTAGCCACGCTGTGGGCGAAAGGGCACGGTTCCAATTGGCTTGAAGCGGGGTAATGATGCGAGAATTGACGGCATGGAACCTCTAGGCAGCAGCGCGAAGCAGGGCAGGAAAGTCACCCTGAACGCATCAACTTTGGCAATGTCCGTCATGGTCATCGTCCTTCTGGTGGCAGTGGTATTCGCTGCCAACTCCAACCAGATCGTCGGCTGGTTTGTAGTCGTCATCTCCGCCGGTTGGCTGCTGCTGGCCGCATTCATGATGTTCGGCCTCAAGCGGGGCGCCGAGAAGATCAACAACTCGCTGCGCGAAGCCACCGCGGCGGCCACCCCGCGCGCCCAGCCCGG
This sequence comes from Glutamicibacter sp. NPDC055354, assembly GCF_053644955.1. NCBI lineage: Bacteria > Bacillati > Actinomycetota > Actinomycetes > Micrococcales > Micrococcaceae > Glutamicibacter > Glutamicibacter sp. NPDC055354. The sequence continues at coordinate 212,812 of NZ_JBSHMB010000002.1, forward strand.
CACCGTGGTGGTTGACGAAGCCACCAGCCAGCGCGACATGAAGCTGGATCACTCGTTCAAGATCGTCCAGGTCCAGGCACGCGTGATCGCCGAACAGCGCCAGAGCCGGGGCGAGGATCACGAGGGCATGATCGACCGGGCGCTGGAGACGATCCAGATGACCGCGACGAATGCGCGGGACATGATCAAGCCGGCCAAGCCGATGGATGGCGAAATCATCGACTAATTGTCCAGGGCAACGCGCAAGCGTTGCCCTTTTTCGTTGCCCGCGTTCCGGCGCAGGCCAGATCAGCGCGTAATCGATCGCATAATTTTGTAAGCTGGAATAGTGATACCTACCAGTGTGGAAATTCTCAACAAGGACGCTGGCGCGCTGCGCGTCGCGTCGGTCAACGTCAACGGCATTCGCGCGGCCTACAAGCGCAATATGGCGGACTGGATCGCCGCCCGTGACGTGGACATCCTGTGCCTGCAGGAAGTACGCGCACCGGACAAGATCCTGCGCGACCTGATTGGCGAGGGTTGGCATATCCTGCATGCCGAGGCCAAGGACAAGGGCCGCGCAGGCGTCGCCGTCCTCTCGCGCACCGAGCCGGTAGCCGTGCGCGAGCACATCGGCGAGGACTACTTCGCCGAATCCGGCCGCTGGGTCGAGGCGGACTTCGATATCAACGGCGAGAGCTTCACCGTCGTCTCGGCCTACGTCCATTCCGGCGAGCTGGGCACCCAGAAGCAGGAAGACAAGTACCGTTTCCTGCAGCGCATGAACGTGCGCCTGATGGAATTGAAGACCGAGAAGGACCACGTCCTGGTGGTAGGCGACTTGAACGTCGTGCACACCGAAAAGGACATCAAGAACTGGAAGCCGAACCACAACAAGCGCGCCGGCGTGATGGACGAGGAGATCGCCTACTTCGACGGGTTCTTCGGTGAGATCGGCTACAAGGATGTGGCGCGCGAGCTGGCCGGCGACGTGCAGGGACCGTACACCTGGTGGTCCTTCCGCGGACAGGCCTTCGACAACGACGCAGGTTGGCGCATCGACTACCACATGGCCACTCCGGCGCTAGCCGCCAAGGCCATCAAGTCCCACGTAGACCGTGCCTCGGCCTACGATTTGCGCTTCTCCGACCATGCACCGCTGGTCGTCGACTACCAGTTCTAAGGAAAACCATGGAAACAACCCGTCCCCGCGTCCTGTCCGGAATGCAGCCATCGGGCGATTCGCTGCACCTGGGCAATTACCTGGGCGCGCTGGTCAACTGGGTCAAGACCCAGGATGACCACGACGCATTCTTCTTCATCCCGGACATGCACGCGATCACCGTCTCGCAGGATCCGGCGGAGCTGCGCGCGCGTACCCGAAAGACCGCTGCGCAGTTCATCGCCGGCGGCATCGACCTGGACAAGTCCACCCTGTTCGTCCAGTCGCAGGTCCCCGAGCATGCGCAGCTGGCCTGGGTGCTGAACTGCATCACCGGTTTCGGCGAAGCCAGCCGCATGACCCAGTTCAAGGACAAGTCCTCCAAGGGCGGCGCGGATGCCGCCAGCGTCGGGCTGTTCACCTACCCGGTCCTGATGGCCGCGGACATCCTGCTCTACCAGCCCGAAGGGGTCCCGGTAGGCGATGACCAGCGCCAGCATGTGGAGCTGGCCCGCGATCTGGCCAAGCGCTTCAACCACCGTTTCGGGCAGACCTTCACCGTGCCAGAGGCGTTCATCCCCAAGGAGGGCGCACGCATCTACGACCTGCAGAACCCGACCTCGAAGATGTCCAAGTCCGCCGAATCCCCTGCCGGCTTGATCAACGTCCTGGATGAGCCGAAGCTGATCGCCAAGCGCATCAAGTCCGCGGTGACCGACGCCGGGTCCGTCGTGGCCTACGACAAGGCCGAGAAGCCGGGCGTTTCGAACCTGCTCGATATCCTGGCTGCCGTGACCGGCAAGCATGTGCCAGAACTGGTCAACGAGTTCGAAGGCAAGATGTACGGGCATCTGAAGGTGGCTGTGGCAGAAGCCGTGGTGGAGCAGCTGGCTCCCATCCGCACCCGTACCCTGGAGCTGCTCGATGATCCGGCGGAGCTGGATCGCCTGCTGCTTGCCGGTGCCGCCAAGGCGCGCGTCGTGGCGTCGAAGACCGTTGCCGATGTCTACCAGAAGGTCGGCTTCCTGCCGCCGCTGGGAGTCTAAGAGCCAATGGTTTTCGAGTACACCCTGGGCGTGGTGATCCCGGTGCCGCAGCCGCACCGCGAGACTCTGCGCGCGTGGCGCCAGGAATACGGGGGAGAGGCCACCGCGCCGATTGCCCCGCATATCACCTTGGTGTCCGGGTCGTACCTGAATTCCTGGGAGAAGGCGGCTGCCCAGGTGCGCCGGGTGGCCGCCACGACGGAGCCCTTCACCATCCATCTGGGTCCGGCCCGGACCTTCCGGCCGGCCAGCGAAGTAGTCTTCCTGCCGCTGGAAACCGGAGCGGACGAATGCTGGAAGCTGCACCGCGCGCTGCTGGGCGACGCGCTGAGGCACGAATCGGCTTTCGCCTACCATCCGCACCTGACCATCGCGCAGAACGTGGCTGCACGGCAATTGGACGCCGCGCAGGCAGCATTGGGCGAGGCGCACCTGTCCTTCGCAGCGGATCGTATCCATTTGTTCGATACCCGTGGCGGGGATTGGAACTTCAGCGAGCAGATTCCGCTGGGTTCCTCGCTTGCCTAGTTCACCCTGCAGAAAACGCCAGCCTCGCGGCTGGCGTTTTCCGTGTCGGCTGGCGAGTCACTTCTGGCGGACGTTGGCCTCGATCTTCGCTCCGGTATCGGCGTCGATGTTCTTCCAGTATTGGATCGCGTTGGACAGCACCGGCTCGATGACGCCATCCAGCGCCCCGGTGACGGTGTCCACCAGTTCGGCGCGCTGGGCATCATCCATCACCTCGCGGACCAGGATGCCGGGTTGTACGAAGTCTCCGTCGTCCTTGCGCAGCGTGTAGGCCTCGCGGACCAGCTCGCCGTCGGACTCGAAGGCATTTTCCGCAGGTCCGGTTTCATCGCTCCATGAATCCCCGAAGGAGTTCGGCGCATAGACGCTGCGATCCCCGGTGTGATCGTAGGTCATGCTCCCCTCGAAGTTGTACGAGTGGACCGGGCACTTGGGCTTGTTCACCGGCAGCTGCTGGAAGTTGGTGCCGATGCGGTAGCGCTGCGCATCCGCGTACGCGAAATTGCGTCCCAGCAGCATCTTGTCAGGACTCATCCCCATGCCCGGGACCATGTTCCCGGGGGAGAATGCGGCCTGCTCGATTTGCGCGAAGAAGTTCTCCGGGTTCCGGTTCAGCGTCATGGTGCCGACCTTGATGCGCGGATAGTCCTTCTTGGACCAGACCTTGGTCAGGTCGAAGGGGTTGAACCGGTAGGTCTTGGCTTCCTCGTAGGGCATGATCTGCACGTACAGGTCCCACTGGGGAAAATTTCCGGCCTTGATGGCATCGAACAGGTCGCGACGGTGGAAGTCGGCGTCGGATCCGGCCAGTGCCTCGGCCTGGGCCCCGCGCATGGTCTCGAACTTCTCGGACTGCTTGTTCAGGAAATGGTACTTGACCCAGAATTTCTCTCCGGCAGCATTGACCCACATGTAGGTGTGCGAGCCGTAGCCGTTCATTTCGCGCCAGGTCTTGGGCAGGCCGCGCTGACCCATGATGTAGGTGACCTGGTGGGCGGATTCCGGATTCTGCGTCCAGAAGTCCCACTGCATGGTTCCATCGCGCAGCCCCGAATCGGGCAGCCGCTTCTGGGAGCGGATGAAGTGCGGGAACTTCATCGGGTCGCGCACGAAGAACACCGGCGTGTTGTTCCCGACCAGATCGAAATTGCCTTCGGAAGTGTAGAACTTCATCGAGAAGCCGCGCACATCGCGCCAGGTGTCGGGAGAGCCGAGCTCGCCGGCAACGGTGGAGAAACGCATCAGCGTTTCGGTTTTCACGCCAGGCTGGAACAGGGCCGCCTTGGTGTACCGGGATACGTCCTCGGTGGTTTCGAATTCGCCGAAGGCTCCGGAACCCTTGGCATGCGGGCGGCGCTCGGGAACATTCATCCGGTTGAAATGCTGCAGGGTCTCGACCAGATGATGATCGTGCAGCACGATGGGGCCGTTGGCGCCCACCGTCAGCGAGTTGCGGTCGCTGGCCGCCGGGATTCCTGCTTGGGTTGTCGAGGTGGTTTCTTCACTGGCCATGTTTGCTCCTCAGCTAGGTGGTGCATTGGGAAAAGGGCGAGTCCTGCCCATCATGCCACGCGAAGCGGGGGCGTTGAAGGGATGCAAAAGGGCCCGAACCATCTATGGTTCGGGCCCTCAGCGCGTCCTTAGACGGTGCGCGCCAGAATTGCCTGCTTGACCTCGGCGATAGCCTTGGTCACCTGGATGCCGCGTGGGCATGCTTCGGTGCAGTTGAAGGTGGTGCGGCAACGCCACACGCCTTCCTTGTCGTTCAGGATCTCCAGGCGCATGTCGCCTGCATCATCGCGCGAGTCGAAGATGAAGCGGTGGGCGTTGACGATCGCGGCCGGGCCGAAGTACTGGCCATCGGTCCAGAACACCGGGCAGGAGCTGGTGCAAGCAGCGCACAGGATGCACTTGGTGGTGTCGTCGAAGATCTCGCGATCCTCGGCGGACTGGTAGCGTTCCTTGGTTGGCTCGTGGCCCTTGGAGATCAGGAATGGCATGATCTCGCGGTAGGACTGGAAGAACGGTTCCATGTCGACGATGAGGTCCTTTTCAAGAGGCAGGCCCTTGATGGCTTCAACGGTGATCGGCTTGGAGGTGTCCAGGTCCTTGAGCAGGGTCTTGCAGGCCAGGCGGTTGCGGCCGTTGATGCGCATGGCATCGGAACCGCACACGCCGTGGGCACAGGAGCGGCGGAACGACAGCGAGCCGTCCTGCTCCCACTTGACCTTGTGCAGGGCGTCCAGCACGCGGTCGGTGCCGTACATGGTCAGCTTGAAATCTTCCCAGTATGCGTCCGCAGTAGCCTCTGGCAGGTAGCGGCGAACGCGCAGGGTGATGTCGAAGCTCGGGATCTCTCCGCCGCCGCCAACGCCTGGCTTCAGGTCGATCTTTGACGGTGGTTCTGGCAGTTCGGTGCTCATTAGTACTTACGCTCCATTGGCTGGTAACGGGTAAAGACCACTGGCTTGGTCTCCATGCGGATGCCCTTGATGTCCTCGGTGACGGCTTCTGCGTCACGGTAGGACATCGAGTGCTTCATGAAGTTCTCATCGTCGCGGTCTGGGAAGTCCTCGCGGTAGTGGCCGCCGCGGGATTCCTTGCGGTGCAATGCAGCAACGGTGATGACCTCGGCCAAGTCGAGCAGGAAGCCCAGCTCGATGGCTTCGAGCAGATCCAGGTTGAAGCGCTTGCCCTTGTCCTGGATGCTGATGTTCTTGTAGCGCAGGCGCAGATCCTCGATCACGTCGCGCGCTTCCTTCAGCGAACGCTCGTCGCGGAATACCTGGACGTTGGCGTCCATGGTCTCCTGCAGGATCGAGCGCAGGTCCGAGACGCGCTCGGTGCCGTTGCCGCTCAGCACGCCGTCGATCTGCGCGGTGACGAATTCTTCCGGGTTCTCCGGCAGCTCGACGAAGTCGGCGGTCTTGGAGTACTCGGCAGCGGCAACGCCGGCGCGCTTGCCGAACACGTTGATGTCCAGCAGCGAGTTGGTGCCCAGGCGGTTCGAGCCGTGGACCGATACGCAAGCAACCTCGCCGGCGGCGAACAGGCCGGGAATGACGGTGTCATTGTCCTGCAGCACTTCGGTGTTGATGTTGGTTGGAACGCCACCCATTGCGTAGTGCGCAGTGGGGTAGACAGGCACCGGATCGGTGAATGGCTCGACACCCAGGTAGGTGCGGGCGAACTCGGTGATGTCCGGCAGCTTGGATTCGATGTGCTCTGGTTCCAAGTGGGTCAGATCCAGCAGCACGTAGTCCTTGTTCGGGCCGCAACCGCGGCCTTCGCGGACTTCGTTGGCCATCGCGCGGGCCACGATGTCACGTGGTGCGAGGTCCTTGATGGTCGGCGCATAGCGTTCCATGAAGCGCTCGCCATCCGAGTTGCGCAGGATCGCGCCTTCGCCACGTGCACCCTCGGTGAGCAGGATGCCCAGTCCGGCAAGGCCCGTTGGGTGGAACTGGAAGAACTCCATGTCCTCCAGCGGCAGGCCCGAGCGGAAGGCGATGCCCATGCCGTCGCCGGTCAGGGTGTGCGCGTTGGAGGTGGTCTTGAAGACCTTGCCGGCGCCGCCCGAAGCGAAGATGACCGACTTGGCCTGGAAGACGTGCAGCTCGCCGGTCGCCAGGTCGTAGGAGACGACGCCGGCAACGCGCTTCTGCTTGTAGGCGGTGCCGTCCTCGCGGTAGGCATCCTCTTCGACCATCAGCAGGTCGAGCACGTAGTACTCGTTGTAGAACTCGACGTTGTGCTTGACGCAGTTTTGGTACAGGGTCTGCAGGATCATGTGGCCCGTGCGGTCAGCTGCGTAGCATGCGCGTCGCACGGCGGCTTTGCCGTGGTCGCGGGTGTGGCCGCCGAAGCGGCGCTGGTCGATCTTGCCCTCTGGGGTTCGGTTGAATGGGAGGCCCATCTTCTCCAGGTCCAGCACGGCGTCGATGGCTTCCTTGGCCATGACCTCGGCTGCGTCCTGGTCAACCAGGTAGTCGCCACCCTTGATGGTGTCGAACGTGTGCCACTCCCAGTTGTCTTCCTCGACGTTGGCAAGTGCTGCGCACATGCCGCCCTGGGCCGCACCGGTGTGCGAGCGGGTTGGGTAAAGCTTGGTTAGCACTGCGGTGCGTGCGCGCTGACCGGATTCGATCGCTGCACGCATGCCTGCACCACCGGCACCGACGATAACAACGTCGTACTTATGTACCTGCATTCTTGATGCTCTCTTTTCTAAAAATCTGTGTGGCTATTGGCTGGAACTAGGGGAGTTCCAATTAGCACTGCGGCAGCTGGCTGCCGGCTACGCAAGGATCGAAGGTGAAGATCACCAGGGAACCAAGCACGATGATGAAGATCGTGGCGACGTACAGGATGCCCTTGAGCCATGCACGGGTAGCGTGCTTCTCTGCGTAGTCGTTGATGATGGTGCGCACGCCGTTGGTGCCGTGCAGCATGGCCAGCCACAGCATGGCCAGATCCCAGAACTGCCACAGCGGCGAGGCCCACTTGCCGGCCACGAAGCCGAAGCTGATGCCGGAGATGCCTTCGCCGACCATCAGGTTGGAGATCAGGTGGCCGAAGATCAGGACGATCAGCACGACGCCGGAGAGGCGCATGAACAGCCATGCCAGCATTTCGAAGCTTCCGCGGGACTTTGGTCCGCGCTTGTACTTTGGATCAATGCGCTGGCTGCGAGGAGCAGGAATAGAAACGCTCATGGCTTAGTGGCTCCCAAATGCGATCGACAGGTGACGGATGGCGAAGCCCGCAAAGACGATGACCCAGAGGATCAATACGCCCCAGAGCAACTGGCGCTGGTACTTGGTACCCTGCTTCCAGAAGTCGACCAGGATCAAGCGCAGACCGTTGAATGCGTGGAAGAGGATTGCTGCAACCAGACCGGTTTCACCAAGTGCCATCCACGGCGTCTGGTAGGTGCTAATGATTGCGTCGTAGGCGCCGGCATCGACACGGACCATGGCCGTATCGAGCACGTGCACCAGCAGATAAAGAAAAATAACGACACCGGTGACTCGGTGTCCCACCCAGGACCACATGCCTTCATGGCCGCGGTATAGGGTGCCTGACGAAGTCTTCGACACTGAACTAAACCTCCAAGGCTCGCAACGGCGCATGTGTATATTGCACACAATGAGATTTGACGCACTTGTGCGAGCGTTCCTTGTGCGATTCTAAACCACTTGGCTAGCTCCAATCTATTTCGTGTCTCGTTCCTGTGAGCATGTTCACCGAAAAGGGGTAATTATGCGCTAAAAGGCCGAAATCCCGCCCGTAATACCTCATGCGATGTTTTCGTATTTAATCTGTGGCACAGGTTTCAATGGACAGGATTATCCACCGAATGAATTAGTCTGGAAGGCGTGAATGCAGACCTATTAGCCCGATTCCACGGCGTGATCCCCGCCGGCGGCGTCGGCACCCGATTGTGGCCCCTCTCCAGGGCTTCCGCTCCGAAGTTTTTGCACGATCTGACCGGATCCGGATCCACGCTGATCCGCGCCACCTATGACCGCCTGGTCCCGCTGGCCGGCGAACGGATCATGGTGGTCACCGGGCGTGCGCACCGCGGGGCCGTCGTGTCCCAGCTGCCCGAGCTGTGCGACGAGGACCTGGTGCTTGAGCCGGAGCCGCGCGACTCGGCCGCCGCCATCGGCCTGGCCGCCGCGATCCTGTACCGCCGCGACCCGAGCATCATCATGGGCTCCTTCGCCGCGGACCAGGTCATCGAGCCGGTTGAGGTGTTCCAGGCCGCGCTGAGCGAAGCGATCCACACCGCTGCGACCGGCAAGATCGTGACCATCGGCATCCACCCGACGCACCCTTCCACCGGTTTCGGCTACATCCAGACCGGCCAGCCGCTGCAGGTGCCCAATGCGCCGTCGGCGCGCGGCGTGGTGCAGTTCGTGGAGAAGCCCGATGAGGACACCGCCCGCAAGTACCTGGCCTCGGGCGGGTTCCTGTGGAATGCCGGCATGTTCGTCGCGCCGGTGAGCCTGATGCTCAAGCATCTGGAAGCCAATGAGCCGGCGCTGTACGCGGGCCTGATGAAGATCGCCGATGCCTGGGAAACCGATCAGCGCGAAACCGTGATGCGCGAAGTCTGGGCCGATCTGCCGAAGATCGCCATTGACTATGCGGTGGCCGAGCCGGCCGCCGCGGCCGGCGATGTCGCGGTGATCCCGGGCGTTTTCAACTGGGACGACGTGGGCGACTTCGCCGCGATCGGCCGCTTGAACAAGGCCAGTGCCGAGGAGGGCATCATCAACCTGGGCGGCGAGTCGGTGCGCGTGTATGCCGACAGCGCTACCGGCGTGGTCTATTCGGACCGCCCGCGCGTGGTGGCCCTGGTCGGGATCGAGGATGTGGTCGTGGTGGATACCGCCGACGCGTTGCTGGTGACCACCAAGGAGCATGCGCAGAAGGTCAAGCAGACCGTGGAGGCCTTGAAGGCCGACGGCGCTACCGAGGTGCTCTAGCACAGCAGGATTGCGAACGGGGCGAGCTGGCCGGCAATAGGTCGGCGCGCCCCGTTTCCCTTGCCTGATGTTGCGCAATGCGCCCGAACATTACGGAAAACTGTCATTTTCTGCACCGTGCCGAGTATCTTCAAAAGGTGTCCACCGTGAATGAAAATGGCAATCCGGCTTCCGTCAGCGACTTCACCGAGCCGCTGATCGACCAGCTGATCGGCTTCCGCAGGGAACTGCATCGCAACCCGGAGCTGTCCTTTGCTGAGCACCAAACCACCGAGCGGATTCTCGAGACCCTGCGTGCTGCCGGGCTGGCTCCGCAGAAAATGGCCGACACCGGCGCCTTCGTGGACATTGGCGAAGGGCCCATCCGCATCGCCTTCCGTGCCGACATCGACGCGCTGCCGGTGGTGGAGGAAACCAACCTGGACTTCGCCTCGATGACCCAGGGCGTGGCGCACGCCTGCGGCCACGACATCCACACCACCGTGATGATTGGCGTGGCCTTGGCCCTGGGCAGGATCCATGCCGCCGGCAAGCTCGATGGCTGCGTGCGGGTGATCTTCCAGCCCGCCGAGGAGAAGCTTCCCGGCGGGGCGCTGTCGGTGATCGAGCAGGGCTTGCTCGATGGCGTGCCGCGGGTGCTCGCGCTGCATTGCGACCCGCGGATCGACGCCGGGTATATCGGCACCCGCATCGGTGCAATCACCTCGGCCAGCGACACCATCCGCATCGAGGTCAACGGCCGGGGCGGGCACACCTCGCGCCCGCACCTGACCGAAGACATCGTTTTCGCGATGAGCCAGATCGCCACCCAGGTCCCGGCCGTGCTCGGACGCAAGGTCGATGTGCGCTCGGCCGTCTCGGTGGTCTGGGGCCAGATCCATGCCGGCAGCGTGCCGAACGCGATCCCCGCCACCGGATACCTGGCCGGAACCATGCGCTGCCTGGACGGCGATGTCTGGTACGAGGCCGGTGAGCTGCTGGACCAGGCCGTGCGCCAGATCGCCGCTCCCTACGGAGTGGAAATCAAGCTGCAGCACACCCGTGGAGTGCCTCCTGTGGTCAACGCTCCGGCGGAGACCGCATTGATCGAGGACGCCGCGCGCCGCGAGTTCGGAGCCGAGGCCATCGAGCTGACTCCGCAGTCCATGGGCGGGGAGGACTTCGCGTGGATGACTCAGAAGGTTTCCGGTGCGATGCTGCGGCTGGGAACCCGCGCCCCGGGCGGCAAAACCTATGACCTGCACCGCGGGGACTATATCCCGGACGAATCGTGCATTGGCGTGGGGGTTCGCATCATGGCGGCCGCCGCCATGCAGGCTGTGCGCGAGGCGAACGCCAAATAGGGCGTTGGCCACATCAAACCTGAAAGTTTTTAACATTTCTTTGACGCTTTAACAATTCGGTCAGTGACTTGGGCGTTGGCGTTAAGCGCTTGCCGTTTTGCGGCCCGTAAGTTATCTGTTTGTAATCTTTATCGTCTTTACCTGTGACATATCTCCGATAGGCTATGGAAACGATGGGAATGCTTTGACTTTTGGTGTGCTCGAGTAAGGCCTAGGCAATGAAGCCTTGCACGAGGGTCAGGTGTCTTGCCTCCCGCATTATCTCGCAAGATTCTTTGGAGGAACAGATGCGCTTCGTATCGCGCAAGACCGGTATGGCTGCAGCCATGCTCGGCATCTCGGCATTAGCTTTGAGCGCCTGCGGCGCTGCACCGGAAGAGACCAGCTCGGCTGGCCAGTTCCCGGACTACGTTGGCTGTATTGTGTCCGACTCCGGTGGATTCGACGACCAGTCCTTCAACGAATCTTCCTTCCGCGGCTTGAAGAACGCCGAGAAGGACCTGGGCATCCAGACCAAGGATGCAGAATCCAAGTCGAACGCCGACTTCGCGACCAACCTCAACGGCATGGTCAACGCAGGCTGCGACCTGACCGTCACCATCGGCTTCCTGCTGGGCGACGCAACCGCTGAGGCTGCCGCGGCCAACCCGGATAAGAACTTCGCCATCGTCGACTTCCAGTACGAGAAGCCGATCGAAAACGTCAAGCCGATCATCTACGACACGGCCCAGGCTGCCTACCTGGCAGGCTACGCAGCAGCTGCCGCTTCGAAGACCGGCACCGTTGCCACCTTCGGCGGCATCAAGATCCCTACCGTCACCATCTTCATGGACGGCTTCGCTGACGGCGTGGCCAAGTTCAACGAAGACAAGGGCAAGGACGTCAAGCTGCTGGGCTGGGACAAGAAGAAGCAGGACGGCACCTTCTCCGGCGACTTCGAGAAGCAGGATAAGGGCAAGCAGATCACCAAGAACTTCATCGCTTCCGGCGCTGACGTTGTCATGCCTGTCGCCGGCCCAGTGGGCAAGGGCGCTGGCGCTGCAGTGGTCGAGGCCAACGACGGCGGCAAGGAAGCCAAGCTCGTGTGGGTCGACTCCGACGGCTTCCTGACCGCTCCCGACTACAAGGACGTCATGCTGACCTCGGTCGTGAAGACCATGGACACCGCAGTCGAAGATGTCATCCGCACCGACGCCGAGGGCAAGTTCGACTCGACCCCGTACGTGGGCACCTTGGAGAACGAGGGCGTTGCACTGGCACCGTTCCACAACTTCGATGAGGAAATCGGCGAAGACACCAAGAAGGAGATCGATGCCCTGAAGCAGCAGATCATCTCCGGTGAGCTGGAGATCGAATCGGCCTCCAGCCCCAAGTAGGTCTAGGCAAACCAGCCATGGAGCGCGTCACCGCTCGCCGCAATACAGCGGTGGGCAGGTGACGCGCTTTATGCCTGCCTAAGGGCCAAAACAACCTGCAAGCAAGAACCTCGCCAAACGAACAATGAAGATGGTGGAATCGTGAAACTCGAACTACGAGGAATCTCGAAAGCCTTCGGTTCTTTCTACGCCAACAAAGATATCGACCTGACGGTCGATGACGCCCAGATTCACTGTCTGCTCGGCGAAAACGGTGCTGGAAAGTCCACGCTTATGAACGTGCTCTACGGGCTGTACCAGCCGACCGAGGGCCAAATTTTGCTGGACGGGAAGCCCGTCGAGTTCTCCGGACCGGGCGACGCCATGGCCTCGGGCATCGGCATGGTGCACCAGCACTTCATGCTGGTCCCGGTCTTCACCGTGGCAGAGAATATTGCCCTCGGCGCAGAAACCACCAAGGCTGGCGGCGTGCTTGACCTGCAGGTCACCCGCAAGAAGATCCGCGAGATCTCCGACCGCTACGGCTTCGACGTGGACCCGGACGCGGTCGTCGAAGACCTGCCCGTTGGCGTGCAGCAGCGTGTCGAGATCATCAAGGCCCTGGTGCGCGAGGCCAAGATCCTGATCCTCGATGAGCCGACCGCGGTGCTGACCCCGCAGGAAACCGACGAGCTGCTGGACATCATGCGCCAGCTCAAGGCCAACGGCACCTCCATCGTCTTCATCTCGCACAAGCTGCGCGAAGTGCGCGCCGTGTCCGATGTGATCACCGTGATCCGCCGCGGCCAGGTCATCGATTCGGTCTCCCCGGAATCCTCCACCACCGAGCTGGCCAACCTCATGGTCGGCCGCGCCGTGGAGCTGAACCTGAACAAGGCGGCAGCCACTCCCGGGCAGGCGGTACTGCAGGTCAAGGACCTGACGGTCGTCGACCCGGCGGGCACCACCACGCTGGACTCGGTCACCTTGGATATCCATGCAGGCGAGATCCTGGCGATCGCCGGCGTGCAGGGCAACGGCCAGACCGAACTGACCGAAGCGATCCTGGGCACCCAGCCGGTGACGGGCGGCTCGGTCAAGCTCGCCGGCCAAGAGCTGGTTGGCAAGTCGGTCAAGCAGATCCTGCGCTCGGGCCTCGGCTTCGTTCCCGAAGACCGTTCGGTGCACGGCCTGGTCACCCAGTTCTCCATCGAGGAGAACCTGGTGCTGGACCTCTACGACCGCCCGCCATTCGGCAAGGGCATCTCGATGAACCTGGAGGCGATCAAGAAGAACGCCGCGCAGCAGATCCAGGGCTTCGACGTGCGTACCGATAATCCGCTGAACCCTGCCTCCAGCCTCTCGGGCGGCAACCAGCAGAAGGTCGTCATGGCCCGCGAGCTGAGCCGCGATTTGAAGCTGTTCATCGCTTCGCAGCCGACCCGCGGCGTGGATGTGGGATCCATCGAGTTCCTGCACCGCCGCATCGTGGCCGAGCGAGACAAGGGCACCCCGGTGATGATCGTTTCCACCGAGCTGGACGAGGTCATGGAATTGGCCGACCGCATCGCCGTGCTCTACAAGGGCAGGATCAACGGCATCGTGCCGGGCGACACCTCCCGCGAGGTGCTGGGCTTGATGATGGCCGGCGTTTCGCAGGAAGAAGCCCTGGCCCAGGCCGAATTCGCGAAGGCGGAGAACGAGCCGGTTGAAGCCCAGCCAGCTAGCGAGCATGACAACCAGGAAGGAGAAGCGCAGTGAGCGAGAAAGCACCTGTGGTTCCCGGCTCCGGCAAGCCGGGCAATGACCTCTTGCGCCAAATCACCCAGGGACCAGGCCTGGTCTCGGTCCTCGGCGTCATCGTCGCACTGGTCATCGGCGGCCTGCTGATTGCGGTCACCGATGAGAAGGTGGGCGAAACGGCCGGCTACCTCTTCGCCCAGCCTTCGGCCTTCTTCGGCGAATTCTGGCGTGCGGCCACCGAAAGCTATGTGGCGCTGTTCAACGGCTCGATCTACAACTCCTCGCAGGGGTTCAAGCCGTTCCTGGAGACCCTGACCGTCTCCACCCCGCTGATCTGCGCCGGCTTGGGCGTGGCCGTGGCATTCCGCGCCGGCCTGTTCAACATCGGTGCCCAGGGCCAGATCATCATCGGCTCGGTGCTGGCCGCCTACATCGGCTTCGCCTGGCACCTGCCCATCGGCCTGCACCTGCTGCTGGTGATCGTCTTCGGCCTGCTCGGCGGCGCGATCTGGGGCGGCCTGGTCGGCCTGCTCAAGGCCAAGACCGGCGCCCACGAAGTGATCCTCACGATCATGTTCAACTACGTGGCCGTGTACCTGATCGACTTCCTGATGAACACCCAGGCCTTCCGCCGTCCCGGCGAGACCAACCCGATCTCGCCGATCCTGGACAGCTCGGCCATCTTCCCGGCGATCCCCGGATCGCGTTTGCACCTGGGCTTCGTGATGGCGGTGCTGCTGGTGCTGGCCGTGTCCTGGATGTTCAAGCGCTCCACCGTGGGCTTCGAATTCCGCGCCGTGGGCCACAACCCGGAGGCCGCGCAGACCGCCGGCATCAACGTGGCCCGCACCACCATCATCGCGATGGCGCTGGCTGGCGCGTTGGCCGGTGCCGCAGGCGTGGCACAGGTGGCAGGCACCGAAAAGGTGCTCACCGGCGGCATCGCCGGTTCGCTGGGCTTCGACGCGATCACCGTGGCGTTGCTGGGCCGCTCCACCCCGTGGGGCACCTTCTTCGCCGGCCTGCTCTTCGGAGCGTTCCAGGCCGGTGCGGTGAACATGCAGATCACCACCGGCACCCCGATCGACATCGTTTCGGTGGTTCAGTCGCTGATCGTGCTGTTCATTGCCGCTCCGCCGCTGGTCAAGGCCATCTTCGGCATGAACCGCAAGAAGAAGCGCAGCTCCAAGCTCGAACCTACTAAGGCAGGTGCCAAGTGACCTCTTCCACCTTGCAGCCGGCAATCAACGTCCTGCCGAGCAAGAAGACCCCGATCATCCTCTCGGTGATCGCAGTGATCGTCTTCTTCAGCTTCGGCCTGCTGGGCAACGACCAAGCCGCCCACTTCACGCTGAACAGCGCCGGCGACGCCTTCGAGCTGCCCGAACTGGTCTTCCCGGGCCGCATCACCAACATCGTGTTCGGCGTGCTGCTGCTGGCCATTGCCGCCTACGCGTGGATGCAGCGCAAGCAGGGGAGGATCCTGGCCACCTGGATGGTCGCCATCGCGGCGGTCCTGTTCGTGCTGGGCTTCCTGATCTGGGTGGTCTCCGGCGCCAACATCAACAGCATTTCGCTGGCCAGCCTGCTGGCCGGTGGCGTGGTGCTGGCCGTGCCGCTGGTCTTCGGTTCGCTTTCGGGCGTGCTGTGCGAGCGTGCCGGCGTGGTCAACATCGCCATCGAGGGCCAGCTGCTGGGCGGTGCTTTCACCGCGGCACTGGTCGCCTCGCTGACCCAGAGCGCCTTCGCGGGCCTGGTTGCCGCCGGCCTGGCCGGCGCCATGGTCTCGCTGGTCCTGGCGGTCTTCTCCATCAAGTACGTGGTCAACCAGATCATCGTCGGCGTGGTCCTGAACGTGCTGGTTTCGGGCATCACCGGCTTCCTGTTCACCACCGTGATGCAGGAGGACCCGGAGCGCTTCAACTCGCCAGCGCACCTGCCGGTCATTGAAATCCCGCTGCTCTCCTCGATCCCGGTCATCGGCCCGATCCTGTTCAAGCAGTCGGTGATCGGCTACCTGATGTACCTGGCCGTCTTCCTGGTCTGGTTCGGCCTGTTCAAGACCAAGTGGGGCCTGCGCGTGCGCGCCGTGGGCGAGCATCCGAAGGCAGCCGATACCCTGGGCATCAAGGTCAACGCGATCCGCTTCTGGAATGTCACCCTCGGCGGCATCGTGGCCGGCATCGGCGGTTCCTTCTTCACCCTGGTGGCCATCGACTCCTTCACCAAGGAAATCTCCGGCGGCCGCGGCTTCATCGCGCTGGCCGCAGTCATCTTCGGCCGGTGGAACCCGATCGGCGCTTTCCTGGCCGCCCTGCTCTTCGGCTTCGCCGATAACTTGCAGGTGATCCTGACGATCATCGGCACCCCGGTACCGAGCCAGTTCATGGCCATGATGCCTTACCTGGTGACCATCTTCGCGGTGGCCGGATTGGTGGGGCGTTCGCGCGGACCGGCAGCTGCGGGCGAACCCTACGTGAAGGAATAGCGATTTCCCATGAATAGCAACAACGCGCCGTGGCCGCAGCTCGAAGCTGCGGCTGCGGCCGCGCTGTCCCAGGCCTACGCGCCCTACTCCGAGTTCCGGGTGGGTGCGGCGGCTCTGACCAGCGACGGCCGCCTGATTTCAGGGTGCAACATCGAGAACGCCGCCTACGGGGTCACCCTGTGCGCTGAATGCGCCATGGTGGGCCAGCTCTTCGCCACCGGCGGGGGCACCATGGAATACTTCCTGTGCTTCGGCCAGCTGCGCGAGGGCGAGCTCGAACTGATTACCCCGTGCGGCCGGTGCCGCCAGCTGCTTTTCGAGCACCGCGGGGCGCAGCTGCTGATCAAGACAGCCCGCGGCATCGTGGGAATCGACGACCTCTTGCCTGACGCGTTCGGGCCGCAGAATCTCAACTTCTAGCGCCGGAGCACACCGGCCAACAGCAGAATGGAAGGTGCCTGATATGGCTACCGAGCAATTCAGTGCCGTCGAAGTCATCCGCGCCAAGCGCGATGGCGGCGAACTGAGCAACGAGATGATCGACTGGACCATCGATGCCTACACCCGCGGGGCCATCGCCGAAGAGCAGATGTCCGCGCTGAACATGGCCATCTACTTCCAGGGCATGAACCGCAACGAGATCTCGCGCTGGACCACGGCGATGATCAACTCCGGGGAACGCATGGACTTCTCTGCCCTCACCGACCCGTCGGGCAAGAAGCTGGCCACCACCGACAAGCACTCCACCGGCGGCGTGGGGGACAAGATCACCTTGCCGCTGGCTCCGCTGGTCGCCAGCTTCGGCGTGGCCGTCCCGCAGCTCTCGGGCCGCGGGCTGGGCCACACCGGCGGCACCCTGGACAAGCTCGAAGCCATTCCGGGCTGGAAGGCGGACCTGTCCAACGAGGCGCTGTTCTCCCAGCTGTCCAACGTCGGCGCGGTTATCTGCGCCGCCGGCACCGGACTGGCTCCAGCGGACAAGAAGCTCTACGCCCTGCGCGATGTCACCGCCACGGTGGAAGCCATCCCGCTGATCGCGTCCTCGATCATGAGCAAGAAGATCGCCGAAGGCACCGGCACCCTGGTGCTGGATGTGAAGGTCGGCTCCGGCGCGTTCATGAAGGACGAGGCCATGGCCCGCGAACTGGCCGAGACGATGGTGAACCTGGGCACCGATGCGTCGGTGAACACCGTGGCGCTGCTGACCAACATGGAAACCCCGCTGGGCCTGACCGCCGGCAACGCCATCGAGGTCGAGGAATCTGTTGAGGTCCTGGCCGGCGGCGGACCAGAGGACGTCGTGGAGCTGACCGTGGCCCTGGCCATCGAGATGCTTGCCGGGGCAGGCATCAAGGATGTGGATGTCGCCGGTGCGCTGAAGAACGGCAAGGCCATGGACATCTGGCGCAAGATGATCGTGGCCCAGGGCGGCGATCCGGATGCCAAGCTGCCGGTAGCCAAGGAATCGCACACCGTGGTGGCGCCCGCCGAGGGCGTGCTGATCAAGCTCGACGCGATGGACATCGGCCTGGCCGCCTGGACCCTGGGCGCAGGACGTGCCCGCAAGGAAGACAGCGTCCAGGCCGGCGCCGGCGTGCGCATGCACGTGAAGCCAGGTGCCTTGGTTCGCCGGGGCGAGCCGATTGCCACCTTGCTGACCGACACCCCGGCCAAGATGGAGCGTGCCATCGAGCTGGTCCAGCGCGCCATCATGATCGGTTCGGCCGATGACCGTCCGGACACCCGCCTGATCCTGGACCGCATCGCCGCCAAGTAGCCGAATCCGGATTGGCGCTCAAGGAGCCGGGAAACACGTTGCCGTGTTTCCCGGCTCTTTTGCTTGCCGGCGACCGATCCGCTGGGAATCTGCGCCCCGCTCCAGAAATATCGGGAGCCTGGTCGCCCTGCGAGTGCTCTTCCCCGGCCTCGCTGCCTGCAGCAGCTGGGCTTTTCTTTCCGGAGGGCCGTGCAGGTCCGTTCGTCTTAGAAGTCGCGGTAGCTATTACCTGGAATCCTGGTGGTTCCCAGGCCAGCTGCCGCAGTGGAAGTTCCCAGAAAGTTCCCGGGAACAATAACGGCGTAGTCAAACGTTAGTCAGTTAACTCCTACCTGGGTAGCAGATGGGAATTGTCCACAACGCAACGTAAGCAGGATGCGCGCAGGTGAGTTCTCGAGCGAAAATGGAGAGACATTCAGCGCATGGAGCGCCTTGGGAAAGTAGATGTAGGCACGCATGGAATTAGTCAATGAGGCAATCACGCAGGCCGCCAGCGCATGGTGGATCCTGCCGTTATTGTTTCTGTTCTGCATGATCGATGCGATTTTCCCCCTCGTCCCGAGTGAATCATTTTTGGTTTCACTGGCCGCGGTCGGCGTCCACACCGGTGTTCCCAACCTTGTCCTGATCGGCTTGCTCGGTGCCGGCGGTGCCTTGCTCGGCGACCAGATCACGTACGCCATCGGACGCAAGATCGGATCCAGGGGATTCAAGTGGATGCGCGGGCAACGCGCGCAGCGGGTGCTGAACTATGCCGAGAAGAAACTTGAAACCTCGGGAGCTCTGCTGATTTTCACGGCCCGATACATCCCGATTGGCCGAGTGGCCGTGAACCTGACCGCGGGCGCCACCGGATTCAGCCACAAGCGCTTCACCCTCTTCGACACCATCGGCGTACTGACCTGGGCTGCCTACTCCGTCAGCATCGGTGCGCTGGCTGGCAACTGGATGCACGACAACAAGCTGCTGGGCATTGCAGTTTCCATTGTCATCGCCGTAGTGCTCGGATTCGTCATCGACCGGATCGTCAGCTGGGTGCTGGATCGCCTGCATCGGCGCGCGGCGAAGCGCGAAGGGCACCCGGTGCAACCAGCCAGGCAGACCGTCCCGCCAACCCCTGACGAGGGTTAACCTCCCGTATTGATCAGGGTCACATAGTGGCTCGCAGATCTTTACCCGTTGGAGCTGTCAGTTCCGCGAAAATGCGACTAGGCTCAGTGGTGTGACTGAAGAAATGATTCATACTGACTACGATCCCGAATTCGACTTCCGGGATCTGCCTAAAGTTTCGCTCCATGACCACCTCGACGGTGGTTTGCGCCCTCAGACGATCATCGAGCTGGCCGCCGAGATTGGACACGAGCTGCCAGAGACCGAAGCAGAAGCTTTGGGCGAATGGTTCCGTGAATCAGCCGACTCCGGCACGCTGCCACGCTACCTGGAAACCTTCGAGCACACCGTCGCGGTCATGCAGACCCGAGATGCGCTGATCCGCGTTGCCCGCGAATTCGTCGAGGACCTCGCTGAAGACGGTGTCATCTACGGCGAAGTCCGCTATGCACCAGAGCAGCACCGCCGCGAAGGCTTGAGCCTGGACGACGTCGTCGACGCCATCCAGGAAGGCCTGGACCAGGCCTGCGAGCAGCTCAACGCCGAGGGCCACCCGATGCAGATCGGCCAGATCGTTACCGCCATGCGCCACAGCGACCAAGGCGTGGAAATCGCCAAGCTGGCCCTGCGCCACCGTGGTCGTGGCGTCGTCGGTTTCGATATCGCTGGTGCTGAAGATGGCTTCCCGCCCTCAGTGATGAAGGAAGCTTTCGACCTGCTGGCCGAGAACCTCTTCCCAACCACCGTGCACGCTGGCGAAGCAGCCGGCCTGGATTCCATCAAGGAAGCCATCCTGATCGGCCGCGCCCAGCGCCTGGGCCACGGAGTCCGCGTAGCCGAGGACATCGAGATCGAGTTCGGAGCTATCGACGAGAACGGCGAAGAACTCAGCGACGATACCGGTCTGGTATCGCTGGGCCCGGTAGCGAACTGGGTCCGCGAACGCGGCATCCCGCTGGAAGTCTGCCCGTCCTCGAACCTGCAGACCGGTGCTACCTCCAAATTCGGCGAAGGCATCGGGAACCACCCGATCGACCTGCTGGTCCAGACCGGTTTCAATGTCACCATCTCGCCGGATAACCGCCTGATGTCCGGCACCACCTTGTCCGATGAGTTCGAATTGCTGGTAGAAGCCTTCGACTACGACTTGGAAGATCTGCTGGATCTGACGCTGAACGCCGCCGAAGCTGCCTTCGTCCCGCTGGAAATGCGCGAGCTGCTCGTTGAGTACATCAACGACTACTACGACAACCTGCTGGATGACGAGGACTACGACGAAGACGAATACGAAAACGTCGCCGACTAGTTCCAGGACCCAGCCGCCAGGCAACCACCGAAGCCGCCCCTTGCTCAAGCAAGGGGCGGCTTCGCTGGTTCCAAGGGCAGGTGGTTCCTAGAACGGGTACTGCTTCTTGGTGGACTGCACGCCGACCCAGTGATCGGTGGTGAATTCCTCGATAGCCCACTCGCCGTTGAAACGGCCCAGACCCGAATTCTTCTCGCCACCGAACATCACATGCGGTTCATCATTGACGGTGATGTCATTGACGTGAGTCATCCCGGCCTTGATGCCGCGGGCAAAGGCGACGCCCTTCTCCAGGTTTTGCGTGAAAACGGCCGAGGACAAGCCGAATTCGGTGTCGTTGGCCAGTTCCAGCGCATGCTCTTCGGAGTCGGCCTTGGCGATGCCCACGACCGGGCCGAAGATCTCCTCGCGGAACAGTTCCATGCCGCTGGTGACATCTGCGAAGACGTGGGGAGAGACCACACGGCCTGTGATCGAACCTGCCAGGACTTCGCGGGCGCCCTGGCCACGTGCGGTCTTGATCTTGCCGCTCACCGACGCCAACTGCGCATCATTGATGATCGGTCCCACGAGGTTGGCTGGATCGGCGGCATCGCCATAGCCGAGCTTGCCGACCTGCTCGATGAACTTCTCGATGAAGGCCTCGTAGACCGGAGCCTGGACGATGATGCGGTTGATGGCCATGCAGATCTGCCCCTGGTGCAAGAACTTGCCCAGGGTCGCGGCCTTGGCTGCTTCGTCAAGATCAGCGTCTTCGAGCACGACGAATGGCGCGTTGCCGCCAAGCTCCAGCGCCACGCGTTTCATGTGCTCGCCGCTGACCGCGATTTTCCCGACGTTCTTGCCCACCGGAGTCGAACCGGTGAACGAAACCAGCGACGGGGTCCTATGCGCCACGAAGTAATCGCCGATTTCCGAACCGGAACCAACTACTGCGTTCAGCACGCCATCTGGCAGGCCAGCCTCGGCGAAAGCCTTGGCCAGGACCAAGGCTCCCACCAGCGGGGTATCCGAGGCGGGTTTGAGCACCACCGCATTGCCCAGGGCCAGGGCGGGCGCTACGGACCGGGCCGACAGCAGCAGCGGGAAGTTCCACGGGCTGATGACGCCCACCACGCCGACCGGTTCGCGGTAGACCCGGTTCTCCTTGCCCTCGGCATTGGAGGGCAGGATCTTGCCGTGCACGCGGGTGGGGAAGGTGGCTGCTTCGCGGATGGCAGCGATGGTGCCGCCCAGTTCGATGTTCGCCTTCAACTGCGTGGAACCGGACTCGGCGGTCAACAGCGCCAGGATGCCCGCGAAGTTCGACTGCAGGTAGTCGGCGGCCTGGTTCAGGACCTTCGAGCGCTTGCCGGGGGAGAGCGCCGCCCAACCTGGCTGCGCACCGGCGGCAGCGCCATAGGCGTCGTCGACGTCTTGGGTTGAGGCCTGGCGGATCTCAGCCAGGAGCGAGTCATCGAAAGGGTTGGCAGTGCGCAGGATGCGCTCGGAGCGCCCCTCAACCCACTGGCCGCCGATGAAGAGTTTGGCTGGAAGCTGATCCAGGAATTCCAGCTGGGCGGTGTCTTGGACGGTCATTGGCAATCCTTCGCGTCGTCGGGATGAACTACGGCCATGCTAGCCCGAATGGGCAGCAATGGGGAGCTCCTTGGCCGCAGGCTGAAAGCCCGCTTCGATAGCATGTTCCTATGCCGGAGAACAGAACGCAGCTAGACCAGCTCAACGCCACCGTACGCACCCTTCGCAGCAGATGCGCCTGGACTGGCGCGCTGACTCACGAGTCGCTGCGCACCTACCTCATCGAGGAAAGCTATGAGGTGCTGGACGCCATCGCTGAACGGAACCCGGATCTGTTGAAGGAGGAGCTGGGGGACTTGTACTTCCAGATCCTGCTGCATTCGCTGATCGCCGAGGAGCAAGACCATTTCGGCCTGGACGATGTCGCCGAAACGCTGAATGCGAAGCTATTGCGCCGCAACCGGCATATTTTCGACGAGCAGGGCCAGGTCCGCCAGGACGTCATCACGGATGTGGACGAGATTATCCGCGTTTGGGATGCGGCGAAGCAGGCCGAACGCGCCGGCCAGCCGAAGAAGCGGAAGAACGCCGGACTGCCGGCTGGGCTGCCGTCCCTAGCGCTCGCGCAGAAATTGCTTGATCGCCATGCCAGAGCAGGATCGGCACAGCCCGCGGCCGGGCTAGTCACCGAGCAGGTTCGTGAGCGAATCGTCGACGAGTTCTCCCTGGCCAAGGAATTGATGGCCCTGTCAGCGAGGGCCGAGGAGCTGGGCCTGGATGCCGAATCGGTGCTGCGCGCGGCCCTGGGCCAGCAATACGGCGCGGAAACTGGCGCAACAACATCGCCCAAATCACCTTCGAAGCGCTAGGCTAGAGACAGGCAATGGCGCCGACGGTCTTATCAGCGACCGCTGGTTGACCTGCCCCAAGACCACCCCTTTTCTACAAGGAGTCCATACTCATGGCATTGATTGACGCCATTCACGCGCGCGAAATCCTTGATTCCCGCGGCAATCCGACCGTCGAGGTCGAGGTCCTGCTATCCGACGGCTCGCATGGCCGTGCTGCTGTTCCTTCCGGTGCATCCACCGGCGCTTTCGAAGCAGCTGAGCGTCGCGACGGCGACAAAGACCGGTACCTCGGCAAGGGCGTACTGGGTGCTGTAGAGTCCGTCATCGACGAAATCGCCGACGAGCTGGAGGGCCTTGACGCCACCGACCAGCGCGCCATCGATGCCACCATGATCGAACTGGACGGCACTGCCAACAAGTCCAAGCTGGGTGCAAACGCCATCCTCGGCGTCTCCCTGGCAGTGGCCAACGCCGCTGCAGTGAGCGCCAACCTGCCATTGTTCAAGTACCTGGGCGGCCCTAACGCGCACGTACTGCCAGTGCCACTGATGAACATCCTCAACGGCGGCTCCCACGCCGACTCCGACGTGGACATCCAGGAATTCATGATCGCCCCGCTCGGCGCGCCGACCTTCTCCGAGGGCCTGCGCTGGGGCGTCGAGGTCTACCACAACCTCAAGTCCGTGCTGAAGGAGAAGAACCTCTCCACCGGCCTGGGCGACGAGGGCGGCTTCGCTCCGAATCTGCCAAGCAACCGCGCGGCTCTGGAACTGATCACCGAAGCGATCAAGCGCGCTGGCTACACCCCGGGCGAAGACATCGCCCTGGCGCTGGATGTCGCTTCCTCCGAGTTCTACGAGAACGGCGCTTACCAGTTCGAGGGCAAGGCGCTCTCTGCCCAGGAGATGAGCGACTACTACGCTGGCCTGGTTGCCGACTTCCCATTGGTTTCGATCGAGGATCCACTGGATGAAGACGACTGGGATGGCTGGAAGACCCTGACCGACGCCATTGGCGACAAGGTGCAGCTGGTAGGCGACGACCTGTTCGTCACCAACCCGCAGCGCCTGGCCGACGGCATCGCCAAGGGCACCGCCAACTCGCTGCTGGTGAAGGTCAACCAGATCGGTACCCTGACCGAAACCATCGATGCAGTGACCATGGCGCAGCGTGCCGGGTACACCACCATCACCTCGCACCGTTCGGGTGAAACCGAAGATGTCACCATCGCTGACATCTGCGTGGCAACCAACGCCGGGCAGATCAAGACCGGTGCACCAGCTCGCTCCGAGCGCGTAGCCAAGTACAACCAGCTGCTGCGCATCGAAGAAGACCTGGGCGCCTCGGCGGTCTACGCTGGCCGTAGCGCGTTCCCGCGTTTCAACAGCTAATTTTCAGTAATAGCGAATAAGCTCGTCGGTAGTGGATACCGGCGGGCTTTTCGTTATTTAATGGAATTATCTTGCCAAGTCCACGGCAACACCGCACGAAAAGCACCACGGGAATTGGGGGAGTATGGCTCAGCGACCACCGCGAATGCCTCGCCGTAATACTCCGGATCCGGCCGAAGAAGCCGTAATAACCCCGGTTGACCAGACGAAACATGACGGCGCAGGTTCCGAAGCTGAACCGCCTACCGACGCTCTGCGCATCGTCAAGCCACAAGCGCCGGCCAGGCAAACTCCTGCAACACCGCGCCCACCGAAGGCCGCTCCCGTTGCGCAGAAGCCCAGAAGCGTTGCCGCGAAGCCGAAATCGACGGCACGCCCAGCGTCAGATGCGTCACGTGAGCCGAAAAAATTTGCAGGAAATTACGCGCCGAAGCCGAAGGTGCCCCTGCGCGAACGTGCCAAGGAAAAGCAGAACGAACGCCGACGCGATGACCGGGTGAAGTTCTCTGCTGCCGTACGCCGCAAGCCGGGGCAGAAGCCGTCTGGCCAGAACCACGTCCCCGAGGGCGAACCCGTTGCTGCGCACCGGTTTTCCGGCCGTATCGCCGCCTTGATCGTAGTCCTGGCCTTCTTCGCAGTGATGCTCGTGCCCACGGTGAATTTCTACCGCACGCAGATGGCGGAACTGAACGAGCTGAATGCCTCGATTGAAGCGCTGGAGACGCAGCGCGATGACCTCAAGGCAGAGATCGCACGCTGGGATGACCCGCTGTACATCAAGCAGCAAGCACGCGAGCGGATAAACTTGGTAATGCCTGGTGAAAAGCTCTACATGGTGGTGGGTGAACGCCCTAAGGATGAAGAGACGCCCGCCGACGGCAACGGAAGCACCTTCGAGGTGCGCCAGGAACTTCCATGGGTTGATGCTTTGCTCGACTCCGTTCGACGTTCTGCCACTGACTAACCACTTTAAACACGAAGAGACTTATAACCGTGACTGAACAGCCAATCCGCGAAGCCCTTGACGCCGCCGGACGAGTACCCAGCGAAGCTGACCTAGACACCCTTTCCCGCCAGCTGAACCGCCCGGTGCGCGATGTGGTGGAGATCGGTGCGCGCTGCGTTTGCGGAAACCCTCTGGTAGCCACCACGGCACCGCGCCTTTCCTCGGGTATTCCCTTCCCCACCACCTACTACCTGGCGCACCCGATGATCACTGCGGCAGTTTCGCGGTTGGAAGCTGCCGGGTTGATGAACGAGATGAATGACCGCCTGGGTGAGGACGCGCAGCTGGCGCAGGCTTATGTAGCTGCCCACGAGTCGTACCTGGCCAACCGCGATGCGATTGGCCAGCGCTCGGGAACCGGGGCCGTTCCGGAAATCGCTGGGGTCTCCGCTGGTGGCATGCCGACCCGCGTCAAGTGCTTGCACGTGCTGGTAGGGCACTCGCTGGCTGCCGGCGAGGGCGTGAACCCGCTGGGTGATGAAGCGCTGGCTGGGATTGCCCAGTGGTGGACCAAGGACAAGTGCTACTGCGTGGGTGCTTGGGATACCGAATCCGAGGCCCCGAGCCGTGACCGCTCGCGCCACGTGAAGACCCAGGAACAGCAGGACCCAGCGGCCAAGCGCGCAGAACGCGCACGGAAGCGTGCCGTGCGTGAATCCGCACAGGGCGCTGACCAGGATGATGCCTAATGCGCGTGGCCGGTATTGACTGCGGAACCAACTCCATCCGTCTGCTGATCGCGGACATCGGGGCCGATGGCCAGCTGATCGACGTGCTGCGCACCATGCGCATCGTGCGCTTGGGCCAGGGCGTTGACGCTACCGGCGCTTTCGCTCCCGAGGCCTTGGAGCGCACCTTTGAAGCTGCTCGCGAGTACAAGAAGCTGTGCGATGAGCATGGGGTGGAAGCCATCCGTTTCGCAGCGACCTCGGCGGCCCGCGATGCATCGAATCGCGAGGTCTTCACCGAGCGGATCACCAAGATCCTGGGCGTCGCCCCGGAAGTGATCAGTGGTGAAGAAGAAGCCTCCCTGTCCTTTGCCGGTGCGGCTTCGGTTCGGGACGGGCAAAGCGGCAAGAGCCTGGTGATCGACCTCGGTGGTGGATCCACTGAATTCGTTCTCGGTGATGCCACCGGCCCGTTGGCAGCCAAGAGCCTGGACATGGGTTGTGTGCGCGTTACCGAACGGTTCCACCAAGCGGGATTGCGTTCGGACCAGGCCTTGGAATTCATGGACAGCACCTTGGAATCCTTGGCCGGATCGGTTGACGTTGCGCAGGTCGACGCGGTGATCATGGTTGCAGGCACTTTCACGACGCTCACCGCCCAGGCCCTGGGATTGAAGCAGTACGAGTCGGAAAAGATCCATGGGGCGCAGCTGAGCTTCGCCCAGATGCGCCAAGCCACCGCCAGCATGCTTTCCTACAGCCGGGAAGAGCGCGCGGCACTGGGCTTCATGCATCCGGGACGAGTTGATGTGATCCAAGCTGGCGCAGCCATTGTGCAACGCATCCTTCATTACCTTGAAAAGGCCAGTGGGAACCGCGAAATGGTTCTGATTGCTTCCGAACACGATATTCTCGACGGAATCGCGGCTTCAGCTGCCGCCGCCTGAACCTGTCACCCAGTCACCGACCCAAGGAGATGTCTTGAGCTCAGCTTTGCGTGCCAGGAAAAGAATGGGCTTCCTCAAGCTCGGCTCTCTGCTTGTCGCAGCGCTGTTGGCCTTCACCCTGCTCAGCGTGGGCGTACCTGCCCGCGCTGACAACATGCGTGAGTCCGAATACTGGCTCAAGTCGTTGGGCGTGGCCGAAGCGCACAAGACGACAAAGGGCGAAGGCGTCAAAGTCGCGATCATTGATACCGGCATTGATACCGCGCATCCAGACTTGAAGGGTGCCGTGGTTGGCGGTGCTGATATGTCCGGCTCAGGCGGAGACAAGGGCAACAAGCCCATAGGCGTCATGAGCGAGCACGGCACCTTGGTGGCTACCTTGCTCGGCGGGCGCGGCAACAACAAGGGCGAAATCAAGCGGGTTAAATCCGAGAACGAGCGCTTGAAGGCCGCGTGGGAAAAGGCCAAGAAGACCGCCGAAGACGAAGACGAGGACATTCCCCAGGAACCTGAGTACGAAAAGGTGCCAAAGCTGAAGAGCGGCAAGGACGGCGTGCTCGGCGTCGCTCCGGCAGCAGACCTGCTGTCTGTGTCGCTGTGGATGGGCGAAGGCAACCCGGCGAAGATTCCAGTGGAAACCCAGATCCCCCGTGCCGTGAAATGGGCCGTGGATTCCGGGGCCAAGGTCATCAACATGTCTCTCGGTTCAACCAGCCCGGCATGGCCGGAAAGCTGGGATGACGCCTTCAAGTACGCAGAAGACCATGACGTGGTTATTGTTGCCGCTGCAGGCAACCGTTCGGGCGGCATGAGCCAGGTGGGCGCCCCGGCCACCATTCCGGGAGTGCTGACCGTGGCCGGCGTTGATGCCAGCGGCAAGGCTTCGCAGGATTCCTCGACCGAAGGCATTTCCATCGGCGTTGCAGCCCCTGCCGAGCAGTTGGTCGGCGGCTTGCCAGATGACGGCTACGCGCGCTGGTCCGGTACCTCCGGCGCGGCTCCTTTGGTGGCGGGCGTGGCCGCATTGATTCGTTCGGAATACCCGAACATGAAAGCTCCTGAGGTCATCAACCGCATCCTGAAGACCGCCAAGGACACCGGCACAGCCGGCGTGGACAACCTCTACGGCTACGGAATCATCGATGCGCAGGCGGCAGTGACGGCGAGCGTCCCCTCGGTATCCGAGAACCCGCTGGGCACGATCAGCGAGTGGATTCGCGTGCACCGCCGCGACACCCAGAAGACTGCTGATACCCCAGCTCCGGGCGTCTCGATGGAGAAATCGGACCTCAAGCAGGTCGCGGCGCCAGATCCGGTTCTTCCCGATGACTCGGCACCGGCGCTTCAGCCGTTGCTGATCGTCGGCGGGGGAGTGCTCTTGCTGCTGGTGATCATTGCAGGCATCGCCCAGACCCTGGTGCGTCGTCGACGCGAGAAGGCTGCGGCGCGGCTTGGTTCGGCTTCCTTGAGTTCATTGAAAGTCCCGGATCAAGCTGGCGGCCGGGATCTGTTCGACGAGATTCCCGAAGAAGAGAAGTAAATAGCGGACAAAGCGGGGTGGAAACTGAAGATCCACCCCGCTTTTTCGCGCCTTCCGATGCTTAATTCGACAGGTTGGTGCGAACCTCGGCAGTCGGAAACGCCCATGCCTGGCGACGACGTGACACACCGAACGGAAATAGTTAGTGAATGTTTTCACTAACTCGAAAAATCCGCGTAGAATCAACAGTATGTCGATCATCGAAACCTCCCAGAAGCGTCCGCGTATTCTTATCGTCGGCGGTGGCTACGTAGGCCTGTACGTCGCGATGAAGTTGCAGAAGAAGGTCAAGGCACACGGCGGCATCGTCACCGTTGTCGACCCGAACCCGTACATGACTTACCAGCCATTCCTGCCAGAAGTTGCCGGTGGCCAGATTGAACCACGCCACGTTGTGGTCTCGCACCGTCAGCACCTGAAGCACTCCGAGCTGGTCAACGGCCGCGTGCTGAGCATCGACCATGCCAACAAGAAGGCTGTCATTGCTCCGGTCAACGGCGAGCAGTTCGAGCTGGAATACACCGATGTCGTGATGTCCGCTGGTGCGGTCACCCGTACCTTCCCCATCGCTGGCCTGGCTGAAACCGGCATTGGCCTGAAGACCATCGAAGAGGCCGTCGCCCTGCGCAACAAGGTTGCCGAGCGCATCGAGTCCGCTTCGAACATGACTGATCCAGTTGCACGCAAGCGCGCCCTGACCTTCGTGGTCGTCGGCGGCGGCTTCGCCGGCATCGAGACCATCGCCGAGCTGGAAGACATGGCCCGTCACTTGATCGGTCTCAACGACCGCATCGATGCGAAGGAAGCACGCTTCGTCCTGATCGAGGCCATGGGCCGCATCATGCCAGAAGTCACCGCCGAGCAGGCGGAGTGGGTTGTCGATCACCTGCGCAGCCGCGGCATCGAGGTCTTGCTGAACACTTCGCTGAACAATGCCGAAGAAGGCAACCTGGAACTGATCAACATGGCCGACAAGTCCCCAGCGGGCGAGTTCGGTTCCGACACCTTGATCTGGACTGCTGGCGTTATGGCCAACCCGATGGTTCGCTCCACCGATTTCCCAATCGAGCAGCGCGGCCGCATCGAGACCCGCACGGACCTTCGTATCAAGGATGCCAACGGCGAACCGCTGGAAGGCGCCTGGGCAGCCGGCGATATCTCGGCAGTCAAGGACGTCACCGGCGGCCTGCCAGACGGCACCTGCGTTCCCAACGCACAGCACGCAGTGCGCCAGGCCAAGCTGTTGGCGAAGAACCTGTACGCTGCGCGCTACGGTGTTGGCACCATCAAGGAATACAAGCACTCCAACCTGGGCGCAGTTGCCGGCTTCGGCCGCAACAAGGGCGTTGCCAAGGTTGTTGGCATCAAGCTCAAGGGCTGGCCAGCATGGATGGCACACCGCGGCTACCACGGCATGGCCATGCCGACCTTCGAGCGCAAGTTCCGCGTCGTTGGCGACTGGCTGGTTGCGCTGTTCTTCAAGCGCGATGCCCTGCAGCTGAACAACCTCGAAGCACCACGCACCGCTTTCGAAGAGTCGGCCAAGCCGAAGAAGTAGGCTTGAGCCGTAGTTGATCGACGATGATGCGAGGGGCCAAGCAATTGGCCCCTCGCGTACGTCAGCAAAGAAGGATTTTCTATTTGCTTTGCCGATCACGTAAAATTTGAGTGTCCTGCCCCTATGGTGGAATTGGCATACACGGCTGACTTAAAATCAGCTGCCGAAAGGCTTGTGGGTTCGAGTCCCACTGGGGGTACAGAATAAGGCCGTTGCTGTTCCGGATTTTCCAGTCAGCAGCGGTCTTTTCTTTTGCCTCAAGTGGGAGCGCATCCATCGTTCAACCTCAGGCATCGTGCATTCCACCAAAATCGTCTGCCAAGGCAACCTTGATGGTAGAACTTTCAAGAATATCGCTGACAGAGTAGTTTTTCTTCGGAAAAATGCCCTATATCATCCTTCCGACTGAGTGATTTCACAGCAATGCTCAATAGGATTAAGCAAAAGATCTTCAGCTAGCCACGTGCCGGCGCAATCGCAATCTATGGGGGAATGACGTTGGGCAATCCAATTTTTGGTTCCAGCAGCCGCTCTGATGCTTGGGGAACCAAGCCTGGAAGTGCTGTTGGATTCCGTGACACCGCAAATATGAGCGCAGACCAGCTGCAGCAGATGTACCAGCAGCCTGCTGCGACCAGTGCTGACACCGGCCGCATGACCATCGGAACCACGATCAACAAGACCGTGCTCTGCCTTGCCTTGGTTGTTGTTGGCGCCGCAATTGGCTGGGGCATGCCGGCCCTCATGTTGCCAGGTGCCTTGGTTGGCTTTGTCCTCGGTCTGATTAACGCTTTCAAGAAGCGCCCATCGCCTGTGCTCATCTTGCTGTATGCCGCAGCCCAGGGCCTGTTCCTTGGCGGTCTCTCCGGATTCCTTGAAAGCCGTCAAGGTATGCAGGGAATCGCTATCCAGGCTGTACTGGCTACCCTGTGTGTTGCCGGCGTAACCTTGGCGCTGTACCGCTCGGGCAAGTACCGCATGACTCCCAAGCTGAACAAGATGTTCATGATCGGCATGGTCGGTCTGATCGTCTTCTCGCTGCTCAACATGGTTCTGATGCTCACTGGCGTCATCGATGGCATGTTCGGCATGCGCCACGGCGTCCTCGGCCTGGTTATCGGTGTAGTTGCTGTACTGCTGGCAACTTACGCACTGGTTGCCGACTTCACCATGATCGAGGAACTGTCCAACCAGGGTGCTCCAGCCATCATGGCATGGCGCGGTGCCTTCGGCCTGACCATGACCCTGATCTGGCTGTACACCGAGATCCTGCGTATTCTCGCGATCCTGCGTGGCGACGACTAGCCGCAATAGCTTAGCTCGCAAGGACCAGTGCCCATTTCGGGCACTGGTCCTTGTGCGTTAATCACCTGTTCAAATATGAATTTTTATGATCGGCCGCAACCGCCTATGGCATGGAAAATGACAGCTTATTGGGCAGTCATGCGCAACTTTGGTTAGATTCTCCTGTAGCAATTCAGTTACTCAACTCACAACAAGTTTGGCAGGAAGAACGCAATGAGAGTCGATCAAACATCAGGAAAGCCGCCGGGCTTGGCGAAATCCCTGGGCAACTTGGATGCCCTGGCCCTAGGGTTCGGTGCCATGATCGGCTTCGGCTGGGTAGTGCTCACCGGTGGGTGGCTGGATAACGCGGGCACCATGGGGGCGGTCCTGGCCATGCTCGTTGGCGGTGGCATCATGGCCGTCGTTGGCCTGACCTATGCCGAATTGACCGCGGCCATGCCAAAAGCCGGGGGCGAGCACAACTTCATCCTGCGCGCCCTGGGAGCCCGGCCTTCGTTTATTGGATCCTGGGCAATTACCGGCGGTTATGTGACTATCGTGGCTTTCGAAGCGGTCGCTTTGCCGCGAACCGTGGAATACATCTTCCCGGGCATGAGCCAGATTCCCCTGTGGACTGTTGCCGGTTTTGAAGTAAACCTGACCTGGGCGTTGGTAGGCGTGCTTTCAGCGGTGGTGATCACTTGGATCAACATCCGCGGCGTGAAGCAAGCTGGCGTATTGCAGACGTTCGTGGTGCTCTTCCTGATGGTGATCGGCGTCTTGATGATCGTGGGAGCCTTTGCCGGCGGCGAAGCCAAGAACATGGAACCGTTCTTCACCCCAGGGACCAGCGGCTTCTTTGCCGTGCTGGTGGCGGTGCCATTCCTGTTCATCGGCTTCGACGTGATTCCGCAGTCCGCGGAAGAAGTGAATATTCCGGCCAAGCAAATTGGCAAGCTCGTAGTCGTCTCCGTAGTTTTGGCCACCATTTGGTACGTCATGGTTGTCCTGACCACATCGTGGGCCATGCCTGCATCGCAACTAGCTGGAGCTGACATTGCAACGGCGGATGCCTTCGGGGCCATGTTCGGTTCGGAGCTGATGGCCAAGGTGCTGATTGCTGGTGGCATCGCCGGCATCTTGACCTCATGGAACTCTCTATTGCTGGGAGCTTCGCGATTGGTCTACTCGCTGGCTCGAAGCGGCATGCTTCCTTCCTGGTTTGGCACATTGCATCCCAAGTACCG
Source organism: Glutamicibacter sp. NPDC055354 (assembly GCF_053644955.1). Classification (NCBI taxonomy): domain Bacteria; kingdom Bacillati; phylum Actinomycetota; class Actinomycetes; order Micrococcales; family Micrococcaceae; genus Glutamicibacter; species Glutamicibacter sp. NPDC055354. Next base: position 245,159 of record NZ_JBSHMB010000002.1, read on the forward strand.
CACTCCAGCTAACGCCCTGGTCTTCATCGGCGGAATCTCCATGCTGGCCCCATTCTTCGGAGCTGAAATGCTGGGGTGGCTTGTGGATTCGGGAGCGCCAAGCATCATCGTGGCCTACTTCCTGGTCTCGGTCACCTTCCTCGTGCTGCGCAAGCGCGAACCCATGATGGATCGGCCGCTGCGCGTTGGCGGCAACGGAATTGCTGGAACTGTCATCGGCTGGACTTCAGTCCTTCTTACCGCCGCGCTCTTCAGCCTCTACATGCCCGGCATGCCGGCATCTCTGAGCTGGGAACCGTGGGCCATCTTCGCCATTTGGTGGGCATTGGGCGCAATTTTCTTCTTCAAGGTACCCGCAGGCATCAAGCCTGGTGAAGACGCTGAGGAGAGGGTCCTTGAAGCAGTCATGCGCCGCCGGAGATAGCACGCGCGAAGCGCCTGATGAGCCGTGGCTATCAAGTTGGCATGAGCAATAAGAGGCAGCCTGTGCAATCTGGTTACCCGTGGTAAGGGCAAATAAACATATTGAATTAGATTTCTAGGACCAGTGCCCATATCGGGCACTAGTCCTAGTTTTTTGTCACAATTGAGACATGGAACAAGAAGCTGTCTGGCAAACACGATAGCGTGGTTCCATGAAGAGCAGCCGGTTGGAACGTCTACGACGTTTTCGTGTTTCACTTCCGAGCCAGCCGGCGGAAACTCCCGCCACGCCAAGGCCAGATTTGACGGATTTCAAAAGTGCCGAGGACATGCCGTATGCCATGCGCATGGCAGCGGCGTGGGCTTGGCGTTTCCTGATCATCATCGCAGCCGTGGGCGTGCTGGTGTGGGCGCTGTCAAAAGTCTCCTTGCTGGTCATCCCGGTTTTCATCGCAGCGCTGCTGGCAGGGTTGCTCTCACCGGTTGTGAATACGATGAACTCCAAGCTTGCGGTACCTCGCGGGTTGGCCGTCGTCATTACTCTCATCGGCTTCCTTGCACTGGTCACCGCAGGACTATCGATTGCAGGGCAAAAGCTTTCGGCCGGATTTACCGCCCTGTGGACCCAAGCGCTTTCTGGCATCGAGCAGGTCCAGAACTGGCTGTTCAATGGCCCGCTCAAGCTGACCAACGACGACCTGCAGAAGGTGCTGGACGATACCCTCGTCCAGCTTCGCGGCAATGCCACCAACATCCTGAGTGAAGCAATCAGCTGGACCTCCGCGATCGGGCAGATCCTGACAGGCACATTGCTGGCCGTCTTCGCCTTGATTTTCCTGCTGCTTGACGGGCGCAAAATCGGTTTGTTCCTGGTGAACCTCTTGCCGCGCCGCGCCCGCCCGGCGATGGACGGAGCCTTGACCCGGGGCTGGGCCTCGCTGGTCACCTACGTGCGAGTCCAGATGATCGTTGCGCTGATCGACGCCATCGGCATCGGATTCGGTGCATTCTTCCTGGGCGTGCCACTTGCCATGCCACTGGGCGTCCTGGTCTTCATCGGCTCCTTCATCCCGATCGTCGGTGCACTGTTTACCGGCGCCCTGGCAGTTTTGCTCGCTCTGGTAGCCAATGGCTGGGTCAACGCATTGATCATGCTGGCCGTAGTGCTGCTGGTCCAGCAGGCGGAGTCCAACATCCTGCAGCCACTGATTATGGGCAAGGCAGTAAGCCTGCACCCGCTGGCAGTGGTCCTGTCAGTAGCCGGCGGCACCATGCTTGCAGGCATTCCGGGCGCGCTATTCGCCGTTCCGCTGCTGGCGGTGGTCAACGCGGTCGTGAAATACCTGTCGGGCCGAACTTGGGAAACCGACCAATTCGTGATTGAGCACTACGGAAGCCAAGTAGTGGCGCAGAGCCCGAAGGCGAGCGACCCAGCGAAGGCCGACCCGCCGGCTGCAGCTGCAGGCCCTGCCGCCGCACCAACAGCTTCGCCGGAAACCCGGCACCCTGAGTCCACAGCAGATGAGGAATAATCCATGAGCACCGAACCTACTTTGCCGGTTACGCTGGCTGATATCGAAGCCGCCGCTGAAGTACTCAAACCGGTTATTGCCCGCACCCCGGTGGAGCATTCCCGTGTTTTGTCCCAGCATGTTGGCGCCGAAGTTTTCCTCAAATGCGAGAACATGCAGCGCGCCGGATCCTTCAAGGTCCGCGGTGCCTATGTACGCATGTCCAAGCTCAGCGACGACGAGAAGGCACGAGGCGTGGTCGCCGCCTCGGCAGGCAACCACGCGCAGGGCGTGGCCCAGGCCGCCAGCCACCTCGGAATCAAGGCGCGAATCTATATGCCACGGGGCGTCGCCTTGCCGAAACTGACCGCGACTCGTGATCATGGTGCTGAAGTCGTGCTTTTTGGCGACACCGTGGATGAAGCGCTGGCCGAGGCGCAGCGTTTTGCCGACGAGTCCGGGGCAGTCTTCGTGCATCCTTTCGACCACCCGGACATCATTGCCGGCCAAGGCACCATCGGCTTGGAACTGCTCGAACAGCTTCCTGAGGTCGACACCGTGCTGATGGGTGTCGGCGGCGGTGGATTGCTGGCCGGCGTTGCCATCGCGCTCAAGGCCAAGGGCCGCGAACTGGGCCGCGAGATCAAGGTGGTGGGTGTCCAGGCGGAGAACGCCGCGGCCTACCCTCCATCCCTGGCCGCTGACGCGTTGGTCCCGCTGGATAACGTGCACACCATTGCCGACGGCATCGCTGTAGGCAAGCCAGGGCAGCTGCCTTTTGCGATCATCAAGGAATTGGTTGATGACGTGGTGACGGTTTCGGAAGATACGCTCGCACGAGCTCTGGTGGTGCTCCTGGAGCGCAACAAGCTCGTGGTGGAACCAGCCGGTGCGGTGGGCGTCGCGGCACTACTGGAGAACAAGCTGGAAGCGCACGGGATCAATCCGGCAACCACCGCGGTAATTCTTTCTGGCGGCAACATCGATCCGCTGCTGATGCTCAAGGTGATCCAGCGTGGCCTGTCTGCGGCCGGCCGCTTCTTGACCATACGCATGATGCTTCCAGACCGCCCCGGCTCGCTCGCGCAGATCTCCAACATCATCGCCGAATCGGATGCGAATGTCACCCGTCTGGACCACACCCGTATCGGTGGTTCGCTGTCCATGGGCGATGTCGCGATCACCATCGACCTGGAAACCAAGGGCCATGAGCATTCCAAGACGGTGCTCAATAACCTGCGCGCCGAAGGCTTCGACCCGCAGATCACCAATACTGCCGGCGGTTCAGTCGCCTAGCGCATAAGCAGCAAAGTCCGAAGGCCGCCAACCCAGATGGGTTGGCGGCCTTCGGACTTTGCATTGCAGCCTAGTTGCTAGGACTGGTAAGGCTTTGCAGAGATGATCTCAACCTTGATGTCGCGGCCGTTTGGAGCCAAGTACGACAGCTTGTCGCCGACCTTTGCGCCGTGCACGGCAACGCCAATAGGGGACTGCTCGGAGTAGACCTCGAGGTCGGTGTCGCCGGCAACTTCGCGGGAGCCGAACAGGAAAGTGGTCTCGTCGCCAGCGATATTGGCGACAACCAGCATGCCTGGCTCAACAACACCGTCATCGGCAGGAGCATCGCCTACATCGGCGCGGCGCAGCAGATCCTTCAGGTAGAGGATGCGCGCTTCGGCCTTGCCCTGCTCTTCACGGGCGGCGTGGTAACCGCCGTTCTCCTTCAGGTCACCTTCCGAACGTGCCTGCTCGATACGGGCAACGATCTCGGCACGTCCCGGGCCTGAGAGGAAAGTCAGTTCGTCCTGGAGCCGATCGTAGGCTTCCTGAGTCAGCCAAACGACAGGTTCGTTGCTGTTGGTGCTCACGTTGTACTTCCTTTGGTCAGTTAGGACTTCGCTTGGCCTTGGGACCGATAAGTGGTCCTAAAGCCGAAAGCCACCGAAACGGTGGCGTCGACGAAGTCGGATTCGGTACGGATCTGAGGGCTCACACGTTATGGGCGATGCAAGCAAAGACCCCGCCAGGCTCATGTCCTAGTACTCAGCTAGAACCATGCGCCGATGCGGGGCGAAACGTATCTTTTCAACGATAGTAGTCGCCAAAACGATTTAAGCCCAATAGATTCAGCTATTAGGGGATGAAGAAGCTGAAATATTAACCCTTGTATTCCTGCGGAACCTCGTAGCAGGACTCCACGCCAGCGGTGGTCGCCAGGTTGTCGGTGTGCAGGTCAATCTCCAGGCGTTGGGTGATGTGCCCGGTAGCTTCTCCAGGATCAAGCAAAATGGTGTCGTATCCGACGATGGCCTTGGATTCGTTCATCGCACGAATATCGCACTGCACGCGGTGCTTGGTGTTGTATTCGACTGCGACAATGGCCTTGGCCTTCGTTGCGGAAATGACCTCGAACTCGATGTCCTGCGCGCTGATGGCGCTGTAGTTGTTGAAGCCGACATAGGCGGCCCCCGCAACGCCGACGGAGAGCGCGGCAGCAATTAGCCAGTTACGCGTTTTCCTGGGAAGACTGCGTTTCTTGGGGTTGTTGTAGCGAGCCGTTAAGCTTGGATCAGACATTATTTGCCTTGCACCACTCTCTTGCCTGGCGGCATTTGAACTGGGAATGCCGTACGTTGGTTCCTTACTCAAGTTTACCGTCTTTCAGCATGGGGGAATAACCGGTGGTCGGCTGTGAGTTGTTATGGATGACGGACAGATTCGAAGCTTCGGGCCGTCCAAAAACGTGGCATAAGGAAAGAAGATAAGTGGAGATTCACGACGTGAAGAAAATTGCTCCTTCGCAGGGTCTGCGGCTCATGGCTATTCACGCGCACCCGGACGACGAATCTTCAAAGGGTGCTGCAACGATGGCTGCCTATGTTGATGCTGGCGCCGAAGTGATGGTCGTTTCCTGCACCGGCGGTGAGCGCGGGGATATTCTCAACGCCGCCGCTGGCGAACTCGCCCATGCGCACCGCGACCTGGCAGGCGTCCGGCGGACCGAGATGGCCGAGGCCGCTGCAGTGCTGGGCGTCAAGCACCGCTGGCTGGGCTATGTCGACTCCGGCTTGCCGGAAGGGGATCCGCTGCCGGAGCTGCCCTTTGGCGCCTTCGCCTTGCAGCCAGTAGAAATCGCTGCTGCCGGCATCATCAAGCTGATCCGTGAATTCCGTCCCCACGTCATCACGACCTATGACGAAAACGGCGGGTACCCCCACCCGGACCACATCCACTGCCATAAGGTTTCAACCTTTGCCTTTGAGCACGCGGCTAATCCGCAGATGTACCCGGAACTGGGTGCGCCGTGGTCGGTGAGCAAGTTGTACTACGACCGTGCTTTCGCACCGGATCGTTTCCGCACCTTGCACTACGCGATGCTGGAAGCAGGTTACGAGTCCCCCTACACCGAGCGCGTTGCGCTGTGGGAAGCGGACGAGGAAAACCAGATGTTCAAGTGGGTTTCCCCACACACCACGACCACCCAGATCAACTGCGCGGATTTCTTCTCGCAGCGCGATCAGGCGTTGCTGGCCCACAGAACCCAGATCGACCCGGAAGGTTTCTTCTTCGCCGTACCGGAACACGTCTACGCGGAGCACTGGCCGTGGGAAGACTACACGCTGATTTCCTCCAAGGTAGCAACCGAGTTGCCCGAGACCGACCTGTTTGCCGGACTAAGATAGTACTAAGCGCTTTCCAGTACTAGAAAAGAGTTGTCTTTACATCGTGAATACGATCTTCGAATCCCTGGCTCTGACTTCCTCGACCCTCGGTGTCGGTACGGAGACCAGCAGCGAATACGGTCCAGGATTCCTTGGGTTCATTTTCACCGCAGCCTTGGTGGTTGCCGTGATCTTCCTGATTCGCGACATGGTCCGTCGAGTGCGCCGCGTGCGCTACACCTCGGAAGCCGAGGCAAAGCAGCAGGAAATGGTGGCCAAGGGGGAAGAACGCAAGCTTCAGGAATCCGAAGAGCCGCACGACCCGAAGACCGACGAACAGCAGTAGGCGCTTTGTGAGCTGCGCGATAGCATGATTGCGTGGCTCAACGACTCGCTGGCTCATCCAGCCAATACCTCAGACAGCATTCGCACCAACTTGTCGACTGGTTCCCCTATGGGGACGAAGCCTTCGAACAGGCCCGGTTGCGCGACGTACCGGTCATGCTTTCCATCGGCTACGCTGCCTGCCATTGGTGCCACGTGATGAGCCACGAGTCTTTCGACGATCCTGAAATCGCGGCGCTGCTGAACGAAAACTTCGTAGCTATCAAAGTGGACCGCGAAGAGCATCCGCTCGTGGACGACACCTACATGCTGGCTACCCAGGCGCTCACCGGTGCCGGTGGTTGGCCGATGACGATTTTCGCCCTTCCTGACGGGCGTACCGTGCATGCCGGCACGTACTATCCGAAGACGCCCCGTGGCAAGACTCCGAGCTTCCGCCAAGTGCTCAACGCCGTCCACGAGGCCTGGGAAACCAAGCGCGATTCGCTGGAAGAGCAGGCCCAGATGCTCGCCGCGCATTTGGCAGAACTCGGAAGCCGCCAGAGCTCGCTGTTGTCGCTGCATTCGCAGCAGCCAGCAGAGCAGGCCTTCGGCGCAGCACTTGATCGATGGGTTGCCGCCACCAAACCAGAAGGCGGCTTCACCCCGGCGCCTAAATTCCCGCCGACCTGGGCTCTGAAGACACTGTGGCGTGCAGTGGTCACCACCCCGAACCGCGCCACCGAGGCCTTCGCCGCAGCGGCCACCCATCTCGAAGCGATGTTCCTTGGCGGCCTGCAGGATCATATTGATGGCGGTTTCGCCCGTTACTGCGTTGATGAGTACTGGTCGGTCCCGCACTTCGAGAAGATGCTCTACGACAATGCCGGCCTGCTTTCACTGGCGGCTCGCACCAGTGTCCTGGCGGCGGAATTCGCCCGCAAGTCCGAAGGGGAGATAGCCCAGCGCGCGCAGAATCTCGCCGGGCTCGCCCAGCGCAGCGCCCAAGGCATTATCGACTTCCTCAGCGAGGAACTGCTCACCGCATCTTCGGCCGCTCCAGCTTTCGCGGCTTCCCTTGATGCCGATTCATCCCGTGATGGCCAGCAGATCGAGGGCGCGTACTACACCTTTAGCCGCGAGCAAATCGCACTGGTCACCGACCCTTTGATTCAGCGGCTGCCCAAGGGGCTGTTGCGTTTCGCGCCGGTGGCCGAGGACCCGCAGAACTTCTGCTTCTCGCTGTTGAGGGTTCCTGAAACGAACGAAATCGGTGTTCTCCATGAACTGCGGGATGCAATGCGCACGCTGCGCCGCTCGCGAATTATGCCGGTCCGCGATGAGAAGGTGATCGCCGGTTGGAACGGGCTGGCCATCGAAGCCTTGTCTGAAGCCGCGCTGCTCCTGGACCAGCCAGAAGCCTTGGCGCTCGCCGAGAAGGCAGCAACCTCGGTGTGGACGATGCAGTGGGACGAAAAAGCCGGACGGCTGGCCCGCGTGAGCTTCGCCAATCATGCTGAGCACGGCAATGAAGGCACCTTGCAGGACTATGCCGCCCTGGCCCTGGGATTCTTGGCGTTGGGCCAAGCCAGCGGGCACAAGCAGTGGGCTGAGCGTGCCAGTCGCTTACTGGGACGCGCTGCCAACTTCGTAGACCCGGAAACCGGGGTGCCGCGTGACGCGGTCCAAGCCGATGCGCGCATCGCAGCCCAGCGCAGCAACATTGCTGCCGTCACGGTGCTTGATGATGCGCTGCCGGCCTCGGGTGCGCTCTACGCCAAGGCGCTGGCGATGCATGCCCTGCAGTCCATGGCGGCGGGAGACTACACCGAAGCAGATGCGGCGGACTTGGAAAGCGCCCGCGTACTTTCTGCCCACGCCCTGGCTTTGGCCAGCGACGCGCCAACACAGGTAGCGACCGCCTTGGAAGTGCAGTGCATAGTTTCCAGCCCGGTCCAGTATCTTGCGCTGTCGCAGTGGGATTCGGCAGAAGCCGAGCGCGTGCGTTCGGTGGCGTTGAGCCTCGGATTGAATGTGCGCCACGATCCGTCGCTATCTGGTGCGGCCCAGACCGTCCAGATCCAGCCTTGCCGCGAAGAGCTTTGCCAGATGCCTGTAGCCGGGATGGACGGATTGTTCTCGCTGTTCGCTTCCGGAAAGGGTGCCTGAGCCCGGGAGAATGTGTCCATCGTGGACGCGGTGAAGCGGGCAGATACCCATGCTGGGCGATAAATAGCGGTAGATTTAGAACCTAGAGTTTTTGGAATCTATCGAAAGGCAGGGACAAGGTGCAGCTTCCGAACCTTGCGTACCGTTACTACGAACGGCGCTTGGCGAAGTCCCTCCCTGCCGACAAGCTTCCGCACCATATTGGCGTGATGGTCGATGGCAACCGCCGGTGGGCCAAGCTGGCCGGCACCCCGACCATGGCAGGCCACCAGGCCGGTGCGGACAAGATCCTGGAGTTCCTCGATTGGTGCGAGGACCTGAACATCCAGATGGTTACCTTGTACATGCTCTCCACCGACAACCTTAATCGAGAAGCCAGCGAGTTGCGCGACCTCTTGGAAGTCATCGGCACGACCCTGGACCGTCTGGGAGAGACCAACCGGGTCAAGGTCCAGCAGGTGGGAGCCAAGGACCTGCTGCCTGAAGACCTGGCGCAGAAGCTTGCCGCGCTGGAAACCGTTACGGCCAACCGCACCGGCGTTCATGTGAATGTGGCCATCGGCTACGGCGGACGCCGTGAAATCCTTGATGCTTTCAAGTCACTGCTTTGCAAGGCCGCCGAGGATGGACGCACGGTCGAGGAACTTGCCGCCGGACTGTCCACTGAAGACATCGAATCGGCACTGTACACCAAGGGCCAGCCAGACCCGGATTTGGTGATCCGCACCAGCGGGGAACAGCGTCTCTCCGGCTTCTTGACCTGGCAAAGCGCGTACTCGGAGTTCTACTTCTGCGAGGCATTGTGGCCGGATTTCCGCCGCGTGGATTTCCTGCGTGCGTTGCGCGACTTCGCTGATCGCCAGCGCCGCTTCGGCACCTGAGCCCCGAATCGTGCACCCGGCTCAGCTGTTCAGCTAATCGTTACCTGAACGTAGTCCCCCGGTAGCGCTTCAAGGTCTATGGTGATCATAAGGCCGGGGCAACAAGACCCAGCTGATCGAAGGGTTCCTCACTAGATGACCAAATGCAGCGCCAGCCGGAGCAATTGCCGGAATCGCCTTGGACATCCGGTGTCGGGATTCCCCACTTACGCGTGGGGAGAGTCCCCACGCCGGATTCGAGAATGGGTGCGCTGCCATGACACGAACAGCCGAACAGGGTGTACGAACCTACGTCATTGATACTTCGGTCTTGCTTTCTGACCCGAAAGCCATGTTCCACTTCGATGAGCACCATGTCGTGATCCCGCTGACTGTCGTCACCGAGCTGGAACATAAGCGCAAGGATCCTGATCTGGGCTTCTTTGCACGCCATGCCTTGCGTGTGCTTGACGAGCTGATTGCCAGCCATGGGGGATTAGCCCAGGCAGTGCCCGTGTCCAAAACTGGTGGAACGCTGCGCATTGAACTGAACAACATCGCCCCTGAGGTCCTGCCGGTGGGCATGCGCTCAGGCGATAATGATTCACGCATCCTGGCTGTCGCCAAGCACCTGCTGGATGCTGGCCTCGACGTTGCGCTGGTCACCAAGGACCTGCCGATGCGCATCAAGGCCTCTGCCATGGGCATCCATGCCGAGGTATACCGCAATGAGCTGATCGCCTCGACCGGGTGGACCGGCATACAGCAGCTGGAACTGGGCGAAGAGACCATGGCCAAGCTCTACGAACATGAACAGCTTCTGAACCACCCTGCGGTCGCCGATGAACCGATCAACACCGGATTCGTCATCACATCCCCGCGCGGAAGCGCCCTGGGCCGCAAGGTTGATGCGAACACCTTGAAGCTGGTGCGCGGCGACCAGCAGGCCTTCGGATTGCATGGACGCAGTGCAGAGCAGCGCATCGCCTTGGACCTGCTGATGGACCCATCCGTGGGCATCGTCTCCCTGGGCGGCAACGCCGGAACCGGTAAATCGGCGTTGGCCCTGTGCGCCGGAATGGAAGCAGTGCTTGAACGCAGGGAACACCGCAAGATCACCGTGTTCCGTCCGCTCTATGCCGTGGGCGGCCAGGAACTAGGCTACCTGCCGGGCTCCGAGGGAGAAAAGATGGGACCTTGGGCCCAAGCGGTCTTCGATACCCTCGGCTCGATCGTGTCGAAGAATGCCATTGATGAAGTGGTCGAACGCGGGATGCTTGAAGTCCTGCCGCTGACCCACATCCGCGGGCGTTCGCTGCATGATTCCTTCGTCATTGTTGATGAAGCCCAGTCGCTGGAACGCAATGTTCTGCTCACGGTGCTATCGCGCATCGGACAGAATTCCAAGGTGGTGCTCACCCATGACGTGGCACAGCGAGATAACTTGCATGTAGGCCGCTACGACGGCGTCGCCGCGGTCGTGGAACAGCTCAAGGGACATGCCCTCTTCGGGCATGTGACCCTGACCCGTTCCGAGCGCTCTGCTATCGCCGCGCTAGTCACCAACCTGCTTGATTCGCCCACCTTGTCCTAGGATTGGCGCTCGCTGCGCAGCTCCCACGGAATCGGCGCCCGCACGTCGGTAAGCGTGGGAGCTGGGGCGGTGAACAAGGAATCGATGTAGTACTCGTTCTGGGCCAGGACCTGAAGCGACAGCTCCGGGGCCGCAGGCATCCCGGCCTGAGCGGAGAGCACCCGGCGGCTCAGGCAGACGCCTGTTGCCAGATCCAGTACCACGAGGGTTCGTGTCCCGGCGGGAACGAGAGGACAGCTGGCCAGCGCGGGCTGGTAGTTGTGTCCCGCAGTGAGAACGGCGGCTAAAGCAGGCCGGTTGCCATGGGTGATCTCTGCGAGCTCGTGAATGTAGGTGGGGTGGTCGAAAGCGAGATCATGGGCGGCAGGCTCGGTGCCGGCAAGTTCCACCGGGTCGAGCATTGGTTCCCAATGCTCCAAGGGCAGCAACCCATTGAAGCCGGAAATTTGTGGACGGCGCAAGATCAGGTGGTCTGAGGTATAAACCGGGGAGGTCAGCGAGGCCGGCAGCTTCCATGAGGAATTGGTGGCTGCGACGTAGCCTCGGCTCCGATCTGCGGTGAACTTCTCCTTTTGGTACACCAGTTGCCCCTCGGCCGAGCGCACGGCTATGGCTTCTCGCTGGCGGAGGATGGCGGTCAGCTGGCCTTCCAGGCCTTCGCCCGGTTGGGCGTAATGCTCCGGGACCTGGACCTGGAACTGCAAGGAGGTGCTCAGCCATGGGGCGGACCGGGCCAAGGCACGGAAACGACGACGGGCCGCCGACTCAGGGGCGGAGTGCCCGGGGAAAAGAACTGGAACTGCTGGAACGTCCATACTCCAATTGTAGAAGCGGCTGAATTATTCACAAGAGGAAGACCCCTCTGCCGAAGATCCAATGAGGTGCCTATGCTCTATGCATGTCAGAAATTTGGAACGTGGCACAGGAAAGCCCGACCACCGCAGCACTGGTTCTCCTCCAGCTAGCCTGCTTTCTTGGTTTCGGGTTCGTCTTGTCCAAGGAAGACATGGCGACGCATCGTTTGCCCAACCGGCTACTGGCTTACTGGTTGGCGGCCAGCATCGTGGTGATCGCGTTGCTGGGGATCTTCCGTTCTGATGGGCATGGGCTGCTGATGAGCCTTTTGGGGTTGCTGCTGCTTGGCGGAGGCTATCTGCTCCTCGCGCTGATTTCCGCTGGGGCAATGGGCATGGGCGATGTGAAGCTGGCCGGCGTGCTGGGGATGAACCTCGGCTACTATTCCTTGCCCAGTTTGTTCTTCGCGACCTTGCTTGCCTTCCTGCTGGCCACCGGCTGGGTTATCGGGGGCGTGGCGGTGCGGAAATTGACGCTGAAATCAGCGGTCCCTTTCGGTCCCTTCATGCTCATTGGGTCTTTAGCAGTGCTGCTTATGGCACCATGAAATCATGGCAACTCCAGAATTCGTAACCCATCTTCGAGAACGCATCGGTCATGAACTGCTATGGCTCTCCGGGGTGAAAATAGTTGTCCTCCACGACAGCCGGGTGCTGTTGGTGCGACGTGCCGACAATGGCAAATGGACCCTGCCAGCAGGAATTATTGATCCAGGCGAAGAGCCTTCGCATACAGCACACCGCGAAGTGCTGGAAGAAACCGGCGTTGAATGCGAAATCACGGACCTGTTGGGGGTCGGGGTGACAGCTCCCACGGTGTATCCCAATGGGGATCACGCGCAGTACCTGGATGTAGTTTTCAAGGCTCGGCACCTTTCCGGCACGGCGAAGGTCAACGATGACGAGAATTTGGAAGTGGGGTACTTCGAACTGGCTAACCGGCCAGAACTCCCGCCGCTGCACGAACGGGCGCTGCAATGGGCGATGGCCCCTCGGCCCGGTGGCTATTTCGCCAGTTGACGCTTCCTGCCTTCAACTCCGCGGTGGCATGCGTGAATGCCGCCGGCATGAGCTTAGACTTGCTCCATGACCGGGATTGGACTGATTGAACCTTCTGCCGCACTGCATGCTTCCTTCATGCGGAGCACAACCGAATGGGCGGGGGCGGAGCAGGACGGGGCCTCGGTCTTCTACGCTGCCAAATACGGTTGGGATCTGCGCAATGCAGAAGACTTCGCGCAGTGGGTCCAGCTGCTCAAGGATCTGGAAAAGCCGCACTTCACGCCACCGGAAGGCTTCGTTGCGCAAAGCACCCTGTGGCTAGCGCACGACGATGAGTACTTGGGCGCGGTCAGCTTGCGTCACGAGCTGGGCAATGATTTCCTTCGCGAAGTCGGCGGGCACATCGGCTACGGCATACGCCCGAGCGCCCGTGGCAATCGCCTGGCCAGAACCGCGCTCGCCGGATCCCTCGAACAAGCCCGCAGCCTTGGCCTGCCGCGGGTCCTGCTTACCTGCAACGACTCCAATACTGCTTCGGCGCGAACCATCGAAGCTTGCGGCGGAGTCCTCGAACGCGTCGTTTCGGTCGCCGAAATCGGGCCCCGCTTCGGCTCCACCGAGGACCTGCGACGCTATTGGATTGAACTGAGCTAGTTCGCTGGAAGCACCTCGCGGAATACGCGCAACGTATTTCCGCCCATGATGGCCGCGATTTCCGTATCCGAATAGCCGCGATTCATCAGTTCCTGGGTGATGACAGCAATCTGGCTGGCATCCCATGCGACGGTAGTTGCTCCGTCGAAGTCGCTGCCCAAACCGACGTGTTCGATTCCTGCGACCTTGATGACGTGCTCCATCGCGTCCACCACCGAATCCACATCCAGGGTGCAGACCGCAGCGTCCCAGTAGCCAATTCCGATAACGCCGCCGGTCCCGGCTATGGCCTGGATCTGATCGTCAGTGAGGTTCCGGTTCACATCGCAGGTGGCTTGGACACCGCCGTGGCTGAATACCACGGGTTCAGTAGCCAGGGAGAGGACTTCATTGAAAGCCGCGTCGCTGGAATGCGCCAGGTCGACGATGACCCCCAGCTCTTCCATGCGCTTGAGTGCAGCACGGCCAAGGTCGGTGAGCCCTGATTTCTCGACCCCGTGTTTGGAGCCGGCCACCGAGTTGTCGAAGAAGTGCGTGAACCCGGCCATGCGCATGCCATCGTTGAACAGGACATCCACGTTCCTGACGTCGCCCTCAAGATTATGCAGGCCCTCTACCGAGAAGAGGCCTCCGGTGACCTGCTGGCCGCTCTTGCGGTCCTTGAACAGCTGGTCGAGCTCGGCGGTGGTGGTGATGGTGCGCAGGGTGCCTTGCGAGTCGGCGGCGTCGTCGCGCAGTTTCTTGGCCTGGTAGCGCGAACGCTCCAGGAGCGAGAACCAGGTCTGAGGCGGTTGCAGCTGGACAATGCCCAGCAGCGTGATGTTATCCGATTCGGCGCTATTGGAGTCGTAATTCTGGCCGACGGGCGACTTGGAAACCGAGGAGTAGACCTGCAGGGCGACATTGCCTTCTTCCATGCGCGGCAGGTCGACATGGCCGCGGTCCGAGCGCTTGAGCAGCGAACGGTCCCACATCAAGGTGTCGGCATGCATGTCGGCAATCTGCAAGCGCGAATGCAGTTCCGAGGCGTCGTCGCCGACCGCTGGCAGACCCGCGGCCTCGATCTTATTGCGGGTGTTTTCCACGATGCCGGGAGCAAAAGCGAAGAATGCGGCCAAGAGGACTACGAGCGTGCCGGAAATCCAGAGGCCAAGACGTTTAAAAGAGCGAGATGTGGTGCGGGTCATAGGTGGAGGCTAGCAGATGTTACCGGCAAGTAGGAGTCTGTTTTTCCGGGTTAAAGTACGCTACCGCGACCCGATGCCGAGCATCGAACCGCGGTAGCAGCAGGGGTGGAGCGCCTGGGAATTAGTGCTTGCCCACCATGGTGGAAACATCCAGAAGCTGATCGAGCTGTTCCTCGGTGACTTCACCGCGTTCAACGAAGCCCAAAGCGATGGTTGCTTCGCGTACGGTCAGCCCCTCGGCAACAGCCTTCTTGGCGATCTTGGCTGCGTTTTCATAGCCGATCAGCTTATTCAGCGGGGTGACAATCGATGGGGAAGCCTCGGCCAGGAAGCGCGCGCGTTCCACATTGGCCTTGATGCCGTCGATCATCTTTTCGGCCATCACCGTTGAGGTGCTGGACAGCAGGCGAATGGATTCGAGCAGGTTGGAGGCCATGACCGGGATGCCCACGTTCAGCTCGAAGGCGCCGTTGGTTCCGGCCCAAGCGATGGCGGTGTCGTTGCCGATGACCTGGGCTGCTACCTGGATGGTTGCCTCCGAAATGACCGGGTTGACCTTGCCGGGCATGATGGAGGATCCTGGCTGCAGATCAGGGATCGCAATTTCTCCCAAGCCGGTGTTGGGGCCGGAGCCCATCCACCGCAGGTCATTGGCGATCTTTATCAACGAGATAGCGATGGTGCGCAAAGCTGCGGAGGCCTCGACCAGTCCGTCGCGGTTGGCCTGTGCTTCGAAATGGTTGCGCGCCTCGGTGATGGGCAGGCCGGTGTCTTCGCGCAGGAACTCGATGACCTGCTGCGGGAAGCCGTCTGGGGTGTTGATGCCGGTGCCTACCGCGGTGCCGCCCAGGGGAACTTCGGCAACGCGTGGCAGGGCCGCTTCGATGCGTTCAATGCCGTAGCGTACCTGTGCTGCGTAGCCGCCAAATTCCTGGCCAAGGGTGACTGGGGTGGCATCCATCAGGTGGGTGCGGCCGGATTTGACCACATCCTTGAACTCGGCGGACTTCGCCTCCAGCGAGGAAGCCAAGGTTCCGAGGGCCGGGACCAGGTCATTGAGCAGAGCTCCGGTGGCGGCAACATGCACGGACGTCGGGAAGACGTCGTTGGAAGATTGCGAGGCGTTCACGTGGTCGTTCGGGTGGACCTCGGTGCCGCTGTCCCGGGCCTTCAAGGCACGGGTGGCCAATTCGGCGAGAACTTCGTTGGTGTTCATATTCGAGCTGGTTCCGGAACCGGTCTGGAATACGTCGATGGGGAAGTGCTCGTCGTATTGCCCGGTAGCGACCTGATCGGCTGCGGCCACAATGGCCTCAGCGCGTTCTTCGTCGAGAACGCCGAGCGCCAGGTTGGCTCGTGCGGCGGCCTTCTTGACCTGGGCCAGGGCCTTGATATGCGAGGATTCCAAGGTCTTGCCCGAGATCGGGAAATTATCGACGGCACGCTGGGTTTGCGCGCGGTACAGGGCCTGAGCCGGAACTCGGACTTCGCCCATGGTGTCATGTTCGATACGGAAATCGTCACTGTTAGTCATGAGCCCAGAGTACGCCCGAACCGTCATCGAATGACAGGTCTCTGACGTAAACATCACAACCAACAGTGACGCTTCACCGAATTGGGAATAAAAGCCGTTTTACAAGGCTTTTCCTGAAGCTTGGAGCTTCTAGTCGAGGCCCAGGCTGGAGACCAGCTGGGCACGGCCATCGTGCAGGTGGTAGGCAACGCCGGCGACCGCGGTGCGGCCCTCTTCGATGGCCAGCGCGATGATGCTGGACAGGTCGACGAGGCGGTCGGTGGTCTGCTTGACGTGCTCGACAACGGTGCCGTTCACGTCGGTGATGCCCTTGCGTTCGGCGGCATGGACTGAAGGGGTGATGTGCTCGACCAGGTCGCGAACGAAGCCCTTGGGCATGTTGCCAGTTTCCTTGGCCTGGATGGCGCTGGTAATCGCACCGCAGGAGTTATGCCCGAGGATGACGATCAACGGCACGTTCAGGGCGTCAACGGCGAATTCCAATGAACCGAGGCTTGCCGGATCCAGGACGTGGCCTGCGGTACGCACCACGAACATGTCGCCCAAACCCACATCGAAAATGATCTCTGCCGCAAGGCGGGAATCAGAGCAGCCGAAGATGACAGCGAAAGGTTCCTGGCCGGAGATCAACTTCTGCCGTCGAGCACTGTCCTGGTTGGGGTGCTGGGTATCTTCGTTGACGAAACGGAAATTGCCGGCGCTGAGCTTTTCCCAAGCCTCTTTAGGCGTCAGGGTCAGTTGTGTTGATTCAGAGAGCATGACTCAGATTCTACGGGATGCTGTTCGAATATCGAATATATGACTGGCTTTTCCCGTGAACGTGACTTAATCCAGCTCGCTAGCGACCTGTTCGGCAACACTGTTCAGCTGTTCGGCCGAGGTGTCACTGGAAAGTACGACGGTGGAGTCCTTGAACTCGGAGATCAGGTACGTGCTCTGGTCCTTGGTGCGCACTTCCCACTGCGCTCCGCCGATGGTGCGAGTTTCGGTTGGTGTCGCCGCATCGGTGATCAGGGCTATCCAGGTCGGGTTGGCGTCAGCAGCTTGGCGAACCCACACGAAGTTCTTGTCTTCGAAGACGAGGCCGCATTCCCAATAGGGCACTCCCTGTGCAGTGTTAGCCTGCCAGCGAGCGAAGTTCGCATATGCCTTGTCGCCCAGTTCCGGGGCGAAGATCTCAAAGCCAGAAATCTGTTCCGTCTGTTCCGCGGTGGCCTGCAGGTTGACGTCGCTTTCAAACGCGTCGTCCTTGGGCGGCGGGTTGAGCATAAGCACCGGAATGAGTATGGCAACCGTGAAGCCGATGGACAGCACCATGCCCTTGAAGGTCTGGTTCGCGCGCTTGGCCTGCTTCTCGGTGAGCTGCGGCTTGTACGGCAGATCCTCGAAGGTGGCATTCGGATCGT
Organism: Glutamicibacter sp. NPDC055354; assembly: GCF_053644955.1. Lineage (NCBI taxonomy): Bacteria > Bacillati > Actinomycetota > Actinomycetes > Micrococcales > Micrococcaceae > Glutamicibacter > Glutamicibacter sp. NPDC055354. The sequence continues at coordinate 262,339 of NZ_JBSHMB010000002.1, forward strand.
CGAGGCTTCGAGGGGACGCAGCAGGCGTCTCGGTACCGTTGGCCGTGTTGCCGGTAGCCGGGACGCTGTTCTCGGTGTTCTTCTCAGGTTGCACGCCTTCCATTCTCCCCGAAGATTCTGTGGAATTCGAACCAGAGTGCCCAAACGCACGTCGAACTATGAGCAGGCACTCCCGACACGAACTGTAAAGCGAAAACTCTAGAGGATAGAATGTCCTTGTTTGCATAGGCGCAATGACTACGACTCAGTGATGGGATCTTTCGTGACCGAAAAGAACAATTATGCCCACCTTTCTCCGCGACTGTCGGTTTCCGACGCGGAGCCGGACCGCAACCTAGCACTGGAGCTGGTGCGTGCAACCGAAGCGGCAGCCATCGCTTCCTCGCCGTGGGTCGGATTCGGTGACAAGAATGCCGCAGACGGTGCCGCAGTCGACGCCATGCGCGGCTTGCTGTCCACCGTGAACTTCAACGGCGTTGTCGTGATTGGCGAAGGTGAAAAAGACGAAGCTCCAATGCTGTTCAACGGAGAACAGGTTGGCAGCGGCACCGGCGCCGAATGCGACGTCGCAGTCGACCCGATTGACGGAACCCGTCTGACCGCACTGGGCCTGAACAACGCCCTGTCCGTGTTGGCCGTCGCCGACCGCGGTTCGATGTTCGACCCCTCCGCCGTGTTCTACATGGAGAAGCTGGTCACCGGGCCAGAGGCAGCCGAGCTCGTTGACCTCCGCCTGCCAGTGAAGCAGAACCTGCACCTGATCGCCAAGGCCAAGGGCAAGAAGGTCAGCCAGGTGACTGTGACCATCCTGGACCGCCCACGCCACGCTGGCCTGATCGAGGAGATCCGCGCGGCTGGTGCCCGCACCAAGCTGATTATGGACGGTGACGTTGCCGGCGCCATCGCCGCAACCCGCGAAGGCACCGGCGTTGACGCGCTGATGGGTGTCGGCGGCACCCCTGAAGGCATCGTGACCGCCTGCGCTATCAAGGCGCTGGGCGGCGTGATCCAGGGCCGCCTGTGGCCAACTGATGACGATGAGAAGCAGAAGGCCATCGACGCCGGCCACGAATTGGGCCGCGTGCTGACCACTAACGACTTGGTGACCTCGGATAACTGCTACTTCGCAGCGACCGGCATCACCGATGGCGACCTGCTGCGCGGTGTCCGCTACAAGGACAACCGCATCCACACCCAGTCGATCGTCATGCGTGCCAAGTCCGGCACCATCCGCTTCGTCGAGGGTGAGCACCACCAGGACAAGTGGGAAGCCTACACCCGCTAATCCGCATCTGATTGCAAAACTGCGAGCCATGGACTTGATTCAAGTCCATGGCTCGCAGTTTTGCGTTTGTCCCCTATAGTGCCACGAAGGGCCTCAGGGCAGTGCGGCTAGTCGATCTGGGCGCTGGCTGCGAAGAGCTGGCCCGGAACGGTGCCCTGCAAGATGGCGGTGGCTGGCAGTTCGGACGCGGTGAGGAACAACGACTGCCCGCGGCTGATGCTGCGTTCGCCTTCACGCGTGGCTACCAGGAACTCACCGGCGGTGCACAGCAGCACTGCGGCACCGTGCAGCTGCAGATCAGCGGCAAGGCCCGGCTCTATGGGATCGAGTACCTGCAGCTGGAACTCTTCGAAGTCGGGCTTGTACAAGCGGTCATGGGTATCAAGGGCCACCGGCTCCAGGATCGGGGCAGGGGAGGGGGCGGCAATGGTGACGTCCAGCAGTTCGGGAACATCGATATGCTTGCTGGTCAGGCCTCCACGCAGCACATTATCCGAATTGGCCATGACCTCGATTCCCAAACCGCGCAGGTAGGCGTGGACGTTGCCGGCACCCAGGCTGATGGCCTGGCCAGGTTCCAGGAAGATCAGATTCAGCAGCAGGGCGACCAAGACCCCCGGATCGCCAGGATAGATCTTGTTGATCGAGGCTAGCTCGGCGAAATGGGCATTGCCGTGCAATTCGGGGCTGCCTGCCACTGCTTCGCTGATCTGCGCTACCAGCTGGGAAATTTCCTCCCCCGCGGTCAGCACATGCTTGAAAGTCCGGGCCAGCGGATCGGTGCCCTGCAGCAGATCGAGCAGCTGGCCTATCGGGGCATGCGCCGAGTCCGGCAGGTGCGCGGCCAGGATCTGCAGGTCTTCAACAATCTGCGCTGGTTGGCGGAAGCCCGATAGCGCCACGAAGTCGGTGAGGGCAAAGAGCATCTCCGGCTTGTGGTTGTCATCGCGGTAGTTGCGGTCAGCAGCATCCAAAGGCTTGCCGTCCGCGTTTTCCTGGGCGAAACGCTCTTGGGCCTGCTTCAGCGTGGGGTGCGTCTGGATCGACAGCGGCTGGGTCGCCGAGAGCACCTTGAACAGGTAGGGCAGACGTCCGTAGCGCTGGGCGACTGCTGAACCCAGTATGTGCTCTGGATCCTCGGCGATGAAATCATTGAGCGCTGTCCCGCTATCGGAGATCCGGCTCGGGCACCCGGGATGGGCACCGAGCCACATCTCGGCCTGCGGGGTGGTTTCCGCGGGCAGATCGAGCAGATCGGAAATCTGCGAAGCAGATCCCCAGTGGTAGTCCCTAATCGCGTTTTTCAACTCGAACACGTCTTTTGACCATAGCCTTTCAGGAGCGGTAGTTGGGTCGCATGGCGGTCGGGGGGTCTTAACCGTTTACGGAACCGAGCATTCGTCGTTATTGGCCGCGATCTCTGAAATCAACGTGCGGTAGCCGGCCATTTCCAATTGCACCAAGTACTCTTCGGTGATCGGGCTGCCATCTGGCTGGGTGAATTCCGGGCTGTCCTCTTTCGACAGCTTCGGAGCATTGTTCACGTCAGTGGTTTCCGGCGCTTCTTCGGAAGCCTGGGTTGTTTCTTCCGGAGCCGAGGACTTGGAGGTGTCCTCGCTCTTTTCAGGATTGTCCTTCTTCTTTTCCTTCTTCTTCTCCGGCTCGTTCTGCTTTGCGATCAACGTCTGGATACGCTCTTGCAGCTTGTCGAAGTCGGGGTAGGTGGAGAAGCTGCGTTCGAAGTCCGGCGCACCGAGGGTCAAGCGGGCCATCGGCTCCTTGGAGACCTTCTCGGCCAGGGATACGAAGGAACCGAGCTGACCTGCTGGAATGTCGGTTTCAACGAGCTGTTCACCGGCGGACATGATCGAAGTGAAATTGCTCAGGATCGTTTGCGGCTTGAACTGCTTGATAATTCCCTGCTGCAAGCACTGCTGGCGCTTGATGCGGTGGTAGTCATCGGTGAAGTCGCGTGAGCGAGCAAACCACAATGCCTGCTTGCCGGTGAATTCGTGGGTGCCCGGTGCGAACCAGTGCGTGCGCACGGTGCTGTTTTCGTGGTATTTCCCGTTGTAGGGAACCCATCCGCCGGAGTCGATGGTGACCCCGCCCAATGCGTCGACAAACTGCTCGAACCCGGCCATGTTGATCATGACGTAGCCCTGGACAGGGAGCCCCGTGGTGCCTTCCAGCGCGTCCATGGCAGCTTGCGCGCCGACGTTCTTCACGGTCTCGGGGAAAGCATCCGCGTGCTCGGTTTCGGCATTGCGGTAGATGGCGTTGAAGATGCATTCGTCGCCGCAGTTGTAGCCTTCGGGCCAGATCTTCTCCATGGGCGAGCCCGGGGCGAAGCGTGCGCTCTGGAAGTTGCGCGGCACCGAGATCAGCAGGCTCTTGCCGGTTTTGGCATCAACAGAAAGCAGAGCCGCAACGTCGGTGCGGACGCCTTCGCGGTTGGCACCGGAGTCGGCACCGAACACTGCGATGTTGTAGCGCCCGTCGACTGGCTCGAAGGCGGGTCCTTCATCGAATACGGCCACAATGGTTTCGCGTCCGGTATTCAGCAGCGAGGCGCCGTAGATGAAGACACCGCTGGTGGCCACCACGGCTGCCAGGGTGAAAATGGTAACGATGGCACGCATGCCAGGGGCCAGCAGCTTGGGCCGGATAATCACCAAGGTGTTGGTGAACATGATCAGCCAGCCCAGGGCCAGCGTGCCGAGCACGATGATCAGGAACAGCTGGAAGTTCGGGTGGGCAACCCAGCCGAGAATGATCGAACGATCAATGAAGTACAGGGCAACCAGCGCAAGAATGGCCAGCCAGCAGGCCATGGTGATGGACACTGCGATCCGTCCAAGCTTGCGATTTCCCGCGACCAGCTGAGCGCCGCCGGGGAAGAAGATGGTCAGCAGGACCAGGATCAGAGCCCGCTTGCTGCGCTGCGGAGAGCTGATGGTCTCTGGCTGGCGCAACGGACTTGGTGCGCGGTGACTGGCAGAACCCATGTACTTTTGGACTTTCCCTAGGAAGCGAAATTCTCGTTGGCAACTTCAGCGCGCAAAGCCGAACCCTTGGCATGGGCTTGCTCGCGCAGTGAATCTGCAAACTGAAGCAACTTTACCTGTAACGATTCGGCTAGCTCATCGGTTCCCGCTGCGAGCATGCGCACAGCCAGCAGGCCGGCATTGCGTGCTCCGCCAATGGAAACAGTTGCTACGGGGACTCCTGCAGGCATCTGGACGATGGAGAGCAGGGAGTCCATTCCATCTAGTTTAGCCAGTGGAACTGGAACTCCGATCACCGGCAGCGGTGTAACAGCTGCAAGCATGCCCGGAAGATGCGCTGCACCGCCTGCGCCGGCGATGATTGCGCGCAGTCCGCGTTCGTGGGCTTTCTTGCCGTAATCGATCATTTCTTCTGGCATGCGGTGCGCCGAAACGACGTCCGCTTCAAAAGGGATTCCGAATTCGGCCAGTGCCTGTGCGGCCAGGCGCATGACCGGCCAATCGGAATCAGAACCCATTACGAGGCCGACCAGTGGTGCTTCAGACATGAGATATTTCCTTGCGGTGTTCTAGTAAGAGCCGCTGCCCGGTACGCGGCAGCGGCTCTTGATCAAAATAAAGTCTAGACGGCGGCTTCGATGCCGTCGCGGATGAGCGCGGCAACCTTATTGGCCTGCGAACGAAGTTCATCTACGCTTTGCCCGGCGTTAGCCACAACGTTGACGTGGCCGATCTTGCGGCCCGGGCGCACGGACTTGCCGTAGGCATGGACTTTGACTTCTGGCGCGGCGGCCAAGGCGGCTTGGAAAGCCGAGTAGAGGTCCTGGTTGGCGCCGCCGAGATAGTTCTTCATCACAGTCACGCCCAGCTCGCGGGTTTCGCCCAGCGGCAGATCCAGAACCGCACGCAGGTGCTGCTCGAATTGGCTGGTGACCGAACCGTTCATGGTCCAGTGGCCGGTGTTGTGCGGGCGCATGGCCAATTCGTTGATCACGAAACCGGCTCCTGAACCCGGGGTTTCAAAGAGCTCTGCGGCCATGACTCCGGTGACGCCGAATTCTTCGGCGATGCGCAAGGCCGCATCGGCTGCGGTGGCCGCGGTGGCTTCGTCAATATCCTGGGCAGGCGCGATCACTTCATCGCAGACTCCATCAACCTGGATGGTGTGGACCACGGGCCAAGCCTTGGCCTCGCCTGAAGGGGTGCGGGCTACCAACGCGGAAAGTTCGCGGGAGAACTCGACCTTGTCCTCGGCCAGCAGCGGGCCATGGGCGAACCAGTCGGCGGAATCCTTGGCGTCTTGGGCATTGTCCAGCATGCGCACGCCCTTGCCGTCGTAGCCGCCGCGCGGGGTCTTGAGCACAATGGGCCAGCCGGTCTGCTCACCGAAAGCGATCAGGGCATCGACATCGTCAACCTTGGCCCACGCAGGGTTCGGAAGTCCGAGGCGTTCGATGGCCTCGCGCATGACCAGCTTGTCCTGGGCATGGATCAGCGCAGCCGGACGGGGCTGGATGTTGACGCCCTCATTGATCAGGGTGGTCAAGAATTCGTTGGGCACGTGCTCGTGGTCAAAGGTGACAACGTCCTTGCCCTTGGCGAATTCACGCAGGGTTTCGAGGTCTTTGTAGTCGCCTACAGGAGCGTCGGGAACGCTTCGCGCAGCCGAAACATCAGGACCTTCGGCAAGAACATGCAGTTCGAAACCTAGGTTCAGGGCCTCGGGGGCCATCATTCGGGCTAGCTGCCCGCCACCAATCACACCAATTTTTGGAAAGCTCACGATTACAAGGGTATCGAAAGCGACGTTGAGAATCGCATGCGCGTTGTCTGATTACTCTCACAATTCGGTCAATTTCCAGAAAGTGCCGATAAAATAGCAAGATCGCGCGCTTCTCGTAGTGCTTAGCGCGCCTTGTTACTGCTAGCCAGACGGGAACAATATTCCCTGGAGGACAATTGCTCGAGCGCATCAAACTCAAAATAGCCGGACTCATCTCGTTGCTGTGGCGCGAGGTGGCGAAGTTCGGCGTCGTCGGTGGCGTTGCGTTCATCATCGACTCGGGGATCTACGTCTGGCTCCTGCACGGTTCCATGAGCGATTCCCAGGTTAAAGCGAAAATCATTGCTGGCGTCGTCGCGACGATGTTCTCTTGGGTGGCCAACCGCTACTGGACCTTCCGCCACCGCCGCCAGGCCAATGTGGTGCGCGAACTCGTGATGTTCATCATCATGAATGCCATCGGATTGGGCATTGCCGCGGCCTGCGTATGGGTCACCAAATACTGGTTGGGCTTGACCGATCCCACCTCGGTGTTCATTGCCGGTTCGGTAGTCGGCTTGGTGCTCGGCACCATCTTCCGTTTCTTCGCCTACCGTTTCTGGGTCTTCGGCAGCGCGATGGATGCGGAGGAAGAATTCGCCCACGACCACGAAGTTCTGGGCAATCACAAGGCCGATACCGGCGCTGACGCAGCGCATTCCGCTGGCCAGGCCGATACCGGCACGGTACCGACGGTGGCTCGCTAATCCGCTGGTCGGTAGTCGAAGTCAATGCGTTCGCCGTCGCGCAGGCGCTGGGTCACTTCCATCCCGTCTTCTACTAGCACAATTCCGTCACCCGCTGCCCACTGGCCAATGGCGAAGGGCAGCAAGGAGAGCACGGGTTGCTGAGCACGCACTAGAATTGTTCCTTGCGCCTTAGCTTCGGTATCGAATAACGCAGCAAGGCTGACCGGGGCGTCACCATTGGTTGCGATGGCTGAGGCATCACCAGTTACTGGCGAGGGATAGAACTGATCCCCGTAGGTACGCACGGAGGCATTGAAGTCTTCTGCGACAGGGCCGAGATCCGAGCCGAAGGACAGCGCGAGAGCTGCCGGGTTCACGGCAAGGATTTCAGAGCTGCTGGGTATGCGCTCATCATCCGGTTGGGCTGTCACCCACACCGATGCCTGCTGTGCATCATCATGCCCAGCATCGACCAGCGTGGCGCCATGGTGCAGCGCGGCCAGGGCCACGACCAGGGACTTCCAATGCGCCGGCAAATCGAGCACCATGATCGAGTCTTCATCGAGGTCGAAAACCTCGCCCAAGAGATTGGCGCTTTTAGCGACCCAATTGTCAAATACCCGTCCGGACAGCTCGATGCGTTCCCCGCCGACGGAGTACCAGGTGAGCCATGGGGAGGCTGAACTGCGTCGCGGCGCGAGAAGATTCTCGACAAATGTTCGTGATTGTAGGCTATTGCTCACTGGATGTCCTTAAATTTAATTACTGAGAATTCACCGAGAATTCAGCCAAGACGGGACTCGCCCACCTCATGTGCGTCTTTTGACGGCGTGTTGTGCCGGGAGTTTCCTGAGAACTCTTCTTAGAATGACCTCCCCGCTTGACTCTAGCGGAGTTACACGGCTGTAATTAGATGGTGAGTCCGGGCAGGTTCATCACTTTTCGCTAGTTCGATGGAATAAATGCTGCCGGATGGATCGGGAGCAATGACGGCCCGATCTCCTCAAACCAATCGAAAGGTCAACATCACCATGGCGAATCTGGAGCAGGGGTACTCCGAATTTTCGACCTCGGCTGTTGCGTCGGCTCAATACGGGCTGGAGGACGCACCATCCGACTGGTTTGTCGATCCTCAAGCCGGTGAGTCCGCACGGGTTGCAGTTGCAGCCGATCTGGAGACCGCGGCCGACAGCTACCTGAAAGAGCACGACACGTTATCCGACACCGAAGAAATCTCCTCGGTTGGCTCGTGGGCTCCTGAGCTCGACGAGGATGACGAAGTGCGCGAAACCATCAAGGCAGTTTGGCTTGGTGTTGGCGGCGAAGTTGACGAGGGCGAGCTGGGCTGGCAGGCCCGTGCTCTGTGCGCACAGACTGACCCCGAAGCGTTCTTCCCTGAAAAGGGCGGATCGACTCGCGACGCGAAACGCGTCTGCGGCGCATGTGTTGTCCGTTCGGAATGTCTAGAATATGCCTTGAGCAATGACGAGCGCTTCGGAATCTGGGGAGGGCTCTCAGAGCGCGAACGTCGCCGTCTACGGAAACGAGCAATCTAATTCGTCCGCCAATTCACGTCACCGCCATCGTTGCTTCGCACGATGGCGCTGACTTTTTACCACGCACTTTGGCCGCACTGCGAAACCAGTCCCGGCCTATCGAACGCTTCGTCGGAGTTGACGCTTCGTCCTCTGACGCATCGCTAGAGGTCCTGCGGGCGAACTTGCCTTCCAACTCCGCCTTGCTGGTCGCCGATGAAGGATCCTTGGGGCTGTCGCTGGAAGTAGCGGTGTCGCAACTGCCCGAAGCGCGTTTGGACCGTGATGAATGGCTATGGATTATCCATGATGACTCCATGCCTGCTCCCGACGCGCTGGAACAGCTGACTCGGACCGTTGAGGCCTCCGAATCGGTATCCATTGCCGGTTGCAAGCTGCTGGACATCGATAACCCGCGCCATCTGGTCGAGGTGGGGTTGAGCGTGGACCGCAAGGCCCAGCGCCTGACCATGATCGATATCGACGAAGTCGACCAGGGGCAGTACGACGGACGAAGCGATTACTTCGCCGTGTCCTCGGCCGGCATGTTTATCCGGCGCGAGGTCTTTGAGCAGCTGGGCGGATTCGACCCGGCAATTCCGGGCCGTGGCGACGACGTGGACCTATGCTGGCGCAACCGCCTGGCCGGTCACCGCGTGGTCGTGGTGCCAAGTGCCAAGATGTACCACCAAGTCGAGGTTGTCGACTCGCTGGCAGGCCCGCGCGAAGCCAAGCGCTCGGAAGTCTTCCAGCGCTTGAAGTTCGCTTCGCCTTTGGAACTGCCGTTTTTGTGGATTGGATTGCTGCTCGGCGGCATCGGCCACTTCCTCGTAGCATTGCTGGCCAAGGACCCGGGCCATGGCTTCAGCCACCTGGCTTCGGTCCTGCGCGGACTGTTCTCCCCGGGCAAGCTGGCCGCTTCACGTCGCAACGTCGCCCAGATCCGCGAAATTCCACGCCGCCAGGTCCGCAAGCTGATGGTCTCCGGCGCACAGGTGCGCGAATACCGCCGCAATGTGAATACCGGGCGTGCCGATGGCGAGGTCTACGGGGATGGCAGTGGCGCCGACGCGATGGTTGAACCTAGCGGTGACAACTTCTCCGACTTCGTGCGAATCGCCCGTCCGCCGCGCACCACCGCGGTACTCTCGCTGATTCTGGCGCTCTTGCTCTCCGGGGCCGCTTCGCTGGTTGCTTGGCGCAGCCTGCTTGGATCCACTGCTTTGTCCGGCGGCGCGCTGCGCCCGCTGTCCAACAGCAACCAGGAAATCGGCGCCAACGCCCTATCGTGGTGGCAGAACATCACCACCGGATTGAGCGCTCCGCCGGATAACTCCGATGTGCTGTTCTGGCTTTTCTCGCTGGTGACTTTCAACCATGCCAACGAAGCTTCGATCTATCTCTTCTTCGCCGCGATGCCGTTGGCCGCCTTGACCGCGTGGTGGGGCATTGGCGCGGTGAGCCGTTCGCGTGCTGTCCGGTTCTTCGCCGCATTGATCTGGGCCCTATTGCCTTCGCTGGTCTCTTCGCTGGCCTCGGGACGAGTCGGCTCAGTATTGATCCACATCTTGCTGCCGCTGTTCTTCCTGGCAATTATCCGTGCCATGAATGCCCATGTGGCCATCGAAGGCGCGAAGCCCAAGAACCCGAAGCAGCAATCCGTATCCGCATGGACCGCTTCGGCTAGCGCCGCCTTGCTGCTCTGGGTGATCTCCGCCGGTTCCGTTTCATTCTTCCTGACCGCCAGCATCCTGATTTACGTTTTGGCCATCTTCTCGGTGCGCCGCGCACGCAGCCTGTGGTGGATCCCGCTGCCTGCAATCGTGTGGAATCTTCCGCTGCTGTTTGCCGGCCTAGGCGATCTGCGGCTGCTGTTCACCGAGCCCGGCGCGGCGCGCGCGTTCTCGCCAGCTGCCCCATGGCAGATGCTGCTGGGCTTCCCGGAATCCTTCGACGCCAACGCCTCGCTGGTGGGTTGGGACTTCCTGCCCGCCGGTCCGTGGGCTTTGGTCGCCGCACTGCTGGTCGGGGCTCCAATCATCTTGCTGGCTGTTTTCGGGACCTTGAGTTCTTCGCTCAGCCACAGTTCCAGCATGCGCCGGAACTCCCGCCGCCTGCTGTGGGGCGCAGTCCTGTCGCTGGCAGCGGGATGGGCCGTAGGTTTTGTCCCGTTCACCTTGGACTCGCACACCGCGGTGAGCGCCTACACCGGTCCGTTCGTCTCCTTTGCCATGTTTGCATTGCTTGCAGCTGCCGCCAACGCGCTAGCTGCCCTGCGCCATGAAGATCAGCCGCGCTCGATGCGGACGCAGGGTTCTCGTCCGGCGATGAGCCTGATGGCCGCATTCAGCGTGATCGCGGTTCTCGCTTCCGGCGCCGTGCTGCTTGGTGCCCAGCTGAATCCTGCCGCGGAGTCCGAAACGCTGACTTCCCTGAATTCGGCTCAGCAGGTGCACAGCTCCCAGCCTCGCACCCTGCCTGCCACGGCAGCCGATGCGGGACGCTCCGAATTCCAGAAGCGCACCTTGGTGCTCAGCCCGCGTTCCTCCGGTGAAATCGACAGCCAGTTGGTTTCGGGCTCCGGCGAAACCCTGGACAGCATCAGCCGCTACTCGCAGATCAAGCAGCTAACCGGACCGCTGCTGGATCCTGAACGCAATGAAGCTTCTGCCACCGCGCAGGTTCAGAGCAAAGCAGTAGCGATGCTGCTCTCCGAGTCTGCATTGGATTCGCGCGAATCGCTGCGCGACTTGGGCGTGGGCTTTGTCGTGCTCAACGAGACTGGTGAATCTGTCCCAGCGACCGTGCGCATCCTGGATGCGGCAACTGGGCTGGCATCGGTCGGCCAGACCGACAGCGGCTGGTTGTGGCGAGTGGATTTTGAAGCCAATGAAGAGAATCAGGGCGCTGGATTTGCCCGCGTTGTCGCTGAAAACGGTGACGTGAGCGTATTGCCGACCCAGCGTGGCAAGATCGCCAATCTGGAAATTCCGGCTTCTGATGCCAAGCGGACCCTGGTCCTTGCAACAGCGTCTGATCCGAAGCTGCGGGCCAGCGTTGATGGCGAATCCCTGCGTTCGGTGTCCTATCCCGAGGATTCGGAAACTCGATGGGCCCAGGCTTACGAGCTTCCTGCCGAGGGCGGCAAGCTGACGTTGTCGCACAAGGACTCCACGGCCATACCGGTTCTGGTGCTCAGCGCGATAGTTCTGCTGATTACCGTCCTCTTGGCCATTCCGGTGCCAAGCTCGCGGCGATTCGCCAACTACCGCAACAACGAATACCGCTTCCGTGAACCACGCGACGAAAATGAAGAACTCGCCGACGGCTCGGCCGTTTTGGCGGCCGCCGAAGTCCAGAGCCCGGCTACCGGCACCATGCCACTGAGCCGACGCGAGGCACGCGAACGCGCCAGCGAGATGCGTGAGAACTTGACCCCGAAGCTCAGCGACCGGATTTCGGACGCCGATGCCGAGCAGGAGAAGAAGTAGTGAGCGACGAGAAGAACGTGAACTCAGCGGATTCTGCTGACAAGCCAACTGAACAGACCCCGGCCCCGAAACCGGCCTCCGCGCAACCAGAAGCCAAGGACACCACCCCAGTGTCGGCGACACTATCGCGTGCTGAGACAAAGGCTGCCAAGGCCCGGGCCAAGGTCGATGCCAAATTGGACAAGGCCCGCGCCAAGGAAGCCCAGGCCCGGTCCAAGGCCGAAGCGAAGAACGCCGAGAAAGCGGCGAAGGCTGAAGCCAAGGCCGCTCAGCGGGAAGAACCAAAGGCAAAGCCGCAGCCTGAGGCGAAGTCAGGGAACAAGGACGCCAAGGAAACGGTGCCCACCGCGCAGGCTGCCCAGGCGAAGGCTCAAGGCGAACCGGCGGAACAGAAGCCGGCTCCCAAGCCGGACTCCGTTCAAGCCGGATCGGAGCAGCCCGAGGCTGCGCACGCCAAACTGCCTGCAACTGATGCAGCCGCCGCGGGCACCACTGATGCAGCTGCGCAGCCGGAACACTCCCAGGGCGCCGAGCCTGTCAAGAACGCCGGCCCAGCCGCGGCTGGAAGCAAGACGGGGCCTGGTGCCGCCCAGGACGCTGGACCGAAGAAGCCTGCAGCCCAAGACCCTGTAGTTGTTCCCGAACCAGTCAAGCCGCCGGCCGCAGAAGCGGCTAGGGCTTCCGGGAAGCAGAACGATGCCGGGGACTCCTCGGGGCAGCAAGGCGCAGCTGCGCAAGTTGCAGGCGTGGCAGCCACTGGTGCCGCAGCGGGCGCTGGTTCCACCAAGGCTGAGAAGAACCAGCCGGCCGGCCCGAAGCCTGGAGAAGAAGCCGCAAAGGCATCAGAACCGGAAGATCCGAAGGCTGCCAAGCGCCGCCATCGGCTGGAGAAGGTTCGTGCGCGGAACGCCGCGAAGGAAGAACTTGCCGCTGCCAGTGCGCTGGCTGCGCCTGCAGCCGGGCCGCAGGCGGAATCGGCTGACGGCAACGTCTCGAAGCGTCGCCAGAAGCTGGACAAGGCCCGCGCCGCGGCCTCCAAGGATGCGGCAGCCGCGCCGACGCGCAAGAAGACCGGAGCGGTTCTGCTCAGCCTGGTTGCCGTTGCGGCTGCCGGCGCTGCAGTGGGTGCCGGATCAATTTTTGCCCCGGCACCGGCCGAAAAGTCGTTGCCAGCTGCCGTGACGAACCTGCCCGCAGGTGACTCCAGCAGCGTTTGCTCGGCAACCCCGCAGCTGCTCAAGGGCGTGGAAGGCACCGATGCGCAGTTTGCGCCAGGTGCCAAGGACATTTCCAGCAACCTGCGCAGCATTGCCGTTTCGGATCTGGCCAAGCGCATTCCGGGCTCCTCCTTCACCAAGCTCGATGGCAGCGGCGCGCATGAGCTGACTGGACGCATCGCTGAGGATGAAGCTGCCGAGGCCCGTGGCGCTGATGATGCGGGCCTGACCGGCCGCGCCAGCAAGGTTTCAACTGCCAACGATATCGATGACGCCCAGGTCTACACCTTGCAGCCACTGGGCGAACTCGCTTCGAAGGGCAGCGCCGTGCGCAGCTACCAAGCCAAGGATGGCGACCTGGCAGGGCTTGCTGCCGCAACGTGCCAGGCCCCGGCGTCCAACTGGCGATTCACCGGCCTGCAGACAAGTACCGGATCCACCAGCGTGATGCATTTGGCCAACCCAACGCATACCACTGCCCAGGTATCCCTGCGGCTTCGAGGTCCAGACGGCTTGATCGACACCTCGACGCTGCAGAACATTGTCCTGGCAGCGGGGGAGAGCCGGGCCATCGTGCTCGGCGGCTACGCGCAGAACCTGAATTCTGTTTCGGCTGAAATCACGAGTGTTGGCGGAAAAATCACTGCATCGGTCCAACAGGCCGCCCTGCGCGGTTTGACCCCGTCGGGTGTTGAACTGGTCAGCGCCAACGCGACGGCTTCCAATAGCCAGGTGATTCCGGGAGTGTGGATCGAGAGCAAGGAGAATATTTCCAAGCTCAGCAAGGACAACAAGTCGTTGGTTCCACAGCTGCACGTTGCGGCAACAGGCTCCTCGGGCGCTGGATTCAAGGTGAAGGTCCTGGGCGAAGACGGCGAAGTCGCCGCCAGCTTCGACGATAACCTCGCCGTCGACTCCGACGCGACGAAGATTGTGGATCTGACCCAGCTGGCTGGTGGCTATTACACGGTAGTTGTCGAGTCCGATGCTCCGGTCACCGCAGCGGTGAAGATGGTTCGCGGTGCGGACCCGAAGGACTCCTCGGACACTGCCTGGGCGGTGAGCTCCAACGCGCTAGCCGGTACGCAGGCCATGCCGCTGTCGGCTAATGGCACTGGGAAATTCGCCATCGCCGCCGTAGCTGCAGACTCAGCGGTGGAAGCAGTGGTGGTTAATAAGGACGGCAAGCTGGAGGAACCGAAGAAACTCCAGATCAAGGCCGGGCAGAATGTTGTCTTTGATCCGAAATCTGTCTCCGAAGATGCCCAAGCAGTCATCTTCTCGACAGATGCCAACGCTTACCTGGCCCAGCTGGTGCTCGGTTCCGAACGTTCCATCGCTTGGGCTGCCATGCCACAGGCGAATGCCGGACGCGACGGCATTGTGGTGAACATCGGCGGCTAGGAATCCGCCATTAAGGAACTGGATAATTGAAGACCCCTTTCGCATGGCTGGCTGAGCGAATCACGCTGGAACGTAGTTCGCTCAAGGCAGCTTCGCTATCGGCAATGATCGCAGCGATTCTGATTATTGTCGGCGGCGGTGTCGTTCGAGTCACCGGGTCAGGACTAGGCTGCCCCGACTGGCCAACCTGCACCGGCGGCTCCATCGCGCCAACCGCTGAAATGGGGATTCACGCGACCATCGAGTTCGTCAATCGGCTACTCACCTTTGTCCTGTGCGCAGCGGTTGGTTGGGTCATCATTGCCGCCCGACTGCAACGCGAACCAGTTCCGGGCATCACCCGATGGGCGTGGTTCCAGTTCTGGCTTGTTGTGCTCAATGCGGTCATTGGCGGGATCACCGTCTGGGTGAAACTGAACCCCTACGTAGTTGCCGCCCATTTCCTGGCTGCGACCTTGCTGCTCACTGCCGCTGCGGCCACCTGGGACAAGGTGCAGAATCTGGGAAACGCCGGCTCAAAAGCCAGTACGGATTCGCTGAAGTCGCTGGGAACCTGGTTAGTTGTTCTCAGCGCCCTGCTCGTCATCATTGGCACCGGGGTGACCGGCTCAGGTCCGCATGCCGGAGACTCGGCCGAGGTCCCGCGGATGGGCTTCGACTGGCTGCAGATCACTCTCGTGCATGCCGCAGCAGCCGTGGGCGCACTGGTTGTTGCTTTGGTGATGTGGCGTCAAGCAAGAAAAGAACAAGTACCGGACGTGGCGCACAAAGCCAAGCTCTACCTCTGGGTATTGGCCGGACAGGGGCTGCTCGGAGCGATCCAGGCCATGACCAGCCTGCCAGAGCTGCTTGTGGTCGCCCACCTGGTTGGTGCTGCGCTGGTATGGATCGGTGCCGTGCGCGTTGGCCTGGCCTCCGATGCGCCGGGACGTGAAAGCCGGATCCAGGCCAGCTAGAGAAGATGGCCCTAGTAGTCCGGATCCTCAGGGAAATATGCGGGGTCCACTTCCGAGATGGGTTTCATCCAAAGCTGCGCGACCTCGTGCACCACGCACTGATGGACCAGATCCAAGAGTTCGCCGGTGTTTTCCGCAATCTGCTCAATGGGCAAGCGATAAATGATGATGCGCGCTGGGCGGCTAGCCGAAGCTGATTTTGATGATGCAAGCGGCACCCGCTCGCCCAGTGCAGCAGCCTGTTCCAGCAGCTTGTCACTGGGCACCGGATCAATCAGGAAATCGATCTTTTCAATTTCTCCGGGCCAGCGTTCCGAGAGCCTTTGCGCACTGGCCATCACGGCATCATCAAATCGTTCCGGCCGTGAACGGTAAGCAGGAAGATGCATGGGCATCAGCGGGCCACGCCGCCCGCGTCCGTGGCGGTGGCGACGGGAACCGCTTGGCGGATCAGGCAACTTGGAGTTCATTAACTCAGCCTAGCGCTTGCGACACTGTGCCGGTGCCCATCAGCCCGCAATTGGGCGAAGATCCCAAGGATGTGCTGACCAGCCGAGTAGAATGGCAAACGTGGAAGGTCTTCGTCTTTGTTCTCGCCCAGCCTGCCGTGAAACGGCCCGCGCTACTCTTACCTACGTATACGCAGATTCAACTGCTGTTCTTGGGCCTTTGGCGACGTACCCGGAACCGCACTGCTATGACCTGTGCGCCCGCCATGCGAACCGTCTGACAGTTCCCAGCGGGTGGAGCCTGATCCGTGGCGCCATCCCGGATGTGCTTGAACCAGAAGATGAGCTGAACGCGTTGGTGAATGCCGTCCGCGATCGAGAACCAAAGGTTCGCGAACCTCGCCACGCATCGGATTCGCCCATTGATTCAGTCCGTCCCCGCGATATCCGTGCACAGCGCTTTGACACTCGCGTCCGCTTGGCTGTGCTCCCAGCTGGCGACGAAGAAGCCTAGACCTTCTTCTCGAAGAATTCTTGAACCTGCATCGGCACTTTGGCGGCATCTGCAGCGCCTCTTTGTGTCCTAGCTGAAATCCAATTGTGGTGTGGTAATCCGTCAGATGACTCGACTCGCTGGATATGCTAAAGGCGCATGGGCCGTACTCGGCCCGTGAAGCAACCCCAAAACAGCACACCATCGCGCGAATTGCAGGAGGACTCCTCATGGCTGAGGCGGCGAAAAACCCCACTGGAGGGCAAGGAACTACGGGCCAGCCGGCACCGGCTGCCACTGGCAACATGCCAGGCCCACAGACCAGCCTGAGCCAAAAAGCTGAAGAGCTTACTGCGCGCCTGGAAAAGCACAAGAACCAGGCCCAGGCAAACGCCGCTGCCCAAAAGGAAGAAGCCCGCAAAGAGGCCATCCGCCGCGCGATGTCCGGCAAAACCGACGCCGAGACCAAGAACCCAACTGCAGCTCCTGCAGCCAAGGCGCAGCCTGCCCCCGTGAAGCCAGCGGCAGACAAGCCTGCCGCGACACCTGCGGCCAAGTCAGCTGAGGCCAAGCCTGCTGCGGCCAAAGCCCCGGCAACCAAGCAGCCGGTCAAGCCAGCGCCCGGCAGGCCCGCGGCGTCCAAGCAGGCAGCCGCCAAGCCAGTTGCGGCCAAACCTGCGGCCGCGAAGCCTGCCGCCAAGGCGCCCGCTGCGAAGCCGGCCGCTAAAGAGCCAGTAGAAGATGTCATTCGCGCCATCAAGCTGCCGCACGAAATCGAAGCTGAGAAGCAGGTGCAAAGCGAAGCCGCCGCCGGTGCTGGAAAGTCCGCTGAGCCGCAAGCCAGCGAGAAGGCAACCACCGCGCAAAGCGTGCCACCGGTGTCTGCTGCTCCGAAGACCGGATCCCTGCCAACAACAAAGGCTGCCGTTGCCCAAGCACGTAACCGAGTCTTTGGCAGCTACGCGCCAGAACCGGAACCTTCCGAAGCGGCCGTGAAGCGCCGGGTTGCGCGCGAACGGGCACTGAACTCGAAGCCGGCCCTGGGCCGTACTGCCCAGGTGATCGTGGCTCTGGTCTTCCCGTTGCTGACCTTGATCGCTGCCATCCGTTTGGTTGCCACGCCGGCTTTCCTGGCACTGTCCTACGGCCGCCCTGGATTCCCAAGCGATTCCTTTGGTTTCACCGATTCTGAACGCCTGACCTACGGCAGCTACGGTGTGGATTACCTGAACAACTTTGCCGGCCCCGAATACTTGGCCGGCCTGAAGCTTTCCACCGGTTCAAGCATGTTCACCGAAGGGGAGGTCCAGCACATGGTGGACGTGAAGAACCTCATCGGGTTCGCCTATATCCTCGGAGCTGTTCTAGCGGTCATCTTGATCATCGGTGTTTGGTACCTCGCCAAGCGCTATGCAGGCGGCGTACGGCGTGCATTGTTCTCGGGAGCGATCTTGGCCTTGGCGGGCATTGCTGCGCTTGCCGTCTCCGCGATTGTGGGATGGGACAATTTCTTCACCCAGTTCCATGCCCTCTTCTTCTCCGACGGCACCTGGACCTTCAACGTCAGCGATACGCTGATCCGCCTGTACCCAGAGCAGTACTGGCTCGATAGCGCCATCGGCATCGCCGTGCTGGTGCTGGCCACGATCGTCGCTGTATTGATCAGTTGCTGGCCAACCGGCCGCCGCCGTGAGGCGGCCCGGCTGCGCCAGGAGGCCCGTGCGTTCGGCATTGGCAACTAGCTGGCACAAGGCTTAAAGCACTGGGGGAGCAGTTCATGGCGAACTGCTCCCCATTGCTTTACCCAGTGGGAATTACTGGCGGTAGAGGGCTTCCACGCGGCCTTCGAATTCTTCGAGAACGCTCTGGCGCTTGAGCTTCAACGAGTTGGTCAGGTGCCCGGAAGCTTCGGTGAATTCCTCTTGCAGGACCACAAACTTGCGAATGGACTCAGCCTTGGAAACGGTCAAGTTAGCGGTATCCACGTAGCTCTGGATTTCGGCGATCACTGCTGGGTTGATCGCCGCCTCAGCCAGGGTCATGGATTCAAGCCCCTTGGCCTTGGCCCACAGCACCAGTTCTTCGGGATCCAGGGTCATCATGGCCGTAATGAATGGGCGCTGTTCGCCAGCCAGTACGCACTGGGAGACGATGCGTCCGGCGCGGACCATCTCTTCCAACGGGCCAGGGGAGACGTTCTTGCCGCCGGCGGTGACGATCAGTTCCTTCTTGCGGCCAGTGACCTGGAGGAATCCTCCATCATCCAGGACACCGGTATCACCAGTCTTGAAATAGCCGTCTTCATCGAAGACTTCAGCCGTGGCGGCAGGATTGTTGTGATAACTCGCGAAAACCCCAATGCCCTTGACCAGGATTTCACCGTCATCGGCGATCCTGATGGAGGTGCCGGGAAGCGGACGACCCACGGTGCCCACGCGGATTCGTGATGCTTGATTCACGGTGGCTGGGGCGGTGGTTTCGGTCAGGCCGTAGCCTTCGAGCAGTTCAATGCCAGCGCCGCGGAAGAAATGCGCCAAGTCCGGGTTCAATGCACTGGCTCCGGAAATCGCATAACCGCAGTGGCCGCCAAAGACGGCCTGCAACTTCGGGTAGAGGACCTTGCTGAACAAGGTGTGGCGGGCACGCAGGCCCAAGGGCATGCGAGTCTTGAGGCCACGCGCACGCGCATCACGGATCTTGGAAACCTCGATGGCTGCCTGTTCTGCCTTGAGGAACAGCTCGGCCTTGCCGCCACGTTCGGCTGTGGCCAAAGCGGTGGTGCGAATTTTCTCGAAGACGCGCGGCACGGCCAGCAGGAAGCCGGGCTTGACCGCGGACATGTCCTCGACCAGATTGGCCATGGAACTGGAATGCGCAATCACCGATCCGCCGTGGATGCAGGTCTGCTGGACGGCACGAGCCAATACGTGGGCCAGCGGCAGGAACATCAGCGTTCGGCGCTCTTCACCGAGCACTTCGAGCATATGGCCGGCCAGATTATGCGCCACCATGGCAAAGTTCGAGTGGGTCATGTTGCAGCCCTTGGGACGCCCGGTGGTACCCGAGGTGTAGACCATCGTGGCCACGTCCTGGAGGGTCATGGAAGCACGGCGGGATTCGACCAGCTGCTCATCGACTTGGTTGGCAGGAACCATCAGCTGATGCAGGCCAGCGGAGGGAATAAGCGTCTTGTCCGCCGTGTCGGAGCCTTCAAAGATGTGTGTGCGTACCGGTTCGCCCAGCTGAGCCGCCGCCTGGCGGACGTTGGCGCGCAGCTCGTGGTTTTCGGCGAAAACCACGCGCGCACCGGAGTCGCGCAGGATCCATTCGATCTGGAAGGCGCTGGAGGTTTCGTAGATGGGGACCGTCACGCCTCCGGCGAACCACACCGCTTCCTCGGCCAAAGCCCATTCATAGCGGGTACGGGAAATAATGGCGACCTTGTCACCGGGCTGCAGCCCATCATTGATCAGCGCCATTGCCAGGCGCTTGACATCAATGAGGAAATCACCGGCACTGAGATCATGCCAGGTGCCGTCGCGCTGCACGCTGAACAGTGGTCGTTGCGCCCCGCGTGCTACGCGATCAAGGAGTAGGCTCGTCGTGTTTACTTCTGGTGCTAGATCAGTGAGTAGCTCGACGGTTACTTCTTGCATTGAAGAATTGTCCTTTGGAATTTGATGGTCGTCTTAGTGGCCTATTTCATGGAAACAGGTGGCCAAGCCACGGGCGGCCTAGCCCCAGCTGGGGAGCCACACGTGCAAGCGCCAGTAGTCATCCGCGATCATTTCCCCACTCCATATCGGCCAGAAAAAGGCCGACGTGACTAGGAATAGCGCCATGAATATGGTGAGTACGATGATGCGTGATCGGTGCGCGGCACTGGAATTAGGGTCGCGTGGAATGAACCTGCCAATCATATACGTCAACGCGAGCACCATGAACGGAACCAGTGGCAGGGTGTAGAAGAAGAACATTGTGCGTTCTGGGTACATCAGCCACGGCAGAAACCCGGCCGCCACCGATGAGAGGATCGCTCCGGCGCGCCAATCACGGGCGCCAATCCACCACAGAATCAGCAAGAACATGCTGATGGTGCAGGCCCACCACATCAACGGGTTAGGCAGGTCGGTAATGACCTCGGTGCAACGCTCCAGCCCGCAGCCGTTGGCTCCCTTGTCGTAGCCTTCGAAGTAGAACAGCACTGGACGTCCGGCGAAGGGCCACGTCCACGGCGAGGATTGCCAGCCATGCTCGGAGTCGAGCCCGGTATGGAATTCGTAGCCAGCCTGGTGATAATGCCACAAGGAACGCAACGGCGAGGGCAGCCAGCTAATGCCTTCGCCGGGATTCTCCTCGGCCCAATGACGGTATCGGCCGCCCTGGGTGATCAGCCACCCGGTCCACGTGGACAAATAGGTCAGCAGCACCAGCGGCAGCATGGTGAAGAAGGAATAGATTCCGTCGCGGATAAATGCCGCCGACTGCCACTTGTGAACTCCTGCGGTGCGCCGCGCACCAAAGTCCCAAAGCACCGCCATGAGGCAGAATACAGCTACGAAGGACAGCGCCGACCATTTAATGCCAACTGCGCCACCGAGCATGATCGCTGCGATCAGCCGCCATGGGCGCCACCAGAGCATGGGGCCATGAACGAGCAGGAAGTCATCTGGCCGGTTACCCTCGGGTACTGAAAGCTTCCGGGCAAGCACGGTTCTGCCGTGTATCCGGTCTTTGAGCAGGGCATAAAACGCGGCAAGCACAAAGAACATCAAGAAGATGTCCAGCAACGCGGTGCGCGACATGACTATGGAATGGCCGTCGATGGCCATGAGCAAACCGGCGATGCCGGCAAGGACGTGGGAACCGAAGAGCAAGCGGGCGCACAGGGTGACTAGCAGGACCGAGAGGGTGCCGACCAGCGCTGTGGAAAAACGCCAGCCGAAGCCATTGAAATCACCGAAGAGGAGCATGCCCACGCCGATCATCCACTTGCCCAGCGGCGGATGGACGACAAAGGAAGCTTCAGCTTCCAGCTGCGGGTCGCCTGCGATGAACTTCCCGTCGCTGTCGTCAGCCCATTCGCGCTCGTATCCGCTTTGCAGCATCGCGAAAGCGTCCTTGACGTAATAGGTTTCATCAAAGATCAGCAAGTGCGGGTGCGCCAGGTTGACGAAGCGCAAGAGGCCGGCAATCAGTGTCACGACCAGCGGAATGATCCACATCAGCGGGCCGCTGGGAGCCACCACAGGCAGGAGCCGCTGTTTCAGGCTCTCGAAAGTGAAGGCCTGTCGCGCCGAGCGTACGTGGCCGGAGTCCGGAGTGTCTAAAACCGAGGTGCCCATCACCAATTCATGCTACCGGTGGAAAGTCCAGAAAGTGGGCTTTTCCTGCGTCGCGTAGGCTTAAGAATGTGCAGAACTCAGATAATGAGGGCGTAATCGTCCTGGGAGCCACACCGATTGGCAATTTGTCCGACGCCTCCCCGCGTCTGCGGGAGATTATGGCCAGTGCCGATATCATCGCCGCGGAGGACACCAGAAACTTCCACCACCTGGCCCATGCCCTGGGCATTAAAATCACTGCGAGGGTGATGAGCCTGCATGAGCATAACGAGGCTCACAAGCTCTCCGAGGTGATTGACCTGGCCGCCGAGGGCGCGACTGTGCTGGTGGTTTCCGATGCAGGAATGCCGGCGGTATCGGACCCCGGCTACCCATTGGTGGCCGCTGCCTTGAGTGCTGGCATCCGTGTCACCGCGGTACCGGGCCCTTCTGCGGTGCTCACCGCGCTGGCCCTGTCCGGATTGCCAACTGGCCGTTTCACCTTTGAAGGCTTCCTGCCGCGCAAGGCGGGGGAACGCCGCAAGCGCCTGGATTCCTTGCTCGCCGAAGATCGCACCATGGTGTTCTTCGAGGCTCCTCACCGGCTGAGCGACTTCCTTGATGCCGCTATCGAAGCATTTGGCCAAGACCGCCAGGCCGCCGTAGCCCGCGAGCTGACCAAGAAGTTTGAAGAGGTCCGTCGAGATTCACTGGCAAATCTGCGCGCATGGGCAGAAGATGGCGTACGCGGAGAAATTGTTGTGGTGGTCCACGGAGCCCCGGAAGCCGAGGCCGCATCCATCGAGGATTTGCTTCCCAAGGTTGCAGCCCTCGTGGAGGAAGGCATGCGCATGAAGCAGGCCGTGGCCGAAGTGGCCGAAAAATTCGGCGTGCAGAAACGCGAGCTTTATGAAGCTGTTCTGGCAGCACGTCACGAAGCGGGAAAATAGCCGAAGTCGCATAGGCTAAATGCACAATGAATGCTCGCGTTTATCGTGCAGACGGCAATTTACAGCCACCACCTGCCAGGAATAGCGTAGACATCAAAGACGATTAGTTTTCATTATTTTCTATCAGGAGATGCTCGTATGTCGATTACTGCCCAGCGCGAAGCGGAACTGCTTGCCAAGGTGCCAACCGGCCTATTGATTAATGGCGAATGGAGGGATGCCTCCGACGGTGGCACCTTCGACGTGCTCGACCCGGCTACCGGCGAGAAGCTGCTGACACTGGCCAGTGCTACGAGCGAAGACGCAATGGCTGCACTGGATGCAGCTGACGCAGTCCAGGCCGAATGGGCACTGACCGCACCACGCGAACGCGCGGAGATCCTGCGCCGTGCTTTCGACCTTGTCACCGAGCGCAAGGATGACTTTGCGCTGCTGATGAGCCTGGAAATGGGCAAACCACTGGCCGAGGCCTATGGCGAAGTAACCTATGGCGCCGAATTCCTGCGCTGGTTCTCCGAAGAAGCCGTACGCCACTACGGCCGCTACCTCACCACCCCCGAGGGCAAGAACAAGGTCCTGGTCCAGCACAAGCCGGTTGGCCCATGCCTGCTGATCACCCCATGGAACTTCCCGCTGGCCATGGCTACCCGCAAGGTCGGCCCGGCAGTAGCGGCAGGCTGCACCATGGTGCTCAAGCCAGCCAAGCTGACCCCGCTGACTTCCCAGCTTTTCGCGGCCACGATGATGGAAGCAGGCCTTCCAGCTGGCGTGCTGAACGTGGTCTCCGGCGCTTCGGCCTCGAAGATCTCCGGCCCGCTGATGCAAGATGACCGCCTGCGCAAGGTTTCCTTCACCGGCTCGACCCCGGTGGGCAAGCAGCTGATGAAGGACGCCGCAGACAAGGTCCTGCGCACCTCGATGGAGTTGGGTGGCAACGCACCATTCATCGTCTTCGAGGATGCCGATCTGGATGCTGCTGTCGAGGGCGCCATGGCAGCCAAGATGCGCAACATGGGCGAAGCCTGCACCGCTGCTAACCGCTTCCTGGTCCATGAGGACGTTGCCGAGGAATTCACCGCCAAGTTCGCTGCAGCGATGAAGGCCCTGAAGCCAGGACGCGGCACCGAAGCCGACACCACGGTAGGCCCGCTGGTCGAGGAAAAGGCCCGCGACGAAGTCCACTCGCTGGTTGAAGCCGCCGTCGCCGCCGGCGCGACTGCCATCACCGGCGGCGCGCCAGTTGACGGCCCGGGCTACTTCTACCAGCCAACCGTGCTGGCCAATGTCGCCAACGACGCCAAGATCCTGAGCCAGGAAATCTTCGGCCCAGTGGCACCAGTGACCACGTTCAAGGATGAGGCCCAGGCTATTAAGCTGGCCAACTCCACCGAATACGGTTTGGCTTCCTACATCTACTCGCAGGACTTCAACCGCATGTTCCGTGTTTCGGAGCAGATCGAATTCGGCCTGGTTGGATTCAACGCTGGCGTGATCTCCAACGCCGCGGCACCATTCGGTGGCGTGAAGCAGTCGGGCCTGGGCCGCGAAGGCGGCGCCGAAGGCCTGGAGGAATACACCACCGTGCAGTACATCGGCATTGCCGATCCTTACGCAGCCAAGAAGTAGATTCTCCAGCTCGCGCCAAGGCCCGGCCGGATTCTTCCGGTCGGGCCTTGGCTGGTTAAACCGATGGCTACATGTCGATTCGCGTGGATTCTTCCGAGCGCGAATGACGCGGGTGCACCGAAGCAGGGAACAAGAATGCCCTGATTCGTTGGATAAAGGACAGCTCGCCGCGCAAATTGCCCTGGATCGCGTGCAAGGCGTCAAGCAGCGGAGCGGCATCATCAGCGCTGGGATGCCTGTTGGCGTAGAAGCTCTCTTGGATGACAGTTTTCAGGGACTGCAAATCCTTGGCGACTTGGGGATGGTCTTCGCCCAGCCGGGTAGTGTAGTCACCGGCCGACTCGTGGCTGCCGGCCGGCCCCCGGTAATCGGCCCCAATAGCCTGCAGCTCGGCCAGCAGAGCTGGAGCGGCATCAGCACCGCCACGGCGCACGCGTCCTAGCCGCTCCTCACGCAGGCGATGGCGCCGCCACGGAGCAAGACCCAGTGCGAGGAAGGCCAGCAACAAGACCGCTGGCAACAGCCACACTGCCTTTGCGCCCTGGGTCCCAGAATCTGCGGACGGTGCCGGCGCAGAAGGCGCGGCGCTGGCCGGCAGGCTCGGGTTGCCGCGCTCGGTGGGCACTTGGGGTGCAGTGCTTTCTTGCGGGTTCGACGTAGGAGTTGGTTCCGGCGCGTAACTTGGCGAGTAGCCCCGACCCGGTGTGGGCTCGAACGGAATCCAACCCAGCCCGTTCAAATACAATTCTGGCCACGCGTGGGACTGTTTCCCGCTGACGGTATATCCGGTGAGCTCGGTACCTTCTTCCAGGCGCCGTTCCAGCATGCTCTGGGCGGTGTCCCCGGTGATTTCGAGAGTGTCTCCGCTGGCTTCACCGGGTGCATACCCCACGGCAATGCGCGAAGGGATTCCGGCTTCACGAGCCAGCAGGGCCATCGCCGAGGCGAAGTGCACGCAATACCCCTGGCGCCGGGCCAGGAATGCTTCAACAACTCGACGATTGGCCCCGTCGTAGCCTTCGCGCAGCGGGGTGCGTTCGGAGTACACGAAATTCCCGGAACGGAAGAAATGCTGCAAAGCCACGGCGGTATCAATGTCGTTGGCAGGCTTCCCCTTCTTGCCGAAAACCTCATCGAGGGTTTGCTGCAGCAACGGTTCCAATCCGTTGTCAGGATCCTGCGGAAGACGCAGGTATTCCTCGGGCAGCTGGTCGCTGGCATCGACTCCCATGTGCCCGACGTTGCGGACCATTTGCGTGCTGATGGCCAAATCCGCGTAGGCCACTGAAATGTCGTTGGTCGATGCCATGGCGTCGCCAGTGAGCCTAGCCACCGAGGTCTCGTAGGTCCAGTTCCAATCCCCGACGATGCCCTGCACGAAATAGGATTGGTTGGGCAAAGGGAGGACCGGACTGCTGATGCCATCAGGCCAAGTCATTCGCAAGACTTCGTCGGTGCTGTTGAACGTGCTGAAATTCGTTGACACCGCGGAGGTGCCATCAAGCGTGTGCTGCATGGCGCTTTCGCTTGGTTCCCAGCGGTCTGCGGACAGATCCTTGATCACCTGAGTGCGCAGGTAAGGCGCTTCTTCAGCAGTTGTGTAGTAGTCCAGGATGGGAACACCGCTGTTCGAGCGGAGGTCTCTTCCGAGGTTGATCAGCGGATCGACATTGCTGGCCAGCAGATCACCCGAAGGACGTTGCCCCTCGGAGAACATGCCGCTGCGGAAACCAGGCATCCAGATGCTGGCCGCCAAGAGGGCACCGACACAGGCCATCACGCTGACACCCAGAATTCCCAGCGTCCTGGGCGCAGGAAGCATCACTTGGGAATGCTTGGAAGATGCAGGGGCAAAGAGATACGGAATCAGCGCAATATAGCCGAGCACTGCCGACAACAGCAGCGCGAGATAGCCAATTCCGGCGCCTTCCTGCTTGAACAGCGACGCGATGATCGGTGCCAGAGACAAGGGAATGATGATCAGCATGGCCATGCGCCGCGAGCTGGCCAGCATTTCCACGATCAGGCTGATTGCCAAAGTGAAGCACAATACGCTGAAAGCCACAGAGCGGGAATTGGCTACCGGCGGCACCTGGGTAGCTAGCTGGATTCCCGCTTCACCAAGCACATTCCAGACCCATTGGGCGAGAGGCAAACCGTAGATGTTGCTTTCCCGGGCATCGCTGAGCGCAATGGATGCCACGGCGACGATTGCCGCAGCAGGAACAGCACTCCAGCGCAAGCGGCGGACTGCGCGCAGCAGACCGGCGCACAGGTGCACGGCGAAGACCGGGAGGACCAAGGCCGGGAACCAGCTGGAGCCTTCAATGACCCCGGACAGCGAGGCGGCACCCGCTAATACAGCGACTGCCAGGCAGCAGGCAGCAACAACCCGCACGAGCAGAAGCCGCATCGCGGGAGCCGAGCCACCGCTCGGGTCCGGATTTTCAGGAGTCGGGGCTAGAGTGCTTGCCCCAGCACGGCCAGCGCTCATCATCCCCACATCTCGTCTATCGCCATATCGCCGGGAAGAATATGCACTTTCCAGCTGGTGCGAGCCAATTCAAGTTGTATCTGCCCATAGCGTTCAGGGTGGCTGACCAGCAGGAAAACCTCGACATTGCGCACGGTGCGCGAGAGCGTAGCCAGCCAAGCTGCCTGCGGCGCAGTGAGCTCTCCGAGGATCATGATGACCGGTTCTTCGCGGAACACCAAGAGCTCCTTGCGCAGGGTATTGCCCAGAATCTCGGAACCGTTGGCTTCAACTGTTCCGTTGGCCAAGGCCAGGTCCGAAGTTGCGGCATGGAAGTCTTCAAAACTGTTCAGCGCGCCGAGCTCGGAGACGCTTTGCGGGTCTCGTTGCGCCAACGCGGCCCCGGTGAGGTCCCGGAAGGCGAGCTGGTAGCCGCTAGTGGCATATCTCAGGCCGATGCTGCTGGCCAACGACAACGCATTTTCAAAGCGGCGGCTGCTGGTGAGTGCTTCGGCGTGAGCCTGCGGCAACGAGATCCTCAGATCCGATCCGCTGTGATTCCAATGCTCGAAGGAAGTGTCCAGGGCCAGAAGCGCTTGCGCGGTTGCCACGTGGTTTTCCTGGCGGACCATGAGCTTTCCGTGCCGAGCGCTGGCTTTCCAGTGCACCTGGCGGACGGAGTCGCCTTGCTGGTAGTCGCGCGTCGCGACATCGTAGTAGTCGGTGGTGGTGCTCCTGGAGAATTTCGCATCGCCAGTGAGCGTTCGTTCGCCGAGCGGGGCGAAACGATCCAACCGGTGCAATTGGGAACGCACGGGGATCTGCAGGCTCGCTCCGGTGCGCACCATTCCCTGTATCAGCCCCAGGGGGTCCACGACTATTTGCTGGGCTGGTCCCACAAGGTGGATCCCGCGTGTGCGGAACACCAATTCGTATTCGATGGAACCCGGGGCCTGGAATCGTGGGCCGGGCCCGAAATCCTCCGGCAATTGTTCCTGGATGATGGAACGCTCAGCACACGACAAGCGGAACTTGCTGACCTCGCCAACGCTGGGAACCGCCGAGAGCAGCTCCCGGTGGATAATCGTGCGTCCGCGCAGGCGCAAGGCCAAACCCCAGTTCGCCAAAGCCAACGCCACCAGGGCCAGGCCCAAAGCCATCATTTCGTGCCGGCCCAGGAGATATGCCACGAACACCAGCAGGCCGCCAGCTCCGGCAGTGCACCAACCGCGCACGGTGAACAGGTCAAGGTGCCAACGCCGCAGGACTGTCGCCGAATTTTCGGTGCGCGTCCAGGAGAGGGCATCGCGCGAATCGTAGCGGGGAATCTTCTCCATGGCTGCCCGTTAGCTCACGGGGGTGCTGGCAACAAGCTCTTGGATCACGGCGCTGGCATCCAAGCCGTCCGCAACCGCTCGCCGGGTCAGGATCAACCGGTGGTTCAGCACCATCTGGGCCACGCTGCGAACGTCTTCTGGCAAGACGTGGTCGCGTCCATGAATCGCGGCATGGGCTTTGGCCGCGCGAACCCACTGAATCAGTGCGCGAGGCGAGGCCCCCAGCGCCACCTGCGGGTGCTCGCGTGTGGCTCGGCCCAGATCCACTACGTAGGCGCCTAGCCGTTCGGTGACCGTCACCGCTTTAACCTGCTCAATCATGTATCCCAGATCAGCCAGCTGCACCACGGCTTGCAGTGCTTCCAATGGGTCGAACTGGTGCCGGCCGGTGAGCATGGTGATTTCGGCATCGCGTTGTGGGTAACCCAGCGAAAGCCGTGCCATGAATCGGTCACGCTGCGCCTCGGGCAGGGCGAATGTGCCCTCGGATTCCACCGGGTTCTGCGTGGCCACAACCATGAAAGGCTGCTCCAGCCGATGGGTGATCGAATCGACGGTGACTTGCTTTTCTTCCATGCATTCCAGCAATGCCGACTGGGTCTTGGCATTCGCGCGATTGATTTCATCGGCGATGACGATATTGGCGAAGACCGGTCCGGGATGGAAAGTGAATTCGTGAGTCTGCGGGGAGTAAACCGAGACACCGGTGACGTCACTGGGCAAAAGGTCCGGGGTGAACTGGATGCGGTGCACCGAACCATTGACGCTGCGCGCCAATGACTTGGCCAGCATGGTTTTACCGACCCCGGGAACGTCTTCCACCAGCAGGTGGCCCTGTGCCAGCAGGACCGTCAATGCGCTAGTCACCGCCTCCGGCTTTCCGGTGATGACGCTCTGGACAGCATCGAAAATGCGCTGGCAATTGGACTGGAATGCCGAATCAAGCGACGGCACTGTTCGGTTTGCACTCATGCGCGGTTCCTCCTGAAGAACGAATCGTTGGCAAGATCGATCGCCGCGGCATTCATTCAATTGGGTCTTGCATCACATCATATGGGGATCTTTTGTCCAGCAACAGAGCCTAACTACCGGGAGCTGAGCACCTGATTGTTGTTGCTACCCCTAGTGGTGCCACAATTAACCACAGATTCGATCCCAGTATTCACGCGCAAAGGATAACCGTGTCCAAGAAGAAGCACACTGATCCCACCCTGGTTCCCGAGGCCTACCGCCCGACGGAGCAAGCCGCTGCAGCAGAGCAGGGGGAGCGATCGCGTGCTTCTGGCAATGAAAAGGGCGGAAGCCAGCGCAATTTGCAGTACCCGGAAGCGCCAGAAGCGCTTCCAGTGCCAGTGGTCGATAACCATACGCATCTGGATTTCCTTGACGGAACTGTGAAGGTCACGGCTGCCGATGCCCTGGCGGCGGCGGCAGCTGTTGGCGTGAAAGGGCTGATCCAGGTCGGCTGCGACGTGGAGTCATCGGAATACGCGGTCCAGGTAGCTAACGAGTACTCGAATATCCTGGCCGCGGTAGCCATTCACCCCAACGATGCCGCGCGTCTGGCTGAACGCGGGGAGCTGGAAGGAGCGATCGCGCGGATCGAAGAACTTGCCGCGGATCCGCGGGTGCGTGCAATTGGCGAAACCGGGTTGGACTACTTCCGTACCGGTGAAGACGGACGGGGCGCCCAGGAGCATTCCTTCCGGGAGCATCTGCGCATTGCGGTGGAGCAGGGCAAGGCCCTGCAGATCCACGATCGGGATGCCCATGAGGACGTGGTTCGCGTGCTCAAGGACGCGCCATTGCCGGGGAAGGTGGTCTTCCATTGCTTCTCTGGGGACGCGGCATTAGCCCGAATCTGCAACGACAACGGCTGGTACATGTCGTTCTCCGGAACTGTGACATTCAAGAATTCGCATGATCTTCGCGAGGCCTTGGCGCTGGCGGATCCAGAACTGCTTCTGGTGGAAACCGACGCACCGTTCTTGACGCCGCACCCCTTCCGGGGCCGCCCGAACGCCAGCTACATGATTCCGTACACGACTAGGTTCTTGGCGGAAAGCAAGGGGATCGATCTGGCCGAATTCTGCACCCGGATCGATGCGAATACGCGAGAAGTGTACGGAGAATTCTAGACCCGGAGGTTGTGTGTCTCGTTACAGGATACTTGCCACAAATATAACAATTCGGTTACGGTGGATGAGATGTCCGGTACCGCCCCCGCCTATTTTCGGCACGGTGTGTTCAGGACAGCCTGATCCTCACGCCTTGCTGCAAGTGGAAACACGGCGCAACTTTGACTGAAGGACAGGCAGCGAACACTGCCGGGCCCAACCGGAGATCCTGACAGGATTTCCGCAGTTGGGTCTACAAACGATGGGGACCTCATTACCGTGACTCACTTGCTCAAGAAGACCTGGGTGAAATACCTGGCTCAGGCGCTCGCCGTAGCCGTGGTTATTGCCGGTGCTGTTTTCTATATTTCTGGCCAGAAATCGGTCGTCATGTCGGTGGACGGCCAGCGTCAGGAAATCACCACCCGTGCTGCCACCGTTGGCGCACTGCTGGAACAGCAGGACGTTGCCTTGGCCGAGCGCGACGAGATCTCCGCAGCACTGGATTCCGAGCTTGCTGACCAGCAGCTTGTTGATATCAAGCGCAACAAGTCGATCGAAGTAACTGTTGATGGCACCGAGCGCGTTGTGCACACTACCGGCATGACCGTTGCCGACGTGGTCGAACAGCTCGACCTGGACAAGGGTTCCGAGGTTTCCCTCGATGAGGACATGCAGCTTGCAGCCTTGAGCGATGAATTGGATGTCATCACGCCCAAGGAAATGACCCTGGTCGTCAAGGACAAGAAGAAGAAAATCGCAACGACGGCCTTGACCGTCAAGCAATTGCTTGCCGACGAGAAGATCAAGGTCGACGGCAACGACGAAATCAACGTCAAGATCAAGGACGAAACCGACAAGGACGTCAAGGACAGCGTCAAGCTGGCCGCGGGCACCACTGTCGAGGTGATCGACGTTACGGTCAAGACCTGGGACGAAACGCGCGACATCGACTTCGAGACCAAGAAGGTCAAGGACAGCTCGCTGGATAAGGGCGACACCGAGGTCAAGACCGAAGGCAAGAAGGGCGAGCGTGAGCTGACCCTGCGCCAGGAAACCCGCAACGGCAAGAAGGGCGAGGAAGAAGTCCTCAAGTCCAAGGTCACCAAGAAGCCCGTTGCCGAGGAAATCCGTGTCGGCACCAAGGAAGAGAAGAAGGAAACTTCAACTTCCAAGAACACTCCAACCCCGGGCAGCATCTCCTCGACCTGGGCTGCCCTGGCCAAGTGCGAATCCGGTGGCAACTGGTCGATCAACACCGGCAACGGCTACTACGGCGGACTGCAGTTCTCTGCATCGTCGTGGCGCAATGTGGGTGGCACCAAGTACGCACCGCTGCCGCACCAGGCAACTCCGCAGGAGCAGATCGCTGCAGCTGAAGTGCTGCGTCGATCAGGTGGCTGGGGCCACTGGCCATCGTGCTCGTCCAAGCTGGGCCTGCGCTAAAAGCAAAAGCCGAATAACAACGCGACGCGTCCACCATCACGGTGGATGCGTCGCGTTGTTATGTTTGGATCAATCTAGCTGAACTAGAATTGGATTTGTGATGTCTAAGGAATCTTTGCCGCTGCTTGGGGCCACCGAAATCCGTCGTCTGGCCGAAGAGCTGGGAATCCGCCCTACCAAGACGCTGGGGCAGAACTTTGTGATCGATGGGAACACCATCCGCCGCATTGTCGCCGCCGCCAAAGTCGACCCATCCGAAACAGTGCTGGAAGTAGGCCCGGGCCTAGGATCCCTGACCCTGGGCATCATGGATGCCGCCGCCAAGGTCGTGGCCGTGGAGATCGATCCACCCCTGGCAAAGCGACTGCCGCAGACCATGGCCGAGTTCCGCCCTGGCCGAGAAGACGATCTGACCGTGATCCTTTCCGACGCCATGAAGGTCACCGAACTTCCCGGCGAGCCAACCTCGCTGGTCGCCAACCTTCCCTATAACGTTGCCGTCCCGGTGGTGCTGCACCTGCTGGAGCACTTCCCGTCCATCCGCAATGGCTTGGTCATGGTGCAGGACGAAGTTGCCGACCGGATGGCCGCCACCCCGGGCAATAAGATCTATGGCGTCCCATCGGTGAAGGGCGCCTGGTACGGAACCATGCGCAAGGCTGGCGTGATCGGCATGAACGTCTTCTGGCCAGCTCCGAAGATCCACTCCGGCCTGGTGGGGTTCACCCGCGACAAGGACCGCAGCGATGCCCC
Source organism: Glutamicibacter sp. NPDC055354 (assembly GCF_053644955.1). NCBI lineage: Bacteria > Bacillati > Actinomycetota > Actinomycetes > Micrococcales > Micrococcaceae > Glutamicibacter > Glutamicibacter sp. NPDC055354. Next base: position 294,714 of record NZ_JBSHMB010000002.1, read on the forward strand.
GGATCGCAAGGAAATCTTCGCCATCATCGATGCAGCCTTCGCCCAGCGCCGCAAGACGCTGCGTGCTGCCCTCTCCGGCTGGGCAGGCTCCGGTGCTCGTGCCGAACAGATCCTGGTAGCAGCGGGCATTGATCCGAAGGAACGCGGCGAGAAGCTGGATATTGACCAGTACATCGACATTGCCCGTGCCGCACAGGATATTCCCGCTGAAGCTCCAGCTAGCGAGGCATGAGCATGTCTAAGCAGCGTGTCATCGCGACCGCACCGGGCAAAATCAACTGCTACTTCAAGGTCGGTCCTCCTCGCGAAGACGGATACCACGAAGTGGCGAGCCTCTACGTCGCGGTCTCCCTGGCCGAGCAGATTGAAGCGACGCTGCGCACCGACGGGGAATTGCAGCTGAGCCTGGAACCGAATTCCCCTGTGGTCTCCGAACCGGAAAGCTTTCCGCTGGGTGCAGGCAATCTGGTGCACCAGGCAGCCCAGCTGCTTCGCGAGCACACGGGCTGCAGCCTCGGAGCGAACCTGCACATCACCAAGCGCGTCCCGATCGCCGGCGGAATGGGTGGAGGCTCTGCAGACGCGGCGGCCACGCTGGTAGCCTGCAACGAATTGTGGGGAACCGGGCTGGACCGGGAAGAACTCGGCCGCTTGGGCGCACGCCTCGGTGCTGACGTGCCTTTCGCCTTGATGGGCGGGGCCGCCATCGGCCTGGGCATCGGCGACAAGCTTGCCCCGTTGCTGACTCGTGCCAAGACCCATTGGGTGCTGATCCCGGCCAGCTTTGGCTTGTCGACCCCGCGAGTCTATGGCATGCTCGATCGCTTGCGTTCCGGCACGGAGATCGAAGTCCCGCAGGAAATCGATCCAGCGGTCATCGAAGCGCTGATGGCTTCGGACGCGCCAGCGTTGGCCCAGGTACTGGCCAATGACCTGACCCAGGCTTCCTTGGCCCTTGCCCCGGAACTAGGCACCATGCGCGATATGGCAGAAGGCGCCGGTGCCCTGCGAGCCATGGTTTCCGGTTCGGGGCCGACCTTGGCTCTGCTGGTCGAAGATGCCGAGCATGCTGAAGAGGTCATGGCCCAGCTGGGCGATGAGGTGGGCGTCGCTACCATCCCGGTGACCGCTCCAGCGGCCGGAGCGCACATTACCGTTTCCGAATAATTTTTCCGGAAGTCCCTGTCTGGCCTTGGGCCGGGCAGGGATTTCTTGCATCATTTTCCGCCACCCCTCTTGTTGCGCCCTGGGCCCGGCCCTAGGCTGAATCCCAAAGCAATTATTGAGAGCCATTCATTTTGGATCTGGGGCGGAATACAACATGCTCAATGGACACGTTTCGCACTGGTGGGAAGACATCGGCCTGCCAGAGCCACGCCAGCAATTACGCGGTCAGGGCACCGCAGATGTCGCCATCATCGGTGCCGGGTTCACCGGACTGTGGACCGCCTATTACCTGGCCAAGGCCAACACGGATCTTCGCATCACGATCCTCGAAGCCCGGCACGTGGGCTACGGCGCCTCGGGGCGCAACGGGGGATGGCTGACCAACACCATCACCGCTGGCCGCGAACGCTACCTGAAATCCCATGGCAGGCAAGCAGTCAATGACTTCCAGCTGGCCATGAACCGGACCGTCGCCGAGGTCATCGAGGTGTGCGCTGCCGAGGGGATCGATGCAGATATCCTGCAGGGCGGCGAACTCGAAGTTGCCTACACCCCTGCCCAGGAAAAGCGCTTGCGCGCCGATGCCATGGCCGACGCGCAATGGGAACACACGCAGACCGAATTGCTGGAAGCCGAGGCAGCGCAAGGCAAGATCAACGTCGCCAATGCCCGGGCCGGGCTGTGGCATCCGCACGCGGCCAGAATCCATCCTGCAAAATTGGTACGCGGACTCGCCGAAGCCGTGGAGCGGCTCGGCGTACGGATCTATGAAAACACCCGCGCCACCACACTGCGCGCACGCCGCATCGAATTCGACGGTGGGTCATTGGACGCCGAGTACATCATCCGTGCCACCGAAGGGTTTACTGCCGGGCTAGCAGGACACAAGCGCTTGTGGCTCCCGATGAATTCGTCCTTGATTGCCACCGAACCGCTAGCTCCATCCATCTGGGACGAACTGGCATGGAACAACGGCGAGGTGCTGGGGGACTACGCCCACGTCTACATGTATGCCCAGCGCACCGCGGATAACCGCATTGCCATTGGAGGCCGGGGAGTGCCGTATAAATATGGTTCGCGCACGGATGCCGATGGCCAGACGCCGCAAAGCACTGTGGAGGGACTGCAGGAAATTCTGCACCGCATGTTCCCGCAGACCCGGAATTCGAGAATCGATCATGCCTGGTCCGGGGTACTGGGCGTGCCGCGGGACTGGGCCGCTACCGTCGGGCTGGACCCGGCGACCGGACTGGGCTGGGCCGGCGGCTATGTCGGCACCGGGGTCGGCGCAGCGAACCTGGCCGGACGAACCTTGCGCGACTTGATCCTCGGGGAAAGCACTGAATTGGCCAATCTGCCGTGGGTCAATCACCAGGTGCGCAAATGGGAGCCGGAACCACTGCGCTGGCTGGCAACCAAGGGGCTCTATGCAGCCTATGGTGCCGCAGATCGAAGCGAACTGAAGGGGCGGGGGAGCTCCTCGCCGCTGGCCGTGCTGGCCGATAGAATCACCGGAAAGCCTTGAGCGCTGGCACACTGGGGCATAGGCTGTGGCCATGGGACTTGATAAACGTGGAATCTATGTGTGCGCACTAGCACTTGTGCTCATTATTTCTGGCGTCTTGATGATCACGCTGATGCAGGCCGGAATTCTTGGCTGGGCACTGCAAGCGGCCGGAATCATCGTCATGGCCTTCTCGGTGGGTGCGGCGCGTGCGCCCAGGGCCCGTGCCTGAGGTGCGCGAGGAGCCCATGGGCGCCTGCAGCTTGTCGGCACGCGGCCAGAACTACCTGCTGCGCGAAGCACGGGCTACGGATCTTGCCCAGATCATTGCCTTGATGGCAGATGATGAGATCCGTCGTGCAGAGCATGCGGACGCTGGGGACGCCGGGGAACAGTATCTGGAGGCTTTCAACGAGATTCACGCAGACCCAGCGCATACGCTGATCGTGGTGGAGGGCAATGACGGAGCCATTGCCGGCACGATGCAGCTGACCATGTTGCCGGGTCTTGCGCGCAGGGGAGCGAAGCGGATGCAGATCGAGGCAGTGCGCGTGGCCAGCGCATTGCGCGGCGGTGGCCTGGGAACGGAAATGATCCGCTGGGCCATTTCCGAAGCCGAAAGCAAGAGAATTCCGCTGGTCCAGCTGACAAGCGACGCGCAACGCCAGGACGCGCACCGCTTTTACGAGGGGCTAGGATTTACCGCGTCGCATGTGGGCTTCAAAATGCACCTGGCTATAAGCCCTTGATCTTGTAGATTCGTTGCAATCCGGAGGTCGCCTGGCCCCATTCGCTCTTCGCGGCCCGCTGCTGGTGGGCCTGGAAAGCGGCACTGTCTTCGAATTCCTCGTGCACCAGCCAGACCCAGGGATCGCCGGTTTGCGTGACAGAGAAAGAAATGCAGCCGTTTTCCGCCTTGGTGAGGCGTATATGCTCTGGCAGCAATTTCTCCACCAATTCAGCCTCAGCCGCGTCCGCGCACAGCAACCGGCCCTCCATGATCACAATTCCCATGTTCGCCAGTCTGCCACGATCTTTGGCGGATGGGGCAAAAACTAGTGGATCAGCGAAGGGCTCGGAAACCGAAAGTTTCCGAGCCCTTCGCCTGCGTCAAGGCAGAAGCGCTATCCGAGCAGCTCGGACAGTTCCAGCCAGCGCTCTTCCAACTCGTCGATCTGCGATTGGTACTCGTTGATCTCAGCGGTGAATTTGCCCAGCCCTTCATAGTCGCTCTGGTCATGATCGGCCATCTTGGCGTGGACCTTGGCGATCTTTTCCTCTAGCTGGCCGACCTTGCGTTCATTGGCATTCAGTTCCTTCTGCGCGGCACGCAGCTCTGCGCCCGAAGGGCCAGCAGGCTTGGCGGCAGTTTCGGAAGAAGCCTGCGAAGGATTGGACCCGCCAGTGGAACCTTCGGCAGCTCGCAGCAACAGGTACTCGTCCACGCCGCCGGGCACGTGGCGGAAGTTGCCGTTCAGGATCGCGTACTGCTGGTCGGTGACGCGTTCGAGCAGGTAGCGGTCGTGGGAGACCACGATCAAGGTGCCGGGCCAGGAATCCAGCAGGTCTTCCAGGGCCGCCAGCATGTCGGTATCGACATCATTGGTGGGCTCATCGAGGATCATCACGTTGGGCTCATCCATCAGGATCATCAGCAACTGCAAGCGGCGGCGCTGGCCGCCGGAGAGTTCAGCAACCTTGGTTGACAGGTGTGCCGAGGAGAAGCCCAAGCGCTCCAGCAGCTGGGCCGGGGTCAGGTCCTTGCCATCCACGTTGAACGTGGTGCGGTAGCGGGCGAGGATTTCGCGGACCTTGTCCTGGCCGATCTGCTCCAGTTCGCGGAACTGCTGGTCCAGCACGGCCAGCTTCACGGTCTGGCCGCGCTTGATCTTGCCGCCAGTTGGCTCCACGGTCCCGGCGATCAGGCCCAGCAAGGTGGATTTGCCGGCACCGTTGGCACCGAGCAGGCCGGTGCGTTCGCCCGGGCCGATGCGCCAGGTGAAGGGCTTGAGTACTTGCTTGGCGCCGAAGGAGACCTCCGTGTCCAGCAAGTCGATGACGTCCTTGCCCAGCCGGCTGGTGGCCATCTTCTGCAACTCCAGCGGGTTGCGTGCCGGCGGGACATCGGCGATCAGCTGGTTGGCTGCCTCAATGCGGAACTTCGGCTTGGAGGTACGGGCCGGGGCGCCGCGGCGCAGCCAGGCCAGTTCCTTCTTCATCATGTTCTGGCGCTTGTTTTCGGTGACCGCGGCGATGCGGTCGCGTTCCACGCGCTGCAGCACGTAGGCGGCGTAACCGCCCTCGAAGGGCTCGACCAGGCGGTCGTGCACTTCCCAGGTGGTGGTGCAGACCGCGTCGAGGAACCAGCGGTCGTGGGTGACGACCATCAGGCCGCCGGCGTTCTTGGACCAGCGGTTATTGATGTGCTCGGCGAGCCAGGAGATGCCTTCGACATCCAGGTGGTTGGTCGGTTCGTCCAGGATGACGACGTCCCAGTCCTGCACCAGCAGCGCGGCCAGAGCCACGCGGCGGCGCTGGCCGCCGGAGAGGGTGCTGACCTTCGCTTCCCAGTCCAGGTCTGCAACCAGCCCGGAGATGATGTCGCGAATGCGCGCTTCGCCGGCCCACTCGTGGTCGTCCATCTCGCCCACCACGCAGAAGTGCACGGTCGCTTCGGGATCCAGGGTGTCCGACTGGTCCAGCACGCCCACGCGCAGGCCGTTGCGCTTGGTAACACGCCCGGAGTTGGGCTCGATCCTGTCGGAGAGCATGCCGAGAAGCGAGGACTTGCCTTCGCCGTTGCGACCCACCAGGCCGATGCGGTCGCCATCGGAAATGCCGATGGTTACCGAGTCGAAAACGACATGGGTGGGATATTCCAGATGTAGGGCTTCGCCCCCGAGTAAATGAGCCACAATTTCCATTTTACGTTCCGGGAGCAAATCGAGGCCCTGGCGGGACCATCTGAGCGTGTGCCGTGCCAGGGGGCTTGGGCAGTTTAAAGCAGAGAATAAAAGTGAGTTTTGCTACGGTGTTTTGCGATTTCGCACATTGGGCTGATCATGGCAGAATAATTAGCGTGCTTGTCGGGCATGACCTGAGCAAGCCATTTTCCGCCCTGGTGTAATGGCAACACGCCAGCCTTTGGAGCTGTGCATTCTAGGTTCGAATCCTAGGGGCGGAACCAATGATGAAGCGTCACGCAAGTGGCGCTTTTATTTTTTAACCAGTTTCAGCGCACCCCGAAGCTCGCGATAGACTTGCTTTGAGGTTTTACTTCTCTGCCCAAAACCTTGAATCCAATTTGCAGGAGAATGCACTTGAGTGATCAGGTCAACGCACCAGTAGCTGTCATCGTCCTAGCCGCCGGCGCTGGCACTCGCATGAAATCGGCGAAGCCGAAGATCATGCATGAAATCGCAGGTCGGTCCATGATTGGCCACGCACTCTACGCGGCTTCCGCGTTGGAGCCGCAGAACCTGGTAGCGGTGGTCCGCCACCAGCGCGATCTGGTCGCAGAGCACATTCTGGGACAGTTCCCTTCCATCACCATTGCCGACCAGGATGAAATCCCGGGTACCGGCCGCGCCGTGCAGTTGGGCTTGGAAGCTGTGGACCCATCGCTTGAAGGCACCGTTGTGGTGACCTATGGCGATGTGCCGTTGCTCACCAGCGAGGTGCTCCAGGAACTGGTTGCTACGCACGAGTCGAACCGCAACTCCGTGACCGTGCTGACCACCGAATTGGATGACCCTAACGGCTACGGCCGCATCCTGCGCGATGAACAGGGCGAGGTTGCAGGAATCCGCGAGCAGAAGGACGCTTCGGCAGAAGAACTGCTGATCAAGGAAATCAACTCCGGCATCTACGCTTTCGATGCCCAGATCCTGCGTTCGGCGCTGACCGAGGTCACCACCGAAAATGCGCAGGGCGAAATGTACCTGACCGATGTGCTCGCCATCGCCCGCGCACGCGGTGGCCGCGTCGCCTCCTCGCAGATCGCTGACCGCTGGCAGATCGAGGGCGCCAACGACCGCGTCCAGGTTTCCAATCTGGCCCGCATCTACAACGAGCGCAAGACCGAATTCTGGATGCGCCAGGGCGTGACCATCGTTGATCCGGCGACCACGTGGATCGACGCTGACGTCATGATCGGCCAGGACGCCACCCTCAAGCCAGGCACCCAGCTGCACGGCGAGACCATCATCGGCGCCAATGCCACTGTTGGCCCGGACAGCACCCTGACCAACGTGGTTGTTGGCCAGCGCGCTACCGTGAAGCGCACCGACGCCACCGACTCGCGCATCGCTGATGGCGCCTCGGTTGGCCCGTTCGCCTACCTGCGTCCCGGCACCGACCTCGGTGCGGATGGCAAGATCGGCGCCTTCTACGAAACCAAGAACGTCACGATTGGCCGTGGCTCCAAGCTCTCGCACCTCGGCTACGCCGGAGATGCTGAAATCGGTGAATTCACCAATATCGGCTGCGGCAACATCACCGCAAACTACGATGGCGAAAAGAAGCACCGCACCAAGATCGGTTCGCATGTGCGCACCAGCTCCAACACCGTATTCGTTGCCCCGGTTGAAATCGGGGACGGCGCCTACACCGGAGCCGGAGCCATCGTCCGCAAGAACGTCCCGGCCGGTGCCTTGGCACTGTCTGTGGCACCGCAGCGCAACTCCGAGGGGTGGACGCTGGAAAAGCGCCCAGGCACCTCCTCGGCTGACGCAGCGTTCAAGTCCTCGCTGAACTCTTCGGCTTCCGAGTAATTCAGCTACAGACTTCATTTCCTCGACAACAACCTCATACGTGATAGCGAAGCGAGCGAGAAAGCAAACCCCATGAGTGAAATCAGCCATAACGTCGACAAGAAGCTGGTGCTGGCCACCGGTCGTGCGCACCCTGAGCTGGCTGCAGAAGTAGCCAAGGAGCTCGACACCGAACTGCTGCCGTTGAACGCCTACGACTTCGCCAACGGCGAGATCTACGTGCGTTCGGATGAGTCGGTTCGCGGCAAGGACGTTTTCCTGCTGCAGTCCTACCCAGCACCAACGAACAACTGGCTGATGGAACAGCTGATCATGATTGACTCGATGAAGCGTGCTTCGGCCCGCCGCATCACTGTCGTGGCACCGTTCTACCCTTACGCACGCCAGGACAAGAAGGGCCGCGGCCGCGAGCCGATCTCGGCCCGCCTGGTTGCCGACCTGTTCAAGACCGCCGGTGCTGACCGCGTGATTTCCTGCGATCTGCACACCGCGCAGATCCAGGGCTTCTTCGACGGTCCGGTGGACCACCTGTTCGGCTTCCCGCTGCTGGCTGACTACATCAAGTCCAAGGTCGATGTAAATGAAGTCACCGTGGTTTCCCCTGACACCGGCCGCGTGCGCGTTGCCGAGCAGTGGGCAGATCGATTGGGCGGCACCCCGCTGGCCTTCGTCCACAAGTCCCGCGATCTGACCGTGCCTAACCAGGCCGAGTCCAAGACCGTGGTTGGCCAGGTGGAGGGCCGCATCGCGGTCCTGATCGACGACATGATCGACACCGGCGGAACCATCGCAGGCGCTGTGCGCGTGCTGAAGGAAGCTGGCGCCAAGGACGTCATCATCGCGGCTACCCACGCGGTCTTCTCGGATCCGGCTGCCCAGCGTTTGGCTGATTGCGGTGCCCGCGAGGTTGTTGTCACCAACACCCTGCCAATCCCTGAAGAGAAGCGTTTCGAGAACCTGACCGTGCTCTCGATTGCCCCGACGATCGCCCGCGCGATCTCGGAAGTATTCCACGACGGTTCGGTCACGAACCTGTTTGACGGCCGCGCCTAGCAGCCCTCGTTTCGCAAAGCCTCTGGCCGGCACCTTCGGGTGCCGGCCAGAGGCGGTTAAGCGATCATTGACAGTGCCCGTAAGAGGAACCTTTTGCGGAACGAATGCCACTCAGATGATCGCCATGACAATTCAGGGTTGCTCAACCATAAGGAAAGTGATTGACTTTACTGCATGGAAAGTCAGTCGGAGAACGCTCAGAGTTCGGAATCAGTGCGCCAGTCGCTTCGGGCGATCAGTGCAGACCGTGCCCGGATCGGCGAAAAAGTCACGGCGGAAACGTGGTGGACCGCACCAGCGCAGGGCCTGGGCGCTGCGCTTATCATCATGGTCCCTGCTCTCGGGCTGGAATGGGTATGGTTGCCTCTGGTGCTAAGTATCGGGATCTTCGTCGGTGTTGAGGTGCTTTTCCGCAAACGCAGCGGCCTAGGTATCACCCGCCCAGCCGGTCCGCGTGGGCTCTGGATATTGATTGCACTAATGATGATTTTCTTCTTTGCGCTAATGATCAGCCTAGTGCTCACACTGCTCGGTCAGATCGGCTGGGTTCTCGCCCTAGCAGTTACGACAGGTGCAGCTACAGCGCTCATCGTCGTGCAGTATGACCGCGCTTATGCTGCTGAGGTGTATCGTGCGGGCTGAGCCTTGCTTCAATGAGGCGATCCACGCACCAACCCGGCTGCGCCTCTGTGCAATGCTGCGTCCGCTGGCCGAGGCGGACTTCACTACCATTGCCACAACACTCGAGCTCAGCGAAGCAAACCTATCTAAGACCGTAAAAAATCTTGTCGAGATCGGTTATCTCGTCACTAGCAAGCAGGCTTCCCCGCTACGCAAGGATGCTCGCCAGACGACGACGGTCAAGCTCACAGCCCAAGGGCGGAGGGCCTTCGACGGGCACTTAGCTGCTCTGCGAGCGATGGCGGGCGACTAGGGCACGTCTCCCAAAGCGACGTTGATCTGCTATTAACTAATCTGCGAGACTGAACCAATGTCTAGGACTGAAGCCTTTGAACTGTCCGGACTAGTGTGTGCCTTCGCCGCAGCACTGCTGTTGATCGGATTACAAGTCGGAATTGAACCGACAACGCTTGGAATTCTTATCGCCGTCAGTAGCAACGCTGGGTTACCTGTCGACAAATGGCTAAGAGAAAAAATGGCCGCTCCCAAAAAGTAGATGCCTCGTTTTCAGTTCGCGTGAAAGCATCTCGTAAGCCGTTCGTCATACGGGACATATGTGATCTTGACTCGGCTAATTTTTGAAACTCCGAGTTTTCAAAGATTTCAGATTGCCATATACTCCGCCCGAGAAAATGCCGGTGAAGGTGCCTTATGCGGACACGGAAAACTATTATTTATGGTGGTTCAAGCACCAGGAGAGGCAGCATGGAATTTGGAATACGCCAGATCGCTGTGGGAGGGCTGGAACGCGGTGAGCTACTGCAACGCATGGTCCTAGCAGGGGTTCAGCTTAACGACTACGCCAAAATGCTGTTAGCCCGCCGGATTTTCAATGAGGTTGTGCCGGCGAACAACCTCCCCCTGATAAGCCGCAATCTGCAACAGCTGGGCTTGGACGCCGGAGCAACATTGCCCCGGATATTCGAGCGCGCCGTCAGCAGGGGAATGCAGCTATGCCCCGCCATGACCGGCCCGTATCTGCGACTGGATTTTCTGGACCAAGCGTCTTCCAGCCATTCAGTGCTCAGTGATGGGAAGAAGCCGGCTGATTCGTTGACCGTCGCTTCCGCGGCACCCGGCAATCAGGAATTCCCGCGCGGATTCTATCTGCGGATGGTGGATGGAGTGCCGTGGCTGCGCGGTTATCGCTGCGATGACGCCCACGGCTTTACGCTGGACGATACTTTTATTTTCCAAAGCCGTTGAGCGGAATCCAGGAATAGTGGCGTTCGCTACAGGTTTTCCCGTTGGCGATGGCAGCTGGTAGAATTGTTGACTGTGCCCAGGCGAGGGAAACACCAGCAATGGTGGGACCGTTATCGACAAGGCCGGAAAAGCTCTTTCATCTCCTAGATGTTGGATGCTTCCCGAGTCCACGCAAGGGCCTTAACGAAGCATTCATTTCCTAAGGAGAATTATCATGGCATCTGTCAACCTTGACGCCGTTGTACGTAGCGATTTCGGCAAGGGCGCTGCCCGCCAGGCTCGCCGCGATGGCCAGATCCCAGCAGTTGTCTACGGTGCAGGCTCCGAGCCACAGCACGTACTGCTTCCAGGCCGCGAAACCACCCTGGCCGTTCGCGACCGCGGTGTTGAGCTGGTTCTGAACATCGAAGGCAAGACCGTGAAGACCACCATCAAGGACATCCAGATCCACGCGCTGAACCGCACCGTTGATCACATGGACCTGATCATCGCTGCCTAATTACAGCGAACTAGGTTTTAGCTGAGCGTCATGAGTGATGGAACTTGGCTCGTAGCCGGACTCGGGAACCCCGGGTCCGGCTACGCTGGCAATAGACACAATATCGGGCAGATGGTGCTCGATGAGCTGGCTCATCGAGTCGGCTCGAAATTCAAGACCCACTCCTCGCGTTCCCAGGTTGTCGAAGGACGCATGGGGGTTGGCGGTCCACGCATCGTGCTGGCCAAGCCCATGGTTTTCATGAATCTTTCGGGCGGGCCGGTAGCTAACGCGGCGAAGTTCTTCGGCATCGATGCCGCCCGGCTGATTGTCGTGCACGACGAGATCGACATTCCCTTCGATACCATCAAGCTCAAGCGCGGTGGCGGTGAAGGCGGGCATAACGGCCTGCGGGATATCTCAAAGGCCATGGGCTCCAAGGACTACCTGCGCGTGCGCGCAGGCGTTGGGCGCCCTCCGGGCCGCATGGATACTGCCAAATGGGTTTTGCAGGACTTCTCCAAGACCGAAAAGGCCGATCTTCCGTTTCTGATCGACAATTGCGCTGACGCAGTGGAATTGCTGATGAACTCGGGATTGGAAGCTGCCCAGGCAAAATTCCATATCAGCTGACCGCTGATCCCTATGGGGCGCGGTGAAGCCAAGTGGGGACCGCTGGGGACTTGAACGGTCCGCAGCGGTCCTCGACTTCATTAAATTAAGAAAGCTATGGACCGAGGCGTTCCTTACTAAGGCCTAACTTAGATGTGCTTCGAGGCCCGGAGTGGAATAATTACCCAATGTACCCCTTGCCTAATAGGCCTGTGACGATTCTTTGCCACGGCCTGCCGGGCATCCATGACAATTATTCGGAGGACCACGTGCACACGATGACCGGTCAGCCAGAAGCCCTTGAGGCGTTGACAGCTGGAGAAGTTGAGCGCATCAAGGCCGACTTTGAAATTCTGGAGCACCAAGTCAACGGCGTTGACGTTGTGTACCTGGACTCCGGCGCCACCAGCCAGAAGCCGCGTTGCGTCTATGAAGCCGAGCAGCACTACTACGAGAACGCCAACGCAGCAGTACACCGCGGTGCGCATTCCTTGGCAGTTGAAGCGACCGAGATCTATGAGGAAGCCCGCGAGAAGGTCGCCAAGTTCATCGGTGCACGCACCAACGAACTGGTGTGGACTGCTAATGCCACCGAAGCGCTGAACCTGATCAGCTACTCGATGTCCAATGCCTCCTTGGGGCGCGGGGGAGAGGCCGCGGCCCGATTCCGCTTGGGCCCGGGCGATGAAATCCTCACCACCGAACTTGAACACCACGCGAACCTGATCCCGTGGCAGGAACTGGCTTTCCGCACCGGTGCTACGCTGCGTTACGTGCCAGTCACCGAAGACGGTGCACTGCGCTACGAATTGCTTGATGAGCTGGTTACCGAGAAAACCAAGCTCGTTGCCTTCACCCACGTTTCGAATGTGCTGGGCACCATCACCGATACCCAGAAGTTCGTTGACGCTGCCCGCGAGGTCGGCGCCCTGACCGTGCTGGACGGATGCCAGTCCGTGCCTCACCTGCCGGTCGACGTGAAAGCCCTGGACGTTGACTTCATGGCCTTCTCCGGCCACAAGATGCTCGGCCCAACCGGAATCGGCGCACTCTACGGGCGTGAAGAACTGCTCAACGCAATGCCACCGTTCCTCACGGGTGGATCGATGATCACCGTGGTGGACATGGAGCACGCAGAGTACATGCCATCGCCGCAGCGTTTCGAGGCCGGTACCCAGCGCATCGCCCAGACCCACGGCTTGGCTACCGCAGTCAGCTACCTGGATGAAATCGGCATGGGCCGTATCGCGGCCTGGGAAGAGCACCTCGGAGCGATGCTCTATGAGGGCATCTCGAAAATCGAAGGCGTGCGCGTTTTCGGTCCGGCCGACGCGCAGCGTATCGGTACTGTCCCGTTTGAAGTGATCGGGGTGCACCCGCATGATGTCGGCCAGTACCTCGACTCGCGCGGCATTGCGGTACGCGTGGGCCACCACTGTGCGCAGCCGCTGCACCGCGCCCTGGGCGTGAATTCCACGACCCGCGCCAGCACCTATCTGTACAACACGGAAGAAGACATCAAGGCCCTGCTTGAGGCCTTGAGCTCCGTGCGCGAATACTTTGGAGTTTAAATGAACGAATTGGATCAGCTATACCAACAGGTCATCTTGGACCACTCGAAGCGCCGCATCGGTTCGCCGTTGGTTGAGACCACCGAAGGATTGCTGCACGGCGAGTCCCACCAGCACAACCCGATCTGCGGCGACCAGATCCGTGTCCGCGTAGAGCTTGATGACCAGGAGCATTTCACCTCGATGAGCTGGGAAGGCGATGGCTGCTCCATCTCCATGGCCTCTGCCTCGGTGCTGGCCGAGATGCTGCCGGAGCTGACCAAGGAAGAATTTCTTGGGAAGAGGGACTATTTCCGCGAGATGATGCGCTCCAAGGGAAACTTCCAGCCGGATGAAGAGGTGCTGGAAGACGCTGCTGCCTTCGTCGGCGTCTCGAAGTTCCCCGCACGCGTCAAGTGCGCAATGCTCGCTTGGGTGGCCGCTGAGGTCGCGATGCACGAGGCCCGCAAGTAATAGCAAAACCAAATAGCTCGGGCGCCGGCTTCCACATGTGGAAGCCGGCGCCCGAGCTATTTCTTCAGGATTCCAGAAGGCTACTTTCCTTCGTCGTCCTGCTGGTACACATCAGGGATGCCATCCTTATCGGCATCGCGCGTCTCGCGCTCGTGGAGGACCTTGTATCGGCGGTTGCGGGGAATCAGCCACAGGGCACCGAGGATCGCGGCAACGAATGAACCAGCCAGGATTGCTACCTTGGCATGCTCATAGTGCGCCGACTCCAAGCCGAAGGACAGTTCGGAAACCAGCAGGGATACGGTGAAACCGATACCTGCCAGCAACGTGACGCCCAGGATGTCGCCCCAGCGGGCGTCCTTGTCCAGCGAGGCCTTGGTGAACCGGGTCAGCAGCCAGGTCGAGCCCATGATGCCGATCGGCTTGCCGAGCACCAGACCCAGAACGATGCCCCAGAACACTGGATCGGTGAGCAGGCCGCCGCTGCCTTTTTCAGGGGAAAACACGGTCACGCCAGCGGCGAAGAAGGCGAAAATGGGAATGCAGAAGCCGGAGGACAGCGGGCGGAAACGGTGCTCGAATCGTTCAGCCAGGCCGATGCCTTCACGGCCATCGGTGCGCTTGACCGGGACACAGAAGCCCAAGACCACACCGGCGATGGTGGCGTGGATGCCGGAGCCGAAGACGAAGATCCAGGTAATGACACCCAGCGGCAGCAGGATTGCCCACGCGGCCCAAGCGCGCTTGGCGAAGAACTTGCCAAGGAAACGGGCAAGGACCGTGAAGAGAATGATGGGGATCAGCGACAGGCCCAGGTAGGACAGCTTCAGGTCATCGGTGAATACGACGGCGATAATGACAATAGCGATCAGGTCATCGACTACAGCCAGAGTCAGCAGGAAGATGCGCAGCGCTGCGGGAAGCGCCGATCCAATCACCGCGAGCACAGCCACGGCGAACGCAATGTCTGTTGCGGTTGGAATGGCCCAGCCACGCAACAACTCACCGCCACCGGACATGGAAGCGATAGCGACAAAGATCAATGCCGGCACCAGCACGCCGCCAAAAGCGGCCGCTACCGGTACGGCTGCCGTTTTCGCATTGCGCAGGTCGCCAATGACGAATTCTTTTTTCAGCTCCAAGCCGGTCAAGAAGAAGAACACTGCCAGCAGTGCATCGGCAGCCCAGTGGCCGATGGACAGGTTCAGATCCACACCGAAAAGGGTCGGTCCGAAGTGGAAATCACGCAGAGCGAAGTAGGACTCGCGCAACGGGGTGTTAGCCCAAACCAACGCCAGCAAAGCGCCGGCGATGAGAACCATGCCGCCGACGGTTTCCTTGCGCAGGATGTCGCCGATACGGATAGATTCTTTATAGCTGGGGCGCGAAAACAGGTTCTTGCTGGAACCCGAAGACGGAGTTTGGGTCATACGTGTAACTCGCTTACTTCGTTAAATGGATACTTCTCGCCGACCAGACTTCCCGGCACACCTGTCTTTAACCCTAGCGCCAACAGTGCTTCAGAGCACAAATCCCCGGACGCTTTGCGAGAAATCGCACGTCCGGGGATTGAATGTGAAACGTAACTATTCGGAGTGGCTTATTTCGAAAGCCAGGCATTGACCTGAGCAGCCTGCAAATTCAGTGCCTTGCCCAGGTAAGGCTCCGCAGCCGAAGCCAACTTGCCGCCGATGAATGGAATCGACGAGGAAACCTTGGCGTCAATGGAGAACTCGGAAGTTTCGCCCTGGGCCTTGAGCTGTTCGGTGCCGCTGACGGTCACCGGAACACCAGCAACGGAGATCTTTACCGTAGCCGAGCGGTTGCCGGCAGCATCTGGGGCCGTCCACTGGTCTACCTGGGTGATCTCGATGGTCGCGCCAACGAACTTGCGGGCGATATCCGGAACGCGATCGGTGGGGACCGAACGAACGGTGGTCACGGTGAAGGCGCCTGCGGTATCGCCGTTCACGGAGAAATCGGTCAAGGAACCGTTGGCGACCTTGGTCAGGTGCTCGGCAAAGCCACGATCGCTAAGCGTAGCGATGACCTGGTCTGCAGGGTGGGCGATCTGAGTGCTTGCGTTCAATGCCATGAAAGCTAATCCCAATCTGGAAATCTAAGTGGCCGGGCAACGAAATCGCAGGCCCGGCAACGGACAGTATTAACACTATCTGCAAAGCCGCATTGGGTAGGCTAGGACTGCACCCAAAACAGCATATTGACGTTTCCGGCCGTGGAAAAACATTTACGGTCGGCGTTCGTGGTGTCGTTTCGACGTAATACAGTATGAATGCACCCGGCCAAGCGTCTGCATGAGAGGACCCGAACCCCCATGAGCCTAAGCGGACTTCATGATTTCCTGCGCGAGGAACCTTCCTTCAGGCGTATTGGGCAAAGCGCAGCTCATGACTACCCGACGCGAAGCGAAGAGCTGGAAATCGCGGCCCCGCAGGGCATGCGGCCGATCCTCTCGGCGCATATCAGCCAGGCGATGCGTGAAAGCAAGCATTCGGGGGTGACGCTCATCGTCACCGCGACCGGCCGTGAAGCCGAAGAAGTCTCCAGCTCACTGGGTGCCTACCTCCCGGCAGGCCAGATCGCCGAGTTCCCTTCTTGGGAAACCTTGCCCCATGAACGCTTGTCGCCGCGAAGCGATACCGTGGGACGCCGCCTGGAAGTGCTGCGCCGCCTGCACGACCGGGATGAGAGCCTAAACATCATCATTGCTCCAATTCGTGCCGTGCTGCAGCCGTTGGTCGCCGGCCTTGGCGAATTGCGCCCGGTCATCCTGGAACTGGATGCCGAGCCGGGCTTCGATAAAGTCATCAAGGACCTGGCTGCTGCGGCTTATGCCCGAGTGGACATGGTGACGCACCGCGGCGAGTTTGCGGTGCGTGGTGGCATCATCGATGTTTTCCCGCCGACATTGGACCATCCGGTCCGCATTGATTTCTTCGGGGACCAGATCGACTCGATGCGATTCTTCGCCATCGCAGATCAGCGGTCCACTGATGATCCCGGTCCCACCCGGATCATTGCCACGCCCTGCCGTGAAATGCTCATCACCCCGCAGGTGATGAGCCGGGCAGCGAATCTGAAGAACCATTTCCCGGCGGCCCAGGAAATGCTCACCAAGATTGCCGGCGGCATCGCTGTTGAAGGCATGGAATCCTTGGCTCCGCTGCTGGTGGACAAGATGGTTCCGCTGCTGTCCTTGTTGCCGGAATCGTCCATTGCGCTGGTGATGGAGCCAGAGCGCGTGCGCGCCCGCGCGCATGACCTGAACGCCACCAATGCCGAATTCCTGGCTGCCGCGTGGGCTTCGGCTTCGGATGGAGCCAGCGCTCCGTTGGATCTGACCACCGCGGATTCCGAGCGAAAGCTGGCTACCGGTGATTTTGCCTCGCTGGCAGAAACCGTAGAACACGCACAGGCCGCCAAGGTTTCCTGGTGGGCTATTACCTCCCTGGGTGCCGATGACGAGCTGGATTTGGGCGCGGCCACCATCCGTGTCCCGGCCCGTGAACCGCACGGCTACCAGGGCGACATCGAGGCGATGATGGAATTCATCGCAGGACGAGTCAAGGACCAATGGCGTTTCGTCGTGGCTACCGAGGGGCCCGGCCCGGCAGCCCGCCTTTCGGAGCTTTTCGCCGAGTTCAAGATCCCGGCACACAGGGTGGATGACCTGTCCGCGGAACCCACCGCTGGACTGATCGAGATCACCCAGGCCACCGCCGGCCGCGGGTTTGTCTTCGAGGAACTGAAGCTGGGCCTGCTCACCGAAGCAGATTTGCTGGGCCGCTCCAGCGCGTACCCGAACCGCAAGGGCCGCAAGCTGACGGTCAAGCGCAAGCGCAATGCCGTTGATCCGCTGAGCCTGCAAGCCGGGGACTACATCGTCCACGAACAGCACGGCATCGGCAAGTTCGTCGAGCTGATGGCCCGCAAGGTCAATGGCTCGGGCAAGGACGCCAAGCGCGAGTACCTGGTGGCGGAGTACGCCTCTTCCAAGCGCGGAGCCCCGGGGGACCGTCTGTTCGTCCCGATGGACCAGCTGCATATGGTCACCCGGTATGTCGGCGGCGAAGCTCCGACCTTGTCCAAAATGGGCGGTTCGGACTGGGCCAGCACCAAGTCCAAGGCGCGCAAGGCCGTCAAGGAAATTGCTGGCGACCTGATTAAGCTCTACTCGGCTCGCATGGCCAGCCGTGGCCACGCCTTCGCATCAGACACCCCGTGGCAGAACGAGCTGGAGGAAGCCTTCGCGTTCATCGAGACTCCGGATCAGCTCACCGCCATCAACGAGGTGAAATCCGATATGGAGAAGGAAATCCCGATGGACCGGTTGATTTCCGGTGACGTGGGCTTTGGCAAAACCGAAATCGCGGTTCGCGCCGCCTTCAAGGCCGTCCAGGACTCCAAGCAGGTTGCCGTGCTGGTTCCTACCACCCTGCTGGCTTCCCAGCACCACCAGACCTTCACCGAACGCTATTCGGGCTTCCCAGTCCGCGTGAAGACCCTCTCGCGTTTCCAGAGCGCCAAGGAATCGAAGGAAATCCTGGCCGGCCTCAAGGACGGCAGCGTGGACATTGTCATCGGCACCCACCGCCTGCTCTCCAAGAACGTGGAGTTCAAGAATCTGGGCCTGGTCATCATTGACGAGGAACAGCGCTTCGGAGTGGAGCACAAGGAAGAGCTCAAGAAGATGCGCACCAACGTGGATGTGCTGGCGATGAGCGCCACCCCGATCCCGCGTACCTTGGAGATGTCGCTGACCGGCATCCGCGAAACCTCCACCTTGGCGACCCCGCCCGAAGAACGCCATCCGGTGCTGACCTACGTGGGTCCACGCAGCGACAAGCAGATTTCCGCGGCCATCAAGCGTGAGCTGATGCGCGATGGCCAGGTGTTCTTCGTGCACAACCGGGTCAGCTCCATTGAGCGGGTAGCTGCCGAATTGCGCGAACTGGCCCCCGAAGCGCGCGTGGAGGTAGCGCACGGCAAGATGAGCGAATCCCGGCTGGAGCGGATCATCCAGGACTTCTGGGAGAAGAAATTCGACGTGCTGGTCTCCACCACCATCATCGAAACCGGCCTGGATATTTCCAATGCGAACACGCTGATTGTGGACCGCGCGAACAACTACGGCCTGTCCCAGCTGCACCAGCTGCGCGGGCGCGTAGGGCGCGGCCGTGAGCGTGCCTACGCCTACTTCCTGTGGGATGTAGAGAAACCGCTGGGGGAGGTCGCCCTGGAGCGCCTGAAAGCCGTTGCCGCGCACAACGAGCTTGGCTCCGGCTACCAGCTGGCCATGAAGGACCTGGAACTGCGTGGAGCCGGTAATCTGCTGGGTGGCGAGCAGTCCGGGCATATCGCCGGTGTGGGCTTCGACTTGTACCTGCGCCTGGTAGGCGAGGCCGTGGCCGATTACAAGGGCGAAGGCGAGGAAGAAGCCGCCGAGATGAAGATTGACCTGCCGGTCAATGCCCACCTGCCACACGACTATGTACCTGGTGAACGACTGCGTTTGGAAGCCTATCGCAACATTGCCCAGGCCGAGACCGACGAGGCGCTGGGTGAAGTCCGCGATGAGCTGGTGGATCGCTATGGCAAGCTTCCAACTCCGGTGGAGAACCTCATGCGCGTGGCGGCCCTGCGTATTCGCGCGCGTGCTGCGGGGCTGCGTGATATCCAGCAGGTCGGCAACCACATCAAGCTGGCTCCGGCCAGAATTGAAGACCTGCCAGCTTCGCGCCAGGTGCGCTTGGAACGCCTGTACCCGGGGGCTGCGAACAAGCCGGCGCTGAATTCGATCTTCATCCCGAAGCCCAAGACCTCGCCCATTGGCGGACGGGACTTGGCCGACGGGGAGATCCTGGAGTGGGCGGAGAAGCTGCTCTACGCTATTTTCGAGCCAACACCCGCACCGGCAGCAAAGGACTGATTCGGTTGAACTCGCGGGCCAGTAGCATGCCTTTTCCGGCAGGCTGCTGGCCGGCGTTTGCTACCGCTGGCCCGAGGCCGCAGGCGAGGCCAGTTCTCCGGCGTAGCCCTTGATCGCCCGGGCGTAGAGCGAGGCATGGCGCGCTAATGCGCTGACCGCCAGCTGGACCGCTTCGGTGGATTGCCCGGCATCGTGCAAGGCCAGAACCAGGAAGGCCTGGGCGTCGGTAAAGATCGGTGAATCGGCAGTGATCTGCTGCAACAGTTCGATGGACTGGGTGTACTGCCCGAGATTGCGCAGCGTGCTGGCTAGCTGGAGCAGCGCTTCATCGTGCCTTGGCGCTTCCAGCCCAGCTTCCAGTGCCGCCCGGTAGGGGTCGACCGCTTGTTCTTCTTCCCCTAGGTAGTCGTGCAGGGACGCGACCTCGAAGAGCACCCGCGGATCCTGCGGATCCTTGCCCTGCACCAGGAGTGCCAGTTCGGTGCGCAACTGTTCAGGGCGTTTGCCATTGGCTGAGTTCCAGAACTCTTCGATGCGCTGATCCCATGATTCCATGGGGCCAGTCTAAGCGAGGCAAGGAAGCTTAAACGCAAGAGAGGGAAACCCGGACACGGGTTTCCCTCTCTTGAAAAGTTCTAATTAATTCTGGTGGGCATTAGCTGCCGCAACCAGATCCTCA
Organism: Glutamicibacter sp. NPDC055354; assembly: GCF_053644955.1. Classification (NCBI taxonomy): domain Bacteria; kingdom Bacillati; phylum Actinomycetota; class Actinomycetes; order Micrococcales; family Micrococcaceae; genus Glutamicibacter; species Glutamicibacter sp. NPDC055354. The sequence goes on from NZ_JBSHMB010000002.1 coordinate 314,840, forward strand.
GCCTTTTCCGCGCGACCCATCAGGTGCATCGGGATAGCGAAAGCCAAGAACATCAGAGCGAAGCTGACCAGGGTCGGCCACCAAGCAACCTCAAGGGTCCAGTAGCCCAAGGTGTAGACGCCAGCCGAGAACATCACGAAGAAGATCACGAGGTTGACGATATTGCCGACAAGGCGGCCTTCACCGGAATGGGCAGTGTTCTTGCCGTTCGAGTACACTTTTTCTCCTTGGGAAAACGGATTGGTGCGATTTCCTAGTAGCTGGAACCGCTTTGCTCTCCCTCTAGGATAGCAACTCCTGAGCTAGAACCTAGCCGGGTCGCACCGGCCGCAATCATGGCCCGCGCGGTTTCAACACTGCGAACGCCGCCCGAGGCCTTGACACCCATTTCCGGGCCGACGGTCTTGCGCATCAGCTCGACGTCTTCGACGGTCGCGCCGCCGGTGGAGAAACCGGTGGAAGTCTTGACGAAATCAGCGCCAGCGGCCTTTGCGGCCTCGCAGGCCAGGACCTTGGCTTCCTCGGTGAGCAAGCAGGTTTCGATGATGACCTTCAAGATGGCTCCACCTTCATGCGCGGCCTGCGCAATGGCGAAGATCTCGTTGACCAAGGCATCCCGATCGCCACGCAGGGCGGCGGCAACGTCGATCACCATGTCGATTTCGTTGGCACCGTCTGCAACTGCGTGCTTGGTTTCGAATACCTTGGTATCGGTGGCCGAGGCACCCAGCGGGAAACCGATGACCGAACAGGTCAGTACGTCCGAGCCTTCCAGCTCGCGCGAAACGGTGGAAACCCACAACGGGTTGACGCAGACCGACTTGAAGCCGTACTTCTTGGCTTCGTCGCAGATCTGCACAACTTGTTCGCGGGAAGCATTCTGAGCCAACAGGGTGTGATCGATGTAGCTTGCGATCTCGCGGGCGCTTAGTTCAGTCATCATTTCCTCTAACAATAAAGATTTCAATCATTTCAAATGAAGGTCTCGAAGGGGTAAGCCTAGTTGGCATTCAGGTAAGCTGCCAATTCATCCTTGATTGCCAAGACCTGCGCGGTAGCGCGTTTGCGGGCTTCAGGGACCTCGGCCAGATCATCGACCGGCTCAATAGTTTCCAAGTAGCACTTGAGTTTCGGTTCCGTTCCCGAGGGCCGAACGATCACGCGGGCACCGGAAAATGTATGCAAGACCATGGCGTTGGTCGCAGGGAGCGTCTCGGTGCCCCTGGACAGGTCGGTCACCTCGGAAACCTCGGAGCCGCCCAGCGAGGCCGGAGCGTTCTTGCGGATCTTTTCCATGAGCACCGGGATCTGCGCCAAGTCGGTGAAGCGCAGGGACAGCTGGTCGGTGACGTGCACGCCATGCTTGGCGGCCAGTTCATCCAGGCGGTCCGGGATGGAGCTGCCCGAGGCCTTCAACTGCGCAGCCAGATCGGCCAGGACGATCCCGGCAGAAATCCCGTCTTTGTCGCGCACCAGTTCCGGGGCTACGCAATAGCCCAGGGCTTCTTCGTAGCCGTAGCCCAGGTCCTCAACGCGTGAGATCCACTTGAATCCGGTCAAGGTTTCTTCGTGCTCGCGTCCGGCGTCCTTGGCGATGGCTGCCAGCATGCGCGAAGACACGATGGAATTGGCCAATTTCTTGCCCTCTGGCAAGGTCTTGGAGACCTGGTCTCCCAGCAGCCAACCTACCTCATCGCCGCGCAGCATCCGCCAGCTGCCGCCGTCGAGGATGGCTGCCGCGCAACGGTCGGCATCGGGGTCATTGGCAATGACCAGATCAGCACCGACCGTGCGGGCCAGTTCCAGCGACAGGTCGATGGCCCCTGGCTCCTCGGGGTTAGGGAACTTCACGGTAGGGAAGAGCGGATCGGGGTGTTCCTGCTCAACGACCATGTGCACGTCGTCGAAACCAGCGTTCAGCAGGGCTTGGCGCATGGTGTGGCCACCCACGCCGTGCATTGCCGAAACCACAATTCGCAGATTCTTGCGTACCAGGCCCTGCGGCTGGTTAGCTTCGATGATCGGGTGGATGGAAGCGAGATAGGCTGCCTCGATATCGCCTTCTTCGCCTGGGGCCGGGAGCACTTCCCAACCGGACTGTGCCAGCGGGATCTGCGGCACTGGCTGGTCATGGTCAATCAAGGAAGCTATCTGCGCATCGATGGGGGAGACGATCTGGGCCCCGCGGCCCGACGCATCGGTGATCCTGCCGCCCACGTATACCTTGTAGCCGTTGTCCCGCGGAGGGTTGTGGCTGGCGGTCACCATGACGCCGGCTTCCGCGCTGAATTCACGAACGGCCCAAGCCAGCACCGGGGTCGGCAAGGCCGAGGGCATCAGCAGCACCTCGAAACCGGCAGCGGCGAAGACGGCGGCTGAATCCTTGGCGAAGGCATCCGAGTTGAAACGGGCATCGAATCCGATGACGACCTTCGGGACATATCCGCCGTTGGCCTTTTCGCCCAGAAAACGCGCGATGCCCGCAGCGGTGCGCAGGACCACCACACGGTTCATGCGCATCGGGCCGGCGCCCAATTCGGCACGCAGGCCTGCGGTGCCGAATTCCAGGACGCCGCTGAAGCGGTCGGCGATGTCCTCGAAGGCCAGCGCGTCGCCGTCGGTGACGCACTGGATCAGTAATTGCAGTTCTTCCTGCGTTTGCGGATCGGGATCCTGGGCTGCCCATTGGCCCGCCGCATCGAGCAACTGGATTTTCTGCGTGTGATTCACTGATTTCCCTTCGAAGGACACTGACTGCTTCTTTGCGCCGATAATGCGAGGCTTAGAGCTTCGCGATGATCTGTGCCAGCAACTTGGAGATGCGCGGACCGGCGGCCTGGCCGGCCTCGATGACTTCCTCGTGGCTCAGCGGCACCGGGCTGATGCCGGCGGCCAGGTTGGTCACCAGGGAAATACCGAAGATCTCCATGCCTGCATGGCGGGCGGCTATTGCTTCCAATGCGGTGGACATGCCGACCAAATCAGCACCGATCACCTTGGCGTACTGGACTTCGGCCGGGGTTTCGTAGTGCGGTCCGGTGAACTGCGCATACACGCCCTGATCCAGGGTCGGATCAACTGCGAGGGCAATCTCGCGCAGGCGCGAGGAGTACAGGTCGGTCAGATCAACGAAGGTCGCGCCCTCCAAAGGGGAGGCGGCAGTCAAGTTGATGTGGTCCGAGATCATTACCGGGGTGCCTGGGGTCCAGTTCGGATTCAGGCCGCCGCAACCGTTGGTGAGCACCAGCTGCTCGCAGCCGGCAGCTGCCGCGGTGCGGATGGGGTGGACGACAGCGCGCACGCCGCGCCCTTCGTAGTAATGGGTGCGGGCACCCAGAACCAGGACCCGCTTTCCAGTGGACGTCAGGATCGAGGAGATGCTGCCCTTGTGCCCGGGTACGGCCGGGGCATGGAAGCCTGGAATGGAGGCGGCATCCAGGGTGTGGGTGGTTTCGCCGATGAGTTCGGCGGCCTGGCCCCAACCGGAGCCCAGGACCACCGCGATGTCGTGTTTTTCGACGCCGGTCTGTTCGGCGATTGCCTGGGCAGCTTGTGCCGCCAGGACCTGTGGGTCATTTTGCATATCAGTCACGGGAAATACGCTACCGGTAGCGGGGCGCTTTGTCAGGTGAAACTAGTGCTTCAGATTCAAAATCACGTTCCGGGATCGTGCTTCGATGTGCGCAATCACCGTGCATGGTGAACAATAGTGAATGTGAGCGCAGATCGTAGGAATGAAGCAACCCGTTTAGTTATTCTCGGCGGAGGACCTGGCGGCTACGAAGCTGCCATGGGTGCGGCCCAGCTGGGCGCCAATGTCACCGTCGTGGAGCGTGCAGGCATGGGCGGTTCAGCGGTGCTGACCGACGTCGTGCCCTCCAAGACCCTGATCGCTACGGCGGACGCAGTGCGCCGGGTGAAGCACGCAGAGACCTTTGGAGTCCACGTTGACGGCCTCGACTCGGCCGTCACCGACTTCTCGGTAGTGAACCACCGCCTGCTGGACCTTGCCAAGGAGCAGTCCTCGGATATCCGCACCACCCTCGAACGCGCTGGCGTGCGCATCGTGATCGGCGAGGGCCGCTTGCTGGACGACCACACGGTTGCCGTATCGCACCCGGATGGTTCCGAGCAGGAAATCGAAGCGGACGCCATGCTGATTGCCGTGGGAGCCCACCCGCGCGAACTGCCTACCGCCAGGCCTGATGGCGAGCGAATCTTCAACTGGACCCAGATCTACAACATGAACGAGGTGCCTGAGCACCTGATCGTTGTAGGCTCCGGCGTTACCGGTGCAGAATTCGCTTCGGCGTACAACTTGCTCGGTGCCAAGGTCACGCTGGTTTCCTCGCGCGACCGCGTGCTGCCCGGCGAGGATGCAGACGCAGCTGGCGTGCTGGAAGATGCTTTCAAGGACAACGGCGTTAACGTTGTTTCCCAGGCTCGCGCCGAGGGCGTGGAGCGCCAGGGCGACAGGGTGCTGGTCACCTTGGCGGACGGTCGCGTGCTCGAAGGCAGCCACTGCCTGGTTGCAGTGGGCGGCATCCCCAATACCGCCAACATGGGTCTGGAAGAAGCCGGCGTGCAGCTGACCGACTCGGGCCACATCAAGGTCGATGGCGTTTCGCGCACTACCGCAACCAACATCTACGCTACCGGCGACTGCACGGGCGTCTTCGCCCTGGCTTCGGTAGCAGCCATGCAGGGCCGCATCGCCGTGGCCCACCTGCTCGGCGACTCGGTAAAGCCATTGAACCTGGATCTAGTGGCATCCAACGTCTTCACCTCCCCGGAAATCGCTACCGTGGGTGTGACCCAGCGTGCGGTTGCCGAAGGCAAGTACCAGGCCAACATCATCAAGGTTGATCTGAACACCAACGCTCGCGCCAAGATGATGAACGTGGACCAGGGCTTCGTGAAGATCGTTTCCCGCAAGGGCTCGGGCACCGTCATCGGCGGTGTTGTGGTCGCTCCGCGTGCCAGTGAATTGATCTTCTCGCTGGCACTGGCGGTCCAGAACAGCCTTCATGTTGATGACGTGGCTGAGACCTTCACCGTTTACCCGTCATTGTCCGGTTCGCTGGCTGAAGCGGCACGTCGCCTGCACCGTCATCGGTAGGTTCTGAAGAACTTTTCCAGGGCGGCATTTCCCTTGCATTCAGGGAGATGCCGTCCTTTTGCCATTAATGCCGTAATACAAGCTCTTGTGACCCCATTCACTTTGGCGACCGACTCTGATATAAGTGTAAAAACTGTTTTCTCAGGTCACGTCTCAATATGTGGAAGCGCATATTCCTGCTAGTAGGCCCGTGAATTGCTGTTTGCAGTTCAGTTTCATTTCATCTGGTGTCCAAATGCTGGACATCAATATCCGAATACTGGTCACCGAGGTTTACGATTATGGCAACGTAAATGAACATCTGACTCGTACTTTCACTCTAAGGAGCAGCCTCCATGTCGCAGGCTAACCAAGCAGTGGCGCCGAAGGAAAACACCCGCGGTCGCGTGCTGTTTGCCAGCATGATTGGCACCACTGTCGAATTCTTCGACTTCTACGCCTACGCCACCGCGTCGGTTCTCGTTTTCCCGGCGTTGTTCTTCCCTAACGCCTCCACCATCAACGCGATCCTTTCATCGTTCGCGATCTTCGGCGTGGCTTTCGTGGCTCGTCCACTGGGTTCGATCATCTTCGGCCACTACGGCGACAAGCTCGGCCGCAAGGGCACCCTGGTGGCCTCACTGCTGCTGATGGGCATTGCCACTTTCCTGATCGGCTTCCTGCCGCCGGCTGCGGGCAACTGGACCGTTTTGGCTCCGACCGCACTGGTGCTGCTGCGCTTCGCCCAGGGCCTGGCGCTGGGCGGCGAATGGTCCGGAGCTGCGCTGCTGGCCACCGAGAATGCGCCGAAGAACAAGCGCGCCATCTACGGCACGTTCCCCCAGCTGGGCGCACCCATCGGCTTCATCATTGCGAACCTGATGTTCGTGGCCCTGCAGACCTTCTGCACTGCAGAGCAGTTCATGGCATGGGGCTGGCGCGTTCCGTTCTACTTCTCGGCAGTCATGGTGATCATCGGCCTGTGGGTACGCCTGAAGCTGGTTGAATCCGCGTCCTTCAAGAAGGTCCTGGACCAGAAGAAGGTAGTGAAGTCGCCGTTCGCGGTGACCATGAAGAAGCACTGGCGCCCAACCCTGGCCGGTACCTTCATCATGCTGGCAACCTATGTGCTGTTCTACCTGATGACCTCCTTCACCCTGACCTACGGCACCCAGCCAGCTACCGTCGAGCAGGCGACTGCTGCCGCTGAAGCCAAGGGCAAGACCTTTGACGCCGCAGGCTTCGTTCCGGGCTTGGGCATTGAACGCCCGACCTTCTTGACCATGCTGATCATCGGTGTCGTCTTCTTCGGCATCTTCACCGTGGTTTCGGGCCCGTTGGCTGAGAAGTTCGGCCGCCGCAAGTTCCTGATCTGGGTTACCGCGGGCATCTTCGTCTTCGGACTGTCCTGGACCTTGTTCTTCGGTCCAGGCCAGGGCGCTGCCATGGCCGGGCTGATCATCGGGTTCACCCTGATGGGTCTGACTTTCGGTCCAATGGCTGCGTATCTGCCTGAGCTGTTCCCGTCCAATGTCCGCTACACCGGCTCGGCTGTTGCCTACAACATGTCCTCGGTGATCGGTGCGGCTCCTGCGTCCTTCGTGGCTGTAGCCCTGTGGAAGGCAGGTGCGGGCAACACCACCGGCGTTGGCCTGTACTTGGCACTTGGCGCGGTACTGACCTTGGTCGCGCTGTTCATGACGCGCGATACCTCTGACATGGACATGGAAGAGTGGGTCGAGTAGTTCGACAGTCTTGCTGAGGGAACGGCTCGGCGAATCATCAAGCCATGATGATTCGCCGGGCCGTTTCCCGTTTCCGTGCTGCCTGGATGAATACGAGCTGAAAGTGGCCATCAACCCCTGACAACTTGATGCGCGGGATGGAAGCATGGGACGCGGAATATCCAATACCGAAAGGGAACGCTCATGCGTATTGCAGTTGCGGGAGGCACCGGCGCTATCGGCACGCTGGTGGTCGAAAAACTCAAGAGTGCTGGCCACGAACCAGTGGTGCTCGCACGGTCCATGGGATGCGACCTGGCGAACCGCAACGCGGTAAAGCAGTGGCTGGTTGACTGCCAATCGGTCATCGATGTTTCCGGAGTTTCCACCACCAGCTCTGCTGCATCCATGCGGTATTTCACCCAATCGACGGCAAACCTGGTCAGCGTGGGGCGCGAGTCCGGGGTGCAGAACCACGTGGCGCTCTCGATCATCGGAGCGGCCGAAGTGGATTCCAGCTATTACGCGGGCAAAGCCGTGCAAGAGCGGATGCTGCACATGCTTCCCGGTGGCTACACCCTGCTGCGCACGACCCAATTCCACGAATTCATTGGCCAGAATATCAAGCGTCTGGGCGCGGGCCCGGTGCAGATGGCGCCGAAAATGCGGATGCAGCCCATCGCGGGCATCGAAGTGGCCGCAGCACTAGTGGATCTTGCTGAGGGGCCGGCGCAGGGCGTGGTGCAAGACCTTGCTGGGCCGCAAGAAGAATACGCTCCCGCCCTCTTTGCCAAGTACCTGCAGGCCCAAGGCAGGTCTCCAAAGATGGTTGAAGTGCCTGTTCCTGGCCCCATGGGCAAGGCCATGCGTGATGGGGGACTGCTGCCGGGCGGTTCCGCCCGGTTGGGCCACGAAACCTTCGACGCCTGGCTAGCGCGGCAGTAGCCCGAACCAGCCTCCTTATTCAGTATCCACTGGCTGGCGAGCTGGAACTTCTAGCATCCGAATAGCAGTGACAAAACAAGTGGATTCTGGAAGCATCACGTCATGGACGAAAAAGAACCGCATGTTCCCTACAATCCCACGCCTCGGGACTTTCCCGGCTTTGCGATGCCAGCTTCAGTGCCGCAAGGCATGCGTCTGGAGCTGAGCCGTTCAAGGATCAAGGATGGGCAGGATGAGAACTTTGGCGCCTGGATGGACATGCTCAATGCGCGCTACGAGGAATGCGAAGCATCCTTATCGGCACAACGGGCAGCGCTGGAAGCAACATTCAGGCATGTGGAAGCCGATGGTTCAACATGGATCTACCACCTGAGCCTGGTAGGCGAGAACGGCGGCGGGCTCGATACGCAGCAGGAGATCGATGCGGCGCACGAAGCAGCTAGCCGCCAAGCGAAAATGCCTGGCTGGGAAGAGCTTGAACCGAAGTTCCTGCTCATGCCCGGTCATCTGAAGGCATCCATTGCGCACTGGGCAGAACATGGACAGGTGCCAGAGTAGAAGATTCCAGTTGCAGAACGACGCAGGGCCTGGACATATCTGTCCAGGCCCTGCGGCGATACCAACGAGTGCTACTTGGCTTCTTCGATCGAAGCGATGACGGCGCCCGATGACAGGGTCTCGCCCGGGGCAACTTCCAAGCCGCTGACCACGCCATCACGGTGCGCAGTAATTGGCTGCTCCATCTTCATCGCTTCAAGCACGACAATCAGATCGCCCTGGGCCACGGCCTCGCCATTCTCAACGGCAACCTTCACGATGGTGCCCTGCATCGGCGAACGCAGTTCTGCGCTGTTCGCGCCAGCGGAGCTGGCTGCCTTGCGGCCCGGCTTGCGCTTCTTCTTGCCTGCGGCCTTCTCGGTACCGTTGGAGGATACCGAGCCCAGCGACGAAGGAAGGGTGACTTCCAGGCGTTTGCCGCCCACCTCAACGGTCACGCTGGTGCGCTCGTCTTCGGCTGCGTCCTCGCCGTCCATAGGCATCGGGTGGGGCTCGATGGCGGTATCGAATTCGGTTTCGATCCAGCGGGTGTGGACCTTGAACGGCCCCTGGGCCGGAACGAACGATCGATCGCTCATCACTGCGCGGTGGAATGGCAGTACGGTAGCCATGCCCTCGATCTGGAATTCTTCCAGCGCACGGCGGGCACGAGCCGCAGCCACTTCACGGGTGCTGCCGGTGACGATCAGCTTGGAGATCATCGAGTCGAAGTTCCCTGAAACGCTTTCGCCCTGCTCGATGCCCGAGTCAACGCGAACGCCGGGCCCCGATGGCAGGTTCATCTTGGAGATGGTGCCTGGGGTCGGCATGAAGTTGCGGCCGGCATCTTCGCCGTTGATGCGGAACTCGAAGGAGTGGCCGCGGATCTCCGGGTCGGTGTAGCCCAGTTCTTCGCCGCGGGCGATGCGGAACTGCTCGCGAACCAAGTCCAGGCCGGTGACTTCCTCGGAGACCGGGTGCTCAACCTGCAGACGGGTATTGACCTCGAGGAAGGAAATGACGCCATCCTGGCCTACCAGGAATTCGCAGGTGCCTGCGCCGTTGTACTTCGCTTCGCGCAAGATCGCCTTGGAAGCTTCGTACAGCCGGGTGGTCTGCTCTTCGCTCAAGAACGGGGCCGGCGCTTCTTCAACCAGCTTCTGGTTGCGGCGCTGCAGCGAGCAGTCGCGGGTGGAGACGACAACCACGTTGCCGTGGATATCGGCCAAGCACTGGGTCTCCACGTGGCGCGGTGCATCCAGGAAGCGTTCGATGAAGCATTCGCCGCGGCCGAAAGCCGCGACAGCTTCACGCACTGCCGAGTCGTACATCTCGCCGATTTCTTCGCGGTTGCGGACCACCTTGATGCCGCGTCCGCCGCCACCGTAGGCAGCCTTGATGGCCAGTGGAAGTCCGTGCTCGTCGGCGAAGGCGTATACCTCGTCGGCCGAGGCCACCGGATCCTTGGTGCCGGGAACCAGCGGAGCGCCCACCTTTTCAGCAATGTGGCGGGCCTTGACCTTGTCGCCGAGCTGGTCGATGGACTCTGGCGATGGGCCAATCCAGGTCAAGCCCGCGTCAATAACAGCCTGGGCGAACTCGGCGTTCTCCGAGAGGAAGCCGTAGCCCGGGTGGATCGCGTCGGCGCCGGAGCGTTCAGCTGCGTCCAGGATCTTCTCAATGCGAAGGTACGATTCAGCGGCGGTGGTCCCGCCCAGCGCGTAGGCTTCATCAGCCAGACGCACATGCAGGGCATCGCGATCCGAGTCGGCATAGACCGCAACGGACTCGATTCCTTCATCGCGTGCGGCACGGATAATACGCACTGCAATCTCGCCGCGGTTGGCGATAAGCACCTTCGTCAATGGATTCATCATGAACCTTGTCTTTTAAAAATAGGGTTTCTCAGCTATGAGCCTATCGTTTTTGTGGGAACTATATGTAGTTATCGCCTAGAACGAGGGTGTTAGGGTGAATTTTTTGGAGGAATCCTACAAAGGACCTTGGCGCTGGCTCAACGTGGAACCTGCCCAGGGAGGCTTGCGGACCCTGTCGCCGGCGAGGCCGGGAAAGGGCGCTGCTCTTCGCTGGTGCGCTGGCAGCGCTGGCCTCTGCCCTAGTCTTCGCGCACCCGGCGAACTAGGCTATCGACAAGATGGAAAACAAGGAGGCTGCCGTGGGAAATCGAGGCAAAGCGCTCTGTGCGCTGCTGGCTGCTGGAATGCTCGCCTTGGCCGGTTGTTCCAGCGCAACCGGCATCCCGGCGCTTGACCGCGATCCGGCTGGAACCGACCAGTGGCCGGGGGATAGGAGCCAGTTGGAGGACCTTGGGATGCAATCCGTGCGTTTTCTGGTCACGCACGGCAACGCCGACTACTTCGCCACCGCATCGGCAGATGAGCAAACGGCTTGCCTGTTCAAATTCGGCCAGGGAGAGGTCTCCGCAGCTGGCGGATGCGGCGGGGCCGGGGACGCGGATGCCATCGTCGAGGTGAGCGCCCCTGGAACGAGGATGATGCTGGTCCGGACCGGAAGCGACTTCTCGGACTTGGAAGAGGTGGGCTGGACCAGGATCCACGAGAACATTCTGGTGTTCTAGCTGGCCGGGAGCCAAGGGATTCCTGAAGGGCCGCTTGACGCCTGCAGGATTGGGTTATCCAAGGTTGGCGCCCATGGTGTACACCACAGGTCCCTCTGCTATCGCGGTGCGATGCAATACCTCGAAACCGTGCCGCTCGTATAGGCGGACGTTTCTCTCGTTGGATGTTTCCAGCGACACCTCGGGATAGTCCGACGCGGCAATATGGTTCAGGCACCGGCTGATGAGTGCCGAACCAAGACCCCGTCCAACGCTGGATCCAGCAACCCCAAGCGTGGCAAAGTCCCACGCGTTCTCAGGCCGCTGTGGCAGGTCGGCTCCGTAGGCGATCTCCAAGCGATCGCCCATCAGCTGCGAAATCTCTTCCTGCATGCCCAAGCCAGGCTCTGGACAACTTGGTGGCAGGAGCGCAGCGACACCGTCGAGGTCCTCGCTGACCAGGACGACTCCATGCTCCAGAGCGTGGGAAAGGTAGACGGCTTGAAGGCGTTCCAAGCGCTCCAGGTAGCGATCGGCTGGAATGCTCCACCGTGTCCAGGGGTAGAACGCAAACGCCTCGGCCAAAGTAGAGGACGCACTGGGAATATCCGCGCGGCGCGCGGAACGGATAGCTGAAGTCACATCCATATCCTAGCCAAGCCAGCCCGGCCTCCCGCCGTGCGCCGCCACGCCATGGTTCCGGCCTGGCATGAATCAGCCCCGGCAGCTACGCCTGCCGTTCGCGGTGCCGCCTGACGGCCGCGCGATTGGCGCAACGCACCGAGCAGAAACGCTGGCGCCCGTTGCGTGTCACGTCCACAACCACGTGGCCGCACGGTGCGGCCTCGCAGCGCCGCAGCCGGTGCATGCCCCTGGTGGTCAGGTGCAATGCCGTGCCCACGCAGAAGACCGAGCGCAGCACCTGGGGCATGCTCTGGCCGTCATCGCGATAGTGCAGGTGCCAACCCTCCCCATCGTGGTCCACCAGGCGTGGATAGGCCGAAGCGCGAGCCGCCTGCAAATTCAGCAGCAGCGCCCGCTCGGGATCGGACGGCGCATCAACGATGTCCAGCCAGTCATCCACTACCGCGCGCGTTTGGGCATAGTCCGAGGCGAACCGCGGAAAAGGCATGGTCATGCCGCTCTGCCGGGTGCGTTGTTCGATGCCGTCGCGGTCCGATGGCCAGTCATTGGCCAGAGATGCAGCGAGGAGCACCGCATATTCTCCGTAAGGGTTGAGTTGCATAAGAACATTACATCATGCTGGAGCCATGACTATTGCACAGCACAGCCAAGCCGTTGATTCCGGGCAGGAAACCGATGTCCATGAGCACTGCTGGGAGATCGGATCCAGCCATCGGACTTCCGCCGGGATTGTTGAATACTTCCATTGCCGCCGCTGCCGGCGCCACATCATGCTCCAGCGCGGGTTCGGGCACGAACAGATGCTGCTGAGCAGGGAACTGCAGGCATGAAAAAGGTGCCTTCCGCTGTGGGGCGGAAGACACCATTTGCCGGCCGGAACCGGATTATTTCCAGAGATCCACGATGCTGATCCCGGCTTGGGCCAGCAGGCCGCGCAGCACGAAGACATCCAATCCGACGACGTTCTGGAAGTTGCCTTCGATGGACTCGATGAAGGCTGCAGCCAGCCCGTCAATGGTGAATGCCCCGGCGCAGGGCAGCGGTTCCCCGCTGGCGACGTAGGCCTCGATCTCGGCATCATCCACGGTGGAGAAATGCACCACGGTGGAAGATACCTGGCCGCGAGCCTGTTCCGGATTGGCGGGATCAATCAGCCAATGGCCCGAGTGCAGGATTCCGGTAGAACCGCTCAGATGCAGCCATCGTTCGCGGGCTACCTCTTTGGTGTGCGGCTTGCCGTAGGCCACGCCATCAAGTTCGAAGACCGAATCGCAGCCCAGCACCACGGTGCCTGCCGGATGATCTGCCTGGGCCACGTTCTCGGCCTTGGCACGAGCCAGCAGCAATGCGGTCTGCGCTGGACTCTGCTCGCCGTTGCGGGCCACGGCAGCTGCCAGCACCGCATCTTCATCCACCTCGGAAACCTGGGTGGTGAATTTGATGCCCGCATCGGCCAGGACCTTCTTGCGTCCCCACGAAGCCGAAGCCAGCAGCAACCGGGGTCCTGTCTTCATCTGTTCGCTCATACGGCGGCGTTCTCCTTGGCCTGGTCCTGGCTGGAATTATCAGCGGAAGTGCTTTCCCCGGAATCCAGCATATCGTTGAGTTTCGATCCTTCGACATCAACATCCGGCAGGATCTTGTCCAGCCATTTAGGCAGGTACCAGGCCTTGTCGCCCAGCAGGTGCATCACTGCCGGAATGAAGGTCATGCGGATGATGAACGCATCGAAGAGCACACCGAAAGCCAGCGCGAAACCGAGCGGGCGGATCATTGCCAGGTGCGAGAACACGAAGCCGGCGAAGACCGAGATCATGATCAGCGCAGCGGCGGTGACGACCGGTGCTGCCATCGAGAAGCCGGAACGGACCGCGTCCTTGGCCGGCTCGCCGTGAGCGTAGCGTTCACGCATCGCCGAGACCAGGAAGACCTGGTAGTCCATGGCCAGCCCGAACAGGATGCCGGTGAGCAGGATCGGCAGGAAGCTGAGCAGCGGACCGGGAACGTTCACATCGAAGAGGCCGGAGAACCAGCCGAACTGGTAAACCATGACGCTGGCGCCGAAGGCCGCGGCCAGCGAGAGCAGGAAGCCGCCGGTGGCCAGCAATGGAACCACGACCGAACGGAAGACCAGCAGCAGCAGGATCAGCGACAGGCCAACCACGATGCTCAGGTACGGTACCAGGGCGGCGGTGACCTTTTCGGAGACGTCAATCTGCGCGGCAACCTGGCCGGTCACGGCAATGTCAGCACCCGTGGCCTCGGAGAACTCCGAGTAGTCCGCACGCAGCTGGTGCACCAGCGCTTCGGTGGCTTCCGAGGAAGGGCCATCGGTAGGGATCACCTGAATGGCTGCCAAGGTACGGTCTTCGGTCATGGTGACTGGAATTGCGGCCACCACGCCGTTGTATTCGCGCAGTTTCTCGGCCACATCGAGGCTAGTTTCCTCAGCTTCGCGCTCGCTGAGCCCTGCAGGCAGATCAGCTAAGACCAGCAGCGGGCCGTTGTAGCCGGAACCGAACTTGTCGCTGGTTTGCTCGTAGGCCTGGAAGGCCTGCGAATCGGCAGGTTCTGCACTGCCATCAGGCAAAGCGGTTCGCATCTGCGTGGCCGGCAGGGCGATGGCACCCAGGACGACTATCACCAGCAGGGTCACCGGAACAGCGATCTTGGTGACCATGCGCACCCAGCGAATGGAGAATGATTCCTTGATCTGGGGATTCTCGGCATCCGCGGCTGCCTTCTTGCGGGCCCGCTTGGAAACCAGTTTGGTGCCGGCCAGGGACAGCAGTGCTGGCAGCAAAGTGATGTTCAGCAGCACCGAGCAGAACACGGTGAACGCTGCCGACAGGCCCAAGACGGTCAGGAACGGAAGTCCTGGAACAGCCAGTGCGGCCAGTGCGATGATCACGGTCAGACCAGCGAAGACTACAGCGTTGCCGCTGGTTCCGACGGCGCGTGCAATCGACTCTCCGGCCTCCATGCCGGACAGCAGCTGCGAACGGTGGCGGTGGATGATGAACAGCGCATAGTCGATGCCCACCGCAAGGCCCAGCATGAGAGCCAGGGCAGGGGTAATCGAGGCCATGTCAATCAGCGAGGAGAACGCCATCGTAGTGCCCACGCCAGCGCCCACACCGAGGATCGCCAGCAACAGCGGCAGGCCGGCGGCGACCAAGGTGCCGAGCATGGCAATCAGGACAATGGCAGCGATGACCACACCAATGATTTCCGAGGCCCCGAAGACCTGGGACATGTCCTGCATGATCTCCTTGGAGAACAGCACCTCCACGCCGTTAGCCTGTGGACCTGCAGCGATAGCCTTGATCTGCTCGCGGTCATCGGGAGTCAAAGCGTCGGTCTGGACCTTGAAGGTCACCTGCGAAACTGCAGTACTGCCGTCTTCGGAAACGAAACGCATATCGGAGCTTGCGCCCACCTGGCGCGAAGCGAATTCCAGTTCAGCGCGGCCGGATTCCAGATCCTTCAGGCCTTGCTCTATGTCCTTCTCGCCCTGCTCAAGCTCGGCGGTCTTTTCCTTGATAGTTTTTTCGCCGTCTTCAAGCTGGTTCTTGGCTTCTGCCAGCTCGGCCTTGCCTGCAAGGAACTGGGCCTTCTTGGCATCGAATTCACGTTGCCCGGCCTCCAGCTTGGCCCTGCCGGCATCGAGCTCGGCCTGGCCTTCGCTCAGCTTCACCTTGTTGCTGGCGATCTCAGTTTTCGCTGCATCCAGCTGCGCCTTGGCGTCGTCCAGCTGGGTTTTGGCGGCGCTAAGCTGGCTGCGGTTCGCGTCCAGTTCCTGATGGCCGGCCTTGGCCTGGGCCTGTCCAGCGTCGAGTTCCTTGCGGGCAGCGTCAAGCTGCTGCAAGCCGGCTTCGGCCTTGGCGATCTGCTCCAGTGCCTCGGTGGCCTGCTGCTTGCCGGCGGTCGCTTGGGCGATAGCTTTCTCGGCTTCGGGTTTCGCGGCTTTCGCCGCAGCCAAGGCGCCTTCGCTGTCCGCTAGTTGCTTAGTGTACGCATCAATGTCGTCTTGGTTTCCGGCCGCCTCTGCCTCCGCCAAGAGCTGCTTGGTACTCTCGATCTGGGCCGGTAGTTCCTCGATGCCCTTTTCAGCCTCGGCCAGTCCTGCCTGTGCGGCGGCCAGGCCATCTTCAGCTGACTTCAGACCCGTGGTGGCTTCTTCCTTGCCGGCCGACAGAGTTGCGTCGAATTCTTCGCGGGAAGAGTCGCCCAGCAGCTGGTCCATGCCAGCCTGGTACTCCTTCTCGCCCGCGGCGAGCTTGGCGTCAGCGGCATCGAGCTTCTGCTCGCCAGCGTCGAACTTTGCGCGGCCAGCGTTGTATTCGGCCGTTCCGTCCTTGTACTGGGCTAATCCGGCGTTGTACTTCGCTTCGCCAGCTTCCAGCTGGGCACGACCCGAAGTCAGCTCGCGCTGGCCGGCTTCCAGCTGCGCGCGGCTATCGGCGAGCTGCTTTTCAGCGGCGGCAATTTGCGGCTCGGCAGCCTGGATTTCCTTCTGGCCGTCAAAGTACTGTGCCCAGCCATCGGTGAGTTCTTCGCGGCCTTCCTTGAGCTGCACCTTGCCATCGGCAATCTGCACCTTGGCATCGTCAAGCTTTTCCTGGCCGTCAACGAGTTCCTGCTGCGCTTTCTCCAGCTCTGGCTGCGCCTTATCGAGCTGTTCCTGCAGTTCGAAGGGGCTCATGGCTTCGACTACCTGGGACTGCATGGCCAGCTGTTCCAGGGACTCGGCGACGGCCTGCTTCTGGGTTTCGTTCAGCGGCCGGTTCGAGCTTTCACGGAACACAATCGAGCCAGAGCCGCCGGCGAGATCCGGGAGCTCTTCCTTCATTCGGTCGAGGGTGCGCTGGGTTTCAGTTCCGGGCAGGGTGAAGGTATTCGATAGCTGGCCCATGAACAAGCTGGCGCACAGGCCGATGAAGATGAAGGCCGCCAGCCACATTGAAATGACGCGGTAGCGGTGCAGGTGTGCCCATCGAGCGAGGCGGTAGAGGAGGGAAGCCATGAGCTTAGATGTCCTTCAAGGTGCTAGTGCTGGTCAGCGGCAAGGCGGTAAAACCCTGGTCAAGGGTTTTCATGGCCTGGGTAATCAAGGAATGGAAGACGGAGATGAGCTCGGGGGAAATATCCAGACCGTGAGTTTCGGTAGCTGGCAGACGCTCGATCCACTCATCAAATGCTGCTTGGCCTGCGCCGAGCAGAGCATGGGTAAAGACTCTGATGGAAAAACTGTCGGCCTGCGGATAACGGCGGGCGACTTTTTCGATGACTTCCGTGGTGGCTGTCCGCCATTCGTTCATCGTGGAGGGGAAGCCGCAGTTGGCTTCTTCCGTTCGCAAGAATGCACCAAACTGGGCCACTTGCCCGAGCATCTGCGACACGTCATCAGACTTGAGCGATTCGATGATCGCTTCGACCAGAGGCATGGAGTCGGTCAGGTCGCTAATGGAATCCACCATGGTTCCCAGAACCTGGTGCAGGGGATAGGAGAAGACCGCATCTACTGATGGAAAGTAGTTGAAGAGTGTACGGCGCGAAACACCGGCCGCTTCAGCGATCTGCGTAGCGGTAAGCGCCGTGGCAGAGCCGTTGCGAAGCAGGTCCGCGACGGCTTCAACGATGGCCTGTTTCGTTGCTCGTTTGTTTAGTTCGCGGCGGGTGCCGGCACTCGGGGAAGTCACATAACTTACACTACGTGCAAAGTTGCACCCTGTGCAAAGTAAATCCGTGTGACCTTTAACCGGAAAGCGGCGCACGAGCAATAGTGCTCGTGCGCCGATTTCCTTCAGCAATGCCTACTTGGTTGCAGCTGCCTCAGCATCTGCCGCTGAGATGCTTTCATCAGCGAAGGGGTTGCCATTGCGTGGTGCGTTGTACATGTCAATGTCCAAGATGCCCTCGCGCTTGGCGACAATGGTTGGAATCAGTGCTTGGCCGGCGACATTTACCGCGGTGCGGCCCATATCAATGATCGGGTCAACGGCCATCAGCAGGCCAACGCCTGCCAGCGGCAGGCCCAGGGTGGAAAGGGTCAGCGTCAGCATGACGATGGCGCCGGTAGTGCCTGCGGTTGCTGCCGAGCCCAATACGGAAACCAGCGCAATCAAGAAGTAATCTGTGAGGGACAGCTCAATACCGAAGAACTGGGCAACGAAGATTGCTGCGATCGCCGGATAGATGGCAGCGCAGCCGTCCATCTTGGTAGTCGCGCCCAGCGGCACTGCGAAGGAAGCGTAGCCCGAAGGCACCCCGAGGTTGCGTTCGGTCACGCGCTGGGTCAATGGCAGGGTGCCAATCGAAGAGCGTGAAACGAAGGCCAGCTGCACTGCAGGCCATACACCCGAGAAGTACTGCTTGATTGACAGGCCATGTGCGCGGACCAGTACCGGGTAGAGCGCGAATAGCACCAGTGCCAAGCCGACGTAGATCGCAACGGTGAACTTGCCCAGTGCGCCAATAGTGTCCCAGCCATAGGTGGCAACAGCGTTGCCGATCAGGCCAACCGTGCCGATCGGCGCGATGCGGATGATCCACCAGAGGACCTTCTGGATGACCGCCAGGATAGAGGCCGAGAACGCGAGGAATGGTTCGGCCGCCTTGCCAACCTTGAGGGCAGCGACGCCCACGGCGATGGCAATGACCAGTATCTGCAGGACGTTGAAGCTGATCGAGGTGGAAGCGGTTGCTTCATCAACCAGCTTGGTGCTCGCGCCCAGACCCAGGAAGTTGGCTGGGACCAGGCCAGTGAGGAAGCCGAGCCAGTCGCCGGTCTTGCCATCGTATTCATCTGGCATGCCCTGGCCGGTATTCGCTCCGGGGCGGAAAACGGTGCCAAGAACCATGCCGATGATTACCGAGATCAAGGCAGTGATGGCAAACCAGAGCAGGGTCTGCCACGCAAGGCGTGCCGCATTGGTGACCTTGGCCAAATTGGCAATTGAGGCGACAACCGCAAAGAAGATCAGTGGGATCACTGCAGTGCGCAGCAACGCAACGTAGCTGGAACCAATGATCGACAGGGCTTCACCCAGCCCGTTGGGTTCCTCGGCGGTGCTGCCGGTGTACTTGGCTAGGAGACCCAGTAGAAGACCAGCAATCAGCGCCGCAATGATCTGCGGGCCGAAATTGGTCATCCAGCGTGGAAGCTTAGATGAAGGTGCGGTAGTAGACATGCGTTCAAGATTAGGGCGCTTTTCTTCGTCGGCGGCAGTTTATGTTACGCAACATGACGGTATTTCGCCGTTTGTGCTTTATTGCACTGAAAAGCGGTGTCTAGGGTCACTGGACCTGCGAAATGACGCACGATTTGTGCGAAGACTTCGGTGCGGGGACACAGATCTTCACATGGGAATTTTTGGCTCCGTGCCATTGTTGCTGGACTAATCGCCGCGACTGTGCTTGAAGAAGCATCGCTCACTTCACGCAGTTTGCTTTCGTATCCTGGACGCGAGCATGCCGCGAAATGCGACCAGCAAGCAAGTGGCAGTTCCTCCCAGTGCCGCCCCGCCGGCAACGGCAAGGACGACACCGGGACCGCCGGCGCCGATAAACCCCAAGAGGTGAATTCCCAGCCCCAGGACCAGCAGGGTTGCTGCAGCGGCGGCGCAAATGGCAATGCTGAACCAATGCAGTGAGCTGGCCTGGTAGAAGGTTCGGCGCCGAAGCTTCAATATGAGGATCCAAAAACAAATCAGGGCAATCTGCAGGAAAACAAGCCCGGCCGTCACTGCGCACCGGTACGGGGTCGCCAGATGGGCCACTTCGGGATGAATGTAGGTGGTCTCCTCGATGAACATCGGCAAAATCAGCACTTGGCCAAGGAGCGCCCCGAGGAAGATTGCGATGAGTGCGATTCGGGCGGGTAAAATAGCGAGACTGGTCATCTAATGATTGTCGACTATTATCTATCGTTAATCAATAGCTTGTTATCGTTTTTCCCTGGAATATGAAGCTGGGCTCTTCAGTGCTGCTTCCGTGATCTTGACCTGTCGGAACCATGTGGAAAGGTAGAAGCCAGCAAGGCGTGGGGAATCCGTGGTTGCTGCATGGGCCGGAACTGAAAGAAGGAAATAATGCGGGTTTATATCACTAGTGTGTGCGTGGATGATCAGGCGAAAGCTAAAGCGTTCTATACCGAGGTGCTGGGCTTCAAGGTCAAGCACGATATACCTGTGGGCGAATACAGCTGGCTGACCCTTGTTGCAGCGGACCAGGAGCAAGGTCCTGAAGTGCTTCTGGAGCCTTCAGCGCACCCTGCCGTTGGGCCGTACCGTTCAGCACTGAAAGCAGACGGCATCCCGGCAACTTCCTTTGCCGTTGATGATGTCCAGGTGGAATTCGAGCGTCTTAGCTCACTGGGCGTGAAGTTCACGCAAGAACCGACGGATGCCGGACCCGTCGTGGTTGCGACCTTTGATGACACGTGTGGCAATCTGATCCAGATTTCCAGCTACAAGGGATAAAACGAATGGCGGTCCTGCCAATAAGCAGAACCGCCAAGCCGATTTCCTGGAGGCTACTTCACCAGGGCGCGCTTCAAGGTATCCAGGCCAACTGAACCGAGCTTCAATGCCGCGGTATGGAATTCCTTGAGCGAGAAGTCCTCGCCCTCGGCGGCCGCGAGATCGTCGCGGATCTGCTCCCAGAGCCGTTGGCCGATCTTGTAGGACGGAGCCTGGCCTGGCCATCCCAAATAGCGGTTGTACTCGAAGTCCAGCTGACCCGTGGACATGTCCAGATTCTTCTCCAGGAACTCATAGCCGTTTTCGGCGTTCCAGGTGCCGGTGCCCCACTGTGCAGGAACTTCCAAGCCCAGATGAACTCCTATATCAAAGACCACTCGCGCGGCTCGAATGCGTTGCGCATCGAGCATGCCCATGTAATCGCCCGGGTCATCGAGGTAGCCCAGCTGGTGCATGAGGCGTTCGGAGTACAGCGCCCAGCCTTCGCCCTGTCCGGAAACCCAGCACATCAATCGGCGCCAGCTGTTGAGCGTGGAGGCCTGCATTTGGGCTGTACCGATCTGCAGGTGATGGCCGGGAACGCCCTCGTGATAGACGGTGGTGAGCTCGGCCCACGTGGTGAATTCATCTTCTCCAGGCGGAACCGACCACCACATCCGTCCCGGGCGGCTGAAGTCTTCTGACGGGCCGGTGTAGTACACGCCGCCATCCTGGGTCGGAGCGATCATGCATTCGATGCGGTCCATTGGCGCCGGGATGTCAAAGTGCTTGCCCGACAAGTCCGCCATGGCCTGGTCAGCCTTGCCCTGCATCCACTCCCGCAAGGCGTCGGTGCCTGAGAGCTTGCGCGCCGGATCCTCGTTGAGGATCTTCTTGGCTTCCTCGATCGTGGAGCCCGGCTTGATCTGCTGGGCGACGCGCCGCTGCTCGGCGATGATGGCATCGAGTTCGCCGACGCCCCAGGCATAGGTCTCTTCCAAATCCACTGCGGCGCCCAGGAAGCGGCGGGACATCAGCGAGTAGTACTCTCGGCCCACCGCGTCTTCGGCCGGTGCCTGTGCCAGGAGTTCATCTTGCAAGTACGCGGTGAGTTTGCGGTAGGCCTTCTTCGCGGCTTCGGCTCCGGCTTCCAGCTGTGCTTGCAAAGCGGTATCCACTGCGGTGCCGGAGGTGGCCAACTGGTCGAAGAATCCGCCATCCTTGGCGTAATCGGTGGTTTGCGTGATCACTATGGACACTTGGCGCTGCGCCGCAACCAGATCATTTGAAGCGGAATCACGCAAAGATGCGATGTAGCCGTCAATCGCAGCCGGAATGTTGGACATTCGCTGGGCGATGAAAGCGTAGTCCTCGGAGGACTCCTGCGGCATCAAATCGATGATCGAGCGGATTTCCTGTGCCGCACTGGCGATATTGTTCAGCTCGGTGCGCCCGGTGAACAGGATTTCCAGTTCGAGGCTCAATCGCTCGGTCATCGCGTCAAGCGAGACTTCGTCAATTGCGTCGACCGCAGTGGCGTTGGCCAATGCGCCCAAAGTCTCCCGCAGTAAGCTGATCTGCTGGGTGGTGCCAGCAGGGGAGTAGTCGCCATAGGTGGTCTCGTAGCCTGGCAAGCCAAGGGAAACTCCCCATTCCGGGGTCAGTTCAAGGGACTTGGCGAAGAAGGCTTCGGCGATCTGGTCGATTGCCGAAGGCTCGCGGTGCGGTGCAGAGGATGTCATGTAACTAACAGTAGTTGATATGAAAGATTTGTTGAAGACTTTTGCGCAGGTTCGTTCTGAACTGCTTCCGCGGTCGTCTAGCAGGTGCTTCCAAGCGCGGGTTATGCCGCTGGACCTGCCGAAAAGGAATCAAAGGGCATCTGCGGTCGCATAGGCGGTTCCCGCTGATGAAGATGAAGCACGCGAATTGTATTGCGTTGATGAATCGCCCAGTCAGTGCCCATGGGGAGAACTCTCCATGGCGGAGGTTTTGTCAGTTCGTTAGAATTGGAGGGCGTTGAGTCTGGCCTTGGGGAATAAGGCCGGATTCTGGCGCACACTCGTACCAGCAAACCAAGGACTGACCTCTAGATGGCTAAAGCCGCTTCGACCGGATGGACTGGACTGCTCAAAAGCACCGGGTTCAAGGTGACTGCGATCCCAGTCGTGGCGGCCCTTGCCGTCACCGGCGCCATTATCTATCCGGGCTTCGAAACAGCTGACGTGGAACTCAACGACGGTGGTGTCTGGGTAGTCAATCAGTCCGAAGGCAAGATCGGGCATGTCAACTACCAGTCGCGCACCATCGACGGTGGCGTTGCCACCCCGCTGGCCAACTATGACCTGGTGCAGCATGAAGAAAGCGTGCTGGTACGCAACCTGGAACAGGCCTCGCTGACCACTATTGACCCCGCGATGGTGCAATTTGCTGGCGATAACAACCTGCCAGCCAACTCATCCTTCTCCTTCGGTGCGTCCGTTGTCGCCGTTACCGACGCGGAACACGGAACTGTCCAGGCCAGCAACCTCGAACAGATTGCCGATTTCAAGGGCGAAGGCGCCGAACCGCTGATCGAGTCCAAGGGCGAAGTCGCCGCCGTGGTTGGCGCCGACGACACCATCTGGGCCGCAGACCTCGGCGCAGGAACCCTTTCCAGCTTCACCCTGGACGACGATGGCAAAGCCGAACTCGCCCAGGAATTCGAAATTCCGGAACTGGCCGAAATGAAGGAGCCGCAGCTTTCGGCCGTCGGCAAGATCGGCGTGGTCTTCGATGAAGCCACCGGCGAACTGGTCACCTCGGAGGGCAACTCCGCAATTCTCGAGAATCCTGCCAACGCCCGGATCCAGTCTCCGGGCCCGGCAGCCGAGAACATTGCTGTGGCCCTGGACCAGTCGCTGGCAACGGTGAGCCTGTCCGGCAAGGACACCAACTATGAGCAGCTGGAAACCGCTGGCACCCCTATCCAGCCGGTGCGCGTGGGAACGTGCACCTACGCGGCCTGGCAGACCAGCGGCGAGTATCTGCGCTTCTGCGATGACCCGGCACATAACCAGAGCACCGCAATTCCGGAAATGCCAGAAGGCGCTGAACTGGCGTTCCGCGTCAACCGGGACGTGGTCGTGCTCAACGACGTGCATTCGGGGCAAGTCTGGTTGGCCAATGAAGGCATGGAAATCGTCAGCAACTGGAGTGATCTGGAACCGCCTGCTGGCAAGGGCGAAGCCAAGGAAGAAGAAACCAAGGAAATCACCGACGCCATCGAGCTGCCCAACCGCACCGAGGAAAACAAGAAGCCGATCGCCGAGGACGACAGCTATTCGGTACGCCCTGGCCGCACCACCTTGCTGCCGGTGCTCTATAACGACGTGGATCCGGACGGCGATTTGCTGACCGCGAACCTGGAAGGCGCTGCGCCCTCGGTAGGTGCCGTGCAGCCGGTCCATGACGGCACCGGATTCCAGATTGTGGTCCCCGAAGATGCCAGGGGCGGCGCGAGTTTTTCCTACACCACCAAAGACGGCCGCGGGGGACAGGACACCGCGACCGTCAAGCTGAACGTGGTGGACGATGAAACCAACAAGGCTCCGGAACAAAAGCGCACCACCGTGCTGCGCGTGCAGCAGGGCGAGTCAGTCAGCCACAACGTGCTCGCTGACTGGACCGACGCGGAAGGCGATGACCTCCGCTTGCTCGGTGGAACCTCCGATGGCGATGACGTGATCCGCGTCCAACCCGATGGCACCTTGACCTTCCAGGATGACGGAAAGAAGCTGGGGCAAAAGGAATTGGCCATCCAGGTTTCCGACGGGCAGGAGGGCACCAAGGGCCGGGTACTGATCGAGGTGTTGGCCGACGCCACCGTGAAACCGGTGACCGCGACCGATCATGTGGTGGCCAATATCAATGAATCCGCCAGTTTCTCCCCGCTGGAAAATGACACTGATCCCAGCGGGGACGGTCTGCGGCTGGCCGGCGTGGATGATGTTCCCGGGTTGGAAATCAAAACCAACGCACAGACCGGAACCGTGACCGCACGTGCCGAACGTGCCGGAACCTACTACGTTGAATACATGGCCACCAACGGCCCGGCCAGCGCCCCGGGCCTGGCCCGCATCGATATCAAGAAGCCGGAAGAAAATGCCGAGGATCCGATCGCGGTACGCGATGTCGCCTTGCTGCCTGCCGGCCAGGATGTATTGGTCAACGTGCTGGGCAACGACACCGACCCGGCCGGTGGCGTACTGGTGGTAACCGGCGTGCAGACCGCCAGCGACAAGCCGTTCTCCACCTCCGTAGAACGCAATACCTTTGTCCGCATCACCGACGTGCGCGGCCTCACCGACCCGACCACCATTAGCTACACCGTGTCCAATGGCTCTCGTGAAGCGACCGGTTCCATCCGCGTGATTCCGATTCCGGCACCACCACGCATGGATCCGCCGCAGGCCAACCCGGACACCGTCACCGTCCGCGAGAACGACGTGGCCACCGTCAAGGTTCTGGAAAACGACATCCACCCGAACGGCGGAGAGCTGCTCTTGCGTCCCGAGCTGGAAGAAGCTGATGATCTGGGAGAAGGGTCCCTGATCTCGGTTGCCGACGAAACGATTCGATTCCGCGCCGGCGACTTTGGCGGCAAGGCCAAGCAGGTTTCCGCGGTCTACACCGTGGCAGGACCTGATGGCCAGGAAACCAGCGCCAGCGTCACCTTCAACGTCCTGCCCGAGGCAGAAGCCAATGACCTGGAAAAGAACACCCCGCCGAACCCGGAACCAGTCACCGGGCGCGTCTTCGCCGGCTCCAGCACCAACGTGCTGATCCCGATTGACGCTATCGACCCCGATGGCGACTCGGTCTCCCTCGTGCAATTCGGCGATTCCCCGCGCATGGGCACCGCGAAGATCCGCGGGGCCTCCATCGACTACACGGCTAACCCCGATGCCTCGGGCACCGATGAATTCAGCTACGTGGTGGAAGACCGTTTGGGTGCCCGCGCCACCGGCACGATCAAGATCGGCGTGGCACCGCTTGCCGAATCGAATAATTCCCCGGTTGCCGTCAACGACTTCTTGACCGTGCGCCCCAACCGCCCGGTGGCGGTGGACGTGATGGACAACGACACCGACCCGGATGGCGACCCGATCGCCTTGATGAGCGAAGTCTCCACCGAAGCCAGCATGGAGGTGGAAGTCATTGACGGCCGCGTCACCCTGACCTCGCCCCCGGAAGACGGCAACGTTTCGGTGCGCTACATGATTTCCGACGGCCGCGGCGGCACCGCGGCGGGCACGCTGAGCATCAAGTCCGATCCAGAGGCCCAGCTGCTGGCGCCCATTGCCCGCGATGACCGGGTTTCCTTGGAAGAAGTCATCGGCGATGAACAAGTGACCGTAGATATCTTGCGCAATGACGAGGACCCGGATGGCAGCTCCAGCGAATTGGAGATCAGCTTGCCGGATAACCCGTCTACTGCCCAAGTCACCGAAGATGGCTTGGTCGTCACCGCCACCGAGGACGCGCAGATCATTGCCTACACCCTGACCGACCCCGACGAACTGGCTTCTACTGCCTTCGTCCATGTGCCAGGCACCGCCGGAGCACGGCCAATCCTGCGCAGCGGGCTGAATCTGCAGGTCGAGGCGGGACAGGTCCTGCCACTGAACCTGGATGACCTGGTCCTCGTCCGCGAGGGACGCACCCCGCGCTTGACCACCGAAGAGTCGGTGGCCTCGATGCCGCAAAACGACGGCGAGCTGGTCAAGTCCGCCACCGAGCTTTCCTTCCGTGCACCGGTCGATTTCGACGGTTCGGCTACCGTCAGCTTCGAAGTCACCGACGGCACCGGCCCCGACGATGAAATGGGCCTGAAGTCCAAGCTGACTCTGCCAATCAATGTCACCCCGGCTCCGCGCCAGAACGATTCCGAGGAACGCCAGAACCAGAACGAGGAAGGCCAACCGGAGGAAGAAGAGCCAGAGGAAGAGGAAGAAGAGCAGCCGCAGGAGGAGAACTTCGCTCCGACCCTGCAGGCCAATGCCTTGGCCGTGGGCCAGGGCGAGGAGCCAGCCTTCCTGGACCTGCGCATGGCCGCCAACGATGCCAATGAAGACGACGTTCCGAAGTTGAAGTTCGCCATCTCTTCGGTGGATATCCAAGGTGTCCAGGCCGAACTGGTCGAAGAGCATAACCTGAAGGTCAGCGCCGGAGCTTCGACCCCGAAGGGCACCACCGGTACCGTCACCGTCACGGTCAGCGACGGTGTGAACCCGCCGGTTCCGGCCGCCATGAACATCACCGTGACCGGCTCGGTCCGCGAGCTGCCGGTAGCTGTGGCCGATAACGTGGCCGATGCGGCCCAGGGCAAGACCGAAGTGGTCGATGTGCTGGCCAACGACCACAACCCGTACGCGGATGAAGGCCCGCTGCGCCTGATCAACGCCCGCGCCCTGGAAGACACCGGGGAAGTGGAAACGAGCGGCGACAAGGTATCCATCACCCCGAAGGACAACTTCGTGGGCACCATGCGGGTGGAATACACCATTGGCGATGTCACCGAAGACGTGGCACGCAACGTCATCGGTACCGTGACGCTGAACGTCAAGGGCGCCCCGGAAGCCCCGGGCCTGCCACGCGTCCAGTCCACCGGGGATGAGAAGGCTGTGCTGCAGTGGGATCCACCGGCCAACAACGGCTCGCAGATCACCAACTACACCGTGACCGGCGGCGGGCACACCCAGCGGTGCGCCACCACCACCTGCACCATCACCCCGCTGGCCAACGACACCGTATACAACTTCACGGTGACCGCCGCCAACGAGATCGGCCAGTCCCCGGCCTCGGCGCCGTCAGCCGATGCCCGACCGGACGTGGAACCCGAACAGCCTGCCGCCCCGACCGGCACCGACGGCGACCAGCAGGCGGCCTTCAAGTGGACTGCCCCCGCCAGCCGGGGTTCGGCCATCCAGAGCTACACCTTGGAGATCTCCCCGGCACCGGCCAACGGCGTCACCCAGGTCACCGGCATTACCGGCACTTCCTATACCTGGAAGGGCCTGAAGAACGGCACCGATTACCAGGTCCGCGTGCGTGCGGTGAACAAGGCGTCCAAGCCATCGGCCTTCAGCGCCTACTCGGCAGCCGTGACCCCGGCTGGCAAGCCGTTCAAGCCGTCCGCCCCCACCGCGGCCCGCAAGGAATCCGCGGTGGATGGCGGCGTGGTCAACGTCGCCTGGAACGCACCGGGCACCAATGGCGCACCGATCACCGGCTATGCCCTGCGCGTCTACAAGTCCGGAACCCTGGAGAAGACCATTGGCTCCATTGCGGCCAACCAGACCAGCCAGTCGGTCACCGGCCTGAGCACCTCGGGTTCCTACACCTTCACCATCGCGGCAACCAACCGCAAGGGCAGCTCGGAACAGAGCTCGAATTCGGTGGCGGTGACCCCGTACGGGCGTCCAAAGGCCGTGTCCAGCGTGAGCGCCAAGGCCACCGGCGCCAATCGCATGGTGCAACTGGGCTTCCAGGCTCCTGCGGCCAACGGCTCGAAGATCACCGGATACCAGTACTCCGCCGATGGCGGAGGGTGGCAGTCCTTCGGCGGCCCCGGCTCGGTGATCGACACCGGTTCCAACGGCACCGCGCATACCTGGCGCGTGCGTGCCTTGAATGCTGCCGGCCCGGGAGATCCCAGCCCGGCCAGCAACCAGACCAGCGCCTACGGTCCGCTGCGCGATAACGCGAAGATTTCCTCGTCGCATGGCGATAACTGGATTTCCTTCAGCTGGAATACAGCCGCCGGCGAATCCAACGGACGCAAGGTCACCCAGACGGTAGCCATTGGCGGGTCTAACACGGCTAACGACGGTACGGAGAAGGTCAGCAACCTGGGCTACTCCACCAGCCGCACCCTTAAGATCGTGGCAACGGATACCGAAGGCCAGAGCAAGTCCTGGTCCAAAACGGATCAGACCAATCCTAAGCCGGCCCGTTCGGTGAAGCTGTCCGAAGGACCGTTGTACAACGGCTACGCGAACTCCACCTGCCCGCCGAACTGCTACAAGTACCACGTGGAGCTCTACGACTTCGACCCGGGCACCCACACCTACCTGGCGCAGTGCTACCACTCCAAGGGAATGTTCTCGGATAATTACGTGACCTTCAACGTCGACGGCAATGGCCGGGCCTCCAAGGACTTGCCATGCGTGATCGAATCGGGATATGCCCAGCCGTACTTCGCGAAAATCGACGGCACGGAATCCGACCGGGTTAATTTCAGATAAGCGCGGCATCGGCCGAGCATCAAGACGTACAGAAAGAACAAACACTGCCATGACCATGAGCACCGAGCAGGCCAACTGGTTCTGCGATACCTTCGCCAAATTGGTGTCCAATGTCGGACTGTCCGTGCTGGGCAAGGACCAGGCCATCAAGCTGGTGCTAACTGCCATGCTCACCGAAGGGCACGTGCTGCTCGAAGACGCACCGGGCACCGGCAAGACCATGCTGGCCCGCTCGCTGGCCGCCACGGTGCGGGGCAGCAACTCGCGCATCCAATTCACCCCGGACCTGTTGCCCTCGGACGTCACCGGCATCACCATATACGACCAGCGCAGCGGGCAGTTCGACTTCCACCATGGACCGATCTTCGCCAACCTCGTGCTGGCCGATGAGATCAACCGCGCGTCTCCAAAGACCCAGTCGGCGTTGCTGGAAGTCATGGAAGAAGGGCGGGTCACCGTCGATGGCACCACCTACCCGCAGGCTCGCCCGTTCATGGTGATTGCCACCCAGAACCCGATCGAGCAGGCCGGTACCTACCGGCTGCCCGAAGCCCAGCTGGACCGTTTCCTGATCAAGACCTCCATCGGGTATCCGGACCGGGAAGCCACCGTGGCGCTGCTTTCGGGCAGCACCCAGCGTGACCGCTCGACCGCGCTGAGCGCCATCATCACTACCGAAGCAGTGGTGGAAATGGCCGAGCTGGCAACCACCGTGCATGTGGACACCGCCGTGCTGGAGTACGTCGCGGCGCTGTGCGAAGCGACCCGCGAAGTTCCGGAAACCCGTTTGGGAGTTTCGGTCCGCGGAGCCCTGGCGATGGTGCGCGCGGCCAAGGTGTGGGCTGCCAGCCAGGGACGGAACTACGTGCTGCCGGATGACATCAAGGAATTGGCGCCCTATATCTTCACCCATCGCCTGGTGCTGGACCCGGAAGCGGAATTCACCGGCACCACCTCCGCCCAGGTCATCACCTCGGTGCTGCGCAAGGTCCCGGCCCCAACCCGCCGTGGCAACGACGACTCCGCCCCGGTCGCCGGCAAGGACCAGGACGAGCATTAATGAGCCGACGAGCTAAGCGTTCTGCGCGGAGCACCAAGTTGAATCGCAGGGCCGAAAAGTCGCTGACCATGGCCAGCGAAGCAATGCAGGTGCTGCGCGAATACCTGCGCCCTGCAACAGCGCGGGTCAAGGAATTCAGCGCCCGTTTCCTTGCACCGGTCACCTCGGTCATCTCCCCGCTGGGCTTCGTGCTGCTGGGTACGGCGATTCTCCTGTGGATTCTTGGTACCAATTTCGGCTGGCAGGAGGCCCTGCTGGGTGCCTTCATGGCCACCTTGCTGCTGCTGGCTTCCGTGGGATTCATCCTGGGCCGCAATGATTTCAGCGTGGACCTGGACCTGCACCGCACCCGAGTGGCTGTGGGGGACCGCGCCGTTGGCGCCCTGCAGGTGGCCAACCAGGCCTCGCGCAGCGCAGCGCCGGTGATGATGGAACTTCCGGTAGGCCATGGTGCCGCCCAGTTCCGGATCCCGCGCCTGGAGCCGCAAGGAACGCACGAAGACCTGTTCACCATCCCGACCCAGCGCCGCCAGGTGCTGGACGTGGGGCCGGTCCGCTCGGTCCGCCAGGATCCCTTCGCCATTCTGCGCCGGCAGGTGAAATGGACCGACCGCTACGAGCTGTTCATCCATCCGCGCACCACCGCGCTGGATGGTTCCTCTGCTGGTTTCATCCGCGACCTCGAAGGCATGCCCACTTCCGACCTCTCGAACTCCGATGTGTCTTTCCACGCCCTGCGCGAATACCAGGCAGGAGACGACCGCCGCCATATCCACTGGAAGTCAACGGCGCGTACCGGTGAATTGATGGTCCGCCAGTTCGAAGAGACCCGGCGTTCGCACCTGGCACTGAGCCTGAGCACCAATCTGGACGAGTACTGCGAGGCGCACGCAGAGGAAGATTTCGAACTGGCTATTTCGGTCGCTGCCTCCATCGGGCAGCAGGCAGTGGCGGAACAGCGCAAGCTGGCCATCGTGACCCAGCAAGGTCCGGTGCGCACCGACAGCGGCCGCATGATGATGGACTCGCTGACCCGCATCGAAGCAGCCGCTGGCCAGCGCGAGAACCTGGTGCAGGTGGTTCGCCACACCGCCGATATCGTGCCCGGAGCGTCGGTGCTTTTCTTCCTCACCGGCACCAGGACCAGTGCAAAGTCGCTGCGTGAAGCCTGGATGCATGTGCCTGCCGGAGTGCGCGCCATCGCTATCAGGTGCGAGACCGGCATGGAGCCGACGCGCTCGAACATTGGCGAGCTGACGGTACTGAGCCTGGGCAAGCTGGAAGAACTCGGCTTGATGCTGCGAAAGGCCGTGGCATGAAACAGACTTTGCCCCTCTGGCGCTTCGGCGTTGACGCGGCCTGCCTGGGATTGGCCCTGGTCCTTGGTGCCCTGGGTCTCCTGGACGCCTACGGCGCGAGCTTGAACTTCATCCTGGCTGCCGTGGGCGGAATTGTTGCCGGTCTTGCTTTGGCCTGGGCCAATGTGCACTTCAAGCTGGGCACGTGGCGGACCATGGCCCTGTTCGCACTGCTGTACCTCGTGCTGGGCACGCCGTTGGCCACTCCACGCGAGGCTGCCTTCGGAATCTTGCCCACCGGGCAATCCCTGCGCACCTTGCTGACTGGCCTGGTCTTCAGCTGGAAAGACATGCTCACCGTGGCGCCACCGGTAGGCTCCTACGGCGGCGTATTGATCGTGGCCTTCCTTTCCGCGCTGCTCACCGCGCTGCTGGCCGGCTTGGCGGCCTGGCATTTGCGCTCGCCGTATTGGACTTTGCTGCCGCTGCTGGCGATGTTCGTGCTGGGTATTGTTTTCGGCACCCGCGACGTGCCGATGCCGATCGCCCGTGGCGTCGCCTTGATTGCGGTATTGGTCGGTTGGCTTGCCTGGCGGCGCTTCATGGACACGCGCATTTCCGGCGGATTCAGCTCGGTGAACCACGAGCAGCTTGATTCCCATGGCGGCCAGCAGATGTTGCTGCGCCGCATCATCGCCGGAGCCCTGGTGCTGGCCGGAGCCGGCGTAGCGACCGCCGCGGCCACTCCGCTGCTGGCCCCCGAAACCCCGCGCCAGGTGTTGCGCGATGCGTTGGAACCACCGGTGGATCTCTACGATTATCCAAGCCCGCTGACGAGTTTCCGCAAGTATGTGAAGACAATGGCTGACGACACCCTGCTGACCGTCAAGGGCTTGCCAAAGGACGAGCGCATCCGCTTGGCCGCATTGGATTCCTACAACGGCATGGTCATCAACGTGGATCCTTCCGCTGGTGGCAGTTTTGCCCCCGTGGGTGATGCCAGCGATATTCGTTCTGCCCAGACGCTGGAAGGCCGCGAAGCGGCTGAACTTGAAATCTCGATCCAGGACTATGAAGGGGTGTGGGTTCCTTCCGGAGGCAAGCTCATGGGCTTGGATCTGGCCGGCGGTCGTGAAGATGAACTGGCCCGTTCCCTGTTCTACAGCGATACCTCTGAAAGCGCGCTGAGCTCCATTGGCCTGGAGAAGGGCGATGCCTACACGGCTAAGGTGCTCTTCCCCGCCAAGCCGAGCGATGACCAGCTCAATGAACTGGATTTGGCGCAGTTCCGCATGCCAGAGCTGGCCAATGTGCCAGCCACGGCGGGAGCCAAGGCCGCCGAATTCACCGGTACGGCACGCGGCGACCTGCAGCGCGTGCGGAGCATTGAAGCCATGCTTTCCGGAACCGGATTCTTCTCCAACGGCACCGAGGGCCAGGTTCCCTCGCTCTCCGGGCACGGAGCGGGACGTATCACCAGCCTGCTCGATGCCGAGCAGATGATCGGCGATGACGAGCAGTATGCTGTCGCGATGGCGCTGATGGCCCGCGAGCAAGGGATCCCTGCGCGCGTAGTCATGGGTTTCTACCCGGAGGAATACGCGCCGGGGAAAGCCGTTGAAATCAAGGGGTCCGATGTTCATGCCTGGGTGGAGATCGCTTTCGAGGAAATAGGCTGGGTTGCTTTCAACCCGACGCCGAATGAAGATGAGCAGCCCACTCCTCCGGAACAGGAACCCAAGGCTGTGCCGCAGCCGCAGGTGCTGCAACCGCCACCACCGGCGCAGGAAGAAGCGGATTTGCCTCCGCAAACTGCACCGGAGCCGCAGGAAGTCGAAGAGGAACCGAAAACCTTCTGGGAACGCTGGGGCCAGGTCATCATTGTCGCCGGCATTTCGCTGGGTTCGGTGCTGCTTGTGCTCTCGCCGCTGCTGCTGGTTGCCTTGCTGAAGCTGCGCCGCAGGCAGAAGCGTTCTCAAACCGGCAGCGCCGGTGACCGCGTGAGCGGTGGCTGGCAGGAATTGCTCAGCCATGCCACTGACCACCGAATCGCGACTGCCAGCGGTGCGACCCGGCGGGAAAGTGCCGGCGTGCTGGCCGACGGTTTCCCGGCGCTGTCCAGCCCGGTGCAGTCGCTGGCGCAGCGTGCGGATGCGGCGAACTTCGCGCATGAAGAACCGACCGAAGAGCAAGTGCGGAAGTACTGGGAGGATGTCATTGCGCAGACCCAGAAGATGCAGGAGCCGCTGGGCTTCTTCGGCAAGATTCGGGTGAAATACTCTCCACGCTCTCTGATACACGAGTTGGCGGCTAAAACGGTCACCACGGCACGAACATTGCAACGGAAAAACAGGAGCAAGCCATGGCGGTAAAAATGGACCTGGTAGATGCCCGAACTGCGCAGCGGCTGCTTTCGTGGCTCGTCGACTTCCTGCCAGTACTGGTCCTCTCGGCTATTTTCCTGCCGATGATCGGATCCAGGATGGTGAACTCGCTGGATGCGCCGCAGATCATAGGCGAGATCGCCGGAACGTACATCCTGTACGGCGTCCTGGCTCTGGCCTACACGGTGTTCTTGTGGTGGTGGGAAGCTGCTGCAGGCAAGAGTCTTGGCAATGTGCTCCTCGGGTTACGCACCGCTACTGTGTCAGGCGAGCGCCCGGGCTGGGGCAAGACCATTATTCGCCGTTTGCTGATAGCCGTCGCGGGTATCGTTCCGATCCTGGGACCGGTGCTTATGGTGATCTCCAACCAATTCGACGCGAACGGCAAGAAGCAGGGATGGCACGATAAGGCGGCCGGGACGCTGGTACTGGATATCAAGGCTGGACGGGATCCGCTGACTACCGGTGGTACCGGGGGACCGGGGTCTTTCGCGCCTGAGCAGCAGTATGCTCCGGGCCGTCGCTTCGTGGGCGAGCCAGAAGAAGTGCCCGGCAAGTCCTCGGGAGTCATTGATTCGGTGCCAGGCGCCGTGCGCGCCACTGCGCCTGAGGCGCTCAAAGCGTCTCGTCCCCGTCCTGCCTCGCAGCCTAAGCCGGAGGCGAAGATCGTTGAAGTCGCTTCGTCCAAGTCCGGTGGTGACCCGGATGCAGATCTCGGTCACACACAGATTCGTTCGCAATCGCCTGATGCCTTGCATCTGCTCTTTGACGATAGCCGGTGCCTTGACCTTGCTGGCAGCATCTTGATCGGACGCAACCCTTCCTACGCAGAGGGCGATGCAGGTGTTCACCTGGCCGCGGTGGATGATCCGGAACGCACCGTCTCCAAAACGCATCTGCTGATCGAGCCGGGAGTAGGCAGTGTCTGGGTTACGGACCGGGATTCGGGCAACGGCTCATCCATTGTCGATGAAGATGGAAACGTGCGCGAACTTGTCCCGGGCAAGCCGGAACAGGCAATGATTGGCCATACGGTGTACTTCGGTGACCGCTACTTCCAGGTGGAACGTCCATGACAGATACTAGCCCGGCAGCCAGCCTCAGATTCAGCCACGGCCAGGCAACTGACCGTGGACTGCGCCGCGCCCTGAACGAGGACAGCTTGCTGGCCTCGGAACGGTTGCTGGCCATTGCCGATGGCATGGGCGGGCATGAGGCAGGTGAAATAGCTAGCGCCCTGTGCCTCAAGATCCTGGGTGCAGGATTCCAAGACGCCGGCACCAATCTCGATCCGGAAACCCTGGACGCGCTGCTGCTTGAAGCTGACCGCAGCATTGTGGAGGCAGGCTCCGGCCGAGCCGGAACCACACTCACCGGGGCCGTGCTGATTGATGCAAGGACCTCCAGCGGGCAGGAAGAACAACCCGAACTGCTGGTCTTCAACGTGGGCGACTCGCGCACCTACCTGTGGGCCCAAGGATTGCTGCAACAGGTCAGCATCGATCACTCCGAAGTGCAGGAGCTGATGGATATCGGCCAGCTGGACGCCGCGCAAGCGGCCACCCATCCGCGCCGGCACGTCATCACCCGCGCATTGGGGATCAACGCCAACAGCCAACCCGATTACTGGCTGGTGCCACTAGCAGGGCACGAACGCATTCTGGTCTGCTCAGATGGGCTGAGCAGCGAAGTCGGCGACGCCGCAATCCAGGAGATCCTCTCGCGTTTCCCGGATCCTCAGCAGGCGTCCGAGGAACTGGTCCAAGCGGCCATCGACGCCGGAGGACGCGATAATATCAGCGTGATCGTCGCCGACGTGCAGTATGGGCACCCCGATGATGTTGGCATAACAATCCCACGCATATCGACCACGAGCCACCAAGAGGAGAAATCGTGAACGGCCTGAGTTACATTCCCGGAGACTGGTACGCCCTGGTGAATAACCAGCACATCGTCCTGCTTCCTGCCAGCGCCAGCGCCGAACAGGTCAACGTTTTGTGGTCCAACCTCGTTGGGAAGACGACGGTGGAAGCACTGCTCTCAGAGCTGTTGCCGCTTTACCAGATGAACATTGCCGAGCTGCCGAACTTCGCTTTGGTTTCCCGGGACAGGGCACCGCATCTGGTCTTGCGGGGAGCCCCAGAATTTACCGCACGGACAGCTGCCGGTGACGAGCTGGTCAGCGGTGCCGGCATTGCGACCTGGACCGAACGCAAACTTGGCGAGTCGAAGTCATGGACTTTGAGCACCGGTTCGGCGAATCCTGAAGCTGCGTTCGCGCTGCCAATTAGCGAAGGCATTGTTCGAGTATCAAGCCTTGAGTGGGGCACCGAAGGGGATGCGGCTGCTGGTGCGCCCGCCGGTGCCGCATCCAAATCACCCGCCACCCCTTCTGCTCCGGCCACAGCAGCTCCAAGCGTGATGGCGCCTGCCGCCGCTGCGGCCAAGCCTGCTGCGGCTCCGGCAAAGGCGCCAGCGCCAACCGCGGCTAAGCCTGCTGCTGCGCCCGCGCAGGCAAAGGCCCCCGCAGCAACGGCGGCTAAGCCTGCGGCGGCCCCCGCTGTTGCCAAGCCGGCGGCTGCTCCGGCAAAAGCTCCAGCGGCAGCGAAAGAGCCAGCGCCAGCTGCTGCTAAGCCTGCGGCGGCCCCCGCTGTTGCCAAGCCGGCGGCTGCTCCGGCAAAAGCTCCAGCGGCAGCGAAAGAACCAGTGCCAGCTGCGGTTAAGCCTGCGGCTGCGCCCGCGCCGGCAAAGACCCCCGCAGCAACCGCGGCCAAGCCTGCTGCTGCGCCCGCGCCGGCAAAGGCCCCAGCGGCAGCGAAAGAACCAGCGCCAACTGCCGCCAAGCCGGCATC
The DNA here is from genome assembly GCF_053644955.1 of Glutamicibacter sp. NPDC055354. NCBI lineage: Bacteria > Bacillati > Actinomycetota > Actinomycetes > Micrococcales > Micrococcaceae > Glutamicibacter > Glutamicibacter sp. NPDC055354. The sequence goes on from NZ_JBSHMB010000002.1 coordinate 350,711, forward strand.
CGACCCGGGCGCCGCCGCGCCGTCCAAAGAAGCAGGAGATCCCAAGGGCCCCGCAGCTGTGCTGGCACGAGCAGCCAAGGCAGCCGACGCGGCCAAGGTATCTGCACAGGGTGCCGGGGATGAGCAGACAGATGGCACGGCAACGAGTTATGCGCTGCCGCCGACCGAAGTCTCGGAAGAAACTCAGGATCCAGCACAATACGAGCAGGAAGCCTACTCGGAGGAACTATCGCTGGGCGGACAGCTGCTGGGCGCCAGAGGTGCAGCAGAGACCGTCTACGATACCGGCCAGGGCGATGATCTGGACACGATTATCAAACCGCGCCCGGGAAGTCCTGCCTCTTCGGCGCGGCCGGTTGAACCAGCCGACGACGAGCACACGATCATCCGCGGCTCCAGTGTTCCGAAATCCAGCGCCGCTTCAGGTTTGGACGCCAAGGACGGCACCGAAAATTCGGTGTCGCTGAATGAATTCATCTTGGCCCGCTCTTGCTCCAAGCGGCATCCCAACCCTCCAACTGCCTCGACCTGCCGGGAATGCGGCGAGCGCCTCACCGGCCAAGCGCAGCAAGTTCGCAAACCGGCCATGGGACGCATGATTGTCAGCGATCACGGTGGCGCCCGCGAATACGCCCATGAACTGAACCGCTCGGTGATCCTGGGGCGCCAGCCAAGCGCAGCAGCCATCAAATCCGACACCGAACCCCGCCTGCTGAAGGTGGAAAGCCCAAGCGGTGACATCTCCCGCTCGCACCTGCATGTGCGAGTGGAAGGATGGCATGTGCAGCTGGTTGACCTGGGCGCGACCAATGGCACCGTGCTCCTGCGCGAAGGGCAGCGGCCACGGCGCCTGTCCCGGCACCAGGAGATCATGCTGATCAAGGGCGATGTCGCTGATCTGGGCGATGGCGTGAGCATACGTTTCGAGGATCTGCCGTGAGCCTGCGGCGCGCGCCAGCTCCGGCGCCGCAGATCCCGGGATTCACCTACGTCAAGCCGCTGGGCACGGGCGGATTTTCCGATGTCTATCTGTACGAGCAGCACCGGCCCAACCGCAAGGTGGCGGTGAAGGTGCTGCTGGCGGATGTCAGCGATGAGGAAGCTCGCCAGCGATTCGAGGCGGAAGCCAACTTGATGGCCCAGCTGTCCACTCATCCGTATATTGTCACGATCTACCAAGCGGAGATCACCGAAGACGGACGTTCCTATTTGGCCATGGAGTATTGTTCCCGGCCTTCTTTGGACGTCCGATACCGTCGTGGCGTCCTGAGCATTGATGAAACGCTGTCCCTGGCGATCCAGTTGTGTTCAGCGGTGCATACTGCGCATCTTGCTGGCATTGTGCATCGCGATATCAAGCCGGGAAACGTGCTGACCACCGACTACAACAGGCCGGCGCTGACCGACTTCGGCATCTCGGGAACTATCGGTTCACACACCGCTGGGCTTTCGGTGCCATGGTCCGCACCGGAAGCCTTCGGCGATGGCATGCCTCCGGGTGTGCGCATGGATGTGTACTCGCTCGGTGCCACGATCTATACGATCTTGGCCGGGCATTCGCCATTCGTCCGTCCTGGACAGGATAATTCGCAGGCAGTACTCATTGAGCGGATTTGCAATACGCCGTTGGTGCCGTTGGAACGGCTTGATGTTCCTGAATCATTGAGCCAGGCGCTGGCGGTAGCCATGGCGAAGAACCCGGCGTCGCGATTCGGCTCGGCTGCCGAACTGGCCCGCTCGATGCAACGAATCCAGATCGAGCTGGGCTTCTCGGTCACGCCCTTTGAAGTACTTGAAGAACCTGCAGAAGCGGTTGACGAAGATCACGGCGACAGCACTCGCGTTCGCAATGTTACTTCGATTAGCGATGCGCAGCGTCCGCTGCCTGCCCCACCGATGATTTCCTCCGTTCCCGGGCAACGGCTGCGGCAGGCAGGACCGTCAGTTCCAATACCGCGGCTGGAAATGCCGAAGGATTCCATTTCGGCTCCGGGCCAGCAGAGCGCAGCTCCAGGCGAATCAGGAACGCCGGTGGACGCGCCGGCAGAACCGAAGCCGCGCCAGGGCCTGCCGAAGGTCTTCATCGCAGTGGGCCTTGTGCTATTTCTCCTGGTTGGCGGCGCTGTCATTGCCAACATGTACTTGCCGGACCAAAATGCTGCACAGCGTTCTGGCCCGCCTATTACAGCGACGGACGGGCCCAAGGATGCATTGGTTGGCGGCGCTGTGCCGAAGGTGGATAATTTTGCGTACTCCACGGTCGGAGAAACTGTAACTTTCCGTTGGTCCAACCCAGAACCGAATAAGGCCGACCATTACCGGTGGGCTCCAATTACCGCCACGGAAACGGGAGAATACAAGCAGACGATGTCCCCAAGCGCCACTACCGAGATCGGGAAAGGCGGACAAACCTGTATCGAGGTCAAGCTCGTGCGCGATGATGGACGTATCTCGGATGGAGCACGGTTCTGCACCGCCGCAGGTTCAGGAAAGTAGGCAAGAGAGATGAGTGAAGTAACTATCGAGTACTGCGGACAGTACTATCCTGTCCAAGACGCCAAGCCCTTCACCATCGGCCGAGAAGGCGATCTGGCCATCGACGACAATCCCTACTTGCACCGGCACTTCTTGACGATTACCAAGCAAAGCGGGCTGTGGTGGCTTAATAACGTCGGTAGCCGGCTGACCGCGACGATTGCTGACCGTACCGGCGGACTGCAGGCCTGGCTCTCGCCGGAATCGAGCCTGCCCCTGGTGCTGAACCGGGTGGGCGTGGTTTTCACCGCCGGTCCCACCACCTACGAGCTATCGATTCATGTTGCGCAGCCCGCATTCCGGCAGGCCTACATGGACTACGACGCTTCGGGCGAGACCACCATTGGCCCGGTGGTGCTGACCAGTGCCCAGCGGGCCTTGGTCGTTGTCCTTGCTGAGCCGATGCTGCGCCGTGAAGGCACTGGCTTGAGTTCAATTCCCACGAGTGCCGCTGCCGCCGCCCGGCTGGGGTGGGGAATTACGAAGTTCAATCGCAAACTCGATAACGTCTGCGACAAATTGGACAAGGCCGGCGTGGCCGGGCTGCGCGGGGGACCTGGAAAATTGGCCACCAACCGCAGGGCGCGACTGGTGGAACATGCTGTGAGTTCGCATCTGGTGACTCGTGCAGACCTAGCCATCTTGGACTTCGAAGTTCCCGACGAAGACTAGGATGCCAGCGGCGCTGCACAGAGCAATGGCCCGGAAAATTCCGCTAGGGAACGTTCCGGGCCATCGCTTTCAGCAGGCCTTAGCGCCGGCCAATAGTCCAGCCCAAACGCGGGGCCAGCGCCCGGCGCCTGCGGATCCGGGCTACACGCTTTTTGGGCTCGGCGGCTTCTGGTGCAGGAGCCGGAGTATTGCCCATGGCAGCGAGCAGCGCGGTAACTACCGCCACTTCCTCGTCACTGGGGTTTCCCTTGGTGACGCGGATCTGCGGGGCAACAGGCAACGCAGCGTTCTGTTCCATGGGAGTGCTCCTTATTGGTTTTAGCTGGTACTAGGCGGGCAGGCACTGCTGCTTACAGCGGGATGTTGCCGTGCTTCTTCGGAGGCAGGCTAACGTGCTTCTCGCGCAGCGCGCGCAGGCCGCGAACCAGCTGGAAGCGGGTCTCGCTCGGGGCGATGACCGCATCCACATAACCCAGCTCCGCCGCCTGGTAGGGGTTGAGCAGTTCGGCCTCGTAGTCGTCGATAATCTGTTTGCGGCGTGCCTCGACGTCTCCGCCTTCGGCTTCCACTGCGGCCAGATCGCGGCGGTAGAGGATGTTCACTGCGCCCTGGGCACCCATCACGCCGATTTGCGCGGTAGGCCAAGCCAGGTTCAGGTCCGCGCCCAGCTTCTTCGAACCCATCACGATGTACGCTCCGCCGTAGGCCTTGCGGGTGATCACGGTCAGCTTCGGCACCGTGGCCTCGGCGTAGGCGTAGAGCAGCTTCGCACCGCGGCGGATGATGCCCTGGAATTCCTGGTCCTTGCCCGGCAGGAAGCCTGGCACGTCCACGAAGGTGAGGATCGGGATGTTGAAGGCGTCGCAGTTGCGCACGAAGCGGGCAGCTTTTTCCGAGGCGGCGATATCCAAGGTGCCAGCGAACTGCATTGGCTGGTTGGCGACGATGCCCACGGTGCGCCCTTCGATGCGGGCATAGCCAATCATCACGTTCGGTGCGTACAGCGACTGCATTTCAAAGAAATGCTCGTCGTCGACAACCGACTCGATGACCGTGCGCATGTCATAAGGCTGGTTGGCGGAGTCCGGGATGAGCGTATCGAGCTCCAGGTCCTCGGCAGTGATATCCAGCTCTTCATCGAATTCGGCAATCAGCGGATCCGAGAGGTTGGACGACGGGAGGAAATCGAGCAGTTCCTTGCAGAACTCCACGGCGTCTTCTTCATCGGACGCAAGATAGGTGGCGGTACCGGTATTGGCGTTGTGCTGGCGGGCGCCGCCCAGGGTTTCCATGTCGATTTCCTCGCCGGTAACCGTCTTGATGACGTCCGGACCGGTGATGAACATGTGGCTGGTCTTGTCGACCATGATCACGTAGTCGGTCAGTGCAGGGGAGTACGCTGCGCCACCGGCCGATGGGCCCATGATCAGCGAGATCTGCGGGACAACGCCGGAGGCATGGACATTGTTGCGGAATATGTCGGCGAACATGGCCAGGGAAGCGACGCCTTCTTGGATGCGGGCACCTCCGCCATCCAGGATGCCGACAACTGGGCAGCCGTTGCGTAGCGCAAATTCCTGGACCTTGACGATTTTCTCGCCATTGACCTGGGACAGGGAGCCGCCGTAGACGGTGAAGTCCTGGGAGTAGACGGCCACCAAGCGGCCATCGACGGTGCCGTAGCCGGAGACCAGGCCATCGCCTAATGGCTGCTTCTTCTCCATGCCGAAGGCGGTGGAGCGGTGGACTGCGAGGGCGTCGAACTCAACGAAGGAATCCTCGTCCATGAGCATTTCAATGCGTTCGCGGGCAGTGTGCTTGCCGCGGGAGTGCTGCTTTTCAATCGCCGCTTCGCCACTTGGCGCTTTAGAGAGCTTCTGGCGGCGGCGGAACTCAGCAAGCTTTCCGGCGGTGGTGGACAGGTCGATTGACTCGGCTGCCTCGGTTCTGCCCTGCGTCATGCCTTCGACTCCCTCGAGTTGTCTTCAATGTGTAGGAATGGCACAAGAAAAATGCCAACTAAGCCAGTCTAGCCGGGCAAACAGCTCATTTGTTTGTAGGAATCTTACAAAATGGCTCGATATCTGGTGCGTGGCACGCCAGAATAAGTTACTGAACAGTAGCTTAGTGGGGGATCATCGCGTAATCTATATCACATGACTAATGAATCGCGCACTCTTATCGCACCTGTTCCCGGGAACCTGGAAAACCGCACCATCCTGATGAGCGGCGGTAGCCGCGGCATCGGCCTGGCTATCGCCCTGGCCGCAGCCAAGCAGGGGGCCAACGTGGTCCTGCTGTCCAAGACCGATACGCCGCATCCGGCACTGGAAGGGACTATCCACACCGCCGTTGCGCAGATCGAAGAAGCAGGTGGCAAGGGCCTGGCCGTAGTTGGCGATGTCCGCGTGGACGCCGATGTGCAGCGCGCGGTGGAAGAGGCCGTGGCAAAGTTCGGCGGCATCGACATTGTGGTCAACAACGCCTCGGCCATCAACCTAGCCAAGACCGATCAGCTTGATATGAAGCGCTACGACCTGATGCAGGACATCAACGTTCGCGGCACCTTCCTGCTCTCCAAGTCCGCGCTCCCGTACCTGCGCGCCTCCGAGCATGCCCATATACTCACCCTCTCCCCGCCATTGAACCTGGAACCGAAGTGGGCTGGACGGCATTTGGCCTACACCATGGCCAAATACGGCATGTCGCTGACCACCCTTGGCCTAGCCGAAGAACTGAAGGACGATGGCGTCGGCGTGAACTCGCTTTGGCCGGAAACCCTGATCGATACCGCAGCCATCCGGAACCTGCCGGGTGGACAGGAAATGGTTCAGGGAGCGCGCGATGCTTCGGTCGTGGCAGATGCCGCCATGGCCATTCTTGCCAGCCCGCCGGCCGGAGTCAGCGGAAACTTCTTCACGGATGGCCAGGTGCTGACGCTGGCTGGCGAGACGGACCTGGAGAAGTACACGTTGAACCCCGAAGTCCCGATGGTTGAAGACATCTTCCTCTAGGCAGATGACGAGGCAGGACTAAGCATAATCATCGGCCGGTGCCATAGGGTTGGAGGTATGGAAAACCCGCATGGCACCGACCGCGCAGTTCTCGATTCCCGGCTCTTCACCGAGCTCACCGCCCAGCTGGGATTGGGGCTGGTTAATATCAAGCCAACCTCCGGTTCAACCAATACCGAGTTGGCGCAACTGGCTGGCAATGGGGATGCCGGCCACCTCAGCGTGTACTTCACGGAGCACCAGCAGGCAGGCAAAGGGCGTTTGGGCCGTGAATGGGTAACTCCGGCAGGATCCTCCCTCACCGTCAGTGTCTTGGCAGTGCCCGGTCCCAGCTTCCCTGCCGAATCCCTGTCTTGGTACACCATGCTTGCGGCCCTGGCTTGGAGCCGGGCCGCCGAGAATATCGGCGGCGTCCCCTTGGGCATCAAATGGCCCAACGATTTGTTGGCCGGAGAGCAAAAAGTCTGCGGCATACTGGCGCAAATGGTTCCAACTGGCAACGGCTACGGGGTAGTGGTTGGCACCGGAATCAATGTGAACCAGAACCGGGACGAGCTTCCGGTGCCCACCGCTACGTCCCTGCGTTTGACTGGCGCCCAGAACTTGGACCGCACCGAACTTCTGGCTGAGTACCTGAAGCAATTCGCAGCACTGGATCAGGGTTTCCGCCGGGTCGGCGGCTTTGCGCAGATGCCGTTGCCGGGAAATAATGGAAAATCTTTGCGCCAGCTCGTCAGCGGCAAGCTGGCCACACTGGGACATGAAGTGCGTGTGGAATTCCCCGATGGATCCACGCTGGTTGGCAACGCGGTCGAGTTGGGCGCAGACGGCTCGTTGGTCCTGGAATATGGAACCGGGCAGCGGAAGCACGTGATGGCAGGGGACGTGCACCACGTACGGCGCGCCGACGGAAAGTATGCCTAACCAGACTTGGGTCTTGGCCCGGGACTATTATTGGAGATGATGACCGAAACACGGAGTCGAGAACAGGAGGGGCGAGGAACAACACGATGAAGTTGCCGCTGCATGAAAGGGAACGAGTGATTATCAAAACTCGTGAACATTCCCGAGTGCTGCGCCAGCCCGTGGGAGCCTTCCTCGTATTGACTGCCCTGTGCACCTTCTCGTTGGGCTATCTCTCCCGGGACGATCTCTCGGACTGGCTAGCTGGCAACGCGAATGTGTGGATGGTCGTTTCGGTGGTTCTCTGGGCCGCACTGGTGCTGATCTGGAGCGTGATTCCCTGGGCACGGTGGCTACGCAGCCAAATCGTCTTGACCACCGAGCGGATCATGTTCCGGCCCACATACAACGATGGCAAGCTGCAATCTGTAGGATTATTTACAGTTCGCGACCTCGTCGCGCACAGCAAGGCGAAAAACACCATGACGCGTGCGGGAACCTTGGATATCGTGCTGAACCAGGGATACGTGAGACTCTCACATGTCCCCTCGGTACCGTATTTCCGTTCCCTGGCAATGGAGGCGATGGCGAACCTGCGCAGCAACCAGAATGCGGCACACACCGAAACGACGAACAGTGAGGGCATGGGGGCATGAGCACCGAGCACACCAACACACCCCGAGCAGACTCTCCGCAGTCCGCCGCCGAGGCTGTCCGCGGCGCCCGCCAGCACCCCCCTGTGGCCGCACCGGCCGAGTCGGATCCAATATTCGAACTTGCGCAGGCCATGGAAGGCCCCTTGCGCATTCCGGCCCACACCCCCGACGCTGTCCGCGACACCGTCGCTTCGCTGGAAAGGCGGCTCATCGGCGGCCAACGCGAATTCCGCCGACGCGAGGTCGCTTCTGAGGCCGGTGTTTCCCTGCACTCCGCGCGCAAGCTCTGGCGCGCCATCGGCTTCCCTGAACTCAGCGATGATGAAGTGTTCTTCACCCAGGCCGACAAAGAAGCCCTGGGCACCATGGTGGGGATGGTCCGCGAAGGCAAGCTGACCGAAGAAACAGCCATTTCCCTGATGCGTTCGGTTGGCCAGATGACTGACCGCATGGTGGTGTGGCAGATCGAAGCACTGGTTGAGGACATGATCGCCAACCAGAACATGTCGGACCGCCAGGCGCGCCGCCAGCTTTTCGGCCTGCTGCCCGAAATCATTCCAGCGATTGAAGACCTGCTGCTCTACTCATGGCGCCGCCAGCTGAACTCTGCCGTGCACCGCATGGCATTGCGGGTGGAAACCGGAGTGGCTGCCTACAACCAAGACCGTGGCGACGAAGATGGCGGCACCCCGCTGCCACTGGCCCGTGCGGTGGGCTTTGCCGACCTGGTCTCCTACACTTCGCTGTCGCGCCGCATGAACGAGCGCACCCTGGCCCAGCTGGTGCAGCGCTTCGAAGCCAAATGCGCCGAAGTCATTTCCGTGGGCGGTGGCCGCCTGGTCAAGACCATTGGCGATGAAGTGCTCTACGTGGCCGAAACCCCGCAGGCCGGCGCCGAGATTGCGCTGTCCCTGTCGCGCGAGCTGGCCAAGGACGAGCTCTTCCCGCAAACCCGCGGCGCGGTGGTCTGGGGCCGGCTGCTCTCACGCCTGGGCGATATCTATGGTCCTACGGTGAACATGGCGGCTCGGCTGACCTCGCTGGCGGAACCGGGCACCGTGCTGACCGACGCGATTACCGCAAACACCCTGCGCAATGACGCACGCTTTGTGCTCACCGCCCAGGAAATCACCGCGGTGCGCGGCTTTGGAGACATTCAACCCTATGAGCTCTCCGCAGGCGAGGGAGCAGGACTGGTGATCGACTAATGGCTAAAGAACCAGCACCGGTACCGTTCATCCTCGCCGCGGCAGGGCTGACGGACGTGGGCCGGAAACGAACGCAAAACCAGGACCGCATCCTGATGCACGACATCGTGTATGCGGTAGCCGACGGCATGGGCGGTCACGAAGCTGGCGAGGTGGCCAGCCAGCTTGCGGTGGAAACGATGCAGGAAATCTGCACCTTCGCCAATAAGACGTCGGTTCGGAAACTGCCATCCGTGCCGGATGTCCAGCGCCAGGTGCAGCTGGCTGATGACCGCATTCGCGAAGCGCTTGAATCACGTGGCGGCACTACCTTGTGCGCATTGGTGCAGATCAAGACCCCGGGCAAAGGCCGGGACAATGTGACCGCTCCACTGGCCGCGGTGCCGCCCTGGACCTCAAGTTTCGCGATGACGCAGAACACTGATGTCATCTCCAAGATCACTCCGCAAATGCTGGAGAACCACCGCGCCAGTTTGGCTCCAGCTACCGAGCCGATCCCGGTAGTCGCCGATGAAATCCCGAGCCTGTTGCTGGTCAACGTGGGGGACTCGCGCGGATACCGGCTGCGTGATGGCGCCCTGCAGCAGCTGACCCGTGACCACTCGGCCGTGCAGGAAATGGTGGATGCCGGGCAGATCACCGAGTTGGAAGCCCGCAATCATCCGCACCGGAATCTGATTACCCGTGCGCTTGGCGCCGGCGCCGAAAGCCAGCCGGATCTCACCGTCTTGCAGCCGCGCATCGGCGACCGCTACATGCTGTGCAGCGACGGGCTCTCGGGCGAACTGACCGAAGACATCTTGCAGACCTTGCTGGTGAACTACAAGGACCGCACCGAAGCGGCCCGGATTCTCACCGGGGCCGCACTGGAAGCTGGCGGCCGGGACAACATCGCGGTGATTGTCCTTGATGTGCTGGCAGCCGAGTCCGCGCAAATTGACGCACCTGGGAACTAGGGCTCCAAGCCAGCTAAACTGTCCGCCGGTGGGGCACAATTGAATACGTGAGTGAAAAAGACGTAACACCAGTTGAGGCCTCCAACGTTCCGCCAGAAGCTGACAAGTCCCGCTATGAACAGCTGGTCGAGCAGATCCGTGCCCACCGCGAGGCGTACTACCAAAACGATGCTCCTCTGGTCTCCGACGCGCAATACGATGCGTTGTTCCATGAGCTCCAGCTGCTCGAGGCAACCTATCCCATCCTGGCTGGACAGGATTCGCCCACGCAGGAAGTCGGCGGCGAAGTTTCCGCCGCCTTCGCATCGGTCACCCACGCAAGCCGCATGTACTCGCTGGAAGACGTTTTCTCACTTGATGAACTCGAAGCGTGGCTCGAACGTGCCCAGGTCAATGCCGAACGCCTGCACCCGCAAACCCCGGTCAAGTGGCTGTGCGAAGTCAAAATCGATGGCCTGGCACTGAACCTGACCTACCGCCAGGGCAAGCTGGTGCGTGCAGCTACCCGCGGCGACGGCACCACCGGTGAAGACGTTACCCACAATGCGCTGACCATCGGCGACATCCCGCAGGAGTTGTCCGGCACCGGCTGGCCCGAAGAATTCGAAGTCCGCGGCGAAGTTTTCATTGCCACCGATGACTTCAACAAGTTCAATGAAGCGTTGATTGCCCAGGGCAAGGCGCCCCTGGCCAACCCGCGCAACGCGGCCGCCGGGTCCTTGCGCCAGAAGGACCCGGAACAGACTGCCAAGCGTCCGCTGCGCATGTTCGTGCACGGACTGGGCCGCAGCCGCGATTTCAACCTTGCTGAACAGTCCCAGGCTTACGAGCTGATGCGCAACTGGGGTCTTCCGGTTTCGCCCTACGGCCGCGTTGTCGGCAGCCGCCAGGAAGCCAAGGACTACATTGCCGAGCACGGCGAGAAGCGCCACGATTTGATCCATGACATCGATGGCATCGTCATCAAGGTCGATGACCTGGCCACCCAGGAACAGCTGGGCTACACCTCGCGTGTTCCACGCTGGGCTGTCGCCTACAAGTACCCGCCAGAAGAAGTGCACACCAAGCTGCTGGACATCCAGGTCCAGGTGGGGCGCACCGGCCGCGTGACGCCTTTCGGCGTGATGGAACCGGTCCTCGTCGCTGGCTCCACCGTTGCCCGCGCGACCCTGCACAACCAGGAAGTCGTCAAGGCGAAGAACGTCAAGATTGGCGACACCATTATCCTGCGCAAGGCGGGAGACGTCATCCCTGAAATTGTTGGCCCGGTGCTGCCACTGCGTGAGGGCAACGAAGACCTGCGTGATTTCGTCATGCCTGTCGAATGCCCATCCTGCGGGCAGCCACTGGCGCCGGCCAAGGAAGGCGATGTGGACATTCGTTGCCTCAACGCTGAATCCTGCCCGGCCCAGCTCACCGAACGCGTGGCCTACCTCGGCGGACGCAGCGCCCTTGATATCGAGGCACTGGGCTACGAAGCAGCGGCGGCCCTGACCAGCGGTCCGGGCGAGGACCCTGCCACCCAAGGCGGCATCATTCTGCCTGCTGGCCCCGGCCCGCTGAAAAACGAAGCCGAACTGTTCAACCTCAAGGACATGCTCGACGAGCTTGGCGAGGTGAAGGTATGGCGGGAAAAGCGTTCCAAGGGGGAAGGCACCGGCATTTTCGAGCTCGTCCCGTACTTCTACTCCAAGGCCACCGCCAAGAAGCCGTCAGAGCCAACCAAGAGCACCATGAAGCTGCTCGATGAGCTCGAAAAGGCCAAGGGCAACCCGCTGTGGCGCGTGCTGGTGGCACTGTCCATCCGCCACGTTGGCCCGAACGCTTCGCGGGCCATTGCCACCCGCTACGGTTCCATGGATGCCCTGCTCGACGTCCTTGACTCGGGCAACGCCGAGGCTGAACTGAGCGAAATCGATTCCGTCGGATCAATCATTGCCGAAGCGCTGGTGGACTGGTTCAAGGTGGATTGGCACCGTGAAATTGTCTCCTCCTGGCAGGCCGCTGGGGTGAAGATGGAAGACGAGCAAGATGCGAACATCACCAAGAACCTCGAAGGCTTGGCCATTGTGGTGACCGGTACCTTGGAACACTATTCCCGCGATACCGCCAAGGAAGCGATCATTGTCCGTGGCGGCAAGGCCACCGGCAGCGTTTCGAAGAAGACTGACTTCCTGGTGGCCGGCGAAGCCGCAGGGTCAAAGCTGGACAAAGCCCAGTCCCTGGGTGTTCCGGTACTGGACGAAACCGGATTCGGCGTCCTGCTTGAACAGGGCCCAGACGCAGCGCGCGAGGTAGCCCTCGCCGCACCAACGGAAGGCTAGAAATGGACCGCGCAGTGACTCATGATCCGCTGGTAATGGTTGCCCGCCGGGCCGCCGCCGCCGGCGCCGAAGTACTCAACCGCCGCGATGAATCGCAGTTCAACCTCACCGACAAATCGGCGGCCGGGGACTGGGTGACCGACTTCGACCGTGCCGCCGAGGAAGCAATTCGCGCGGCCATCCTGACCTCCCGGCCCAACGACGAACTGACCGGCGAGGAATATCCAAGTGCCAAGCCTGCGAACCCGAGCGGCTTGCGCTGGAGCATTGATCCGCTGGATGGCACCACGAACTTCGTGCGCAACATCGCCTATTACTGCTCCTCGGTGGGCGTCTGCCAACGCAATGAGGATGGCAGCGAGACCTGGGTAGCCGCGGCCATCGTCGCCCCTGCATTGCAGGTGGAATACTTCGCCGGAAAGGGATTGGGTGCATGGAAGCTTGATCTGCGATCCGGGAAGCTCACACAGCTCACCGGGCCGGCCGAATCCGAGACCAGGATCCTGGCAACTGGCTTCGGCTATGATTCCCAGCGCCGCCAGTTCCAAGCCCAAGTGCTCGGGCAGATGCTCCAGGACTACGTCAATGTGCGCCGACTCGGCTCGGCCGCGCTGGACCTGTGCCTGGTAGCCGAGGGGTCTTTGGACGCCTACGCCGAATATGGCACCCAGGAGTATGACTGGGCTGCCGGCGCGCTGATTGCAGAGGAAGCCGGATGCCAGGTAGGCCGGCCCAGCAGCAACCCGGGCTGGCAGTACGCCGGATTGGTGGATCCAGCCAAGCTCGCGGAGCCTAGCGCCTAGGGAAGCAAAGCTGCTATCCACTGATGCGCGTAATGGATGGCGATGCCCACAGCTACACCGCCGCACACCTGTGCGGCGGTGTGCTGGTAGCTGCGGATCCGGGCCCAGGAAAGCACCGCAAGGAAGAACACCACTAGCGGCATCAGCTCGGCCTGCTGTCCCGCCACCTGCAAAACAACGTAGGTGCCCACAGCCAGGTGCACCGAGACCTTCCACCACAAATTGATCACGGCAACAAGCGCCAATCCAAGCAGGATGCTGAGCACTTCGAGGAAGATCCCGGAACCGGCATCCATGACCCGCAGCACGAGCAGGCCGCACAGGATCAATCCTGCGGTATAGGCATAGATCCCATGCCGCTGACGCCGTACGGTCACGTGCATATCGGTGACCTTGCCGCGCAGGTTCGCCCGGCCAGGATCAGCCACGGAATAATCGTGGTGAACAAGGCGGCAACAATCGACTCGGTCCAGCGCACTGAGGAATCCCGCCATGGCGTTGCCAACAGCAACACGGTGGCCAGGATAATGGGGGAGAGCACGTGCGAAACCACTAAGGCGATTTTTCGCACCGCAAGAGGTGAGCTGGCTGTCGAGGTCTGCTGCATCGGGGTCATTGGCCTTGATAGGGGTAGCGGTTTACTGCCGTCGTGGCGACTAATCCACTGTACACGTGGAGCCGTCAATAATTCCCCTCGCAGGCCGACGGCGATGAGCCCTCGGATCCAACTTCCAGTCCCGCACTGCAACCGTGTACTCCGTCATCTTGGAGCGGGGCGAAGCCATATTGGATCAAGGCCCGGATCTGAAAATCCCGGTTAACGCCGACGGTTCGTTCACCCACGTGCTTCCGGTGGATGCCAGTGAATTGCCCAGCCCGATGGCCGTCATCGTCCAGGCGCAGCCGCAGACCGGAGAATGCGGGGAATCCGACTCCTGCGCGGTGCGCCAGTGGGCTGTGGTCATCGAGCCACAGGACCGCTAGCGAGCAGGATTAGCCTTGCGCGTTGACCAGGTAGTCGTTGCGGATCCGGATGAGCTTGGGCAGGTACCAGCCAAGCACGAGCCGCTCGGCTAGCCAGCCCAAGGGACCCAATGGAGCGCTGAAGCGGATCTTGTCCACCATCAACGTCCCCTGGTCCGACTCGTAGAATTCATGGACGTGGTGGAAGGACTTGAAAGGCCCTCGCTCCTGCTGGTCGGTGAACGTGTGCGGGGCATCCAGGTCGGAAATCCTCGAGGTCATCCGGAAGGGGATGCCGAAATGCTTGGCACGCCAGGTGACCTGCTCGCCTAATCCGATAGTGCCGCTGGTAACCCCCGCCACGGCCTTTTCCTGCGAATCGGCCATTGAACCGGCGTGCGCGTCGATGCTGAGCGATTTCTCGAAGAGGTCGGCACGTGAAGCACCGCAAAGCGTAACGCATTCAAAGTAGACGGCCATGGCTTCAGTATGCCACTGGCTGGGCGGTTTAGCTGACCACGAGGTCTACGACGGTCAGTTCCTCAGCCGCGTCATCGTAGTATTCACGCAGTTTCAGCCCCTTGGCTGCCGCTTCATCAACTACTACCACGGCATCCTGGTGCAGCTGCAGGACGGATGCCGGGCAGGAAGCTGACAGCGGCCCTTCTACGGCAGCGGCAATGGCTTGGGCCTTGCCCGCGCCTACAGCCACCAGGACCAAGCGGCCGGCGTCAAGAATAGTACCTAGTCCCTGGGTGACGCAGTGGGTGGGAACGTGCTCGATGCCGTCGAAGAACCGGGCGTTGTCTTCACGGGTATTGGCCGCAAGGCGCTTGATGCGGGTGCGGCTTCGCAGCGCGCTGCCTGGTTCGTTGAAGCCCAGATGCCCATTGGATCCGATACCCAGAATCTGTACGTGGATGCCACCGGCCTGGGCGATGGCGTCATCGTACGCCCGGGCCGCCGTCTCGATGGCCTCCACGGATGCGGCCATGCCCTGCGGTACATGCAGGCAGCGGGCAGGCAAGCCGATGACATTGCAGACCTCGTTGATCAGCGTCTGGCGGTAGGACTGCTCGTGGGTGTCCGGGATCCCGATGTACTCATCCAAGGCGAAACCCTGGGTATCGGTGAAGTCGGCACGGCCTTCCTGGACCGCACGGGAAAGTTCACGGTACAGGCCCAACGGAGACGAACCTGTGGCAAGCCCCAAATTCGAGGGGGCTCCAGCGCTGTGGTGGGCCAGGCCGGCCAACACGTTGTCGGCAGCGATGCGTGCAACTTCTTCAGGGGATGAACCAATGAGCACTCGCATGGTGGGCACTCTCCGATCTTGGCAGTGATGATTAGTGGAATACAGGTATGGAGAAACCGGGCGGTCCCGCTAGGTGATCCCCAGTTCGTGGAATAGCACGTTGACCGCGCAACCTCGGAGCACCAGATGCTCTGGATCTTCGCTCAGCGAAAGCCGGAAGTTCTCGGCGCGTGCAGTATGCGAGCGCAGGCCCAGTGCTTCGCGTAGCGCTTGCGCGAGAGGCTGATCGACGACTTCCGGGGTCCCGGTGAAAATGACATCGCGAATGTCGAGTACCGAAAGAAGCGGGGCAAGTGCGCCAGCAAGATACGCGGCGATCCGCTGGTCCAGCTGCTCCTTTGGTTCCCCTTCGGCCAGGGACTTCCAGATTGCAGGAACGGAAGCATAGGCTTCCAGGCAGCCGATTTGCCCGCAGCTGCATAAGGCAGTGTCCTGCGCACGCTGGCGGACATGGCCCAGCTCGCCGGCGGCGAAATCGGAGCCGCGCACCAGGGTGTTGTGGGTGATGACGCCGCAGCCCACACCGCGCCCCAGGCGCAGCAAGATCATGTGGTCGCTGCCTTGGCCGAAAGTGTGCTCGGAAAGGATGGCGCAGTCGGCGTCATTGAGGACATGAGCGGCCAGGCCGGTAGCCTGCTCGACCGCAGATCGCAGGTCGTAGTCGCGCCAACCGAACTTTTCGGCTGCGACGACAATTCCCCGATCGGTCACTACGCCGGGCGAGCCAATGCCCACGCCCAGAACCGGTGCGTCGCATTCGGCTAGTGCGGTGTCGAGCAGCTCCAGGAGCTGTACCGTCGCGGCCTCACCGGTTGCTTCACGTGCCTGGGCAGAAAAACTCTTGAGGATGGCGCCATCCAGGTCCATGATGGCCGCCCGGAACGGGACAACGCCGGATAAGTCCACGCCGATGATCCTGAGCCCCGGGCGATTCAAATCGACGAGGGTGGAGGGCTTGCCGGGGCGTTTTTGCTCTTGCTGCCCGGTCTCAATGACGTGCGAGCGGTTGATCAATTCCGCGACCAGTTCCGAGACGGTGACACGTGTCAGGCCGGTAGCGCGTGCCAGATCGGCACGGCTCGAAGCGCCTTGGTCCGAAAGTGTTTGCAGAACCAGAGAGAGGTTGTGCTCCCTCCCATGGGAGGGCAAAATAGCGCTGCCGTGCGACAGCACATTCCAGTCCTTGCGTGGGGAAGTCACAGGGTTAGTTAACTCCATTAACAAACTTGCGGGCAAGTTTTTCTCCCAGTTATTCGCAAGGCACTAATTCCCACCGCGAATCACTGCAGATCAGAGAAGAATTGCTCCGCAAAAATTTCAGCCAGAGCATCATTTGCCTTGGGTTCGGTGACGTGCAGAAAACCATCTGAGCTCGTGGCACACTTGGAGCATCATGACTGACGCGCAAACTTTTTCAACCAGCATTGGCGACTTGTCGATTGAACTGGCTGCTCCCGAGCACTACCAGCGTGTGGGGGAGCTGACCGCAGAGTCCTATTTTGCCGCTGGGCATTTCGACAGCCCGGATAACGAGTACCTGGACTTCGTGCGCAAGGTGGCCGAGCGTGCAGCCCAGACCGAAATCTACGTGGTGCGCCGGGAAGAAGAGATCATCGGTTCCATGACCTTGATCCGGGCGGGCAGCGACTATGCGGACATTGCCAGAGCGGACGAGCTGGAAATCCGCATGCTCAGCGTTGATCCGGCCGCGCAGCGCAGGGGTGTTGGCCGGAGCATGGTGCAGGCCGCCATCGAGCGCGCCCGGCTCATTCCCGGAATCAATGCCGTCTCCCTGACTACCGGCAGCAGCTGGGATTCTGCCCGGGGACTGTATGAATCCCTCGGATTCGTCCACTATCCCGAACGCGACTGGTTTGTGCCGAACACCGATATCGAATTGGTTGTCTACGCCTATAGTCTGCAGCCAAGAAGGATTCAGCCTGGATCCAGGTGAACCGCCCATGACTTCGGCGGACACACGTTGTGGTCTGTCCGAGCGCGTGAATAGAATGGCGCCATGAGTGCTATTCGCCGAAGTGTTGCCGCCCTGTCCGTTGCGTCCCTGGCCATGGGCGCACTAAGTGCCTGCAGTGCTGGCGCGCCAGACCCGGCACCTTCGGCCGATGCACTGGTATCTGCCATGAATAGCGGCGATTTCGGCTCAGTGCAATTCGCTGGGACCAGCCCAGAAGATGCAGCGAAAGCCCAGGAAACTGCCTTTGGCACCATGGGCGAAATCAAGCACACGAGCACTGTTCGTTCGGTGGCCGAAGACGAAGAAGAGCAAGATGGGGTCAAGACTGCTACCGCGAGCATCACCACGGTATGGGATATCGACAAGTCGGACAAGGATCTGAGCTACGACACCCAGGCTGTGTGGGAATTCGACAAGGAATCCGATTCCTGGAAACTGCGCTTTAACCCGTCAATTCTTGCCCCTGAGTTCGAAACCGGCGACTACCTCAAAGCGGCCTTCGACCCTGCAGCACGAGGCAGCATCACCGATGCAGAAGGCGAAAGCATTGTCTCCAATCGGCCGGTGATTCGTGTTGGCATGGACAAGACCCACACCGGAAAAGAAAACTGGGAAAGCTCGGCGAAGAAACTGGCCAAGCTCGTGGACATCGATGAACAGGCCTATGCGCAACGAGTGATGGCCGCTGGCGACAAAGCCTGGGTGGAAGCTATTGTCCTGCGCGATGACGCAACGCGGGAAGTCACCGACGAGGAAATCAAGGGCATTCCGGGTGCCGGCTTCCACAACGACGAGCTGCCCTTGGCACCCACTCGCTCCTTCGCCCGCCCGCTGCTAGGCAGCGTTGGCAAGGCCACCGCCGAGAATATCGAGAAGTCTGAAGGCAAGGTCAAGGCCGGTGACCAGGTAGGCCAATCAGGATTGCAAGCCGCCTACAATGACACCCTCGCGGGAACTGCAGGAGTCTCGGTATCGCAGTACAACGCTGAAGATGAAGCGGTAGCGGAACTGATCACCACAGCCCCGGTAGCAGGCAAGGACCTGAAGACCACTTTGGACACCGGACTGCAGGAAACCGCGGATGAACTGCTGGCCGAAGCCGAATCGAACTCTGCCATCGTGGTCATTCGGCCCTCTGACGGCAGCGTCCTCGCGGCCTCCTCGGGCCCGGTTGCTTCCGGGCTGAACACCTCCTTGCAAGCTTCCTATGCACCGGGTTCTTCCTTCAAGGTCGTGAGCGCCTTGGCGATGCTGCGTGACGGAGCGACACCGGGTACCGAGGTCAAGTGCCCGGCAACCACGGTGGTGGATGGCAAGAGCTTCAAGAACTATGACGGCTATCCTGCTGCCGCGGTAGGCACCATCCCGCTATCCGAAGCAATCGCGCAGTCCTGCAACACGGTCTTTGTGAATCAGGGAACGGAAATTGGCGGCAAAAACCTGGCTGAAGCCGCGGCTGCTCTCGGCTTGCTGGCAGAGGACGGAACCGGTGCCGGTGCAGTGTTCGGTTCGGTGCCCGAAGATTCTGAAGGCACCACCCAGGCCGCGAACATGATTGGCCAGGGCGTGGTGGAAGCATCGCCACTGGGCATGGCCACCGTGATGGCATCGATCCAGGCGAAGTCCACGGTGCAGCCCAAGCTGATCCTGGCGCCAGAACCCCAGGCACCTGCCAAGCCGGCTTCCACGCTGAGCGAAGAGGAAGCAGGGCAGCTGTCCACCATGATGGCCGAGGTCGTGGACCACGGAACCCTGAAGGACCTGAAAGCGGTAGGCAGCGGAAAGATCATCGGCAAGAGCGGCACCGCCGAATACGACGGCGAAAAGAACGCGCATGCCTGGGCCATCGCCGCCCAAGGCGATCTGGCGGTTGCCGCGTTCGTCGAGGATGGAGACGGCGGAGCCCAGACGGCGGGACCGCTGGTGAAGTCCATGCTGGAGGAAGCGGCCAAATAGTACCGCGGGGTGCTGCTCAGCCCCGCTGGGCGAAGTATTCTCCGGCGAGCAGGCTCAGCTGCACCTGGTCGTGGAATACGCCATTGTGGAAGTACACCTCGCGTTGGCGCCCCTCCTGGGTATACCCGGCTTTCTCATAAGCCCGGATGGCCCGCTGGTTGAAGGCGGCAACGCACAGGCTAATCCGGTGCAGTCCCAACTCGCGGAAACCATAGCCGGACATCAACGCGGTGGCACGGGTGCCGAAACCCTGGCCGACGAAGTCCGGGCCGATCATCACCGCCATTTCAGCGGCGCGATGGGGCAACTGGCCGCCATGCAGCGTGATGTGCCCGATGAAGGTTCCGCTGCCGCGCTCAAAGATGCTGAAGCCGGCATCGCCGGAAGAGGGCTTGTTCTCGCTGAACTGTGCGAACATTTCCACGAGCGGAGTCCCGGGACGCGGTTTGATGGTTCGTTGCTGGAGCACCGCCCAGGCCGGGTCGTTCCACCACCCGGCCATGACCGAGAAGTCCTCGTGCTCGGACTCGCGCAGTTCAATGGCGGCATCCCGCAGCAGGTTCTGCCCGTACTGCTGCGCCTGCTGAACTTCATCCCACGGCTCATGTGTGTGCATGAAACCATCGTAGGAGCTATCGGCTGGCCAAAGAACCGTTGCGCTAACACTTGTGCCTAATACCAGCAATTGACAGACTAAGCTCATGGGAATCGTCTACAACACCACCATGTCTCCAACCAAGACCGAGTTGGTGGCAGCCTGGCTGGCCAAGCAGGAGTTCTACACCGGCCAGGGCGCGCCGAAACTTGAAAGTGTTGGCGGATTCCGCCTGGAAGACCCGCAGGGTGAAGTTGGTATCGAGCTGAGCTTCTACGCTGACCACAGCGATACCTCTGACGTGATTTACCACGTTCCGCTGACCTATCGGGATGCCCCGGTTGACGGTGCGGAACGCTACCTACTGGGAACGAGCGAGCACGCGATTCTGGGCACCCGCTTTGTCTATGACGCCGCCGGCGACCCCATTTTCATCGCCCAGGCACGTGAACTGCTGGCCGGGAATGCCACGCCGCAGCACCGGTCCGAGTCCTTTACCGCGGATCCGCGGATCCTGGTCCGCGGCGAGAGTCGGGGCAAAGACGCGGTGATCATCCGCAAACCGGTAGCCGGCGATCCCGCCGAAGCCGGTGTTATCGGGATCTGGGAGAACGCCCTCGGCCAGGACCTGAGCGGTTTGGTATTGCGCACAGCATAACTAATGCCCCGCATATAGGCATTGGGGCAGGCGCGTAAGGGATAGACTTGTCTATGAAACCCAACCGCCATTCTAGGGAGATACATGTCTGCCATCAGCCGTGAGGACGTTGTGCATCTGGCACACCTTGCCCACATCGAGATGAGCGACGCAGAGCTGGACAAAATGACCGGTGAACTCGACGCTATCGTCGGTGCCATCGCGTCCGTCAGCGAAGTCGCCGCCTCCGACGTCCCAGCCACCAGCCACCCGATCCCGCTGACCAACGTGTTGCGCGAAGATACGGTGGGGCAGACGCTGAGCATTGAAGAAGTTCTGCTCAACGCGCCTGATTCGGACTCGGACCGCTTCAAGGTCCCGGCTATTCTGGATGGTGAATAATCCAAGTGAATGAACTGATTAAGCTTTCCGCCACCGAGCTGGCCGCCAAGCTGCGCGCCGGCGAAGCCACCTCCGTTCAAGCAGTCCAGGCCCACCTGGACCGCATCGCCGAGGTTGACGGCGCACTGAATGCCTTCCTGCACGTGAACGCCGAAGAAGCGCTCGCCGTCGCAGCCGAAGTTGACGCCATCCGTGCCGCCGGCGGCGCGCAGGCCGAAGCCCTGCACCCGCTGGCCGGCGTGCCCATCGCGATCAAGGACCTGATCGTCACCAAGGGCCAGCCGACCACCGCGGCATCGAAGATGCTCGAAGGCTGGATGAGCCCCTACGATGCGACCGTGATCGAGAAGATCCGCGCTGCCAAGCTGCCGATGCTGGGCAAGACCAACCTGGATGAATTCGCCATGGGTTCCTCCACAGAGCACTCCGCCTACGGCGTGACCCGCAACCCGTGGAACCTGAACCGCATTCCGGGCGGGTCCGGCGGCGGCTCGGCCGCAGCAGTGGCCTCCTTCGAAGCTCCGCTGGCACTGGGCACCGACACCGGCGGCTCCATCCGCCAGCCAGGCGCCGTCACCGGTACCGTCGGCGTGAAGCCGACCTACGGTGCCGTCTCACGCTACGGCGCGATCGCCATGGCTTCCTCGCTGGACCAGATCGGCCCGGTCTCCCGTACCGTGCTGGACTCGGCCTACCTGCAGGAACTGATCGGCGGGCACGATCCCAAGGATTCCACCTCGCTGCCCAACCCGCTCGAAGGCCTGGTTGCCGCCGCTGAATCCGGCGCCACCGGGGATATCAAGGGCCTGCGCATTGGCGTCATCAAGGAACTGACCGGCGAAGGCTACCAGGAGGGTGTCCAGGCACGCTTCAACGAGTCGCTGGAACTGCTCAAGGCTGCCGGTGCAGAAATCGTCGAGGTTTCCTGCCCGAACTTCAAGTACGCGCTGGGCGCCTACTACCTGATCATGCCGTCGGAAGTTTCCTCCAACCTGGCCAAATTCGATGGTGTGCGCTACGGCCACCGCGTGCTTCCGGAAGAGGGCCCGATGACCATCGAGCGCGTCATGGGCTCCACCCGTGCCGCCGGCTTCGGCGACGAGGTCAAGCGCCGCATCATCCTGGGCACCTACGCCCTGTCCGCCGGCTACTACGACGCCTACTACGGCTCGGCGCAGAAGGTCCGCACGCTGATCCAGCGCGACTTCGAGGCCGCTTTCGAGCAGGCCGACGTGCTGGTTTCCCCCACCGCGCCGACCGTCGCCTTCGAGCTGGGCGCGAACGACAACGACCCGCTGGCCATGTACCTCAACGACGTGGCCACCATCCCGGCCAACCTCGCTGGCGTTCCGGGCATCACCGTCCCGGGCGGCCTGTCCGAGAACCTGCCGGTAGGCATCCAGTTCCTGGCCCCGGCCTACGAGGATGCCCGCTTGTACCGTGCCGGCGCAGCACTGGAAACCCTGCTCGAGAAGCAGTGGGGCCACTCGCTGATCTCGCAGGCACCAGCCATTGACACCGCTTCGATCGCGCAGGAGGCCTAGGCACCATGAGCAACTACACCGATGAACTGGTCGACTTCGATACGGCACTGGATCGCTACGACCCGGTCCTGGGCTTCGAGGTCCACGTTGAGCTGAACACCAAGACCAAGATGTTCTCCGACGCGCCGAACGCTTTTGGCGATGCCCCGAACACCAACGTCACCCCGGTAGACCTGGGCCTGCCCGGCGTGCTGCCGGTGGTCAACAAGACCGCCGTGGAGTATTCCATCCTGATCGGCCTGGCACTGAACTGCCAGATCGCGCAGAAGTGCGGCTTCGCCCGCAAGAACTACTTCTACCCGGATACCCCGAAGAACTTCCAGACCTCCCAGTACGATGATCCAATTGCCTTCGACGGCTACCTGGACATCGAGCTGGAAGACGGCGAAGTCTTCCGCGTCGAGATCGAACGCGCCCACATGGAAGAAGATGCCGGCAAGCTGACCCACATGGGTGGCGCTGCCGGACGCATCCAGGGTGCGGACTACTCGCTGGTTGACTACAACCGTGCTGGTGTTCCGCTGGTGGAGATCGTGACCAAGCCAATCGTAGGCGCCGGCAAGCGCGCTCCCGAGCTGGCCAAGGCCTACGTGGCCGCCGTGCGCGAAATCGTGAAGAACCTGGGCGTTTCGGATGCCAAGATGGAACGCGGCAACGTGCGTTGCGATGCCAACGTCTCGCTGATGCCCAAGGGCGCCCAGAAGTTCGGCACCCGTACCGAAACCAAGAACGTGAACTCCCTGCGCGCGGTGGAGCACGCCGTGCACTTCGAGATCGAGCGGCACGCAGCGGTGCTGGATTCCGGGGCGAAGATCGTCCAGGAAACCCGCCACTGGCATGAGGACACCCGTTCGACCACCTCGGGCCGCCCGAAGTCGGATGCCGATGACTACCGCTACTTCCCGGAGCCGGATCTGGTGCCTATCGTCACCACCGCC
This sequence comes from Glutamicibacter sp. NPDC055354, assembly GCF_053644955.1. Classification (NCBI taxonomy): domain Bacteria; kingdom Bacillati; phylum Actinomycetota; class Actinomycetes; order Micrococcales; family Micrococcaceae; genus Glutamicibacter; species Glutamicibacter sp. NPDC055354. Next base: position 374,107 of record NZ_JBSHMB010000002.1, read on the forward strand.
GAATGGGTCGAAGAGCTGCGCGGCCGCCTGCCGGAACCGCCAGCCGAGCGCCGCAAGCGCCTGAAGGCCGAGTGGGGCTACGCGGACAAGGAATTCCGCGACGTGGTCAACGCCGGTGTGCTCGACGAGATCGAGCAGACCATTGCCGCTGGCGCCAGCGCCGCTGTGGCCCGCAAGTGGTGGATGGGCGAGATCGCCCGCCTGGCCAAGGCCGCGGACAAGGACATCGCCGATCTGGGCGTGAGCGCTGCGACCATCGTTGAGCTGAACTCGCTGATCGAGGCGAAAAAGATCAACGACAAGATCGCCCGCCAGGTGCTGGAATTCGCCATCGCCGGCGAAGGCACCCCAAGCGAAATCGTCGAGAGGCGCAGCTTGGCTGTGGTGAATGACGATGATGCCTTGGGCAAGGCCGTGGATGATGCCATGGCTGCCATGCCTGATGTGGTCGAGAAGATCAAGGGCGGCAAGATGCAGGCCATCGGTGCGCTGATGGGCCCTGTCATGAAGGCCACCCGCGGACAGGCCGACGCCGGCCGCGTGCGCGAAATCGTGATGGAGAAGCTGGGACTCTAGTCCCCGGACTCCAAACCCTGGCGCCAGCCTCGGACTTCCAATCGTGAAGTCCGAGGCTGGCGTTTTTTAGCAAGCATTACGCGCAAGCGGTCTTGATGGCACAAGTTTTTATGAGTCGTTTTTATATTCAGTTATCATCTGAACATGATCAATGCATCTCGTGGAGCAAGAATTTTCAGCACGGTGGCCGCGGTTGGGCTGCTGCTCACTGGGTGCAGCGAACCAGAGCCGGACCTGGAATCCTCAACGCCAACGGTAGTTCCTTCGCCGAGCAAGGAAGAACCTGGGATCGAATCCCTGCGAGATGCGGATCTTGGAAACGCAACCTGGATGGATCCGATGGCGCTCGATGGCAAACCCTCGAAGATCCGTCTTGAGAATTCGAAAGCCAGCGATGAATTCAACAGCCATGAGCTGGGCAAGATCGTCTACGCGGATCTGGATGGCGACGGCGTAGACGATGCCGTCGCATCGTTCATCAGCACGTCCGGCAATGCCTATTGGGAGCACTTCGTTGCCTGGGTTGCGACGGAGGAGGGGCCAGTCCAGGTTCCCGGCGAGATCGCTTATTCGCATAATTGCGGATCCACCGTTGCGAGCGTGGTGCCAGCCACGCAGGGCGTCAAGGTCACTGAGTACCTGCGCAGCGATTTCCAGAATACTGCCTGCGCGGAAAATGGCCCGCTGGAACAGGTTCGAACGGTAGGCGTAAAACAGTATTCCGGCGATGACCAGTACTACCTCGTGCGCACGGACGCTCTTGGAGGCGACGGTGGATACTGCCACCCGGAGGCAAAGGGCGACACCATTTCCGTGTCGATCCCCGTCTATTCTGCCCCGAACGCCAAGAGCGAGATGCCTCTGGACGATCAAGAAATGATGGGCTACCTGGCCGGACCGGAAGCCATGGAGGAAGTCACCGACGACGGGCAGTGGATGCTGGGCACGGTGCTGATCAGGGATGGGCAAGCGGAGTCGGGCATGCAGACGCGCTGCGCGTGGATGCCGACGATGAAAAACCCGCTGCATACCGACGGGGACGCGGTGCTGGGTGAAAACGGCCAGCCGGCTGGATAGGGCGAAGTGGAACCTGCCTGGAATCGCACCTTCCGGCTTCTGTCATCGAGGCATACTGGATAGATGAATAGCGACTGGTTCGATAGGCCCGGTGGTGAACCTGTCCATCTTGTCGAGCATGATCCGTCGTGGGCCGTCCAGGCCGCTGATTGGATGCTGCGCATCAAGGCCGCCATTGGTCCTGACGCGGCATCTGCAGAGCATATCGGGTCGACAGCAGTTCCGGGCCTCATCGCCAAAGCAGTTCTCGACCTCCAAATAGCTGTTCCGGATATTTCAGAAGAGTCCGCGTACCGCAGCGGCCTCGAAGCGCTGGGGCTTGTGCTGCGGCAACGGGAGGCCGGCCATCTCTTCTTTCGTCCGCCCGCGGGAGAGCCCCGAACAGTGCATGTTCACGTGTGCCAACTCGGTTCGGTCTGGGAACGCGAGCATCTGGTGTTCCGCGATCGACTGAGGGAAGACGCCAATGTTGCTACCGCATATGCCGAGCTGAAACAGGACTTGGCCACGAGGGTCGGGGATGACAGGATCGCTTATGCGCGAGGCAAGGCGCAATTCATCAAGGACGTTGTCGACGGAAAGTCGCTGCATGGCCGGTCGGCGTGATCCCCAATCGCGACGAGAAATGCTTGCGCAGCAGATCATCAGAAGCAAAGCCAACCTGACGGGCAACGGCGCCAACCGACAGGTCGCTTTGTTCCAGTAGGCGTTGGGCCTCGCTGACTCGAAGATCATTGAGCCATGCAATAGGTGTTGTCCCGACCGCGTCTGAGAACCACCGGTGAAAAGTCCGTGGTGACATTGCGCAGACCGCTGCTAGTTGTTGGACGTTCCAATGCCGTTGAAGATCTTGGCTGACTGCCAGATGCAGTTGTTCAACTGACGGCGATGAATTCCCAGGGATGCTGGTATCCGCGTATTGCGCTTGGGTTCCCGGTCTGAAAATAGGGGTGACCATGGCCTTCGCGATAGTTTCTGCAGCGCTGGTTCCCCAGTCCAGACGTACTAGATGGAGTAATAGATCAACTCCTGCGGTGACTCCAGCCGAAGTCCATACTTTGTCCTCGCCACAATACAAATCCCTCGACTTGACGTTGACCTCTGGATAACGCCTTGCAAGTTCATTGGCAAAACGCCAGTGGGTCGTCGCGCTTCGCCCATCGAGCAGTCCTGCAGCGGCGAGTGTGAATGCGCCGGTACACAATGAGGCGACAAGGACCCCGGAGGAAGCAGCTCGTGCAACTGCTGCCACTTCCTGCGGGTGAGGTTCTGCGAGCGGATTCTCGCTTCCTGGAACCACCATCATGTCGAGTTCCTCCACCGAAGCAAGCGGATGTGTGCGCCGTATTGAGCGAACCGGGTCAAGAGCGGTGACCGTGGTTGCTGCGAGGATTCGAACTGCGGGCCGGGGGAGACCACGGTCGGTTCGGTCGTCGTACACCTCACGTGCAACTTCGATATCAAATGCTCGACGGCCCGGCCCAATTAGAATCCCCACAATGGACATGGCGCAATCTTATCGAACCATGTCATTTATGCCACTGGTTGGGTTCCTCGATCCCTGATGAAGTAGAAGCATGATGACAAGTACAAAGACCGCATTGATCGTGGTTGACATGCAACAGGGTTTCTACGACACCTCATGGGGCCCGACAACCAACTACCCGCAATGCGAGAACAACGTTGATCGGCTTCTCTTGGAGTGGTCCCAAAAGAACATGCCGATAGTGATCGTCAGGCACGATAGCCGAAATTCGGACTCGCCCTTGTTCGTGGAAAGTCCCGGCAATAATCTTCACGAATCGGTGCAAGCGGTCACCCCTGATCTGTTCGTAACCAAGTCAGTGAACTCATCATTTTATGGCTCCCCGGATTTGGGCCAGTGGCTGAGGTCCAATCAGATCAAAAAAGATCGTGGTTTGCGGAATCCAAACCAACTTGTGTGTAGAAGCCACCGCCCGGATGGGCGGAAATCTGGGATTTGACATCATTGTGCCTCTCGATGCCACACGAACATTTGATCTGGCAGGACCTGACGGCACGGTAATACCGGCAGCCACTCTGATGCAGGTCACGGCGACCAATCTTCACGGAGACGGCTTTGCGCTGGTGGTTTCGACGCGAGAGATTCTGGATTCATTGAAAGCGGCCTGACATGGAAGCAGATATTCGGCCGGGTGCTGTCGCCACCGGATTCATGTTTACGCTGACTGGATCCGGCATGTCTTCTATAGGCTTGCCCCATGAATATCTCGTTCACAGCAATGGCACCGGAAGACAGCAGTGCCATCGCCGCTTTTCTATCAAGCAACAGCTTCCCATTCCATGTCCGTCGGAACTGGACAGAGCCGGAGCTGAGACGACTAGTCGATAGCGGACGATATTGGAACAGCGAGAGCCAAGGATTCTGGATTATTGGCGACGGAGAATGCTTGGGAATGGCAGTACTCGAAGATCTGGAAGACGACACCCCCATGCTTGACCTGCGCTTGGCGGAAAAGTACCGGGGATCAGGCCTGGGTACCCTCGTACTGAGGGAATTGACCGCCAAGGTGTTCACTGATTTCCCCGGCACCCTGCGCTTCGAAGGCCAAACCAGGGAAGACAACTTCGCGATGCGCAAGACTTTTCTTCGCGCCGGATTCCTCAAGGAAGCGCATTACCGGATGGCGTGGCCCACCGGCGACGGGCGCCATCTCGCCTCGGTTGCCTACGCGATCCTGCGCCAGGATTGGGAATCCGGGACCACTACCCGCTTCGATTGGGAAGATCTGGACCTGTGAGCGGCGCGCGGTCCTGCGGCATTTGATTCGGTGCCTCTGGCGAATGCGCACTGATCCTGCTAGGGTTTCACACCAAATCAACTACCGCTGAGCGGTAGAAGGCTTCTAGGAGGGTAGCCATGGCTGCATGGCCCAGAATCGCGGCGCTGGCCATGCTGCTGGCCGCCATGGTGGCATTGGTAGCATTCCAGTGGCTTCCAGCTCTCTTGTTCTTGCCTGCTGCAGGAGCCTTGCTCGTTTGGGACAGCTCTGCGCGCGGACGCTCTTCAGGCCGCGGGAAAGGCCATGGGTAGGCCAGCTGTGACCTGCCGGATGCCTTTCACGACGCGTCTTTGGCCAAGTGATCCCGGGTGATTTCCAGATGCCCCAAGTGCTGGCAGAGCTCTTCGAGCACATGCAGCAGCACGCCCTGGCAGGTGGACATCCAGTATTCGCCCTCCCTGCGTGGCGGGGCCGCAACGGGAGCATCATGCATGGCAGTGAACGCCAGGTCGTTGGCGAACGCCTTCCTGGCCTCATGCGCCAGTTGCAGGGCAGCCTCCTTGTCCATCACCGCGGTGAACTCGGCGGCCCGATCGCGGGGGACCTCGATGCCGAGATTGACCGTGGAAGACCAGCGGCGCATCATCCCGCAGCAATGCAGCACCAGCTGCACCGGCGAATTGCTGCCGTGAACGGGCAGGACGCTATTGGCCTGTTCCTGCGGAATGCTCGCCAAGGTTTCGGTAAGCTGGTCGAATTTCTCCAGCAGGAGCGTGGCGAGGATCTGCTCGCCGGGTGCAGGGGAGTCCATGCACCGATTCTAGAACGATTCGCGCGGCAGGGTGAGCCATGCGGGGTGCACTAGCATTGAGCAATGACTTCTTCTGTCTCCACGGATAAGGGAATGCCGCCAGCCGAAGTTGAAATTGACGCGGAGCTGGTCAGGCACCTGCTGGTTAGCCAGGCGCCGCACTGGGCGAACCAGGACATTGCCTATCTGGCTACCGGGTGGGATAACGAGGTGTACCGGCTGGGTGCTGAGCTGGTGGTGCGCCTGCCGCGCCGGGAACTAGGCGAGGCCATTGGACTCAAGGAACGGCGTTGGCTGCCGCAATTGGCCGCCGAGACCGGCCTGCCCATCGCCATGCCGGTCTTCGTTGGACGGCCCGCACCGCAGTACCCCTTCACGTTCTCCATCTGCCCCTATGTCCCGGGCCGCAGCGCCGCGACGGTGGACCGCCGCAGGCGCGATGGCTACGCCGGAGAATTTGCGCAGTACCTGTACCGGCTGCACCAGCCTGCCGGAGCCGCAGCGCCCAGCAGCGAATTCCGGGGCGTGGGGCTGGCCGCACTCGATGCGAAAACCTGCGGCCAGATTGCGGCGCTGGACTCCCCGCTGCGAGGTCCGGCGCAGGCCCTCTGGTCCCACGCATTGTCCGCCGCGCCGCATGATAAGGCATCGCTGTGGTTGCACGGTGATCCGCATCCGCACAATACGGTCATCACTGAGCAGCACGGCCGCTGCCAGCTAGCGGCGCTGATCGATTTCGGGGATTTGTGTGCCGGGGACCCGGCCTCGGATCTGGGCATGCTGTGGATGCACTTCAGCGCCGAAGCCACCGCCTCGGCTTTCGAAGGCTACGGCGCCCAACCGGGCAGCGACCTGTGGCAGCGGTCCAGGGGATGGGCGCTGCGCTACGCCATGCTTGCCGCAACGCTTACCGAGGAGGATCCGCTGGGCCGCATCGGGCGCCAGACGCTGCGACTGCTGCTCGCCGGCGGCCAGTACCGGAAGTGAGCAGCAACCGGCCGGCGCGGATCGGGATTCTTGGAAGTGACCGGGGAATTGCTCCGGGCACTGGCCGGGCCCGGTTGCCGGCGATAGCCTGAAGCCACGCACGAAGTTTCTTGCAACTTCATCGATCCATGATGAGCTGGACATGCCCAAGAAAACCTCGCCGGAACCGGTTCGCGATCAGCGCGCAGATCACTTGCTCACTCCGGAGAATTGCGTGCTGGCGTTGATCGACTTCCAGCCCGAGCAGTATGGCACGGTCACTTCCACCACTCGCGAGCGGATCGATCTGAATGTCGTGGCGCTGTGCCGGCTGGCTACGGAGTACGGGATTCCGGTGGTGCTCTCGACCGTGGGCGTGGACATGGGAGTCAACCAAGGCACCGCGCAGGTGATCAAGGACGAGCTGCCCGGGGTCAAGGAAATCGACCGCAGCGGAGTCAACGCCTGGGAGGATGCCGAGTTCAGGCAGGCCATCGAAAGCAGCGGCCGGCGCAAGGTGGTCATGGCCGGGTTGTGGACCGAGGTCTGCCTCGCCTTTCCCACCCTGGACATGCTTTCCGAAGGCTACGAGGTCTATCCTGTAGCCGACGCGGTGGGCGGCATATCCCAGGCGGCGCACGACTTCGCCTTCGAACGGATGATAGCCGCCGGCGCCCAGCCGGTCACGGCCATTTCCTTCGGAGGCGAGCTCATGCGCAACTGGGCCCGCGATGATTCGGACAAATTGCGCAAGATCATGCGCTGGTACTTCCCGCTGAAGCATGAACTGGATTCGGCTGGGAAGTAGGCCCCGCGGATTTGCCGAGGCGTCAATGCGATAATTCCAGCTGGCGGTTACCTATTCTTGTGAATGTCCTCCGTTGAGTTTTCGAGAAAGCCGCACGATGTCCGCCAGCACGGGTCTTGATTTCTATCAGCACGGCCTGCACCGCATGCGCGGACGCGATCCGCAGGAGCAGAACCGGACCGCCACCACCTTGGAACTGTTCTTCGACCTGACGTTTGTCACGGCCTTCGGAATTGCCGGCAGCGAGCTGGCCCACGGCATCGAGGTGGGGCACTATGCGCCGGCCATCATCTCCTTCGCCATCGCGTGCTTGTCGATCATCTGGGCCTGGGCCAATTACGCGTGGCTGGCCTCGGCCTTAGACAACGACGACTGGCTGTTCCGGAGCCTGACCTTGGTGCAGATGGCGGGCGTCATCGTGCTGGCGGTCGGCATCCCGATGATGTTCGCCTCCATCGATCAGGGGGCGGTGCTTGATGCCAATGTGATGGTCGCCGGCTACATTGTCATGCGCGTGGCGCTGATCGGGCAGTGGCTGCGGGTGGCCCGGCACGATCCGCAGCACCGGATGTCAGCGCGCGGCAATGCTATCGGGGTGGGCATTGCCCAGCTGGGCTGGACCTCATTCCTCTTCCTTCCGCTCTCGCTGGTTCCGGCGTTGTGCTGCCTGGCGGTCTTCTGGATCATCGATTTCAGCGCACCGCTGATTGCGGAGCGGGTGGCCCGTTCCCATGGCGAATCGGGTATTCCCTGGCACGCCCACCATCTGGCGGAACGCTATTCGCTCATGTCGATCATTGCCCTGGGCGAATGCATCGTGGGAACCTTGGCAGCTGCCCGGACGATCTCCCAATGGGCGAACTGGAATTTCGAGAGCATCGTGGTGGTCGCCGCGGGCGTGCTGATTTCTTTCTCGCTGTGGTGGGCGTACTTCCAGCTGCCCTCCGGACCGGTGCTCCATTTGCGGCGGGACAAGGCCGCGGCGTGGATCTTCGGGCATATTGCGCTTTTCACGTCCATTGCCGCGATCGGCGCCGGGCTGCACACCATCGGCTACGCTTATGATCCCGAAGCCGCTACCGACCCAGTGGTGGTCATTGTGGCTCTGGCGATTCCGGTTTTCGCCTTCATGGTCATCATTACCCTGCTGCTGACCTGGTTGCTCGGTGCCCCGATGTTCACCTGGGCGCATTGCCCACGTTCCTGATGCCGCTGGCCGCTGGCCGCGGCCGGGCTCAGCCAGCTGGGCGTTCCGGTGTGGGCCTGCTTGCTGGTGCTGCTGTGCTCGCCGCTGACCGTGATCATCGTCTACGAGCTGGGGTATTGGCGCAAGCTGGCAGTATCCCTGGACAGAGTCCTGGATCAGCCTGCGGGGTAGCGGTACTCGATCAGCCCAGCCGGCAATTATGCTCCGGAAGCCATGCCGGGCAGTGCGTCCATGCTGCTGAACACCTGGGTTGCTCCGGCCGCGCGCAGCAGCTCGGGCGAAGTGCTCGTGGGTCCGCCGTTGGAATAGCCGTACACCGTCGCGCCGGCCGCGATCCCGGCAGCCACCCCGGTGGCAGTGTCCTCGATAACCAGTGCGCCAGCTGGGTCAAGGCCCAGTGACGCGGCTGCGGCCAGGTAGACATCCGGTGCCGGTTTGCTGCGTGGGCATTCCATGCCGCTGAAGACCCGGTCTCCGAAGTACTCGGTGAACCCGGCCAGGGCCAGCTGCATTTCGACCTTGGCCCGGTCTGCGCCAGTGGCGCAGGCAATGTTCTGGCCGTAGACCGCCGAAATCTGCTTGACTGCTTCCAGCGCTCCGGGGATCGGCTGCAGCTCCGAGCGCAGCGCTTCGTCGCGGCGTGCGCGGAACTGGCTAATCCACTGGTCGTCGAAGCGGAATCCGGTCTGGTCGAGGATGGGTTGCCACTGGTCTTTCAACGCCTTGCCGATGAAGATCTCGATGCATTGCTCGGGGCTGATCTCCCAGCCCAGCTCGATGAGCATCTGGCGGAGCACGGAATTGGTGATGGACTCGGAATCCACCAGGACGCCATCGCAATCGAAAAGCACGGCGGAAAATTTCGGATGCAGCAAGGGCGGTCCCTTCCAAGGATTCAGCAATTGGCTACGCGGCAGAGAACTCGTGGAGAATGCGGGCCAGCGGCGCCAGCTCGGGCTGATCTTCTGCCTGCTTCAACACGCGTTCCAGCGTGGCATCGTGAATGGGCTTGGCCTTCTGGTACAGCTCGTGGCCAGTGGCAGTGAGCTCGGTGTAAATGCCGCGGCGGTCATCGGCGCACAGCACCCGCGAGAGCAGATTGCGGTCTTCGAGCCTGGTAACCAGTCGCGTCGTTGCGCTGGGGCTCAGGGCCGTGGCGCGGGCCAGCTGCGCCATGCGCATATGCCAGCCATCCTGACGATTCAGGGCATCCAGAAGTGTGTACTCGACCACAGAGAGCCCCACTTGCGCCGTCAGGTCCTTTTCAAGTGCAGTATCGATTAATCCGTGCAACGACGCCAAAGTGCGCCATCCTCTTGCCCGAATTTCGACAGCATCATCTGCAATTCCCATCGGTTCCTCCAAAAGTACTTGCTTGCGCTGGTTAGTTGCGTGTGCAACGATAGTGTTCATCGCGCAATAACAAGCGTGTGCAACTAATTTATCTAGTCTATCAGGAGTAACGCTATGCCGCTCGGTCTTATTGCGTTGGCCATCGGTGCCTTCGGCATCGGGCTTACCGAATTTGTCATCATGGGCTTGTTGCCGGATGTGGCGGCCGACTTCGGCGTCAGCGAGGCCGCAGCTGGCTGGCTCATTTCCGGATACGCATTGAGCGTGGTGGTCGGCGCCCTCGGCCTGACCGCAGCCACCGTCCGCTGGCCGCGCAAGCCGGTGCTCGTCGGTTTGCTGGTGCTTTTCATCATCGGCAACTCGCTTACCGCGATGGCAGCAACGTACGAAGTGGCCATGATCGGCCGTGTCATTGCTGCCCTGTGCCACGGTGCCTTCTTCGGCATCGGCGCGGTCGTGGCAGCCGACCTGGTCCCGGCCAACAAGAAGGCTGGCGCCATTGCCATCATGTTCACCGGGCTGACCGCGGCCAACGTACTGGGTGTTCCCTTCGGTACCCTGCTGGGGCAGCATTCCGGCTGGCGCTCGACTTTCTGGGCCATCTCCGGCATTGGCGTTATCGCCCTGATCGGCATCCTCGTGCTGGTGCCAGCCATCAAGCACGCAGCCGAAGGCATCTCCCTGCGCAGAGAACTCGGGGCCTTCACCTCGCTGCAGGTCTGGCTGTCCCTAAGTGTCACGGTCCTTGGCTACGGTGGCATGTTCGGCGCCTTCACATACATCGCCTACACCCTGACCGAGGTCACCGGATTCAATGAGACCAGCGTTCCATGGCTGCTGATGCTCTTCGGCGTGGGTCTGTTCGTCGGCAACTGGATCGGTGGCCGCATGGCTGACAAGAGCATCGACCGCACTCTGCTCATCTTCATCTCGGCACTGCTGGTGGTCCTTGTCCTCTTCGGATTCTTCGCAAGCAACCAGATCGCCACCGTTATCGCTTTGCTGCTGATGGGCGGCTTCGGGTTCGGAACCGTTCCCGGTCTGCAAAGCCGCATCATGCAGTACGCCGGCAATGCACCGACCCTGGCATCCGGCGCCAATATCGGTGCGTTCAATGTCGGCAATGCGCTGGGCGCATGGGCTGGCGGCCTGGGCATTGCGGCAGGCCTGGGCTACACCTCGCCGATCTGGATCGGCGCGCTGATCACCCTCGTCGCACTGGTCGTTATTCTCCTGGCCATGGGCTTGGCCAAGAAGTCTTCGGCAGCATCACCCCAGCTGGTTACAGCTGGCTAATCCACAGTTTTGTTCAGTCCCCAACCAATTTCTAGGAGTTAGACATGACTACCCCCATTCCAACCATCACGCTGAACAATGGCGTTGAAATGCCTCAGGTAGGTTTTGGAGTCTTCCAGGTTCCCAACGAAGAGACCACTGCTGCAGTGGGTTCAGCGCTCAAGGCCGGCTACCGCAGCATCGATACCGCCGCCATCTACGGCAATGAGGAAGGCGTGGGCGCAGCACTGGCCCAGTCCGGCATCGCCCGAGAAGACCTGTTCATCACCTCCAAGATCTGGATTGCGGACATGGGTTACGAGCAGGCGCTGGAAGCCTTTGATGCAAGTCTTGAGCGCTTGGGCCTGGACTACCTGGACCTGTACTTGATTCACTGGCCAGCCCCGGAAAAGAATCTCTACGTTGAGACGTGGAAGGCGCTGGAGAAGCTGTATGCAGAGAAGAAGATCCGCGCCATCGGAGTTTCCAACTTCCAGCCTGAGCACCTGAAGCAGCTGGTCGCCGAAGGAACCATCGTTCCGGCCGTGAACCAGGTGGAGCTCCACCCAGCTTTGCAGAACCGCGAAGTCGTTGCAGCTAACGCGCAGCACGGTATCGTCACCGAAGCATGGAGCCCGCTGGCTCAGGGTGCAATGCTCACCGACGAAACCATCGTGGGCATCGCTCAGGCACATGAGGTGTCCGCGGCTCAGGTCATCCTGCGCTGGCATCTGCAGCAGGGCCGGGTGATCATCCCGAAGTCTGTGACTGAATCACGAATCATCGCCAACTTGAACTTGTTCGGCTTCAAATTGACCAGCGACGAACTGGCAAGCATTGATGCCCTTGATCGCGATGGACGCACCGGCCCAAACCCGGACACCTTCAACGGCTAACTTGATGACAACAACCAAGATGCTGCCTGTGCCCTCATCGGGCCACGGGCAGCATCTATGGCTTGGATAGTCCGAGGATTTGTTCGGATGTGGACTTTCTGCACTGGCGCCGGCTGGCCACAAGCATTATGGAGTGACGGACGACTATGCGTCTGATACAGCTATACGGCGGATCGTACAGTTTCCATTGATCAATGCTCTGCGGAAAAATGTAGGTAGAAATCATGTTTCGCCCGTCGGCCAGCTATACAGTCAAATGGAGACAGATCGGCGACGCGTGCTGTCTCCGGTTCGGCATCCTGCTGGTACGGCAAATTTTTTTCTGCCGCAGTCACGGTTGGAGAACGCAACGGCGCGTACTTGCTTGAGAATCATGCCTATCAGCGCCGTAAGTTCGCCTTTGGAGATTTCGAATGCCGAACTTGCAACTGCAGCGGGCGTTAGTTCGCCACCCCGGAGATAGCCACGGCGAGGACTCCACCCGTTCCCTCACCGAGGATGCCGTTGAATTGCACCGCATCGACCTGTGCCGTAGACAGGATCTCTGAAACCGATACGTTGTTCTCCTCGCCATTGCAGATGACTTCGACAGTATCGTTGCCGCTCCAACTGGACCCAGTCTGGGTAGCGAATCCGAGTCGAAGCGTTCCCTCTCCGAAGCAACTGACGCGGATCCCCGTGATCCGGGCGCCGGAGTCATAGTTGAGAACGATGCCCGAATCAGTATCTCCCGGAGTACCTTGGCCAACGCGCAGGGTGCCCCCACCGAGGGATCCCTTTGCAGACGTGGCTGCCTCTAGGAACATACTTGCCTCGTTTTGTGACTGATTCCAATCGACCTCAGGCATCGACGAGCAAGAGGCCAACCCGATAATAAGGACAGTTGGCATGATGACCGGAGAAAGACATTTAACCATTTGAAGCCATACTATCAAGGTGACTGAAGAATGAAACTTTGGTGTAACCGGACTGTCAGAGCTACGGCACGGCTGGTGTTTGAACGTGTTTGGTTTTAGGCGCACAATGTAGAAAGTTCAAAGGCCGTGAATCTGGGCGCGCTTTGTCTCAAAGAGGTGACGTACGCTGGGAGAAGTTGGATCCGCTCAGCCTTTACCCTACCTGGCGACGGAGCGCCCGCGTCGAGGATCCGATTCATGAGCGTCCATGTAGATTCGAAAATAAGTACTTCTACCGCGCAGGACCGCAATCAGTCTGAGACGGGCTCGACGATTGCTAAATCCAGACTGGGAAAGCTCGTATCCGTGAAACCGGTTCAATCAAATCGTGAAACTACGTTGTTGAGTCGGCTGATTGTCACTATCGTGTTGGGATGCTTTGCGATTTATTTCCTAGCACCAATATGGTGGTTACTGGTGTCGGCTTCAAAACCGATGGGCGAGCAGTTTGCTGCTCCAGGTTTTTGGTTCAACGGAATGCACCTGGGGAACAACATCGCCGAGTTGTTGGCGGCACGCGACGGAATTTTCCTGCGGTGGATTATGAATTCCGTATTTTATGCCGGGATCGGTGCCCTGGTTGGGACGTTACTGGTATCGATGGCTGGCTATGCCATGGCCAAATACCGCTTTCGTGGACGCGAAGTAGTTTTCAGTGTGGTGCTAGCAGCGGTACTAATTCCCAAGATTCTTTTCACTTTGCCCCTGTACCTCATGTTTTCAGAGCTGGGATTGATCAATAATCCATTGGCTGTCCTGCTGCCCAGTATCGTCAGCCCCTTCGGTGTATACCTTTCGCGAGTCTTCGCCGCGCAGTCCGTACCTGACGAAGTAATTGAAGCAGCGCGTCTTGACGGGGTAAGTGAAGTTGGGATCTTCTTCCGCGTGGGTGTGCGCATGATGACGCCCGCGCTGGTGACCATCTTCTTGTTCAATTTTGTAGAAATCTGGAATAACTATCTGTTGCCTGCAATGGTCATCAATGACTCCTCATTGCAGCCCGTGACAGTGGGTTTGGTGGCTTGGTTTGCTTCCAATGGCAAGGTGCCAATGTCGCTGTTAGTCGTTGGAGCACTGGTTTCCGTGATTCCGTTGCTGTTGCTATTCCTGTTCCTGCAACGCTTCTGGAAAGCAGGCCTGACAGCTGGCGCCATCAAATAAGCGGAATGCCCAAGGCTCGGTATTTTTACATCATTGGTCAGCAAAGCGGCCAGCTCAACGCTCTAGGTTGAGCTGGCCGCCTTGCTGTTCGGAGCTGTCCGGGAAAGTGGAAAAGCCTCCCAAGAAATGGCCTCCAACGCGAACTAACCCGGCGCTAGAGATTTTCGGCCACCAACTTCCGCGCCGTCTCTCTGAGGGCATCGATAACTCGAATAACTGTCGGTCTGTGAAGGTGTTCGGCGCGTACCAGGATGTCGATTTGTCGACCGGATTCCAAGCCTGAAACTGGTCGTAAAGTCACATCCTTGCCCAGCATGGACCGCGAAGTGAAGCGAGGCAAAATTCCCAAGCAATGACTGGCTCGTACCAGTGCGGCTGCCGTGCCGTAGTCGTTGACCCGATGCTCAATTCGAGGAGCCGACCCCGACAACGCGGCGATGGTATCGAGCACATCAGCCGGCGAGAATCCTGGGCGGGAGACCACCCAAGGCTCTTCGATAACTTGAGCTGGCGAGAGACTTTCAAACCGTGCCAGTGGATGATCTTGATGCACAGCAATATCTAGGGGTTCGAAGGCCAATGGGATTACGGAAACTCTGTCGGCAGGCCAGGCCTCGGTATGCGGCATTCGGTGAGCGAGGACCAGATCATATGTAGAAGTTAGGGCCGGAAAATCTTGTTGTGAAACGTCTTCATCAAAGAAACGCAAGGGCGGCAGGTCATCATCACCGGAATTCAGTAACGGCGCGAAGATCGTTTGGCCAATGGAATGAAATCCAGCGATGAGTACCGGTTGGGCAAAGTTGCCTTCATAGTTCCTGATCTTGGAGTCTGCCTCGGCGAGAGTTGAAGCAACCTGGGCGCTGGCTTGTGCCAAGATCCTTCCTTGGCTGGTGAGTACTAGCCGCCGTCCCTCTTTCTGTGTCAGTGGCACAGGGAAATTGCGCTGCAGTTGGGCCAAATGCTGCGAGACCGCCGAGGGCGAGACAAAAAGGGCCTTCGCCACGGCGTTGACGCTGCCCAAATCCGCGAGTTCACGCAGAATCCTCAACTGATGCAATTCCATGAAGTAAATTCTAAATCGTTGGATCAGTAAATCAGTGATCTTCTAAGGTGTTGTACCGTGCTGTCGGGTGCGACACTTGAAGCGACCCCATGTCTGTGTTGCGCGCACCCAGGTGCCCAATCCAAAGGAACCCGCATGAAAGCACTGTACAAGTCCGGCCCGCACGCGGGGCTGGAACTCGTTGATCGCCCAGAACCAGAGACCGGCGCCCACGAGGTCAAGATCCGCGTCATGACCGCCGGAATCTGCGGCACCGATCTGCACATCGAAGCCTACGATGATGCAGCCAAGGCCATGATCAACACCCCGCTGGTTCCGGGCCACGAGTTCTACGGCGAGGTCGTGGAAATCGGCGACTTCGTGCACGGGGTCAAGATCGGCGACCGCGTCTCGGGTGAAGGCCACGTTGTGTGCGGCCTGTGCCGCAACTGCCGCGCCGGACGCAAGCAGATGTGCATCAACGTCGATTCGGTAGGCGTGCAGCGTGACGGCGCATTCGCCGAATACGTGGTGATCCCCGAAAGCAATGTCTACATCCACCGCGATGAGCGCATCACCCCACTGCTCGGCGCCATCTTCGACCCGTTCGGCAATGCCGTGCACACCGCACTGCAGTTTCCGATGGTGGGCGAGGACGTGCTGATTACCGGCGCCGGACCCATCGGCCTGATGGCCGCGGCAGTGGCCCGCCACGTCGGCGCCCGCAACATCGCCATCACCGATGTCTCCGAGCAGCGCCTGGAACTGGCCCAGTCCATGGGCATCGATCTGGCCGTGAATGTCGCGACCACCCGCATCAAGGAAGCGCAGCAGAAGCTGGGCATGGTCGAAGGCTTCGACTACGGCATGGAAATGTCCGGGCACAAGACCGCCCTGCCGGAAATGATCGAGAACATGAACCATGGCGGCAAGATCGCCATGCTCGGCTTGCCCAGCACCTCGATCGACATCAACTGGGGCAAGGTTGTCACCCACATGCTGACCCTGCGCGGCATCTACGGCCGCGAAATGTTCGAGACCTGGTACGCCATGAGCGCCATGCTCACCTCCTCGGAGGTGATGCGCGAGCGCATTGCCTCGGTGGTTACCGACTTCCTGCCGGCCACCGAATGGCAGCAGGGATTCGAAGCTGCTCGCAGCGGGCACGGCGGCAAGGTCGTGCTCGACTGGACCGTTTTCTCAGGCTAAGAATTTCCCGCATCAACAAGGAGCATTTGCAATGTACACGGATCTCAAAGACCAGCTTGCCGCCGAATTGGACGAGCTGAAGTCCTCCGGCCTGTTCAAGGCAGAACGCCACATCGACTCGGCCCAGTCCGCTTCCATCATGGCCGGCTCGCTGGGCGACGATGCACGGAAGGTGCTGAATTTCTGCGCCAACAACTACCTGGGCTTGGCCGATAACCAGCAGATCATCGACGCGGCCAAGACCGCCATGGATGAGCGCGGCTTCGGCATGGCCTCGGTCCGCTTCATCTGCGGCACCCAGGACCTGCACCTGGACCTGGAAGCCAAGCTCTCTAAATTCCTGGGCACCGAGGACACCATCTTGTTCTCCAGCTGCTTCGATGCCAACGGCGGCGTGTTCGAATCGCTGTTCGGCAAGGAAGACGCCATCATCTCCGATGCGCTGAACCACGCCTCGATCATCGATGGCATCCGCTTGTCCAAGGCCGCGCGCTTCCGCTACGCCAACCAGGACATGGCCGACCTGGAAACCCAGCTGCAATCCGCCGCGCAGCTCAACGGCGGGGCGGGCGCCCGCCGCACCATCATCGTCACCGATGGCGTCTTCTCCATGGACGGCTACCTGGCTCCCTTGGAGGCCATCTGCGATCTGGCTGACAAGTACAACGCGCTGGTCATGGTCGATGACTCCCACGCCGTGGGCTTCATGGGCGCCACCGGGGCAGGCACCCCGGAGCATGCAGGAGTCTCAGACCGCGTGGACATCTACACCGGCACCTTCGGCAAGGCATTGGGCGGCGCCTCGGGCGGCTACGTGTCCGGCCGCGGCGAGATTGTCGCGATGCTGCGCCAGAAGGCCCGCCCGTACCTGTTCTCCAACTCGCTGGCTCCATCGATCGTGGCTGCCACGTTGAAGGCGCTGGACCTGGTGGTGGACTCCGGGGACCTGCGCGAGAAGCTCTTCGAGAACGCTGCGCACTTCCGCCGCCGCATGACCGAAGAGGGCTTCGAATTGCTCGACGGCGAGCACGCCATCATTCCGGTGATGTTCGGCGACGCGGTCAAGGCCGCAGAGGTCGCAGGCAAGATGCTGGAGCAGGGCGTCTTCGTCACGGCCTTCAGCTTCCCGGTAGTGCCCAAGGGCGCCGCGCGCATCCGCGTCCAGCTTTCTGCCGCGCATTCGGCTGAGGATATCGAGGCCTGCGTGCAGGCATTCGTCGCCAGCCGCTGACCCAGGGGGATTGCCCGCCGCCGTGTTTCAATAGGGATGACGAGTTGGAATAACCAAAGGCGGTGGGCTCATGGCCACCAGGAACGACGTGGCGCGCTTGGCCGGCGTATCTCCTAGTACCGTGTCCTACGTGATCAGCGGCCGGCGCACCATTTCCGAGGCGACCAAGGCCAGGGTCCTGGCGGCCATGCGGGAGTTGAACTACACCCCGGATGCCTTTGCCCAGGGCCTGGCCGGATCGCGCCGGGGCATCCTTGCCCTGCACTTTCCCACCAGCCTGGACGGCTATTCTTCCACCGAGTTCGAGTACGTCACCGCCGCCATGGAGCGTGCCCGCGCGCTGGGCTACCACATGCTGTTGTGGTCCAACCCGATGACCGATGCCATGGGATTGGAAAGCCTGGTCGGGCAGAAGCTGGTGGCCGGGGTGCTCTTGATGGAAGTGTCGATCAATGACCCGCGCTTTGATGTCCTGCGGCGCGCGGGCATTGCCTTTGCCTCCATTGGCCGTCCCGATGACAGCGCGGACCTGTCCTATGTCGATAATGATTTTGCCCAGGCCGGGCGCATCGCGGTGGATTATTTGGCGAGCCTCGGCCACCAATCCATCATGTACATCAACGTATCGGTGGAAGACCAGGAAGCCGGCAACGGCCCGGCCGTCCGCACGGCCCGGGCCATCTGCGATGCCGTGCGCGATCGGGGCATGGCGATGCAGGAAGTGCCGGTGGAAAACAACGCCCGCGGCGGCCGCGCGGCGCTGGATGCCTATCTGGAACTGCACCCGCGACCCACTGCGGTGCTTGCGCTCAAGGAGTTCGCCACCGCGGGATTTGTCAACGCCGCTGGCCTAGCTGCGTTGCGGATCCCCGATGACCTCTCGGTGATCGCCCTGGGGGTCGGGGACCGTTCGGCCGAGATGGTTGCCCCGGCGCTGACCACGGTAGCCCCGCCGGGGGAGGCCATTTCCCATGCCGCGGTGGACGCCCTGGTGCAGCAGATCGAGGGGCGCTCCCAGGCGCCGGTGCAGCAACTGGTCGCGCCGCTGATGGTGGTCCGGGACAGCTCGGGCCCGGCACCGCGATGACCTGCCCGCGCCATTTTCTCCACGGTGTTCACCCATAACTGTTGACGCGCGTCGATGACCTGCGTCACTATTGAGGGGATCACTCGTGCCAGGCCGCCTCATCCGGCAGGGCATTACCCAACGTGGAGGGCATCATGACTAAAGCAAAACGTGGGCTGAAGTTCGCGCCGGTTATCTCGGTGGCAGCAATCGGCCTGCTCCTGGCCGGTTGCTCGGGCGGAGCAGACCCCAATGACCCCAACGCCTCCGGCGGCGGCGAAGCCCAAGTGGGCCAAGCCGACGGAGTCGTCGATATCTACGGTCCGGTCACCGGCATTGAAGCCGAACTGCTGGAAGAATCCTGGGCCAAGTGGTCCGAGGAGAACGGCATCAAGATCCGCTACACCGGCGACAAGAACTTCGAATCCCAAATCGGAATCAAGGTCCAGGGCGGCGACACCCCGGACCTGGCCGTCTTCCCGCAACCCGGCTTGCTGCAGGCCACCGTGGCCCAGGGCAAGGTGCAGCAACTTCCCGAGGCAGTCCAGTCCCAGCTGCAGAGCAACTGGTCCGAGGACTGGCAGAACTACGGCAAGGTCGATGGGGTGCAGTACGGGGTGCCGCTGATGGCCAGCGTGAAAGGCTACATCTGGTACTCGCCCAAGCAGTTCGAGCAGTGGGGCTTGAGCGTCCCGGAAACCTGGGATGAAATGACCACCCTGGGCACCGAAATCTCGAAGCAGACCAATGAACCGGCCTGGTGTGCCGGATTCGCCTCGGGCGAGGCATCGGGATGGCCGGGCACCGACTGGATTGAAGACGCGGTCCTGCGCCAGTCCGGAACCGAAGCCTACGACAAGTGGGTTTCGGGCGATCTGGAATTCACTTCGCCAGAAATCACCAGCGCCTTCGAATCCGTTGGAAAGATCCTGCTGGACCCAGAGCAAGTCAACGCCGGATATGGCGACGTGAAGTCGATCAACGCCACCGCCTTCGGCGATGTTGGCACGGCCGTGGCCAAGGCAACCTGCCCGCTGACCCACCAGGCATCCTTCCTGGAAGGATACGTCCTGGATTCCAAGAACGCCGATGGCGAGAAAGCTACCGTGGCGCCTGACGGGGATGTCTGGGCTTTCGTTGCCCCGCCAGCCAAAGCCGATGACCCCGTATCTGTTGTAGGCGGCGGTGAATTCGTTGCCGCCTTCTCCAATGATGAGGATACCGCCAAGGTCCAGGAATACCTGGCCAGCGCGGATTGGGCCAATAGCCGCGTTGGACTCGGCGGCGTGATCTCGGCGAACTCCGGGCTTGATCCGGAGAACGCCAGCAGCGACCTGCTGCGTTCCGCTGTTGAATTGCTGCAGGATCCGAACACCACTTTCCGCTTCGACGGGTCTGATCTGATGCCCAAGAGCGTCGGCTCCGACTCCTTCTGGAAGGGCCTGGTGGACTGGATCGATGGCAAGCCGACCAAGGAAGTGCTTGAAAATATCCAGTCCGGCTATGACTCCTAGTCGCCATCTGGTCCATCGCCAACGGCCGGGAGCCCCGGTCGTTGGCGGGATTGTAGGAGCCTGAGCGCATGTCTGAATTCTTCCAGTGGCTGGCTGGCGTTCCGCCGCTAGTCCAAGTGCCGATCGTCCTGGTTGTCTTCGCGGTCTTGATCGCAGCGATCCTCGCCTTTGTCGAGATAGCGACCAAGGGCGGACGGGTTTTCGCCGTCGTGCGCTTTGCCGCCGCGGTCTTGGTCCCGGTGGCGATCCTGCTGGTCCTGGGCCTGTACAACTCCGTGATGTGGGTGGCCGCGCTGGCCGCGGTGCTCGGTGCGGTGCTGTTTTTCCTGGACCGGCGCTCGCGATCCGGCGCCGGCTCGCTGGTGCAGCTGTCCGGTTTCCTGGCTCCGGCCATGCTGCTGCTCGCTATGGGCTTGATCTACCCCACGGTCCGCACCGCGGTCAGCGCCTTCATGGCCAACGACGGATCCGGCTTCGTCGGCCTGGGGAATTTCCTCTGGGTGTTCACCAGCCCCGATGGCCTGACCGCCCTGCTCAATACCCTGGTGTGGGTTCTGGTGGCGCCCGTGGTCTCCACTATTATCGGATTGGCCTACGCGGTATTCATCGACAAGAGCCGTGGCGAGAAGTTCTTCAAGCTGCTGGTGTTCATGCCCATGGCGATTTCCTTCGTTGGCGCGTCGATCATCTTCAAGTTCTTCTACGACATCCGCCAGGGCGAGCAAATAGGCGTGCTCAACGCGATCATCACGGCATTCGGGGCCACCCCGGTCGACTGGCTCGGGCTCGAACCGTGGAACACGTTGTTCCTGGTGGTCATCCTGATCTGGACACAGGCGGGATTCGCCATGGTCATCCTGTCCGCGGCCATCAAGGGCGTGCCCGCAGAGCAAATCGAAGCAGCCTCCCTGGACGGGGCCAGCCCATGGCAGCGTTTCGCCAATGTCACGCTGCCGGGGATCCGCTCCACCGTCATCGTCGTATTGACCACCATTTCCATTGCCTCGCTCAAGGTCTTCGACATCGTCTCTTCGATGACCGGCGGACGCTCGGAT
The DNA here is from genome assembly GCF_053644955.1 of Glutamicibacter sp. NPDC055354. Classification (NCBI taxonomy): domain Bacteria; kingdom Bacillati; phylum Actinomycetota; class Actinomycetes; order Micrococcales; family Micrococcaceae; genus Glutamicibacter; species Glutamicibacter sp. NPDC055354. Next base: position 395,078 of record NZ_JBSHMB010000002.1, read on the forward strand.
ACAACGGTGCTGGCATTCGAAATGGTGCGCCAGTTCCAGCTCGGGGCACGCACCGGCTACAGCTCGGCCCTGGCCGTCATCCTGTTCATCCTGGTACTGCCGATCATCATCTACAACGTCCGCCAGCATAAGAAGCAAAGGGGAGTCCGATGAGCACCGTCAGCGAATCCTCTCGACGCCTCTTGGCAGCTACCGAGAAAACCAGCGGGAAACTGCGCAAAGCCACCACCTCCCGCGCAGCCACCATTGCGGCGTTCATCATTGCCGCGGTGTGGACCATCCCCACCTTCGGCCTGTTTGTCTCCTCCTTCAGGCAGGCTGATGACATCAAGACCTCGGGCTGGTGGACGGCCCTGTCCAATCCTTCATTCACGCTCGATAACTATGCGCAGGCCTTTGCCTCCGGCGACAGCCTTCCGCTGTCCAAGGCGTTCCTGAATTCGCTGGTCATCACCATTCCGGCGGCGATCGTGCCGATCCTTGTCGCCAGCTTGGCTGCCTACGCTTTCGCGTGGATCAACTTCAAGGGGCGCAATACGCTCTTCGTTCTCGTTTTCGCCCTGCAGATCGTTCCGATCCAGATGGCGCTGGTTCCGCTGCTCCAGCTGTTCTCGGACGGAGTGAAGATCGGTGGGCTGTACATCCTGCCGGGCTTGGGAGTCAACGGGCTGGATGGCGCCTACGCCAAGGTCTGGATTGCCCACACGATCTTCGCCTTGCCGTTGGCGATCTTCATGCTGCACAACTTCATTTCGGAGATCCCCGATGAGGTCATCGAGGCTGCTCGTGTTGACGGAGCCGGGCACGGGAAGATCTTCTCGAAAATCGTCCTGCCCCTGTCGATGCCGGCTATTGCTTCCTTCGGAATCTTCCAGTTCCTCTGGGTGTGGAATGACCTCTTGGTGGCGACGGTCTTCACCTCGGGTGGAGGCTTGCCGATCACGAAAGCGCTCCAGGACCTCTCGGGTACCTACGGGCAATCCTGGGAGCTGCTCACCGCAGGCGCTTTCATCTCGATGATCATTCCGCTGGCGGTCTTCTTCGCCCTGCAACGGTTCTTCGTGCGGGGATTGCTGGCAGGTGCCACCAAGGGGTAACCCTGGCCTGCAGTGGGAACAATAGGGTGCCAGTCTGAAATCCCAGACGGGCACCCTATTGTTCTGCCCCATAGGCAACGAGCCATGGGTAGGCTCTTGGCTAAAGGATTGGAAATACCACGAAGGCGGAGCGCTCATGGCAACCCTGTTGCTTACCAACATTGGACAGCTGACTACGGTTGACGCGAAGGGGCGCGTGCTGGAAGACGCGGCGGTGCTGATCGAGGACGGACTGGTTGCATGGATCGGCAACATGGCGCATGCACCTGCTGCGGGACACGAGATCGATTTGGGCGGCCGTGCGGTGCTGCCCGGTTGGGTTGATTCCCACAGCCACCTGATTTTCGGCGGCGACCGCGCCGAGGAGTTCGTAGCCCGCATGGCAGGCCAGTCCTATGCCGCTGGAGGCATCGCGGTCACCACATCGGCCACCGGGCAGCTCTCGGACAAGGAACTGGCCGACCTCGTGGCTGATCGCCGCCGTGAAGCTCTGGCGATGGGCACCACCTGGATGGAAACCAAGACCGGCTACGGCCTGGCACTGGAAGAAGAAATCCGGCATTCGGTGCTGGGCAAGCCGCTGGTCGATTCCCTGACTTTCCTTGGCGCTCACTTGGTCCCGGCAGGATGGGATGCCGATGACTACACCGATTTGGTCACCGGACCGATGCTGGATGCCGTGGCGGCCAACGTCGACTTCGTGGATGTCTTCTGCGAACGCGGCGCATTCACCGAAGAACAGTCGCGCCGGGTCCTGGACGCCGCAAGGAACAAGGGACTGGCGACGAAGGTCCACGGAAACCAGCTGGGTCCAGGGCCGGGCGTGAAGCTGGCCGTAGAGTTCGGCAGCCACTCGGTAGACCACGTGAATTACCTGGACGAACAGGACCTCCATGCGCTCGCCGGAAGCTGGGCTGGCTGGGACACTGCAACAAGAACAGGGACTGCGGGCACCGTCGCCACCTGCTTGCCCGCCTGCGACCTGTCCACACGGCAACCGCTGGCCCCGGGCCGTGCACTGCTCGATGCAGGCGTGCGAATCGCACTGGCGAGCAACTGCAATCCGGGTACCAGCTACACGAGCAACATGAACTTCTGCGTGGCTACCGCAGTGCTCCAAATGGACCTGACCCTGGCTGAAGCCATCGAGGCGGCAACCTACGGAGGGGCGCTCGCGCTGGGCGTTGCCGACCAAGTGGGATCTATTGAGATCGGCAAGCGCGCGGATCTGCATGTTCTTGACGCGCCAGTTGCTGCGCATCTGGCGTACCGTCCCGGGATGAACCTGACCCACAGCGTGTATCGGGCCGGCAAAGCGATCTAGAGCTATGTGAGAGCCCATCCAAAATTTGTCTGGATCGCGCGCGCCCAGAGAAGGGGGATAGGGACGGCAGGGATCCAGCCGCAAGGATTCCTCGGCCCCGGGCCGTGCCGCGGATTGAAGCAGTCCAAGCCGTAAGCAAAACTAGGACTCTGCATTCTGTCCGCCCGGTAGATCGAAGCGATGAGAAGCCTTCAATGCCTGCCCCTGCTGGCCACGCAGGTCCGCTACTCCCAATTCCCGACGACTGGTGGCGGCTTCTGGTGAGATCGAGGCAAGCCTCCGTGCCTTCCCAGACCGGTAGCTTCCTAGCGCTGGGAAATCAGCGTCTCGTGCCCGGAGCCATGGGCAATTCTCCCGCTTGGCTCAGCACAGTTCTGCATGGGGATGCCCACTGTCCCAATGTCACTGAGAATAAAAGAGGCTTGCCTGCGGCTCGTGGAAACCGATGAAACGGCAGCTGCTCTTGCAAAGTCAGTTGGCTACGAAACAGCGGTCGCATTTAGGCAGCGATTCCAGGCCTTGAAAAGCTTGCCGCCTGTTGAATACCTGGCGGCGTTTCGCAAATAGCCACGAGGCTAGGAGGGCAGAATGAATATTCCATCTGGGCTCTCGAATCCTGAACGCTGACCGGTGCGCGCGTACACGCTCACCGACCATTGGGAGCCAGAACGGTAGGGAGCTAAATGCCAGTCGGCGAATCGCTGCACGAGCTGCAGCGAGGTTCCTTCGCGGAGTTCGTCCTGGTCTTCCGGTCCGCCGTTGGCATGGCGGGTGGTTCCGACAACGAGTACGCCCGTGACGCTGAGCACCTGATCGGCTAAGTTGAAAACGCCTCGCAGTTCATCGCGAGAAATGAAAGCAGGCACATTACCGGTCAACAATAGGGCGTCGTACGTCCTTGGCAGGTCATGCTCGCCCAATGAGCCCACGGCCAGCTGGTTCGCCGATAGCTGCCGGAACCAGCTCCCGTCGAATAGCTCTGCAGCTACATCCAGCACTTGGGGTGTGGGATCTATGCCGTAGCCACGGTGTCCCAAGCGGCGCAAGGCGTTGACGGTGTTGCCTACCCCGCAACCGATATCGAGAATTCGTGAATTGCGGCGGCAGAGCATGTCGGTGAAACGGGCGACTACTTCCAAATCAGTGCCGTCAAGGGTCTGAGCACGCATCTTCGCTGCGTATGAATCGTAGTCGGGGCCCATGTCCACAGTTTTGCATAGGAACGAGAGGTGAGCGACTTGTTTGCGCTAGTAGGCAGAAAATATAGCTCCGGATTAGGCATTCATGATAAACAAGACCTATGGCTAATACTGCTTTCAAGGGAACCCCTGTACAGACTATTGGTGATCTGCCGGCCGTTGGCTCGCAGGCTCCAGCTTTCACTCTCACCGACACCGGCCTTGCAGATGTCACCAGCGAATCGCTGGCTGGCCGTCGCGTTGTCCTGAACATCTTCCCGTCGGTTGATACCGGCGTTTGCGCTGCCAGCGTGCGTCGCTTCAACGAATTGGCTGCGGGTCTGGAGAACACGACCGTGGTGTGCGTTTCTGCTGACTTGCCATTCGCTCTGGGACGCTTCTGCGGTGCCGAAGACATCGAGAACGTTACCGCTGCTTCGGTCTTCCGTTCCGACTTCGGTTCGGACTATGGCGTCACCCAGGTTGACGGTCCACTAGCTGGTTTGCTGGCCCGTTCGGTTGTAGTCCTGGATGAAGACGGCAAGGTTGTTTACAACCAGATCGTCCCGGAGATCACCACCGAGCCGGACTACGAGGCAGCCATCTCAGCACTGAACTAGATATTCTTTGTATCGGAGACGATACGCCAAAATGCCCACCTGAGCATCGTGCTCGGGTGGGCATTTTGCTTTTTCAACGCGTTTGAACAAAATAATGTTTCGCTAGATCCTGATAGACGAAGACATCGGGAGGGATCATCATCAAGTGCTAAGTCGCGTTTGAGGCAATTGATACCGTAAGTTCGTGTCCTTGCAACTCTCTTGCGACGAAAGTGAGCGAACTTGAGTAGCCGTTTAGAGAAATCTCTTCGCGGGCGTTTGCGCCGTCATGGGTGCAGGGAACGCTGATTTCTCCTTTGTCAGGTTTCTCATCGCTTTGCCATGCGATGCTGGACGACATGTCTTCGCCCGAGCATTCGAGCACTACCGTATATTTGCCGCCGCGGAGCGGAATAGCAAGGGAGATATTCTGGTCTTTCCTATCAATTTCTGTGCTGATGGCAGCCAGCTCATGGTCTTGCAGCGGCATCATCGAATCTGTACCTGGTGGAGGAGGACTGCTGGAATCGCTGAGGGAGCAACCTGTGAACGCCATTGAAGTTCCTACGAGGGCAATGAGAGCGAATGCGTTTTTCAGGGTCATATTTTTCCTCGCTTAGGAAGCTACAGTTCGATATCGGATTCTGGTTGGTGAGAATGCTGTCGCGACGGGATGAATGGTTAGCGAGGAGCTCACTTCCGTACCGTCTGCGCGGCGGTGAGGATGCGCGGACCAATCTTGCGCATGAGCTTGCCCATCTTCGGGTTGTCGGTGCGCGAGAGCGTATCCGATAGCCGTTCAAGACTCATCAGGCCCAACCAGATTTTGGCCCGGTATGCTTCCTCGGCGCTGGGAGCAATCAAATCCGCCATTTCCAACCCATGCCACAGGCTCAGGTAAGCGGTGTTCAAAGCCGGGTCCCACGCAGCGGCCAGGTCCCAGTCCAAGATGCCAACCAGTTTCTCGCCGATCCAATGCATGTTGTGGCCGGCCAAATCGCCATGAACCAAGCCCGCAGGAACCTGCGCCAGGAAATCGAGCTGGGCCCAGAGCTCGGTAGCAGGCCCTCGCAGTTCCTCGGGCAGCGCATCGAAGCATTGCTGCTGCCTGGCCTGGGTCCATTCGCCACGGAATGAAAACGGTTTGGCCAGATGCTCGCTGATCGGCTCCAGCGGCAGCTCGGCCAAATCCTTGACCAGCTGTCCCAGCACCTTCGGATCCCCGTAATGCGGTTCATGGGCGCTGCCGGGGATGAAAGACATGGCCACGGAGCTGAGTCCGTCGACGTGCAGGATCTCGGAAACCGCCACCGGAATCTGGTAGTTGAGCTGGCCCTCCAGCAAAGACAGCAGCTTGACGGAACGGGGCATCTGCTCCGTGGCCGCTGGCGTGCGCGCCATGCGAATCACCGCTTGCGGATTGCCAATGACCACCTTGTGGAATTGTCCGCCTTCGTTCACGGCCGCATCTTCCCAGGAAAGATCGGGGCAGAGCTGACGGGCAATCTGCAGTTCTCCAATGGTGGCAGGACGGCTCACTCGCACTCTTCTCGTTCAGCTTGCTGGTGGTCTCAACCTCAGGCTATCGCAGGTTTGCCACGTGGCTGCTCAGTACGCGCACAGCCAGATCAGCCTATGATCGGAAACGTGAACGCTGAACAATCTAAGCAGACAGCAACCCGCAAGACCCTCAAATTCGAGATCGTCTTGGTTCTTGCCCTGTCTTTGGGACAAAGCGCGGTCTACTCGCTGCTGAGCTTTGCCGACAAGGTCACCCGGGCGCCGCTGCGCGAGCAGACTACATCGCTGAACAACCCGCTGAGCACCCGCGAGTTCTTTGATTTCTCCTACCAGCTGCTGGACATCTTCTTTGCCTTGGTACCCGTCGTGCTGGCGCTCTACCTGATGAAGCGCACGACCGGACGAACTATCCGGGACATCGGTTTCGATATGCGCAAGCCGGGCAAGGACGCACTGCTCGGGGCGGGGATGTTCTTGGCCATGGGAGTAGGAACGCTGGGCGTCTATGCCGCTGGGCGGGCACTGGGCGTCACCACGGCACTGTCAGCAGCGAATCTTGGCGATTATTGGTGGAGCGTCCCAGTGCTTCTGCTGTCGGCTGCACGTCATGCAGTCCTCGAAGAAGTGCTGATGCTCGGATTCTTGTTCACCTACGCCAAGAAATTGAAGCTGGGCCTGTGGAGCACGATTATTGGTTCTGCGATGATCCGAGGCAGCTACCACCTGTACCAGGGGGTGGGGCCGATGATCGGCAATATGCTCATGGGCGTCGTCTTCGGCTGGGTATACCAGAAGTACGGGCGGGTGATGCCGCTGGTTATCGCGCACTTCCTGCTTGATGCCATCGGCTTCGTGGGATACGCCTTGGTCGGGCCGGCCATCGGAATCGGCCAGTAGCGCCGGTAAGCTGAGCCAATGCAGATTACCGTGCTGCGCGAAGAGGACCTTCGCCAAGCAGTTGAATTGTGGGAAGCAACTGGGCTGACTCGTCCGTGGAATGATGCGCTCGCCGACGCCCGACGGGCTTTGGCCGAGCCTACTTCCACGGTGCTGTCCATCGTTGAGAACGATCAACTCATGGCTACTGCGATGGTTGGCCATGATGGCCACCGAGGTTGGCTCTACTATGTTGCGGTGGATCCGTGCCGGCAGGGCAACGGACTGGGAAGGGCGCTGGTGGATGCCGCTGTCCTGTGGCTGCGGGATCTAGGCGTGCCCAAGGTGCAGCTCATGGTCCGCGAGGAGAACTCTGCCGTCATCGATTTCTATGAACGGCTGGGCTTCGAAGACCAGCACGTCGCGGTCCTGGGGAAGCGGCTGGACCGGCCTTAAGGAAAAGAAAGTAGGTGGGGACGCCATTGTCCCCGCCTACTTGCGATCTCTGCGGAACTGTTTACAGCACCACGGTTCCGGACTCGGTCTCAAAGGTAACCGACATGATGCCCGGAGTGCCATTCGGCGCTTCATATTGCATGGTGACAGCGCCCAAATTGACGTTCTGCGGCTGGCCCAGCCAATCCAGCACCCGTTCACGCGAGCCGGCGATGGCGATCTGGCTGATGGCGCCGGCAGGTTCCAGCGCCTTGGACGGATGCAGCTCCTCGGATCCTTCATCCCAGGAAATCAGGTACGGGCACTGCGGATCGGCGATCAGGCCCTTGATGCCAATCTGCTGCCAGGTCAGTTCGCGGCCATCAGGGAACTTCCGGTTGCCCGGCACCGACTTGCGGCCCAAGCGGTCCTCGGCACTGGATAGGTCCTCCACCGAGACGCACCAGCCCATCCAGCCGCCGCCGAGCTCCGAACGGGCGCGAACCGCCTGTCCGAAGGGTGCCTTGTCGCTGGCCGGGTGGTTCAGGACTTCAACCACCTCCAGGTACTGGCCATGCTTGAGCGGGAAGATGACATTGCGTGTTCCGAATCGTGGATGCACGCCGCCCTTGACGAATTCCAGTCCAAGGGACTCGGAGATTCTTTCAGCGGTTGGCAACAGCCCGTCTGGGCCGCATGCATAACTTACGTGATCTAGCCTCATCATGTGCCCATCATGGCAACATGTGATGCGAGTCTCTACTTAGGCACACCTAAGTGCCGTGATGCTATCGAATACTCTGCGATGAACCTGCAATATTCGCGAAATATGACCGATTGAGTCCAATGACGAGCCCTTGCGTTGCAAAGATCTTCGGTTTTCGGGCAAACTGGTACCAGGTCATGAGTCCCAGTAACAAGCCCCGGCTTACTGGGCGGCAACCCTCCAACCGCGGTGGGGTGCCCCGGGTGAAGACCTGGCCCTTGAACGCACAAGGCATCAAGGACAAGCGCGGGTTACCCCTGGAAGTCGTCACGATATGGTGCTTCCTGTCGGTGTCTTTTCAGTGGCGTACCCCCATAGTCATGAAACGCTATTTGGAGGAAACCATGAGCAATAACTGGTCATTTGAAACCCGTCAGATCCACTCCGGCCAGACCCCGGATCCGACGACCGGAGCACGGGCTCTCCCGATTTTCCAAACCACCTCTTTCGTCTTCCCCAGCGCCCAGAGCGCTGCTGCACGTTTCGCGCTGCAGGAACTGGAGCCGATCTACACCCGTATCGGCAACCCGACCACTGACGCGGTGGAAACCCGCGTCGCTGACCTGGAGGGCGGCGTTGGAGCACTGCTGCTCTCTTCGGGACAGGCTGCCACCACTTTCGCCATCTTGAATTTGGCCGAAGCCGGCGACCACCTGGTGGCCAGCCCCAGCCTGTATGGCGGAACCCAGAACCTGCTCAAGCACACGCTCAAGCGCCTGGGCATCGAGGTCACCTTCGTTTCGGACCCGGACAACCTGGATGATTGGCGTGCCGCGGTGCGTCCGAACACCAAGGCCTTCTTCGGGGAAACCATCTCCAATCCGCGACAGGACGTCCTGGACATCGAGGGCATCTCGGCGATCGCCCACGAAGCTGGCGTGCCGCTGCTGGTGGACAACACCCTGGCCACCCCGTACCTGATCCGCCCGATCGAGTGGGGCGCGGATATCGTGATCCATTCGGCCACCAAGTTCCTTGGCGGCCACGGCAATGCCATTGCCGGTGTCATCGTGGACTCGGGCAACTTCGACTTCGCCAAGGACGCCGACCGCTTCCCGGGATTCAACACCCCGGACGAGTCATACAACGGCCTGGTCTTCGCCCGCGACCTGGGTGTCAACGGCATCCTGGGCGCCAATCTGGCCTACATCCTCAAGGCCCGCGTGCAGTTGCTGCGCGATTTGGGTTCCTCGGTTGCGCCGTTCAACGCGTTCTTGATCGCGCAGGGCCTGGAAACCTTGTCGCTGCGCATTGAGCGCCACGGCCAGAATGCCGTAGAAGTTGCCAATTGGCTCGAAGCCCGCGAGGAAGTGCAGAAGGTCGCCTACGCAGGCCTGAAGTCCTCGCCTTGGCATGAGCGTGCGCAGAAGTACAGCGATCAGGGCGCCGGCTCGATCATCGCGTTCGAACTGGAGGGCGGTTCGGAAGCCGGCCAGGCCTTCGTGGACGCACTGGTATTGCACTCCAATGTCGCGAACATCGGCGACGTGCGCTCATTGGTCATCCACCCGGCCTCCACCACCCATGCCCAGCTCTCCGAAGCGGAGCAGGTTGCGGCCGGCGTGAGCCCGGGACTGGTGCGGCTGAGCGTCGGACTGGAGAATATCAAGGATATTCTGGCCGATCTGGAACTGGGCTTCCAAGCTGTTGCAGCCCTCGAGAACAAGGAACTGCAGGAAACCCTCTAGGCATGGCATCCATTGTGACTACTGAAGATACTCTGCGCGCCGAAGAGCTCGCCGGCGGACAAGACGGCATTTTGCGCCGTAAGTCCGTGGGGGAGCACCACTTCGAATTCGGTGGATTCCTTCCGGACGTGGTGCTGGCCTATGAAACGTGGGGGACGCTAGCAGCTGATGGCTCCAACGCGGTGCTGGTGATGCATGCGCTCACCGGTGATGCCCACGTTGCGCAAGGCGATTCGCAAAGCGCCGGCTGGTGGGAAGAGCTCGTAGGCCCCGGCGCCACGGTTGACACTAATGAGTACTTTGTCGTGTCCATCAACATGGTGGGTGGTTGCAATGGTTCCACCGGCCCCTCGTCCTTGGGCGACCAGGGCCTGCCCTACGGTTCGAGCTTTCCTTTCGTCACCATCAAGGACTCGGTGCGCCTTGAAGCGCGGCTGGCCAAGCAACTGGGAATCGATTCCTGGCATGCGGTCATTGGCGGTTCGATGGGCGGTGCGCGCGCGTTGGAATACGCCGTCGAGTTCCCCGACCAAGTCAAGAACCTCGTAGTGATGGCCTCGAGCGCGCAGGCGACTGCCGAGCAAATTGCCTTTGCACAGGTGCAAACCCAATCCATCCGGTTGGATCCGCACTTCTGCAATGGCGACTACTACGGCAACGATGCGCGCCCGGACGCCGGTCTTGGCTTGGCTCGCCGCCTGGCCCACATCACCTATCGTTCCGAGGCCGAGCTTGAAACCCGTTTCTCGCGCAACCCGCAGGATGGCGAGAAGCCAACGGGTCTGCTCGAGGGGCCTCGCGGGCGGTACCAGGTGGAAAGCTATCTTGACCATCAGGCCAGCAAGTTGGTGAATCGTTTCGATGCCAACAGCTACCTGGTGCTCACCGAGGCGCTGATGAGCCATGATGTGGCTCGCGGCCATGAATCCCTGGAAGCCGCCTTGGCGCGACTGGCGAAGGTCAACGTGGTGGTTGCCGCGGTAACCACTGACCGGTTGTACTTTCCTGAGCAGTCAGTGAAGCTGGCTTCGTCGCTGGCCAAGCCAAAACCGGTGCACTACATTGATTCGCCGATTGGCCACGATGGATTCCTGACCGATGCCACGCAGCTCGATGGCGTGCTTCGGACCTTGGTGTTCGGAGACTGAACCCCGGAAGGGGCTCGGGAAGATTTCAAAGCCTGAAGCAGTTCCGCCAGTAATCGGTGGAACTGCTTCAGGCTTTTCATGCCTACTTGGCGCTGTCGCCGGCGCCGAGCGAGTCGTTTGGCTTGGTCTGCGCAAACGGCGTGGCCGAGGGCCGTTTCGGGGTGATGCCGTCGCCGGAGGACTGGTGGCGCAGGCGGCGCAATACCCAGGGAGCAAGATGCTCACGCGCCCACTGCAGATCCTCCTTGCGGGCTTCCCTCCAGCTGCGTTCATCCACGGCCGGAACGATTTCGGTGTCCAGCGGATGCGCGACGTTCAGCGAGTCCAGTGCCATGGCGGCAATGCGCTGGTGCCCGGCGGGGGAGAAGTGCAGGCGATCCGGTGCCCACATCTGGGATTGGTGCAACTCCTGCAAGGCCCACATGTCCGCCACGATGGCGTCGTGGCGGGCGGCTACGGTGCGCACGTTTTCGTTGTAGATCGCCACCTTGCCTCGGATGCTTCCCAAAACCGGGGTATCGCGAATATCGGGCCCGGTGAAGAGCAAGAGCGTGGCGCCCGTATCGGTGAGCTTGGCTACCGCATTGTCGAGGATATCTGCAATCTTGTCTGGATCCCCGCCCGGGCGCAGGACGTCGTTGCCGCCTGCGCAGAGCGAGATCAGATCGGGCTTCAGGTCAATGCAGGGATCGAGCTGTTCGGCAACGATCTGGCCGATCAGCCGGCCTCGAATGGCGAGATTGGCATACGAGAAGTCCGGGACGGTGCGGCTGAGCTCGTGGGCCAAGCGGTCGGCCCAGCCAAGGTGGCGGCCGGTGCTCGACGGGTCGGGGTCGCCGATGCCCTCGGTGAACGAGTCCCCAATGGCGACATAGCGGCGCCACGGATGCAGTGGGGCATTGGCGGATGTTGATGGTTCAGAAGCAGAATCGTTTGGCACGAATCTATTGTTACCAATGGGTAACTTATAGTCAATCATTCCCGAGGATGATTCCATGAGCCGCCGTGCTAGACGCTCAAAGCGTCCCGGCGCGCCTGCAAGTACTCGTCGCGGGTAATGATTCCTCGCGAGTGCAGGGAATCGAGTTCGGCAAGCTTGTCCTCAAGGGATTTTTCCGGCGCCAGCATAGCTGAATTAGCGGCTCTTGCCATCAGCTCGGTTTCCAGGGTCAGCGGATCAAAACCGGCGCTCTTGGCTTTGCGGTAATTGCGCACCGCCACGAAGATGATCAATCCGATAACGGCGATAAAGAGCATGGCGAACAGGGGAGTGCCGACTGAAAATACGGTGTCCACGTTTTCGAATAGGGACGAAGCGCTTTCCGGGTCCGGTTCGATGTACCCTAAACTATCGAGATCCTCTTGCAGCTGCCCCGGAATATTTTCGCTGTATTCAATTTCGTCCATGGCGCCTATTCCTAACTCTGTCGCTGTCGCTGCCTCGTCCGGCGAGAGCGGCGTTCCGGAGGGCCGTGAGGCCGTTGGTCCAGTTGAACACGAAAAACTTGGAAAGCTAAGCAATTTTTACAAGATTTATAATCTTGTAACATGTCAACTGGATTTCCAGGCCTTGGAAGACCAAGGTTCCAGGAGAGTGCCGGCCAACGCCATCAGCAGATTCGACGGCGATTATGGGGAAATTCTGCGGCACCCGGGCGCTGCCATCGCCGGTGGCCGGGGACTTGATGGAATCGGGTCGCGGAAGCGCTGAGCTAGCTGTAGTTCCCCGCTACGTCCTGTTCGATAGTCTTGGGGAACTATGACTATCCCGGATCAGGCTCCAGTGGCCATCATCTCCCGTAACGACGAATCCCGCCTTGGAACTCCGCTGCTGGTGTTCCTGCACGGCTATGGCTCGAATGAACAAGACCTCATGGGGCTCTCGCAGCATCTGCCCGAAGAGTTCACTTACCTCTCGGTGCGCGCACCGCTGCAAGCAGGCCCGGGGTACAGCTGGTTCCCGCTGACCCAGGAAATCGACTACTCCATCGAGTCGGTGGCACGCAGCGTCGAAGCGCTATGGGCATTGCTGGAACCGCTGGTAAAACAGCACTCCTCGATCACCCTGCTCGGTTTCTCCCAGGGCATGGCCATGGCCACTTCATTGGCACGCTACCAGCCCGATTCCATTGAAGCCGTCGTCGGGCTCTCGGGCTTCGCCGTGGATCCCGGGCCCCTGGAAATATTCGACGACGCGAAGCTGGCAGAAAAGCCGCTACCGCTGTTCTGGGGCCGCGACCTGTCTGACCCGGTGATCACCCGGGACAAGATCGAATACACCCTGGGGTGGGTCCCGGGGCACACCGAATTGGCCAGCGAAACCTACCGGCAGATTGGCCACTCGGTGTGCATGGAAGAACTACAGGATGTGGCCGAGTTCCTCAACAGGGTCGTCCTGGGGAAAAGCTGACTACTGCTGGGCGGTGACCTTCACGCATTCACCATTCACGCACACCACGTCGCCGGGGCGGATCTGCGCCCCGCGACGGGTGTCCACCTCTCCATTGACGGTGACGATTCCGTCGGAAATCATTTCCTTGGCGTGGATGCCATCCTCGGCCAGGGAGGCAAGTTTGAGCAACTGGCCCAAGCGGATGGACTCGTCGCGGATTTCTAGGTCAAAAGCTTCGTTGGCACTCATGGCTTCCATTCTTCCCTAAATAAGTGCGCTGCATCGTAAGAATCGGCCAAAGGCGTGGAAGTTCACGTCGGCGTTACCTGATTCGGCTTCGTCTGCAGGCCGCGGAAACGATACCCTTGGAAGGTATGTATTTTTCTACGGACCGCAACCAGCGGCCTCGTAATTCCCATTGGAGTTGATATGGCGCCACAGTCCAAGCTAGACCAGGTTATTTCCCTCGCAAAGCGTCGAGGATTCGTTTTCCAGGCTGGTGAAATCTACGGTGGTTCCCGTTCGGCATGGGATTACGGTCCCCTGGGCACCGAACTGAAGGAAAACATCAAGCGCGAGTGGTGGCAGAACTTCGTTCGCGGCCGCGAGGACATGGTTGGCCTGGACTCGTCGATCATCTTGCCCAAGGCTGTCTGGGAAGCGTCGGGCCACGTGGCCACCTTCACCGACCCGCTGGTCGAATGCATCCAGTGCCACAAGCGCCACCGCCAGGACCACCTGATCGAGGCTTTCGAGACCAAGAAGGGCCGTGCCGCCAAGGACGGGATGAGCGAGATCGCCTGCCCTGACTGCGGCACCAAGGGCCAGTTCACCGAGCCGCAGATGTTCTCCGGCCTGATGAAGACCTTCCTGGGCCCAGTGGATACCGAAGCCGGCCTGGCCTACATGCGTCCGGAGACCGCCCAGGGCATCTTCGTGAACTTCGCCAACGTGCTCACCGCCTCGCGCAAGAAGCCGCCATTCGGCATCGGCCAGATCGGCAAGGCTTTCCGCAACGAAATCACCCCGGGCAACTTCATCTTCCGCACCCGCGAGTTCGAGCAGATGGAAATCGAGTTCTTCACCGCTCCGGAAGATGCCCCCGCCTTCTTCGACCAGTGGGTCAAGGATTGCTGGGCATGGTTCCTGGATCTGGGCATCAAAGAAGAGAACCTGCGCCAGTTCGACGTGCCAGAAGACGAGCGCGCGCACTACTCGGCCGGCACCATCGACTTCGAGTACCGCTTCGGCTTCCAGGGCTCGGAGTGGGGCGAGCTCATGGGCGTTGCCAACCGCACCGACTACGACCTGTCCAGCCATGCGAAGGCTTCGGGCTCCGAGCTGTCCTACTTCAACCAGGCCACCGGTGAGCGCTACACCCCCTACGTGATCGAGCCTTCCTTCGGCCTGACCCGTTCCATGATGGCTTTCCTGGTCGATGCCTACACCGAGGACGAAGCACCGAACACCAAGGGCGGCGTGGACAAGCGCACCGTGCTCAAGCTCGATCCGCGCCTGGCTCCGGTCAAGGCCGCGGTGCTGCCGCTGAGCCGCAATGAGAACCTTTCCCCGAAGGCCAAGGACCTGGCTGCCGAGCTGCGCAAGCGCTGGAACATCGACTTCGATGACGCCGGTGCCATTGGCCGCCGCTACCGCCGCCAGGATGAGATCGGCACCCCGTTCTGCATCACCGTGGACTTCGACACCCTCGAGGACCAGGCCGTGACCATCCGCGAACGCGACACCATGTCCCAGGAACGTGTTTCCCTGGACCAGGTCACCTCTTACCTTTCCGAGCGCCTGAACGGAGCCTAGAGCCCGATGAACGAACTGGAATTCCGCCTGTGGCGCTCCGGGGACGACCTCCAGCTGCTGCAGATCTTCGGCGACCCGCGTTCCCCGCAGGCCCACCAGGACCGCACCATGCTGCGCGAAAACAGCGATGCACCGTTCTCCCGCACGCTGGTAGCCACCGTTGACCAGGTGGCTATCGGCGCCGGCGTGGTGTTCGCTTCCTCGCTGCATCCGCAGCGCCTGTGGCTCTATGTCGAGGTAGCCGCCGAGCAGCGCCGGTCCGGCGTAGGCACCGCGCTGGTTCAGCAGCTGCGCAAGCAGATCCCTGCGGGCCAGGCTACGGAGCTCAAGGCCCGCTATACCGTGACCGCCGGCGATCCTGCGGCCGCGGCGGCTGGCTTCTGCCAGTCGCTGGGCCTGGGCGAAATCCAGGTCTCGCGCGATGTCATCCTGGAGCCGGGGGCTCTGGCTGAACCGGTTTTCGACACCAATGACCGGGTGATCGAGGACCTGTCCACCGGCAGTGTCGAGCTGACCCAGCTGGTGATGGATTTCTACAACGCGGTGCACACCGATTGGGATCCAGCCAAGATGACCGTGGGCTCGGCGCAGCGCATGCTGCTCGACGAGCACACCGGCGCGCAGGGCGCCCTGGTGCTGCGCGACAAGCCGAAGCGCGAGGGCGGTGTTCCGCTGGCTTTCGCGGTCAGCTACGTGCCCGCCCGCGAGAACGCCCCAACCGACGTGCTGGTAGGCCACAACCCGGCCTTCAGCGATGACGAAGTGGCAGAAGCGGTGCGCGACATGGTCGCCATGCTGATCCACCAGTACCCGGTGAAGCTGGAAGTCGACTCGTCGATGTTCGTCCTCTCCTCGCTGATTGATGCGTTGGCAGTGGTTGACCAGGCCACCGTCATATCCACGACGCATATCCTCGCCAGCGACGCGGCGAAGTAATGCCAGCAAGAACGGGACCCGCCTGGCGGGTCCCGTTTTTGCCATTCTGCACCAGCCTCCACTTCTTGAAAGAACTCCGTTGACCACCAGCACCACCATGACCGCGCAGGTCCGCTCCGGCGGAAAGATCCTGTTCATCCTGCTTGCCATCGCTTCGGGCCTGCTGCTGTGCGTGCAGTCGCGCATCAACGGGGCGCTGGGCGCGAAGCTGGGGGACGCCATCGCGGCATCAACCATCAGCTTCGGTGTCGGCTTGGCGGCATTGGTACTGCTGGCCATCTTTGTTCCCGCGGTGCGCGGCTCGGTGGCGCAAGTGCCGCGCGCCTTGGCCCAGGGCTGTTTCCCGCGCTGGTACCTGGTGGCCGGCGCGGTAGGTGCCCTGATTGTCTTCAGCCAGGCCGCAGCGGTGCCGCTCATTGGGGTGGCGCTGTTCACCGTCTGCCTGGTGACCGGCCAGGCAATCGGTTCCATGTTCATGGACCGGGTGGGCTTTGGCGGGGCCGCGCCGCGCAAGATCAATGCCTTGCGCATCCTCGGCGTGGTGCTGACCATTATCGGCGTGGTTTGGGCGGTCAGCCCGCGCGGAGCCGACGCGGACCTTTCCTCCTTGCTTCTGCCAATGGCGCTTTCGGCAGCCGTCGGCATGCTCATGGGCTTCCAGGCAGCTGCCAACGGCGCGCAAGCGGCGGCTTATGGCGGCGCCACGGCGGCGACCCTGGTGAACTTTGCCGTCGGGTTCGTGGTCCTGGCGATGGTGATGCTGGTGCGGTTGCCTGCCGGCATCGGCCTGGACCCGCTGCCAGGCACCTGGTGGTACTACATCGGCGGACTGCTCGGTTGCCTGTTCGTCGGCATCACCGCCCTGGTGGTCAAGCGGCTCGGAGTGCTGGTCACCAGCCTCGCGGCCGTTGGCGGCCAGCTGGTGGGCTCGCTGCTCCTGGACGTTTTCTTCCCGGCCACCGGTTCGTCCGTCACCGCCGCAACTGTCATGGGTACCTTGCTGACACTGCTCGCCGTTGGCCTGGCCTCGATCTCCGGAGCGCGGAACGCGAAGAGCGCCAGCCCCCGGATCCCGGTGGCATCACGCAATTAGCGTGGCGCGCTATCGCTGTTTACCTTCCGTTTTCCTCCACGACTTATGCTGGAATCCATGGAATTACAGCGCATGGCACAGGGCTCGGCCAGGGAAGTCTTCAAGGTCTTCCTGAAGCTCGGCTTGACCTCTTTTGGCGGTCCCATCGCCCACTTGGGATACTTCCGCACCGAACTGGTTGATCGCCGCCGCTGGCTCGATGACCAGCAGTACGCCCAACTGGTCGCATTGAGCCAGTTCCTGCCCGGCCCGGCATCCAGCCAGGTCGGTTTCGGCTTGGGCTTGCACCGGGCCGGAATGCGCGGTGCCCTGGCGGCATTCCTGGCGTTCACCCTGCCCTCTGCGGTGGTGATGGCGGTCTTCGCCTTCGGCGCTTCGCTGTTCAGCGGTCCCATCGGTACCGGGCTGCTGACCGGCCTGAAAATCGTCGCGGTCGCCATTATCGCCCACGCGGTACTGGGCATGGCAAGGAACCTGGCTCCGGATCGTGCCCGTGCCGCCATTGCGGTTGTCGCTGCCGGATCGGCGCTGCTTTTGGCCGGAAGCTTCGGGCAGGTCCTGGCCATTGCCTTCGGCGCATTGGCAGGATATTTCTGGTGCCGCGGCAAGGATGCCGGAGCAGCGGCGGCTATGCAGTTTCCGGTATCAAGGACCGTGGGCATCAGCTGCCTGTCGCTGTTCGCCATCCTGCTTTTCGGGTTGCCGGTGGCAGCCCTTGCAACGGGCCGGGATCTGCTGGGCTTCATCGATGCGTTCTACCGCTCCGGCGCCCTGGTCTTTGGCGGCGGGCACGTGGTCCTGCCGCTGCTCCAAAGCGCAGTCGTAGATCCCGGGCTGATCAGTTCCCAAGAATTCCTCGCCGGCTACGGCGCGGCCCAGGCCATGCCCGGACCGCTCTTCACCTTCGCCGCGTACCTTGGCGTCCTCGTCGACTCGGGTCCCGGCGGCGCTGCCGGAGCGCTCATCGCCTTGCTTGCCATTTTCCTTCCGGGCTTCCTGCTGCTGCTCGGCGTGCTGCCGTTCTGGAACCGGGTGAGCCACTGGCCTGCCGCCAGGGCCATCATGCATGGCGCCAACGCGGCAGTGGTCGGGGTGCTCGCCGCCGCACTGTACAACCCGGTCTTCACCTCGGCGATTACTTCGGCTCCCGCTTTCGTCCTGGCCTTGCTCTGCTTTGTTTTGCTGACCGCCTGGAAGATGGCCCCATGGATTGTCGTGGCCATCGGTGCGCTCGGGGGAGTGCTGCTGGGCGTGTTGGCTTAGGCAGGCTCGGTGAGCTGCTGGGGCCGGCACCCCGGTGCGCCTCGTGGCGCGGGGTACCGGACCTCGGCGCAATGCCCCTAGTTCAGGCTCTTGGCTGTGTTGAGCACTGCGATCAGCTCGTCGAACCATTGCGCATAGCTGCTGTAGGTGAACGGACGCTTATCATCCCATTCGACCACCTGGCTGGCCTCTACCGCTGGCAAAGACGCGAAGACGGGATGGTCCTTGACCTGCTGCGCGGTGCCCGAATAGCTCAGCACCACATCGGCAGGGTAGTCGGCAACCTTCTCCCAGCTCATTGAAGCCCAGCCGCTGTCCTCGGTCTGGCCGACAATATCGAATCCGAGTTCGTCCAGCAGGGCCAGCTGGCCCAGTGATTTCTGGCCGACGTACAGGTCGTCATACCCATTGAGCGCGATGATCCGCAACGGCTGGTCCTTGGCCAAGGCACGCAACTGTTCAAGTTTGGCTTGGTAGTCGGCCTTGGCGGCGGACTGCGACGCAATATCCCCGCCCAATGACTTGGCCAATGATTCATAGTCCTCGATGACCTCCAGAACAGGCCGGTTGCCAAATTTGATGCCCAGGAATGGAGCCGTGGCAGTGGCCTCTGCCTGGACCTTGTCATCCCACCAGGTCCAGCCCGTGCCTTCGGCATTGCCGAAGCCCACGATCAGATCCGGGTCGAGGCCAAGCAACTTCTCCAGGCTGAACTCTCCGTCCTGGCCGATGATGGTCATCTCTGCTGGATCCGCACTGCCAAGGGCCAGGCTGCCCGACTCGTCCAAACCGTATCCGAAGACGCCCGAGGGGCGGATGCCGTAGTCCCAGAGTGCCGCAGCCGAATAGGAATCGGTGACCAGCGTTTGCGGTGCGGCATCCATGGAGATGGTTTTTCCATAGCCGGAATCGGTGAAGCTCCACGCTGCGCTGGCTTCGCCGCTTGAAGGGGAAGCGGCCTGGGTGCTCGGGCTGCAGGCGGCCAGGGCCAGGGCTGCGGCCAGCGAAGCTGCGCCGAAAAAGACGCGTCGGGTCATTGGTTGCATGTTCTTTTCCTTCTTAGATGGCCTCGTGGCCCAGCGGGATCACGAGTGGTGTGTGCGAGACGGGATCCTGGATGATGGTGCAGGGCAAGGCGAAAACCTCGCGGATCAGTTCCTCGGTGACAATCTGCGAGGGAGGTCCTGCGGCGACGATCTCACCGGATTTCATCGCGATCAGGTGCGTGGCGTAGCGGCACGCTTGGTTCAAGTCATGGAGCACCGCAACCACCGTATTGCCCTGTTGCTCGTTGAGCCTGCGGCACAGTTCCATGATTTCGATCTGGTGGGAGATGTCCAAGAAGGTGGTCGGTTCATCGAGCAGCAGCAAAGGAGTCTGCTGGGCCAGTACCATGGCGATCCAGACGCGTTGGCGTTGCCCGCCGGATAGTTCGTCGACCAGCCGCCGGGAGAGCCCGGTGGTGCCTGTGGCGTGCATGGCGCTGAGCACTGCTTGCTCGTCCGCGGCAGACCATTGGGAGAACAAGCCTTGGTGCGGGCTGCGGCCGCGGGCGATCAGATCCGCAACGGTGATGCCATCCGGGGCGATGGAGGACTGCGGCAGCAGCCCCAGCCGCTGGGCCACCTGCTTGGCTGGCAGGGACAGGATCGGTTTGCCATCCAGGATGACCTGGCCGGAGGAAGGCTTCAGCACCCTGGACAGGGCGCGCAGCAAGGTCGATTTGCCGCAGGCGTTGGGTCCAACGACGACCGTAAACGAGCCCGGGGGGATGGATAGCGAGAGGTTTTCGGAGATGGCCGATGGCCCGTAGCCCAAGGTGAGCCGGTCGGCGGATAGCTGCGGATGGGTCGTGCTCATTGGCGTCGTGCCTCACGAAGTAGTAGCCAGATCAGGTAGACCCCGCCGATGCTGACGGTGACTACGCCAACCGGCAGGGAAGTGTTCTCCAAAACGCGCTGGGCCAGCACATCGCTGGCCAGCAGCAGCACGGCGCCGAGCAATGCCGAGTAAGCCAACGACACGCCTGCGCTGCCCATGATCCGGCGCGCGATTTGCGGAGCAGCTAGCGAGATGAAGGCGATGGGGCCTGCCGCCGCGGTGGCCAGGGCAGTCAACGCGACCCCGATCACCAGCAAGGACAGCTTGCTGGATTCGGTGTTGATGCCCAGCGCCACAGCAGCGTCGTCGCCCAGTTCCAGCAGGCGCATCCTGCGCGTGCAGGCCATGGCGCCCAGCGCGAGAGGCAGGGCTACCGCTGCGGCCGGTATGGCCTGGTCCCAGCCGATGGCATTGAGCGAGCCGGCACCCCAGATGGCCGCGGACATGGCGTCCTCCAGCTCGCTGCGCAAGATCAGCCAGGTGTTGGCCGAAGCGAGGATCGCGCTGACCGCGATCCCGACGATGATCAGCCGGAATCCCTCAGAGCCGTTCTTAAAGGACAAGGCATACACCACGGCCGCGGTGGCCAAGCCACCAGCCAATGCACCGAGTGCCACCTGGAAATACCCGCCGCCGAAGACCAGCATGACGGCCAGCGCACCGGTATAGGCACCGGTATTGAATCCGATAATGTCTGGAGAACCCAGGGGATTGCGGGTCATGGATTGGAAAATTGCCCCGCTGGCGCCTAGCGCTGCGCCCAATAGCAGTGCCATCAGAACGCGGGGCAGCCGCCATTGCAGCACCACCCGCTGGCTGCTGGCCTCCCCGGCTCCAGCCAGGGTATTGAGCACTTCGCCCAAGCCCAGCGTGTAGTCGCCAGTGGCCAACGCGTAGAGGCCCAGGGCGGCCGCCAACACCGAGAGCAGTGCGGCGAGAAGCAGCTGACGTGGTTGCACGCGCAACCAGATGCGTCCAATGCGCAGTACCCGGCGGCCCGGGCCGAAATCCACAGCACTCATAGTCCGCTAGCCCGCTTGCGCCGAACCAGCCAAATCAGCACCGGAGCGCCAAGCAAGGCCGTGACGACCCCCACCTGCATTTCGCCGGGCGGGACAACGATGCGGCCAAGCACATCGGAAACGAGCAACAGCACCGGGCCGAGGATCATCGAGAAACACAGGATCCATCGCTGATCCGGTCCGACGATCCAACGGCTGATATGCGGGATCATCAAGCCCACGAAGCCGATCGGGCCGGCGGCGGCGGTCGCTGCGCCGCAGAGCAGGGTGACCGCCACGATCACCACTGCGCGGGTCAGGCCGATATTGGTACCCAGCGCGAGGCTGGCCTCATCGCCCAAGGCCAATGTGTTCAGCGAGCGGGTGCACAGCACCGCCAATACCAGCCCCAGGATAACGAAAGGGGCGATGACGCCCACCATGGGCAGGGTGCGGTTGTTCAAGGTTCCCGCGCCCCAATAGCGCATGCGGTCAAAAGCCTCGGGGTTGAGCAGGGTCATCCCGTTGGAAATTCCTCCCAGCACGGCGCCCAGTGCGACGCCGGACAAGGTCAGCCTGGCCGGTGTCGCTCCACCGCGGCCACGCGATCCAATGAGGTATACCGCGAGGGTGGCCAGCACGGCCCCGGCGAAGGCGAACCAGATGTACTGGGAAATGTGGGTGATGCCCAGGAATGCCACTGCGAGCACGACGGCGAATCCGGCGCCCGCGTTGACCCCGAGGATACCGGGATCTGCCAGCGGATTGCGGGTCAGTGCCTGAATCAATGCGCCGCCAACAGCCAGGGACATTCCTGCCAGGAGCCCAATCGCAGTGCGCGGCAGGCGCAGCTCGTTGATGATCACCAGTGTTTCGGGTGCGCCAATTCCCCATAGCGCCTGCCCGGCAGCCAGCGGCGCAATCGCCTTTGCTCCAATGCCCAAAGACGCGAAGAGGGCGACTGAGAGCAAACCGAGGCACAGGGCCAACGCCGCTGACTTCCAAGCATTGCTGGCGGACAATCCTGCTGATCCATGGGCGGCTTTGGTTCGATCGGACTTGTTGGCGGGTTGATGCGGCGCAAGGAGGGTCATGCGACTTTCCGTAATTAGGGAACACTCACTGAATCGCGAGCACAAAAAGTCACACTACCATGATGTTTTTAGGTTAGGGCAAAATAAGTCACAATAGACGCACCTATTTACAAGTTAGTGCTGAAGACGTTCCGACTAGGCGAGATTGATGAAACGCACCGACCCGTCAGCTTCGGCAAGGACCATGAAGGAATCATGATGAGTTGCCAGGTATTCCTCGATGCGCGCCAGCACCGACACCTCGGCCCGGTCGTCCAGCGCAGGGCCGGACGAAGCCATCCACGTCACCGCTAGCTCCGGGCGCGCTTTGAGCTGAGCCGCCATCGGCTCGGAAGCCGCCGGGCCAACGATTACCACTGCTCGACGTGTTATCGACCCCTGAGAGGCAATGGATTTTCCGTAAGAACCGGCTCTGGAATCCTTGTCCGAACGCCACAGCGCAAAGTGGTATCCGGCCACGGCGGCGGTCGCAACCAGCCAGCCCAGCGGGGCGCGAACGGTGTCCAGCAGGGAATCAAGACGAGAATCGGGTTCCAGGTAGAACTCGAAAATCCGGTACCCGAAGACCAGCAGGGAAACCAGCGCGACGACGGAACTGGCTCCGAAGAACAGGACCAAATAGGCGCTGCGCGAGTCTGCCGGGAAGGGCTTCCAGGGCTTGAAGTACCAAAGCCATGCGGCGGTTCCGAAGGCGAGCAAGCCGAGACCATGGCCCAGCAAACCCGCGGAGTAGCCCACCGAGACGCTGGACCCCAGTGCTGCGAAGAGCGCATTGACCACCATGCCCAGACCGGTAGCCAGCACGGCCAGGCTGATACCGCTCAGCGCCAGGTGCGCTGCGCCAACCACGGCGGCAGGGTGCAGCCCGGAACGCAGCTGGGACTGGTGATAAATCCAGAGAACCGCGGCCGCCACAATGATGGCCAGCAGGCTTGGACCGCCGTCGAGGAAGAGGTCGGTGCGTTCCTGCGCCGTCCATGCCTGCGGCCACACCCAGGAAACCAGCTCGGCGATCGCCAGCAGGAACGCCAACACCGGTGCGGCCAGGCCCAATACAACCAGCAGGATGCTGTTCAGGAGATTGGACATCATCTGGACTCTGCGCAGTTTCCAATGCCAGAACCACAGGGCCGAGGAACCGGCCAGCCAGACCAGCGCCATCAGCAGATTCGGCATGCCGGTGGGACCCACCAGCGTATTTTCCGGCACGAACAGGATTTCCAACGCGACCGTCAGCGTGGCAACCAGCGAAAGCGCGAAGAGCACCATGCTGAAGTAATTTCCCACGGTGGCCGCCAGCTGGGCGAATTGCCGTGGTGCAGTACGCGATGAAGTAATTTGGCGGTGCTGCCAGGCGCACACCGTGCCCCAGCCCAAGGCCACCGCCAGCGTCGACTGCCATGCCCCGTCGCGGGCTGCGGAAACAAGTCCCGCCAGGAACGCCAGCGCGGCGCAGCTGCTGGCAGCCAGGGTGGCAAGGTACGCGGCGGAGGCCTGCAAGGACCAGATGGCTGAGTCGAAGGCCGACGGCCGGGCCAGGCGCTTGCGGATGGAACGCCACAACAACCAGGCCAAGGGGATTCCAACCAGGGTGAAGGTGAAGGCCATCGCCAGCTGCTCGGTGCTGACCAGCAAGGAATCGAAACCATGGAAGAGCGCGGTAAAGAGCGTAGACAGACCCGTAGCCGAGACCATCAACAGCACGAACAGCAAGCCGTGGAGGATCACCGGACGCAGCACGCTGCTGCTTTGCACGTGGAACGCCGGGGCGGTTGCGGCCATCAGTAACCCATCTCCTCGGCGGTGCACAGGCCGACCTGCCACGGCATGCGGTCAATCAGCCAGGTTCCATCGACCTTGCGCAGCTCGAAGGCCTCTTCATATGAGGAGAGATTCCCCAAGGGCAGGAATTGGGCGTCGCGGGTATTGAACCTGGTGCGGACGGTAGCACTGGACTCCCCGACGGTGCTGCGCAGCAGCTGCACATCAAGTGGCTGCGGGGCATAGGGTTCGGGAGAGCACAGCATCCTGGATTGGCCTTCAATGGTGTAGCGCTGCATGGCCGGCAAATCCTCGGCCTCGAAAGCCATCAGATATCTTTGCACGACCCCTTCCGGGGTGTTCTCCCCGTGGACCTCTGGTGCCGAACGCAGCGAAACCACGAGCAATGCGGATATAACCAAAGCCACAATGGCGGCGGCAAGGGCCAGCAAAACCACCCGCGCCGCCGAAAATTTACTTGTCATTGCATCATTTTGGTCCACATCAGGACAATAATCCAGCGCCTCGGCATCAAGATTTGATGAAGATCTCAGTTACTGTTTTGCGTTCGTGCGGGATAATGGATGGGTGACGACCCTGACTGATGCGCCAACCAACACCCCGACCCTCAAGCTGCCTCCATTGCAGCTGGGCAAGCTGACCATTGATACCCCGGTGGTTCTTGCTCCGATGGCTGGGGTGACCAACCGCGCTTTCCGCCGCCTCTGCCGCGAATACGGCGGCGGGCTGTACGTGACCGAAATGGTGACCGCCCGGGCACTGGTGGAACGCAACCCCGAATCCTTGCGCATCATCTCCCACGATCCCGACGAGGAAATCCGCTCCATCCAGATCTACGGCGTGGACCCCGGCACCGTGCGCGCTGCCGTGCGCATGGTGGTTGACGAAAACCTGGCGGACCACGTTGACCTGAACTTCGGCTGCCCAGTTCCAAAGGTCACCCGCAAGGGCGGCGGCTCGGCCCTGCCCTGGAAATCGGATCTCTACACCTCCATCATCGAAGCCGCGACCTCAGAGGCCGCCAAGGGCGATATCCCGCTGACCGTGAAGATGCGCATCGGCATCGACAAGGACCACCTGACCTACCTGGAATCAGCGAAAATTGCCCGGGACCACGGTGCGGCCGCAGTCACCTTGCACGCGCGCACCGCCGGCCAGTACTACGCGGGGCACTCCGACTGGGACGCGATCACCACCCTGCGCGAAGCCATGGATGACATGCCGGTGTTGGGCAACGGCGATATCTTCAGTGCCGAGGACGCCATTGAAATGGTTGAGCAGACCGGTGCCGCCGGCGTCATGGTAGGCCGTGGCTGCCAGGGCCGGCCATGGATTTTCGGCGACCTGCAGGCGGCCTTCGAGGGCCGTGAAGACCGTTTCCGCCCGGGCGTGCGCAAGGTCGCTGACACCGTATACCGCCATGGCGAACTGCTGGCCGAATTCTTCGAGGACGAGGGCAAGGGCATGCGCGATATCCGCAAGCACATTGCCTGGTACTTCAAGGGCTACCCGGTAGGCGGCGAAATCCGCTCGCAGCTGGCCCAGGTGCCATCCCTGGCAGTGCTGCGCGAACTGCTGGACCAGCTGGATCTGGACCTGCCATACCCGGGGGTTGCCGCAGAAGGCACCCGCGGACGTGCGGGCCACCCGAAGAAGACGCACGTCCCCGACGGCTGGCTGGATAACCGCGTGATGAGCGATGCCCACCGCGAAATGATCAAGGCCGCCGAGCTGGATATCTCCGGCGGCTAGCCACCCCGGAATAGCCACGGCTACGCCACTAGTGGATAACTCCTCAATGCCGGCAAAGAGTTACTAGACTAGGAACTATGACTCAGATCCCCGGATATACCGAAGCCGACCAGCAGCGGTGGGTGCCTGAACCAGCGAAGAAGTCCTACCGTACTGCCTTTGAGCGGGACCGTGCCCGCGTGCTGCATTCCTCCGCCTTGCGCCGTTTGAGCGCCAAGACCCAGGTAGTGGCACCGAACCAGAATGACTTCGTGCGCAACCGGCTCACCCACTCATTGGAAGTGGCCCAGGTGGGCCGCGAGCTCGGTGCGGCCCTTGGCTGCGATCCGGATGTCGTCGACACCGCCTGCTTGGCGCACGACCTGGGTCATCCGCCCTTTGGCCACAACGGCGAGAAGGCGCTGGACAAGGCAGCCAAGGACATTGGCGGATTCGAGGGCAATGCCCAGACCTTGCGTTTGCTCACTCGCTTGGAAACCAAGACTTTCCGGCACAACGGGCATTCGGCCGGGTTGAATCTTTCGCGGGCCTCGCTGGATGCAGCGTGCAAGTACCCGTGGCTGAAAACCGATGCGCCAGAGGTCAACGGCAAGAAAACCAGGAAGTTCGGTGTTTACGAGGATGACGCCACCGTCTTCAACTGGTTGCGCAATGTCCCGGAGGCCACCGCCGGAGCGGTCTGCATGGAAGGCCAGGTCATGGACTTGGCTGATGACATTTCCTACTCGGTTCATGACGTGGAAGACGCAATTGTCGGCGGCAAGCTGCAGCTGCGTTGGCTCAAGCAGGATCTGCAGCGCGAGCGTGCGTTGCAGGTGACCAAGGACTGGTACTTGCCGACCACTGGGGAGGCCGACATCGATGCGGCGTTGCGCCGCCTGGAAATCAGCGATGAGTGGGTTTCGCATTTTGACGGCTCACGGCGTTCCATGGCGGCGCTGAAGGACATGACCAGCCAATTCATTGGCCGCTTCGCTGCCGCCGCAATGGATGCCACCCGGGCACGCTTCGGGGAAGGCAAGCTCACCCGCTATAACGCGAACCTGATTGTGCCCGAGGAAACCGAACACGAGATTGCCGTGATGAAGGGCATCGCGGCCAGCTACGTGATGGCTTCGGAAGTGCGCCAGCCGCTCTACCTGGATCAGCGCACGCTGCTGACCGAGCTGGTCGAACTGCTCTTTGAAACGGGCCGGGATAATCTGGAGCCGATCTTCGCAGCTGACTGGGAAGACGCCGCTGATGAAGCGGCCCAGCTGCGTGTGGTGATTGACCAGGTCGCCTCGCTCACTGACGTCTCAGCCACCGAATGGCACTCGTATCTGGTTAAGGGCGAAGCCCCTGACGCAAAGTTGTTCTAGAAGGGAATCATGGCAGGGCTGATCAAGCGTGAAGATATCGACGAGGTGCGTAACCGCACCGACCTCCGTGAGGTCGTCGAATCCTATGTCACGCTCAAATCCGCGGGCATTGGCTCGTTCAAGGGCCTGTGCCCTTTTCACGACGAACGCAGTCCGTCCTTCCATATTCGCCCGCAGCTAGGAACCTTCCACTGCTTTGGCTGTGGCGAGTCCGGCGACGTGATCGCCTTCATCCAGAAAATGGACCACTCGTCGTTCACCGAAACTGTGGAACTTCTGGCTGCCCGGATCAACTACGAGCTTCGCTATGAAGACGGGGGACCGGGACCGCGCCGCGAAGACTACGGCAAGCGCCAGCGCCTGGTCGACGCGCACAAGGTCGCCGAGGAATTCTTCCGCGCGCAGCTGGCTACCGAGGAAGGAGCCGCCGGCCGCGAGTTCCTTGCCGGTCGCGGTTTTGACCAGGAAGTCACAGCCCAATTCTCCGTGGGCTATGCGCCCAAGGGCTGGGATTCGCTGCTCAAGCACCTGCGCTCCAAGGGCTTCGTTGATGATGAGCTGAAGCTGACGGGCATGTTCTCCGAGGGCAACCGCGGAATCTATGACCGATTCCGCGGACGTGTCATGTGGCCGATCCGCGACCTGTCTGGTGCCACCATCGGCTTCGGTGCACGCAAGCTCTACGAGGATGACCAGGGCCCGAAGTATCTGAACACCCCGGAGACCCAGCTCTACAAGAAATCCCAGGTCCTCTATGGCCTGGACCTGGCCAAGAAGCAGATTTCCAAGAGCCGCCAGATCGTTGTGGTGGAAGGCTACACCGACGTGATGGCCTGCCATCTGGCTGGCATCACCACCGCGGTAGCCACCTGCGGTACCGCTTTCGGCACGGACCACATCAAGATTGCCCGTCGCCTGCTGCAGGATGACGGCACCGGTGGCGAAGTCGTCTTCACCTTCGATGGTGACGCCGCAGGCCAGAAGGCCGCGCTGCGCGCCTTCGAAGAAGACCAGCGATTTATTGCCCAGACTTACGTTTGTGTTGAACCAACCGGTGCTGACCCGTGCGACTTGCGTTTGCACCGCGGAGACGAAGCTGTACGCGAGCTCATCGAGCTCAAGCGTCCGCTGTTTGAATTCGCCATTCGTGCCGAATTGAAGAAATTCAATCTGAACACCGTTGAAGGACGTGTCCAGGCCTTGCGCCAGACCGCTCCGATCGTTGCGCAGATCCGCGACTCGGCCATTCGTCCGGCATATGCCCGTGAGCTTGCCGGCTGGCTGGGAATGAATAATGAGGACGTCAACCGCTCGGTGGGCGCCTCCATCAAACGCGCCCGGTTGCCGAAGAACGCAGACCTGCAGGCACCACACCCGCAACCGGGGGAGGCTGAACAGGCAATCCCGGCGGCGGCCTTTGAACGCCCGGATCACCGCGACCCGGTGATGCGCCTTGAACGACAGGCCCTGGAAGTGGTGATCCAGCAGCCGCAGCGGTTGAAGGACGAGCAATGGCAGGCGTTCTACGAGGCTCGCTTCCTGGCCCCGGCGCACTCTGCTGTCCACGATGGCGTCGTTGCCGCGTCCAGCGCAGGCGCGTCGGCGACCTCCTGGGTTGAAGTCATTCGCGACGAAGTCCCCGAGCAGTTGCGCAGCTTCGTTTCAGAACTCGCAGTGACCAGCATTCCGGCATCTGACGAACATAGCCTGAACCGCTACTGCGCCGACATCATCAACGGCTTGATTGAGCTTCAAATCACACACCGCAAGGCTGAGTTGATCGGCCGCTTGCAGCGTGCTGAAATGGCACCCGAAGGCGAAGAATATGCCCAGATCAACCGGGAACTGATGGAACTGGAGATGCGCCGGAGGATCCTTCGCGGAACCTAGGATCCCGATTTTGCATTCGCGGGAATCTTGGGTAAAGTTATATCTCGTTGCAATCCTCCATAGCTCAATTGGCAGAGCATTCGACTGTTAATCGAAGGGTTACTGGTTCAAGTCCAGTTGGAGGAGCTTACAAGAAGGTTCCGGCTCGCATTCGCGAGTCGGAACCTTTTATTTTCGCCTGAAACCGGAATTCTGGCACCTAGCCCTGACTAGCCTCGCCAGGAAAAAGCCGAGTTAGGTAGCAGGGGCCAGTTGCCGGACCAGCGGCGGGTATTTTGCCTAGCGGACTCAGGCAGCCGGGTTCCACAAGCGCCGGGATTCCAGATACCAGAAATACGAGAAAAGGCTGATCTCGAACCATTCGACAATGAATAGGGCCTCCTGGATGCCTGCGGCCAGCAGGATCGGCCAGGCAATCAATCCGATGAGCATCAGCACCAGGATGATTGCGTAGTGCAGCTTCTTGCCTCCGCTGGTGTCCATCGCGCACAGCGGCTTGTGGTCCAGGTGGCTGGCGATGGCGATGCCCATGGAGAAGATCAGCAGGAATGCAGCGCTGGCATGCACGCCGGCGAACTGCTTGCCTTCAACGGTCCGCCACAGCAGCAGCAGGACAAAGCCGACCAGGAGCAGGGTGCTCAGCAAACCGAGCGCTTTGGTCGCGGTGCTGTGGAACAGCGCGCGGTGCGGAGCGCGGCTAGTCCTGATTCCCAGCCAGATGAATACCGAGCTGACGACGAGAACCGCAATAACCGATACCTGCACGGAGAAGATGAGCCGCCTCTGCTCGCCCAGGGGCAGTTGCGCCAGCGTTTCACCCAGCTTGGTGGGAACCAAGGCGACGAACATGGCGTAGAAGCCGGCCAAATTCAGTGCATAGTCCTCCAGCTCGTCTCCGGTGTAAACCACGAGCAGCACTCCGGTAGTCACCAGCATCGCAACGAACAAGTCCCGTGCTGGACCCAGGTAATAGGAACTCAGGGAGTCTTCAATGCGCTGGTTGGCAATGCCATAGATGACGATGGCAACGACAAGGAGCAGGGGCACCGCGAGCAGCATGAGGCGCACATAGCGCAATGTACTGCGGCCCGGGGAGTGTTCAAGGGAAGTGGCCATAAGTGCATTCTGTAATGAATCACCCAGGTTTTGCCAACGGGCCCGCCTAGCGCAGGAAAATTCCCGGGAGAATCGCAGGCATCGGTCCGCGGGCCAGATGCACCTGCTGGAACACCTGAATGGTGCACGTCAATCGCCCGCACTTGGCTTCCGGAAACTGCAGCTGCCTTGGGCAGCTCGGCTGGAGCCGAATCCGGGGCAAGCTAAATTGTCGGTAGGCACTGGCATGATTCTTGAAGAGTCAACAAAGACTCTTTTCGGCCGAAGTCCTCATCCGCTTGGGCTGATATCCGCCTCGGCGCCAGCGTGGCGCCGTCTTCACTCGAAGGAAGCTTTCATGTCTGTACAAAATCCGGTCGATCCGAACATGGTGCCACCGGCACCGCCTGCCAAGAGCTCAGCTGGCAAGGGCCTGGGCATTGCGGCCCTGGTCGTGGCCATCGTTGCATTGGCCCTGTGCTGGGTACCGATCGTCAACAACTTTGCCGCCGTGCTCGGTTTCATTGCTCTGGTACTGGGCATCGTCTCGCTCATTGTCGCTTCCAAGCGCCGTGGCAGCAAGGGCTTGGGCGTTGCATCGAGCATCATCGCCATCGTAGCCATCGTTCTTGTGTTCGCCACCCAGGCAGCCTATGTGAAGGCGATCGACGAGGTCGCCAACGGCATTGCCGACGCTTCCGACGGCGAAGTGGCGGCACCGGCTGAGATCATCGAGCAAGCCGAAGACGAAACACAGGTATTGGCCTTGGGGCAGGCCGCTGCTGTTGGCGAGTATTCGGTCAATGTCAGTGCGGTGAACCTGGATGCCGGCGCACAGATCGCCAAGGCAAATGAGTTCAACCAGGAGGCCGAAGGCCAGTATGTCCTCGTGGACCTTTCTGTTGTCTACAACGGAGAAGAAGAAGGCGACGCATGGCTGGACCTTAATCCAGAGCTGGTGGGCTCGGACGCAAGCATCTACAGCACCAGCAGCGCGACTGCGATCACCGCCAAGCCGGGCATGGACGTTCCTACCTTGGCCAAGGGCGGGAAGGGAAGCTACCAGGTGGTCTTCGACGTGCCGGCCGAGGCCGTGGCAGATGCGAAAATCCGCATGAGCGAAACGCTCTCGTTAACTGACGACTCGGTGCTCTGGGCTGCGAAGTAGCTCGAATTCGCAGAGGTTCCGCTATCCCATCAGGGGTGGCGGAACCTCTTTTCTTTTGCCCTGGCGGCGAGGAAGCCCGCAGCTCGCGGATTGCGACCACAACATGAACACCGGAAATAGGAAGATCGGGAAAATTTTCAAGGAATTCCCCGCGCTGCCGGACCTCGGAAATACGCGAGAACCCGGGGCGATTCGCTCGCTCTCATTTGCTTCTCATGGACGCGCCATAATCCTCTCACCACCGCCTAATGCGCTCCTCACAAGGGTCTTTTAATGTTCAAAGCATGAATCGCCGCATACTTCTCATCCTCATGGTGTTGGCCGTGCCAGCGGGACTGGCCGGCGCCAGCCAGGCACTTGCCGACAAGGCCAATCCGCCCATCCCGCATCAGCAGCCAATCATTGTCCAGCTCTCACCGGCTCCCGAGCCCGCTGCTGCACAAGCGCAAGCTGAGGAGCTGATCGGCAATGGCTGATATCCATGAGCACCAGGGATCAACGGTGTCGGCACGGTTGCGCATTGTCGGGTGGATCGTGCTCACTACTGCACTGGCCCTGCTGGCCGTAACGGTTTCGATGCGTTCGATCATGTCCGGCCAGGTAGCCGAAGCTGCCAACGTGGGCATCGCGCAGGAAATCGAGGAGTTCCGGACCTTCGCCGCCGAGGGACTGGACCCGAAGACAGCTCGCCCGTTTTCCTCGATCGGTGAATTGATGGAACGCTATCTGGCCCGCCAGCAGCCGATGGCCGGCGAAGCGATTCTCGCGCAGGCCAATGGACGGGTGCTCACCGCAGGCACCGCAGCCAACCAGGCCGGGACCTGGCTGGCTGATGACCCCGTGCTCCTGGGCCGTATTCTCGATGACGCGAAGACCTCCGGAATCCTGGAGAGCAACCACGGGACGGTTCGCTGGGCGAAGGCCGAGGCCAAGGATGCCTCCGGAGCCAGCGGGGCGGGGCACCAAGCCCATCTGGTCGTCGCGCACTTCATTGGCGGGGCCCAGGAAGAAGCCAACCGGCAGGCAACCATGCTCTTCGGCGTGGCCGCCGGGGGACTGGCCTTGACCGCGGGGATCGCCTGGTTGGCAGCCGGGCAGATCATGCGTCCCATCCGCACCATGAGCGAAACCGCCGCTTCGATTAGCGCCAATGACCTCTCGGCCCGCGTTCCGGTTGAAGGACGCGACGACTTGGCGCAGCTGGCCAGGACACTGAATGCGATGCTTGACCGGGTTGAAGCTTCGCATCTGGCCCAACGCCACTTCATCGCCGAAGCACGAGAGCACCTGGGAAGCCCGCAACGCAAGATGGCAGCTGCCTTGCAGAAGCTCAACGAGGAAGAGGTGCCCCGGAAGCAACGCGGCAGGATCATCAGCACCGCGCAGGCGCACATTTCACTGATGGGGCAGACGCTTGCCGACCTGGAATTGCTGGCGCAAAGCTCGGACCCGGACTTCATCCAGCGCCGAATGGTGCCCGTCGGCGAAGTCACGGCGGACGTTGCCGCGGCAGCCGCCCGCCCGGGCGCCCACCCGGACCGCCGATTCCGCATAGCCGAGTCTGCCAAGGCCCAGGCGTGGCTTGATCCGCTGCGCGTTGCCCAGGCCATGCACCAACTGATCCAAAATGCCGTCGCGCATACCGAGGATGGAGAAAGCATCCGGATCGGTTCTGCCGCAGCAAAGGGCATGGCCAGCTTCTGGGTTGCCAACGATGGACCGGCGTTGGACCCGGACCAGGCCCGTGCCCTGCTGGAAAACTATCGCAGTGCCCCGGAAGCCGGCCAGCAGGGATCCGGCATGGGCTTGGGCCTGGCCGTGGTGAAAGCGGTCGCGCAAGCCCACGGCGGCACGGCCTGGGTGGAATCCGGAAACGGCAACGGAACAAGTTTCGGATTTTCCCTCCCGCAAGCTGATGCCGGACAAGGCATCCGCTGCGAAGAAGAATTCGCCCAATCCATGGCCAGCAGCCTGGGCGGTGAGTCATGAGCATCAAGCCAACCGCGCCACGCTCGGGATTCCGCTACACCGCCCAGCGCTCCATGGACCAGGCCGCGGAACAGGGCAACGCCGGTGCGGCACGAAACCGGTGGAGCAAGCAGAACGCAGCGCGAATCATCGCCGCACTGGTCTTGCTGGGCTTTCTCGGCTGGTGCGCCTATGGAGCCTTCGGCCCAGATGCGGGGACAGGGCAGGCATTGCCAGGCCAAGGGGCCCTGACCCTGGCGGTCTTCGCCTTGGCCATCTGGCTCTGGGTCTTCTCGCCAGTAGGCGATACCTTTATCGCCTTGGGCGCAGCAGTGGTGCTGGTGCTCATGGGCGTGCTGCCCGAAGCCGACCTGTTCTCCTCGCTGGGAGAAGACACCATTTGGCTCTTGCTGGCCGCCTTCGTGATCGCGGCGGGGATCACCGCCACGGGACTGGCTACCCGCGCCGCAGCATGGATAGCCGCAGGGGCGAACACCCCGCGGCAGCTGATCCACCTGACTACCGGCGTGCTGGTGGCTACCGCATTCGCGGTGCCGTCCACTTCCGGGCGCGCGGCCCTGGCCATTCCGGTCTTCATTGCCCTGGCCAAGGCGTTGGCGGATCGCCGCCGCATCGTCCTGGCCCTGTCCCTGGTTTTCCCCTCGGTTATCCTGCTTTCGGCAGTGGCATCCTATCTGGGCGCCGGAGCGCACCTGATCACCAGCCAGATCCTCGCCACCGCGGGCCATGAAGGATTCTCCTTCGCCGGCTGGCTGGTCTACGGATTGCCGCTGGCTTTCGTTTCCTCCCATCTGTGCGCCGAGCTGGTGCTGTGGATGTTCACCCGCAAGGAGGACCGCGCAGAACCGCTGGCGGTGGGCATCGAGCGGCTGCAGCAGTATTCGCCGGTGCCGCTCTCGGGTCCGCTCACGGTGGGGCAATCCAGGGCAGCGCTGCTGGTCTCGGCTGTGGTGGTGCTCTGGTGCACCGAGCCCCTGCACCAGCTCCATCCCGCCATCGTGGCCCTGCTTGGTTCATTGCTGGTAGCCAGCCCGGGATATGGCTCTGTAGGCCTGGCCAAGGCATTGAAGGCGGTGCCGTGGTCGATGCTCATCTTCATGGCCGCGACCCTCACCCTGGGCACGGCGCTCGCCGGAAGCGGAGCCGCCGAATGGCTGGCCCGCAAGGTGCTTGGCCCCGTCGAGCAGCTCGGCGCTGCCGCACCCTGGGTCTTCACCGTCCTCGTGGTGGTGGTGTCTGCCGCGGCGCATCTGGTCATCCAGTCCCGTTCGGCCCGCTCAGCGGTGCTGATTCCGCTGGTGGTCTCGCTGGCCCCGGGCGTCGGGGTCAACGCGGTAGCCATTGCCCTGGCTTCCACCGCCGCTGCCGGTTTCTGCCACACACTGACCAGCAGCGCGAAGCCGGTGAACCTGTTCTCCGAGATCGAGGGCATCGAAACCTATAAGCCGGCAGATCTGCTGCGCCTGAGCGCGGTGCTCGGACCGCTCATGGTCCTGCTGGTCCTGGTCTTCGCCTTCTGGATCTGGCCGGCCATGGGACTGCCGCTGTTTCTCTGAACCACCTCGTAGCTTCACATCTCATCGCATTCATCCTCACTGAAAAGGACAACGAATCATGGCACACGCACTTCCACAACGCATCCTGGTCGCCCCTTCCGGATTCAAGGAATCCCTCGACGCGGCGGCAGTCGCGGCGGCCATCGGCGCCGGGGTTCGCCGGGCCTTGCCCGGAGCCACGGTCAAGGCAGTGCCCATCGCCGATGGCGGCGAAGGCACCGCAGAAACCTTGGCGTGCGCTACCGGCGGCCACCTGGTGCCAATGGCAGTCACCGGTCCGGTCGGACAGCAAGTCGAGTCCCACTACGCCATGCTCGGTGGCGAAGCGGCCGGAACGGCAGTCGTCGAAATGGCCGCCGCTGCGGGCCTGCGGCTGGTTCCCCGCGACCAGCGGGATCCGGGAACCACCACCAGCTACGGTGTGGGCGAGCTGATCGCGGCCGCCATTGATGCCGGGGCCTCCAAGATCCTCGTGGGCTGCGGCGATTCGGGTACCTCGGATGGCGGCATGGGGGCATTGCAGGCGCTGGGTGCACGAATCCTTGATGCCAACGACCATGAGGTCAAGGCCGGCGGCAACTACCTCGGATCGGTGGACCGGTTGGATCTGTCCGGCCTGCACCCGGCCCTGGCTGCCGGGAATGTCCGGATCACCATGGCGCTGAACCCGCACAATGTGCTGACCGGCCCGCGCGGAGTGGCCCGCGTTTTCGGTCCGCAGAAGGGGGCAACTCCGGAACAGGTCGAAATCATGTCAGCAGGTTTCGAACGCTGGGCCTCGATCCTGCGGCGCGATGCGCTGGAGTCCTCGCGCTCCACGGATTTCGCTTTGGCCCCGGGGACGGGTGCTTCGGGCGGGCTGGGCGCTGGCTTGGCGGCGGTGGGGGCGGTGCTCTTGCCTCGCTTCGAGGCGATCCTGGACTCGGGCTTGGCCGGCATCGATCTGGACTCGATGCTGCGCGGAGCGGATCTGGTCATCACCGCAGAAGGCGCCATCGACTTCCAGACGCCCAAGGGCAAGGTGCCGGCGGAGGTAGCGCGGCGCGCGGCGCTGCATGGGGTGCCGGTAGTGGCCCTGGCAGGAACTCTGGGCCGCGGCTGCCGAGACGTGCACGATATCGGAATTGACGCCATTGCCTCGATCATGCCGATCCCGATGACGCTGCAAGAAGCAGTGGATGACGGGGAACGGCTGCTGATCGAAGCGGCCGAACGCTTCATGCGCACCATCATTCTGGGTGCATCAATGGCAGCAGCCCGGCTCAGCCCGCGCGAGGCTTGGTAGCAGCCAGCGGTCTCGCCCTGAATAGGAACAGGCGTGCTGTCTTGCTAGAGCACGTAGGAGGCGATGAGCTGAGAGAGGGCCCGGACATCAACTTTGCCCTTGAACTCCAGACGAACTTTGCCCAACCCGCTGAACCACAGGTCCAGCTCCGCATCCAGATCGAAGGTTCCAGCTGTTTCAACGGAGAACGACTGGACTTTCGAATACGGTAACGAGGTGTAATCCCGCTTTTTGCCGGTCATGCCTTGCACATTGACGGCGATGAGTCTCTTGTTGCTGAAGACCACGTAGTCGCGTGCACCCTTGAAAGCGCTTAGTAGCTCTTCGCCAGTGACCATCATGGGTACGATCTCCGGTGCGACTTGTGAAAGGTCCCATGGGCCCAATTTGAAGACAGAGGAATTATTGAAATCAATCATGTAAAGAGTGTACGAAGGATGAGGGACAAATAGGCGACGACTGATTTCCCGAATCATGGCTGAGAGCCCAACTTGTCGGTACTTTCAGGTACGGTGAAATAATCAAATCTTCAACCAACAATGGGGTCAGCGTAAATGCAACTTCGATCAAA
This sequence comes from Glutamicibacter sp. NPDC055354, assembly GCF_053644955.1. Classification (NCBI taxonomy): domain Bacteria; kingdom Bacillati; phylum Actinomycetota; class Actinomycetes; order Micrococcales; family Micrococcaceae; genus Glutamicibacter; species Glutamicibacter sp. NPDC055354. Next base: position 431,634 of record NZ_JBSHMB010000002.1, read on the forward strand.
AGTAGACTTCAGCACTGCGGTAGAAGATGTAAGGGACTATTTCGGGACCATGGGAAACGGTCGGCCCAAGTATTCTGGATCGCGCTTTGAAACTCTTGGTGAAGGTGTCGATACTGATCCACATCGAATCACTGCGACCGACTTGGTGGCGGTATCGATGCTCTCCGTTGACGTGCCAGCGCAGGCTTCCTTGGGAATCCTCGAAACGCTAGCCGAGCAAATCAGCGAATTGCTGTCCCAGATTCCGCAGGACTTGAAGTTCGAGAATTTGACGCCAGAATTATTCGAGAAATATCTCGATGAGGGATCGCCTGCGGATAAATTGTGGTCGCTTCTACGGCAACATGAAGACCCTTGGAAGGTTGGCCAAACCACGGCAAGCAAGATCATGGCTCGCAAGCGGCCGGACTTGATTCCGGTTTACGATTCGGTTGTCGAAGCAGTTGCCGGGATCAAAGGCAGTGGAGAACAATGGATCGTTTGGTACTCCGCCTTCCACGACGGTTCTTCCGAGGCCGCGGAATTTGTAGACAAGCTCAGAGCGATCAGGGCTGAGGCCGGCCAACCTCATTTGTCGTTATTACGAATTTTGGATATTGCATTATGGAAGCAAGGAAAGCGCGAAATAAGGCATTTGTAGATCGCGCCTAGGGCTTGGCCCTGAATAGGAACAGGCGTGCTGCCTTGGCCGTTGACAACGGCGTTCACGGCGGCACGCCTGTTTTTCGCGTATTCCCTAGAGCTCGATAGCTGCTACGGCCTGAACCGCGCGGGCAGCCTCGGCGCCCTTCTTGAGGAAATGCTCGAAGTAGAAGCCCTGGTGCTCGTCGTTCGAGTGGAAGTGGTGCGGGGTCAGGCTGACCGAGAAAGTAGGTACATCGGTATCCAGCTGGACCCGCATCAAGCCGTCCACTACCGCCTGGGCAACGAAGTCGTGGCGGTAGATGCCGCCGTCAACCACGAGGGCTGCGGCTACCACTGCATCGTACTTGCCGGTCTTCGCCAGGCGCTGGGCCTGCAACGGCATTTCGTAGGCGCCGGGTACGCTGACGACATTGATGGTGTATTCCTGCCCGGAAGAATCCATCTCGGCCTTGAAGCCGGCCATGGCCTGGTCGACGATATCCGCATGCCAGCTGGCCTTGATGAAGGCGACGTTCAATGGCTTGCTCATGAGTTGCTCCCTGATTCTGCGTGCAAATGTCTAAGTCTTTTGATCTACCCTAGTGGCGTGGGTCTCAATGGAATAAATGGGGAAGGGATCCGCGTAACGAATGAGCCGGTTCAGCGCCAGCCCATCAGCGGGGCCACGTGCTTGAGCACTGATTCGATGACGTGGGCGTTGTAGTCCACGCCCAACTGGTTTGGAACGGTGAGAAGGAGCGTATCCGCCGCGGCGATGGCTTCGTCTTCGGCCAGCTTCTTGGCCAGTTCATCTGGTTCCCCGGCATAGGACTTGCCGAAGACCGCACGGGTCTTCTCATCGATGTTGCCGATCTGGTCCGAGCTGTAGCGGTCACGGCCGAAGTACTGCCAGTCGCGCTCATCGGTCAGTGCGAAGATGCTGCGGCTCACCGAGACGCGCGGTTCGCGTGAGTGGCCGGCTTCCTTCCAGGCGTCGCGGTAGAGCTGGATCTGCTCGGCCTGCTGGACATGGAAGGGCTTGCCCGATTCATCGTCCTTGAGCGTGGAGCTCTGCAGGTTCATGCCCAGCTTCGCGGCCCACACTGCAGTGGCATTGGATCCGGAACCCCACCAGATGCGTTCGCGCAAGGTGTCCGAATGCGGCTCGATGCGCAGCAGGCCCGGGGGATTGGGGAACATCGGGTTCGGGCTAGGCTCGGCGAAGCCTTCCCCGGAAAGCACCTCGAGCAGGCGCTCGGTATGCCGGCGGCCCATATCGGCATCCGATTCGCCCTCGCGCGGCTCGAAGCCGAAGTGGCGCCAGCCGTCAATGACCTGCTCGGGCGAACCACGGCTGATGCCCAGCTGCAGGCGGCGATTGGAAATCAGGTCGGCGGAGCCTGCATCCTCAGCCATGTACAGCGGGTTCTCGTAGCGCATGTCGATGACGCCGGTACCGATCTCGATGCGGCTGGTTCGCGCGCCGATGGCAGCCAGCAGCGGGAACGGGGAGGCGTATTGCTGGGCGAAGTGGTGCACGCGGAAATAGGCGCCGTCCGCGCCGAGTTCCTCGGCGGCGACCGCCAGATCGATGGCCTGCAGCAGGGCGTCGGAGGCAGTGCGGGTGCCTGATTGCGGGTGGTCGGTCCAGTGGCCGAAGGACAAAAAGCCAATGTTCTTCATGCTTGAGGCAACAAGTAATCTCGGGAGGATATTCCGCCGCCAGGGACCTCAGGCAATCAATGCGACAGGATGGGGCTTTCGGGCCGGTTCGACTCTTTGGTCTCGTCCAGTGCGGACCAGATCGCGTCAAGGGAGAGGCCGAGTACGGCCGCGACGGCGGCGATGGTGGAAAAAGCGGGAGTGGCGACGCGGCCGGTTTCGATTTTCCGCAGGGTTTCGGGGGAGAGGCCGGCTTGGATCGCGACGTCGAGGATTGTTCGTTCGCCGCGTGCCTGCCGAAGCAGCGCGCCGAGGTTCTTGCCCTGTTCGATTTCCCGGGCGGTAAGCGGCAGTCTAACCATAATGAGACCATTATACCGGTATTAAAATACCGGTATAGTAATTGGAATGATTGAGATTCTCACAGCCAGCGAAGTAGAGCGCGCCCGCGAGACCGGACGCCTTGTCGGAAACATCCTCAATACGCTCAAGCACCGCGTGCAGGTCGGCACCAATCTCTTGGAAATCGACGCCTGGACCAAGGAAATGATCGAGGAGGCCGGCGCGGTCTCCTGCTACGTCGACTACGCCCCGTCCTTCGGCAGCGGCCCCTTCGGCCATTACATCTGCACGGGAGTCAACGATGCGGTGCTCCATGGACTGCCTCGCGACTACCAGCTGGCCGATGGCGACTTGCTCACCCTGGATCTGGCCGTCACCTTGAAAGGCATCGCCTCCGACGCGGCGATCAGCTTCATTGTCGGCACGGCTGCGCGTGCAGAAGACCTGAAGATGATCGAGACCACGCAACGCGCCCTGGCTGCCGCCATCGCCGAGGCGCGTCCCGGAGCCAAGATCGGCGACCTGTCCTTCGCCATCGGATCGGTGCTGACCGCCGAAGGGTACAAGGTCAATATGGAATTCGGCGGCCACGGCATCGGCAGCACCATGCATCAGGATCCTCACGTTTCCAACGACGGCCGCCGCGGACGCGGGTACACGCTGCGTCCCGGTCTTCTGCTGGCCATCGAACCGTGGGTCATGGCCGATACCAGCAAGCTGGTGACCGACCGTGATGGCTGGACCCTGCGCAGTGCCACCGGCTGCCGCACCGCGCACACCGAGCACACCATTGCCATCACGGAAACTGGCGCGGAGATTCTCACCCTGCCCACCGACCTCTCGGCATAGGCAGAGGCCGCATGGCGGCGATCAGGCGTTCGGGCTTTCCCCGGTCCCGGCACCGCGGCGGCGGAGCACCGGTTCGGCCGTGCCGGTGCCGCAGCCCGAGGAGGCGCTGCCGCAGGCCGGGGAAGCAACGGAGGTGCAGCACGATCCGCTGCACCCGTTGGCCCCGGCGTTGCCCGCATCCTCCGGCTGGCGCGAAGCGTGGCCGGCGGCTTCGCGCAGCGTCCTGGCCAGCTGCGCCGGGTCCTGGCCTTCTTGGCCCAGCACCACGAAACCCGCGTCGGCAATCATCGCCAGGTCGGCTTTCGCGTCCTGGCCTTCGCTGGTCAGGTAGTCGCCGAGGAACAGCGAATTGGCCACTTCCAGGGCGTTGGCCTGCAAGGAACGCAGGTGCATTTCGCGTCCGCCGGCCATCCGGATCTCCTTGTCCGGGCAGGCTAATCGCACTACGGCCAGGATCCGCAGGCACGCGCGCGGGGTCAGGTTCCAGGTGCCTTCCAGCGGGGTGCCGTCGAAAGGCATCAAGAAGTTCACCGGAATGGAATCGGCCTCCAGCGCGCGCAAGGCGAAGATCGCCTCGACCAGTTGCTCAGGAGTTTCGCCCAGTCCAACGATGAGCCCCGAGCAGGGGGAGAGGCCGGCGGACCTGGACTGCTGGACGGTGGAGACGCGCTCGGCGAAGCTGTGGGTGCTGCAGATTTCCGGGTAGAGGGACTCGGCCGTATTCAGGTTGTGGTTGTAGGCGTCGGCGCCGGCCTCCTTGAGCCGCTGGGCCTGCCCCTGCTTCAGGATGCCGATGCAGGCGCAGACCTCGACCTGCGGATGCTCTTCCTTCAATGCGCCGATCATGTCCGCGACGCGTTGCACATCGCGGTCCGTGGGTCCCTTGCCGGAGGCGACCATGCAGACCCGCGAGGCGCCGCCGGCGATGCCCAAACCTGCCTGGCGCACCGCTTCGCCGGGCTTGAGCCAGGTGTATTTCAGGATTTCGGCCTTGGAGCCCAGACGCTGGGAACAGTAGGTGCAGTCCTCGGGGCATAAGCCGGACTTCAGGTTGACCAGGTAGTTGACCTTCACGGTGTTGCCGAAATGCTTGCGCCGCAGCACCCCGGCCGCACTGACCAGTGCCGACGTCTGAGCGTCGCTGGTGGCCAGCAGCCCGAGGGCCTCTGCTGCGGTGAGCTGGTGGCCAGCGGAGATGCGTGCGGCCAGCTCGGTGAAATCTGCGGTGTTGGTGCGCTGCGCGGGGATGCTCATGGGTTCCTTCGCCTGGTTGGATGGCTGCCTGCCAAGGTGCAGCCATTCTTGAACGGTGTTCAATTGCTGGCACCAATGTACACGAAAAGCCCCCGACTTGAACAATGTTCAAGTCGGGGGCTTGCGCTGCTTCCCGTGGCAGTTGCAGACGGCGCGCGTCCCGTGCCGCGCGCCCGCTGCTCAGCTGGAGGTCTTGCTCCGGTAGATCCGCGTGGCCAGCGCCCAAGCCAGGATCAAGATGCCTGCCAGCCAGGCCAGGGCGATCCAGAGCTCGGAACCCACGGGTTCTTGCGACAGCAGGGCGCGCAGCGAATCGACGATAGCAGTGATCGGCTGGTGCTCGGCGAACCAGGCCACCGGCCCGGGCATTGACTCGGTGGGAACGAACGCCGAGGAAATGAAGGGCAGGAAGATCAGCGGGTAACTGAAGGCGCTGGCGCCATCCACCGATTTCGCGCTCAAGCCGGCAAGCACCGCTGCCCAGGTCAGGCTCAGGGGCACCAGGCACAGCAGCGCGAGCACGGCGATCCACGCTGCCATGGAGGCGGAGGAGCGGAAGCCCATGGCCAGGGCGACCCCCAGTACCAGCGCCAGGGACAGGAGGTTCGCCGCCAACGAGGTCGCCACATGGCTCCAGAGCACGCTGGAGCGGGAGATCGGCATGGAGCGCAGGCGCTGCACCAGCCCATCGCGCAGGTCCAGAAACAGCCGGTAGGAGGTGTAGGCGACCCCGGAGGCGATGGTGATGACCAGGATCCCGGGCAGCAAGTAGTTGATGTACGGCCCGGTGGCGCTGGTGCCGATGGCCCCGCCGAAGACGTAGGTGAACAGCAGCATCATGGCCACCGGGGTGATGGCCGTGGTGATGATGGTGTCGGGGCTGCGCACAACGTGGCGCATCGAGCGCCCGGTGAGTATTCGGGTTTCCTGCAGTGCCGCGATGCTCATGGCTTGCTCCCTTCGGTTCGCTGGTGGTGGCCGATCAGTTCCAGGAATATCTCCTCCAGGCTTGGCCGCTTGGCCACCAGCTCGGTGGTGGCCGGCGGCAGCAGGGCCTGGAGTTCGGCCAGCGTGCCCTGGTGGATGATGGTGCCCTCGTGGAGGATGGCGATTTGATCGGCCAGGTGCTCTGCTTCATCCAGGTACTGGGTGGTGAGCAGGATCGTGGTGCCGGATTCGGCCAAGTCGCGGATCACCTGCCAGGTTTCGCGGCGCGATTGGGGATCCAGTCCGGTGGTCGGCTCGTCGAGCAGGAGCACTGGCGGGTTGCCGGCCAGTCCCATGGCGATATCAAGGCGCCTGCGCATCCCGCCGGAGTAGGTTCCTGCGGGCCGGTCCGCTGCATCGCAGAGGTTGAAGCGCTCCAGCAAGCCGCTGGCGATGGCCCGCGGATTCTCCAAGCGGAGCAGCCGCGCGATCAGCAGCAAGTTTTCGCGCCCGGTCAGTACCTCGTCCACTGCGGCGAATTGCCCGGTCAGGCCCAGCGACCGGCGGACCTGGACCGGGTTCTCGCGCACTGCAGCTCCGCAGACCCGGGCGGTCCCCGCATCGGCGGGAAGGAGGGTGGCCAGGATCCGCACCAGCGTCGTCTTGCCGGCGCCATTGGAACCGAGCAAGGCGAAGATGCTGCCAGGCTGCACGGTGAAGTCCAGTCCGCGCAGCACGGGCAGCTTCTTGAATGACTTGACCAATCCGGTGACCTCGATGGCCGGTTCCGGGGCCAATGCGGTATTCACGTCATTGCTCCTTCGATTCGTTCTCTGCTTCGGAAATGGTGTCGGCCAGGCGGCTGCGTTCCTTGTCGGTCCAGCGCTTGCCCCCGTAGGCCTGGGCGAAGTCATCGGCGAATTCCGCCGGGTCCTGGCCAAGCAGTTCGCGCAGCGCGGTGCCGTTGGCGGCTGCTCCTTCGAAGAGGTCGGCCAGGTCCGAATACATGGAGATCATCGTTTCGGCATCGGTGACCCCGCTCTGGTTCAGCAGGTAGCGCTGCACTCCTGCAGCGGCCTTGGCATAGGGCTGGGGCAGGGCCTTGAGGCGTGCCATGCTCTGCTTGTACTGCTTCTTCTGCTCCAGTGAGCCGGTGAAAGCTTCAATCCATTTGGCGACCATGATCAGTGCCCTTTCTGCGGGGTGCTCGGGTGGGGGAGGTTGTTGATGCGGGAGACGAGCAGGTTCCAGGTGGTCCAGAAGTCGTCGAGCTGCTGCTTGCCGCTGGGGTTGAGGGTGAAGACCTTGCGGGGAGGCCCTTTTTCGGACGGGACTTTCTCCACCGAAACGAGGCCTTTCTGCTCGATGCGCACCAGCAGCGCGTAGATCGTTCCCTCGGCCAGATCGGTGAAGCCGCGTTCGCGCAGTTCCGTGGTGATCTCGTATCCGTAGGCCGGGCATTCGGCCAGGATCGCCAGGACGATCCCTTCCAAGGTGCCTTTGAGCATCTCGGTCATCTGTGTGGCCATACTGCACCCCTCTCTACTTAGTGTCATTGAGTACGAGTAGATAGTAGAACTAAGTAGCGGTATTTAGCAATACTTAGTACCAAGATTTTCCAGATATTTTTCGTGGCTTTGGAGAACCGCCATTTGACCAGTGGCAAGATGGCGCAACCGGAAATCCGGTATGCTCCTGGAAGCTGAGCCGGTACTGGATCTATGGGGATGAGGCGCCATGAAGGATGCGAGATGGCATTGGGAGATGGTCCATGCCGAGCGTGCGCGGTTGGCAGGATTGCTGGGCAGCTTGGCTCCGGAGCAGTGGAACGCCCCATCGCTATGCGCGAACTGGCAGATCCGCGATGTGGCGGCGCACCTGGCGGCCGCCGGATCCACTTCGACCGCCCGCTGGCTGGTGAATATGGCTCGTTCCGGATTCAATGCCGACCGGCACAACGAGCGGCTGCTGCGCCCGCAGCTCGGGAACGGCGCCCGGCAAACGCTGGATAATTTCAATCGTTCTGCCAGCAAGTCCATTGCCCCGCTGAACTCGGTGACCGGTTTGCTGGGCGAAGTGGTAGTGCACGGTCAGGACATCGTCCAGGCGCTCGATCTGATCCTGCGGCCTGAACCCACGGCACTGCGAGCGGTGGCAGGATTCTTCGCCTCCAAGGACTTCGCAGTCAATAGCAGCACCCTGGTTAAGGGGTTGCGGATGTCGGCGGTGGACGACGCTTTCAGTTGCGGGAACGGTCCCGAGGTGCGTGGCGAAATGCTGGATCTGGTCCTGGCGATGGCCGGAAGGGAACAGGTCCTCCCGCGGCTTCAGGGCGCAGGGGTCGGCGAGCTGGCACGCAGGATCACGGCACAGCCGCGGAAATAGCAAGCATCGCGCCGCACGATGACTGTACGGCGCGATGCTGGGGAAGCTGGCAAATCAGCCAGCGGGAATGAGAGCGGTGGCCAGCGGGTTCTCCAGATCGCCTGCGTAGACCAGGCCTCCGGACTGGTCGGCGAGATCCAGCATCTGCTGGTTGTTGCGCAACTGCAGGCGGTTCAAGCACGACAGCGGGAAGTTCTGCGCAAAAAGTCCCAGCTGATCAAAGCGTTCAGCGAACTGCGGGTGCTGCCCGCGATAATCCAGCAGCCGTTGAACTACGGTCTTCCAGAAATCTGCTTCGGAAAGCAGTTCTTCGGCATCCAGCAGCGGCGCGAGGAAGCGGAAGAACGAATCAAAGACATCCGTGAAGACCGACAAAACCGGATCTCCACCGGTGCGTACCCGGCGAATCTCCTCCGGGAGTTCCACCCGGTCCGAGAGCACGGCAATCTCTTCGCCCAGATCCTTGAGCAGGACCTTCTTCACAGCACCGTTCTCAAGCACCATGATCACGTTTTCGCCATGCGGCATGAACACCAAATCATAGGCAGCCAGGCAATGCACCAGCGGAATGAGGTAGGCATCGAGGTAACGGCTTAGCCAGTCGGCCGGTGCTAGCCCGCTGCGGCGAATGAGGGCGCCGGCAAAGGACCTGCCGGACGCATCGACATGCAATAGGCTGGCCATCGTAGCCAACTTTTCTTCCGGGCCCAGCAGGCTGATCGGGGACTCCCGCCACAGCGCAGCCAGCATCTTCCGCTGCGGATCGCTCTTGCCGGTGGCTGCTTCGAACTGCGGGTTGCGGTAGCCTACGGCCGCAATTTCACGCAGCAGGGCGACCGGCTGGATCGAGAGCACCGGGTCCTTTGCGAACAACTCGCCCAACCACTGGTTGATCGCGGGAGTCACCTTCATGTACTCGGCACTGAGCCCGCGCATGAACCCCATATTCAAGATCGACATTGCCGTCTTGACGTAGTGTCGTTCCGGGTTGGACAGGTTGAAGAAGGTGCGGATCGACTGCTGCGCCTGGTACTCGTCAACGCTGGTGCCCAGCCAGATCAATTGCTTGCGCGCAATATCATTGGCGAACGTGATCGACAGGCGGTTCTCCCATTGCCAAGGGTGCACCGGAATGAAGATGTAGTCCCCGGCTGCATAGCCGGTGCCGGACAAGGAGGCCTCCAGGGCCGCATCCAAGCGCTGGCGCTCGGCTGGATCCAGCTCGGCGGCCAGCAGCCCTTCGTAATCCAGCGAATCCACGGCGTCGAATTGTGCTCGGGACTTGTGGGCGGCAGCCCAGCCAAGGTGCAGGGCGGAACCGGTTTCGGGGGCGTACCTCAGGTAGTCGGTGCGCCCGATGCCCATTCTTCCGTTGTTGGCTATGAAGCACGGGTGGCCCTCGGTCATGGAAGATTCGATGAGCTGGAAGGACTGAGCGGCTGTGCCGTCGAACCGCGCCAGCTGTGCTGAATTATGGGTTGCATGAACCAGCTTGTAGCAGTGGCTGGCCAGTGTGGATGAGAGCTCTTCAAGGTAGGTGGGCAACTGCACCGGGGAAAGCGTGAGTTCCTGGCAGAAGTGGGTGATGAACTCAATGGCGTCCACCTCTGCCTGCTGCCAGCTGCCGTCAACGAAGTGGTGGTGTTCCACGGACTGCGGTGAGACCAACCAGTGGTTCAGCTGGTACCGCTGGGCGCTGAAGCTGTAGCGGTGGGCATCCTTCTGGACTGAGTAGCGGTTTTCTCCATGGCCGGCAGGCTCCAGGAGGCGCTCATGCGAAAATTCGCCCAGGGCCTTGGCCAAGACATGGCGGTTGGCGATGTCCCAACGTGCAGGGGAGAGGAATGAGGATTCCAAGCCGCGGCCGGTAGCGGTTTCGAAGTCCTGGCGAGTGCAGATGGACAGCAGTGCCTGCTTGATTGAGCCGTCTGCTTCGGAGAGCTCCACTGGACGTACCGGGCGGAAGCCAACTCGGGCATTCAGGGCATGGATGGCTTTGTTGCGCAGGTCAGGTTCCACGATGATTCGTTCGGTTCCGGGCAGGGCGAAAGCCTGGACCATGGCCGAGGAGAGAGCTTCGAGGGTGAACCCAGGCTGCGGCTCGGTGGCTGCCGGAGCCAGGAAGTGCAGTCCACGGTCGCCGCGGACGCAGTTGTACGCATCGGCCAGGGGCGATGCTGCGGGGTCGTAGAGCTCGACAAGGAATTTCTCGTCTCCTGATGCGTCGATGCCGAAGAGGACTTCGTAGCCTGGGGTGCCAAGCAATGTGCGGTATTCTGCTTCGATTTCCTTTTCGGTTGCGTTGGCCATGCACCAGAAGGAGGCATGCGCGGTGGCAATCCACGAATGCAGCAGCGCAGTATCCCCGGGCAACGTCACGGAACGGAAAGTGTAGTTGGTCATCGGAAGTTCCTTAGGCTCGTGCGCTGGCAGTGGCGGAAGTGGGCAAGCCGCTGAGTTCGGCGGCGCCGAATCGCTGGAAAGCGATCCGTCGCTCGACCGGGTAGACCTCGCGTCCAGCCAAGCGGTTGATAATTACTGAATTGCGGTAGGCTCCCATGCCCAGATCCGGAGCGGTGAAGCCGTGGGTGTGCAGTTCAGCGTTCTGCACGAAGATGTCCTGGTCCAACCCGATGGAATATTCGCGATCTACATTGAAGCGGCCATCGGGAAGGTAATCGATGCGTTGGCTGATGCCTTGCAAGAAGTCCGGAGTGCCTGCGCGGTAGCCGGTTGCCATGACTAGGTGGTCGGCGAGGAATTCCAGGTCTTCTCCGGTGCGTTCATGGCGCAAGCTGATGGCCAGGTGATCCGTGTCAGCGCCGATGCTCGTGGCCGCGCAGCCGGTACGCAGGTGCACATTCGCTGCGCCATTGACGCTTCGCTGGTAGAGCTCCTCGTGGATTTCGTTGATCAAGTCCGCGTTGATCCCCTTGTAGAGCCCCTTTTGCTCTGCTGACAGGACATCCCGCTGATCCATGGGCAGGGCATGGAAGTGGTCGATGTATTCCGGAGATGTCATCTCCAAAGTGAGCTTGGTGTATTCCAGCGGGAAGTAGCGTTCTGAACGCGTTGCCCACACCAGATGATCCTCTTCTGGCAAGCTGCGCAGAAGATCCAAGAAGATTTCTGCGGCGCTCTGGCCGCTGCCGAGCACAGCAGTTACTTTCGGGCCGGAACCTGCGGTCCGGGAGGATAGGAGTTTCTCGCGGTGGAAGGCGTAGTCGCTTGAGTGCACCAAGTTGCCGGTGGCTTGTGCTTCCGTGGTGAGAACCGGCGGCAGATAAGGCTGGGATCCGGTGCCCAGCACCAACTTGTCTGCGGTGAAGCGGGTCAGTCCTGCGGCAGTGAGCACCGACAACCGGTAGACCCCGTCGTGGTATTCGGCTTCGAGCACCCGGTGCCCGAATCGTACGCTTTGAATATTTTCTGCGGCCCACGCCAGGTAGTTGGAATACTCCTCGCGCAGCGCGTAGAAGTCTTCGCGGATATAGAACGGGTAAAGCCGCTGTTTTTCCTTGAGATAGTTCAAGAACGAATGCTTGCTGGTCGGGTCCGCCATGGTCACCAGATCTGCCATGAAGGGAACCTGGAGATGGGTTCCGGGAAGCATCATGCCAGGGTGCCAGACGAACTTCTCTCCTGCTTCCAGAACTGCAACGTGCAGATCATCCAATCCATCGGCCAAGGCGGCAAAACCCAGATTGAAAGGGCCAGCGCCAATAGCGATGACGTCAAAGTGCTCGGTAGGTTCAATCATTTCTTCTCTCCAAGGGTGCGTTCGGCCAGCAGTCCGGAACCAATCCGGCAGATAGCGTCGAGGATCTCGCTGATATCGGCCAGGGTCGTATTCGGGTTGAGCAGCGTCAGTTTCAGCAGGCGTTTGCCTTTGACCGTGGTGGCGGCGATCATCGCTTCGCCGCTGGCATAGAGGCGTTGGCGGATCTGGTTGGCCAGGGCATTGTGCTCGTCCAGTTCCAGTGGGTGCTGTGGATCTTCAAAGGAGAAGACCAGCGTGCTCAGCTGCACGTCGGCTGCCATCCGTAGCTGGGCGCGCATGGCAACTTCCTGTTGAGCGTCCTCTGCCAAGGCGATGACCTGGTCGAACATGGCACCCAAACGGCTGGCCCCCAAAGAGCGCAACGTGACCCACAGCTTCAGCGCATCGAAGCGCCGTGTGGTCTGCAGGGACTTCGAGACCTGGTTGGGGGTGGACTCGGCCTCCGCACGCGGGTTCAGGTACTCGGCATAGTGGGCGATGGATTCCATGGAGGCCGCCGAGCGGACCACCAAGGCGCTGGAGCCGATGGGCTGGAAGAAGGACTTGTGGTAATCCACGGTGACCGAGTCGGCCAATTCAATGCCGTCCAGCCGGTGGCGGTGGGAGTTGGAGACGAGCAGGCCGCAACCGTATGCGGCATCCACATGGAACCACGCGCCTACTTCTGTGGCGATAGCACGCAGCTGGGGCAACGGATCGATGGCCCCGAAGTCGGTATTCCCGCTGGTGGCGGAGATGGCCATGGGCACCAAACCGGCGGCGAGGTCTGCGTCCAGGCGCACGCGCAATGCATGCGCATCCATGCGGTGCTGGGCGTCTGTAGGGATCGCCACGGCCGCGTCGTAGCCCAGGCCAAGGAGCATCGCGGCGTTGCGAATCGAGAAGTGCGCATCTTCCGAGCAATAGATCCGCAGATTAGCCAGCCGTTCAGGCAAGGTGCCCCGCAGCTTTGCGGTTGCGGTGTTTCGTGCGATCAGCATGGCCTGAAGGTTGGATTGAGTTCCGCCAGAGGTAAAGATTCCGTCGGCCTGCCCGGTCCCGAAGCCGATCAGATCGGCGGTGAAATCGATGAGTTTGCGCTCGATCAGTGTTGCTCCAGCGCTCTGGTCAAAAGTGTCCATCGAGGTGTTGATGCTAGTGACGAAGTTCTCGGCGACCACCGCAGGGATCACGACGGGGCAGTTCAAGTGCGCCGCGTACTTCGGGTCGTGGAAGTAGACCGCGTCGTTGAAATACAACTCATTCAGCTCGGCGAACGAGTCCTGGGTTGAACCCAACGGACTATGCAGGTCGACCAGGTCGATGCGTTCCTGCAACTGCTGCGGAGTCGGTCCGGTCGTCGGCGCGTTCACCGATGCCAATCGGTGGGCCACGCGTGAAATGGCTTCACGCGACTCGTTTTCGTAGACACGGGCGGTGTCTGCGCAGAGCAACGAATCATCGTAGATCGGCAGTGGTAGATCAGGCATTTGCAGGGTAGGCAGTGAGGCACCCAAAAGCATGCTCCTCAGATAGAGACAATCAATAGTTGGTCAGGCTCACCTAACAAGAATCTATTAACAACACACTTCAATTAGTTAATGCAAGCCGAGTAATTCACTCTCTCCGCCAGGAGAAAAGTTTCTACATTTTCCTGCGGACGGCACCCGGCTGTGATAAGTTAGCCGCTGACCTGCATCTGAGCGGGGCTGAAGTTGGACCCCTGCGAGGTTGAAGTGGAGAGAACTTCTCGACTTCCAATGTCCCGGAATTATCACTAATCGTTTGATTGCACTTTCAAGCTAGAACTGTATGATCAAACAGTTAGAGCAAGGGAGGGCAAGTGGCCACGGCAAGCCAGGGAAAAGTCCAGCGATCCCAGCGTCTGCTCCTCGGGTCGAACGCAACGGACGCGGCAGGACGCTCACTTTCTGATATCACGATTGATCTGCTGTTCGTGGGTACCCTTGGCGCAACTGCCATGCAGATGGGAGTGCTCAATGCGCTTGGTTCCCTTTCCTTTGTGCTCGCCAGCATCCCCGCGGGCCATTTGGTCGACAAGTATTCCGCGTTGCGGGTCCTGCGCATCGGTCTCGGGTCCAAGCTTTTCCTGCTGGGGTGCCTAGCGGCGCTGTCCTTCGCCGAGGAGCTAACGATCCCGCTGGGGATGCTGTTGTGCGCATTGCTCGGCTTCTGCAATGTTTTTTCCGAAACGTCCCAAACCACTGCCGTTCCGCAGCTCATCGGAGATGAGCCTGAAGTCCGAGCGGCGAGCATTAGCAAGTTGATCGCCTCGCTGGGAGCTGCGGACCAGTCAATGACCGTGATTGTCCCGGCCTTGGCGGGAACCGGCTTCGCGCTGTGGGGAGCGCCAGCGCTGCTGAGCATCTCGACGGCTCTGGGCCTGCTGGCAATGCTGATGGCCCTGCAGGTGCGTTCCTCTCGCCTGTCGCCAGGCCCTGGCCGCCGCCCCGGGCCGTCGACCGAACGGGGCGGCATCCTGGCTGGCCTCAGGTATCTGGCCCGGCACCGCCTGCTCTTGGCAATTACCGTTGCAGTGATGTTCTCCAACTTGGGGCTGGCCATCGGGTCATCGGTGGAAGCGATCTTCATTATCAACGAGCTCGGCTTTGGCGAATTCGGGTACGGCCTTTTCGCCTCGGTGAGTGGCGTTGGCGGGCTAATTGGAGCTGCTATCGCAGGAACGCTGGCTGGAAAATTCGCTCCGGCAACCTTGCTGATCTACACCGGTTCGATGCAGGCAGTTTTGGCGGGCTGCGTATTGGCCGCGGCTTATGCAACCGAAATGTGGTCCATGGTGCTGCTGGGAATTTTCGCGCTGGGATGGGGAATCGTCGTGCTGCTCTTCAACATTGCTGCCTCGTCCTGGATTGTGCAGATCGTTCCGGAGCAGCTGCTGGGCCGGGTCCTAAGCGCACGCCGGTTATTCACCTTTGGAGTCGTACCCGTTGGCGGATTGGCGGGCGGCGCATTGGCCAGCGCGTGGGGGATTACCGCTGGACTGCTTGCCTGGGTCGTTGCCGCAACCCTCTCAGTTATTAGCTACCTAGTGATGCGCGGCCCCGCAAGCCGTTAGGCTGGAAAGCATACGCACCACGAAGTAAAGGCAACCGCGCACGTGAAACTCGTTATCGACGCTCGATACACCCGCATCACCCACCATGATGGCATTAGCCGGTATACCGCCGGGTTGATCGAGGCCGCCAGCAAGCTTGCCGAGGTCACGATGCTGGTCAACGACACCAGGCAGCTGGCAATGCTCCCCGATGTTCCGTATCTGAAGATTTCCGGCCCCACGAGCGTGCTCGAGCCATTCGTCGCCCTGCAGATCAACAAGCTCAAGCCGGATGTCGTGTTCTCGCCCATGCAGACCATCGGATCGTTGGGGCGGAAATATCCCTTGGTCTTGACCTTGCATGATTTGATCTACTACTCGCATCCGCATGCACCGAAGTTCCTGCCTGCTCCGATTCGCGCTGGATGGTTCTTGTTCCATCAGGTCTACTGGCCGCAGCGGATGCTCCTGAATCGTGCCGACGCGGTGGCTACCGTTTCCAACACCACAGCCGATCTCATGCGCAGGCATCGACTGACCAAGAAGCATATTGGACTGGTGTCCAACGCCCCCACCGGAAATTTTGCTCGTCGAGACCAAGCGAAGCGTCCCAAGAAGACCTTGGTCTATATGGGTTCCTTCATGGAATACAAGAACGTCGAGACACTCATCCGCGGCATGGCGCACCTGCCGGACTATGAGCTGCACCTGCTAAGCGGGATCAACGAGCAACGTCATGCTGAATTATCCAAGCTCATCCCCTCGCAAGCCACAGTGGTATTCCACCGCGGTGTCAGCGACGAGGAATACGAGCAGCTGCTCAGCGAATGCACTGCCTTGGTAACCCTTTCGCGAGAAGAAGGCTACGGGCTTCCCCTGGTCGAAGCGATGAGCATGGGAACTCCGGTGATTGCCACCGATATGCCGATTTTCAGGGAAGTCGCGGATGACGCCGCGCTGTACGCTTCGGCAGATGATGTACAAGGCTTCGCGGACCAAGTACGCACTTTGGATGAGCAGGCTACCTGGAGACAGTATTCGCAACGCGCCGTGGAACGAGCCAGGCACTATTCATGGGAACAATCAGCGCAGCAGCTGCTGGATTTGGCCAGATATGCGGCAGATCACAGAAAGTAGTTTGCTGCTGCTTGGTGGATAAGCATCCGGTCTCGCCCGGAAAATGGCGGAATTTCGGGGCAGGGAACGCATGCTCCGCAACGGGAACTTCCGATTTGAAAACGGCACTTGGCCAGTGCTAAAGTATTACTCGTTGCATTCCTCCATAGCTCAATTGGCAGAGCATTCGACTGTTAATCGAAGGGTTACTGGTTCAAGTCCAGTTGGAGGAGCCAAAGAAACCTCCCAGCTCCGCAAGTAGCTGGGAGGTTTTGTTTTACCCAAAAGCGGTCGTTGCCATGCGCAAATTCGAAGTGAAAACCCAACAACACCCGAACCTCCTATAACCACAGGTGATTAGACGATAGACTTTCGAATCGTTAACAGTTACACCCACAGCATGAGATAAATGCAGTGGGTTTTACGCCTGAAGACTGAGTCGTATGCGGCAACCGGGGTGTTAGCGTTTGATGTACCGGTTGCTGAGCGATCGAGAATATGGAGAAACCATGTCTGAAGCTGAATCGACGCAAGCTGACGAAAGCCTTAAGTCGAGTGTCAAGAGTGCTAAGACGCAGGTTGATGGTCTCAAGGAGCTTGTTCCACAACAGCTCTCGGACGAGATCAAACTCGCGACTACGGTACTCAAAGGCAAGGGAATCAGCATTGGCATGGCGGCGGCGCTCGCCGGAGCTGCACTGCTCGTAGTGCTGCTCTTCGTCATTGCTGTTGTAGTTACCCTGGTCAATGTATTGGCTCTCTGGTTGCCCGGTTGGGCAGCCGCATTGATCGTTGCAGGATTCTTCTTGCTGGTTGCTGCCATCTTGGGATTGGTTGGATATGCCAAGGTCAAGAAGGCACTGCCGCTGAAACCGGAAGCAGCTATTCGCGGACTCCGCCACGACTTGGGCGTGCTCAAGGACGGCAGCGCCTTCGATGTCAGCACTCTTGATGAGCCGCTGAAGAAGAAGTCGGCTGAGGATGACGAGAAGGCTGAAAAGAAGAAGGAACCGAAGCCTCCGGCACCGAGTGTCGATGAGCTGATCCTTCGCACCAAGCGTCGCCGCCGCCAGATCCAGGCTCTGCGTGACAACCTGGGCGAGAGCGTGCAAGCGCCACTGGCCAAGATCGACAAGATTCGTTCCTTCACCCAGGGAGCTGGGGAAAAGTTCTCCGGAGCAGCTGCCAAGGCGAAGGGATTCGTTCGCCCTTCCTCGTCTTCGTCTTCCGAAGACCAATCGGAGGCTGACAGAGCCGGCTCAAACCGCTTAGAGCAGGCACGACCGTATATCGTGATGGCAGGTTCCGGGCTGGCGCTGATGGCTGTTGTCCGCGCATTGTTCAAGCGCTCCTAGGTCTTTCGCCGACGGGGCCAGGCATTAGCCGTACCAAGCGTGCGCGTGCCCCGTCGTATGAAAACTTAGGCTAGAAAGGCACTGACATGGTTTGGATCGCTATTGCAGCGGCACTATGCAGTGCCTTTTGTCTTGCCTTTGGAGCGCACTTCCAATCGCAGGCAGTCCGCAGTGCTGTTGGCGGTCTGGACCTGACAATTAAGAATGTCGGGAAGCTGGCCCGCAACAAACGCTGGATGAGCGGACTGGGGCTGATGGCTCTTGGCATGGCCTTGAATGTTTTCGCGCTAGCCAGCGCGCCCTTGACGGTGGTGCAGCCAATTGGTGCCATTGCATTGGTGATCACTGCGATGGTCAATGCCAAGGAAACCGACCTGACGATGAATCGTCCCACCGTATTGGCGATCATCAGCTGCATGGTGGGTTCGGTTGGCTTCGTGCTTCTGGCCGTCACTGCCACTAGCAGCAACCAGGAGGTAAACGACTACGAAGCGCACTTGATTGAAATGATCTTGGCGGTAGTCGTTGCCATCGTGGGATTGGCCACCATCTTCTTCCACAAGAAGCTCGGTGCGTTCTTCTTCATCCTCGGTGCTGGCGTTCTATTCGGATTCGTCGCCGTACTGGTTCGAACCATTGCAATCGCCGTGATGAATATCGGCGACGGCAGCTTTGTCCAGCTGCCTTGGCTGGCTGGCCTAGCGGTAGTTGTAGCTGGCCTTCTCGGCTCGTATTTTGTGCAAAAGGCCTACTCAAAGGGACCTCCTGACCTTGTCATCGCAGGGTTGACGGTGATTGACCCGATAATTGGCATTGCCATTGGAATCGGCATCCTCGGGGAGCTGCGTCCTGATGTTCCGGTACTGGTCACCGTGCTGATGCTGGTGGCTGCTGGTTTGGCTATCGTCGGTGTGACCGCACTGTCCAGGCATCACCCGGATGTTATTGAACGCCGGAACCAGTCTGAAGCAGAAAAATCCATGCCTGATTCCAAATAGACTGAAGCTGCAGATTTTAATAGAAACTACAACGCGTGTGAACGCCGAAGGATGCTCGTGGCCAAGGAAAAACCGCTGACCATCGTCATTGCTGCTGACACTTATCCGCCAGACGTCAACGGTGCAGCGATGTTTTGCTACCGGTTGGCTACTGCGATGCATGCACGCGGCCACCGGGTGCATGTGCTGGCGGCCCGTGGAGATAAGGGCAAGACCTACACCGAGATCCGTGATGAAGCAATTGTGCATCGTCTGGAATCGCATTCGGTACCTACCCACGAGTACTTCCGCATCGTGTTCCCGTGGGAGGTCAATCGGCAGATCAGCAAGCTGCTCTCGGATATCAAGCCCGATGTAGTCCATGCCCAGAGCCACTATATGATTGGCCAGCGCACGATCGGATGGGCTCGCAAGAACAAGGTTCGTTCCATCGCCACGAACCACTTCATGCCGGAAAACCTTGACCCATTCCTGCCTTTCCCGCAGTGGTTCAAGCGAATTGTCGCGCAGAATTCGTGGAGAGACATGGGGAAGATCTTTGGGCGGGCAGACGCCGTCACGACCCCGACTCCACTGGCGGCCAAGGCAATGCGTGAGCGTGCCAAACTGAGCCGGGTGCTTCCGCTGTCTAACGGGATCGAGATCGGCAACTACGAGCTGGCGGCAGGGGAAGAAATCATTAAAAACGAGTTCCCCACGATCTTGTTCGCAGGCCGTCTTGCCGTTGAGAAGAACATCAATGAACTCATCGAGGCATTGCCTTTAATGAGCCAGGTGCCGGATGCCATCATTGAAATTGTTGGCGGGGGAGAGCAACGCCCTCACTTGGAGAAGATCGCTGACGAATTGCAGCTGCGAGACCGTGTCCGTTTCCTTGGGCATGTAAGTGATGAACAACTGCGCCAGGCCTACCTGCGTTGCGATGTGTTCTGCCAACCAGGCACCGCCGAACTGCAGTCATTGGTAACCTTGGAAGCACTCTCGGCTTCCAAACCCGTCGTTCTGGCCAACGCGATGGCCCTGCCGCACCTGGTAGACGAAGGCATCAATGGTTACATGTTCACGCCGGGAGACCGGCAGGATCTGGCCAACAAGCTAGACCAGGTTCTGGCCTTGGATGAGCAGCGCCGTGCCAAGATGGGTGAAGCCGGGCATGAAAAGGTGAAGAACCACGCGCAGGAAAAGACGATGAACTCCTTCGAAGCCCTTTACCGCGGCCACGAAGTTTCCAGCCATTAATAGGTTCATCGTCATCGGGTGCGTCAAATCGGTGTTTCGGCTAGTGATGCCCTAGAATATTTCGAGTGTGGTTACACCGCTTCGGCGATGGGCCCATGTGGGGAGTTAGCTCAGTTGGTTAGAGCAGGGGACTCATAATCCCTTGGTCATGGGTTCAAGTCCCATACTCCCTACCAAACAAGATCGTCCAGCAGCTTATGCAAGAAAGCTGCTGGGCGATTTTTCGTTCCGGGGTATGGAAACTGGAAGAAGCAAGTTCCCGGCCATTGCGCGGTGCCAACTTGCAACTCTCATGGCAGTCCAAGGAACAGGCTGCGCGGCTGCGCGGCATGGAGCTCTCGCCAGGGGCAAGAACACGCAGAGGATCCGGTCTGCAAGACCCGCGACAGTAACCGTGGCTCTTCATGGTGCACCCCTGGGAGCCTTCACGGTCATTCGTGCAGCGGCAAGAGTATTGATGGACGCATGTCGCGGATCAGCAACACCGGGTCAATGTATTCGCCGTCGAGTCGCACGCCCCAGTGAATGCATCGGCCCGAGCAGTGCGCCCCGGTTGCTACCTGTCCCACCTTCGCGCCAGCCTCGACCCAATCGCCCACCGAGACTCCGGCGGCTACCGGTTCGATGCTGGTCTTGAATCCGGAACCGTGGTCGATGACCAGCACGGGTCGATCCACGATCACTGAAGCGAAGGCGACTTGGCCGCGCTGGGGCGCGAAGACCGAGTCTCCGGAGCTGGCAGCCAAATCCACGCCGCGATGACCGGGAAGCCAATTCTCCTCCGGCTTATCGAAGGGCTCCAGAATTTCCGGTTCGCCAGCTAGTGGCCAACGCCAGCCGTTGCCGGCGGCGAGTGCAGCTTGTGCTTGGACTGGTTGTGGCGCCGCAGTCAGGGGCGAGGCCGGAGGACCACTGAAGGCCAGCAGCAAAACCTGCAGCCCGGCGACTAGATACTTGGATTTCATGCTCTCAGGCTGGACCCAATAGCCGGATCTTGAGCAGTTGGGAGAGCGAATTGTGGGCAAGCGAATGGGCTGCAGATCACCGATATCGCCGTGTAAAGCGTTGAGTTCTCTGTAGTACACTTGAAACAGCAGTGTCCTGTCACAGGTGTGTCCAAAACTGGGTGCGTCGGGCAGGGGATTGACTTCGCGTATGAGTATCCACAGCTTCATGAGCTGTGGCCTGAGGTTCCAGTGGTCCGAGAGAATCGGTGGACCGAAGGCGAGATGCCAAGCATCTATCGGTATTCATGCTAGGGCGGATATCCACAATGGCTATCTGCATCAACCCGAACAAACAAGAGCAGTTACCGCGGGCGCATGCGCGCCCGGTCCGCCACTGCTGAAAGGAGTTGCGACATGCCAGTCGTAACCATGCGAGAGCTGCTTGACAGCGGCGTCCACTTCGGCCACCAGACCCGTCGCTGGAACCCAAAGATGAAGCGCTTCATTTTCACCGAGCGCAACGGCATCTACATCATCGACCTGCAGCAGTCGCTGTCGTTCATCGACCGCGCTTACGAGTTCGTCAAGCAGACCGTTGCCCACGGCGGCACCGTACTGTTCGTCGGTACCAAGAAGCAGGCTCAGGAATCGATCGCCGAGCAGGCTAACCGCGTTGGCCAGCCATACGTGAACCAGCGTTGGCTCGGCGGTATGCTGACCAACTTCCAGACCGTCTCCAAGCGCGTTCAGCGCATGAAGGAACTGGAAGAGATCAACTTCGAGGACGTTGCTGGCTCCGGTCACACCAAGAAGGAACTGCTGCTGCTGAAGCGCGAGCTGACCAAGTTGCAGAACAACCTCGGTGGTATCCGTAACCTGACCCGCACCCCTTCCGCTATCTGGATCGTTGACACCAAGAAGGAACACTTGGCTATCGACGAAGCACAGAAGCTGGGCATCCCAGTTGTGGCCATCCTGGACACCAACTGCGATCCGGACGAAGTTACCTACCCAATCCCAGGCAACGACGACGCAATCCGCTCCGTCAACTTGCTGACCCGCGTTGTTGCTGACGCTGTGGCCGAAGGCCTCATCGCCAAGAACAACAAGGCTGCCGGCAAGACCGAGGGTGCTGCTGAGCCAATGGCTGAGTGGGAGCGCGAGCTGCTTGAGGGCGAGAAGGCCAAGGCCGAAGCTCCAGCTGCAGAAGCTGCAACTGAAGCACCAGCTGCAGACGATGCAACTGAGGCACCAGAAGCCAAGTAGTCACCTCGGTGACTCCAGAAGTTTGCCTGGGCGCACTAGCGTGTAGCTCGGGGTGAACTTCACCAAGTCTTGTGGGACGGGCCGGAAATCCGACCCGTCCCATAAGCAAAATAAACTTGAAACTCCTAGCTGAATGGGATTGCACGTGGCAAACTACACCGCTGCTGATATCAAGGCACTGCGCGAGCGCACTGGCGCCGGCATGATGGACGTTAAGAAGGCACTGGACGAGGCTAACGGCGACGCCGAGAAGGCCATCGAGATCATCCGCGTCAAGGGCCTGAAGGGCGCTACCAAGCGCGAAGGCCGTTCGACCGCTGAAGGCCTGGTTGCTGCCAAGGTTGAAGGCAACGTCGGCGTCATGATCGAGATCAACTGCGAGACCGACTTCGTTGCCAAGAACGAGAAGTTCATTGCACTGGCCAACAAGGTCCTGGATGCCGCTGTGGCTTCCGGTGCTGCAGATGCAGAAGCACTGCTGGCTTACGAGCTGGACGGCAAGACCGTTGGCGACATCGTTATCGAAGAGGGCGCAATCCTCGGCGAGAAGGTTGTTGTACGCCGTGTTGCACGCATCGAGGGTGCCAAGGTTGCTTCGTACCTGCACAAGACCAGCAAGGACCTGCCAGCTCAGGTTGGCGTTCTGATGGCTGTTGACGCTGACAGCGAAGCTGCCGCAACCGTCGCACACGACGTTGCTGTCCACACCGCTGCAATGGCTCCTACCTTCCTGTCCCGCGAGGAGGTTCCAGCTGACAAGGTTGCCGACGAGCGCCGCATCGCAGACGAAACCGCTCGCGCGGAGGGCAAGCCAGAAGCTGCACTCACCAAGATCGTTGAAGGCCGCCTGACCGGTTTCTTCAAGGAAATCGTCTTGGTTGACCAGGCTTTCGCCAAGGACGCAAAGAAGTCCGTAGGCAAGGTCTTCGAAGAAGCTGGCACCAAGCCAGTTGCCTTCGCACGCTTCCGCGTTGGTGCCTAAGCTTTTACAGCTCTAAGCATTAGCCGTACGCATTAAGCGAACCGCGTTCAGGGCAACCTGAGTGCACAAGATCAAAGGGAGGTGAGCACCGAGAGAAAACTCGGTGACTCGCCTCCCTTTTCTTGAGCCCGGATCTCACGATAGCTTGGGATCTGGGAAGTAGTACCCCCAGCTTGATTCCGACCTCCAGGAGTAAGACACCTCATGCCAAGCACCCCAGAAACCAAACGACGCCGCGTACTGCTCAAGCTCTCCGGTGAAGTATTCGGCGGCGGCAAGATCGGCGTTGACCCGGATACCGTTCGCGGCATCGCCAAGCAGATCGCTGAAACCGTAGGCGAAGTAGAGGTCGCAATCGTGGTTGGCGGCGGCAATTTCTTCCGCGGCGCAGAACTCTCGGCCTCCGGCATGGACCGCTCGCGCGCAGACTACATGGGCATGCTTGGCACCGTCATGAACTGCCTGGCACTGCAGGACTTCCTGGAACAATGCGGCGTCGAAACCCGCGTCCAGTCGGCCATCGCCATGGCCCAGGTCGCAGAGAACTACATCCCACGCCGTGCCATCCGCCACATGGAAAAGGACCGCGTTGTCATCTTCGGCGCTGGCGCAGGCCTGCCGTACTTCTCCACCGACACCGTGGCCGCGCAGCGTGCCCTGGAAGTCGATGCTGACGAAGTTCTGATGGCCAAGTCGGGCGTCGATGGCGTGTACACCGCGGATCCGAAGAAGGATCCGACCGCCAAGAAGCTGGAGACCTTGACCTACAGCGACGCGCTGGTCAACGACATCCGCGTGATGGACCAGACCGCCATGACCATGTGCCAGGACAACAAGCTCAATATGCTGGTCTTCGGCATGGAAGGCGAAGGAAACGTGGCCGCGGCAATTCGCGGCGAGCGGATTGGCACCACCGTCACCGTCTAATCGGTGATCGTGGCTTAGGATTGAAGTAGATTTAATTTCCCGTAGCGGAAACACAGATGAAGTACTTGAGGAGTACCGGTGATTGACGAAACGCTGGCGGAAACCGCCGAAAAGATGGAACGCACCATTGAGGCCGCCAAGGAGGACTTCGCGACGATCCGTACCGGTCGCGCCCACCCAGGCATGTACTCGAAGGTCATGGTGGACTACTACGGTTCCCCGACCCCACTGCAGCAGTTGGCTTCCTTCGCAGTGCCAGAAGCACGCACCATCACCATCACCCCATTCGATGTGACCGCTATGCGCGCAATCGAAAAGGCTCTGGGCGATCCAGAAGTTGGGGCAAACCCATCTTCGGACGGAAAGATGATCCGCGTTGTCCTTCCAGTGCTGACCGAAGAACGCCGCAAGGAATACGTCAAGCTGGCCAAGGCCAAGGGTGAGGACGCCCGCGTTGCGCTGCGTAATCACCGCCGCAAGGCAAAGGACTCCATCGACAAGTTGGTCAAGGATGGCGAAATTGGCGAGGACGAGGGCACCCGTGCAGAAAAGGACCTCGACGCGCTGACCAAGAAGCACGTTGACGCAGTTGACGAGATCTTGAAGAAAAAAGAAGCAGAGCTGCTGGAAGTCTAATGCCAGGCTCGACAGACAACACTGAGGGCAACGCTTCGGCGGTGCCCTCAGTGGCATCCGGAGAATCCCAGCCCCTGACCCGACGCGAAGCTCGTGCCCAGCGTGAGGCTGCCGCCAAGGGGAAAAAACGCGGTTTCATGAAGAACCGCGCGGCCAGGGAAACTCCAGAACCTGCCACTGGAATCCAAGAACCGGTCACGACTGAACCGGCCAATCCGGTAGCTGCTCCAATGGCCACGCCAGCACCGGCACCAGCCGTGGAGCAAGTTGTCGGCACCGATGGCGTTTTGCCGACCCCTCAGCCAGGGGCTGGCGCGAGCCCGGCAGCCGAGGTTTCCCCAGGCAAGGATGCAGCCGCTACGGCTGATACCGGGCAAGCGAAAGAGCGTGCCAAGGCAGCCTTCAAGGCTGATACGTCCAAGTCGGTGGCGGCCCCGGGGCCAATCGCTGCCCAGCAGGCCGGACCAGCCGAGGAACCGGCTGAGCCCGTAGAATCGGCGGAACCCGGCAAAGCCAAGATCTTAGCGGCCCCAGCTGCCCAGGGTGGTATGCCAGCGAAGGGCGAAACGACCAAACCGGAAGCCGAATCAGCGGCGCAGAATCCAGCGCCTGCCGAGGGCAAGATGCCTGCTCCACCGGTTTCCGACTCCACGGACCTGGCCGAGACCGGCCAGCCCGACGCGGCAGAAGCAGACATCCCTGCCGAGCTGTTGGTAGGAACCCCGGAGCCGAAGAAATCGCGCGCCGGACGCAACCTGCCCGCGGCAATCGGCGTAGGCTTGCTGATGCTCGGCGTCGTCCTCGTTGGCCTGATGTGGTCGCAGCCATTGCTGGTCATCGCGCTGATAGCCCTCAGCGGCATTGGCTGCTGGGAAGTTGCGAGAGCTACTACTCACGCCAAGACCGCGGTGCCTCAATTGCCGTTGTACCTGTCCTCGGTCTTGCTGCCGGTCAGTGCCATTTGGGGCGGGGTGGAAGCCCTTGGATTCAGCTACATTGCCTGTATCCTCATCGCTTTGCTCTTCCGGCTCATGGAAGGACTCAAGGGTGCTGTGGCCTCGGTGATGAGCAGCGTGTTCATCATCAGCTGGGTGCCGCTGCTGCTTTCCTTCGCCCTGCTGATTCTTGATTCCGAGAATGGCCAATGGCTCATTGCCACGCTTTTGCTGCTCGCGGTCGCCAACGACACCTTCGGCTACATCGTGGGTGTGCTAGTAGGCAAGCATCCGATGGCGCCAAAGATTTCTCCGAAAAAGTCCTGGGAGGGCTTCGCCGGATCAATGATTGGTTCGATGGCTATTGGTGCTTGCGCAATGCACTTCTGGCTGGAAATGCCATGGTGGACGGGCGTCATCTTGGCGTTCTTCACCACCATTGCCGCGACCACTGGCGACTTCGCGGAATCCATGGTCAAACGTGAACTGGGCATCAAGGACATGAGCAACTTGCTGCCGGGCCATGGCGGAATCATGGATCGCTTGGACTCGATATTGTTTGTCATTCCTCTGGGCTACGTGATTTCGCATGTGTTGGCCTGGAGCGTCGAAGTCTTCTGACCGGTCCCGCCAGCGGGTGTGATCCTCTACTGGAATGCACTGGCTGGTGTGGCCATTAAGCCAACTATTGGCCCAAGCCAATAGAATATGAGGGGTATCGCCTTACCGGGGTACCCAACTGATATCTCTCTAGAGAAAAAGGAACTGTCGTGTCGCAGCAGCAAGATGCTCCGTTTTCCCGCGTACCGGACTCGGAATTCGGCTACAACGCAAAGCAAGTTGATGCATTCCTGAGCCGTGCCCGCGCCACCTTCAACGGTGGAGGAAACGACGACAGTGTGGTCACCAGCCACCTGATCCGCCGCACCACTTTTGCGCCGCAGAAGGGCGGGTACCAGGCCCGCGAAGTCGATGGTGCGCTGGACCGCTTGGAAGATGTCTTTGCCAAGCGCGAGCGCGACGACTTGATTGCCCATCAGGGCGAGGAGGTCTGGCTGCAGCAGGTAGGCCGCCTGGCCGCGATCCTGCGTGGCCGCCTGCACCGTGCCAAGGGTGAGCGTTTCCGTCGCCCGTCGCGTTCCAACGCGTCGAGCTACAACATCGAAGATGTCGATCGCCTATGCGATCAGCTCATCGACTATTTCGAGAACGACGTGCCCATGGCCGTTGACACCGTACGCCGCGTGGAATTCCGCTCTTCGCAGGGAACCGATGGCTACGAGGAATCGCAGGTCGATGCATTCCTTGACCGCGTGGTCGAGCTGATGGCTTCGATCGACTAGCAGCTGTCTCCAGCGCAAACGCATTGCCGCGCAGGGCAGTGGGAAATTCTTCCCGCTGCCCTGCGCGGCTTTTTGCATTCTTGGCGACGCGCTGGCCGATAAGGCTAGGGCCGGGTCTGTTCATAGTGGGCCAACCAGTTTCGCAGCATTTCTTCGAGCACAGGACGATCAGCGGGGGCCAGCTGGTCCACGAGGCGCTTTTCGTTGCGCATGTGGGCGGTAAACGCTTCATCGATTTTCTTCTTGCCGCTAGCCGTCAAGGAGATGCGGCGCCCACGCCTGTCATCACCGGATAGCGCGCGGGTGACCCAGCCGTTGCTGACCAGCTTGTCGAGCCGCTTGGTCATGGCTCCGGTGGTCACCATCGTCTGCTGTGCCAGCTCGCCGGGGGCCAGGGAGTGGGGTTCTCCTGCCCGCCGCAAGGCCGCGAGCACATCGAATTCGGCTTCGGTCAGCCCATGCTCTGCATAAACCGTGCAGAGCTCCTCGGTCAGGTAATTAGCCAAGCGATGCAGCCGGCCGATGATTCCCTGGGGAGCTGGGTCGAGATCCGGCCGTTGTTCTGCCCACTGCTGTTGAATGCGCGATACGTGGTCGTTTTGCTCCATGCCTTTATTATATCTTCCAAGGAAGCTAAAGTATCTTCCATGGAAGATACTTTGAATTCCGCGGGGCACCGGCTTCGAACGCTGGGCTGGGTAGCACTGACCGCGATAGCCCCGATCGCGTGGGGCTCCAATTACTATGTCACCAAGGAATTTCTTCCCGACGGCTCAGCGCTCTGGGGTGCGGCGATCCGCGCATTGCCGGCGGGCTTGGTGTTGCTGGGGCTAGCCAGGAAACTCCCGCAGGGCAGCTGGTGGTGGAAATCCGCGGTTCTGGGAGTGCTGAATATCGGTGCCTTCTTTGCCCTGATCTACGTGGTGGCGCAACTTTTGCCATCGGGTGTCGCTGCTACGACCATGGCGATTTCTGCCGGTGTGCTCATGCTGTTCGCATGGCTATTGCTCGGTGAACGTCCTGCACGTTGGCCTTTGGTTGGGGCCCTCTTGGGCTTCGTCGGCGTGGGCATCATGGTATTCGATGCACAGGCCGGCATCGATATCCTGGGGATCGTCTTGTCGCTGGTAGCAATGGTCCTGTCCAGTGCCGGGTTCATCCTGACCAAACGATGGTCTGAAGGGATGCCGATTATCCGTGTCACCGCCTGGCAGCTGGTGGCCGGAGGGGCAGTACTGGTCCCCTGCGCGCTGTTCGTGCATGGAGCACCCCCTCAGCTTGACCTGCAGGCGATGGCGGGCTTCGGCTATGTCAGCCTCATTGCCACCGCGGCTGCCTATCTTGCCTGGTTCACCGGGCTGCGCCATCTCCCTGCATCGTCAGTTGGCCTCATTGGCCTGCTCAATCCAGTGACAGGGGTCCTGCTGGGAACATTGCTGGCAGCGGAAAGCCTCGGCCTCCAAAGCCTGATCGGGATGGGCTTGGTTCTCGGCGGAGTCCTTCTGGGGCTGGCCAAGGGATCCCGGCGCAGATCAGCTTCGGCACGCGAAGCATCTGGCCGCGACGCGCCTGCCGGAGAATCCGTGGAGACTGGCTAGAACTTCGTCCGCCAGTCCGGGACATGGAGCAACGCCATGACGCGTTCAACGTTGGCGGGCACGCTCCGCTTGGTGCTGCGCGATACGAAGATCATCACCATGAAGGCCAAGGGAACGCTCCACGCCGCAGGCTGGCGCAAGAGGTGGATCCAGATCTCATCTTCCTGGGGCAGGAAGGCGCCGGTCATCAAGGCCAGCCCGCAGGAGATGCCGCCAGCCAGCAGTCCGGCAACAGCACCTCGAGCGGTCAGTGAACGCCACCAAATGCCCAAGAGCAGCAGCGGGCAGATGGTGGATGCAGTGAAGGCGAAGACGTTTCCAATGGCGCCCGCCAAGGCCAATGAATTGGTCACCACCGCGACCAGGACGGGCAGGGCGGTGGCCAGCACGGTAGAGATCCTGAAGCCCCGCACGGTACCCGAGAAGAATTCCTGGGACAGCGCACCAGCCAGGGATACCACCAAACCGGAGGTGGTGGAGAGGAAAGCTGCGAATGCGCCACCGACGACAATTGCGGTCAAGGCGTCGCCCAGGAATCCGTCGAAGAGGCGCCCGGGCAAGAGCAGGATGGTGGCATCGGTTTCATTGGTGGCACCGAGCTCCGGGGTGTAGAGCAAGCCCAGCACGCCCAAAGTCGTCGGCAAGAGGTAGAACGCGGAGAGCAGGCACAGCACAATCACCGTGGTGGTACGCGCAGCCTGGCCTGTGGGGTTCGTGTAGAAGCGCACCAGCACATGCGGCAGCCCCAGGGTGCCGAAGAGCAATGCCAAGATGATGGATACCGTCTCGTAGAGGTTCATCGCGTTCACGGACTCCAGCTGCGCATACAGGGCCTGGGCATGCCCGGATGCCGAATGCTCGGGGATGGCCCGCCCCAGCAGGAAAATCGTGGGAATAACCAAGGCCGCCAGCTTGAACCAGTACTGGAAGGCCTGGACGAAGGTCACCGAGCGCATCCCGCCGGACAGCACCGTCACGCAGACAACCGCGGCAACAATGACCGGACCGGCCCAACTCGGGAATCCGGTAGCGATGGATAGGGTCAGGGCTGCTCCGTGCATTTGCGGAACGATATAGAGCCAGCAGATCACCACCACCAGATAGGTGGTGATTTTCCGCAGCATCGGCGAGCCTTCGAAACGGATCTGCGCGAAATCGGGAATTGTGTATGCCCGGGAACGTCGCAGGGGAGCGGCAACAAACAGGAGCAGCATCAAGTAGCCTGCGGTGTAGCCGATGGGGAACCACAAACCTGATTGCCCAGAGAGCACAATCAGCCCGGCAACGCCCAGGAACGAAGCTGCCGACAGGTATTCGCCGCCAATCGCAGAGGCATTCCACCACGGGCGTACGGTGCGTGAAGCTACGTAGAAGTCGGAAGTCGTGCGGGACAGGCGCAGGCCGTGGAAGGCAATCAGCATGGTGGTGAGGCAAACGATCACCAGGGAGGAAACGGACAGCAGGCTAGCCACGGCTGATGCTCCGATACCGTTCTTCATTGCGTCCCGCGGCCCTGTTGTAGAGCATTCCGGCCACGATGATCAGTGGATACATGCCGATGCCCAAAACCCACCATGGCAGGGGCAGGCCTAGCAGGTGGATGTCCTCGAAGACCGGCCAAAAGACGAGCAATGCACTGATGCCTACCAGCATCGCCAGCAGGCCCGCCGCGACGGCACAGGCCAGCCGCAGCTGGGAGCGGATCAGCTGGCGAACATAGAATTCTTCTGCTGTGTGCTCGGGACGGTCGGGGGAGACAGTCAAGGATGCATCCTGCGGAGCCTGGACACGCACGCGTTTTGGACGCTGCTCAGCGAAACGTCCGGGCATGAGGGGCTCTCGCCGGCTGTTGTCTTGGGGAAGGTGCTCCACGGAAGGCCAACAGCTTCCTACAGCGGGCGGACGCGGTTGGCAGCCAAGCGTTCCCGCAGGTATGGCAACGCGCGACGAGAAATCGGAAGTTCGGTGCTGTTGACCAGCACAGCGGCCTTGCCGGTCTGCAAGCGAACGGTTTCGATCTTATCCATGCACACCAGGTAGGAACGGTGGATCCGAACGAAACCGGACTCGCCCCACTGCTGTTCCAAATCGTTGAGCGGAACCCGGATGAGATAGCTCGAATCCTTGGTGTGCAGCCGGGCGTAGTCTCCCTGGGCTTGAACGTAGGCGATATCCGCCCGAGGGATCAGCTTGGTGATGCCTCCCTGGTCCACCGTGATCATTTCAGGCTTGGCAGGGGTCTCCTCGACCAGCTCGCAGATGCGGCGAACGGATTCGGCCAGGCGCTGCGGGCGAATGGGCTTGAGCACGTAGTCGATGGCGGCCAACTCGAATGCTTGCAGCGCTTGATCTTCATCGGCGGTGACAAAAACAATCAGTGGGGGATTGGTGAAGCGGGAGATGACGCGGGCAATATCCAAGCCTGACAAAGCCGGCATGTGGATGTCGAGGAAAAGTGCGTCGACAGTATTTTCCTCCAGCGCCTTCAGCGCCGCGGCACCAGAGGTGGCGCGGTGAATTTTCCCGATGCGGGAATCCTGGCTGAGCAGAAAAGCGATTTCTTCTACCGCTGGAAGTTCATCATCGGCGACCACCACGTTAATCATGCGAAAATTCTACCGTTTATTGGATTTTTCTATGCATCGGAAGTGATCGTGTTGGGCGGACGGAACTTCGGGACACGCAAAGTGATCAGCGTTCCGGCCCCCGGCGCGGTCTCCACCACCAGTCCATTGGAATTGCCGTAGAGCTGGCGCATGCGCAGGTCGACGTTGCGCAGGCCTACGTGCATATTCGGGGTATCGCCAGCTAGCACACTGGACAGCTGCTCGGGATCCATGCCCATGCCGTCATCTTCCACGCTGATAACTGCGTGCATTCCGTCTTCGGTGGCCGTGATGGAGATGACTCCGCCATCTGGCCGGGCTTCGAGTCCATGGCGTACCGCGTTTTCAACCAGCGGCTGCAAGGCCAGGAAGGGAATTTGCGTGGGCAGCACCTCGGGAGCGATCTGCAAGGAGACCTTGATGCGCTCACCGAAACGGGCCTTTTCCAGCAACAGGTAGCGGTCGATCGCTTCCAGTTCCTCGGCCAGGGTGGTGAATTCACCGCGGCGGCGGAAAGAGTACCGGGTGAAGTCGGCGAATTCTATGACCAGCTCACGGGCTCGAGCGGGATCCGTATTGATGAACGAGGCGATCGCATTCAGCGAGTTGTAGATGAAGTGCGGGGAGATCTGAGCGCGCAAGGCACGCATCTGCGCTTCGAGCAGCATGGCCTTGGATTCATCGAGCTGGGCGGTGGAAACTTGCGCGGATACAAAGACCGCTACCTCGGAAACTGCCCGAACGAAGCTGGCGCCGGCCCTGCGTGATAGCGCGGTCACCGTTCCCACGCTTTGATCTCCTACGGTG
This sequence comes from Glutamicibacter sp. NPDC055354, assembly GCF_053644955.1. Classification (NCBI taxonomy): domain Bacteria; kingdom Bacillati; phylum Actinomycetota; class Actinomycetes; order Micrococcales; family Micrococcaceae; genus Glutamicibacter; species Glutamicibacter sp. NPDC055354. The sequence goes on from NZ_JBSHMB010000002.1 coordinate 463,268, forward strand.
ATCGGAGCGGACACGAAGTCCATGCCGGAGGAACGTTCTACCTGGGTTTTGCCGGTTGCCAGCGCGCTTTTGGAAACCTTGGAGGCTGCTTCTTCGAGTTCCGCGGTGAAATCGGCCCCTGCATCGGTGGCCAGCACATGGGTGGTGTCGCTGATCAGCAATACCTGGCAGTTCAAGAGCCTGCGCAGCGCCTTGGCGCTTTTGGCCGCCCCGTCCTCAGTCAGGCCGCGCTCCAAATGGGGAACCGCAACGGACATGTGGTGCAACGTCTTGTAGGTGGCTTCCTCGACGTCGGTACCCATTTCCGTAGTGGAGCGGGAAATCCTGAAACCGATGTAGCCGACAAGAGCGATTCCGACCATCGCAATGGCGACGATCAGGGTGACTTGCAGCGCTGGAGACATGTATCCCATCTTAGGGCCCTGCCTGATCTGCCGACCGTTCAGCGCGCCATGCTGCGCCGTTGGGCGCAGAAAGCAGTCCGTTGAGCCACGAGCTGTGCAGGCCCCCTAGTCGCCAACGGGTTTATCGCCAATAGTGAACTTAGTCACAAAACCGATGTGCGCCCAGTCACATCATCAACTCGCTCAAGGAGGGCATCATGAGTGCCAACCCGGAACACGGCGTCGCTGCTGACGTTGATTTCGTCAAGGAGAGCCAATCCGAGGAATTCCAGGAACTGCGAAAGACCCACCGCAGTTTTGTTTTCCCGATGGCAGTCTTCTTCCTCGTCTGGTATTTCGCCTATGTGCTGCTAGCCGACTACTTCCACGACTTCATGTCCATCAAGGTTCTCGGCAATATCAACATGGGTATTGTTCTCGGGTTGCTGCAGTTCGTGTCGACCTTCGCGATCACCGCGGCCTACGTCAGTTTCTCGAATAAGAAGCTCGACCCCAAGGCAACCAAGATCCGTGAACGCCTAGAGAGCGAGGGAGTGAACTAAATGAACCAGCTCAGTATCCTGGCCCAGGCCGCGGGAGAGTCGACCCAGGTCGGCAACCCCTTGGTCAATATCGCCATCTTCCTGGCCTTCGTGGGCGTCACCATGGTGATCGTGCTCCGCGCCTCCAAGAACAACAAGACCGCTGCGGATTACTATGCAGGCGGCCGTTCCTTCACGGGAACGCAGAACGGCACCGCAATTGCCGGTGACTACCTCTCGGCAGCCTCCTTCCTGGGCATCGTTGGCGCTATCGCCATCCAGGGCTACGACGGCTTCCTCTACTCGATCGGCTTCCTGGTTGCTTGGCTGGTTGCCTTGCTGCTGGTTGCGGAGCTGCTGCGCAACACCGGCAAATTCACCATGGCCGATGTGCTGTCCTTCCGCCTCAAGCAGCGTCCGGTGCGCATCGCCGCGGCCATCTCCACGCTGGCAGTGTGCGTCTTCTACCTGCTGGCGCAGATGGCTGGCGCCGGCGCGCTGGTTTCCCTGTTGCTGGGTATTGACGAGAAGCTGGGACAGTCGCTGGTGATCGTTATCGTTGGCGCATTGATGATCCTCTATGTGCTGGTTGGCGGCATGAAGGGCACCACCTGGGTGCAGATCATCAAGGCCTGCCTGCTGATCGCCGGCGCGCTGATCATGACCGTGTGGACGCTGGCCATGTTCGGCTTCAACTTCTCCGACCTGCTGGGCAAGGCAGCTGAAGTAGCCGGCAACCCCGAGATCCTGAATCCGGGCATGAAGTACGGTGTTTCTGAAACTGCCAAGCTGGACTTCATCTCGCTGGCCCTGGCCTTGGTGCTTGGCACCGCCGGCCTGCCGCACGTGCTGATGCGCTTCTACACCGTTCCTACCGCGAAGGAAGCCCGCAAGTCCGTCGTCTGGGCTATCTGGCTGATCGGCGCCTTCTACCTGTTCACCCTGGTGCTGGGCTTCGGCGCCGGTGCACTGATTGGCCCGGATCGAATCCAGGCGGCTCCAGGCGGCGTGAACTCTGCGGCACCGCTGCTGGCCTACGAATTGGGCGGCACAGTGCTGCTGGGCCTGATCTCTGCAGTGGCCTTCGCAACCATCCTTGCTGTGGTGGCGGGCTTGACCATCACCGCGGCGGCATCCTTCGCCCATGACGTGTACGCGTCGGTGATTGCCAAGGGCAAGTCCACTCCAGAGAAGGAAATGAAGATTGCCCGCCGCACGGTCTTGGTTATCGGAGTCTTCGCTATCGCTGGCGGCATCGGTGCCCAGGGGCAGAACGTGGCCTTCCTGGTGGCATTGGCCTTCGCGGTGGCCGCTTCGGCTAACCTGCCAACCATCTTGTACTCGCTGTTCTGGAAGGGCTTCAAGACCCGCGGCGCAGTGTGGTCCATGTACGGCGGCCTGGGTTCGGCTTTGCTGCTGATCATCTTCTCGCCAGTGTTCTCGGGCTCGGAGACCGCAATGATCCCAAGCATCGATATGGTGATCTTCCCGCTGGCTAACCCGGGTATCGTCTCCATTCCGCTGGCCTTCTTCCTAGGCTGGCTGGGCTCGGTTACCGACAAGCGTGTCGAGGACATTACCAAGCAGGCGGAAATGGAAGTTCGTTCGCTGACCGGTGTCGGTGCCGAGAAGGCAGTCGACCACTAAGGCGAAGAATTCATAAAACTCAATAGCGAAGTTCCGGGAACCAGCCAGCAGGCTGGTTCCCGGAACTTTTTGCTGCCCTGTGCGCTACGCGTTATTGGCTAGCGAGTGCTGAAGCAAAGCGGTGGTGCGGTAGGGGACGAGCTCGGCCATGGATAGTGCCGAGTCCGCACGATTCACTCCGTCTATATGCAGCAGATGTCCATGGACCCGAAACAGCTCCTCGGCGTCTTTGGCCGCTACCCGCACCAAGATGTCGGCAGAGCCGGTGAGCCCGTGTGCTTCAAGCACCTCGGGGATGGCTTCGAGCTTGGCGGCGATATCCCCGAGATGGCGTTGCTCAACATGCAGCTCGACAAAGGAGAGCAGCCCGTAGCCCAGCACTTCGGGCGGGATGCGGCGGTCAATGGAATCAAGAACTTCATTCTCCAGGCGGGTCATCCGCGTCTGCACGGTATTTCGCCCGAGGTTCAAAGCCGTGGCGATAGCCGAGCCGGTGCGTTTGGCTGCGGTCGAGAGGGCCAGCAGGATGCGCCGGTCGGTAGTGTCCAGAAGTTGCATAATGTGCACGTTAGCACTGACCGGTTCTCATAAACAGTGCGTTTTGCTCTAATTCCAAAAACACCATTGTGCATCCTGCCTTGCGTGAGTAGCATCACATTAAGCGGTGTTTGTGAATGAAAACCCGCAACCGACTACGTGAGAGTAAGGATGCCGATCGTGTCCACACAGCACATTGACGTAGCCGCCGGATGCCTACCCACGCATCAGCTGCTGAACGTCGACGGGAAACGAATCCCGGACGAAGAACTTGACCATTATCTGAAGGACCTCAAAGAAGCGGACCTTGCAGATTTCCTTCGCGACATGGTGGTCCTGCGCCGCATGGACAATGAAGCCACCGCATTGCAGCGCCAGGGCCAGCTAGGACTCTGGGCCCCGTTGCTCGGCCAGGAAGCCGCACAAATCGGCTCGGTCCGCGCCACCGAAGCGGATGACTTCATTTTCCCTTCCTACCGCGAGCATGGCGTCGCATGGGCCAGGGGAGTGAAAGCAGAAGATCTGCTCAGCGTGTGGCGCGGGGCCCAGGCCAGCGGCTGGGATCCGAATGAAGTCAATATTGCTTGCCAGCAGATTGTCATTGGCTCCCAGGCTTTGCACGCAGCCGGATACGGAATGGGAATCAAATTCGACGGGGGCAAGCAAGTTTCTGTGGCCTACTTTGGCGATGGCGCCACCAGCCAGGGCGACGTGAGCGAAGCCATGGTCTTCGCCGCCAGCTACCAGGCGCCAGTGCTGTTCTTCTGCCAGAACAACCAGTGGGCCATTTCCGAACCAGTCCACCTGCAAAGCCGCACCCAGATTGCCGACCGTGCCCACGGCTTCGGGCTGAAGACCTGGCGGGTGGATGGCAATGACATCCTTGCAGTCTACGCAGCCACCAAGGCCGCCCTGAATCACGCGCGCAACGGCCTGGGCCCAACCTTCATTGAAGCGGTCACCTATCGCATGGGGTCGCACACCACCGCCGATGATCCAACCCGCTACCGCAAGAGCGAGCAGCTCGAAGAGTGGAAAGCCAAGGATCCTATCGACCGCCTGGTGAAGTACCTGCATGAGATGGGTGCCGATGTGCAGTCCTACGAGCAGCGTGCCCAGAACGCAGCCGATGATCTGGCCGCGAAGCTTCGCGCCGCGATCACCACCATGGAGGACCCCAAGGTGGAAGAGCTGTTCACCAATGTATATGCCGAGAAGCACGAACCAACCGAACGCGCAGCCAAGAACTATCTGGACTACTTGGCAGATTTTGAAGGTGGAGAGTAACTGTGGCAACCACCATGCTCAAGGCGCTGAACAAGTCGCTGCACGATGCCCTGGACGAGGACGAGAAAGTCATCCTGCTTGGTGAAGACATCGGAACCCTCGGCGGCGTCTTCCGGGTCACCGATGGCCTGAAATCCAAATTCGGCGAGCACCGCGTCGTCGATACCCCGCTGGCAGAATCCGGCATTGTCGGCAGCGCCATCGGCCTGGCCTACCGAGGCTATCGCCCAGTAGTGGAGATCCAGTTTGACGGCTTCACCTACCCGGCCTTTGACCAGCTAGTTTCCCAGCTGGCTAAATTGCATTACCGTTCCCGGGGCCGTGTGAAGATGCCGGTGACAGTTCGAATTCCCTACGGCGGAGGAATCGGTTCACCGGAGCACCACTCCGAATCGCCGGAAGCATATTTCGCCCACACCGCCGGTCTGCGCGTCTTCGCGCCTTCAAGTGTCGAAGATGCCTATAGCATGTTGCGCCAGGCCATCGATTGCGATGATCCGGTCATCTTCTTCGAGCCGAAGCGCCGCTACCACGAGAAAAGCACGGCTGAACTTCTGGCTCCAACGCCAGACGGATCGCCAAAGGCCAAGATCATCCGACCCGGTGAAGATGTCACCGTGGTCGGCTATGGCCCGACCACCTACACCTTGGTGGATGCGGCCAAGGCCGCAGAAGATGAAGGCACCAGTCTGGAGGTCATCGACCTGCGCACCTTGGATCCGTTGGATATCGACACCGTGGCCGAATCCGTCAAGCGCACCGGCAAGCTGGTTGTAGTCCATGAAGCCAGCCGCACCAGCGGTATCGGTGCAGAAATCTGTGCCGAAATCACCGAGCGCTGCTTCGACTATCTGGAGCACGCCCCATTGCGCGTCACCGGATTCGATATTCCGTATCCGCCATCGCGGCTCGAAAGCCACCACCTGCCCGATTTGGATCGAGTGATGCACGCGGTCGATACCGTGATGCGCCACCACGAGGCAACCGAAGGAGCTGCCAAGTGATGACCGCCCACACATTCAAACTCCCGGACCTCGGCGAAGGGCTCACCGAGTCCGAGGTGCTGAATTGGAAAATCAAGGTTGGCGAGCATGTTGCGCTCAACCAGATCATTGCCGAAGTTGAAACCGCCAAGGCAGTGGTTGAACTGCCCTCGCCGTATGCCGGCTTCGTTCAGGCTCTGCATGCCACCGAAGGTGAAACAGTGCAGGTTGGCGGTCCGCTGGTCACTTTTGATCAGGAGCCAGGCGCTTCCGGCGGGCAGCCGCCAGCAGCAGGTCCCGGAAATCATGGGGAAAGTGCGGCCGTCGAGCGCACCCCAACCCTCGTTGGCTACGGTGCCCCGGCAGACACCGGCAACCGTCCAACGCGAAAAGCTCGTGGCTCCCGCAACGGGGGAGCGGCGCAATTGGCGGAACCAGTTGCATCCGCACCGGATGCCGCGCCGGCCAGTCCTGAGCGCGAACAACATGAGACGACTCGATGCACACCGCCCGTACGCAAGCTGGCACGCGATCATGGAATCGATATTTCGGCGCTCGCCGGCAGCGGCGAGGGTGGGCTGGTGCTGCGTAGGGATGTTCAGCAGGCCATCGATTCCGTAGGTACCAGCACCTCATCGGCAAGGGGAAATGGGCCAGCGTCCTCGCCGGATGTGGACCGCCATGTGAAGATCACTGCCGTCCGCAGAGCCACAGCCAAAGCGATGGTGCAGTCGGCGTTTACTGCACCGCATGCCACCGAGTTCCTCACTATTGACGTCACCGAATCCATGGCGTTGGTGGAAAGAATGCGTTCGCATCGCTTGCTGAAGGACCGGAAACTCAACATCACAACGTTGGCGGCGCTCGTGGTGACGAGATTGCTGAAGACTTATCCTGCGCTGAACTCGACGTGGGATGAAAAGGCTGACGAAATCATTGAGTTCGGGTCAGTGAATCTGGGCATGGCTGTGGCAAGTGACCGCGGCTTGCTGGTTCCGGTGCTGAAAAATGCCCAAGCCAAGACGTTGCCCGTATTGGCAACTGAACTCAGCGAGATTATTCTCCAGGGCCGCGAAGGAACGTTGTCACCAGCCCAATTGACCGGTGGCACATTCTCCATTACCAATGTGGGGGTTTTCGGCGTGGATGCCGGGACCCCGATTCTACCTCCGGGGCAGGCTGGAATCCTGGCATTAGGCCAAGTGAAACGAAGGCCTTGGGAATACCAAGACCAAGTTGCCCTTCGTCATACCATGACTTTGGCTTTGTCCTTCGATCACAGAGTGGTTGACGGCAAGGAAGCAAGCGAGTTCCTCGCAGGTGTCGGCTCGGTATTGGAAGACCCCGGAATGATGAATATTTTTATTTGAGCTTAAATAAAAACTGACCCGGCTGAAGTTATTTCAGCCGGGTGAGTAACCCGATTTCAAGCATTGCTTTCATGACTATTCATTGGTTGTTTCGCAATGTTTGATGTAATCTCATTCACTACGTGCTATAGCTCACGCTTGCCTGCACGGCTCTGCGAAATGCAGAAGCAGCAACGATCTGTTGAGGAGAAATAGGATGCGATACTCGCACGCATCTAAGGCTGTCGTTTTATCTGCAGCCTTGGCGCTGACCTTGTCCGCTTGTGGCGGCGGTTCCAATGAAACCGCCGGTGGCGAAGGTGACGGCTCGTACGTCGTCACCGCAAACACCACCGAACCGCAGAATGGCCTTCTGCCGGCTAACACCAACGAAGTTGGCGGCGGCCGCGTAATGGACCTGATCTTCACCGGTTTGGTCAGCTATGACGCAAAGGGCGCTCCGGTCAATGAACTCGCTGAGTCCATCGAAACCGAAGACTCCCAGAACTACACCATCAAGCTGAAGGCCGGACATACCTTCTCGGATGGTTCCCCAGTAACTGCTGCTTCGTTCGTGGATGCCTGGAACTTCGGCGCCGCGGCAAAGAACGCACAGCTGAACTCGTACTTCTTCGAATCCATCAAGGGCTTCGATGAGGTCAACAAGGAAGGCTCCAAGAAGGAAGAGATGGAAGGCCTGAAGGTAGTGGATGACACCACCTTCACCGTCGAGCTGTCCCAGCCTGAGTCCGACTTCCCGCTGCGCTTGGGCTACACGGCGTTCATGCCGTTGCCTGAAGCGGCCTTCGAGGATCCAAAGGCCTTTGGCGAAAAGCCGATCGGCAACGGCCCATACACGTTGACCGAGTGGAACCACGATGTGAACCTGAAGCTGGACGTCAACGAGAGCTACGACGGACCACGCAAGGCGGCTAACGCCGGCATCGACTTCAAGGTCTACCAGTCCACCGACTCGGCGTACAGCGATCTGCAGTCCAACAACTTGGACGTGCTGGACCAGATCCCGCCAAGCTCGCTGGCTTCCTACGAGACTGATCTGGGCGACCGCTCGATCAACTCGCCCTACGCTGGCAACGCAACCATTACCATTCCGGGTTACCTGGAGCACTTCAAGCAGGGTGAAGAGGGCAACCTCCGCCGTGCAGCGATCTCCCGCGCCATTGACCGCCAGCTGATCATCGACAAGGTGTACAACGGCGGCAAGATCAAGGCCGACGACTTCACCGCACCGGTACTTGAAGGCTATAACGCAGAGGTTCCAGGCAGCGAAGTCCTGGACTTCGACGGGGCTGAAGCCAAGAAGCTGTGGGAAGAGGCTGATGCAATCAGCAAGTGGGACTCCGGCGATGAATTCTCCGTCGGCTACAACGTGGATGGCGCTGGCAACAAGGAATATGTCGAAGCTGTCGTCAACCAGTTGAAGAGCAACCTGGGCATCAACGCCGTGGCCAAGCCATTCAGCTCCTTCAAGGAATTGCGCGAGAAGGTCACCAGCTACGAGATGACCGGTGCATTCCGTACCGGTTGGCAGGCCGACTACCCATCGCTGTACAACTTCCTTGGTCCACTATTCGGTACCGGGGCTGGTTCGAATGACGGCAAGTACTCCAGCAAGGAATTCGACGCCAAGCTGACCGAGGGCCTGTCCGCCACGGATCCTGTTGAGGGTGCGAAGATCTTCAACGAAGCACAGGAAATCCTGTTCAAGGATCTGCCGGCTATCCCGCTGTGGTACCAGGCAGTTCAGGGTGGTTGGAGCGAAAACGTGGATAACGTTGAGTTCGGCTGGAACGGTGTTCCTATGTACCAGCAAATCACTGGCAAATAAGTTTCCTTCAGCATTCGGCCTAATCAGAGCGAATAGAAGCTGAAAACTCGTCAAGGGAGATCCGAGCAGCTCAGGGTCTCCCTTTGGCGTGTCCGTCCTGCCTCGCAAAAATAAACGTCGATTACTTTATCGACGGAAAGAGGATAAAAATGGCCTTGTGCCCTCATGTGTCTCGAGGTGAGATGCAAGCATGTTAAGTTTTACCCTGAAGAGAATCGCGCAGCTGATCCCGGTGTTTATCGGTGCTACTTTGCTGGTGTACTTCTTGGTTTTCGCGACTCCCGGTGACCCAATCTCGGCACTCTCCGGCGGCAAGCCAATGAGTGATGCCACCAAAGCGGGCCTAACTGCGCAATACAACTTGGATAAGCCTTTTTGGGTCCAATACGGCCTGTACTTGAAGAACCTGGTGACTTTGGACCTGGGAACTTCATTCTCGGGCCAAGAAGTCAAGGAGATGCTCGCACGAGCATTCCCTGTCACTGCACGCCTGGCGATACTGGCGTTGCTGATCGAATCTGTCTTCGGCATCATCTTCGGCGTCATCGCCGGCATGCGCAAGGGCAAATTGTTCGACTCGACCGTCCTGATCGCATCGCTGCTGGTCATCGCAGTTCCAACCTTCGTACTGGGCTTCCTGCTCCAGTACGTGGTCGGAGTCAAGCTCGAATGGGCAAAGCCAACCGTTTCCGGTTCGGCAACCTGGGGCGAACTGATCCTGCCGGCCTTGGTCCTGGGACTCGTTTCTCTGGCTTACGTTTTGCGACTGACGCGTACCTCCATCATTGAGAACAAAACCGCTGACTATGTGCGCACCGCAACTGCCAAGGGCCTGAGCCGCAACCGCGTTGTCACCGTGCACATCTTGCGCAACTCGCTGATTCCAGTCGTGACCTACCTTGGCGCCGACTTGGGCGCACTCATGGGCGGCGCCATTGTTACCGAGGGTATCTTCAATGTCCCCGGTGTCGGCCACTTGCTCTACCAGGCAATCCAGAAGGGCGAAACCCCGACGGTGGTTGCCGTTGTAGGCGTCTTGGTGATCGTCTTCGTGATCGCCAACCTGATCGTGGATATGCTGTACGCACTGCTTGACCCAAGGATCCGTTATGCCTGAGAACCAGAACTTTAATCCCGAAGACGGCCTTCCCATCCGAAACACCCGTGCCGGCAAAGTTTCCAAGTACAAAATTGAGCACTACGTGGCCCCATTGGAGGAGACTCCGCTGCAGGCGGTGGATTCTGTCAAGGAAACCGGCAAGCCATTGTCCATGTGGGCTGAAGCATGGCGTTCACTGCGCAAGCAGCCGCTGTTCATCATCTCCACGCTTCTGATCATCGCCGTCGTGGTTGTAGCTGCGTTCCCGCAGCTGTTCACGTCCATTGATCCGACTGGCAACCAGGCCTGCTTGCTGGAAAATTCCAATGAGCCAGCACGCCAGGGACATATCATGGGCTTCAACCTGCAGGGTTGCGACATCTACGCCCGTACGATCTACGGCACGCGTGCTTCGCTGCTCGTAGGCGTATTCACTACCCTCATCGTGGTGCTGCTCGGCGGTGCCATTGGCGCGCTGGCAGGCTACTACGGCGGCTGGATCGACACCATCCTGGCTCGTCTGGGCGATATCTTCTTCGCGCTACCGCTGATCCTTGGCGCCATCATCGTGATGCAGCTTCCTGCCTTCCGTGAAAACCGAAGCGTTTGGACGGTTATCATCACCCTTGCGATCTTCGGCTGGCCGCAGCTGGCACGCATTACCCGCGGCGCAGTGATCGAGGCCCGCAACGCGGACTTCGTGAAGGCCTCGCGCGCGTTGGGCCTGTCCAAGTTCAGCGCTTTGGTCAAGCACGTCATCCCGAACTCGTTGGCACCGATCATTGTTGTTGCCACGGTGAACCTCGGCGTATACATCGTTGCCGAGGCCACGCTGTCCTTCCTGGGCGTCGGGCTTCCGCCAGACGTCATGAGCTGGGGCAACGATATTTCCTCCGCACGTACCCAGCTGCGCAATAACCCGACCATGCTGATGTGGCCAGCACTGTTCCTTTCGGTAACGGTATTGAGCTTCATCATGCTCGGCGATGCAGTGCGCGACGCACTGGATCCGAAGGCCCGGAAGGGAGCCTAAGCAATGACTCAGAGTGCAACTCCCAAGCCTCTGCTGGAAGTCAAGGACCTGGCGATCACTTTCTCCACTCCTGACGGTCCAGTGCACGCAGTGCGCGACGCCAACTTCACCGTGATGCCCGGGGAAACCGTGGCCATCGTGGGCGAGTCCGGTTCCGGCAAGTCAACTTCGGCACTGGCTGCTATCGGCCTGTTGGCCGGCAACGGCAAGGTCTCATCCGGCCAGATTCTTTTTGACGGCGAGGACATCGCCCAAGCGAGCGAAAAGCGATTCGTAGAGCTGCGCGGCAACCATATTGGCATGGTTCCGCAGGATCCGATGTCCAACTTGAACCCGGTCTGGAAGATCGGGTTCCAGGTCAAGGAAACCCTGAAAGCCAACGGCTTGGCGGGGGATAACCCGAACAAGCGTGTAGCCCAGGTCTTGGCCGATGCAGGTTTGCCCGATCCGGAGACGCGTGCGAGGCAGTACCCGCACGAATTCTCCGGTGGCATGCGTCAGCGTGCGCTGATCGCCATTGGCCTGGCCTGCCGCCCGCGCCTGCTGATTGCTGATGAGCCAACCAGCGCACTGGACGTCACCGTGCAGCAGCAGATCCTGGACCATCTGGACACCATGACCAGTGAACTGGGCACCGCCGTGCTGCTGATTACCCACGACCTGGGCTTGGCAGCAGAGCGTGCCGAGAAGGTCGTCGTGATGTACAAGGGGCGTGTCGTCGAATATGGCCCAGCGCTGGAGATTCTGCGCAACCCCAAGCACCCGTACACCCAGCGCCTGATCAACTCGGCTCCATCGTTGTCAGCACAGCGTGGAGACAAGCACGAAGCGATTGTTGATGAGGTAATTCCGGGCAAGGCCGAGCCGCTGCTGAAGGTCAGCAACCTGACGAAGGTCTTCGATATCCGCAAGGGGTTCGGCAAGAAGGAGAAGTTCACCGCGGTGGACAACGTGTCCTTCGAGATCCCCAAGGGCACCACCACCGCCGTGGTAGGCGAGTCCGGTTCCGGCAAGTCCACCATCGCCCAGATGGTGCTCAACCTGTTGGACAAGACCGAGGGCGAGATCATCTTTGATGGCGAACAGATTGGCAACCTAAGCGAGAAGCACTTGTTCAAGTACCGCCGACGTGTCCAGCCGATTTTCCAGGATCCGTACGGATCCTTGGATCCGATGTACTCGATATTCCGAACCATCGAAGAACCACTGCGCATTCACGGTATTGGTAACGCGGCATCACGGGAGAAGAAGGTCAAGGAACTGCTGGATCAGGTTTCCATGCCGGCATCCACCATGCACCGCTTCCCGAACGAGCTGTCCGGCGGACAGCGCCAGCGCATCGCGATCGCGCGTGCTCTGGCCTTGCAGCCGGAAATGATCGTTTGCGATGAGGCTGTTTCGGCGTTGGACGTGCTGGTGCAGGCCCAGGTGCTGGAGCTGCTCGATGAGCTGCAACGCGAAATGGGCCTTACCTACCTGTTCATTACCCACGACCTGGCTGTAGTCCGCCAGATCGCGGACAACGTATGCGTGATGGAACACGGAAAGATCGTCGAACAGGGAACGACGGACGAGATTTTCGATGCGCCAAAGAGTGCATATACCCGCAACCTGCTGGCTGCGATCCCTGGAGCTTCGCTGATCTAGCAGCTCGGAAATCCGCTGAATGGGCCGGTGAAACCGTAAGGTTTCACCGGCCCATTTTGCGCTTAACCTGAGCTCAAGCAACGTCATATTCAACGAATATTTCAGATTTAATCAATCTGAAACAAACGTTGCAAAAATGTTATAAATCACTCCGCGAGTCAACATGCATGAAACAGTTGCCCGATTGATTTTTCCCAATCTGAAAGAAATCCTTGAAATCTCGGGGATGTGAGATGGATCTCGTAAACCCGTGGGTAACAAGCGCGTTGCGAATGACTCTCAGGGGGAGAGTCGCGGCAATATCTGAAGCGCTTCTTTCTATATCCAAGCCAGAAAATTCGGGTTAGTCTATTGCTCAATGGATTGATCATGTGATCTGATCCACATTGGATCCACCGATCCAGCACTCGTATCGTTCAAGAACTCAAGGAGGCGAAATGCGGTTTCAGCGCGTTTCGAAAGCAGTAGCTGTAGGCGCAGCACTGGCCCTGGCCCTTTCGGCTTGTGCACCAGGCGGCGGAGACACAGGCGCCGATGCATCAAAGGATGCTGGCGCAGGTGGCGGCAACGGTTCGGCAGAAGCAGCAAACAGCGGCAAAGCCGATCTGGGTGATATCAAGACTGCCGAAGACAATATCAACGTCACCGTCGGTGCCCCGGAATTCCTGAGCTACAACGGCTTTACTCCGAACACCTATTCCACCTACAACTCGGCCATCGTGGACCGGATGTTCGCTGGGTTCAGCTACTTCGGTACTGACGGCACGCTGTACCCCAACGAGGCCTTGGGCAGCTATGAGAAGGTGAGCGACGATCCGCTCACCATCAAGTACACCATCAACGAAGAAGCCAAATGGTCCGATGGCACGCCGATCACCGTAGCCGACTCCGTGCTGGCATGGGCAGTGCAGAACCTGAACCTCAACGAAGGTGCCAAGGACAAGCCGCTGTTCAACTCGGTCTCTGTTGATCTCGGCGACACTGTTCCAGCTGGTCCGCAGGGCGACTGGGATGGCAAGGAATTCACTGTTGAATTCGCCGAGCCTGACCCGGACTGGGCCCTCCAGTCATGGATGCTCCACCCAGCACATGTGGTGGCCGAAGAGTCGGGCATGAGCACCGAAGAGCTCGTCAAAGCCATTCTCGGTGGGGAATCCGACAAGCTGAAGAAGGCTGCCGATTTCTGGAACGAAGGCTGGATGACTGACCCGGGCAAGCTGCCCGATGAGAAGATCTCGCCTGTATCCGGTCCCTACAAGCTGGGTAGCTGGAAAGCTGGAGAGTCCGTAACCCTGGTTGCCAACGAGAACTACTATGGCCCCGCGCCTGCAACCAAGGAACTGACCTTCCGCTTCCTTGAAGACGCAAGCATGGTCCAGGCATTGCAGAATAAAGACGTTGACGTCATTAACCCGCAGCCCACCGTTGATACGCTCGCGCAGCTGGAGAATCTTGGCGACGCTGTAGCAATCCAGAAGGGCGACACCCTGACCTGGGAGCACCTTGACTTCAACTTCGCCAAGGGCAACGAAATGACCAATCTGGAACTGCGCAAGGCCTTTGCCATGTGTGTTCCACGTCAGCAGATTGTTGACAACCTGATCAAGCCGCTGAACCCCGACGCCATCGTGATGAACTCCCGCGAAGTCTTCCCGTTCCAGGATAACTACCAGGAAGTAGTGGACGCATCCTACGACGGCCGCTACGACCAGGTTGATATCGAAGGCGCCAAGAAGATCCTCGAAGAGCAGGACGCTGTGGGTACCGAAGTACGCATCGGCTACTCGGCACCTAATGAACGCCGCGCCAACCAGGTCTCGGCCATCAAGTCCTCCTGCGATGAAGCGGGCTTCAAGATCGAGGACACCGGTTCGGCTGACTTCTTCTCGCCAAACGGTGCGCAAGACCGTGGCGACTACGAAGTAGCACTGTTCGCTTGGGCAGGTTCCGGCCAGATCAGTTCCGGCCAGAACATCTACGCCACCGGCAAGCCGCAGAACTTCGGCCAGTACTCGAACGCTGAAGTCGATGCAGCATGGGCGACCCTGGCAAGCTCGCTGGACCCGGCTGTCCATGCCGAGCAGACCAAGAAGATCGAGAAGCTGTTGTGGGATGACCTGTTCGGCATCCCGGTATTCGCCCACCCAGGCTTGAGCGCCTCGGGTTCGGATATCCAAAATGTCCGTCACACCGCAACGCAGGACCAGATCGTCTGGAACGCCGAGCAGTGGGTACGTGCTGAGTAATTGCCCCTAGGCAACGTACTTGCACAATGTGAGTGAGCACATGTGGGGCCCGATCAAAAATCGGGCCCCGCAGTGTGTTCAAAGGTCCCCAACCTCAAGGGCCGGCTCACTTCCGTGAGATGAAAGTAGGACATTAGAACCGTGTGGAAATTTATCGCCAAGAGACTAGGCTCAGCACTTGCCGTGCTGTTCGCCGCATCGCTCTTGCTCTACGTACTGGTTATCAATTCAGGTGACCCGCTCAAGGACCTCCGCGAAAGCAACGCGGATAACCGCGAGTACTTGATGGCCCAGCGTGTGGAATACATGAACCTGGATGCACCCTGGTACGGACGCTACTGGGACTGGCTGACCGGCGCCAGCAAATGCCTGATTGGCCAATGCGACCTGGGACAGAATATCAACGGCGTAGAGGTCTCCGGCTTGCTGGCCAACGCCGCATCGTCCACCTTGCGGCTGGTAGTGCTCGCTACGGTGATCGCCGCGGTTCTGGGTATCGCCATTGGCGTTTTGACTGCAATCCGCCAGTACTCCGGCCTGGATTACATCGTTACCTTCATGACCTTCCTCTTCTTCTCGCTTCCCGTCTTCTGGGCAGCTGTGCTGCTCAAGGAGTACCTGGCAATCAGCTACAACGACTGGCTGGCGGATCCGCAGATATCCCTGGGGTCATCCATAGCCATAGGCATCGTCGTCGGACTCGTCCTGCAGATGTTCCTCGGGGGCTCCTTGAAGCGCCGTGGCATCACCTTCATAGCTGCCGCTGTTTTCGTCCTGCTGGTGCTGCAGTACAGCATTTGGCTGAATTTCTACCGCTACCCGCAAATGGGCCCCGCAATCATCATCGTGCTGACGGCACTCGTGGCCTTGAGCGCCACTGCCATGAGCGTTGGCCTGAAGGAAAAGCGCGTGCTGTACCCGGCACTGATTACCGTCGTACTGGTCTTGGCCATGTACTACGCGACCTTCTACATGCTGCTGGAACCAAACGCATGGATCCTCTTGTTCGGATTGGTCCTCGCGGTAGCGATTCCGGCAGTAGTCGGGCGCTTCATGGGCGGCCGCTTGCGCAAAGCAGCGATGTCCGTCTCCGTAGCCACCGGTGTTGTCGGTGCAGGATTGACCGTTGTCGATCACATGTTCCGCGCCTGGCCTGGTTTCCTGGACGTCAAGGGACGCCCCATCGCGACCATCGGGTCGTCCACTGCTAACCTAGAAGGCGGTTTCTGGGATCACTTCCTGGATAACGGCACCCAGTTGCTGATGCCGACCATCCTGCTTGCAGTGATTTCTTTGGCTAGCTATTCGCGCTACACGCGTTCTTCCATGCTCGAAGTGCAGCGCCAGGACTACATTCGCACCGCCCGTTCCAAGGGATTGAGCGAACGCACCGTGATTTTCCGGCACGCGTTCCGCAACGCGATGATCCCCATCGCCACCATTGCAGCCTTCGACTTCGCCGGCCTGATCGGCGGTGCCGTGATTACCGAGCGCGTCTTCGGCTGGAAGGGCATGGGCGAAATGTTCGCAACCGGCCTGGATCATGTCGACCCGGCACCTGTGATGGCGTTCTTCCTGGTTACCGGTACCGCCGCAATCATTTTCAACTTGCTGGCGGATATCGTTTACGCCCTGCTTGACCCACGAATCCGAGTCTAGGAGGCATGGACCAATGAACATCCTTCATGCCTGCAACCCTAAGGACCAGCGATGAGCACCCCGAACAAGAACTTGAACGAGAACGAGCCGCAGAACCTGAATTCCGTGGCCGAGGTGGAAGACGCCAAGCTGGCCCAAATCCACGAAAAGCCGAAGAGCCAGGGACGCATTGTTCTCGAGCGCTTCGTCAGCCACAAGCCGGCGATGATTTCCGCAGTGATCCTGGTCGTCATCACCGTTTTCGCTTTCAGCTCCATTGGCTGGGGACCGATCCCCGGCTGGTGGGGACAGAACTTCTACCACGCTGGTGCCGTTGTGGATGGCGGCAAGCCGACCTTGAGTCTGGTCCCCGCCTGGCTCGGCGGCGAAGGCATCCGCATCGGCGAGCACCCCTTCGGGCAGGACTCGGTCGGCAAGGACTACTTCGCCCTGGTCATGAACGGCACGCAGAAGTCCATCATTATCGGCGTTGTCGTTGGCTTGGTCGCCACTGTCCTGGGAACCGTCATCGGTGCTGTTGCCGGCTACTTCCGCGGATGGGTCGACGAAATCCTGATGCGCATCACTGACCTGTTCATCGTGATCCCATTGCTGGTCCTGGCCGCTGTTCTGGGCAAGATGGCTGGTGCATCCACCGGTTCCATCATCATCCTGGCCCTCGTGCTCGGCCTGGTGACCTGGACCGGCTTGGCCCGACTGGTGCGCGGTGAAATCCTTTCGCTGCGCGAACGCGAATACGTTGCTGCCGCCCAGGCCATGGGTTCGAAGACCAGCCGCGTGATCTTCAAGCACCTGATCCCCAACACCATGGGCGTGATCATCGTGAACGCAACCTTCGCGATCGCTGGCGCGATCCTGCTGGAGTCCTCGCTGTCCTACCTGGGCTTCGGCGTGAAGGCTCCAGAATCCTCGCTGGGCCTGCTGATCAGCCAGTACCAGAACGCCTTCACCACCCGCCCGTATTTGTTCTGGTGGCCAGGCATGATCATCGTTACCATCGCCCTGTCGGTGAACTTCTTGGGCGACGGCTTGCGCGATGCGTTCGACCCGCGCCAAATCGGAAAGAAGCGCCGCCGCCGCGCCGGCCTGTTCGCCCTTCCAACCCGCAAGGAGAAGCCATGAGCCACGCAGCACCAATGAACGAACAAGGCTCAGACGGCTACGCGCTGAGCTTCACCGACCTCAACGTCGTCTTTGCCACCGGTGGTGCAGACGTCCACGCAGTCAAGGGCTTGTCCTTGACCGTCCGCCCCGGGCAGGTCGTGGCGCTGGTTGGCGAGTCCGGTTCCGGCAAGTCCGTCACCTCAACTGCGGCGATGGGCCTGCTGCCGGAAAACGCCAATGTCTCAGGTGCCGCCAAGGTCGGCAACGTCAACGTGGTTGGCCTGGACGAAGGCAAGCTGCGCAAGATGCGTGCCACCGACATCGCGATGGTCTTCCAGGAGCCCATGACTGCGCTGAACCCGGTGCTGACCATTGAGCGGCAGTTGACTGAAGCGCTGGAACTGCACGACATCGCCTATGGCAAGGAAGCAACCGACCGGGCCATCGAGCTGCTGGACATGGTGGGCATCCCGGATCCCGCCAAGCGCGTCAAGCAGTACCCGCACCAGTTTTCCGGCGGCCAGCGCCAGCGTATCGTCATTGCCATGGCGATATCCTGCGATCCCAAGGTGATCATCGCCGATGAGCCAACCACCGCACTGGATGTAACGGTGCAGGCAGAAATTCTCGATCTGCTGCGCGAGCTGAAGGATCGACTGAATACCGGCATCTTGCTGATCACCCACAACATGGGTGTTGTCGCGGATATGGCCGATGAAGTGGCCGTGATGTTCCAGGGCAACCTCGTCGAGACCGGCACCGTGGAGCAAGTTCTGCTGCGCCCGGAACATCCATACACCCAGCGCCTGCTGGCCGCGGTACCGCGCTTGTCTGCTCCGGCTGTTACTACTGCGACGCCCCCGCACAGCTCCGAAACTGCGCCTCCAGGACGCGAGCTGGTGCTGGAAGCCAAGGACCTCGTGCTGGAATACGACATGCGGGGAAAGATCTTCCGCGCCGTGGAAGAGGTGAGCTTCGATATTGCCAAGGGCGAAGTCCTAGGCATTGTGGGCGAGTCCGGCTCTGGCAAATCCACCATCGCCAAGGCGGTGCTCGGCTTGTTGCCTGTGGCTAGCGGCAGCTTGTCGGTCCAGGGCCATGATCTGCCGAAACTTTCCCCGAAGGAAGCCCGTGCGGTTCGCAAGAAAATCGGCGTCATCTTCCAGGACCCGGCAGCATCCTTGAACCCGCGTTTCCCTATTGGCGATTGCATCACCGAACCAATGGTGGTTCACAAGGTTGGCAGCAAAGCAGGGCGCATCAAGCGTGCTGAAGAACTGCTCGATGCGGTGAAGCTGCCGCGCAACGTAATCAACCGATACCCCCACGAGCTCTCAGGCGGCCAGCGTCAGCGTGTTTGCATTGCTCGCGCGTTGACCTTGAACCCCGAGCTGCTGATTGCCGATGAGCCAACTAGTGCTTTGGATGTTTCGGTGCAGGCAGTCGTATTGGAAATGCTGCAGGACCTGCAACGGGACTTCAACTTCGCGTGCCTCTTTGTCAGCCATGATCTGGCTGTCGTTGACATGCTGGCTGATGCGGTCGTAGTGATGCAGTCAGGCAGGGCGGTTGAGCAGGGCATGGTGGATACCGTGCTGCATGCCCCAACGCACGACTACACCAAACGCCTCTTGGCCGCGGCTCCGGTGCCGGATCCGCATGAGCAGGCAGTACGCCGTGAGGCTTGGCGCTTGCTGAACAGCACGAAGTAGATGCTGAGCTGAACGACGAATAAGGGGGCTCGTTTCCAGATCTTTCACTGGAAGCGGGCCCCTTCCGTCTGCCCGGGAGAGCTGGACATGGCGAAAGCCGATTCCCCGGATCCGGCCTCGGTCCGGGAAAGCGATACAAGTACTTGCGGGCCTACGAGCAGGTGCTGGGCGGCAGAACTTGGACCAGCTGAACGAGAGGGAGTGCCTCGGGCTCAACACTCATCGCTGCAGGAATCACAGGATGACCCGCACTGGCGTTCTTGCACGGATCGTGCAGCAGAAAACCAGCTCGGGCGGAACCCGCAGACGCCTGCCTGGGGCTTTGCGCCGGGCGCGGGACGATGCTGATCCAGGAAAGGACCAAGGGAACCTCGGCGGTAGAGGCCCGTTAATAGGCAAAAGCTGGCTCTCTGCCGAGAGCCAGCTTTTGCCTATCTTTTGGAATCTAGTCCAGCTGCATGACGTTTTCGGTAACGACCTCTGCGCGGGCGTTGGAGAAGATCTGCTCGGTGCCAACGGTCTTGAACCCTCGGCGTTCCAGGACCTTGATGGAACCTAGATTGTCCTGGACCACATGCGCGGTCAATGGGCGCTTGGTGTATTCGGCGAGGAAGGTGTCTACCGCGCTGGTGGTCAGTCCCTTGCCCCAGTACTTGGTCGAAGTCCAGAAATTGATCTCTGGTACTTCGCCGTCGAAGACCAGAATGGATCCAACGACTTCGCCCTCATGCTCGATGGTGCGAACCAGAACATTCGGATCGTTCAGAATCGAGTTCCAGTGGTGGTCGAATACCGCGCGGTCGGCTGGGTTACGCGCTTGATAAGCGGCCATGAGGTTCGCCTCGGGTTCTTGCTGATGAGCGAAGAATGCGTCCAAGTCGGAAGGGCGGACTTCTCGTAGCTGCACGATAAAGGCCTTTCAATCGTGTGGGTCAGCGTGCCGGTATTGGCACACCAGTGAACAATGGCTTGAAACCTACACTACCGGGGAAGTGAGTGCGGCGAGTGCCATGTTGGACAATAACGGCTTCAGGCCGGACTTTTTAGTCCTCGGCGAGTGTGCGGAATGAGCAGTCGAGTTCAGCAAGCCGAAGACGGCGTGCGCGCGGAATCTGTGCGACTGCTTGCTTCCGGTGGGATGCAATTTGGCCAGTTCCGTAGTCCAAAGCCCGATATAGGAGTTCTGGAGTTTGCGGACTAATGCCAGTTCGGCCTTCGGGAGCGATTTCAAATCACGGTCCTGGACCTGCAAAATGTCCGGGCGGGACAGCGAGAAGTCAGTGTGGAAATCAACCAGACGCGAAAGCACCTCCAGGGGAGTGCCGCCGGCTTCCGTGGCCGTGCAGCCCCCGGCATAGATATCTTTGGACATATCTACTAGCAGAGCGATAAGCACTGCCTGCTTGCCGGCGAAATGCCGGTACACGGCCGGACCGGAGATGCCGCAGGCAGCGCCCAGATCCTCCAGCGAAACACCCGCGTAGCCATTCAAGGCGAACAGTCGAGTGGCTTCGCGCAAGAGTGCTTCTCGTCGTTCAGCTTTGGCGCGCTCACGCTCTGTTGGTTCATTGAGCGACTGGTATTTGCTCGCCAACACAATCAACTCCTTACGTTTGCCAAGCCTCGGTCTGGACAAGTGTGACCGCTGCCACTAATGTCAAAAATGTAGCTGTTTACCCACCCGTAGGCAGCAACCAGTTAATAAATATTAACCATACGCGTCGCGGCGTGTGCTTCCAAGAAACTCACGCACCTGGCGCAGAACATGACCGCCACCGGTTTATGCACATCCCGCAGCCGATGCCGGTTCGTCCCTCAACGAAGAGAGAGCCTGATGATTGATCTCGAACTCGACGACCAGTATCAAGACCTGGTCGACATGGTCCGCGAATTCGCCCAGGAAGTCGTAGCCCCGCAGAGCGCGCAGAACGATGCCAACCATGCGTTCCCCTATGACATCGTCAAGCAAATGGGGCAGATGGGTCTCTTCGGGCTGCCAGTCTCCGAAGAATACGGCGGTTCCGGCGGCGACTACTTCCACCTCGCGCTGGCGCTCGAAGAACTGGGCAAGGTAGACCAGTCGGTAGCCATCACTCTCGAAGCCGGCGTCTCCCTGGGCGCGATGCCGATCTACCGCTTTGGCAGCGAGGGCCAGAAGCAGAAGTGGCTGCCAGCCCTGGCCGCCGGCGAACGCTTGGCCGGTTTTGGCCTGACCGAACCCGGTGCAGGCTCCGACGCCTCAGCTTCCTTGACCAAAGCGAAACTGGAAAATGGCGAATGGGTTATCGATGGCGCCAAAGAATTCATAACCAACTCCGGTACCGACATCACTTCCCTCGTCACGGCCACCGCTGTCACCGGTGTCGACGAAGCAACCGGCAAGAAGGAAATCTCGGCAATCATCGTGCCGACGGGAACCGAAGGATTCACCGCGGAGAAGGCCTACGACAAGGTGGGTTGGCGTGCCAGTGACACCCATCCGCTGAGCTTCAGCAGCGTGCGAGTTCCGGAGGAGAACCTGCTTGGCGAGCGCGGACGCGGATACGCCTACTTCTTGGAAATTCTCGATGAGGGACGTATCGCCATCGCGGCGTTGGCCACCGGAGCCGCCCAGGGTTGCCTCGACGAGGCGGTGAAGTATGCCAAGACACGGACTTCCTTCGGTCAGGCCATCGGCCAGTACCAAGGCATCTCCTTCATGATCGCTCGCATGGCTTCGCGCGCCCACACGGCCCGTCTGGCCTACTACGCGGCGGCGGCGAAGATGCTCGCCGGCAAGGACTTCAAGATCGAAGCCGCGCATGCCAAGCTGATTGCCAGCGAAGCGGCGATGGATAACGCCCGTGATGCTACCCAGATCTTTGGCGGCTACGGATTCATGAATGAGTCATTGGTTGCACGGCACTACCGCGATTCGAAGATCCTGGAAATCGGCGAAGGAACCACGCAGGTCCAGCAGATGCTCATTGCCCGCAGCTTAGGTCTCTGATTCTTGCCAGAGGGGGCGCTGCATCCTGATTTTGGGGTGTGGCGCTCTTTGGGCGCTCACAGTAAAACGAACCATAATGGGTAGGGTGAGCTCCCAGAAAACTTTCATTCCAGCCGGACATCCCCGTCGCGTCAGCCTGATCGGTTCCACCGGTTCCATCGGCACGCAGGGACTGGACGTCATCGAAAACGCATCCGGACAATTCTCCGTGGCAGCGCTGTCCGGTGGGTACAACCTTGAATTACTGGCTCGCCAGGCAATTAAGCACCGCCCTGCGCTCGTTGGCAGCGCCGTGGAATCCAAGGAGGAGCTTGCCGCGGCCATTCAGAGAGCCGCAGAAGATGCATCGGTAACCGGATACACTCCCGAGCTGGTGGCCGGCGCGCATGCGGCAACCGAGGTTGCCGCTTTCGCCGAGGCCGACGTGGTGCTCAATGGCATCACCGGTGCCATTGGCCTAGCCCCGACCATTGCTGCCTTGGAAGCCGGCCATCTGCTGGCACTGGCCAATAAGGAATCCCTGATCATCGGAGGCCAGGTAGTCAAGCGGATCGCGGCACCAGGCCAGATCTCGCCCGTTGATTCCGAGCACTCCGCCCTCGCCCAGGCCCTGCGCTCTGGCGCGCCCGAGGAAGTGGCCAAGCTGCTGGTGACTGCCTCTGGCGGTCCATTCTTCGGTTACAGCCATGAGCAGCTGCGTGATGTCACCCCCGCCCAGGCGCTGGCCCATCCAACCTGGGACATGGGGCGCATGGTCACCATCAACTCGGCCACCATGGTCAACAAGGCTTTGGAAGTCATCGAAGCCCACCTGCTGTTCGACGTGCCACTGGAAAAGATCGAGCCTGTGGTGCATCGCCAGTCAATCATTCACTCGATGGTGGAGTTCATCGACGGTTCGGTGATCGCCCAGGCATCGCCGCCGGATATGCGCCTGCCGATCGCTTTGGGCATTAATTGGCCGCATCGGGTTGCCGGTGCCGCGAAGGCTTGCGATTTCTCCACCGCAGCAAGCTGGACCTTCGAACCACTGGATGAGGAGGTCTTCAGCGCTGTAAAGCTTGCCAAGCAGGCCGCAGCGTCGTCGGGAACGCATATGGCTGTCTATAACGCCGCCAACGAAATTGCAGTGGATGCCTTCCATGATGGAAAGATCCGCTTCACCGACATCGTTGAGACCGTGGAACGGGCCTTGGACGAGTACACCCCGATGAGCGCAGCGCTATCGGTCGAAACAGTGCTGGAAACAGACCGCTGGGCCCGCGCCCATGCAACGAAGATCATCGAGGCCAAAGCATGAGTGCATTGCTGTTCATCGGCGGCGTCCTATTCATGGTGGTAGCCGTCGGGCTGTCCATTGCACTGCATGAAATCGGGCACCTGGTACCCGCGAAACTGTTCAAGCTGCGCGTTCCGCAGTACATGATCGGTTTCGGCAAAACGCTGGTTTCCTTCAAGCGTGGCGAAACGCAATACGGCATCAAGGCCCTGCCCCTGGGCGGCTACATCTCGATGGTGGGCATGTACCCGCCACGCGACCAGGTCGTCTCGGATGCTTCCGGGAAGAAGCCGAATCTCTTCCAGAGAGTCTTCGGACAGATGGTGGATGACGCACGCTCGCAGGCCAACGAGAACGTGCTGCCCAGCGATGAAGGCCGGCTGTTCTACCAGCTGCCGATCTACAAGCGCGTCATCATCATGCTCGGTGGCCCAATCATGAACCTGGTCATCGGGTTCGTGGTGATCGGCATCGTGCTGACCAGCTTCGGCCAGGCTACGCCAACCACCACAGTCTCCGAGGTGTACCAGTGCATTGCCAGCGCACAGAACGCAGAGCAGGCCGAATGCACCGACAAGGATGTCCCAGCGCCGGCTTACGAGGCAGGCCTCCTGCCAGGGGACACGATCACCGCCGTAAACGGCACCGCTGTTGCGGAAGCTGAATGGAATAAGCTCACCGATGTCATCCGCGATCATCCAGGAGAACCCATCACCCTGGACTATGCCCGCGACGGGCAGATTCGCACCACCGAGCTGACTCCGTACCTGACCGAACGCCCGGCGACCGACGAAAATGGCTACGTGCTGCTCGATGAGCAGGGCGAATACATCATGACCAAGGTCGGTTTCGTCGGGATGGGCTCCTTGCAGCGGGACCTGACCCAGCCGCTGAGCGCGGTTCCCGGCGTGATCGGGGATCAGTTGCTGAGAATTGGCGATGTCATCTTGCACCTGCCCCAGCGCATGGTGGATGTCGCCCAAGCTGCTTTTGGCAGCGAGGAACGCGACCCGAATGGGCCGGTGTCCATCGTGGGCGTTGGGCGCATTGCCGGAGAGATCAGCGCGGAGGATTCCATCTCGGTAGCTGACAAATTCGCAACCTTGCTGTCATTGGTGGGCGGTTTGAACTTGGCCCTGTTCGCCTTCAACCTGATCCCGCTGCTGCCGCTGGATGGCGGCCACGTGGTGGGCGCGCTGTATGAGGGGCTGAAGCGCACAGTTGCCAGGATCTTCAGGATCAAGAAGGTACGGCCTGTGGACACGGTCAAGCTTTTGCCGCTGACTTATGTCGTGGTGGTAGCGATGCTGGTCATGGGCGGGCTCTTAATATATGCGGATATCTTCAAGCCGATACAGCTGTTCTAAGCAGGGAGAAATATGCTGTAGGCATGACTGTTTTTGCTGTTGAATACGCGTACGCCGAGAACTCCACCGAGCTGCGCAATGAACACCGTCCAGCACACCGCCAGTACCTTTGCGGCTTCCTCGGCGAAGGTGCGGTACGCCTTCTTGCTTCGGGGCCGACCCCGGTCAACGACGGCGCGCTGTTGATCTTCGCGGCAGAATCGCAAGCTGCGCTGGACGAAGTGCTTTCCAATGATCCTTTCCAGAAGGTTGGCGGAGTCGGCGCGGCCACCGTCACCGAATGGAACCCGGTAATTGGCCTGCTGGAGGATTTCGCGTCCTAGGCGATAGGTACCTTGCACCAGCCTCCGCTGTTCTTTTCCGAGAACAGCGGAGGCTGCCTGCATTAAACGGCTCGGATGGCGCAGACTGGTAGGGGAGAGGAAGTGGAAAACATCATGGATGTGCAGATCACGTCAACGCTGGCGATCCCTGCAGCCGAGCTGAACTGGCATTTCTCCCGTTCCTCGGGCCCCGGCGGGCAGCATGTGAATACCTCGGACTCACGGGTGGAACTCACCTGGGTTATTGGCGCTTCGCGGGCCTTGTCCGACTGGCAGCGTCAGCGCTTGCTGGCGAAGCTCGGACCTCGCTTGGTGGCCGGGGCCATCGTCGTGACTGCTTCCGAAGAGCGATCGCAATGGCGCAACCGCCAGCTCGCCCAAGAGAAGTTGGGGCGCATCGTGGAAAAAGCGCTGGCGCCGGATGCACCGGCACGCAAGGCAACGAAACCTACCCGCGGTTCTCACCGGCGCAGGCTGAGTGCCAAAGCTACTCGCTCAGCCACCAAGCAACTTCGCCGCAAACCAGGGATGGACTGATCCCAGCGATCAGCTACTGTGCTTCATGTCACTTTGCTGCACGGAATGGTTGGGGTGGGGAAACGGTTGAAAGTAGGTGAAGCGTCAGCTTTCTATTATTTCTGCCTTTAGGAGAACACCCTATGACCACCAAGGTCCTCACCCTCGTCGGTTCCCTGCGCAACGGTTCGACCAACCAGCAGCTGGCCGAAGCCACTTCGCACAACGCACCTGAAGGCATGGAAGTTTCCGTGTTCAGCGGCTTGGAGAACATTCCTTTCTACAACGAGGACCACGACGTGGAAGGTGGTGTTCCTGCCGCCGCCCAGGCCCTGCGCGACGCAGCCGGTGACGCCGATGCGCTGATGCTGGTCACTCCTGAGTACAACGGCACCATGCCAGCTGTCCTGAAGAACGCCATTGACTGGCTGTCCCGCCCCTTCGGCGCCGGTGCGCTCAAGGACATGCCAACCGTGGTCGTTGGCACCGCTTTCGGACAGTACGGTGGCGTCTGGGCGCAGGACGAAGCGCGCAAGGCACTGAACATCGCCGGCGCCAACGTGCTTGAAAACGTCAAGCTGGCTATCCCTAACTCGGTAGTACGCTTCGCTGAACTGCACCCGAAGGATGACGCTGAAGTTGTCGAGCAGGTCTCTGGCGTGCTGAGCAGCATCAAGGAAATCGCCGAAGCCAACTAGGTTTTCACGATCCCCGGAAGCTCAATAGTGCAAGAAAGGCCACGGTAACCGTGGCCTTTCTCGCATGAGTACCCGCTCACCGCGATACGGTGACATACTTGGACTAGAGAAATACCCACAATCTATTCGGAGGCGTCCATTGACTTCGGTCAGCCTAGGCATGCCGGCAGGCCCACCGCCGGTACTCGCACCACGTCGCAAGACTCGCCAATTCCAGGTTGGATCCGTAGGTGTCGGCTCCGACTCGCCGATTTCGGTTCAGTCGATGACTACCACCAAGACCCACGACATCAACGCCACCTTGCAGCAGATTGCCGAGCTGACCGCTGCCGGCTGCGACATCGTGCGTGTGGCCTGCCCCACGGATAAGGATGCGGAAGCGCTGAAGATCATTGCGATGAAGTCGCAGATCCCGGTGATCGCCGATATCCACTTCCAGCCAAAGTACGTCTACGCTGCCATCGAAGCAGGCTGTGGCGCGGTGCGCGTGAATCCCGGCAATATTCGCCAGTTCGATGACCAGGTCAAGGAAATCGCGCAGGTCGCCAAGGACCACGGCACCTCCATTCGCATCGGCGTCAATGCTGGCTCGCTGGATCGCCGCTTGCTGCAGAAGTACGGCAAGGCCACCCCTGAAGCGCTGGTTGAATCAGCTGTTTGGGAAGCTTCCCTGTTTGAAGAGCACGGATTCCATGACTTCAAGATCTCGGTAAAGCACAACGACCCTGTGATCATGGTCCGTGCCTACGAGATGCTGGCTGAACGCGGGGACTGGCCACTGCACCTGGGCGTGACCGAAGCCGGTCCAGCATTCCAGGGCACCATCAAGTCCGCCACCGCTTTCGGTGCACTGCTCTCCAAGGGCATTGGCGACACCATTCGCGTATCGCTGTCCGCTCCACCGGTAGAAGAGGTGAAGGTCGGCAACCAGATTCTGGAATCGTTGAACCTGCGCCCCCGCAAGCTGGACATCGTTTCTTGCCCATCCTGCGGTCGTGCCCAGGTGGATGTCTACACCTTGGCCGAGCAGGTTACCGCTGGGCTCGAAGGCATGAAGGCTCCACTGCGCGTGGCCGTAATGGGCTGCGTTGTCAACGGACCGGGTGAAGCCCGCGACGCTGACCTCGGCGTTGCCTCCGGCAATGGCAAGGGACAGATCTTCGTTAAGGGCGAAGTCATCAAGACCGTCCCGGAAGATCAAATTGTTGAGACTTTGATTGAAGAAGCCAACCGTTTGGCAGCAGAAATGGGACTGGACAATGACGAGAATCCTTCCTCGGGTTCTCCCATGGTCTCCGTCAGCTAGAACTAGCCGCCGGAGCGTCGAGGGAGAGCCGCGCATCTTGGGCCGTCGTGATACGACAGCCCTCATTGAGCTGCTCGATCGCGACCCCGTCGCAAATATATTCACCCGTTCGCAGGTGAGCATCCACCGGTCAGCGGTCCCAGACGGGTTTGCCCACATCGTTGGCTTGGACGGCAGCGAAGGTCTTGAATCGGCATGCTGGGTGGGCGCCAACATGGCGCCCACCGCCATGCCGGAGTCCGATGCCCAGAAGTACGCTATGCATGCCATCGATTCCCGACAGCGATTCGCCTCGGTATTCGGACCGGCAGAAACAGTTCTGGCCATGCATGACGTCTTGCGGGATGGTCCGCAAGAAATTTTTGATGTCCGGGAAAATCAGCCACTAATGGCCATCACCCAAATCCCGGAGGGAATTCGCCGCAACCGGATTCGGCCGGCTCAGGTTCAGGAATTCGACCTAGTCCTGCCTGCCAGCGCTGCCATGTTCGAAGAAGAGCTTGGATATTCGCCGTTGGAAAACGGTGGAAGCTTCTACCGCAACCGTGTACGCCAGTTAATTCGTGAGGGGCACACGCTCATGGACTGCGACCAGCGCGGCAACGTGATTTTCAAGGCTGATTTAGGCACCGTCACCGACGAAGTAGTGCAAATCCAAGGTGTTTGGGTGAACCCGATGTATCGCGGCCAAGGCTTGGCTGCCGGCTACATGGCCTCCACGGTGGACTACGCGATGCAGTTCGCTCCTGTAGTGAGCCTGTACGTCAACGACTACAACACCGCTGCAATCAAGACTTATCAGCGCATCGGCTTTGAACAGGTCGGCACCTTCGCAACGATCCTGTTCTGAACAGCAGTGGCACGGGCAACGTGGAAATCAACCGGTTCTGCTCTTGAGCCACCTGCAGCTACTTCGCCAGAAACAATTCCGCCTTACCGCGGATCTGGCTGGCTGCAAAGAATCCCGCAGGTGAAGGCGAAAACGAAGTTGATTGCGGATCCCGGTTCATCGTCAGTTGTGCAACGTTCTCATGACTAATACGGCGCTATAACGGGCCATTCGGTATTCGCGGCAGTCAGTGCTCCAGCTGCGCGGCCAATGAAGCCCGAGCATCGACAAATAAAGTCGCATGAACGACTGTTGCCGGAAGTTGAGCTTATCGCCGCGACCCACTTAGCCGCTATGAGTCCCCATTACCTGCTTTTCCTTTGTATCGCTGGCGAAGCTCGAGTGGCGGGAAACCTGTTTAGCATCCTTTGAGGACTTTCGCTTAGCTGCGGCAAACATCCATTTCTCCGGCTAATGGAGAGCAATCCATTCGCTTAATGACCCGGCAAGGGAAACGGGGCCCAGGTGCTATGCAACTTGGGCTATTTCTTCTTCCGCTCAACGCGGGAGCAACAATGCCCATCGAATGATCATCAGTCTTCTAGACTCGAAAGTGTAAAAGTGATGGTGATGGGAAAATTTGTGGTTCAAGCCATTGGTACTAAAGCGTATTTGGGTGCTGCTATGGGCGCAGCAGTACTCCTCATTGGTGGGTGCAGTTCGCCAGAAGTCGAAACCGGTGCCTCGACGGTCGCCCCAGTCCAGCTCGACGACGGACAGCTGGAAAATCTGCTTGAGGATTTCGCCAAAGACGAAGAAAACTCCCATGTCATCAACGACAAACAGCTACGCAAGAGCATTCCGCAAGCACAGGAGTGGATAGAGGACGTCCAAGTGAATCCCAGTAAATGCGGAGTTACCTTTGCTGAGCCGGTCGCAGATCAATTGCAGAGCGCCACGATGGGCGCCATCGAATTCGAGGACAGCTACCTATCTGTTGCAATCTACAAAGACCCTGAAGTTTTGCAAGCGCAATGGGTTGCCAAAACTGAGGCCAATGCTGATTGCTCGCGTTACACAGTCAAATTAGGCAATGAGACTCGCGCTTACCACATTGCAAAGCAGCCTATTGATTCTGCTGCAGGATTGGCCGACGGGTATGTAATTACCAGCAGTGATGGGTCGTCCACCAAACAGCAGCTCATCATTCGCTCCGCTAATTCGAACGTTCTGCTCGGCATTCAGCGTTCCACTTCTGCCGCGAACACCGCGAACGAAGTTGAAGAAGCATCCGGGATCCTCCAAGAACTCATGAACCGACTTACCCAGTAGTTCATTTCAAGACGCCATCGGTCTTCCGGTGGCAATTACGGAAAGCAATAGATGACTAAGCGTTTAGCCCTCTGGGCATTGCCATTGGCCACGACCATGATGCTGGCTGGATGTTCTTCGAATTCCGCGACAGAACCAGCGGAAACGGCTGTTTCGACGGCCCCGGCGGAAAGCAAGAAGACTTCTGCCTCGGGTGATGTGCTCAGTGCGGAGCAGGTAGAGTCCATTGCTTCCAAGCTTTTGGAAGGCGACAACGCAGTCCAGATAGTTGGCAATGAGCAGATGCAGAAGCAACTGGAAGTTGCCAAGAACGCTGAAACTCCCAGCGGAATCAAGCCGGAAAAGTGTGCCGAGATGAATGCCAAGTATTCAGTTACCGACTTGACGGCATCGGTATCCGCAACGGCGACCAGTTCCTCCGAATCCGTCGGCAAAGTCGTGCAGGTCTTCTCGTTGACCGACGAGGCCACCCGCAAGAACGTATCGGAGGCATTGACGCTGGATGATCTGGAGGGATGTGAAAAGGCCACTGTTGAGCTGGGCGGCGAGGAAATCGAAACTCAACGCCAGATCCTGCCGCTGGACGTCGAAGCGGATCAATCGTTGACCATGTCCACCCAGATGGATGCGGGTGGCGGACAGCTACTGACCTCGGTCGTTGTGCAGGCTCTGCAAGATGGCAATTTCGTGCTGGTTACCCTGCAGACCGGTTCGCAGCAACCAGCTGAACTGGCCGCACAGGCAGTGGAGCTGGCAGATCGGGCGTTCGCCGAAATCGAGGCGGTTCAGTAGCCGAACGGGCGGGGTATCCGTTTTATGGACTCTCCAACATCAGTTGGCCTTGCACCGAGGAGTGCAGAGCTCGTGGTTTAGCAGCCAACATGCCTTTTCCTCGAAGCAGCGTACCTCCGAGTCGTATTGGCCCCCTTGGCAGATGAACGATAAATCAACTGCTGGGACCTTGTTTCTGTGCGGTGCCTGCCGATTTCTCTTTGACTGGTGCTTTTCCTGGCAACGGGTGGCAAGCGACCAACCCTTGACCATTCAAGTGAACTTTGGACTCTATTCCATTCGCTGCAACACTCTCTCATAGTCCTTTTATTTCCAACACATTGTGAAATACTGTGGATGGCTTATCATCACCAATGTGAGGAAATCACCATGAAGAAGCGTTCACTCTGGGTGCTGCCTGTAGCAGTTGCCCTTGCCTTGACCGGTTGCAGCTCGAATTCAGGGACCGAGGGCGCTGCTGGCTCTTCGGAGGCCCCTCAGGAGCAGGAGAGCGCGGGGGTGCCAGCGCTGACTGCTGAGCAAGCCGCTGCAGTTGCCAAAACCTTGGGTGGAGACGGACCGAATGTGCAGGTTCTGGATAGCGATGCACTTAGCGGCTCATTGGAAAGCGCCAAGGGCCTGATCGATCAGATGGAGATCGAACCTGCGAAGTGCGCCGAGTTCGTCTCGCAGCAGGGGACCCAGGACCTGGACGGCGTCAACATGGCCGCAGCGATCGTCGTTGGCGAAACAGGCGAGAGCAACAGCTACTCCGTCGCTGGCTACGAGGATACTGCCAAGCTGGATGCAATCAAGGACATGGTAGATGCCAAGGACCTGCAGGGCTGCGAGGACTTCTCGATGAGTGTTGCGGGCCAGAAAGTTTCTGCCTCGGCCAAGATCCTGAATGCTGAATCCGATGCGGACAAGACCATCGCAACCCACACTGCCATGACCATGAATGGCGAAGAGGTCCCAGGCGGTTCTTACCAGATTCAGGGCGTAGTCGGTGAAAATGTTGTGGCCGTTTCTCGCACCCAAACTGGCGAACAAGCTGATGGCGAGGCTGTGAAAGCACTCGTTGAGGAACTGAACAAGGCAGTTGAAGAGGTTAAGGCCACGGCCAAGTAGGCCTCCTTCAGCCGTTGAAGGCTCTTCTGGTTCCAAGGGAATCAGAAGAGCCTTCACTTCTTTGCGCGGCAAATGCTTCCCAATGATGCGCGAGTCATGGCATTCTCAATGGATGACCCTGGAACACGGTGCGCCACGCAAATCCATCGAGGCTGCCTTGACTGCGGGCGAGGATCCGACGCGCAAAGCCCGAAGCTTGAAGTCCCTGCATCAGCTCTGGGCCGAAGGTGCGTGCATCCCTGAAGTGGTGCGGCCAGTGGTGGCTCGTTCATGGTCCAGGGCCGGCAAGCTTGGAACAGATATCGTTCCCTTGGATACTTCTGAAATACGCGAGCGCAGGCAGGCCAACGAAGAACTCAACGGACTGGTCGAGCTCTTCAAGGAGCGTTTGCTCTCCTTGGCCACCCAGGCGGGAAACCAGCTGGTCATCTCCGACGAGCAAGGATTCGTGCTCTGGGTGCTCGGGCCCTCTGCAGTACGCCGCCGAAGTGACGGCATCGGATTTGTCGCCGGTGCACGCTGGCGCGAAAGCGACGTGGGCACTAATGGGATCGGCGCGGCAATGGCCGAGCGTGCCCCGGTGCAGATTTTCGGCCCGGAGCATGCCCGGGAAGAACAGCACAACTGGGTCTGCACATCGGCGCCGGTCATGAATCCTGCCGCCTCGGCGTTGATTGGCACGATCACGCTGGCAGGCTCGTTCCGCACGGCGCATCCGCACTCCTTGGCTCTGGTCTCATCCGTGGCCCGAGAAGCAGAATTATTCCTGCAAACCGAGCATGCCTTGAAAATGCAGACGCTCCAGCTTTCCACCCAACTGCCCGAAGGCGAGTACGTCCTAGTTGACGTGCAAGGCTCTATAGCCGCCGCCCAAGGCTACAGTGTTGGATCCAAGCTCAATTTGCCGATGTCCATGGAAGAAGGGCGGAACTGGATTTCCGGGCTGGGATCAATTGATGCGCGGCGGACACCGGGAGGCTGGCTGCTGCAAAGGGCAGAAGGCCAGGTGAGCCTCCAGCTGTACGCAGGGGCTTCACTGCAGGCTATTGTCCATTCGCCCGGTGGGGCGACGCGCATCAACTTGAGCGCGAAGCATTGGCAGATCCTTGAGCTGCTGGCTGCGAACCCTCACGGAGTGAGCTCAGGGCAGTTGGCGAGCCTGTGGCCTGCGGATACGCCGAACGTCACCATCCGCGCCGAAATATCCCGCTTGCGTTCCAAGCTGCGTGGCCTGATCGCCTCACGTCCCTACCGGATCGTGGTCCCGGTGAGCAGCCACTAGCAATCCCGGAGCAGCTGCAACCTATTGCAACGCTTTTCTTTTGTGACGCAGATCATATTCTTTCATTAGTCGCGGAGGGCCCGAATGGCCATCCATTGAATCCCGATGAAGAGATGAGACGCAAATGACTGACAATGATTGCTTGTTGCAAGCCCGGAGCTGGTTCCATTCCTTGCAGATAGCGTTGGAAGCGGGTGACGCGCCAGCAGCTGTGCAGCTATTTTCGGAGGAGTGCTACTGGCGGGATCTGGCCTCGATGACATGGAACCTTCACACCAGCGAGGGCCGTGACGGGATCGAGAAGATGCTGCTTGGCGTTGAACGAGGCGCGTGGCCGCGGAACATCGAAGTCACCAGCGCACAAGAGGCTGACGGCGTCATTGAAGCCTGGTACACGTTCGAGAACGACGCATTCAACGGGCTTGGATTACTCCGCTTGCGCGATGGGAAGGCCTGGACCCTGCTGAGCACCGCGCAGGGCCTGCGCAAATTCCCCGAACCTGCTGGTCCGCGCCGCGAACTGGGCGCCGAGCACGGCGTAGCGATGAGCAAGGAAAACTGGCTTGATCGGCGCACCGCGCAGCAGCAGTCCTTGGGGATCACCGACCAGCCCTACACGCTGATTGTCGGCGGCGGCCAAGGCGGCATAGGCTTGGCCGCTCGGCTCAAGCGCATGGGTGTTCCTGCCCTGGTCATCGATAGGCATCCGCGTCCCGGTGACCAATGGCGTTCGCGCTACCATTCCTTGGCGCTGCACGATCCGGTCTGGTATGACCATATGCCCTACATTGATTTCCCCGACCACTGGCCGGTGTTCACGCCCAAGGACAAGATGGGGGATTGGCTGGAAAGCTACACCAAGCTCATGGAGCTGGACTATTGGTCCCTGACTGAAGCGACCAGCGCCCGGCAGGATCCGGAAGGAGAGGGGTGGATCGTCGAGGTAGAACGCGACGGAGTGCCGTTGACCCTGCGTCCCACCCAGCTGGTGCTGGCCACTGGCATGTCCGGTATTCCGAACATTCCCCAGTACCCGGGAGCCGAGATCTTCAAAGGAGAGCAGAACCATTCCTCCAAGCATCCAGGCGGCGAACGGTACGCGGGCAAGAACGTCGTGGTCATCGGCGCCAACAACTCCGCACACGATATCTGCGCGGATCTGGTGCAAAACGGGGCCAAGCCGACTATGGTCCAACGTTCCAGCACGCATATCGTGCGCTCCGAATCGCTGATGAAGCATGTGCTGGGCGGACTGTACTCGGAAGAAGCCCTCGCTGCCGGCATAGACCACAACAAGGCAGACCTGATCTTCGCCTCCATCCCGTACAAAGTCCTCCCGGAATTCCATAAGCCGGTCTTCGAGAAAATCCAGCAGGAAGATGCGCACTTCTACAAGTCGCTGGCGGATGCGGGATTCGAGCTGGACTTCGGCGACGACGGTTCAGGGCTGTTCCTCAAGTACCTGCGCCGCGGCTCGGGGTACTACATCAACATCGGTGCCAGCGAGCTGGTGGCCGACGGATCGATTGCTTTGGCCCATGGCGAGGTATCGCACTTGACCGAAGAATCGGTGGTGCTGGCCGATGGCACTAGGCTGCCGGCGGACGCGGTGGTCTACGCCACCGGTTACGGCTCGATGAACGGATGGGCGGCGAAGCTCATCTCCCAGGAAGTCGCGGATGAAGTCGGAAAATGCTGGGGCCTGGGGTCGGGGACCGCCAAGGATCCGGGTCCATGGCAGGGGGAGCTGCGCAATATGTGGAAGCCCACCAAGGTCAAGAACCTCTGGTTCCACGGAGGCAACCTGCACCAGTCCAGGCATTATTCGAAGTATCTGGGCTTGCAGCTCAAGGCACGGTACGAGGGCATCGGAACTCCGGTGTATGCGCTCGCCGAAACCTATCATCAATCCTGATAACACCGTTTCCCTGCCCGTGAATCGGTTTCCCGGACCCGGAGCAAGCGCTGTATGGCGCTTCCTCCGGGTCACCCGCGCGTCTGCCACGTGGCGGTTTTCGGGCCTTATCCGGACGTTTCGTTGAACTGCAACGGCCTGGAAATCGCACAACGAATTGAACGGAAAGCCGGATGAACCATGATTCCCACGCTCCTGGCACCTGCGCAGTTTATGAATCGGCGCAGACCGCGGATGCCGCAATAACGCCGGTGCACCGGCCTGCGCGCCGCAGCCGACCCAGCTGCACCATGCTTCCGCGTAAGCCTCGCCATGGGTGCTGGCAAGTACAAATCGGCGGGGAACTGGCACCCGACTGGGATGTCCTTTGCTGGCAGCGACTCAACGAAACAGAACCCTGCAGCGCCCACCATCTATCCAGAGGCCCGCATCCGGCCCCGGGCACGCAACACGATTCCGCGCAAGCCCTTGAATTTATTGGGAAGTGGCCGAAAGCTGTAGCATTGATTAAGGCCAATTTTGCGGCCAAAACCCATTTGATTTTGCATAGCTAGTCGGCATCCGAAATTATTTCTGAAGTCGACGGACGGAAAAGGACACCCCGAGTGGTTTTGAAGCTTTCCACTACCTTCTTGCGCACCTTGCGTGAAGATCCGGTTGACGCCGAAGTCGCCAGCCACAAGTTGTTGGTACGCGCCGGTTACATCCGTCGTGCGGCCCCGGGCATCTACACCTGGTTGCCGTTGGGTTTGAAGGTCCTTGCGCGCGTTGAAGCTATTGTTCGCGAGGAAATGAACGCTATCGGCGGCCAGGAAGTCCACTTCCCAGCGCTGCTGCCACGTGAACCTTACGAGCAGACCGGCCGTTGGACCGAATACGGCGAAGGCCTGTTCCGTCTCAAGGACCGCAAAGATGCAGACTACCTCTTGGCACCGACCCATGAGGAAATGTTCACGCTGCTGGTGAAGGATCTGTACAACTCGTACAAGGATCTTCCGGTCTACCTGTACCAGATCCAGAACAAGTACCGCGACGAAGCACGTCCACGCGCGGGCCTGCTGCGTGGCCGCGAATTCATCATGAAGGATTCGTACTCCTTCAACATCGATGATGAAGGCCTGGACGAAGCCTACATGGCTCACCGCGGCGCCTACCTGAAGATCTTCGAGCGCCTGGGTCTGGAAGTTATTCCGGTCTTCGCGCAGGCTGGTGCCATGGGCGGCTCCAAGTCCGAGGAATTCCTGCATCCAACAGCTATTGGCGAGGATACCTTCGTCCGTTCGGCCGGCGGTTACGCAGCCAACGTGGAAGCTGTCACCACCGTAGTGCCAGCGTCCATCGATTACGCCAACGCACCTGCGTTCGAAGTTGTCGATACCCCGGATACCCCGACCATCGAGACGCTGGTTGCCGCGGCCAACGAGCTGCGCCCACGCGAGTCCGGTGTTTGGGAAGCCAAGGACACCCTGAAAAACGTTGTCCTGGCGGTGACCGATCCAGAAGGCAACCGCCAGTTGGTAGTCATCGGTGTTCCAGGCGACCGCCAGGTGGACCTGAAGCGTGTCGAAGCTACCGTGGGTGCCCCGCTGGGCATCATCGGCGAGGTCCAGGTTGAAGCCGCTAGCGGTGAAGACTTGGCCAAGCACCCGGAATTGATTGCCGGCTACATCGGCCCAGGCAACGGCCTGGATCAGGCTGTTCTGGGTACCGAAGGCACCAGCGGCATCACCTACCTGGTTGATCCTCGCGTAGTATCCGGTACCTCGTGGATCACCGGCGCCAACGAAAAGGGCAAGCACGTTTTCGGCTTGGTGGCCGAGCGCGACTTCGGCTTTGACGGCACCATCGAGTCGGTCAACGTGCTAGAGGGCGACCCGGCACCGGACGGCTCGGGCCCATTGCGCACCGAACGCGGTATCGAAATGGGTCATATCTTCCAGCTTGGCCGCAAGTACGCTGAGGCTCTGGATCTGCGGGTCCTGGACCAGAACGGCAAGCTGAAGGTTGTCACCATGGGCTCCTACGGCATTGGCGTCACCCGTGCGGTAGCAGCACTGGCCGAGGCTTACCATGACGAAAACGGTCTGGCATGGCCAAAGCAGGTTGCTCCAGCCGACGTCCACATGGTCGTTACCGGCAAGGGCCCAGAGCTGCTTGAGGCTGCTGAGAAGTTGGCCGCAGAACTAGAATCGGCCGGTTTGGAAGTTATCTTGGATGACCGTCCAAAGGTGTCCGCGGGCGTGAAGTTCTCGGATGCCGAACTGATCGGCATTCCAACCATCGTTGTTGTGGGCCGTGGACTTGCTGAGGGCGTAGTTGAGGTCAAGGATCGTGCCACCGGCGAACGCCGCGATGTCAAGGTCGAGGACGTTGTCGCTGAGCTGAGCGCCTAAAAGGCTGTAGCCAATAACTGAATAGGGGAGTAGCGCGGTGCAAGAGTTCTTGGAATTGCTGTCCGTCAACGGTGAACCCGTCTCCTTCTGGCCCCTGGTGTTGCTGCTTCTTGCAGCTTTGGGCGCTGGATGGATTGACGCGGTAGTTGGCGGTGGCGGCCTGATTCAATTGCCCGCGCTGCTTCTTTTCCCCGGCATCACACCGGTGCAGGCGCTGGCCACGAATAAGCTGGGCTCAATCTTCGGAACGGCTACCAGCGCGGTGACGTACTACCGGCGCACCAGCCCGGATTTGAAGACCGCTATTCCGATGGCATTGACTGCCATGCTCGGTGCCTTCGGCGGAGCTGCGCTGGCCACAATTCTTCCCTCTGGAGCCATTCAGCCCATCATTATCGCAGCGCTCATTGCGGTGCTGCTGTTCACGATCCTGAAGCCCAAAGCCGGGGAGCTGTCGCGCCTGCGCTACGCCGGGCATGGGCATTATCTTCGAGCCATCCTGATTGGGCTGCTGATTGGCGGCTACGACGGGATGATCGGTCCCGGGACTGGATCGTTCTTGATCATCGCCATGGTGACAGTGCTGGGTTACAACTTCTTGCAGTCCTCCGCCAAGGCGAAGATCGTTAACCTTTGCACCAACGCAGGTGCTCTGCTGCTCTTCATCCCCACGGGGCACGTTCTAGTCGCATTAGGCCTGGCCATGGGCGTGATGAATATGCTCGGAGGCTATCTCGGGGCGCGCATGGCGATCTCAAAGGGCAGCGCCTTTATTCGCATTGTTTTCGTGATCGTCGTTTCGGCACTGATCATCAAGCTCGGCTCGGATCTGATCCTCGCCGGCAAGTGATAGCTTTAGCGGCCGCTAGCTGCTGATGTGTCGATTGGCGGGTATCCGGCGTAGTGCTGGACATGCTGGGGTTCAATGGCATGGACCATGGAACTGGTCGCCATTTGCGCGATCCTGAAAGTCAAGAAGCTGGAACCCATTGCAGTTTTGTAGAGTTGGGAAACCGTAGTGTGGCTTGCCAGCGGA
The DNA here is from genome assembly GCF_053644955.1 of Glutamicibacter sp. NPDC055354. Taxonomy (NCBI): domain Bacteria; kingdom Bacillati; phylum Actinomycetota; class Actinomycetes; order Micrococcales; family Micrococcaceae; genus Glutamicibacter; species Glutamicibacter sp. NPDC055354. The sequence continues at coordinate 501,512 of NZ_JBSHMB010000002.1, forward strand.
TCTACAACCTTCAACGCTGTGCAACCGATGGATACATACAGGAACCACAAATCGTTGTTCTCCGGATCGAGAGTAGCGATCAGAGCTGGCGGCTGGTGCGCGGCCACGAGCGACATGACGTCGTTGACTGTTTCCTCAGGTTGCGCAATGACAATAGGCATGCCTTGGACCCAACCATGTGAACTGAGTTGCGCCCGACCTTGCCTTGAACCGATCACTTCGCTGACCAGTTCTGCTGTCTTCGAACGCATGAATCGACCTGACATTACCCAACCTCCAATTGACGACCTAGCCACAAGTTGTTAGTTCCCCAATAAGTGGAAGAAAACGGAGAATCCCGCTCCGTGTTATGGGAGCCAAATTCCGTATCTCAAGCACTTGATATTCACGATAGCCCCTTTCGGCGCGAATATCGAGAGCCAGTGAATAGGAACGAGATTCATATATCTTTGAAATCATTCCATGGCGGAGGAAATGGTGGTCGTTGATAAATTGGTTTCGGGTAATACCGCGTAAAACCCGCATGCCATATGCGGGTTATATCTTATAGTGCGGATGGAAATTACGGATCATCCGTGAATTTTAGTGCGCCTCGCGCTGTTTTGGCTCTACCCGAACCCGTGCTCTATTTCGACTCAGGGCAATTAGCAGTCGTGATTATTTCGTGATAATTCAACGAAACGTGAAATACGGCTAAATTCTAGCTGAATCCAAAACTATTTCCCGGCTTCGCCAGTCTCCAAGATGCGGTATTCCTCATTCGCTCCCTGCTGGCCATTGAGAGCCTGGAAAGCGACGGCGGAAATTTTTGCGCCGGCTGCACCATCGCTAGCGCCCGCTGCTACGACCAATGCATCAGCAAAATCCCCTTCGGCTTCCGCGGATAGGGCAGCCAGGTCTTCGAGGCCGCCTTCGGGTAGCGCATAGGCGGGTTCACGCAGGTCTGCGCACTGTTCGTCAACGGCCGCGCGCAGGCCGCGAAGCTGGCGTCCCAGCTCGCTGCGTCGAGCTTCGACGGCTTCCTTGGCGCTGTCGGCACCACGTGCAGCCGTGAGTTGCAGAAGGAAATCCAGTGCATAGCCGCGGTCCAGGGCCCGGGCGACGGCTGTTGGTTCGATGTTCTGCGCTTCGGTGATTTCCTTCGCGGGGTCCAGCAGCTCCTCATTAGGCAGGCAGGCTACTGGCTGGTCTTTCTGCTCTTCTTCACCCGAGACTGCACTCAGTGGCAAGGCCAAGTCCACATCACGCTCTTCTCCCAAAGATGCAACAGCGCTGCGGGCGTCCAGGTTGATCTGGAAAGCAATCTGGGCCAGCTTCGAATCCCTGGACAGCGACGGTTCTGCAAAGGCAGGCATCGCTGACGATGCGTCGGCGACATTCGTGGCAAGCGCAACCAGCGCGTCGGGGGAGAAGCTTTGCGGCAATGCCGCGGGCTCTTGGTCGTCGAAGCGCAATTCACCGAGCACCGCTGACCCCTGCGACAAGGAAGTCGCCAATGCGGATAGCCTCGAAGCGTTATCCTCGGGTGCCAGCTGGGCCAAGGCTTGGGCCTGAGATGCCAGGTCTGCCAGCTTTGCTCCGTATTCCCACGTCATGCGGGCATCGGCGCTGGCCTCATTGACCTGTTCGGGCAGGCCCCGCTCCACCAGGGCGCCTCGGAAGATGGTGCTGCCAATGCCCCACGTCACGGCAAGGGCAACTGCACCAGCCAGTACCGGAGCAATCCAGCCTGGAGCGCGGCGTACTTGCCTGTCGGTGCGACGGGCGGAATGGGGCGATTTTTCAGTCATAGCGTTTCGATCATGCCATGATCAATGCAGGTAAAGAGGGCAATAGCGGTGTCGAGCGCCACGATGGATAGAAAATGGGCGTGAGTTCCTTCACCTGTGCCCGTTTAGATGTTCTCAATGAGCGGAACGCAATATAGGCTTAACGGACAACATCGAATAGCGTGGGAGGATATCCATGACCGGAATGCCGGCCGATACCGAACAGGAAGCGCAGCGTCTGACTGCATTGCTCTCCAAGGAAGTAGAATCCCACGGGCTTCTCCTGGAGGAAGTCGCCTTGCGTCCCTCCGGCAAGCAGATGATCGTGCAGATCATCGTCGACAAGGCCGACGGTCACGAAACGCTGACTCTCGATGAACTTGGTGAAGTTACCACCACCATCTCCAACGCTCTGGACAAGGACGCCGTCTACGCATCGTCGGCTCCTTACGAACTCGAAGTCAGTTCCCCAGGACTCTCCCGCCCATTGACTGCCCAGCGCCACTGGATCCGCGCCCTCAACCGCATGGTCAAGATTTCGCTGGCCGACGGCACGAAGCTTCGCGGGCGCCTGCTTGAGGTCAACGACGGCGACGTGTTGATTGCTGAGCACCGCGAGCCGGCCAAGAAGGGCATGAAGGTCAAGGTGCTCGATCCTGCGGCCTATGCCTTTGAAAATATCCGTAAAGCTGTTGTCGATCCAGAGCTGAACTTCGATGACGCACTATTTGACACTGCCGATACTGAAGATTTGGAGGGCTAAGCGTGGATATCGATCTGAATGCGCTGCGCATCCTGGAAAAAGACCGCGACATCCCAATGGATGTTTTGATTCCGACCATCGAGTCGGCACTGCTGCTGGCTTACAACAAGACCGAAGGCGCCATGCCTGGCGCCCGCGCGCACATTGAGCGCAGCAACGGCCATGTGGCGATCCTGGTAGAGGACCGCGACAACGCCGGCGTGCTGCTGGGCGAATTCGACGACACCCCGCACGGTTTCGGCCGCATCGCCGCCTCCACCGCCCGCCAGGTAATCATGCAGCGCCTGCGTGAAGCTGAAGATGCGCAGGTTGTCGGCGAGTTCGCAGCCCGCGTTGGCACCCTGATCTCCGGCGTCATCCAGCAGGGCTACTCCTCGCATATGGTGCAGGTCAAGATCGGTGATCTGGAAGCGCTGCTGCCACCAGTTGAGCAGTCCCCAGGCGAGAAGTACCAGCACGGAAACCGCCTGCGCGCCTACGTTGTTTCCGCTGAGCGCGGCAACAAGGGCCCAGCCGTTACCCTGTCCCGTTCCCACCCGAACCTGGTTCGCCTGCTGTTCGAAATGGAAGTTCCAGAAATCGCTGACGGCACCGTCACGGTCGAGGCACTGGCTCGTGAAGCTGGCCACCGTACCAAGATTGCTGTGCGCGCAACCAAGGCCGGTGTCAACGCCAAGGGCGCTTGCATCGGTGAAATGGGAACCCGCGTGCGCGCCGTGATGAACGAACTGAACGACGAGAAGATCGACATCGTTGACTACAACGAGGATCCAGCGAAGTTCATCGCCGCGGCCCTGTCTCCATCGAAGGTCGTCTCGGTAGAGATCCTGGACGAAGCCGAACGCCGTGCTCGCGTGGTTGTTCCCGACTCCCAGCTCTCGCTGGCAATCGGCAAGGAAGGCCAGAACGCTCGCCTTGCTGCCAAGTTGACCGGCTGGCGCATTGACATCCTGGCTGCCTCGGGCGGCAAGGAACCGCAGCTCTAAGCAGCTGCGGGAAATAATTCCAGTTCAGCGTGTTGGAAGCCTAGCTGCGTGTGAGCCACAACTCATGCGTGCTATGGCGTCCAAACGCGCTAGACTAGTAGATGGCTCGTAATAACTAGGGAAGGTGGCGACGGCGCTCGCATGAAGCTGCATCAGCAACGCACGTGCATTGGCTGTCGAACCGTAACCAGTAAAAATGAGCTGCTCCGTTGGGTCCTGAAAGACGGTACACCGCTGCATGCGGTGAGTTTGGATCAACAGGGTTCCGCTTCCGGGCGGGGCACTTGGACCCACGGGACCGAAAAGTGTGTGCAGCAAGCGGTGCAGCGCCGGGCGTTCGCGCGGGCCTTCAGGTCTGCGGTAGACGATTCGCAGGTGCTGCAGGAATTCACTGCATACGAAGATCAGCTGGCAAGCAACCAGCTATCTGGCAAACATGATGAAAGCGGGTCAGAAATCTGATGGCAACCCGATGAGTCGGCAATGCTGAGCGCACAACGATGAACAATCAGTTCTGCGTGATCCACCGTGCGACGGAAGAATTTCACGAATTACACAGCTGATCTGCCAGACCGCTGATCTAAAGATTTATCTTTTGATACCGGGGTTTGAGCAGATCACATCGACACAGGAGAGATGTGGCTAAACCCCGCGTTCACGAGCTCGCTAAAGAGCTCGGAATCACTTCAAAAGAAGCACTAACCAAGTTGCAGGACATGGGCGAATTCGTTCGCTCGGCATCCTCGACCGTTGAACCGCCAGTAGCGCGCAAGCTGCGCGACGCATTCCCAGGTTCCAACGGTGCCGCTAAGCCAGCAGCTGCTGCCAAGCCAGCCGCCGCCAAGCCAGCGACCCCTGGAGCACCGAAGTCGGCTTCCAAGCCGGCTGCTACCCCAGGTGCCTCGGCCCCGAAGCCAGGCGTTAAGCCAGCTGCGGCAGCTCCGGCTCCTGCAGCCCCAGCTGCCCCAGCCGCACCTGCGGCGCCTGCAGCTCCGGTCGCGAAGGCAACCCCTGGCGCTCCATTGCCAGGTGCAGCCCCGGCACCGAAGCCAGGTGCCAAGCCAGCTCCGAAGCCAGGCGCTCCACGCCCAGGCAACAGCCCGTTCTCTTCCCAGCAGGGTATGCGCGGCGCTGAGTCCGGCGAACGCCGTGGTGGCGGCAACCGTGAAGGCGGTCGTGCCCCACGTCCAGGCGCACCTCGTCCGGGCGGTCCACGCCCAGGCAACAACCCGTTCTCCTCGCAGCAGGGTATGCGCGGCGAAGGCGGCCAGGGCGGTCCTCGCCCACCACGCGACGGCCAGCGCGGTCCACGCCCAGCAGGTGCCGGCGGTCCACGTCCGGCTCGTGACGGCCAGGGCGGTCCACGTCCGGCACGTGACGGCCAGCGCGGTCCACGTCCAGCAGGTGCCGGCGGTCCACGCCCAGCAGGCCAGGGCGCTCCACGCCCAGCCGGCGCAGGTGGCCCACGCCCAGCAGGTGCCGGCGGTCCACGCCCAGGTGCTGGCGCAGGTACCACTGCAACCCCGCGCATGATGCCTAACCGCACCGATCGTCCAGCGCCAGCAGGCGGCGGACGTCCAGGTGCAGGTGCCGGCGGCCGCGGTCGCCCAGGTGGCGGCAGCGGTGGCGGCAGCGGTACCGGTGGCGGCTTCCGCCCAGGTGCACCACGCGGTCGCGGTGGCGTTGGCGGTGCTTTCGGCAAGGGAGGCGCCGGTCGCGGCAAGCAGCGCAAGTCCAAGCGCGCAAAGCGCCAGGAATTGGAGCAGATGAGTGCTCCGTCATTGGGCGGCGTGAATGTTCCACGCGGCAACGGCGACACCGAGATCCGTCTGCGCCGCGGCGCGTCGATCACCGACTTCGCTGACAAGATTGGCGCGAACCCAGCAGCACTGGTGACCGTACTGTTCCACCTCGGTGAAATGGCTACCGCCACCCAGTCGCTGGATGAGGCAACCTTCGAGGTGCTCGGCGAAGAGCTGGGCTACAAGGTGCTTGTCGTCTCCCCTGAGGACGAAGACAAGGAACTGCTCGAAGGCTTCGGCCTGGACCTGGATGCCGAACTTGAGGCTGAAGGCGAAGACGTGCTTGAAGAGCGCGCCCCAGTCATCACCATCATGGGCCACGTCGACCACGGTAAGACCCGACTGCTGGATGCTATCCGCAAGTCGAACGTTATCGAGGGCGAGCATGGCGGCATCACCCAGCACATCGGTGCGTACCAGATCAACCACATCCATGAGGGCCGCGATCGCGCAATGACCTTCATCGATACCCCGGGCCACGAGGCGTTCACCGCCATGCGTGCCCGTGGTGCCGAGGTCACTGACGTGGCCGTGCTGGTTGTCGCCGCGGATGACGGCGTCATGCCGCAGACTGTGGAAGCACTGAACCACGCACAGGCTGCCGGCGTGCCGATCATCGTCGCTGTGAACAAGATCGATAAGGAAGGCGCCAACCCTGACAAGGTCATGGGCCAGCTGACCGAATACGGTTTGGTTCCAGAAGAATACGGTGGCGACACCATGTTCGTGAAGGTTTCGGCACTGCAGAAGCAGGGCATCGACGAGCTGCTGGACGCTGTCCTGCTGACCTCGGACGTGCTTGAGCTCAAGGCCAACCCGGACAAGTCCGCTCGTGGCGTGGCCATTGAAGCGAACCTGGATAAGGGCCGCGGTTCGGTTGTTACCGTCCTGGTCCAGTCCGGTACCCTCTGCGTTGGCGACACCATGGTGGTGGGCACCGCCCACGGCCGCGTGCGTGCAATGTTCAACGAGAACGGCGAAAACCTCGACGTGGCACTGCCATCGCGTCCGGTACAGGTCCTGGGCATGTCCTCGGTCCCGCGTGCTGGCGACGGCTTCCTGATCACCGAAGACGAGCGCACCGCCCGCCAGATCGCTGACAAGCGCGAAACCGCAGAGCGCAACGCAATGCTGGCCAAGCGCCGCAAGCGCATCACCTTGGAAGACTTCGACAAGGCTGTTGCCGATGGCAAGATCGATACCCTGAACCTGATCCTCAAGGGTGACGCTTCCGGTGCTGTTGAAGCACTGGAAGACTCGCTGATGAAGATCGAGGTCGGCGACGATGTGCAGCTGCGCGTGATCCACCGCGGTGTCGGTGCGATCACCCAGAACGACGTCAACTTGGCAACCGTGGACAACGCCATCATCATTGGCTTCAACGTCCGCCCAGCCGAGCGCGTGGCAGAACTGGCCGACAAGGAGGGCGTCGACATGCGCTTCTACTCGGTCATCTACTCCGCTATCGACGACATCGAGAATGCGCTCAAGGGCATGCTCAAGCCGGAGTTCGAAGAAGTGGCCCTCGGCACCGCCGAGATCCGCATGGTCTTCCGCTCCTCGAAGTTCGGCAACATTGCCGGTTCGATCATCCGCTCGGGCACCATCAAGCGCAACACCAAGGCTCGCCTGGTACGCGACGGCAACGTCGTGGGCGACAACCTGAACATCGATTCGCTGCGCCGCGAAAAGGACGATGTCACCGAGGTCCGCGAGGGCTTCGAATGCGGTATCGGCCTGGGGTCGTTCAACGACATCAAGGAAGGCGACATCATCGAGACCTTCGAGATGCGCGAAAAGCCACGCGACTAATTGCCGACAAGCAATTAGCAGTGTGACTCACTGATTCGTGGGCGTTTGACCGATAAGCTTTGGTCAAGCGCCCACGAGTTTTGAACCATTAGGAGAAAACCATGGCTGATTCAGCCCGCGCCGCACGCCTGGCTAAGCGCGTACAGGTCCTCATGGCCCAGTCGCTGCGCAACGTCATCAAGGACGAGCGCATTGACAACGTCACCGTGACCGACGCTCGCGTCACCAACGACCTGCAGCACGCTACGGTGTACTACACCGTCTTTGGCGATGACGAGATGAAGAAGGACATCGCCACCATGCTGGAAAAGCGTGGCGGTGCCCTGCGCAAGGAATTGGGCCGCAATCTGACCATCCGCCTGACCCCGACGCTGGCATTCGTCGCCGACGAAATCCCCGAGGGTGCCTCGCATCTGGAGGAATTGCTGGCCAAGGCCCGCGAGAAGGACGCCGAGGTTGCAGCTCTGCGCGAAGGCAAGGACTTCGCCGGAGACCAGGACCCGTACAAGAAGGACGAGGACGCCGAAGAAGCCTAAGGGTTTCTGGGCTTCATCCTGACTGGAGCAACGCCCCGGCCAGCACGCATTGTGTGCTGGCCGGGGCGTTATGCGTTGGCCTCGATTACCCCCACAGCGAAGCGCGAATCCCTGCCGAAGGCTGGTCGCCGGGAAGATGGTGGGATAGCGTGATCAGAAACCGCCGGATCCGACCAAAGGTGCAGCACATGCCAGAATTCACCACAACATTGAGCGCAACCGGCGGGAACAACGTGGGCATCGTGGTTCCCGATGGCATCGTGCTCGGATTCGGCCGCGGCAAGCGCGCGCCGGTCATCGTGTGCATTGACGGGGACTACACGTACCGGAACAGCATTTCCTCCATGCACGGGCAGTTCCTCATTGCATTCAGCTCCGAGACCCGTGCTGCCACGGGCAAGGGTGCGGGCGATGAAATCAGCGTGAAACTCGAGCTGGACGAAGAGCCGCGCACCGTCGAAATCCCCGAACCGCTGGCCGTGCTGCTCTCCGCCGAGCCAGAGCTGCTGGACGCCTGGAACAAGCTGTCCTACAGCAAGCAGCGCGGCCACGTGGACCCCATCGTGGCTGCCCGCGGCGAGGACACCAGGACGCGCCGGGTCGAGAAGGTCATCAAGACGCTGCGCAGCCACTAGCCTGCCGGGGCCATGCCCGCTGAGCCAGCAGGCCAGCCAGCCCCGGTCGCAGTCGGCAGCAGCGTGAGCAACCCACCGGTGCCCCGGAGCTACTGCACGGTGAATTGCAGGCGCTGCCAGCCGCTGGCGCCATTGGGCACCGGGTTAGCTTTCTCGCTGGTCTGCAGCGTGCCCTGTGCATCATAGGCGCGGACGGTTGCCGAGTGCGTTCCGGGTGCTGCGTCCTTCCATACGAAGCGCCACTGCCGCCAGGTATCCAGCGAGGCTTCGGTCGCCAGTTGGGCATCTGCCCACGGTCCGTCGTCGATCTGCACCTGCACACGCGAAATGCCCCGGGTCTGCGCCCATGCAGTTCCGCCCAAGACGACTTCTCCGGCAGGCACCTGGGCGAACGGGCGAGGGGTATCGATGCGGGAAGACATCTTGATTGGACCGCGTTCGGACCAGCCGCGAGTAGTCCAGTAGGCCGCCTTGTCCTGGAACCGCGTCACTTCCAAATCGACCACCCATTTGGTGGCCGACACGTAGCCGTAGAGACCTGGAACCACCATGCGCACCGGGAAACCATGCTCGAAAGGCAGCGGCTCGCCGTTCATGCCGATGGCCAGCAAAGCCATCCGGTCGTCGGTGAGCGCTTGGAGCGGGGTGGAGGCACTGAAACCGTCGTGCGAAGTCGAAAGCACCATATCCGCGCCGGCCTGCGGAACCGCGCGCTCCAGCAGCTTACGCAGCGGGTAGCCCAGCCATTTCGCGTTGCCTACCAGATCGCCGCCGACGGGATTCGACACGCAAGTGAGCGTCAGATAGGTTTCCACGAGTTCTTCGCCCAGCAGCTCGTCGAAGTTCACGGTGAATTCCTTCTCCACCATGCCGTGCACGCGCAGCGACCACTGGTTCGGGTCGATCTGCGGCACCGAAAGCGCGGTATCGATGCGGTAGAAATCCTGGTTGGGAGTCACGAAGCGGGGCATGTCCGCTACTTCTACCTGCACACCTTCGGGCAGGGGTTCCGCCTTGGTCCGGGCCGCAGGCAGGCGCAAGGCCTTGCGTGCGGCGGCGGCCATATTCCGCGATGCCGACAGCGAGGTGGAAACACCGGTGGAGACGGCCGCGGCGGCCAGGGACAGGGCTGCGCCTATCAAGAACTTCCTGCGGCTTGGACCCGTCGCGTTGGCGCCCTCGTCCTGCCTTGGGGCCGCGGCCACAGCCAGCCGGGTCAGCCACTGCAGAAGCCCGATACCGGCGATCGCGCCCAGTACCGTCGGGATGATATCCAGCAGGCTGGTGGAAGCACGAGCGGCCACGGCACTGGAGAGCAGTACGGCCAAGCCGATGATGGCCGTGCAGGCCAGCGCAAAACTTCGCTTGGCGATCAGGCCGATCATCGCCGCCAGGACTGCGGCGGCTGCACCGATGGAAATGAATAACGCCAACTTGTCATTGGTCCCGAAGGTCGCGATGGCGAAGTCCTTGAGCCATGGGGGAGTCAGGTCGATAATGGCTGAACCCAGCGCGAAAAACGGCGAGGATGCATTGTTGAAAAATGCCGAGGCGAATTGGGCCACGGCAAACATGATTGCGGCCGAGCAAATTCCAGCCACCGCGTGGAATACGAGTTTACTGCTGCTGCGCTTCTGCCAAATGCCCACTGCCACTCACCTCATGCGTTGCGGTCCATGTTCCCCTGCAGAATGCAGGGGAACAACTTCTCACAGTGTTTTCGGAACGGGCAGCATTGCGGATTGGAACAGGCTACAAGAACTTCCGCACGCTCACAGCGATTGGACCATGATGGGGTCTGTTGTAGGGGCAGGGGAGCCGGTGGCCGGCTCGACCGTGATCCCGAAGTGCGTGATGCCCTTCATTGGATCCGAAACCATGATCATGCCGTTGGCATCACCGCCGGTGAGCATTCCCGCAGGAACCGCCCCTTCTGCCGAGATCAGCCACAGCTCGTAGCCTTTGTCGCTGGACAGGGCTGGCATGCCCGAGGTGGACACCGCCATCAGGCCTTCGTCGGCAGAATAGGACAGCGTGATTCGCGCGCCGTCGTCCAGTGTCTGCGTTTTCGACTTGGCATCCGGGGCAGCCAGGATCCGGCTGAGCTCTTCTTGATGCGAGGCCATGGCGGCCATCCGGCTTTCCAGCTCGCGCTGCTGGGAATTCTGGTTGATGGCCAAGCCGCCCAGGGCCACCGCTGCGAGCAGCAGGACGCCGGCGGCCAAGGCGAAGAAGCGCTGCGGGCCGCGTTCTGCGCCAGGTTGCGGGGCCTGGTGCGTTGCAGTGGTTTCGGTTTCCCGTTCAGCAGGAGCAGCTGGTTCAGCAGGAGCTATTGGGTCCTGTGCCTGGACGCCGTCGTGATCGAGGGCCGTCTCCTGCACAGGTGCCAATTGCTCGGTAGTGCGGATAGCGGCCATGATGTTGTTCTTCAGCCGGGCCGGAGGATTGACCGGTTGCGCTGACAAGCCGAGCAGTCCAGCAGTTTCCTGCAGGGCATCCAGTTCCCGGCGTGCCTGGGCAGAGTCGGGACCCCCATGCTGGAGGGCTTCGCGTTCCTTGTCTTCCAGAGCATCCAGGGCGAAGCTGTCGGTCAGCTCGTTCTCGTGCTTGTCCATTACGCCGCTCCCATCAGTTCTCGAAGTTTGCCCATTCCATCGCGTATTCGCGTTTTCGCGGTTCCCACCGGTATTTTCAGCAGCTCTGCGACTTCCGTGTGGGTGTATCCGCCGAAGTAGGCCAGGTGTATCGCCTCGCGTTGCGGGGCGGTGAGCCGCTGCAGGGCTTGGGCTACGCGCATGGTCTCGTCGTGCAAGATGGCATTCTCTTCCACGTCGTCGTAGCTGTCCTGGAATTCCTTGATTCCAACGCGCAAATCCCGGTCCTGGCTCGCTTGGCTTGCTCGCACCCGGTCGACGGCCCGGCGGTGGGCAATAGTCAGCAGCCATGATGCTGCCGTGCCACGCGTCGGATCAAAGCGCCTTGCCTGTTGCCACGCTTCGACAAACACTTCCTGGGTGACTTCTTCGCTCTGTGCATTATCGCGAAGCACCCGCAGCACGAGTCCGAAGACCCGTGAAGCCATGGCATCATAGAGCGATTCGAAGGCAGATTCATCTCCCAGCGCGACCTGTTGCAGCAGGACGTCTGGCGTTTTCACGGAATCGTCTTCCATGGCATCGAGTCTATTGGAACTCATGAATCCTAGGGTCTCATGCATCTGTGGCTAAGCGGCTATCTGCTGTGGCGTGGCGTTTGGCGAAAAGATCCGTCCAAGGGAACCAGGTTCCCGTTGCACCGGCGAAGGTGATGCCTGGAAGGTATTCCATGCACCACCTTCATGCCAGCGGCCTTGATGATTCTGGCGATACTACTTCTTTGCCGGTGGCATCAGGACGGTGTCCACCAGGTACACGGTTGCGTTGGCGGTCTGCACGCCGCCGCAGATGACCGAAGCCCCGTTGACTTCCAGATCGTCGCCGCTACCGGTGACTTCCACCTCTTCGCCCTGGACCGTTGCGTGGGTTCCGGGAAGATCATCTGGTGCAATCTGGCCGGAAACGACGTGGTAGGTCAGGATGCTGGTCAGGGTGTCGGCATCCTTGGCAACTGCGGACAGGTCATCCTTCGGGATTGCCGCGAAGGCGTCGTCAACCGGTGCGAAGACGGTGAATTCGCCGCCATTGAGGGTATCGACGAGATCGACATCAGGATTCAGCTCACCGGAGACTGCAGAAGTCAGGGTGGTCAGCAGCGGGTTGTTCGAGGCAGCGACGGCCACTGGATCCTGGGCCATTCCGGCTACCGAGCCATCACCGGTCGGGACTGCTTCGGCGTAGGCCGCGCAACCCTTGCCCACAAGATTGCTTGCTGGATCCATTGCCGATTCGCTGGCCATGGGCGAGCTGCTTTCCGAGGCGGACGCCGTGGGCGATTCCATGGTTTCCGAACCGGTCGAGCAGGCGCTCAGTCCCATGGCGGCGACTGCGATGAGCCCGAATGCTCCAGCGACTTTGCTGTATGTGCGCTTCATGATTTTCTCCTTGCTTCGCCGCGACTGATGTCGTCGGTCCTTTTCCTGTCCGTGCGGATCAGGTTGTCAATGAGCATTCGGGGCAGGTTGCCCGACGGATTGGATTCTCTTGGAAATTTTTTTTGCGTCTTGCTGGCAGGCCGTGAAGCTGCCGGATCCGCGGGCTGGCGGGCCCGGTCCCGGAGCATTGCCGGCTCATGGAAATAGGCTGCAAGTGGGATCTGCCACGCTTGGAACCAGCGACAGCCTTATTCTCTGCACAAGCCATATACTGGAAGGCGTGAGTAAAGCCGGGCAGAACACGCAAGAGCAGGCCTCAGGCCTCGTATTAGTCGACAAAGAGCAGGGAATGACCTCCCATGATGTGGTCGGTCGCATCCGCAGACTTGCAGGGACTCGAAAAGTCGGCCACGCCGGCACCCTGGACCCCATGGCCACCGGCGTGCTGGTTATCGGCGTGAACAAGGCAACCCGGCTGCTGACCTACATCGTCGGCCACGACAAGACCTATACCGCCACCATCCGGCTGGGGCAGAACACCGTCACGGACGATGCCGAAGGCGAAATCATTTCCGAGCGCATCGCCGCAGCGGTCAGCGACGAAGACATCGAGCGCGAGATCGCCCAGCTGCGCGGAGACATCGAGCAGATCCCGAGCTCGGTCTCGGCCATCAAGGTCGATGGCAAGCGTTCCTACGCTCGCGTGCGCGCTGGCGAACAGGTAGAACTCAAGGCCCGCCCGGTCACCATTTCGCGGTTCGAGATCCATGAGGTGCGCCGCGAAAACGGCGGCAAGATCCTCGACGTCGACGTCACGGTATCGTGCTCTTCTGGAACCTACATCCGGGCGTTGGCCCGCGACCTGGGCGAAGCATTGAACGTTGGCGGGCACCTGACGGCGCTGCGCCGTACCGAGGTGGGCCCATACAAGATCGAGCTCACCCGCACCCTGGAGCAGCTGGCCGGGGAATTCGAGATTCTCCCAATCGAAAAGGCTGCTGCCGCGCTGTTCCCGAACCGCACGGTCAGCGTCGACGAAGCCGTGGAATTGTCTTTCGGCCGCACCATCCCCGCCTCGCATCTGGGCATGGACATTGCCGAAGGCCAGACCGTTGCGGCTTTCGCTCCCAATGGCGTGCTGGTCGCACTGCTGGAAGACAAGGGCGACAAGGCGCGTACGGCCTTGGTCTTCACCGCTAAGTAATCCCGAAAGGAACTGGCTTGATTGCCGTCAATGGATTCTTCATCGCCGGAGCGGTGGTCTGCGCACTGGCATTGCTGGTGGCAGTTATCGCAACCGCTATCCGCAAGCACCCGGATGACTGGGCGCTGATCGGTGCGGTGGCTACCGAGCTTTTCCTGATTGCCTACGGCATCGCGGCCGCGATCCGCCAGGTCGGGGGAAATGCGGTGCAAGGCGACCCGGTGGAATTCTGGGGCTACTTCATCACAGCGCTGATCATGCCGCCGGTGGCCTTCTTCTGGGCGATCAGCGAGAAGAGCCGTTGGTCCAACGCCGTGCTGGCCGCGTCGGCCGCCGTCACCTTCGTAATGGTGTTCCGCATGGAACAGATCTGGCAGTAGGAGTACTCACATGGGTGAAAAGCCGCGAAATTCGCGAATCATGCAGGCCGCTCAGGCGCGCAGCACCAATAAGGCCCCCAAGCCAAGCCGGTCCACCGGACTGGGCCGGGTGATCATTGCCGTGTACGGCATCCTCGCCCTGGCGGCGAGCGTGCGCGCGGTGTACCAGATCATGAGCAAATTCGACGAAGCGCCGATAGCCTACAGCCTGTCGCTGTTTTCTGGCCTGGTCTATATCCTTGCCACATTCTCGCTGTCTTCAGCCAAGCGTGGTGCCTGGCTGGTTTCGCTCTGGGCGGTAGCCGTTGAATTGGCAGGCGTGATCGTGGTCGGCATCTTGTCGCTGACCCACCCCGAAGACTTCGCCCATCCCTCGGTGTGGAGCGGTTTCGGCGAAGGATACGGCTACGTTCCACTGGTGCTGCCGATTGTCGGCTTGTGGTGGCTGTACCGTAACCGTAATGAGCGTCACGCCTAAAGACGTGCAAGAATTACCACGGTGGGTTTTCCATCCACCGCAGCAGAATTTCTGAAGGAGCAAAGTGCACTATTGGAAGGGCTTGGATGCCGTCCCCGCGGATATGGCTCCCACTGTCGTGACCATTGGCAACTTTGATGGTGTCCACCTGGGCCATTGCGAGGTGCTGGATGCAGCTGTCGCGCAGGCCAAAGCGCGCTCGGCTCAATCGGTAGCGATCACTTTCGACCCGCACCCGGCGCTGGTGCACCGTCCCGATGATGCTCCTGAATTGATCATGGGTCTGGCTGACCGCGTGGACACCTTGGCCAGCGTTGGCCTGGATGCCACGCTGATGATCCACTACACCCTGGAATTCGCGGACCAGAGCGCTGAAGAGTTCGTTCGCTCCATCATCGTAGAGAAGCTGAATGCCGTGGCCGTTGTGGTCGGGCATGATGTGCGTTTTGGCCGCGGCAATTCCGGGGACTTCAGCTACATGCAGGAACTGGGCACCAAGTACGGTTTTGAAGTCATAGGTGTCGAAGACGTAGGGGACAAGCGCCGCTTGTCCTCGACCTGGGTCCGTGAAGAACTAGCCGCCGGCAATGTCGAAGCTGCCGCCGCGATCCTCGGCCGGCCGCACCGCATGCGCGGTGAAGTAGTCCATGGCCATGCCCGTGGGCGCGAGCTGGGATTTCCCACCGCGAATCTGGACACCGAAGCCACTGGCATCATCCCCGCCGATGGGGTCTATGCCGGCTGGGTGATCGACGAGGCCGAGGTGCGTTGGCCAGCAGCAATTTCCGTCGGGTCGAACCCCACCTTCGATGGCGTCTCCCGAGTGGTTGAAGCCCACGTGATTGACCGCCCCGAAGAAGGCGTGGAAGATTTCGATCTGTACGGACAGCAGATTGTCGTTGAGTTCATTTCCCACCTGCGTCCGATGGTTGCCTACCGCGGCATCGAAGCCCTCATTGAGCAGATGACCGAGGACGTTGACCAGGCCCGTGCGGTGCTGGCTATAGAACGCCACTAGGAATCATGGCTGAGATACCATCATTGCCGCAGAGGGCCTTCGTCGTGGGCGCCCAGCGCCGCGATGAATTAGCTTCCGCTTTCCAAGCCGACGCTGAAAGCTATGACAAGATCCGTCCTTCCTATCCGCAGGAAGCCTTGGAATTCACGCTGCAGCACCGACCGGTGAGTGCCATTGACATCGGTTGCGGTTCGGGGATCTTCACCGAACAGCTCATCCGTGCAGGCCTGGAAGTCAGGGCCGTAGACCCATCGGCAGAAATGCTCTCGGTCCTGTCCAAGCGGCTGCCAGCGGTCGAGGTAACCTGCGCCGCAGGTGAAGCGACCGGCTTGGAGGCCGATAGCGCTGGCCTGGTGACCTATGCCCAGGCATGGCACTGGGTGGACCACCCTCAAGCCAGTGCCGAAGCGGCCCGATTGCTCCATGATGGCGGTTGGCTCACCCTGCTGTGGAATCAGCTGGATGTCGCCATTCCCTGGGTTCACCGCTTGGCACGCATCATGCATGCCGGCGATGTGCACCGGCCCGAGCTGGAGCCGCCGTTGGGACCGCAGTTCCAGAAGGCGGAGCATGGCATCTGGCATTGGTCCATGGAACTGGATTTCCACGAGATCGTCGAGCTGACCAAATCCCGCAGCTACTACCGCAAGTCTTCAGAGACTACCCGCGCCAAGGTGGAAGCGAACTTGGCCTGGTATTGGCAGGAGCATCTGGGGCACGAGCAGGACGCAAAGGTGCAGGTGCCCTATCTCACCCATGCCTGGAGGTCCCGCCGGCGCACCCGTCGGTGATATGATTGACGATGGTTCTCGCTGCAGTCCGCGGTTGCGAGTTTCCGCCGTGAGCGTCTCGACGTTCGCACCGACTTATGAACGCGGTCCAACTCTAGGAGTTTGTTATGGCATTGGATGCCACTATCAAGAACGAAATCATCAAGGCTTACGCTACCCACGAGGGTGACACCGGTTCGCCTGAGGTTCAGATTGCCGTCATGTCCCGCCGTATTTCGGACCTGACCGAGCACCTGAAGATGCACAAGCATGATCACCACACCCGCCGTGGCCTGATGGCTCTGGTTGGTCGTCGTCGTCGTATGCTCGGCTACCTGAAGAACACCGACATCGAGCGTTACCGTTCGTTGATCGAGCGTCTGGGCCTGCGCAAGTAGTCCTCTGCTTCAGAGCAAGAAATTCCCCGTCTCCGCTTCAGGAGTCGGGGATTTTTCTTTGCCTCCGGACCTTGGCAACGCCGTTCATGTGTTCGCTATTTGCCGGCACGAATCAAGATCAGTAATCGACAGAGGCAAGAATCGGATGAATTCCTGCTCTCCCAAGCTCATCCCGCAGGCAAGCACATGACGGAACAGGCGTCGGAGCGACCTTGGACGCACCCGCTAAGGTTTCCCCGGATTAAATTCCGCCCCGAATATCTCGGTATCTGACCTTCCTGTGGAGCCACGTACCGTTGGGCTAAGGCTAATGAGCCATCCCGCGACATTTTCCGAAACCTGAAGGTCACTTTGACCTCAGGTTTCTTCTCGTTTCTCCAGTTTTCCATGCCCTTTCCGAGGCGCCGCCGAAGTGGTTGCATGGCTACCAAGCACGGAAAAAGCGCGAAATAGAGGGGAACAGGGATGAATAATTTCAAACGGTTGAACTTTCGTAGCATGGGCACGGCGGCGGGGCTGACGGCAGCAGCGTTCTTTTTAGCCTCATGCACTGCGTCAGCTCACGGCACGGATCTTGAGAACCCTGACGGCACAATAACCGTCCGCTACGAAGGAAGCGCCAATACCGTGATCCTTCCGGAGCTGGCTGAAGACCTGGGCTACCTTGACGGTGTGTCCTTGGAATGGGTTGGCAACAACTCCAGCGGGCCCTCGGCGATCCAGAACACGGCCACCGGTGCCACCGAGATCGGCAGCGCGTTCTCCGGAGCAGTGGTGAAGCTGCAGGAAGCTGGATCGCCTGTCACCGCGGTGGTCTCATCCTATGGTTCCAATGCAGACTACTTTGTCGGGTTCTACACGAGCGAAGACAGCGGCATCGAAGAACCGAGGGACCTCATTGGCAAGACAATTGCAGTCAATACTTTGGGCGCTCATTCTGAAGCGGTCGTTAGCAGCTATCTGAAATCCGAAGGCCTGACGCCGCAAGAGATCGAGCAGGTGCAGCTGGTCGTTTTGCCACCTACCGACACCGCACAAGCTGTTCGCACCCATCAGGTCGACGTTGGCGCTCTTTCCGGGGCTTCCCAAGTGCATGCAGTGAAGCAAGGCGGCTTGCGAGAAGTTTTCAGGGACACGGAAGTCTTCAGCAACTTTGATGCCGGAGAGTACGTCCTTCGGGATGATTTCATCGCTCAATACCCTGAAGCAGCGCATTCCCTGGCCACTGGCATTGCCAAAGCAGCGGACTGGGCTTCGACGCATCCGCGCGAAGAGGTCATCAAGAGATTCACCGCAATCGTTGAATCCAGGGATCGCGGAGACGACGTTGAAGCCCTGCAGTACTTCAACGGCTATGGCTTGGGCGAACACGCAGCCATCGAAGACGAGGACTTCAGCAGATGGGCGCAATGGCTCAACGATGCGGGGATTATCGAAGGAGAAATCACCCCCAGCGAGTACTACACCAACGAATTCAACGACGTCGCAAACGAAGGGCAGTAATCGCGCATGTCTACCATTGAGATCAAGAACTTGGGCAAGAAATTCCTCCGCTCCGGATCGAGTGAAGATACTGCCGTCACGGCCATTGAATCACTGGATCTCCGGATCCAGGACGGAGAATTCTTCACCCTTGTCGGCCCCAGCGGATGCGGCAAATCCACTCTTCTGGATATCTTGGCCGGGTTGGCCGCGCCAACTTCGGGCGAAGTTCTCGTTGATGGCGAGCCGGTTTCCGGTCCCAGCCTGGAACGTTCAGTAGTCTTCCAGCAATACGCGCTCTTCCCATGGCTCACGGCAGTGGCCAATGTCGAGGTGGGGCTGGAGAGCCAGGCCCGTCGCGGTCGGGGACTGGACAAATCGGGAAGGCGGATCCGCGCTAACGAATATCTGCGACTCGTTGGCCTGCAGGGTGTGGAAGACAAGTACCCCCATGAACTATCCGGCGGCATGCGTCAACGCGTGGCCATAGCCCGTGCCTTGGCCCATGAACCCAAGGTGCTGCTGATGGATGAGCCGTTCGCCGCCCTGGATGCCCAAACACGCGAACAACTCCAGGACTTGCTGCTAGATATCTGGAGTCGCACCCGAACCACGATTGTCTTCATTACGCACGGCATCGAAGAAGCCGTGTACCTGGGGCAGCGGGTAGCGGTGATGTCCTCCAAACCCGGACGAATCAAGGAGATCATCAACATTGAACTCGACGGGCGCCACAGTGTTGATGACATCCGCTCGGCTCCCCAATTCAGCGATTACCGCCATCGCATCTGGACGCTGCTTCACGAGTCCGCTCCCAGTGCCGGCAAATCGCCGGTGAGCCACAAGTCGCTCGTTTCTCCAGGAGTACCAGCATGAGCACCTTAGCCGTACCGGACCAGCGCCTGCAGGGCTCCACCGGGGAGTCAAATCGGCCTTCTCCTTTCCTGCGTTTGGCCGGAAGACTGCGGTCAACGCTGTACCGTTCGGGTGCGATCATCGGTTTTCTCCTGGTGTGGGAGCTTGTCCCGCAATTCGTCCTGGAACCATCATCCCGGGTCTTTCTTCCTCCCTTGCATGAAGTACTGCAGGCACTGGGGAAGATGATTGCCTCAGGGGATCTGGGCACGCACATCCTGGCAAGCCTGGGCCGGGCGGCCGTAGGATTCACGCTCGCTGTCCTCATCGGCGTGCCCGTCGGATTGGTCGTCGCGTGGTTCTCGAAAGTCGGCGATTTCCTCAACCCGTTGCTGGAGGTATTCCGAAATACCGCGGCCTTGGCGTTGCTTCCGGTCTTCACGCTCCTTCTCGGTATTGGCGAAGTATCCAAGGTATCGATTGTCGTCTACGCGGCGTTCTTCCCGGTGCTTCTCAACACGATCCTTGGAGCACGCAGCGTAGATCCCTTGCTGATCAGGGCGGCAAAAACCTTGGGGCTCACCAGCTACGAGATCTTCGCGAAAGTTGTCTTGCCCTCGTCCGTACCCATCATCTTTACCGGCGTCCGGATGGCAGGAACGTCGTCCGTGCTGGTGCTCATCGCCGCCGAAATGATCGGCGCCAAGGCTGGACTGGGCTTCCTGATCACCAATTCGCAAGCCAGTTTCCTGATCCCGAAAATGTACGCAGCCATACTCACTGTCGCCATCCTAGGGTTCACGGTCAACGCAGCACTTGTAGCGCTGGAGCGCCACTTCTCGCGCTGGGCTCGCGCCTAGACAATCTTCCTACCGAAGGGACTACAACCATGACACGAACTTTGACTCTCAACGCGTTCTTGATGACTACCGGGCATCATGAATCCTCGTGGCGCCTGCCGCTGAGCGACCCTCTTGCCGGAACGGACATCGGCCACTACATCCGTTTGGCGCAGCTGGCCGAGAAAGCGAAGCTCGACGCGATCTTCTTCGCAGACGGCCCAGTGCTTCAAGGGCCGGTCGCCCAACGACCTGCAGGAATCCTCGACCCTGTGACAGTGCTTTCTGCCATCGCCCCGTTGACCCGGCACATTGGGCTGATAGCGACCGCATCAACCAGCTACAACGACCCCTATAATCTTGCCCGCCGCGTTGCAAGCCTGGATGTGATCAGCAATGGGCGTGCGGGCTGGAACGTCGTCACCACAGCAGGCGATGCAGCGGCGAGGAATTTCTCCCAATCCGCCCAATTAGACAGCTCGCAACGATACCGTCGCGCCGAGGAATTCCTGGAGGTGGTGAAGAAGCTCTGGGACTCCTGGGAGCCGGATGCAGTCGTTGCTGACAAGGGAAGCGGGATCTGGGCGGATCCGGGCAAGATACACTCCGCGGCCCACATCGGGGAGCACTTCCAGGTTGCTGGAGCGCTCAATGTCCCGCGGTCGCCCCAGGGGCATCCGGTGATCGTCCAGGCGGGAGCTTCGGCCGCCGGCAAGGAATTCGCCGGGCGATGGGCTGAAGCCATTTTCACCGCTCACCAATCATTTGAGTCTGCCAGGGACTTCTACCAGGAAATCAAGGACAAGGCAGCAGGTAACGGCCGAGCAGCGCATTCGGTCAAAGTCCTTCCAGGAATTGTTCCCATCCTTGGTTCCACGGAAGCCGAAGCCAATGAATTGGCGGATTCCCTGGATGAGCTCATTCTGCCGGAATACGCCAGGAATACGTTGGCCCAGCAGTTGCATGTGGAGCCGGCAATCCTTGAACTGGACCGAGAACTTCCCGCCGAGCTGGAGAATACCGTGGCCAAGGAGAAATCCACCTCCCGAAGGGATCTCATCTTGGATTTGGGTTACCGAAGGAAGCTCACAGTTCGCCAGATCATCCGGGAGCTAGGTCCTGGCCGGGGACACCAGACGTTCTCGGGTACGCCGGAGCAGCTGGCGGACCGGATCGAGTACTGGTTCAAAGCCGGAGCGGCCGATGGATTTAATATCATGGCTCCGGTCTTGCCGGCAGGTCTCGAAGTATTCACGGAGCAGGTAGTCCCGATTTTGCAGCAGCGCAAGCTTTTCCGTACCGAATACGAGCAGAGTACGCTTCGCGGAAACTACGGGTTGCCAGTACCGGCAAATAATCGCTTGGACTTGGCATTCTAGAGCCTGATAGTCGTGTACCGAAGGACGAGAGCCATTGCTCTCGTCCTTCGGTTGCCGGTGGGATCAGGCCCCGGCGGATACCGGTTGCTGGTTCAGCTGCGTCCTCCGGGAATGCCTTGGGCGATCAGCATGGAGAAACCGCAAGGAAAGTACTGGCGAGGGGAGCCGCACGAAGTTGATTCGACAGGGCTCCCACCACGGGCAGCAGCTGGTGAAAAGCAAATCGAAGTAGCGCGATTACTACCCGGCATCGCGCAAGAGCAATAAGAGCTTCATCAGCGCCAAGACCCTGGCCAAAACCAAGGCTGTCACCCGTGGCAAGAAGGGCAACGGCGTTTGGGCGCTTTCCAGGAACAAAGCAAAATCATTAGCTGCAGCTACTAAGGACGGCAAGGCGCCAGTTGGACCCGAAATCAGTGGAGGAGGCAAGAAGGGTACATGTGGCACTTCCACCCCAACAAGCGGACCCCTGACGTTCATCTCTTCTGCGGAAGCTCGACCTGGGAAAGAACTTGCACGAAGCATTGGTGCCGCCAGCTACTGTTGGCGGTACCAATAGTGCTTGAATTGGGGAACTATGACTGACTACCAAGAACTCTTGCAGGCTGCTCGTGCACACTACGGGGTTGGCGCTGCTCCACGCGTGTCGGAAGCTGCAGCACTTCTCACCTCGTTGGGTGGCAAGACCTTCGACTACTCCAGGTTCGCCGGCAACCTCATCGATGAATATGTAGACTCGGCACGTGTAGTTGCAGCCTACGATATTTCCGACCCAGAGCTCCTTGCTTCCCGGTCCTTGCCGGTTGAACGCGAAATGATGGAATGGCCTCCCGAAGAAGATGAAGACAGCTACGACGTTGTGTTCACTAAGGATGAAGAGCTGTGGAACGTCATTCAGGACGAGCTCGGTGGGATGAGGCGAGCAATTGTCTTGCTTGAGCATGCTGAAGGGGATGCAGGCGCTGTAGGCAACTTCCGTGTAGCTGGATTCGCACAGTGGCTAAGGGAGACGCTCTGGGCTGCTACCGGTGTCGTTCCGCGAGATCCAGGCTGGCCGGATGAGAGCGCCATTCTGTATGAGAAGGCTTTTGCGATGCAGGGACGGCCAGGTTGCGAACCAGACCCAATCGATTGACGAGTATTGTCGGGTCAATCCGAGACACTTTCCAAGCTGCTTGCATCACCAGCCACGCTTTCGGCAAGGGGTGCATGGCGTTGCATGGAGTACGGAATGCGTCATACAAAGTCCAGTAGAAGTCGAAAACGCTTGGATCCGCGAAGCTACACGGATCCAAGCGTTTTTTATGAGATTTCGGGCTGGGTTACGACTTAGCTCATTGTGCCTCGGCCTCGGACTCGGCGGCTGCGGCTTCAGCGGCCTTCTCCTGGTGGATCACTTCGGCCAAGAGCTTTTCCATTTCCTTGGCGACACCTGCGGCGGAAGCTGGGTTCTGTCCGGTGACCAGGCGTTCGGAGACTTGTACATTCTCTTCGAAGTTATCGGCGGCGATATGCGTGGCGCCTTGCTCGGTGAGCTTGTCGGCCAGGAAGAACGGAATGATCTTATCCTTGCCTACGGCCACTTCTTCATCGTTGGTGAATGCTGCAACGGTTTTGCCACTTAAGAGTTTCAAACCATGATGCAGCTCGACATCGAGCAGACCGGCCGGGCCGTGGCAGACTGCACCGACAACGCCGCCCTTGTTGTAGATAGCGCCGACCAGCTTTTGCAGGCCCTCATTATTGGGGAAGTCCCACATGGTGCCGTGGCCTCCCACGAGGTACACGGCGTCGTACTGTTCGGGGTCGACGACTTCAACCCTGGCGGTGTTGTACAAGCCGGCACGGGTCGTTTCGTCCTGGGTGAACTGGACCTGGACCGGGTCGTCCTGGTCCACTGTGTCGCGCGGGGGCTGTCCGCCCTTAATGGAAGCGAAGTCGACGAAGTGCCCGGAATCCCGGAACACCTTCCATGGATGTGCGGCCTCGGCGACGTTGTATCCGGTAGGTTCCTTGTCATTACCGATTTCGGAAACGCTGGTCAGGACCATGAGGATTTTCTTCAAGGTGTGCTCCTTTCGCATTCGTCCTTCCACCCTTGTACAACAGGCAGGCTGTCGCAAGGGCGATGCGCAAGTTGCCAGTTTGCTTTCCGGAATCGTGCTCCGGAGGGAGAACAAGTGGGACGTGGCTCCTGTTTCTAGCCCCGGAGCGAGTTTGGCGTGCGTTGCCAACTAAGCATGCGCTTAAAGCCAACGCCCTTGGGGCGGACTTTGCGAGAATGAATGCACCGGCCGGGATATGCCGTGCATCACTTCTTGAACCTTGGAGAGCCATCCCGGATTGGTATCTTTCGAAAGGATTGCACTCGTGAACACCGCCCCTAGCCTTCTCTTGGTCAACGGCACCATCCATACGCTGGATCCGCATGAACGCATAGTCAATGCGATGGCCGTCCGCGCAGGAAAGATTGTCGCGCTCGGAGAGGATGCGCTGGCGCTGCGTGGGCCGGAAATGGAAATTATCGATCTGGACGGGGCCACGATCATGCCCGGGCTGATGGACGTGCACAATCATCACATGCTTGCCGGGCAGATGGACCTGTTCGAGCTCAACGTTCCGCCAACTCTCAACCTGGACGAGTTCCTGGAGGCAGTCGCGGTCTGGTCGGATAAGCTGGCTGCGGACCAGTGGGTCATCGGTGGCAGCTGGGGTTCGGGCCTGTTGAGCGAGATCAATACGCCCCAGGCACTGGCGCGGCTGGATCAGGCCACCGGCGGCCGGCCGGCCTTGCTCAAGGATGATGCTAAGCACAACCGATGGGTGAACAGCCATGCCTTGGAGCTTGCGGGCATCACCGGCGCGACCCCTCACCCCGAAGGCGGGGAAATCATGCGGGATGCCGAAGGCCGAGCCACCGGCGTGCTGCTGGAAGCCGGCGGGGTCATTGTCGAACAGGTCCGCGAATCAATGAGCCCCACGCCGACTTGGCAGTTGGCCGAAGCGGCATCGCGGGGCATGGAAATACTGCATTCTTACGGCATCACCGGTTTCCAGGATGCTGCCGCCTCCTTGCAACTCATGCAGGCCCTGAAAGAACTCGATGAATCCGGGAATCTGCACGCCTGGGTGGTTTCCAGCATGCAGGCCAATGACTTCATTTTCGGGACCCATCCGCTGGGCGAGGGGATCATTGCCGAGCGCGAGCAAACCAGGTCAACTCATCACCGCCCGGATTTCATCAAGATCTTCCTTGATGGCGTTCCGCCGGCAGGGACCGGAGCCTTCATCGAACCGTATCTGGAGGGTGCGGGATTCCCTGAATGCCATTGCGGCAACACCACAATGCCTCCAGAAGAACTCGAGGGCTGGCTGATGAGCACGGCGCGGCGGGGCATTTCCGCGAAGATCCACTGCACCGGCGATGCTTCGGTGCGCCTGGTCCTGGACACAGTCCAGAAGGTGCGCGATGCAGGTCTGGGCGACCCGAATTACCATATCGCCCACGGCCAGTTCATTCACCCGGATGACCTGCCGCGCTTTGCAGAACTGGGAGTCACCGCGGATATCTCGCCGTCACTGTGGTTCCCCGGGGTGATTACCGAAGCCATGAAACTCGTCCTTCCCGCCGACCGGGCATCCAAGATGCACCCGAACAAGACCTTGCTGGCCACCGGGGCGCTAGTTGCCGGCGGCTCGGACTGGCCGGTGAGCGTTTCCCCGAACGCCTGGGAGGGAATCTACGGTCTGGTCACCCGCAAGGATCCTACCGGAGCTTTCCCCGGAACGCTCTGGGAGGAAGAAGCCGTGACCTTGGCGGATGCCTTGCGCATCTACACGATCAATTGCGCCAAAGCGATGGGACTGGATGACCTGACCGGGTCGCTGGAAATCGGTAAGTCCGCTGACTTCATCATGCTCTCGGCAGACCCGTTTGAGGTGCAACTCGAAGAGCTGCCGCAGATCACTGCCCAGCAGACCTGGTTCAGCGGGCAAAAGGTCTACGACCGACTCGGATCCTCGAGCGTGCCGGTGCGCTAATCGCCTGCCCAGCACGTTGTTCTCAGCCGGCCAGGGTATCGGCCGGAGCATCATTATTTACCCGCGGCAACTCGCCGCTGTCTCGAAGGAAAGCCATGGACTCGATACTGGCTGGCGCGCGCACAAAAACAGGCGGCGACCGCGGAACCTACATCTACATCGGTGCCTACAGCGCGGTGCTGTACATGGTGCTGCTGACCGCACCGGTGATCGCCTCCAAGCTGGTGGCGCAATTCGGCCTGACGGCTACCCAAGTAGGCGGGCTGCTGTCCATGGAGCTCGGGGCCTTCAGCTTGGCGACTATCCCCGCCTATCTGTGGCTCAAGCGCGTCAACCTCGTGACGGCAACTCGTGTCTTCACGCTGGTTGCCGTGGCCGGAAATGTGGTCTCGGGCTTTGCGGACAACTACGCGCTCTTGGCGGTGTGCCGCATTGTGACGTCCCTGGCTGCTGGCTCGATCACCGTGGTGATCCTGAGCTTGAGCGGCAGGAGCGCGAACCCAGGACGGGCCTATGGGTTATTCGTTGCGGCCCAGCTGGTCATGGGCGCCGTGATTCTGGCGCTCTTCCCGGTGCTCTTCGCGGATTCCGCGGTGTCGGCGATCTACTGGACCATGGCTGGGCTAGCCCTGTGCTGCATGGCGGTTGCGCACCGCATCGATGGCAACGTGCTGTTGGGAAGCGCCGCTGACCCGGCTGCCGATAGTGCCAACTACGGGCACCGGCCGGCCCCGAGATCCAAGGCGTTTCTGGCCCTGGCGGCGGTAATGCTTTTCTACGTAGCGTTGAGCGGGGTGTGGTCGTTCATGGGGCAATTCGCGGCGTCCGCGCAGATCAATTTGGGTACGACGAGCCTGATTCTCGCTGTTGCGACAGTCCCGGGAATTGCTTCCTCCTTGCTGGCCACATTCCTGGGCGACCATCCGCGCCGCCCGCTGTTCCTCATTCTCGGTTATCTGGCGATGCTGCTGTCCATCGGCTTGCTGTTCGGGTTGAGCGGAGCCGTGCAGTTCGCGGCCGCGGCGATCATCTTCAAATTCTCCTGGACCTTCATCCTGCCCTACTTGCTGGCCACGGTCTCCGACCTGGACTCCAGCGGCCACCTGATGAATTCCACGAACTTGATGATCGGCACCGGGTTCGCGCTTGGACCAGTTCTGGGCGGCATGCTCATCGAGGCTGCCAGCGGCTTTGGTGTGCTTCTCGTCGCCTGCAGTGTCGGAGTGCTGCTGTCCATGACCTGCGTGGTTCTCGTCCAGGGCCGCCATCAGCACGGCTTGCCCCAGCGCGTCGCTCCAATGGGAATTCCTGAATAGCAGTGCACGGTCCACCACCGGCACATGCCAACCAGTGGAAAACAACGACTTTCCAGGACCTGCGCCGCTGGTAAAGGTGCCGAGGCATGTTCAGGGACCACAACGATTCGCCCAGAGCGCCATGAAGCCCCAGCCGGTGTCCTCGATCCTGTAAGGTTCACGGACACCCGCTGGGGCCCAGGCGCGCTTTTCCGATTGGCGAGGCGCTAGACTGCCAGCTTGCGGCGGATGAATCCGGACGCTTGGTCAACGACGATGATCAGAATCAGCACGATGATGATGTGCGTAAGCATCGTATCGAACTGGAACGACTTGATCGCCTGGTTGATGAGCAAGCCGATGCCGCCAGCACCGACCAGGCCCAGGACCAGTGACGATCGGACGTTGACGTCGAAGCGGTACAAGAGCAAGCCAACGAACTGCGGGATCACCAGCGGCAGTGCGCCATGGGTAAGCTGCTGAACCCGTGATGCGCCGGTGGTGGACAGCGCTTCCTGCGGGCCCTGATCGGTTTCTTCCAGGGACTCGGCCCAGAGCTTTCCCATCACTCCCGTGTTGTGGCAGATCAGCGCCAGCACACCTGCGAAGGGACCCAAGCCCACGGCGGTGACGAAGATGAGCGCAAAGACGATATCCGGTACCGCGCGGAAGAAGGACAAGATGCTGCGTGCTGCTTGGTAGGCCAGCGGATGCGGCGTCGTGGTGCGGCATGCGAGCACAGCGAGCACCAAGGCCGTAGGAATGGAGAAGGTCGTACCCAGCAAGCCGATCCACAAGGTGACCAGCGTTGCCTCCAAGCCAGGAAGTATGACTTTGTCCCAGCTCAGATCCGGCGGGAATGCGTCGCTGATGAATCGTGCCATCCCGCGCCAGCCTTCCACGAGCAGCGCCGGATCAAAATCAGTTCCCGCGATGGCCAGCAGATGAAGGGCGGCAATCACTGCAACTGCGGTAATCCAAAGGGTACGCCGGGCGGCCTTGTGCGGGTCCCTGGGCAGTGCTGGGGCGGATTTTCCAGCGATCATTTGCGAAGTGCTTTCCACTGCCTGCTCCTTGATGCGAGTCCGGGTATGGAGGCTCATGCTGCAATCCTCTCGGGAGAGTAGAGAACGTCCAAGAAGTCGTCGC
Source organism: Glutamicibacter sp. NPDC055354 (assembly GCF_053644955.1). Taxonomy (NCBI): domain Bacteria; kingdom Bacillati; phylum Actinomycetota; class Actinomycetes; order Micrococcales; family Micrococcaceae; genus Glutamicibacter; species Glutamicibacter sp. NPDC055354. Next base: position 529,133 of record NZ_JBSHMB010000002.1, read on the forward strand.
CGAGATTCTGGACCGGACCGTTGAAGGCGATACGTCCATGCAGCAACCCGATCGCCCGGTCTGCGTAGCGTTGTGCAAGCTCTGGCTGGTGCAGAACCGCGGCGACTGCAAGGTTTTCGTCGTGCGCCAAGGTAGCGAGCAATTCCATGATGTTCTCGGCCGCATGCGGGTCCAGAGCAGAAACCGGCTCATCGGCAAGCAGCACCGACGCGCGCTGGCACAGGGCCCTGGCGACGGCTACGCGCTGCTGCTGTCCGCCAGAAAGGCGCCCGACCTTGTCCAGGGCGCGGTCGGCCATGCCAACCCGGTCCAGGCAGGCCATTGCTTCTTCCCGCAGTTCGCGGGAGAAGAAAGCGGGGGAGAATGAGGCCAAGCCGGTGACACGGGCCAGGGCGCCTGCGCAGACATTGTCCAGTGCTGTGCGGCGGGGCACCAGATGGATCTTCTGGAACACCATGGCTGCCCGGGATCGCGCACGGGCTAGATCGCGGCCATGGAGATCGGCCAGGTGGATGCCATCCAATTCGATGCTTCCCGAATCCGGCGTGGCCAATCCCGCGACGCACTTGAGGGTGGTGGATTTTCCGGAGCCGTTGGCACCCAGAAAGGCCACGAGCTCGCCGCGGTTGACGGTGAAATCGACGTCATCAAGCACGCGGCGCTGGTTGAAGGACTTGGCCAGGGACTTCACCGAGAGGGCCGGACGGGGCAATTGCGTGGTGTCCATGGTTAGATATCGTCCTCGGTGAGGCCCATTTCGGAAGCCAGGTCGAACAGCGGGCCGTAGGTTTCCTTGGTGACTTCCAGCAATGGGCCCGGAGGGGTCACATCCAGGAAAGCTCCTACCTGGGCGATATCTTCCTCCGGCAGGTTCAGCAGCGCGTGCTTAACGGCTTTCTTCAGTTCCGGGTCGGCATCGGCGCTGATGGTGATCGGGTCATTCGGGATGGGTTCCGAGGTCCAGATCTGGCGGTAGTCTTCCGGGTTGAAGGTACCTTCTTCTTCGGCAACCGCCTGGGTCTGCGAGTTGAGCTGGGCGGCGTCGACAGTTCCGTTGGCCAAGGCCAGCAGTGATTCAGGATGCCCTCCTGCGTAGTTCAAGTTGACTTCGGACTCGGCAATGCCGGCAGTCTTCAGCGCGTAGCGCGGCAGGACATCTCCGGAGGTTGAGCCCACGCCGCCAAGTGCGAAGTCCTTTCCGCGCAGGTCTTCGAGGGTCTTGATTTCTGAATCCTTCGCAACCCAGATGCCACCGGTGTAGGTGCTGAGCTCGCCTTGGGCGGTCCCGAAGGACACGAGCGGTTCAGCGCCGGCCTGCTGGCTGGCGAACACGTATCCCACGGGACCGAACTGGCCAAGATCCAGTTTTCCATTGCGCATTGCCAGTACCTCTGCGGCGTAGTCCTCGACAACTTGGACCTCGACTTCGCATCCGAGCTCGCGCTCCAATGCGTCGGCGAGCACGCCGTACGCCGGTTCGAGCTTGGCTGGTGCTTCGTAGGGCTCGATGCCGAAATTGATGGGCCCATCGGCGCAGAACGCGGGGGCAGCGGAGTCGGCCTGCTCATCCGCCTGGGCGGACCCGCAAGCGGTGAGGGCCAGCAGGCCCAGCGAGACGGCAGAGAATTTAAATGCCTGAGAGATCTTCATGGTTTGCTCCAATGCGTGGTGTAGCTAAGCTAGGCGGTGATCGACGAAGCCATGGCCGGCTTGGCGAGGTTTTTGATGTTCTTGTCGGCCAGGCCGAAGGACAGGGTCATTCCGACTCCGGCGGTCACGGAGACGACGGTAATGGCGTCGGCGGCATTGCGGATGAGCAAGGGGCCGATAGCGCTGGAGGCATAGATTCCTTGCCAGCGTTCAATGACTTTCAGCTCGGTGCCACTCATGTAGCCCCCGATGGCCGAGAGCAATGTTTGCGAGGTCGCTTCCTTGAGGAAGGGAGCTTGGGTTGCGGCGTAGCTGTGCGAATCTCCCATGAGCAGGGTGCCGTCGGGCCTTTGGGTGAACATGACATTCGCCTGGATATCCAGCAGCTCCGGGTGCTCGGCGAGAACTTCAGCCTGCAGGGCCTTGGCTGCTGGCACTTCGGTGAAGGCCTCGTAGCGCAGCATGGAGGTGGCGGTGAGGACGGCCGGCTTCAATTCCAGGTCTTCGGAAGCTTCTGCGCGGAGCATCTGCAGCGCGCACCGGGTGATCTGGTGCTCCTGCGCGATCTGCGGGAAGAGGTAGTCCACGTCGTGGCCGACGCAAACGAAAACCTGGTCGGCTTCGAAGGCGCCGCGATTAGTTTGCACGCTGGCCCGGCGATGCCGGCCGGCACCGAATCCCAAGGCGCTGGTGCTGAACTGGACGTTGCCAGCAACATGGGCGTTGACCCACTGGGCCAGCTTGGCCACCGTGGTGCGCGGGTCGACGCGCAGGTCATCACGCAGGAACGCGCCGCCGAGGAATCCTTCGGTGCTTTCGCGTCCGAGCTGTTCTGCGATGTCCTGCGCGTTGAGCATCTCGACCTGCCCGGTTTCGCGGCGTGCGGACAGTTCGCGCAGGACCTGCAATTCCGTTTCTGTCGAGGCCACCACGACAGCTCCCGATTCAACGGCCCAGAAGCCAGCGCGTTCAGCGTAGTCAAGCCACAAGGGACGTCCTGACTGCGCCAGGTCGTAGAGTTCGCCGGACTGCGCGGTGATGCAGCAGTGGCCGAAGTTGCGGACCGATGCGCCGATGGCCTCATGGTCACGTTCAATGGCGATTACCGAGAGGCCGGCGTCCAGGGCTCGAGCGGCATGGGCCAGGCCGACAATGCCGGCGCCGACCACCAGCACATCTGCGTGGTTGGCGACTGGCCGGGTCTGCGGGAAATTTTTTTCGTTGCTCACGACAGTGATCATCCATGCCCGGGATGAGCGGATTCAACCCAAAATGGCACTTGTTTGAACAAGTTTGCCTAGAGTTCAGAATGGGGTCCGTCTATTCACTTTCCGTTCACTGGAATGTCTTGTGAATCGCTGATTTCACAATAAAACCACTTGTATGATCAAGAGGTGATGGAGAACAAGAAGCAACCCAAGTACCAAGCCCTCACCACCTGGTTGCGGCAGGAAATAGCGGCTGGCACATGGCACGAAGGAGATGTCCTGCCCAGCGAGGCAGAACTCTGTGCCCGCGCCAATGCCTCGCGTGGCACGGTCCGGCATGCGCTCGCCCAGTTGCGTTCGGAGGGCCTCATTGCGGGGGGACAAGGCAAGCCGCCAATCGTGGCGCAACAGGTGCAATCCCAATCGTTTACCACCTTCATGTCCTTTACTGATTGGGCGCGCTCCATCGGATTGGAGGCTGGACAGGAAACGCGGGAATTGGCGCAGCGCCCGGCCGATGCCCTCGTGGCCGAGCAGCTCGAACTCGAAGAAGGTGCCAAGGTGGTGCAGATCCTGCGCCTGCGCTTGCTCGATGGGAGCCCGGCGATGCTGGAGCGGACTAGCTTTACCCAAGAAGTCGGTCGGCTGCTCTTCGAATTCGATGCGGATGACGGTTCGATTTTCGAGTACCTGCGGGAGCAAGGCGTAGACCTCTACCGAGGCAAGCACACCATCGACGCGGTGGCGGCCGATGAACTGGACGCGCAGCTGCTGGGTGTCCGGCTCGGCGCCCCGCTCCTGCGCGAACGGCGCGTGACTTCCTCCAAATCGGGGCAGAAACTTGAGTACTCCGATGATCGGTATTTGCCGGATCTGGCCAACTTCACCATTGAAAACACCAGCGAGCATCGCGCCTCATTGAGCCGTGTGCGAAGCATTGCTATCTGAACAGGAAAACACGATGAAACGAGAAGACATGTTTGAACTCATTGCCTGCGATATGGCTGGAACGACCATTGACGAGCATGCCGATGTGTACCGGGCTCTGGAGAATGCGGTGTGCGAATTCGGTGTTGAGGTCAAGGAGGAGGATCTGCAGCATTGGATGGGCGCCGAGAAGAAGGAAGCGATCAAAGCGCTGATTGAACTTGGCGGAGCTGTTGCCAGCGATGAGCAGGTGCAAGTGCAGTTTGGCCGTTTCCGCGATCTGCTGCTGGGATATTACCGGGAGAATCCGCCCGTCGCATTGCCAGGTGTCGTGCAAGCGCTGGAACGCTTGGCTGCCAGCGGCAAGAAGATCGCATTGACAACGGGGTTCTCGCGCGATGTTGCCGATATCATCCTCGATGGCTTGGAGTGGAAGGTCGGTCCTGGCGAACTTCTCGACGCAGTGGTTGCCGGCGATGAAGCAGCAGCGGGACGCCCTGCGCCGTACATGATTCATCGAGCGATGGAGCTGACGGGAATTCGCGATGTAGCCAAGGTTGTTGCCGCAGGCGACACCGCCAACGACCTGCTGGCCGCGCATCACGCGGGAGTGCACGGGATCGGTGTGCTGACCGGGAAGCTGGGCCGCGAAGAGCTGGACCGGTTCCCTCATGCCGCCATCCTCGAATCCGTGGCGGAGCTGCCGGATTATCTCGAGGCGATCGAGCCCGCGGCCGTGTAGTTCGACCCGAGTAATTTTGCAATGCGGAAGATATGTTTCGTTTCGGGTTGGGGTGCGGGATATGCTGAGCTCTAGTTGGAACATCCCATTGAGATGAAAGAGAGTCGTCATGAGCAAGACTGTTCTTCAGCGCCACCTGTTCGGACCGGGTCCATGCAACCCGTATCCCGAGGCAACGGCAGCGCTCGGCCTTCCGCTGCTGGGCCATCTGGATCCGGAGTTCATTGCACGCATGGATCGCGTTGCTGATGGCTTGCGTACTCTCTGGGGAACCGGAAACTCCCGTACCTTGCCTTTGAGCGCCACGGGCTCAGCTGGCATGGAAGCCGCTTTCGTCAACACCATCAACCCAGGCGACGTAGCGGTCATCGCGATCAACGGCTTATTCGGCGAGCGCATGTGCGAAGTTGCCGCGCGCGCTGGCGCTGAAGTAGTCCGCGTCGAGCATGAATACGGCACGCCGATCGATGCCGAACGCGTTGCCGCGGCGCACCCGAACCCAACCGTCATTGCCGGCGTGCATGCTGAAACCAGTACCGGAGTTGTTTCCGATATAGCCGCGCTGGGCGCAATCAAGGGCGATGCACTGCTGATCACCGATGCAGTGACCTCCATTGGCGGCATGCCGGTGCTGGCTGATGAATGGGGGATCGACGTTGGCTATGCCGGCACGCAGAAATGCCTCGGCGTGGCTCCGGGATTGGCACCATTTACCATTTCAGACCGTGCTTTCGAGCGCCGCGTCCAGAAGCCCCAATCCTGGTATCTGGATCTAGGCTTGCTCGGCGGCTACGCCACAGGTTCCACCGGGGGCCAACGCACCTACCACCACACCGCACCGGTCTCGATGGTCGCATCGCTGGAAGCCGGCATCGACCGCATCCTGGCTGAGGGCCTGGACGCGGTCACCGCCCGCCATCAGGAAGCGGGAGGCTTGCTGCAAGATGGCTTGCAGGAAATGGGCCTGGAGCTATTCGCCCAGGAGGGGTACCGCCTGCCGCAGCTGACGACGGTCTACGTTCCTGAAGGCGTTGATTCGGCGAAGGTCCGTGGATACCTGCTCGACCGCTTCAATATTGAAATCGGCGGCGGTGTCGGCAAGTACGCGAGCACCGTATGGCGCGTCGGCATGATGGGCCCCAACGCTAATCCGGGTTCGGTGGCGCTGCTGCTGGCTGCGCTGAAGGAAGCGATCGACAAGGCCTAAGCCCGTGAGGGCCGTGGCCTACTGAGCGCAAAGCAAGGCGGGGCCAACCAGGAGATGGAATGGTCCCGCTTTTTGCCGTGGCCCTTGGGCTAGCCCAGCTGGTCTTGTGAATGCGCAAAGTGCAGCTGCACCGAATCGTCACCGGTCGAAAGCCTGGCGTAGCCGCCAATCGGCAAGGTGAACATCGGGGAAGTGTGGCCGAAATCGAGGTTGGCCACAACCGGGATGCGCTGCAAGATCGGGTGCTTTGCGATGACTTGCTCCAGCAGGCTACGGGTGATGCCGGATTGCCGCTGGAAACGCCCAATGGCCAGCCCGGTCAGGCCAGCGGCGCCAGAGGACTGCAGGAAAGAGGCGAGCTTCCGGGCGATTTCGTGGATGTCCTCGGAGGAGTCTTCCTCGATGAAGAGCATCGCGCCGTGCAAGGATGGCATGAATGCGCCGCCCTGCAACAAATGCAGCGTGCCCAGATTCCCTCCAATCACCGTGCCCGTGGCCGCTCCTTGATTCAGGATCCACGGTCCGCCGGATGCCTGGACGGACCTGTTGTCTTGATCCATGAACCACAAATCGTCGGTGAATTCGCTGGCGTGCTCGATGGTCCACGCGTGCTCGTGGGTTGCGGTCCGGAACCACTGTCCGGTTGGTTCAAAATGATCACGCATGCCGAAGCTGGACCAATGCGCGCCGACATAGGTAACGAGGCCGGTCTTGGCATGCACGGCGTTTGCCAGCGCGGTGAAATCCGAATAGCCGCAGAAGACCTTGGGATTGGCGGCAATGAGATCCCAATCGAGGTAGGGGAGCAGCTCGTTTGAATTGAAGCCGCCAATGACCGAGATGATTCCGGCGACAGAAGGATCGGCAAATGCGGCGTGCAGATCGGCCACGCGCGACGGGATCGGCGAGCTGTCGAAGTCATCGTTCTCGTCTACGTGATCTCCGAATTCCTGCTTGAGCCCCATGGCCTCGAAGCGTTCAGTGATCCACTTCGTATTGTCGAATTCCATCACGAAGGCGCGGGAGCACGATGGCGCGATGGCCCTGATGGTGTCTCCGGATTGCAATCGGGCTGGGACGATGGTCGGCTTCTCATGGCTTGTCATGCAATCAGTCTAGGGTCTGGCTTGGCAGGGGATAATAACCCGCACGCAGTCGCAGGCGACTAGTTGGCGAAATTTTCGCAACAAATGAAGATATTCCGCTCCAGCTACTGGGAGAATACTGCGAAATTCGATAACGTGGGCGGGACAGCGCAATTTCTCTAAAGAAAGAAGCAAATAAGGTGAAGTCCCTCTTCGACTTGGAATTCAAACAATTCATCACGCCATCGATCATCAAGATCGTTTACATCCTGATCATGGTCCTGTTGGCGATCGGCTACCTCGGAATCGTGATTTCCGGGTTCATGGCTGATGCAATGCTCGGCTTCCTCATGCTCCTGATCGTGGGTCCTTTGGTGTCCCTGGTCTATTTGGTCCTGGTCCGTGCAGGACTCGAATCCTTGCTGGCACAGATCCGCACGGCAGAGAACACCACTGAACTCGTTCGTCTGGCCGGTGGCATCCCGCCGGCAGAAGGCGGCTACCGCCCGCACCCGGGTAATCCTCCTGCTCCCCAGCAGCCGCAGGATCCAACCGCCAATGGCGGCGGCACTCCGCCAGCCAACCCTTACCAGAAGTAAGTCCAACGGCCAATGGCCCGCACCCGTGGTGCGGGCCATTGGCCGTTGTTGAGCGAACAGCGTGCAGAACTACCAGTCGCTGGACGCTTTGAGCGACAGCACTGGGCAGGAAGCCTGGAGCAGAATCCGTTGCGCGTTGCTTCCCATGAGGAACTTGCCCATTGCCGTCCGCTTGCGCAGGCCGATCACGATCAGCTCGGCTCGTTGGGCCTGGGCTACATGCAGGATCTGGTCTGCCGCATCGGCACCCTGGGTGTGGCGCTCAATCCAGAAATCGATGCCGGCATCAGAAAGGCGGGCTTCCAGCTCGTGGTACTGCTTCGCGTCAATGAGCCTGTCGTCAACGAGCTGATCGCCCTTCGAAGAGTTCACTACGATCAATCGCACCTCGCTGCGCCTGGCTTCGAGAATGGCTCGTTCCAAGGCGGCTTCGCCTTCTGGCGAGGGAATATAGCCCACTACGATCGTCATGATTCATTCCTTTCAGCAGCCTTGCTGTTCTCATTTCCGTGGCCAGGCTTCGCCTGTTCCGGTTCGGGGCCGCCAGCTGCATCGTCGCCCAGCAGGGCCTCGGCGGCGGCAGACGCTGTCCCGCGTTTGCGCCGAATAGCGGAGATCAGCACTGGCAGCAGGAGCAGGACGGCGATGAGCACGTAGATGCCCACGGCCAGCGGCTCGCTCCAGAGACCTGAGACTTCACCAGCAGAAAGCTGGAAGGTCTTGCGCAGCTGTTCCTCGGCCATGGGGCCGATGATGACACCAAGGATCAGCGGAAGCACTGGCAGGCCGAAGCGGCGCAAGGCAAAGCCCAGCAAACCGATCAGCAGCAGCAGCCAGAGATCAGCTACCTGCATGTTCACCGAGAAGGCGCCCAGCGTTGCGAAGAACAAGATGCCTGCGTACAGGTAGGGGCGCGGGATCTTCAGCAGCTTCGCCCACAGCGGCGCTAATGGCAGGTTGATCAGCAGCAGCAACGTGTTGCCAATGAACAAGCTGGCAATCAGGGCCCACACCAGGTCTGGTTCATTCTCGAAGAGCAGCGGACCGGGCTGGATGCCTTTCATGGTCAAGAACGCCAGCATCACCGCAGCGGTGGCATTGGTGGGCAAGCCCAAGGCGAGCATCGGAGTCAGGGTGCCAGCGGCAGAGGCATTGTTCGCGGCCTCCGGGCCGGCAACGCCCTCAATGGCGCCGTGGCCGAACTCCTCAGGATGCTTGGACAGCTTCTTTTCGGTGACGTAGGACAGGAAGGTCGGAACTTCGGCACCGCCGGCAGGCAGCGCGCCGAAGGGGAACCCAAAGGCGGTACCGCGAAGCCAGGGCTTCCACGAACGCTTCCAATCTTCCTTGCCCATCCACGGGGCACCCACCGGAATGGTGCGGGCCGGGCTGGTGCGCAAGTGCGCGGCAATCCACAGCGCCTCGCCAATGGCGAAGATCGCCACGGCGACCACCACGATGTCCATGCCGTCCACCAGGGGAGCGAAGCCGAAAGTCAGGCGCTGCTGCCCGGAGACCGGGTCCATGCCGACCAGGCCAATGGCCAAGCCCAAGCCCAGGGAAGCGAACCCGCGGATCTTGGAAGAGCCCAAGACTGCGGTGACAGTTACCAAAGCGAGGACCATGATGGCGAAGTAGCTCGGTGCGCCAAGGCCCACCGCGAACTTCACGACGATCGGGGCGACGGTCACCAGCAGCGCGGTACCGATGGTTCCTGCAACGAAGGATCCAATGGCCGCGGTGGCCAAGGCCTGTGCCGCACGGCCGGCCTTGGCCATCTTGTGGCCTTCGATGGCCGTGATGACTGTTGCCGATTCACCCGGGGTATTGAGCAGGATCGAGGTGGTTGACCCGCCATACATCCCGCCGTAGTAGATGCCGGCGAACATGATCAGTGCGCTGGAAGTTTCCATGCCGAAGGTCAATGGCAGCAGCAGTGCCACAGCCATGGCCGGGCCGATGCCCGGGAGCACTCCTACAGCGGTTCCCAGGATGACACCGGCGAAAGCGAAGAGCAGGTTAATCGGGGTCAGCGCCGAGGCGAAGCCGCCCATCAATAAATCCAGAGTTTCCAATTAGAGCACCCCCGAGAGGATTCCGGCCGGAAGCTTGATGCCCAGACCCAGATAGAAGCCGTAGAACGAACCAAGCGCCAAGGCAAGCGAAATAACCAAGGTCAATACCCAGCGCCGTGCACCCAGGCAGGTGGCCGCGCCGAAGAACATGATGGTTCCCGAGATGACCCAGCCAGCCCAATTCACGATCAGCAGGTTCAGCACGAAGATGCCGATCAGCGGGAGCAGGACCTTCCAATCCGAAGGTTGGCTCAGGTCCACGTCTTCGCCTTCTTCGCCCGCTGCAAGGTTGCCACGCATGACGGTGATGGCCAAGGCAATGGACGAAAGAATGAGAATGCCCGAGACGACGTAAGGCAGGGCCTTGGGACCTACAACGTCTGCCTGGGAGTACGTCACATGAAGCTGCGACGCGTCAACAAACACGATGATTCCGACGATAAGAAGAAACGCGGCGAACAGGAGTTCGACGCGTTTCTTCTTTGCGGTGCCTACTTCGCTCACGCCAGGCCCAGGGTCTTCAGGACGCTGGCAACGCGCTCGTCCTGGTCGGTGAGGAAGGCGGAGAATTCGTCACCGGTCATGAAGGCGTCGCTCCAGCCGTTGGTCGCCAGGGCTTCCTTCCACTCGGCCGAATCATGCATTTCGGTGACCAGGTTGACCCACTTGGCCTTGTCCTCTTCGGAAATCTCAGGTGGAGCCACCAGGCCGCGCCAGTTGGAGAACACCAGATCGATATCCGATTCCTTCAGGGTCGGGGCATCTACGCCTTCCAGGCGCTCTTCGCCGCTGGTGGCCAGTACGCGAACAGAGCCCTCTTCGATCTGCTGCATGTACTCGCCGGCACCGGAGGCAGCGAAGGCCAGCTTGTTGCCCAGGATGGCCGGCAGCAAGTCGCCGCCGCCATCGTACGATACGAAGTTCACGTCCTTGGGATCAATGCCCACGGCTTCGGCCAGCTGCATTGGCAGCAGATGGTCCGGGCCGCCAGGGGAGGAGCCGCCGCCGACCGAGAGCTTGCTTGGGTCGTCCTTCCAGGCCTTGACCAAGTCGTCAATGCTCTTGTACGGAGAATCCTTGGAAACCATGATCGCTCCGGGCTCTTCGATGAGCTTGGCAATCGGGGTGGTATCGGTCAGCTTGGAGTCCGTTTCGTTGGTGTAGCTTGCACCCACCACGCCCAGGCCCATGAGCATGGCCAGATCGCCATTGCCCTTCTCATTGACAATGCGGGCCAAGCCGACGGTGCCGCCGGCACCGGCAAGGTTGAAGACTTCCGGGTTGCTGGCCAGCGATGCGTCATCCATGACCTTGGCGGCAACACGGGCAGTGGTGTCGTAGCCGCCGCCTGGGGTGTTCGGCACCATGATGCGGAGGTTCGCGATGGGGCCCTTGGACTCTGCGGCGTCAGTGCTGGAAGACTCTGATGTCACGCCGCAGCCAGTGGCGGTCAGGGCCAGTGCAGCGGCAGCTGCCAGCGCGCTCAGCGCACGGAACGACTTGAAGGGTTTCATGGGGATTCAGCCTCTTTGCTTTCATCGGGGTTGCGAGTGATACCAACTTACGTGCCATCGTGAGCCGGGTCACTCTTGCGTACTCAAAGAAAATACTGTTCATTGTGTAACCGGAAATTGTGATCTGAACCATTCGAATCTTCGGTAAGGTAGCACAGTGCCAGGATGCAGGTGCCAGCAAGGACCTGCCGGGTGCAACGTGGATTTCTGGAATATTGGGGGCGAGGCAATGGGTGCCGTGCGTTTCTGGCTCGCTAATCTGTACACGCGCCGCAAGCTGACCCTTGCAGGGCAGTACCTGATATTGCAATTGCTCATTATCGCGGTGGTGCTGGCCGGGGTCATCACGGTATCGCTGACCCAGGCCACCAATAACTTCGAAAAAATCGAGGGGCGCCGCAGCCTCTCGGCCGCCGAATCGCTGGCTGCGAACCCCCTGCTGCGCGTGCTCCTGCCCGAGGCGGAGCCGGAAATGGGTTCGGCGTTGCCTGCCATGGGCGAATCGGTGCGCAGCACCTCGGGTCTCCAATTCGTGACCATTGCCGATCCCCGGGGAACGGTCGTCACCTCCAGCTACCCGGATGAAGTCGGAACCTCGATACTGCACCCTGAATCCGCCGTCACCGAAGGCCGCGGATGGACCGGGGAAATCTGGCGCAATGGCAACCACGTCTTGATTGCGCAGGTTCCGGTGCTGGACGACGAGGGGAAGATGGTCGGCATCGTCAGCGCCGGCCAAAGCTATCCCAGCACCGGCGAGATGATCCAGGAGATCGCTCCCAACGCCTTGTTCACCCTGGTCATTTCGCTGCTGCTGGGCACCGCCGGCTCAGTCTTGCTGGCCCGCCGGGTCAAGCACCAGACCCGTGGGCTTGAACCGCGGGAAATTGCAGAGCTTTTCGAGCATCGCGAAGCCCTGCTGCACGGAGTCAAAGAGGGAATCATCTCGGTGTCGCCGGATAGCCGGGTGATGCTGGCCAATGATGTCGCCATCGAGCTGCTCCAGCTGCCCAGCCACTGCGTGGGCAGGACCCTGGACGAATTGGATGTTGTTCCGCAGGTCCGCCATGCACTGACCACCAGCCAAGAGCTGCCCGACCGGCAATTCCTTGTCGGCGAGCGGGTATTGGTCTTCAACCGGATGCCGGTCAAGACCGCCAGGCGGGATTTGGGATCGGTCACCACCTTCCGAGACAAGACCGAACTGACCCTGCTGGAACAAGAACTTGGGGACAGCAAGGCCACCGCCGACATGCTCCGGGCGCAGACCCATGAATTCGCCAACCAGCTGCACGCAATTTCCGGGTTGATCCAGCTCGGGGAATACGACGAGGTCGTGGGCTTCATCGATGGCGTGAGCTTCAGCCGGAGCAAGATCTTCGAGGACGTCTCCGCGTGCATCGCCGAACCCACGATTGCCGCGTTGCTGATTGCCAAGTCCAGCGTGGCCGCCGAGCGAGGGGTGCACCTGAAGATGGCGCCTAGCTCAACCTTGGGCAGGTGCGAGGACCAGCTGGCGCGAGATCTGACCACCGTGATCGGCAATCTCGTCGATAACGCGATGGACGCGGCCGCTGCGGCTGCCAATCCGGAAATCCAGGTCGGGATCGAGGAAACCAGCGAGCTGGTGCGAATCACCGTGAGGGACAATGGAGAAGGCATCGCGGAAGATGCCATGGACGAGATCTTCACCCAAGGTTTCTCCACCAAGGACAGCGCGGTTTCCGGCGGCAGGGGCTTCGGCCTTGCCATCAGCCGCCTGGTTTGCCGCCGCCGCGGTGGAGAGCTGGCCGCGGCCAATGCCCAAGGCGCCCGGTTTACCGCCACACTCAGGAAGTAGGAAGCAAGAAGTGATCAAAGTACTGGTGATCGACGATGACTTCATGGTCGCCAAGGTGCACGCTGGATTCGTCAACAGCGAACCGGGGTTCACCGTGGTCGGCGTGGCGCACTCCGCCGGTGACGCGATCAAGGCCGCCGGCGCGCTCTCGCCGGATCTCATCTTGCTCGATATCCATTTGCCGGACATGAACGGCCTGGACCTCTTGCAGCGCCTGCGCGAAGTCCAGCCGGAGCTCGATGTCCTGGTGATCAGCGCGGCGCGGGAAATGGATACCGTGCGCCGCGCGCTTCGTGGCGGCATCGTCCACTATCTGATGAAGCCCTTCTCGCGGGATGACCTGCGCGAACGGCTGGAGCACTACGCGAAGGCCTACCAGCCACTGGGCGAAGCAGCGGACCAGGAATTGCAGCAGGCCGATGTGAACATGCTCTTCGGGCTCGGCGGACAAAAGCGCCGGCCTCTTCCCAAAGGCTGCAGCGCCGAAACCATGGAACTGGTTGAGAGCATCGTCAAGGAAGCAGCCGAACCCATCTCGGCCACCGAAACCGCGCAGAAGCTGGGCACGTCCCGGGTGAGCGCTCGCCGGTATCTGGAATACCTGGCAGAGGAAAACCTGGCTCAGGTGAACCTGCGCTACGGGGGAGTCGGCAGGCCCGAACGCCGCTACTCATGGAGGAGCTAGCCCCGGAACCTGGGTTTTGCAGATCAGGAAGCACTGTGGCTGCGTCCAAAAGCACGCAGCCACAGTGCGCGGTTCCGCTCAGCGCTACTTTGACGTGGCCTTTTCAGTCGCGGCCAAGTCTTCCACGCTTTCGGACGGAACGGGAGCCATGTAGCGTTCCAAGCTGTCGTCCAATTCGCTGAGCCACGGCGTATGGTGCGTGGCTGCCATGGTACCGGTCATGACCGAAGGATAAACCTTGTCCCGGTAGGTCATGATGTTTTTCTTCTTGTCGTTCTTCCATGCCATGAAGGTACGGGTGACCTCATCCAGGTCGAACATGGGGTAATCGGTCTGCTCGATGAGATCGCGAATGTAGTCGGCCTGGAACTTCACTTCGTCTTCAGCAGTTTCAATGGCATTGAAACGCCTCAGCCACGCATCGATGCTCATCCGCTGGTCGCCCGCTGCGGGGATCGAGGCCTTCCCGGTAATCAGATCACGGACGTACCATGCTTGGGCATCGAACATGTTGAAGGTAAACCACTGGTCCTGGGCGCCCAGGTAGTACAGCTTGTTGTTGTTCTCGGATGCGACACCACGGTACAAGGTATCCGGATAGACGTTGTTCGGCGAGTCCAGAGCCAACCCGGAGGGCAAGAACGGGTAATGGTGGAGGTAGCCGGTGCACAGGATTACCGCATCGAACTTGCGTGACACGCCATTGCTGAAATGGGCCGTGGACCCTTCGAAGCGATCGATGAGCGGAAGCTCCTCAATGCCCTCGGGCCAATCGAAGCCCATCGGTGCGGTGCGGTAGCTGTAGGTGACCGAGCGCGCACCCATCTTGAAGGACTGGACGCCGATGTCCTCGGCAGAGTAACTGGCGCCGATGAGCAGGATGTCCTTGCCGGCGAAGCGCTCGGCTCCACGGAAATCGTGGGCATGCATGAGCTCGCCGGGGAAAGTGCCTATTCCTGCGAATTCAGGAACGTTAGGGAAACTGAAGTGGCCGGTTCCGACCACGACATGGGTGAAGTCGCTGGACGCAGTCTTGCCGGTTTTCAGATCTTCGGTGGTGACGGTGAAGAGCTCGGTGCTTTCGTTGTAATCTACCCAGCGGACCACGCTGGCAAAGCGCACGTACTTCTTTATATCGGATTTCTCTGCGCGGCCATTGATGTAATCCCAGAGCACGGCTCGTGGCGGATAAGACGAAATCGGCCCGCCGAAATGCTCATCGAAGGTGTACTCGGCGAATTCCAGGGCTTCCTTCGGGCCATTGGACCAGAGATTGCGGTACATGCTCGAGTGCACTGGTTCGCCGTATTTGTCGATCCCGGAGCGCCAGTTGTAGTTCCACTGGCCTCCCCAATCATCCTGCTTTTCGAAGCAGACGATTTCTGGGATATCTTGCCCTGTTTTCTTGGCAGAATCGAAAGCCCGCAGCTGGGCGATGCCGCTGGGTCCTGCTCCAATGATTGCGACGCGTTGAGTCAAGCGTTCCTCTCCGGCCTGTAAGCCTTGAAAATCTCGCGCAGGCCGCAGTACCGGAATCCGGGATATTTGGCCGCGCGTTACAACAAATGTGCTCTAAACCAGTTCTCTAGCCGTGTGGACGGGAGGTGCAGATTTCTATATGAAAACCTTCCATAGGCACAGGCTATAAATCCCCATTCTACCAGCCGTCAATTATATGGATCTTGAATGCAGAGGTCAGTGGGTATTTTCGGAATGAGTCAGCCGGAAGAATAGCGTGCAATCGAATGCCAAAGAGGGTGGTCAGGAGTTGGTACAGAGCAGAAGGGAACGCTGTGGTGCAGCCCCGATGGAACCCGGATCAGCTGCACAGCGGAATGCGGGTGCTGGAACTTTTGCGAGAGTCTGAAAATACAGGGGCGCAACGTTGAAAACCGCGCGTAATCATGTCGTTGAAAGGGGAGCTGTGGCAGGGCTGAAGGGTCCAGCAGCTTCGTCGCGGTGCCGGGACCTGTCCGGAGGAATTAGCTCCAGGGATCAAACGAAGGACGCTACAGTATTCTGTCGGTGCTCGCTGGCCGGATAGGAGCCGAGGATCTTGATTTCCCAGGTGAAGAAGTCCAGCTCCTCCAGGGCTCGGCGTACCGGAAGATCGTCGGGGTGTCCTTCGATATCAACCATGAAAGTTGTGGCCGCGAAGCCGGAACCCACCATGTAGCTTTCCAAGCGGGTGAGGTTCACGCCGTTGGTAGCGAAACCGCCCAGAGCCTTGTACAGCGCACTAGGAACGTTGCGAGCCTGGAAGACCAATGTGGTGATCACGGATTCTGGCATGGTGGAGCGACTCGGGAGATCCTGCCGGCGTGCAAGTACAACGAAACGAGTTGTATTGGTCTGGTCATCCTCCACCCCTGTAGCCAGCGCTTCCAAGCCATAGAGTTCTGCTGCCAGAGGTGGCGCCAAGGACAGCTTGGTGGGATCATTCCAATCGCGCACCTCGCGCGCGGAACCTGCGGTATCCCCAGCAATGATCGGAGTGAGCTGATGCTCGCGAATGATCTTGCGGCACTGGCCCAGCGCATGGATGTGGCTGTGCACTTCAGTAGCGCCCGAAATGGTGCTGCCTGGCAGCCCCAGCAGATCGAATCGGATTCGCAGGTAGTGCTCGGCCACGATCTGCAGCTGCGATTCGGGCAGCAGGACGTGGATATCGGCAACGCGTCCGGCCAGCGAATTCTCGATGGGGATCATGGCCAACTCAGCTTCGCCGTTTTCCACCAGGGCGAAAGCATCCTCGAAGCTGGCGCAGGGCACGGCTTCCATATCGGGAAAAAGTTCTGTGCAAGCCATATTGGAATTGGAACCGGCTTCGCCCTGATAGGAAATCTTGTTGCGCATTGAATCAACATAACCCAGTGCCCCTTTCCTGATGAAAAACTTGTGTCAAGGTTGCGGGGACGGGGCTTCTGGACGTCGAGGGCGCGACACCTGACGATGCTTGCGCCCCTTGCCGAACGGAGCTTGGAGTGCTGATGAATTACGGCAAGGTATGCGGATCGGCGACGAATTTTCACGCGAACATAGTTCCGTTCCTCTGCTCCTGGGCCAATTGCGGTCGTTATGCTGTAGACCACAGTGCAAAGGAGCATCAACCATGGCGAGCATATTGGTTCGGCAAGATGACGGGGCATGGTTTGAACCCCAAAAAATTGGGTATGCCTTGGAATCAGAATTACAGGAGATCCTTGAGAACCACCCGGAACTGATTCCAGGCGTGAGTTCCGAAGCGAAAGCCTGTCGCGAATTCCAGTCCGAGGTCGGCCCCGCAGATATTGTCGTGGTGGATGCCGGAGGGGAAGTCACCCTCGTCGAATGCAAGTTGGCGTCTAATCCGCAGATCAGGCGTGAAATCGTTGGCCAGATGTTCGACTATGCCTCGCGTCTATGGAAGATGGACGTCGACGAATTTGCGCAGCGCTGGAGAGACCGTTCTTCCACGCCGCTTTGGGATGAAAATACTGAGACGGCGACGACACTGAAAGAGTCCCTTGCGCTGAACCTGACGCAGGGAAATTTTCGAATCGTGCTAGCGGTCGATGCAATCAATGCCCAGTTGAGACTCATGGTTGAATACTTGAATATGATGGCCGGCCCAGGAACATCGATCGTTGCAGTCGAATATGCCCGGAGGCGGCATGGGGAGCTTGAACTCCTGTTGCCTCACGTATTCGGCGAAGAATTGGCCAATGCGAAATCAACACCGGAGAATCGCCAGACCACCCGGTGGGAAGCAAGCAGCATCCGCTCCTGGCTTCTTGAGAGTGACAGGCAAAGCCTGGAAGCGTTCGACGAACTGATTAATTCTGCGCTCAAGTCGGAATTGCCATTCCTAGGGTCGAGGTCAAAATACCCCGCGGGCACGATTCCCATTTTCGATTCAATGGGAACTCGGCTTGGCACCGTATCGATATTCTATTTCAGTGTGCAAGGGCTGTCCCTGGAATTCAATTTCAAGCCTCTTTCCCAGTTGCCACTCGAAGAAGCGCCTGAATCTGAGGCCAGAGAATTCTTCTTGAATGAGCTGATTGGAATCCCAGGACTGGAAGAGGTCGGAAGGAGCCTGCGGCGCAGCAGCTTTGCCAGTCGAAAGCCTAACGTTCCGCTCTCGCAGATTCCCCCGGATTCGGTGCAACGCGTCGTCAATGCGCTAAGGATTTTTACAAGCTTTGGATCGCAGCAATCCTATTGAGCTGGAGCTAATCCTCCGGAGGAAAAGCTTGCTCACCGCCGGTAGTGCTCCGCCAGCTTCTCCAGACCCTCGTCAATGCCTACCGCAGGTTTCCAGTCCAGGACTTCATGGGTTTCGCGCTGGTCGAACCAATGCGCGGTAGACAGCTGCTCGGCCAGGAAACGGGTCATCGGCGGCTCATCATGAACCAAGTTGCGCGAACCGGCTGCCAACCACAACTTCTCGATCACCGAACCGGCCGCACGGGCCAGCCAGCCCGGAACGTTGAGCTTCGGAGCCGGGGCGCCGCCCGCCTTGCAGATGCCGGCGATCAGCTCGCCCACCGGCCGAGGTTCGCCATTGGTGACCACCAGGGCTCGCCCGTGGGCGTGGTCCATGCGTTCCAGACCGCGGACAATCGCCGCAGCGGCATTGTCGATATAGGTGGTGTCGATCAGTGCTGCGCCCTGGTCCAGCAGGGGCAGCCGTCCGGCCTTGGCCCGCTGGATGACGCGTTCCACCAGCTGGGTATCGCCGGGTCCCCACACAACGTGCGGGCGGATGGCGGTGACGCGAAGTGCTGGCGAATCGGCGCCCAGGGCATTGAGCTCGGCCGCTGCCTTGGAGCGTGCATAGAATCCATGCGCCTTGGCCGGATCGGCCTCGCCCGCACCGGCGCCCGCCAGAGAATCGCCGAAGTGCGCCACGGAAGGGGAAGAGACGAACACGAAATCCTTGATTCCTGCGCGCTTGGACGCTTCGAGCAGATTGCTGGTTCCCGCGATATTGGTGGCGGCGAAGTCTTCCCATGCACCGGTGAAGGAGACCTTGGCTGCCAGGTGGATGACCGCGTCCATGGACTCCACGGCCGCGGCGACAGCCTGCGGATCCGTAAGCGAGCCGTGGACTTCATCGATGGCTGATGCCGAGCTGCCGCGCTGGAAGGTGCGCACATGGTGGCCCCTGTCGCGCAATAGCTGGGCTACAGCGCCACCCAGCATGCCACTGGCTCCGGTGACCAGAACGCGACGGGCAGCGTCTTCATTTTTCGATGGGCTCACGGATTGCGGATCCTTCCACCTGCGAGGGACGCGGCAGCCCAGTGGGCGAGCGCGGCCCGGTCAATCTTGGAGTTGTGCCGGATATCGGTGGGCAGGCTTGGGACTACCAGGACCGCTGCCACCTCGGTGCCGGTAGCCGCGACCGCGGCGCGAACCTGGCGGGCCAGATCGCTGGCGGCCGGACCGGATTTGCGAGCCGCGGGCACCGTTTCCATGACGACCACCGCGGCCTGGGTTCCGTCAGGTCCCACGCCGACCAGCGCGGCACGGCCAGCGCCAGCAACCGACTCGACAGCGTGCTCGGCGGCTACCGGGGTAATCGCGCCCTTGGCGGTGCGCAGTACGTGGCCAAGGCGTCCTTCGACCCACAGGCGTCCGGCCTCATCCAGGTGCCCGACATCGCCGGTGCGATGCCAGCCGGGGATGGAGACGCTGAGCTGTTCGGTGATCCACAGCCGGTCGTAGCGGTCCTTGACGTGCGGGGCGCGGACCAGGATTTCGCCGGTGGCATTCGGGGTGTATTCCGGCTTGTCTCCGGCCACGCCCAGGGCATCAATCGGTGCGATGGCAACGGTGGCTCCGGCGACAGCGGTGCCCACGCACACGCCATTGCCCGCTCCGGCAGCGCGGATGCCGGCCAAGTCGATATCGGTGACCGGCAAGGCCTCGGTCATGCCGTACGGGGTGTGGACCCGGGCATTGGGAACCAGATCCTGCACCTTGGCCAGCAGATGCTCGGGAATCGGGGCGCCGGCGGACAGCATCAGCGCGACGCCTTCCAAGGTTTCCCGCTGAGCCTGGTTCAGCGCATCCTGGGTTTCCAGGACATTAGCCAGCGCGGCGGGGGAGGCGAAGACGGTGGTTGCATCCACTGCGAGGGCGGCATCTGCCAACGCGGCGGCAGTCAAGGTCCGCGGTGCGGTGACGTCCATGTCCGGGGTGACCGAGGTGGCACCCAAAGCAGGGCCCAGCAGCGCGAACGGCGCGAAGCCTGCCACCAGCGCAGAGCCGGCCTTGAGGTTGTAGGTTTCACGCAGGGTATCGCGCATGGCGGCCAGTTCGCGATGCGTGTACACCACTCCCTTGGCCGGACCGGTGGAGCCGGAGGTGAACAGGACCGCCGCATCGGCATCCGGATCGGATGGCTCGAAAACCCGGGACCCGGAAGCGGCCTGGCTGCCGGCTTCATAGAGCTCGGGCAGGGTATGGGCTACCCCCAGCAGCTTGCGCTTCGCAGCAGGCAGGTCTCCAGCGGCAATCCTGGTTCCCGGCCAGCCGAACAGCCGCGCACCGGTGAGCGCACGGTCGATGCCAATCAGGTAGCTCGGGCCAGCGCCCTTGATGGCTCGTCCCATGCCCTTGGTGCCAAGGCCGGCATCGGCCACCACAATGACCGCCCCCAGACGCAGGCAGGCGTAGATCAGGGTGGTCAGTTCAATTCCCGGTGGAACCAGCAGGTTCACCCGGTCGCCAGCCTGCACTCCGATCTGGCGCAATCCTGCGGCCAGGGCATTCACGCGCTGGCCCAGTTCGGCCCAGGACAGCGATCGCGCAGGATTGATGTCCACCACCGCGGCCGATTGGTCCTCGGTGCGCGAATCGAGTTCGGCAAGCATCGGACGGTATTCGCCCAGGGATTGGGCACGCGAGGTGTTCTTGGAACTCTTCTCGCCGGCAAGCCACTGGAAGATCGGGGTGGCAATATCGTTGTCTTCGCCCACCAAATGGCTGGAGCCTTCAAAGCGGTGTACCTGGGCGTGGGGCAGTCGCGACATCAAATCGCGCAGGTAGCGGTCGGAGAAGACCGGGTCCTTGGGTCCCCAGAGCATCAGGGCCGGGACCTTCAAGGAGCGCACTGCTTCCGAGATCTCGTCCAAGGCCGGACGGCTTGGGTGATCCTGGGAGAACGGGATATCGGCGACAAAGTTGGCTACGCCCTCACGCTTCTCAGCGTTGGTGTACGGGGCCATGAAGGCCTTGCGGATATCCGGGGCCAAGGCCGGCTGCGCCAGCGCGTGGGTTACCTGCAAGAAGGCAGGGGAAGTCTTGGTGCCCCAACCGTGCACTGCGGGATGGGACGCGAGTTTCAACGCGGCGGGAAGCTCGAAGCCTGCAGGGTGGATTGCGGTGTTGGTCAACACCACGTTCTCCAGCTGGTCCGGGTGGGAAACGGCCCAGCCCAGGGAGATGATGCCGCCCCAGTCATGGCCCACGGTGGTAATTTTGCCGGCCAGCCCCAGTGCGCCAGTCAGATCGCCGAGATCGTTGACGCGGTCGGCCAGGCGGCGGAACTTGCCGCTGCGCTCGGAGAAGCCCATGTCCAGCTGGTCCACTGCCACCACTCGCCACGGCAGCCCGTGCTCGGACACATGGTTCAGCAGGCTGCGCCAGAGGTAGGACCAGGTGGGGTTGCCGTGCACGCAGAGCAAGGTGCCGGCCGGCTCAATTCCGCGTTGCTTCAGTTCTTCGTTGTTATCCAGGACGTGCCACCGGTGCCTAGTGCCCGGGGAGTCCACCTGCGACGTGGACGGTACTTCCAGATACTTCGAATAAATGGCATCTACACCGGGGAAAAGCTCGGTCACCAGGCAATCTCCATCATCGCGGTGTTCAGGCCGGAACCCACACCCATGCACAGCACCCGGTCGCCCTTCTTCAGCGAGTCGGCTTCTTGGGACAGGGTCATGGGCAGGGAAGCCGGTCCGACGTTGCCCCACTTGGAGAAAGTGATTGGCACGCGGTCCTTGACCAGGCCGACGGCCTTGATAATGGCATTGGTGTAGGACTTGGAAACCTGATGGGTCACGTAGCGGTCCATGGACTTCCAGTTCCATCCGGATTGATGGGCTTCATCCCAGGCATCCACGACCAGTTCGAGGCCGTTATCCAGCAAGCCCTTCGTGTCCGTGTACATGCCCGAGGGTCCGCCGACACACAGCTCGTGGTGCTCGGTGCCGGCACGCGATACGCCGCCGACGATGCGGTGCGCTTCCGGGTGCGCATCCGCTGGGCCAATGACCGCAGCGGCGGCGCCGGAACCCAAGGTCAGCGTGGCGAATTCACGCATGTAGTCATCGCGCGTGGAAGTTTCAGCGTTCAGCCGCTGGAAAGTGGTTTCCTGCGTTGGCTTGGCGTCTTCGCCGGCAACAATCAGGGCGTACTTGATCTGGCCGGAGTCGATCATGTTCGCTGCCAGGCTCATGCCGTTGACGAAGCCGAGGCAGGCGTTGGCCACGTCGAAATTCATGGCGGAGGATGGCAAGCCCAAGCCGTTGTGCACCTTGGAAGCGACCGATGGCTCCAAGTTGCGGCGGGTGACCGAAGTGTTGATCAGCAGGCCGATTTCGCTGGCATCGACACCGGCCTGGGCCAGCGCCTTCTTGCCGGCAAGAATTGCAGCGTCGTCGAATTCAACGCCATCAGACCACCAGCGGCGTTCCTTGACCCCGGAAACTCGTTCCAGAAGCTTCTTGGACAGGCGAAGGCGTTTCAGGCTAGGAGCAAGTCGCTCGTCGAATTCTGCAGAGCTCACCACCTCGGGTGCGAGGACGCTGTTCACTGATAAAAGCGCAACGTTGTGGTGCTTAAAGGTGGCATTGCCGTTCAAAATGGTGCCTTCGTTTCTGCTGGACTATCTATGTGCTGCGTGCTGCATTGAAACGTCGTGGCCGATGGGTGTGCGCCATCGGTTGCGTATGTGTTCTCCCTAGGTTATTCCCTGCATGACGCCAAGACCTATTTGAGCGCGTGTTTTCAGCCGAAAGCTGGAATCAGTGCCTATGCAGACTATATCGATCCTACAGACTAGTCCTATGAGAATCATGGCAAGTGGGGGCGATCGTTCTGTGGGCCTGCTTCCATCTGCGCAGCCACAGGAAGCGCGCAGAAGCGCTCATCTGCGCGAAGTCTGAAACTCCGGACAATTAAAGCGATCCCCGTCACATTGCTGGGCCAGAGTCGCGTTGTATGGATAGCGCATCAAATCACGCTGATGCCCTCGCCCTCATCGACAAGGCGGTATCCAATGACAACTTCAAGCGTTGAAGCACAAAGCACTCTTCCGGTCGTTCTGCGATTCGTGATCTATAGCCTTATCGGTATCTTGTTCTTCTTCCTCCCCATCACCATCAACGGCAAGAGCACCATCCCGCTGGATCACTTGGTGACGTGGATTCAAACTGCCGCGGCACCGGTCGTTCCGTACATTATCTTGCTGATGCTCATCTGCGGGACAGTTATTCCCTTCGTCACCGGAGGATGGAAGGCATCCAAGGTACGTGGCATATTCGCATTCCTGAACATCTTCGGGCTGGCTGTCGGCTGTTCGCTGCTCTTCAACTTTGCCCCGGCGTGGCTCAGCGATCCGGACATGGGTCCTTTTCTGCTGGACAAATTGGTCATTCCCGTTGGCTTGATCGTTCCAGTAGGTGCCATCTTCTTGGCCTTGCTAGTTGGCTACGGGCTGATGGAGTTCCTTGGTGTCTTCTGCCAACCGGTCATGCGTCCAATTTGGCGCACCCCGGGACGTTCGGCCGTGGATGCCGTGGCTTCGTTCGTGGGAAGCTACTCGCTGGGTCTGCTGATCACCGACCGCATGTACCGTGGCGGCCGCTACACGGGTCGCGAAGCTGCCATCATCGCTACCGGTTTTTCCACGGTGTCAGCCAGCTTCATGGTTATTGTTGCCAAGGCGCTGGACCTGATGGACCACTGGAGCCTGTACTTCTGGCTGTCGCTGGTCGTCACCTTTGCGGTGACCGCCATTTCGGTGCGCATTCCGCCTTTGAGCCGGATTCCAGACACGACGTACCTGGGCATGGAACATGACAAGGAAAAACTGGTCACGGGCAATCGTGCACGCGTTGCCTGGAGCGAAGCCATGGGAGCCTCGCGGCGAGCGCCATCGCTGCTCAAGAATGTCGGCGCCAACGTATGGGATGGGCTGAAAATGGCCATGGCAATTTTGCCGTCCATTCTCTCTGTCGGATTGCTCGGACTGGTGGTTGCCCGCTTCACTCCAGTTTTCGACTGGCTAGGCTACCTGTTTGTCCCATTTGCCTGGATCGTCGGGCTGGATGACCCGTTGCTGGCTGGCAAGGCTTCGGCTACCGGCATTGCTGAAATGTTCCTTCCAGCAACCCTCATTGCGGGACACGAATCCATCGAGCTGCGCATGGTGATCGCCATCGTTTGCGTCTCTGCAATCATCTTCTTTTCAGCATTGGTGCCATGCGTCCTGGCGACGCAGATTCCGCTGAACATCCCGCAGATGGTAGCTATCTGGTTCGTGCGCGTTGTCCTGACCATCCTCATCGCGACACCAATCGTGCGCATGCTGCTATAGGTCGGCTGCGCTGACGCACGGCAGCTTGCGAAACCAATGGGTTGAACCGAGTGATGCTTTCCGATTCGACGCGACCACGCCATGTCGCGGCACTGTTGCAGCTTTGCGATTCCTGAATGCCGTTGCAAGGCGGAGACGATCCGTCGTTGAATGGTCGAACCGATACGACGGAAAGCAGGTTCCAATGAATCACTTACACGAATCAGGTGCTCCGATGCAGGGTGATCCGAGTATTCCCGACCAGCCAGAACCGCCAGCGCAACCGCCGACACCAGATGCTCCGCCAAGCCCGGCGCAGCCGGACGTACCACCAAGCCCTTCGCATCCGGATGGGCCGATCCCGCCCCCGGGCCCGCAGGATCCCACGGAGCCGGCGCCGGGGCACCCAACTGACCCCACGACTCCGCCACCGCCTGCATTCGCCTAGGCGCAACGACCGAGGCTGGCGACAACCAATGCCCTGCAGGAACCTGGTTCCTGCAGGGCATTGGCCATAACTGCAAGAAGTTGGGTCAAACGCCTATCGAGATCAAGGAGATCTGCCTCCGCTCGGCGATGCCCGTGAGCGCTTGCAGCAAGCCGGGACAGCGACGAAGCCAACCGGGTGAGCTATTTACCGAAGTCGGGATCGCAGGTAGAAGCGGAACGGTTATCGTGACCGCATCAATGTCCTCGTTCGCTATTCCGGTCGACGACGCAAGGACGCAAATCAACCGTGGGAACGCTATCGGGGCCGCTCAGGTAGCTCTACTGTCGCCGCGCATCGGTACAGTGGATCCAAGCAGTTTTACTCTGCATTGGCGACCACCCTGTGAAAGGCGCAAATGGCACATTCAGTACAGGTGAAAGATCGAATTCGTGGAGTCCTGACCGGGATGGCTGCCGGAGATGCCCTGGGCGCGGGCTACGAATTCAACGCACCGTTGCCCGAATCCGCCAAAATCTCGATGATTGGTGGCGGGTTGGGCGATTTTGCGCCCGGGGAGTGGACCGACGACACCTCAATGGCCATAGTCATTGCCCAGGGCCTGCTGGATTCCAACGGCAAGCTTGATGGTGCCGCGAGCAACTACATGGTTCGGGAATGGGCCAAATGGGCCACGAACGCACCAGACGTCGGCAACCAGACGCGGGCAGTCCTTGCCCACGCCCAGCATGTTGCGTCTGCTGACGGAAGAGCCGAGCCGACCGCTGATGATGCGCTAGCTGGTTCTGAACAGATTCACCGGAGAACTGGCCGCTCCGGCGGGAACGGCAGTCTCATGCGCACAGCGCCCGTGGCGCTGGCTTATCTGTCTGAACCGCCTGCTGCCGCATTCGAAGCTGCGGCAGCTATCAGCAAGCTGACCCATTTTGATGATGAAGCCGCTGAGGCCTGCGGGCTTTGGACAGTAGCCATTCACCACGCTGTGCTCACCGGCGAACTAGATATTCGCAGAGGTCTTGCGATGCTTGAACCAGAACGCGCACAAGCATGGGAGCAGCGCATCCACCAGGCCGAAAACCATCGACCTCGGGACTTCACAAATAACGGTTGGGTCGTTGAAGCGTTCCAAGGTGCTTGGAGCGCGATCGCCACCGCCGAACCGGAAGACGGGAACGCTCGCTTGGTTCCGGTGCTGGAAGCGGCTGTTCGCGGAGGCGTGGATACCGACACTGTGGCAGCCATCGCCGGATCGCTCATTGGCGCAGCTTCAGGGTTCTCGAGTGTTCCGGCGCAGTGGGTGGATATGGTCCACGGTTGGCCCGGAATGAGGATGCAACAGCTTGTCGATATTTCGAGTGAGCTCGCGGGCTAAGTTCTCCTGCGGGATCTTGCTTCTAGTCCCGGGCTGGTCGTCGAGCTTCCAGCTTCTGTGGCAGCACGATGCTGACTTCGTGGCGCACCCCACGCGCACCGAGGCCAGTCAGATCAATCGCTAGAAACCAGGGTCCGGTATGGGGCACCTTGATTCGGTATGGAGCACGGCGTGCCAGTCCACCGTATGCTTCGAATTCTTCTCCGTCCTGGAATGCCGCGAAATTTTCCGGATCCATCAACCGCAGATGAGCCGGTCCACTGAGAGTCACTACCAAGATGCTTCCCCGCTCAATGAAATCCCAATAATGTTCAGCAAAATTAGGCTCCGCCAATGCCAGCCTCCTCGATCCCAGGTGATCCGCCGAGCAGCGGACCCAGACCCATTAACTCAAATTCAGGCCAGTGTCGCCAACGCACCCAAGGCAAGAGCACTGTACCGGTTCGGGCATTTGCAACGGCAAAGCTGCAGGAGTCTGGAGAACGAGGCCTTCTGGTCTTTGGGGTGCGTCGCGTTGCCACCTCAACCGATGCCAGATCCGCGATCGCAAGAGGGCTAGTGGCAATTACCATTCGAGCTGCCGGCAGGTGGCATGAGCCGATCGCTGCATTGGACGAGCCGGAAGCCATCGGCTATTGGGTCCCGGATACCGGGGCAAGGAAGCAATATGACGACTCGAACGATTCGATCTCAACCGGATTGACGTGCTAGGCGGCAATTAATCCGCTGCTCGCGATAGCGTACCTAAGTGGGATGAAGTAACGCACAACTTGGGTCATGGCGGCCCAGAGCAATGAGGCAAAGTTCATGGATTTACTGACGGGCATTGGCCTGGAACAACTGCGAATGTGGATTTGGATTCTGGTGATTGGTTTTGCCGTGGCGGCGGGGCTATGGCGGAGGCACCAGCTAGTGGCGGTCGCCCTGGCCTCGGTGCTCTTATTCGCCGCTGCCAGCGCCGGTGCCGGGATCTATATCTTGAAGCGGCCAGGTGATCCGCGATGGACCATGGGCGAGCCTCCGGTGAATGCCCCTGATCTTTCCGGAATACCAGTTGTGGGCAAGCAACTGGCTCCCGTGGAATCTGCATTGGAATCGATTGCCGGGGGAGTGAATTCCTTCTGGGAATTCAATCAGGCCCTGCCGGTGGCCCTCGACTTCTTTGAACGCAGCGGCTGGGCCCTGCTCGCGGCCATTCCGCTGATCATCGCCATGATGATCAAGACTTTCAGGGCTGCCAGCCGCCGCAGGCAGGAACTGAAGAACCTCAGTGGTGCCGTGGCGCAACTCCAATCCGAGCTTGCCGCGATCAAGGGGAATTTGTCTGAGCAGGGCACTGCGGCCGAGGCTCCAGAACAGGGCAGCCAACGGGAGAACGCAGGCACTCGTAGATCGCGCCGGGGCGAATGAACGTTAATTAGCCAGACGCGAAACGGCGCCGGATCTGTCCTGCACTGCTGGACAAGACCGGCGCCGTTCTCTGCGACCCGAGTGAGATGGGGTAACTAGGCCAACGTCGCGGTATCGATTACGAAGCGGTAGCGGACATCGGATGCCAGCACGCGCTCGTAAGCCTCATTGATCTGCGTGGCACCGATGACCTCGATCTCTGCGCCAATGCCATGCTGGGCACAGAAATCCAGCATCTCCTGGGTTTCCTCGATGCCGCCGATCTGCGAACCTGCGAAGGAACGGCGTCCCCCGATCAGTGCGAAGGCATTGACAGGCAACGGTTCTGCCGGAGCACCAACGTTGACCATGGTGCCGTTCACGCGCAGCAGTCCGAGGTAGGCACTGACGTCGATGGAAGCGCTGACGGTGTTGATGATCAGGTCGAACTTCTTCTGCAGATCCTTGAAGGTGTTCTCATCGCTGGTGGCCCGGTAGTCGGTTGCGCCCAGCTTCAGTCCATCATCCTTCTTCTTCAACGACTGCGACAGAACGGTGACCTCAGCGCCCATGGCACTGGCGATCTTGACCGCCATGTGGCCCAGGCCGCCGAGTCCCACGACGGCAATCTTCTTGCCCGGCCCTGCACCCCAGTGCCTCAGCGGGGAGAAGGTGGTGATGCCGGCGCAAAGCAGGGGCGCGGCAACATCCAGATCGATGCCTTCAGGAATGTTCAGGGCGAAGTTCTCGGTAACCACGACATGCGTGGCGTAGCCACCTTGGGTCATGCTGCCATCACGGTCACGAGCACCGTAGGTACCAACACTCTGCTCGCAGAATTGCTGGTCTCCGGCAAGGCAGTTCTCGCATTCCATGCAGGAATTGACCATGCAGCCCACGCCAACGCGGTCGCCCACCTTGTGCTTGGTTACCTCTGGCCCGACTTCGGCAACGATGCCGGCAATTTCGTGGCCCGGGACCAGCGGATAGTTCTGGTTTCCCCATTCTCCGCGCACCGTGTGGATGTCGGAGTGGCAGATGCCGGAGAACTTGATATCAATCAAGACATCGTGCGGACCTACTGCACGACGTTCAATCTGCGTCGGAATGAGTCCATCAGTCGCAGAGTGCGCTGCGTATGCATTGACCATAGTTGCCATCAGGTTTTTCCTTTGTCTTGCGGGTTGCGACTGGAAATGTTCTGGACTGCGGCGATTGCCGCGGTCCGTCAGGGCAAAGCCCATGGAGAACAACAATCGACAGGCTATGAATAATCCCGGCTGGAGAAAATTTCCTTCCGCAGGTTTCCCTGCCTAAATGAGGATCAACGCGCACCGTGCTGATTGCGCCCGGGGATCGCCAGGGCAGCAGCGCCGCATGATCTTCGCTGGTTGCCCAGGTTGCAAGGCCGCTCTCAAACGATGAATGGCAGCGACGCAAGTGGCTGGCACGCGCCTATCGCCCAAGAACTGCGTCTTTTGCCAATTCCCGGTAGGCTAGTACCTGGGTCTGCATGTTCTATGCGGGCCCCAAAAGAAAATAACTCCCAGGGCTGACTGACCGTTGGTCCCGACCGCCAGTTTCGCGGTCCTCGGTAGTGACTTTCGCTAGGGCAAATATGCGCCTCAGCGCGGGTCTCGATCGAAGACCAGATCTGGGTAGGGCCACACGGTTCGCTCATCCACCACGTGGGAGCGATCGAAAGGAGCACCCCCTTAATGGAGGGTCCAGAAATCCAATTCGCCGAAGCACAGATCGACAACGGTCGCTACGGCACCCGCACCATTCGCTTCGAAACCGGCCGCATTGCCAAGCAGGCTGCAGGTTCGGCAATGGTCTACATCGATGACGAGACCGCACTGCTCTCGGCAACTACCGCTGGCAAGCACCCACGCGAAGGCTTCGACTTCTTCCCACTGACCGTGGACGTTGAAGAGCGCATGTACGCAGCCGGCCGCATCCCAGGCAGCTTCTTCCGCCGCGAAGGCCGCCCATCGACCGAAGCCATCCTGGCTTGCCGCCTGATGGACCGCCCACTGCGCCCAGCCTTCGTCAAGGGCCTGCGCAACGAGGTCCAGGTTGTCGTCACCGTGCTGTCCATCGAGCCAGATGAGCTGTACGACGTCGTAGCGATCAACGCTTCGTCGATGTCCACCCAGCTTTCGGGCCTGCCATTCTCCGGCCCAATCGGCGGCGTTCGCGTTGCACTGGTTGATGACGGAAACGGCGCACAGTGGGTTGCCTTCCCACGCCACTCCGAGCTGAAGAACGCTGTCTTCAACATGGTTGTTGCCGGCCGTATCGCTGGCGACGACGTTGCCATCATGATGGTGGAAGCTGAAGCTACCGACAACGCTTGGGAACTGATCAAGGAACGCGGCGTCCAGGCTCCAACCGAAGAGGTTGTCGCTGAGGGCCTTGAGGCTGCGAAGCCATTCATCAAGGTCCTGTGCGAGGCCCAGGCCGACCTGGCTGCTCGCGCTGCCAAGGAAACCGTTGAATTCCCAGTCTTCCGCGATTACGAAGAAGATGCCTTCGCCGCTGTCGAGGCTGCTGCTTCGACCCGCCTGACGGAGATCTACACCATCGCTGACAAGCAGGAGCGCGACAACGCTGCCAGCGCATACAAGGAAGAGATCGTTGCATCGCTGGCTGGCGAAGGCAACGCTTTCGCAGGCCGCGAGGGTGAAATCTCCAAGGCATTCGGCGCTGTTACCAAGCACATCGTGCGCCAGCGCATCCTGACCGACCAGATCCGCATCGACGGCCGCGGCCTTGCTGACATCCGCCAGCTCTCGGCCGAGGTCGAGGTTCTGCCTCGCGTTCACGGTTCGGCAATCTTCGAGCGTGGCGAAACCCAGATCATGGGCGTCACCACCTTGAACATGCTGAAGATGGAACAGCAGATCGACTCGCTGTCGCCGGTGAAGACCAAGCGCTACATGCACAACTACAACTTCCCTCCATATTCGACCGGTGAAACCGGCCGTGTTGGTTCGCCTAAGCGCCGCGAAATCGGCCATGGCGCACTTGCTGAGCGCGCACTGGTTCCAGTGCTGCCTAGCCGCGAGGAATTCCCATACGCAATCCGCCAGGTCTCCGAGGCATTGGGCTCCAACGGCTCCACCTCCATGGGCTCGGTTTGCGCATCGACCCTGTCGCTGCTGAACGCTGGCGTGCCACTGAAGGCTGCCGTTGCAGGCATCGCCATGGGCCTGGTTTCGGACACCGTAGACGGCGAAACCCGTTACGCTGCCCTGACCGATATCCTCGGTGCCGAAGATGCCATGGGCGACATGGACTTCAAGGTTGCAGGTACCTCCGAGTTCGTTACCGCGATCCAGCTGGACACCAAGCTGGATGGTATTCCGGCATCGGTTCTGGCCGCCGCGCTGACCCAGGCTCGCGAAGCACGCCTGCACATCCTGAACGTTCTGAACCAGGCTATCGACGCCCCGGATGAACTGAACGTCAACGCTCCACGAATCATCTCCGTGAAGATTCCAGTGGACAAGATCGGCGAGGTCATCGGCCCTAAGGGCAAGATGATCAACCAGATCCAGGAAGACACCGGCGCTGACATCTCGATCGAAGATGACGGCACCGTGCTGATCGGCGCAACCAACGGCGAGTCCGCTGAAGCTGCCCGCTCGGCCATCAACGCTATTGCCAACCCTCAGGTTCCTGAGGTCGGCGAGCGTTACCTGGGTACCGTCGTGAAGCTGACCACCTTCGGTGCGTTCGTTTCGCTGACCCCGGGCAAGGACGGCCTGCTGCACATCTCCGAGCTGCGCAAGATCAACGATGGCAAGCGTGTCGAGGACGTCGAAGACGTCGTCGGCGTTGGCCAGAAGCTGCAGGTGGAGATCACCAAGATTGATGACCGTGGCAAGCTGTCGCTGGCTCCAGTCGTCGAGGAAGAAGCTGAAGAAGCAGTTGCTGCTGAGTAGTCTTTAGATTCTTGCTGAAAACCCCGATTCGCTTGGCGAATCGGGGTTTTTGCTTATTCTTGCCCGGGAGCAGGTTCCTGCCAAAGTCTTTGGCGGTCCTGGATGGAGGCAAGGCCTGATGACGCAGCCCATTGGACTCTCGCAGATCTTCTTCATATTCCAAAGCGGGTGCCGCTTGGCGGAGAGAACCTATCGCGGGGGCTCACGCTTCCAATTCAAGAAGCATCTGCAGTGCCTCGCGAGAAATTGTGCGCAAGGCATTTCCACTGCGCCACGCTGCCCTGGCTAGCTAAGGTGCTTGTCGTAGAACTCGCGCAGCTGGACGCTCTTCTGCTTGGCGATGTCATCCCATTCGTCGATCGACGCCGAATCATCCGCGTAATCGGAAGGGATCTTGAAGATCTGCAGCGGCACGTTGAAGCGCTGGCAAATGCTTGCGTAGGCGTAGCCCTCCATATCGACCAACGAGGCGCCCAAGGAGTTGATGTGGATACGCTGCTCGTCATTCGAGACGAACACATCGCCGGTAGCCATGGTGACCTGGAAATCAGGAAGCAGGATTGGACCGGTAGGGTCCACATCTGCCGAGGGCAGCGGGAAATCATGCTGGATCAGTTTGGTGATCTGGTAAATGGTGTCCAAGCTCGGACGGTCTTCGCCGGCATGGCCAACAACGCCAGCGGTGCCAAGCACGACGACGTTTTTGATGCTGCCTTCAGCAAGCGCGCCAGCCAAGGCTACCGACGCATTGACCTTGCCAACACCGGAAATCAGGTGCTCGACATCTGCAAAGGCTACGGCTTCGTCTGCATGCGCAAAGACGAGCAAGGACTTCTGGTCCGACATGAACTTCCCCTCTAAAGAAATCAGTTCGGGGATTGGTGCCCCGAACGTCCTAAGAAGTCTATCGGTTACCTCCCGCGTTATGCTCTCGATTCGCCAGACGGTGAGCAGATAGACTTTGCATATGAGTGATATTGAACTTGCTGAAGTTGAAAGCTTTGCACTGGACCACACCAAGGTCAAGGCGCCGTATGTGCGCAAGATCGGGGTTGAGCACGGTCCCAAGGGAGACGCCATCTCCAACTACGACATCCGATTAGTACAGCCAAACCACGGTGAGATTCCCACGGCAGGTTTGCACACCATCGAGCACACCATGGCTGGCCTGCTGCGTACCCGCATCGATGGCCTGATCGATTTCTCGCCATTTGGCTGCCGCACCGGCTTCCACATGATCTTGTGGGGCGAGCCAACCCCAGAGGTCGTCGCCGCAGCCATCAAGAGTTCGCTGGAAGATATCGCGCAGAAGGTTACCTGGGAAGACGTACCCGGAACCGAAGCCGTCAGCTGTGGCAACTACCGCGACCATTCCCTGCACTCGGCTCGCGAGTGGGCCAAGGTCGTCCTGGAGCAGGGCATCAGCCTTGATGCATTCGATCGTTCCAAGCTTGCCTAGGCTATAGCTTGAGATCTGAAAATCCCGCGTGTTCCATTTGGAACGTGCGGGATTTTCTTTCTTAGCCGTCCCTTCGCCAAGTGGAAACGCTGGCCGTCAAAACGCAGATTCGCAGCGTCCCGTCGGCAGCAAGGACGCTATGCGCAAAATTCGCTTCTTGGCCGCGGCACTAGACGCCAGGACACTAGCTATCAGCGGATGCGTGAATTTTGATGCAGAGAGCACTGTTTATCTTGCCGGCTCATCTAGCGACCCGGAGCTGCAGACCCCAGCGCGCGCTGACGCAGAGCAGCGCGGATATCTTGACGCAACGTAGTCCGCTGACCTAGCTGGAGCGTATTTGCGCAGGCCCGATCCGATCGCCTATTTTCCTAGAATGTGATGGCTCCGTCACCACTGGGCTATTGCTTTCAAACCGCGGTTCTATGGGAGAATGAAAGACAGTGTACTTAGCTTGAAATGGCTATTCTCGACGACTTAAGGACGTATATTCGTGGCCATGATTCCATTGCCGTTGCATTCGGTGGAGACCGCGCAGTTTTCTCCGATTGACCCGGCGGACCCGACGTTGGTCCACCGAGGCGAAGGCGGCTCTGAAGTCCGGCGCAGCATCCTGCCCGGTGGCGTACGAGTCCTGACAGAAGCGATGCCCGGACAGCGGTCCACCACAGTGGGCTTCTGGGTACCGGTCGGTTCCCGCGACGAGGAATCAGGGCACTTCGGCTCCACGCACTTCCTGGAGCACCTGCTGTTCAAGGGCACTGCCAAGCGCACTGCCTTGGAAATCGCCCAGTCCTTCGATGCCGTGGGCGGCGAATCAAACGCAGCCACCGCCAAGGAATCGACCTGCTATTACGCCCGCGTCCTGGACACGGAGCTGCCAATGGCCCTTGAGGTCATCGCCGACATGGTCACCTCGGCAGTTATCGACCCGCAGGAACTGGAGCAGGAACGCGGGGTGATCATCGAGGAGCTGGCCATGGATGCAGATGACGCGATGGATGTCGCCCACGAGCGGTTCGTTGCCAATGTCTTGGGCGATCACCCATTGGGGCGTCCCATTGGAGGAACTCCTGAAGAGATCATGGAGATCTCCCGCGAGGCAGTCATGGAGCACTATCGTGCGCACTACCGCCCAAGCGAGTTGATTGTTACTGCCGCCGGATCCCTGGAGCACGACAAGCTGTGCGAGCTGCTTCTCAAGGCGCTGACCGAAGCAGGCTGGGAACTGGACCCGATGGCTGTGCCAGAACCACGCCGCATGGGTGAACCAGCGCAGATCACTTCGAAGGCCGGGCTGGAAGTAATCAACCGTCCGGGCGAGCAAGCCAACATCATCATGGGATGCTCCGGCATCACCGGCCATGATGACCGCCGTCAGGTTCTCGCAGTGCTGAACGCTGTTCTCGGCGGCGGCATGAGCTCAAGGTTGTTCCAGGAAATTCGCGAGAAGCGTGGACTGGTGTACTCGACCTACTCCTTCTCCGCCGCCTACACCGATGCCGGCTACTTTGGCATGTACGCGGGCTGCGCCCCGGCTAAAGCCGCTCAGGTTATCGGGCTGCTGGGGGCCGAGCTTGATCGGTTGGCCAAGGACGGCATCACCGAAACTGAATTGGCGCAGGCCAAGGGCCAGCTATCTGGTGGAACGGTGCTGGCTCTGGAGGATCCAGGAAGCCGCATGTCCCGTTTGGGCCGGGCAGAAATGATTACCGGAGAATTCCAGGACATCGACGAAGCACTGTCTCGCGTCAATGCCGTCACGGCCCAGGAAGTTCAGGATCTGGCCCAGGAACTGGCCTCCAAGGATCGAGTGATCACCGTGGTGGGACCGTTTGAAAGTGAAGCCGACTTGGGCCTCTAGAGTTGGGTGCCGTGCCCCTGGAATCGAATCTGAGGATTTCGATTCCAGGGGCATGACCGTTTTCTCTGGGTCATGCCGCGGCATCTACTAGCGCGGCAAGCTCGGGCGCATGAGAGAAATTGAACCCATGCGCACCATGATGCATGACAGTGAGCTTGGCTTGCGGTGTTCTTGCGACCAGGCGAAGACCGAACTCCGGTGGAGACAGCGGATCCCGGGTGCCGCACACGACATCAATCGGGCACTGGACCGTACGAAGCAATTCAACGGTGGAGTAGTCCAGCATCTGGGCGCAGCTTTTGGCCCACCATGGGATGCCGCAGCGCAGGTAATCGACGAGCAATATTGCCTTCACCGAGTTCAACTCGTGCGGGAAATCTTCAAAGAGCCGGCGGGCCTGCCTGAACAGCGTCGCTTCACGGTCGTTGACCGCAGGAGCTGCAATGACCAGGTGCTTGACCAGATCCGGCCACGCGCGAGCTAGCTCAATGGAAACCTGCGCGCCCATGGAATGCCCGAGGACGATAGCGTTCTCAACCTTCAGCTCGCGCAACGCCAATGCTACTTCGTGCGCGAAACGCGGTACGGTCACCGGGCGGCCATCATCCAGATTCTTGCCGTGGCCTGGAAGTTCGGGAACGATCACTCGATACTTCTTAGCCAAGATGTTGGCCAGCGGAGTGAAATAGCGGCTGGATGCTCCGAGCCCGTGAATCAGCACCACGTCAGGGCCATGGCCCGCGACACGAACCGAAAGCCTGGTCCTGAGGGATTCGGGCAATTGCCCAAAGTAATCGTGGCGCACGCCAGCCTTTCATCGTGCGAAAAGTGCGCACACACTATCGGTAGGGAAAATCGGCACGCTCACCTGAAATGGCGAGACAGGCAAAAAGGAATTAACCGCCCGCCCCGGTCGAATGCTGGGTAATAGCGGAACGAAGGTCTTCCGGGAAGAGCTCCTGCACGCCTTCCTCGTATTTGGAACCGTCATCTGGACGGCGCAGTTCCTGCCCGTCAATGCGGAACGGGAAGGCATCCGCCTGGGCAGCGGTGTCCGCCGAGTCCTGGCTATCGGGTGCGCAAGTAGCCCAGCCGTAGGTCGTGGAGTCCTCGATACGGAAAACCTCAACCTGGCAAGTCGGCGAATCGATGACCGTTCCCTGTTCTTGGACGACATCAGTAATAGTTGCTCGCTCGTCATCGGACAGGGTGATTGGTTCATCGCCTGAACCGCAGGAAGTGATTGCAAAGGTCGCGACAAGCGTTGCGCCGATGCCGAAACCAAAGCGCTTAATTTTCTGACCCATGGCCCTGCTTACTACTTGGAGACTCCTGACACATATTTTTCCCCTATTTGCTAGGCAAAACAAGTTGGGCTGGCCGTAGGGAACAAGCAGAATCAAATATCTGGGAAATCGCCTCAGGGTATTCGCTGCAAAACTCGCGTGAGATCACGTAATCGTTGGCAAGGCAGGTGCCTGCAGGGCGATAGGCTTAAGCCCATGAGTGCACAGATCAAGGTGGCCGTGCTCGGCGCGGCCGGACGAATGGGCTCGGAAGCGGTCAAGGCCGTAACTGAGGCTGCAGACATGGAATTGGTAGCAAGCTTGGGAAGAGGCGACGATTTGTCGCAGATCCTTGAAGCCGGCGCAACGCACATTGTTGACCTTTCTGTGCCGGCATCCACCGAGGCCAATGTGCGTTTTGCCGTCGAGAACGGGCTTCATGCAGTGGTTGGCACCACTGGCTGGGATGATGATCGCCGCGCGAATTTGGAAGGGCTGCTGGGCAAGCATCCGCAGGCAGGTGTGCTGATTGCGCCCAACTTCGCCCTGGGCTCGGTGCTCGCCAGCGCTTTCGCGGCTACGGCCGCCAAGTACTTCGAATCCGTAGAGATCATTGAGCTGCACCACCCGAACAAGGTGGACGCGCCTAGCGGCACCGCGGTGCGTACCGCTGAACTGATCGCGAAGTCGCGTGAAGCCGCTGGAGTCCCCGCGAGCCCGGACGCTACCGAGACCCAGCTCGATGGCGCCCGTGGCGCAGTCGTCGATGGAATCAACGTTCATTCGGTACGCCTGCGCGGCCTCGTAGCCCACCAGGAAGTGCTCTTTGGCGGCCCGGGGGAGCAGTTCACCTTGCGCCATGATTCCTTCGACCGTGCCTCGTTCATGCCAGGCGTCCTCCTGGGCCTGCGTACTGTTGGCTCCCGCCCGGGCCTGACCTATGGCCTTGATGGCTTCCTGGAGCTGGGCCAGTGAAAACGAAACTTTGGGTAGGCGGCATTCTGCTGCTGTTCGCGCTGTACATTGGAATGACCTTCACCCAGGCGATCCGTCTGCTGAAAACCGGGGAACTGGTCGCGCAGGTCATGGGCATTGCAATCCTGGTTATTCCTGCACTGTGCGTCTGGATCCTCATTCGCGAGGTGCTCTTCGGGCTGCGCACTGAGAAAATGGGCAAGTCCTTGGCCGCCTCAGGTGAGCTGCCAGAGGATCTTCCCCGCATGCCGTCGGGACGTTTCCTCCGTTCGGCCGCCGACGCTGATTTCCCTATCCATCAGCAGGATGTGGAAGAGAACCCGGAATCATGGAAATCCTGGTACCGTCTGGCACTGGCGTATGAAGCCTGCGGTGACAAGCCGCGCGCCCGCAAATCCATGCGTACTGCGATCGAATTCTGGCGAGCAGACCAGAAGGTCAGCCAGTAATTGCATAAAGCAGCATCATGTTGATGGCCCGGACTCACGAGAGTCCGGGCCATCGCTCTAGAATTTGCTCTTCGTCTCGGGGGTGCTGTCAGCTCCGCTAAACACCCGGACGCCATATTCCAAAGGGCCAGAGGCCTTGCTGAAGCCAAGCCAAATTCCGAAGACGGCCGTCGTTGCACAGAGAACCCACCAAATCACCATTGGGTCCAAGTGCTCTTTCAGCGCCGGCAGCAAGATAATGTGCCCTGCATACAGGGTCAGCGGGGCCCGGCCGGCGCCAGCCAGAATCCGGCCGAGCGCACCCAGCCGACCAATAATCAGCTGGAGCAGGCCGATGATAGCGACAGCGCAGGCGGCGTTGTGCAGCGTGGAGAGCGAAGAATTGCTGTGACCGGTCGGCAGCCAAAGATAGGCTGGATTGTCCAGGAACGGATCCAGGTTGGCGCCCGGCAAACGCCCGGTGGTGATCATTGTGGGAACGAGGGATAATTCCAGGCCCAGTTCACGGGCTATGAGCCCGGCATTGTGCATGCTCACCGAATGGCCCGCCCATTGGGTTGCCGCCGCGATAATCGAACCGCCCAATGCAAGCAGGCTCGCAGTCCTCGTGCTGTGCAGGTTGCATCTTGCGATGGCTATTCCAAGAAGGCCGAAACCGAACCAGACCATCAATGGGTAGTATCCGGTGACCGTTAGATCCTTGAGGAGCAGTTGCGGGGTGAGAATGTCGCCGAAGCTCGGATTATGGTCCAGCGAGTCCGCAATCCAGTTGCTGGCCAGCGGTCGCCAAAGAACCGGCATAAGCAGCAGCCAAATGGCCGAGACTACCCAAATGGTTGTTCTCGACAGCTTCAGCGCCAGTGGAAGCAATAGAAACAGTAGCCCATAGTGGACAAGAATGACCGCGATGGCTTCATTTACTGACCCAATTGCCATTCCGAGCACGGCAATAATTAATGCTCTCAGCACAAGGACTGAGTAAACCTTAGGGTGGGAACAGCCCTTTCGAGCCAAGGATTTCGAGAGCAGGACCAAGGATAAACCCGCCAGCACCATGAACAGGACAGATGCTCGGCCGGAGGCGAAAGTCCCGGTAAATGTTGGGGAGTAGGCGGGTGCGCCGCTGGTTTCATAGAGCGCGAAAACGTGCGCGGCGAACATCCCGAGGATGGCGGCAAGCCGTGCCGCGTCCACGCCCAGCAACCGCTGGGAACTACCCAAATCGTTCATGGAATCATCGCACCACGAATTGCGCGGGGGATGCCATTGCAACATGCGCGAGTGTAGATTTAATGCCATGGCTACAAGTGCAATTGATAATCAGGCATACCCGTTCGGTACCGTGCTGACCGCTATGGTCACGCCCTTCGATGAAGCGGGTGAAGTCGATTACGCGATGGCTGCCAAACTGGCAACGAAGCTGGTTGATGATGGCTGCGACGGACTGGTCGTCACCGGCACCACCGGCGAGACCTCGACCCTGACCGATGAAGAGAACATCGAGATGTTCCGTACCGTCGCCGAGGCGGTGGGGGACCGTGCCGCAGTGCTGGCCGGTTCCACTACCAACGACACCCGT
Source organism: Glutamicibacter sp. NPDC055354 (assembly GCF_053644955.1). NCBI lineage: Bacteria > Bacillati > Actinomycetota > Actinomycetes > Micrococcales > Micrococcaceae > Glutamicibacter > Glutamicibacter sp. NPDC055354. The sequence goes on from NZ_JBSHMB010000002.1 coordinate 568,006, forward strand.
CACTCCATCAAGCTCTCGCTGGCTGCCAAGGAAGCGGGCGTAGACGGTGTGCTGTTGACCACCCCCTACTACAACAAGCCAAGCCAGGCCGGCGTCATCGCCCACGTCAAGGCCATCGCCGAAGCCGTTGAGCTGCCCATCATGCTCTACGACATCCCGGGACGCACCGGCATCGCGCTGGCGCCCGAGACCATCATTGAACTGTCCAGGATTCCTCAGGTCATTGCCCTGAAGGACGCCAAGGCGGATTACCAGTCCACCACCACCGTGCTGGCCACAACCGATCTGCACGTGTACTCCGGCGACGATGGGCTGACTTTGCCGCTGATGGCGGCAGGTGCTGTCGGCGTGGTTTCGGTCACCGCTCACGTTGCGGCCGCTAAGTACCGTACGCTTGTTAATGCAATGCATGCAGGAGATCTGGCGACTGCACGCACCACACACTTTGAGCTGGACGCGATCCAGCGCGGCATCATGGGCCACATTCAGGGCGCCGTGGCCGCAAAATATGGACTTCACTGGCAGGGTGTCCTGCCGAACACCGTCGTCCGACTGCCGCTGTTGGCACCGTCGGACGCAGAGCTCGATGCCATCCGCGCGGACCTACGTGAAGGTGGATGGGATCTGTAACGAAAGGGACTAACCACATATGACTGAGAGTTCAGTAGGCAAGGCTGACGCTGCGCGTATGCAGACTCCGGCGAAGCTGAAGAAGGGAACAATGCGAATTGTTCCCCTCGGCGGCTTGGGCGAGGTCGGCCGAAACATGACCGTTTTCGAACTCAACGGGAAACTGTTGATCATCGACTGCGGCGTGCTCTTCCCCGAGGAGCACCAGCCTGGCGTGGATCTGATCCTGCCAGACTTCTCCTACATCAAGGACCGCTTGGACGACGTGGTGGGCCTCGTGCTGACCCACGGCCACGAGGACCACATCGGTGCTGTTCCGTACCTGTTGCGCCTGCGCGAAGACATCCCTTTGTACGGGTCGAAGCTGACCCTGGCCTTCGTCGAAGCAAAGCTGGCAGAACACCGCATCAAGGCCAACACCAATATCGTGGTGGAGGGCGAGATCGCGCAGGTTGGCAACTTCGAATGCGAGTTCGTAGCTGTGAACCACTCGATCCCGGATGCCTTGGCAGTATTCCTGCGCACCGAAGCCGGTACCGTGCTGCACACCGGCGACTTCAAGATGGACCAGCTGCCACTTGACGGCCGCATCACCGACCTGCGCCACTTCGCGCGCCTGGGCGAGGAAGGCGTGGACTTGTTCCTGCCGGACTCCACCAACGCCGAAGTTCCGGGCTTCACCGTTGCCGAACGCGAAATCGGCCCGGTACTCGAGGCCAAGTTCGCGCGCGCCCGCCGCCGCATCATCGTCGCTTCGTTCTCCTCGCACGTCCACCGCGTGCAGCAGGTTCTGGACGCCGCAGCGGTGCACGGCCGCAAGGTGGCCTTCATCGGCCGCTCGATGGTGCGCAATATGGGCATCGCCGAACGCTTGGGCTACCTCGAAGTGCCACAGGGTGTCCTGGTCGACCTGAAGCAGATCGATTCGCTGCCAGACCACAAGGTCGTGCTGATGTCCACCGGTTCGCAGGGCGAGCCGATGGCTGCACTGTCCCGCATGGCCAACGGCGAGCACAAGGTCCAGATCAACCCGGGCGACACCGTCATCCTGGCCTCCAGCCTGATCCCGGGCAACGAGAACTCGGTCTTCCGCGTGATCAACGGCCTGATGCGCTTGGGCGCCGAGGTCATCCACAAGGGCATGGCCAAGGTCCACGTTTCCGGTCACGCATCGGCTGGCGAATTGCTCTACTGCTACAACATCCTGCGCCCGAAGAACGTGCTTCCGGTGCACGGCGAAACCCGCCACCTGATTGCCAACGGCCGCCTGGCCGCGCAGGCCGGTGTCCCGGAGGACAACGTGCTGCTGGCAGACGACGGCTCGGTCATCGACATGAAGGACGGCGTAGCAAAGCTCGTTGGCCAGGTCGAATGCGGCTACGTCTACGTTGACGGTTCCAAGGTCGGCACCATCACCGATGATGACCTGAAGGACCGCGTCACCCTGGGTGAAGAAGGCTTCATCTCGGTCATCACCGTGATCAACCGCCAGAACGGCACGATCATCTCCGGCCCGGACATCCACGCACGTGGTGTAGCCGAAGAGGACTCGGTCTTCAACGAGATCAAGCCGAAGATCGCAGCTGCGATTATGGAAGCGGTGGGCAACAACCCGAACCACTCCACGCACCAGCTGCAGCAGATCACGCGCCGCGTGATCGGCTCGTGGGTATCGCGCAAGCTGCGTCGCCGCCCAATGATCGTTCCTGTAGTGCTCGAAGCCTAGGCTTCCAAAAATATTGCCTCGAACCAATTAAGGTTCGAGGCAATATTTTTATGGGAAATCAAGCGCAAGGCATGCACCACAGCTCAAGCGTCAGCCAAAGAAGCCCAGGTATGCAGGACTTGGCGAGTCATCGAGCTCGATTGCCGGGGCGGGACTTTGCGGCAGGATTTGTCCTGTTTGCGCGTCTACTACGACGACCGAATCCCACTGGTCCATATCGATCTGCTCCAGCACCTCGCCGGTGCGGGCTTCCATGGACACTGAGCTGTCCCAATCACCGGATGGGGCGACGTCTTGCTGGCCAGCGAGTGCCGGTGATGAGAGTGCCAGGGCGCCAACGATTAAGGTTGCTGTCGCGATGCCAATTGAGCGTATGCGCAAGGTCTTCTCCCAATGCAGTAAAGATGATTTTCACTGACTCTACCGATGTTCCCGAAGGAAACCGGGAACCACCACGCAGCCTGAAACTGGCTATTTCCCGGACATCTGGTGCTGTCACAGCACTTTTAAGGCAGAATTGGGCTCAACGCCAGCTCAAGGAGACGAAATATGCCCGGGCATCACCCAATGGGTTGGATCGAAGCCGCTGTGGAGGAATGTGCATGATTGAGTTCGATAACGTTTCCAAGCACTATCCGGATGGCACCGTTGCCGTCAAGGATTTCAGCCTGCAAATTCCGGCACACCGCACCACAGTCTTCGTCGGTTCCTCAGGCTGCGGCAAGACAACATTGCTGCGGATGATCAACCGCATGGTTGATCCGAGCAGCGGTACGCTGCGTATCGACGGCGAGGACATCGCCAGCAAGCCGGCGGTGGGCCTGCGCCGCAGCATCGGCTACGTGATGCAGAACTCCGGCCTGCTGCCTCATTTCACTGTCGCACAGAACATTGCGACCGTGCCGCGGCTCATGGGTGAAACGAGCAAGGCATCACGAGCGCGTGCCTTGGAACTGATGGGCACGGTTGGGCTTGCCGGCTCCATGGCCGACAGGTATCCGCATCAGCTCTCTGGAGGCCAGCAGCAACGCGTTGGCGTGGCACGCGGGCTGGCCGCCGATCCGAACATCCTGCTCATGGACGAGCCCTTCGGCGCCGTGGACCCTATCGTTCGCGCCGAGCTGCAAGAAGAATTGATTCGTCTCCAAAGAGAACTCGATAAGACCATTGTTTTTGTCACCCACGATATTGATGAAGCCTTCCTCCTGGGGGACCAGGTGGTAATTCTGGCGGCGGGCGCACAGAAGCTCCAGGTCGGCAGCCCGAGTGAGATCATTGAAAATCCGGCCAATGATTTTGTCGCCTCCTTCATTGGCGCGCAGCGTGGGGCACGGGCGCTGAGCTTGAAGCAGACCGAGCACGGAACCGTCCTGGTTGATGCGCAAGGCCGGACTCAAGGCAAGCTCGTCGAGGATGGGTCAGTCCAGTGAACTGGGTCCTGGAAAATCTCGGACTCATTGGTTCGCTATCGCTGGAGCACCTGCGCCAGTCCCTGATAGCAATCATTCTCGGATTCATCCTGTCGATTCCGCTGGGTTGGGTGGCCTGGCGCTACAAACTGGTGCGCGGACCGGTCGTGAGCATCACCGGATTGCTCTACACGATCCCTTCGCTGGCTCTGCTGATGATCCTGCCCGTACTCACCGGGATGAGCGCGATCAGCGAAGCCAATCTCATTCTCGCCTTGGCGATCTACGCGATAGCGATCATGGTGCGCAGCGTGGTCGATGGGCTGAACTCGGTGGACCCGGCAACCAGGTCGGCCGCAACTGCCATGGGCTACGGATCGGCACGCCGCTTCTTCGCTGTCGACCTTCCCTTGGCCGGTCCCGTAGTTCTGGCTGGTCTGCGAGTGACAGCGGTCAGCACCATCTCGCTGGCAACCGTCGGCATCCTGGTCGGGGTAACCAACTTGGGCTACCTGTTCACCAACGGTCTGCAGCGTCGCATCATTGAAGAAGTCCTGGCGGGGATCATCGCGGTGGCAGCGATCGCGTTGCTCGTTGACCTGTTGTTGCTCCTGGCCGGCCGTTGGCTGATGCCTTGGGCTGCAACGAGCACCAGGCAAAAACGAACTGCAGCGCAGCCGTCCACGCAGAAGGTGTCCTCATGAATCTGATTTCCGATGCGCTGGCGTGGATCTTCGCTCCCGAGCAGTGGCAGGGCGATGGGGGACTGGCTAGCTTGCTGGGGCAGCACTTGCTGTTCACGGTGGTTGCTGTGCTGATTGCTAGCGCGATTGCCATCCCTGCGGGATGGGCCATTGGGCATACGGGGCGAGGAAGGGAATTGGCCGTCGGGCTGGCCGGCGTTGCGCGTGCGGTGCCATCCTTCGGACTGCTGATTCTGCTGGTGCTGCTTCTGGGAGTTCTGCACAAGCCAGAAGCGGCCATGCTGACCTTCGTCGTGCTGGCAATTCCATCACTGCTGGCCGGAGCCTATACCGGCTTCGAAGCAATTGACCGCAAGACCATCGATGCTGCCCGGGCCATGGGGATGACCGAATGGCAGATCCTCGTCAAAGTCGAGATCCCACTGGGACTTGCGCTGCTCGTAGGCGGGATCCGCTCCGCCGTTCTTCAAGTAGTCGCCACCGTTACTGTTGCCGCCTACGTAAATCTCGGCGGCCTGGGACTGCCCATCATCACCGGTCTGAACCTGCGGCGCTTCGACATGGTCCTGGGCGGCGCCTTGATGGTTGCCGCGCTGGCCTTGGTGCTGGATTTGGCATTTGCCATCGCGCAGAAAGCGGCTGTACCCCACGGGCTGGGCGTGCCCTCGAAGAAGAAGAAGAAAACTTACCAAGATACCGATGACTCAATCACCCGCGAAAGGGAAATGTCATGAGAACCAAGAAGATATTGTCCACGAGTGCTCTCGTGCTGGCCGGAAGCCTCGCACTCGCTGGATGCTCCGGTGCGGATCCGTTGGCCACCGAAAGCGATGCCACCCGGGAGGGTGGGGAAGCGATCGCAGTCGGTTCGCAGGCCTACTATTCCAATGAAATCGTTGCTGAGATCTATGCCCAGGCGCTTGAGGGAGCCGGCATGGAAGTGGAACGGAAATTCAGCATCGGGCAGCGCGATGCCTACATGCCCCAGCTGGAACACGGCAGCATTGATGTCTTCCCTGAATACACCGGCAACCTGCTGCAGTTCTACAAGGAAGACACCGAAGCACGCTCCGCCGATGAGGTGTACAGCGAGCTGAAGGAATCCTTGCCGGATTCGCTGGCCGTGCTCGAAGCCGCGCCAGCTTCGGATCAGGACTCCTACACGGTGACCAAGGAATTCGCTGAAGCCAATAAGCTTGCGAGCATCGAGGATTTGGCCGGCATTTCCGAACCCTTGACCGTGGGCGGCCCGCCTGAATTGGCGCAACGCCCCTATGGACCCAAGGGCTTGGAGAGCGCATATGGCGTCAAGGCCGAATTCTCGGCAACTGGCGACACGACCGTTGAAGACCTGGCCGCCGGCACGGTGAATGTCGCCAACGTCTTTACCGCGGATCCGCGGATCCAGACGGAGGACTTGGTAGTCCTTGAAGACCCGAAGTCGCTATTCCTGGCATCGAATGTGGTGCCATTGGTGGCCGCTGATCAATCCGGGGAATTGGCAGAAGTCCTGAATCCGGTCAGCGAAAAACTGACAGCGCAGGTTCTGGTGGACCTCAACGTGCAGAGCACCGTGGACAAGAAGTCTGCCGCCGACATCGCTTCGGCATGGCTGACGTCCGAGGGGCTGTAGCCCGGCAACCCAGCACGAGAATATAGCTTCACAGCAGCCGCACCGCCCACGCAATGACGGGCAGTGCGGCTGCTTTTCCTTGTCCGGAAACGGCAGCGGCTTGGCTGAGTGGGTCTTCCGTGGCTTGCTCGTTTTGACAATTGATAATGATTCTCATTAGTGTTTAGCTCTGTTGGCAGAGGAGCTCGCCGGATCTCGGCGGCCGAGGCCTGCCCGCCATGAATGGAGCACTGATAGATGAAAAAACTCAATCCCTGGAAGTTGGCCGTGCCGGTTGCCATCCTGGCCCTGGCCACCGGATGCGGCGCGCCAGCCGGATCTGCCAGCGGTGCACCGCAGGGCACCGGCGCCAAGAGCATTTCCCTGGACAGTTGCGGAAGGCAGGTCGTCTTCGACAAGGCGCCGGACAGCGTTCTTGCAGTCGGGTCGGAAGCCCCGGCCCTGCTGGCCGCCGCTGGAGCGGGAGACAAGCTTACGCACTACGCAGGCAGCTGGCAGGTGCCTTTCGACGAAGAAACCATGGCGGCAGTGCGCAACGCGGAGCGGATTACCGAGGACTCGCATGATGTCTCCTACGAAATGATCCTGGACTCGGGAGCAGACGTGGTGATCGGCACCGATATCGCTGCTGGAATCGATCTCGACTCGTTGGCTGAACGCCTGGAAAGCGCCGGAGTGAAGATGCTGACCGTCAGCGGATATTGCGCCGGATTCGAGGACCGATCCACCGGCGGGCTCAGCGGCTTCGACCAGATCTACAAGGATGTCCAGTCCTACGGCCAGCTCTTCGGCACCGAGCAGGCGGCCGAAGACTCCGTGCAGCAGATGCGAGCACGCGTCGAGCAAGCCGCGCGCAGCGTCAAGCAGGAAAGCCAGCAGCGCGGGATGCCGCTGTACGTGCCCACCGCAGGCACCTTGGGATCCTACGGCCATGAATCGCTGGTTGCCGAGCAGATGGAACTGCTTGGCCTTCAGAACGTCTTCAACGACGTGCCCAAGCGCTACTTCGAGCCCTCCACCGAAGAACTCGTGAACAGCGGCGCCGACAAGGTCTTCGCCATGTACCTGCCGACAGGCTCCTCGAACTTGGAAACCGACCAGCAGGTCATCGAGGCGCTGCGCGACCGCCCCGAATTGGCCGGATTGCCCGCCATCGAGCAGGACAGCGCCATCGTGCCGCTGAACTACTACTATTCCTCGCCCGGTCCGCTGGCAGTGGACGGGGTCGAGCTGATCGCCGACCGGCTGGCCCGTTGATGAGCCAGCCAGCGGCGCTGCGCCGGCAAGCGGCCTCATCGCGCCCCGTGGCCCGCCCGGGGCACGGACGCGGCCCCAACCGCGGCCTGGTCCGGGGCGCCACCCCCATGGAATTCGTCAAGCTCAGTCCGGCATCGAATACCACCGTGCTGGTGACCAGCCGGCACCCGGCGGCGCACTACCGCAGCATCGCTGACCGGCTGCTGCGCGCCGAACATGTGCACGCCGAGCAAGTCGGGTTCATCCTGCCTCCCAGCTCGCCCCGGGCCCAGGCCCGGCTGCACATGGCCGGTGGCGAATTCTGCGCCAATGCCGCGTTGTCGCTGGCCGCGCTGCAGGCCGCGCGCCGCGCCCGCAGCGGCCCGCTTGAGCTGCTGATCGAAGCCTCCGGCGCCGCGCAGCTGCTGGGCTGCCGGGTCGAGCCGGACGGTGCCGTCTACCGCTGCCAGCTGAAAATGCCCTGGCCGCTGCGCATCGACCCGTACCCGTTCCCGGGCGTCGCCGGCGCCGGGCTGGTGCGCTACGCCGATGCGGTGCATCTGGTCGCCGAATGCGACGGCTCGGATCCCCAGCTGCGCGGGCGTGCGCAGCAGCTGGCCCTGGATCTGGGCGCCAGCGAAGCGGTGTCCGTCGTGGGCATCATGCTCTACGATCCGGACCGCGGGCAGCTGGCCCCGCTGGTCAGCGTCCCGGCACTGGGCAGCCTCATCTGGGAGGGCAGCTGCGGCTCGGGAAGCGCCGCGCTGGGCGCCTTCCTGGCAGCGAAAGCCGGCGCTCCGGTCAATGCCAGCGTGAAACAGCCCGGAGGCACCGTGCAGGTGCACGCCGATGGCAGCCGCGCCAAGGCCACCGCGCTGCAGATCAGCACCGAAGTAAGCATCGTGGCCGAAGGGACTGCATATATCCATGACTGAAACACCACTGGCCACCCAGGCCGCCGCCGCCGGCCTGGCCGGCGTGCTGCACGGCTACCTCGGACGGTTCGCCGAAGCCGCCCGAGACTATGACGGATCGACGCGGCACGCGGCGGCGCTCGAAGAGCTGCTGGCCGGCTATGCGCAGCTGGTCACCGACCCGGCCAATGAACCGGGCTATGCCCAGATGGCCGCCACCGACCAGGGCACGGCGATGGTGGCGGTGCTGCGCACCGAATCGGCGCGCTGCGTCGCAGTCATCGAGAAGTACCGGGCGCTGCGCCTGCTCGAAGGCCGCAGCGGAGCCGAGGGCTACTTCGCCAACATCGAATCGTGCATCGCCGGGGAATTCGGCGCCGTCGCCCCGGACTCCAGCTCCAAGGTGCTGCTGGTCGGTTCGGGTTCCTTCCCGATGACCCTGCTGAACCTGGCCTCGCGCACCGGGGCCAGCGCCGTGGGGATCGACATCGATCCCGAAGCGCTGGAGCTGGGCCGCCGGGTCGTGGCGCAGCTGGGGCAGGGCCTGGACATCGGCCTGCAGGGCGATCAAATCCACCAGCTGGACTTCCTGCCGCAGGCCACGCACATCGTCTTCAGCTCCACGGTGGCCGTGAAATACGAGCTGCTGCACCAGCTGCACGCGCGCACCCGGCAGGACGTGGTGGTCGCAATGCGCTTCGGCGACGGGCTGAAGTCGCTGTTCAACTACCCGATGCAACCAGTGGACCCCCGGCGGTGGCAGCTGGACGGAACGATCCGCCAGCCCGGGCAGGTCTTCGACATCGCTCTGTACACCAAGGCGCGCACGAGAACGGAAAGCAATTAGCCCATGGATGAACTGGGAAATATCCTCATTGCCGGAACCGGACCGGTTGCGGTGCAAAGCGCCGTGCTGCTCGGGGCGCTGCCCGGGGAACTGGGCATTGCCGGGCGCGCCTCGCAGCGCTGCGCCGCCTTCTTCGACGCGCTGGAGGCCAACGCCGGCACCGCCCGCGTCCAGGTGCAAAACCCCTCCCATGCCGCACTGGCCGGGCAGGTGCGCATCGAGCACCGCTACCGCGGCTACCAGCAGGTGCGCGGCGGCTGGGACACCCTGGTACTGGCGGCCACCGCCGACGCCTACCTGCCGGTGCTGCGCGAACTGCCGCCGGGGGTGCTCGCATCGCTGGCGCGGATCGTGCTGCTCTCGCCCACGCTGGGCTCGGCGGCACTGGTGCGCGAATTCGCCCGCCGCAGCGGCGCCGACCCGGAAATCATCAGCTTCTCCAGCTATCTGGGGGACACCCGGCAGGTGGAGGGGACCGGCGGAGCGCTGGTGCTGACCGCCGGCGCCAAGGCCCGCATCTACGCCGGCTCCACTGGCGGGGCCACGCCCGCGCTGCAGCGGCTGCGAGCGGTGCATGCCGCGGCCGGCACCGAAGTGCAGCTGGCGGGATCGCCGTTTGAAGCCGAGGCGCGGAACATGTCGCTGTACGTGCATCCGGCCCTGTTCTTCAACGAGCTGGCGCTGCGCGCGGTCTTCGCTCCCGCCCCGCCCGTCCAGTACGTCTACAAGCTCTATCCCGAAGGCCCGGTCACCCCGGCGCTGATCCACTCCATGGCCGAGGCCTGGCGGGAACTGTCGGCCATCACCGCCGCACTGGGCGGCCAGCCGGTCAACCTGCTGGCCTTCATGCTCGATGACGGGTATCCGGTGCACCCCCAGAGCATCGACCCGGGGAAAGCGGCCAGCTTCGAGCAGCTGCCGGCCATCGAGCAGGAGTACCTGCTCTACGTGCGCTACGCCTCGCTGCTCATCGACCCCTTCTCGCAGCCCGACGCGCAGGGCCGCTACTTCGACTTCTCGGCCATCGCCTTCCGCCCGGTCTTCCGCGATGACCAGGGCCAGTGGGATGTGCCGCGGATGCCCAAGGAAGACTACTACCGCACCAGGATCATCGCCGGCCTGGCCCGGGAACTGGCCGTGGCCTGCCCGATGATCGACGCGCTGCTCGCCGCCTACGAAGACGCCCTGGTGCAAGCGGCCTCGGCCCGGGAGGGCCAGGGCTGCTCGCCGGCCTTCGCGGTGCAGGATTTCGCCGAGGACCTGGCCATGATCAGCGCCGGAATCGGGAGTGCGGCATGAGCCATCCAGAAGTCGAAACAGCGCAGCAGCTGCCCAGCGAACGGCGCATCATCGCCGAGATCTGGCCGGCGCTGCTGGCCTCGGCGCTGGGCCTTTTGCCCTTCACGGTGCTGAGCACTTTCCTGGTGCCCATCGCCGACTGGGCCGGGGCCGGCTATGCCGAAACCGGCACCCTGCGCGGGCTGGCCGGCGTCGGCGCGGTGCTCGCCGGGGTTGCGCTGGCCCCGCTGATCGGGCGCATCGCCCCGGGCACCGTGGCCGCCGCGGCGCTGGGGCTGATGGGCGCCGCCGCCATCGCGGGGACCTTCTCGGGCCTGGCGGCACTGGCAGTTTTCTGCCTGGCCACCGGGGTGTCCAACGCGCTGCTCTACCCGGCGCTGTCCACCGCGGCCGCGGACCGCTTCGGCACCACCCCGGCCGCGGGCCGGGCAGCCACCTTGGTGATGACGGCCCAGACCCTGGCCTCCACGATCGGCGCGCCGCTGCTGGTGCTGCCGGCGATGTTCTGGGGCTGGCAGGGAAACCTGGTCGCCATCGCCGCCATCAGCATCGCCCTGATCCCGGCGGTGCTGCGCTACGGCCGCCGCGGTGCCGGGCACTGCGCCGCAGACCCGGCTCCGGCTCCAGCCCGGCTGGGCTATCTGGCTGCCTTCCGCACCCTGGCCGGCGTGCCCGGAGCACGGGCGCTGCTTCTGGTCTCCTTCGGCCGCGCCGGCGCCTTCATGGGGCACCTGGCCTTCCTGGCCCCGCTGTACACGGAGAAGTTCGCGCTGACCGCCAGCTGGTTCGCGTTCATCTGGTCGGTCAGCGGCGGAGCCTTCTTCCTGGGGCACCTGCTGGCCGGGCGGGTGCTCAACGCCGGGGATTCGCAGCGGCGCACCCGTGCGGTGATGGTTTTCAGCCTGGGCATTTCGCTGGTGGCGCTGTTCGGCGTCTACCTCTCACCGGTGCTGCCGCTGGCGGTGGCCGGCACGGCGCTGCTTTCGGCTAGCCACGCGGTGGTCGCGGCCGCCGTGATGAGCCTGCTGGTGAGCCGTTGCACGCAGGTGCGCGGCACCGCGCTGAGCCTGAACGCGGCCGGCATGTCCCTGGGCCTGTTCCTGGGCACAGCAGCCTCCGGAGCGGCGCTGGCCGCCGCCGGCTACCTGGCCGCCGCTGCCGTGCTTGGCGCATTGACCCTGACTGCGCTGGGTGCCGCACTGGGCCTGCGCACCGATTCCATTGGCGAAACCCCCGAAAGGCAGCCATGACCCCGTTGGAACCTATCGTGCGAGAACCCCGGGAACCGCTGGCCTGCGCCGGCGATGACCTGGACCATGACCGGCGGGCCCGGAACACCTGGCTGTGGATCGCCGGGCTGCTGGCCGTACTCGTGGCCACCTTGCCGGTGGCCGTAGGGCTCGGCCCGGTGTCCATCGAGCCGGGCACCGTGCTGCAGATCCTCAAGGCGCACCTTTCCGGGATGCCCGCACCTGGTGCATTCAGCGCCTCGGACCAGTCCATCGTCCTGCTGCTGCGCGTGCCGCGGGTGCTGCTGGGTGCCGCCGTCGGGGCCGGGCTGGCCCTGGCCGGGGTGGCGCTGCAGGCGCTGACCCGCAACATCCTGGCCGAGCCCTACCTGCTGGGCGTGACCTCCGGGGCCTCCACGCTCTCGGCGGCCGCGATCCTCTTCGGCGCCACGGCCGGCATCGGCACGGCCTCGCTGGCCACCAGCGCCTTTGCCGGGGCGCTGGCCGCCGGGATCTTCGTCTACCTGCTGGCGCGGGTCGGTTCGGAGATGACGTCCACCCGGCTGGTGCTGGCCGGGGTGTCCGTGGGCTATGTGCTGCACGCGCTCACCTCGCTGCTGATCTTCGCTTCGGATGATCCCAATGCGGGCCGTTCGGTGCTTTTCTGGACGCTGGGTTCACTGGCGCAGGCGACCGGGCAATCGGCAATGATCACCTGGATCGTGGTGCTCGGGACCGCCACGCTGCTGGCCTATTGGTCGCGGCCGCTGGACGCGCTGGCCATCGGCGATGGCACCGCGCAAGCGCTGGGAATATCTCCGGCGAAGCTGCGTGCGGCCGTCATGGTGGTGACCGCGGTGTGCGTGGGCGCGCTGGTCGCGTCCTCCGGCGGCATCGGATTCGTCGGGCTGGTGATTCCGCACGTAGCCCGGCTGTGCGTCGGTGCCACGCACCGCACCCTGATTCCGGTAGCCGCCCTGCTCGGCGCGATCTTCCTGGTCTGGGCCGATGTGCTGGCCCGGACGGCCATGGCACCGCAGGAATTGCCGCTGGGAATCGTTACCGCATTGCTCGGCGCCCCGCTGCTGTTCGCGCTGGTTCGCAAGCTCAATGCGGCCCAATAGGAACCAAGGACCTGGAAGAAGGCAAGAACCATGATTACTGCTACAGATATTTCGGTGGGCTATGGCGGAAAGCTGGTCATTGAATCGGCGGGGCTGCAGGCAGGCCCCGGGGAAGTGGTGGGGCTGATCGGCCCCAACGGCAGCGGCAAGTCCACCCTGCTGCGCACGCTCTATGCGGCGCTGCGGCCCACGGCAGGGCTGGTGCTCGTGGACGAGCGCCCGGTCAGCGGACTGCGCGGCAACGAACTGGCCCGCAGGATTGCCGTCGTGGCCCAGGAAACGCCGAGCGAACTGCCGGTCAGTGTCGCCGAAATGGTGCTCCTGGGCAGGGTTGCGCACCGCAAGGCGCTGGCCGCCTTTGCCCGCGAGGACCACCAGGCGGTTGCTTCGGCACTGTCCCGGGTCGGCGCCCGGCATTTGGCCGACCGCCGCTACTCGACCCTGTCCGGCGGCGAGAAGCAGCGCGTGCTGGTTGCCCGGACACTGGCCCAGCAGGCCGAGCACCTGCTTCTGGACGAACCCACCAACCACCTGGATATCCGCTACCAGCATGAGCTGCTGCGCATGGTCGGGGAACTGGGAACCACCACGGTGGTGGTGCTGCACGATTTGAATCTGGCCGCCCGCTACTGCAGCAAGCTGGTCATGCTGGCCAACGGCGGGGTCATCGCTGCGGGCACGCCCCAAGAGGTGCTGGACCCTGGGCTTCTGCTGCAGGTCTACGGGGTCCACGCGGAGCAGGTGCTGGTCAACGGCATCGTGCAACTGGTCTTCAGCCTGGCCGATGAGCCCAAGGTGCAACATAGTGGCACTCCAGTGCCCGGATGATAGCCTGCCCGGTAGGCAAGCATTGGCCAAGCGCCTGCCTGCCGGGCCCCAGCATTGACCGTGAAAGGTATCCCTGCCATGACGAATTCCGCCGCATTCGAGGCTGACAAGCACTACGATCTGATCATCCTCGGCACCGGTTCGGGCAACTCCATCCCCGGTCCAGAATTCGATGGAAAATCCATTGCCATCATCGAGAAGGGCGCTTTCGGCGGTACCTGCCTGAACGTCGGCTGCATCCCGACCAAGATGTATGTCTACGCCGCAGACGTGGCCCTGGAAACCAGGCAAGCGGCACGGCTGGGAATCGAGGCGCAGGTCAATTCGGTGGACTGGCCAGGCATCGTCAGCCGGGTCTTCGGCAAGCGCATCGATCCCATTGCCCAGGGCGGCGAGGGCTACCGCCGTGGCGCGCAGACGCCGAATATCGATGTCTACGACCAGCACGCGCGGTTTGTCGGCGAGCGCACGCTGCGTACCGGGCAGGGAACAGAAGCCAGGACCATCAGCGCGGACCAGATTGTCCTGGCCGCCGGGTCGCGCCCGTTTATTCCGCAGGAAATCATCGATTCCGGCGTAGCCTTCCACACCAACGAGGACATCATGCGCTTGGCCCGCCAGCCCAAGTCCATCGTGATCATCGGTGGCGGCTACATTGCCATGGAGTTCGCCCACGTCTTCGAGGCACTGGGCACCAAGGTCACCATCCTGGCCCGTTCCGAGCTCATGCGCCAGCTGGATGCCGATCTGCGCGGTCCATTCAACCAGATGGCCGCAGAACGCTATGACGTGCGCCAGGGCAGGAGCATGGTCAGCGCCGTGCAAGAGCCCGACGGGGTGAAGCTGACCCTGGATGACGGTTCCACCGCCAGTGCGGAGGTGCTGCTTGTGGCCACGGGGCGCATCCCCAACGGCGACCAGCTGGATCTGGACCGTGCCGGCATCGACTCCGAGGACGGCCGGGTCAGCGTGGATGAGTACGGCCGTTCGACATCTGCCGAGGGCATCTGGGCGCTGGGCGATATTTCCTCGCCCTTCCTGCTCAAGCATGTGGCCAACGCGGAAATGCGCGCGGTACGCCATAACTTGCTGAACCCACAGGACATGAAGCAGATGCCCCATGAGCACGTGCCAGCGGCGGTCTTCACCCACCCGCAGATCGCCTACGTCGGCATGACCGAGGACGAAGCCCGCGAGGCAGGCCATGACATTACCGCCAAGGTGCAGAAGTACGGGGATGTGGCCTACGGCTGGGCCATGGAAGACAGCACCGGTATCGCCAAGCTCATCGCTGATCGGGAAACCGGCAAGCTGCTGGGCGCGCACTACATGGGACCGCAGGCGTCAACGCTGATCCAGCAGATGATTACGGTGATGGCCTTCGGGCTGGATGTGCGCGAGGTGGCCGCCAAGCAGTACTGGATCCACCCTGCACTTCCCGAGGTGACCGAGAACGCCCTGCTCGGCCTGGACTTCTCCTAGCGGCGGCCCGGCCTCCCGGCAGCGAACCGAGGCCACCTGGCAGCTGAACCCGCTGGCAGTAGCAAATATTGCCTAGTCGTCCTAGGCTGTAGCCATGAATGGGAAAACTTCAAGGACCGTGGCCTCGATGACCCGAAGCATGTTCGCGATCGCTGCAGGGGTGGGCATGGTGCTCGGTGCGCTGGCGGTGCTCTGGATGTTCTGGCCGATCCGCGGGGACGGCTATGGCAACGGCCTGGGTGATCTCGGCCTGCCCTTGGCCTACGGCGCGCTCGCAGGAGTGGTGGTGGGTCTGATCTGCTGCAGCGGTGCGTATGCGGCCATTGAAATCCAGGCCATGGGGAACCATCCGGTCTCAGCAGCCAGGCAATCGGCCGCTGCTGGGATCGGCGCGGGCATCGCTGCACTGCTTCCGGCGTCGGCAGTGGCCGCGCTGGGCTGGGGCGAAATCGATCCGGCCCCGTTCCTGGGCACAGCCCTGGGGCTGCTGGCAGTGTGCTTCGCCTCGGGATTCGCCATCCGGGCCGGGCTCAACCGCTGCGCGGCCCGCGGCTGAGTCCATTCGGGCTGCGCAGCCAGGCGCTGGCTGGATCTTGGCTGGACGCCGCTGGCAGTGCAGGGCCGAGCTGTGGCACCTTGGGAAGCAGGCGCTTGGCCCAAGCGCCCGGCACGAAAGCGGACCAGGAGTGGAAATGAAGTTCAAGAGCCATCTCGGCGCAGGCGCGGCGGCAGGAATGCTGGCCGGGGCGGTGGGGCTGGCCGGAATCCCGGGGGCCCACGCCAGCGGCACGACCTACACCCAAGAGGTCTCCAGCGCCGCTACCTGCGCCATGATGGAAACCGCCACGGTGGATGCCTTCAAGGCGTCCGGGTACGAAGTCGGCAGCCACGCCTGCCTGGAAGGCAATGGCCGCTACACCTTGGTGATCGAGTACTCGCAATAGTTCCCGGGCGCCACGTGACGATTATCTAGCTGCTGGCGCACCCCGTGCAGACGTGTAAATTCGGGGCGCATCCAGCCGGGGGCGATACCCTTGGAGTATGGCCCCACGTACCCAGTCTCAGGGGACGAAGAAGACCGCGGCGCGCAAACCCAAGGCGCCTGGCTCCTCGTCCTCCAAGAAAACGCCCGAGAACCCGGATGCGGAACTCGCCCTGCCGCTGCGCGCAATACGCAGCGTGTGGATGGGCATTGCCCGGATCTTCGGCGGCGCATTCCGCCGCATCGGCGGAACCGTCAAGCCTGACTACGAGCTGCGCCGCGACGGCACCGGACTGTTCCTCGCGCTGATCTCGATGATCGTCGCGATCATCGAATGGTGGGGCCTGCGCGATGCGGGCTGGTTCGGTACCGGCGTGCACGCGGTCGCCGGCGGCACCCTGGGCTTCATGGCCGTGCTGCTGCCGGTGATCTTGTTCATCGGCGCCTTCCGGCTCTTCCGCTACCCGGAGGCGGTCACCGCGAACAACCGCATCGGCATCGGCCTGCTGATCATGACGCTCTCCGGCTCGTCCATCGCCTCGCTGGCCAACGGCTCGCCAGCGGTCTCCGACGATTTCCAAGCCCTCTGGAATGCCGGCGGCATGGCCGGTTCCATCCTGGGCACCCCGCTGGGCATGCTGATCTCGGTCCCGGGCGCCATGGCCGTGTTCATCTTCCTGGTGGTCATGTCCATCCTGATCGTCACCGCCACGCCATTTACGCAGATCCCTTCGCGCGTGCGTTCGGGCTACAACCGCCTGCTCGGCCAGGACCCGGACGCACCCCGTGCCGCCCGCCCCACGGCCGCAGTGGAACTTGATCCAGCCGGCGAGGACCATGACCAGTCCTACCTCTACCCGCAGGACGAGGCTCCGGCCCCCGCTGCCAGGAAGAAGAAGCCCGGCTTCTTCGAACGCCGGGCCGCGGCCGCCCGCAAGGTCACCGAGGTCTACGACGTGGACGGCGGCGAGCACGCTGAACGCCCCGGCGATGTCGCCTACGACAAGGCGGTCATCGGCCAGGATGATCCTGCCGAGCAGTCCACCGGCGCGATGCCTGCCGTCAACCGCAACTCCGGCAAGATCTTCGACGCCGACGAGGCCGCCACCCAGGCCATCGCCCGCCCGGACTTCGAGTCCGCCGCCGCCCCGGCCCAGGAAGACACCGCCACGGTGGCCATCCCGAAGCCCTCCGGTCCTCCGCCCGGGGTCAAGCGCCCGACCAAGGCCGAATCCGAGATGGCCGAGATCATGGCCAATATCGGGCTGAAGGCCGAGCCCGAGGCCACCACCTCCGCGATGGACCAGGTCTCCTCGCGCGCCGCCGGGCTCGCCGCATCCCCGCAGGCGCCGATCCCCGCGCGCAGCGAGCAGCTGCAGCTGTCCGGGGATGTCACCTACACCCTGCCCGAGGAGCACTACCTTCCTGCCGGCCCGCCGGCCAAGGAAGCCTCCGAGGCCAACCAGGTGGTGGTCGATGCGCTGACCAACACCCTGCAGCAGTTCAAGGTCGACGCGAAGGTCACCGGGTTCTCCCGCGGGCCCACGGTGACCCGCTACGAGATCGAGCTGGCTCCGGGCACCAAGGTGGAGAAGGTCACCGCGCTGTCCAAGAACATCTCCTATGCGGTGGCTTCCTCGGATGTGCGCATCCTCTCGCCGATTCCGGGCAAGTCAGCCATCGGCATCGAGATCCCGAACACCGACAAGGAAGTCGTGGCGCTGGGCGATGTGCTGCGCAGCTCCAATGCCCGCAAGACCGAGCACCCGATGGTGATGGGCGTGGGCAAGGACGTGGAAGGCGGCTTCGTCGTGGCCAACCTGGCCAAGATGCCGCACCTGCTGGTGGCAGGCGCCACCGGCGCGGGCAAGTCCTCGTTCGTGAACTCGATGATCACCTCGATCCTGATGCGCTCCACCCCGGACGAGGTGCGCATGGTCATGGTCGACCCCAAGCGCGTGGAGCTGACCGCCTACGAAGGCGTGCCGCACCTGATCACCCCGATCATCACCAACCCGAAGAAGGCCGCCGAGGCACTGGGCTGGGTGGTCCGCGAAATGGACACCCGCTACGACGATCTGGCCAACTTCGGTTTCAAGCACATCGACGACTTCAACAAGGCGGTCAAGGCCGGCAAGGTGCACCCTCCGGAGGGTTCCAAGCGCGTGCTCAAGCCCTACCCGTACCTGCTGGTGATCGTCGATGAGCTCGCCGACTTGATGATGGTCGCCCCGCGCGATGTCGAAGAGTCCATCGTGCGCATCACCCAGCTGGCGCGTGCCGCCGGCATCCACTTGGTGCTGGCCACCCAGCGCCCCTCGGTGGATGTGGTTACCGGCTTGATCAAGGCCAACGTGCCCTCGCGCATGGCCTTCGCGACCTCCTCGGTCACCGACTCCCGTGTGGTCCTGGACCAGCCCGGGGCCGAGAAGCTGCTGGGCCAGGGCGACGCCCTGTTCCTGCCGATGGGCACCTCCAAGCCGATGCGCGTGCAGGGCGCCTGGGTGACCGAATCCGAAATCCACCGCGTGGTCGAGCATGTCAAGAGCCAGCTGAAGCCCGAGTACCGGGAAGACGTGATCCCGGCTGCCGAGAAGAAGAAGCAGATCGATGAGGACATCGGAGACGATCTGGATCTGCTGCTGCAGGCTACCGAGCTCGTGGTCACCAGCCAGTTCGGCTCCACCTCGATGCTGCAGCGCAAGCTGCGCGTGGGCTTCGCCAAGGCCGGACGCCTGATGGACCTGATGGAATCGCGGGGCGTTGTCGGCCCTTCCGAGGGCTCCAAGGCCCGCGATGTGCTGATCCAGCCCGATGACCTGCCCATGGTCCTGGCCGCGATGCGCGGCGATGACCCGGCGACCAGCACCCCGTCGGCCACCGAGGCCGCGCTGGTGGCCGAAGCCAACGTGAACCACGCCGAGCCGGTCACCGACTATGCCGAGGACCTGGTTGCCAAGGATCTGGAAGATCGCCCGCAAGCCGTCGACTACTTCGATGGCTCCGACGAACCTGGCGAAGACGCCTGGGACCTGACAGGAAGAAACTGAAACCCATGAGCGAGCAAGCTGGCCGCAGTGCCCAGCCACCGGTACCGACGCTGAATATCGCCAACGTGCTCACTACCATCCGCATCATCATGGTGCCTTTCTTCGTCTGGGCCCTGATGGCCGATAACCACGAGCAAGGCCTGTGGCGCTGGGTCGCGCTGGGACTTTTCGTGGTGGCCATGTACACCGACAAGCTCGACGGGGACCTGGCGCGCAGCCGCGGGCTGGTCACCAACTTCGGCAAGATCGCGGACCCGATCGCCGACAAGCTGCTCACCGGTTCGGCGCTGGTTTGCTTCTCGATCCTGGCCGAGCTGCCTTGGTGGGTCACCA
Source organism: Glutamicibacter sp. NPDC055354 (assembly GCF_053644955.1). Classification (NCBI taxonomy): domain Bacteria; kingdom Bacillati; phylum Actinomycetota; class Actinomycetes; order Micrococcales; family Micrococcaceae; genus Glutamicibacter; species Glutamicibacter sp. NPDC055354. The sequence continues at coordinate 587,432 of NZ_JBSHMB010000002.1, forward strand.
TCGTGATCCTGGTGCGCGAATGGGGCATCACCTTGCTGCGCGTGGTGGTCATCCGCTACGGCGTGATTGCCGCGAATATGGGCGGCAAGATCAAGACCGTGTTGCAGGCCATCGTGATCGGCCTGTACCTGCTGCCCTACACCCACACCATTGACTGGCTGGGCACCGTGGCGTGGTACCTGATGCTGCTGACCCTGGCCGTCACCGTGGTCACCGGACTGGAATACCTGGTCAAGGCCGGCCAGCTGGCAGCCGCGGCCAAGAAGCAGAAGTAGGGCCGGCACCATGAAGCCCCAGGCACCCGAGGTGATCGCCAAGGCCATTGAAGGCGATGTGCAGCTGGCTACGGCCGAATCGTTGACCGCTGGCATGATTGCCGCGCGCCTGGCCGAGGTGCCCGGCGCCTCGGCGGTGCTGCGCGGGGGAGTTGTCAGCTATTCCTCGGCGGTGAAGTCATCGCTGCTGGGCGTCGATGAGTCGCTGCTTGCCTCCAAGGGATCGGTGGATCCCGAGGTTGCCCGGCAGATGGCCGTGGGGGCGCAGCGTGCCTGCGGTGCAGACGCGGCGATTTCTGCAACCGGGGTCGCTGGACCGGACCCGCACGATGGCAAGGCGGTGGGAACCGTGTATATTGGGTGGGCCATGGGCGCTGACTCGGGATCCGAAGTCCACCACTTCGTGGGAGACCGGGCACAGATCCGCGAGCAGAGCACCCTGGCGGCACTTCACCAGTTCGCTGCCATCTTGGATAAAGCTTCTTCACAGTAAGACGCGAAATACTCTTCTTCCCGAGATGTTACGCAAAAATCACGGCATATGTGGCGTAGGTCGCATTTAAGTGATTAGGGTGAATGTACGGGAACAAAATCGTATGACCTGTCGTTGTACGAATTGCAGGGCCGCAAGGATGGCCCCCGTATTTGATTAGATCTTCGAGATGGACCTAGGAGCAGAGGCTAAATTCATGGTCAAGCAACCCGTAACTGTCAATGGTGTCGTCCGTTGGCGCGATATGGGAGAAGCCCATATGGTCCAGCCCGAGAAGGAGGAGCACAAAATGGTAGTACTCCGTCATGAAATCGGCGATGTTCTGCGCGACGTCCGTCAGCGCCAGGGACGTACCCTTCGCGAGGTTTCGCATAGCGCACGTGTTTCCCTTGGCTACCTGTCCGAGGTTGAGCGTGGCCAGAAGGAGGCCTCTTCGGAGCTGCTCTCCTCGATCTGCGTGGCGCTGGAAATCCCATTGTCCCTGATGCTCCGTGAAGTATCCGAGCGCGTTGCCCTGGCAGAGGGCATTGCTATCCCGGATACCGTCCCTACGGATATGGCCGACGAGTTTGCGGCCAAGAGTGGCAACAAGCCATTGGCCTCGGTCTAGAACCAATTTTTTTAGGGCTACCGCTACTCAGTAATCGAGACTGCCGGCAGCCGTGCAAGGAGCCTGCGCGAAATGCGTGGGCTCCTTGCCTATGCGTGGGAGAATAATTAGGTGAAAATCAGCGATTTCTGGCGCAACATGGAAAACGAGTTCGGCGCGCGGTACTCCCACGTGCTAGCCGATTCCATGGCCCTTACCGAACTTGGCAGCCTTACCGCCGCGCAGGCGCTGGACAAGGGCATCAAGCCCAAGCAGATTTGGGAAGCCCTGTGCAAGGCGCAAGACATTCCGGCCGAACGCTGGCTTGGCGTGGATATCGAGCCGAAGGAATCGTAGCGACTCCGTTCGAAAGTCCCGGCACTGGATCTTCGAACATGCCGTGTTGAATTTCGAACACCTGTTCGGATAGGGTTATCCTAGAAGCAACGCAGGAAACTGCACCAAGAACTTAAGCACTGAGACTGTCCACACTTGAGGGCTATCGGAGTCCAAAGTGTCGGTGGGCAAGCATACTGTCTATTGCAGGACAAAATTCATGAGCAAGTACGTAGCAGGCTTGCAAGAGCAAAGGTGAACCATGGCAGCAAAAAATGATCGGGAAAAGGCGCTAGAGGCTGTCCTGGGCCAAATCGACAAGGCCTACGGCAAGGGCTCGGTCATGCGCCTGGGCGATGAAACCCGTGCACCTATTGAAGTAATTCCTACCGGTTCGGTTGCCTTGGATGTCGCCCTTGGCATTGGCGGCCTGCCACGCGGCCGCGTGGTGGAAATCTACGGCCCTGAGTCCTCGGGTAAAACCACGGTTGCCCTGCATGCAGTCGCCAGCGCGCAGAAAGCCGGCGGCGTTGCGGCATTCATCGATGCTGAGCACGCGCTTGATCCGGAATACGCCAAGAAGCTGGGCGTCGACACCGACGCACTGCTGGTCTCCCAGCCGGATACCGGCGAGCAGGCTCTGGAAATCATGGATATGCTCGTGGGCTCCGGCGCGCTGGATATCATCGTCATCGACTCCGTGGCAGCACTGGTTCCACGTGCCGAAATCGAAGGCGAAATGGGTGACAGCCATGTCGGCCTGCAGGCCCGCTTGATGTCCCAGGCTCTGCGCAAGATCACCGGCCGCCTCTCGGCCTCGAAGACTACCGCAATCTTCATCAACCAGCTGCGTGAAAAGATTGGCGTCTTCTTCGGCAGCCCGGAAACCACCACTGGCGGCAAGGCGCTGAAGTTCTACGCTTCGGTCCGCATCGACATCCGCCGCATTGAGACCCTGAAAGAGGGCACCAATGCGGTCGGCAACCGCACCCGCTGCAAGGTCGTCAAGAACAAGATGGCGCCTCCTTTCAAGCAGGCTGAATTCGACATCCTGTACGGCCACGGCATCTCCCGCGAAGGTTCGCTCATCGACATGGGTGTCGAGCACAACCTGGTCAAGAAGTCCGGTGCCTGGTTCACCTACGACGGGGACCAGCTGGGCCAGGGCAAGGAAAACGCCCGCCGCTTCCTGCGCGACAACCCGGATCTGGCCGACGAACTCGAGCGCCAGATCTTGCAGAAGCTCGGCGTTCTGCCACAGGAAGAAGTTGAAGAAGACGAGACCGAACTGCGAGTCGTCGAGGGCGATAAGTAGTGGCCCCAGGCTTCCAGCGACGTAGCGTCCGACCCGGAAAGAATTCCGGGTCGGACGCTACGTCCGTTTCCAAAGAGTTCCAGGGGGATCCCGAGGACATGCCGGACTGGGCAAAACCCAGCCCGGAAGAAGTGGAAGCACAAGCGGCTGAGGAATCAGCTAGGCGGGAACGCGCCGCCCGGCGCGCCGCAACCCCAGCCATGCCAGCGGGCAGCACCTCCCGCACCATTGCCAGCTTCCCGGAGGAATCCAGGAAACCGGGCAGTGTTGAAGAGCTGCGTGCGGCGATGGAACAGATTGTTGCCGCGCCCGCACCGGCCAAACCCTCGAAGCAGGAACGCCGCGAAGCACGCGAAGCGAGAAAAGCGGCGCGCGAAGCGGGGGAGCCCGAAGAGCTCAGCGATGACCACTGGCGGGAAAAGGCGCGTGGCATTTTGCTGCGCCAGCTCACAGCCAGCGACAAGACCGCGAAACAGCTCAAGGACAAGCTTCTTGACAACCAATGCCCTGAGGATATCGCTGATGAAGTCATCGACCGGTATGCCGAGATCAATCTCGTTGATGATGAACGCTTTGCGAAGTCGTGGGTAGTTGCCCGCGCGCGCTCGCGCGGTTTGGCCCGTGGGGCGATCAAGCGCGAGCTGCGCACCAAGGGCGTAGACGATGAACTGGCCGCTGAAGCGCTTGAGCAAATTGATGATGAGGCCGAGGAGCAGCGGGCCCGTGAACTGGTTCGCGCGAAACTTCGCCCGGAATCCATGGGCGCAGATCGGGATAGGGCATTACGCCGACTAGTAGGGATGCTGGGGCGTAAAGGCTACAACGGCGGCTTGGCCTTCAAGGTCGCGCGCGAAGAATGGGAAGAGCGCTTCGGTAGCCGCTACTGATTGCGCTTCGGATCCTGGGCAGGTGCTTTGCTGCGGCGTCCAAGCCAATCGTCGATGCCCTGGTATGCCCACAGGATCAAGGCGGCGATCCCGGCAAGCACCGAGCCAACACCGATATTGAACAGCAGGTCATCGGTCTCGTGGTCCATCGGCGGGAGGAGGCCGATGGCGATCGGGATGGCGAAAAGGAAAAGTGCGGATATTCCGGCCATCCAGATATGGAAGACCTTCATGCCGCGTGACAAGCGCAATGGGCGGGATTTCTCGGGTTCCGGTTGTGGGCGGGGTGAATGGTTTTCCACGGAAATCTCTCTCATAGGCCGAATTGGCTAGTTGATAGTCTAATTCAATCCTAACCCTTCCGAGGGAAGCGGTGAATTCGGCGATTAGCGGGCACGCGCTGCGAACAGCACGCAGGAGCGCGTCCTATGGTCACCTGTATTTCAGCAGTACCCAATCTTCGGTAATCTTGAAGAGTGACTGAGCAACATACCTTGAGCAACATCGGCAGTGGAGAACTACCCCGTACCTATGAAGTACGTACCTTCGGCTGCCAAATGAACGTGCACGATTCCGAGCGGCTCTCCGGTCTCCTGGAAGATGCGGGCCTAAGCCGCAAATCCGAAGAGCTGGCCGAAGAAGCAGCCGACGTCGTCGTCTTCAATACCTGCGCAGTGCGTGAGAACGCAGACAACAAGCTCTATGGGCATCTGGGCCTGCTGAAGAACCTGAAGGCCGAACGCCCCAATATGCAAATTGCCGTCGGCGGGTGCCTTGCCCAGAAGGACCGGGACACCATCGTCAAGAAAGCCCCATGGGTAGACGTGGTGTTCGGCACGCACAATATCGGTTCGTTGCCTACGCTGCTGGCCCGCTCGCGCCACAACCAGGAGGCGCAACTGGAGATCCTGGAATCACTGGATGTCTTCCCATCCACCTTGCCGACTCGACGCGAATCCGTGTACGCAGGCTGGGTCTCCATTTCCGTGGGTTGCAACAATACCTGCACCTTCTGCATCGTCCCATCCTTGCGCGGCAAGGAGCGCGATCGCCGCCCGGGCGAGATCCTCGCCGAAATCCAGGCCCTGGTCGATGATGGGGCCATCGAAGTGACCCTGCTGGGCCAGAACGTGAATTCCTACGGCGTGGAATTCGGAGACCGCTTGGCCTTCGGCAAGTTGCTGCGCGCTTGCGGCGAAATAGAAGGACTCGAACGCGTGCGCTTCACCAGCCCGCACCCAGCGGCCTTCACCGATGACGTCATCGATGCCATGGCCGAGACCCCGAACGTGATGCCGCAGCTGCATATGCCGCTGCAGTCCGGCTCGGACAGGGTGCTCAAGGAAATGCGCCGCTCCTACCGGTCCAAGAAATTCCTGGGCATCCTGGAAAAGGTTCGCGAACGCATCCCGCATGCCGCAATCACCACCGACATCATCGTTGGCTTCCCGGGCGAAACCGAAGAGGACTTCCAAGCCACCCTCGACGTGGTTGAAGCGTCGCGATTCTCCTCGGCATTCACCTTCCAGTATTCCAAGCGGCCGGGAACACCGGCAGCCGACCTGGAAGACCAGCTGCCCAAGGCGGTGGTCCAGGAACGCTACGAGCGCCTGACCGCGCTCCAGGACCGCATTGCCAAGGAAGAGAATGCGAAGCAGCTGGGCCGTACCGTAGAAGTGATGGCCACCGAGCAGTCCGGACGCAAGTCCGGGGAAACCCGGCGCCTGTCCGGACGCTCGCAGGACCAGCGCCTGGTGCACTTCTCTGTGCCTGACGGAGCCCAAGCCCCGCGCCCAGGCGATCTGGTCACCCTGCCTATTACCGAAGTGGCATCATTCCACCTGATTTCCGATCCCACCGCTGACCAGTACTCCCTGCGCTGTTCGCGTGCCGGGGATGCCTGGGGCCGTGCCCAAGCCGAAAGCTGCGGGGTACCTTCCCCAGCTGCGAACGGTTCCATCGGCCGCACGAGCTTGGGCATGCCAACCTTGAAAGTGCGTAGCTAAGTACATGACCAATTCGAACCTGCCGGTCATCGCCATCGTCGGCCCCACCGGCACCGGCAAGTCAGATTTGGCTATTGCCCTGGCCCGGGAACTGGGCGGGGAAATCGTCAATTCAGATGCCCTGCAGTTCTACCGCGGCATGGATATCGGCACCGCGAAGCTGCCGGTGGATGAACGTGGCGGCATCGAGCATCATTTGCTCGACACCATGGCCATCACCGAGGAAGCGTCCGTCGCGGCCTTCCAAGCCCAAGCCCGCGACCACTTCGCCCGAATCCGGGCCCGCGGCAAGATTCCGGTGATGGTCGGCGGCTCTGGACTGTATGTGCGCGCAGCACTTGACGTCATCGATTTCCCGCCGACAGATCCCGGGGTCAGGAAACGGCTGGAGGCTGAGGTCGAGGCCGAAGGCGACGTACCCCTGCGCCGCCGATTGGCCGAGGTGGACCCGGTGTCCGCTGGGCGCAACCTGGATTTGCGCCGCGCGATCCGGGCCCTTGAAGTCTACGAGATTTCCGGGCGGGCCTTCAGCTCCTTCATGCCGCAACGCGAGTATGCCGCACCGGCAATCCAGATCGGTTTGAACTATGACCGGCATGCATTGCACGAAGCCCTGGAAGCCCGCGTGCACAAGATGGATGCCATGGGATTAGCCGAAGAAGTCGCAGGACTTCTTGAACAAGGATTACGCGAAGGCAAGACCGCTTCGCGTGCCATCGGGTACCAGCAGTACATTGACTACTTGGATGGGCAGATCACCCGAGCCGAAGCCATTGACCAGACGATCATCGCCACGCGCAAGTTCGCGCGACGGCAGATCACCTGGTTCAATGCAGACCAGCGGGTCAACTGGCTGAACCCGATCGAACCGGGACTGCTGGAAAAAACGCTGAAGATCATTGGCTAGCCAACATACGCAGGAAAACTCTAGGAGCATAGATGTACCGCACCGAACTAGGACAGCTGGCTGGACAACATTTTGCCAAGGGCCACGCTACCGGCAACGACTTCGTACTGGTTGCAGACCCTGAAGCAAAGCTCGACATCACCCCCGAACAGGTAGCGGCCCTGTGCCATCGCCGATTCGGCATTGGCGGCGACGGGCTCATCCGTGCCGTGCCAACCTCCAAGGTTCCGGGATACGAAGAGCAGTTCCTGGAGAACCCCAAGGCCTACTGGTTCATGGATTACCGGAACAACGACGGTTCCATCGCCGAAATGTGCGGCAATGGCGTGCGTGCCTTCGCGCACTACTTGATTGCCGAGGGGCTGGTGAGCCTCCAGGTGGGGCAAAGCTTCCAGATCGGCAGCCGTGCAGGGGTCAAGGAAATTACCCGCCTGGTCGATGGCTACGCAGTGAACCTGGGTCCTTGGGGCCTGATCTTCGAGCAGGACGCGGCCGAAAAATCCGTGGACTCCATGGTCAAGCCGCGTGGCTGGGAACAGGCCCTGCCTGCCTTGAGTATCACCATGGGCAATCCGCACACCGTTGTGGCGTTGCCCGATGCCCGAATGCTCGAAGCATTGGACCTGTTCCAGGCACCAGAGGTATCTCCCGTTCCTGCCCACGGCACCAACGTGGAATTCGTGGTTCCATCCGAACCGCTGATTGAAGAAGACGGAGTTGCCCAGGTCCAGATGCGCGTCCATGAACGCGGGGTAGGAGAGACCCTCTCTTGCGGTACCGGTGCCTGCGCGGCTGCAGCTGCCGTGCGGTACTGGGCGCGCAGCACCGCGCTGATCAACCAGTGGGCTGTTGCGGTGCCAGGCGGCGTGGTCGGCGTTGAATTCCGCGGCAATGCAAGCGGCCGAGAAGATACGATCCTCAGTGGCCCCGCGGATCTGGTGGCACGCGGGATCCTCGGTGCGCAGTAGAACTGATCCGGTTCTTCGCAGAACCGCAGATTGGCTCGGCTAGCCGATCTGCGGTTTGCCTTCGGTCCTCTAGGCCGGGCGCGCTACCTTCAGCACGCGGAAGGCCTTGGCGGTCGCTTCGCGGGTGATCTTCCACTCCGAGGGAAGCTGCTCAACCAGCCACTTCTGCAACGAGTCACTGCCAAGGTTCTTCTGCACCACCATCCAGGCCTCGCCGCCCGGCGCCAAACGCGGCAACCACAGCATCAGCAGCTCATGCAGGGCATCCTTGCCGATGCGAATGGGCGGGTTGGACCAGATGGTGTCGAATTCCAAGTTCGGATCCACGGATTCAGGAGTGCCGACAACAACGTTGGACAAGCCCAACGCAGTGGCGTTCAAGCGGGCCAGATCGATGGAACGCTCATTGACGTCGACGCCGTAGACCTCGGACTGCGGGGACTGCTCGGCAGCGGCCAAGGTGATGGGCCCCCAGCCGCACCCGATATCCAGGATGCGTCCGCGAGGGGCCGGCACGTACTGCAGTAATACCGCTGTGCCCTTATCCAGCCCGGCAGGGGAGAAAATGCCGGAGGCCGTCTGCACTTTGCGCAGCGAGCCATTGAGCTCGACTTCGATGGTGCGACGTTCGTCTGCCGAGGCCGGGCTGGCGGTGAAGTAGTGATCCGAGGTCATAGGCAAAGTTTATCGCCCAGTACGGTTACCCCAAAGAACGGGGTCGCCAACGTGAGCAAAGCGATATAGGCACGACACGATATCACTGATAGAGTTTTCCCTATGACTTTCATTTTCGTCTAATACGTAATCCTCTTGGTTACCCGCGATTCCACGAGCTGGCCGTGCACTTCTTGCGCGCCCACCTGCATGAATCAGCAGACAGCAAAGTCATTTCCCCTTCTTGGCAGTTCTTCTTTTTGGAACCCCGCATTCGCCTTTGCTCACCGGTAACCATGCATTCACCTGTCTGCTCATAGACCTTTACTCCTTGCAAAGGACCACGAATGTTTGATGAACCAACCGAAACTGAACGCGCCACGTCGCAAAGTGGGGCCCACCCGCACTATTCTGGAAAGCGAAGTACTTCTAAGGAGACCATGACTAACTCCGAGTCACACGAGCACGATTCGGCATCTATGGATGATGCCCAGATCCAGGCCGCCATCGATCGAATCCTCGCAGCCGACGATGCGCAGAGCCCGCAGGTCCAGCACTTCGGCGAAGAAGAGAGTTCCATCTTCGCCGGGCAAGCCTCTGCACTGAACCGTTTTTCCTCCGGCCTCACCCATTTCGACGGGGACCAGGAAGATTTGGACGACCGCCGTGCGCTGCGCCGCGTCGCAGGCCTGTCCACGGAACTGGAAGACGTCACCGAAGTCGAGTACCGCCAGCTGCGCCTGGAACGCGTCGTGCTGGCTGGCATCTGGAGCGACGGCACCGTCACCGACGCCGAGAATTCCCTGCGTGAGCTCGCCGCTTTGGCAGAGACCGCCGGCTCGGAGGTCCTGGACGGGCTGGTGCAGCGTCGCAGCAAGCCGGACCCATCGACTTTCCTCGGCTCGGGCAAGGCTGAAGAGCTGCGCGGAATTGTTGCTTCCACTGGCGCCGATACCGTGGTTGTCGATGCAGAGCTGGCTCCTTCGCAGCGTCGCGCCTTGGAGGATATCGTCAAGGTCAAGGTGATCGACCGCACCAGCCTGATCCTGGATATCTTTGCGCAGCATGCCCAGTCGCGAGAGGGCAAGGCGCAGGTTGAACTGGCCCAGCTCGAATACCTGCTGCCGCGCCTTCGCGGTTGGGGAGAATCGATGTCCCGCCAGGCCGGTGGCCGCGTGGGTGCCGCCGGTGGCGGTATCGGTTCGCGTGGACCGGGTGAAACCAAGATTGAAATGGACCGCCGCCGCATTCGCGACCGCATGGCGAAGCTGCGCCGCGAGATCAAGGCCATGAAGCCTGCGCGCGAAGCCAAGCGTGCCAACCGCAAGCGCAATGAGGTTCCGGCCGTAGCCATTGCCGGCTACACCAACGCTGGCAAGTCATCGCTGCTTAACCGACTGACCAACGCCGGTGTGCTGGTGGAGAACGCGCTGTTCGCTACCCTGGACCCGACCGTTCGCCAGTCGGCGACCGAAGACGGGCTGACCTACACCCTGGCCGATACCGTGGGATTCGTTTCCAACCTTCCGACCCAGCTGGTGGAAGCCTTCCGTTCCACTTTGGAGGAAATCGCCGATTCGGATCTCATCCTGCACGTCGTTGACGGGTCCCATCCGGATCCCGAAGGGCAGATCCAGGCCGTGCGCACCGTGCTCGGCGAAGTCGACGCGTTGAACATCCCAGAGATCATCGTGGTGAATAAGGCTGATGTGGCTGATCCGTTCGTTATCGAACGCATCCGCAACAAGGAATCCAACACTGTGGTTGTCTCTGCGCATACCGGTGAAGGCATCCAGGAGCTGCTGGAAAAGATCAGTTCCTCGATTCCACGCCCCGGAGTCCAGGTTGAGGTACTCATTCCCTACAACCGGGGGGATTTGATCGCCAAGCTGCACCAGAGCGAATCCGAGATCCTGGAAAGCGAACACCTGGAGGAGGGCACCCGGCTGATCGTCAAGGTGCGCGATTCCTTTGCCGCAGAGTTGGAGACCTTCAACCTTCATGGATAAGCAAGAGCAGGCCCTGGGGCTCCTGGAGGCCGCGGTCACTTCCATGGGCGGCGCCATGCGCACCGGCCAGCAGGAAATGGTCAAGCACGTGGTCAGCGCGTTGGAAGACGAAAAGCATTTGCTGGTGCAGGCCGGTACCGGAACGGGCAAGTCCATGGGCTACCTGATTCCGGCACTGGCCCACGCGCAAACCAGCGCCAAGCCAGTGATCGTCTCCACCGCGACATTGGCGCTGCAATCGCAGATTGTCGGCCGTGACGTACCGCGATTACTCGACTCGCTCAAGGGCAAGCTCTCGCGCCCGATGGATGTCGCGCTGCTCAAGGGGCGCTCGAACTACCTGTGCCAGTACAAGCTCGGCGGCGGATACCCGGATGACGAAGGCACTCTTTTTTCCATGGACGAGCCGGCGATACCTGCCGGCACCACTTACTCGCCGCTGGCTAGCGAAGTAATGAAACTGCGTGAATGGGCCGAAGAGACCGACACGGGTGACCGCGATGAACTGGTGCCCGGGGTTAGTGACAAGGCTTGGAAGCAGGTCTCGGTTTCGGCCATGGAGTGCCTCGGCTCGCAGAAGTGCCCGATGGCGGACGAATGCTTCTCGGAAATGGCGCGTGCCCGTGCCGCCGAGTCCGACGTGGTCATTACGAACCATGCGTTGCTGGCGGTTTCGGCCTTCGAGGGGCTTTCGGTTCTCCCGGACTTCGAAGTCGCGATCATCGATGAGGCCCACGAACTGCAAGATCGCGTGACCAGCTCGGTTTCGGGCGCGCTCTCCTCGCGCATGGTGCTTACCGCCGCTGGCGGTGCCAAGCGCCATTGCGGTATCAATGCGGATGAGATGGTCAAGGCCGCAAACCGCCTGGAAAAGTCGTTGACCGGGTTGCCGACAGGCTTGCTGGAACATGGTCTGCGCGAAGACATGGGCATTGCCCTGAACGACATCGTGGAGCAGGCCCGGCTGGCTCTGGCGCTGTCCAAGCCCGAAGCCAATGCACCGGCCGATGGCGGCCGCCAGACTGCCCGCTCCCAGCTGCAGGCCGTGATGGATGATGCGATTCGCATGCTCGAATCCGAAGAACGCCGCGAGGTCCTGTACACCACCCGTCCGCGGGAGTTTGTCGAAGGCCGGGGCTACGTCGAGGCCGATGAGAGCCAGCCTGCAACCTTGAACGTGGCACCGTTGTCGGTGGCCGGCAAGTTGCGCGAGGGCCTCTTCGACGGGCGCACGGTCGTATTGACCAGCGCCACCTTGGCCATTGGCTCGCAGTTCGACTCGGTAGCAGGCTCCTTGGGCCTGATGGGCGCCGGCGCTCCATCATGGACCGGCGTAGATGTTGGCAGCCCTTTCGATTACCCCAAGCAGGGCATCCTCTACGTGGCCAAGCACCTGCCCAAGCCAGGACGCCAACTGGCGGCGGAGACGCTGGATGAGATCGAAGATCTCATCAAGGCCTCCGGTGGCGGCGCCTTGGCGCTGTTCACTTCCAAGCGTTCCGCCGAGGAAGCGGCAAGCATCTTGCGCGAGCGCCTGGACGTGGAAATCTTGTGCCAGGGTGAAGCCAGCATGAAGTCGCTGGTCGAACAGTTCAGCAGCGAACGCGACACCTGCCTGTTTGGAACCATGACCTTGTGGCAGGGCGTGGACGTGCCAGGCGATTCTTGCCGGCTGGTCATCATCGACAAGATTCCTTTCCCGCGCCCGGATGATCCTATCTCCAAGGCCCGTTCCGAGGACGTGGCCAAGCATGGCGGAAATGGCTTCATGCAGGTTGCCGCCACCCATGCGGCGATTCGCCTGGCCCAGGGTGCTGGGCGCTTGATTCGTTCGGTCGGGGATAAGGGCGTTGTGGCGATCCTTGATTCGCGCATGGCCACGGCGCGGTATGGCAGCTTCTTGAAAGCTACCCTGCCTCCGATGTGGCCGACTGTCGATAAGAAGGTCATTACTGGTGTTCTCAAGCGATTGAACCCGGGCGGGAAATAGCCGCAACCAGAATATGAACTTGAGCTGTCCTTCGGGACAGCTCGTGTTCTTTAACCGGTACCAGCATGATGCTTCCAGATGCACTAAGGTCTGTGACAAGAACTGATGAAGCTCGAATCGGAAGGCACCATGGAGTCCATGCAGGAATTGGCGCACCAAGCCGCGATCGACACCCACCAGCGGTTCGGGCATCGCCTCATGGGGTTGCCCGGAACGTGGATTGGACAGAGCTACAGCAAAGCGCATCGGTTGCGCGACGGAAGCATGCTCAGCAATCTCAATGGTTTCGCGCACCCGCTTGCGGAGTGGAACTATTGGTGGCAGGCGCACTATCTGGATGCCATCATCGATGAGGGCCGATCGTACTGGGACGAAGGCAACGAACACCGGGCGCGCGAAGCGCTTGCCCGGGCCAACGGCCTATTGCGCGGCATTCGAATTCGAAACTTCGGGATCTTGCCCAACTACTTCTTCGACGACATGGCTTGGCTTGCCCTGGCCAGCGGCCGCCTGTCAAAGTTCACGCAGCTGGTGACGGGGCACAGGAGCCGTCCTGCCGAGGCGGCAGTTCGGACGCTGGGACGGCAGCTCCATGCCGGCATGGATGGGGTGCTGGACGGCGGCCTGTACTGGTCCAGAAAGCGGGATTTCAAGAACACGCCAGCCAACGCGCCGGCGGCACTGTTCTTTGCCCGTACCGGGGAGAAAGAGACCGCGCGAGAGCTTCTCCAGTGGCTGGAAAAGAATCTGTTCAGCGTGGAGCGAGGACTGTATCTGGACGGACTTCGGTTGACCACGCAGGGACACGCCGTGGAACCAGCGGTCTACACCTATAACCAGGGCCTGGTGCTCGGGGCATTGCTTGAGCTTGGCGAGCCTGCTGATCTGGCTCACGCTCAAGTACTGATCGATGCCACCACGAAATCGCTGTCAACTGCTGCCGGGGTCCTCTCGTTCAACAGCGGGGGAGACGGCAACCTGTTCGCGGGGATACTCTGCCGATATCTGGCCCTCGCCGGTAATGATGTCCGCTTGGAAGCCCGGAGCCGGGAGCAGGCCAGGAGGCTGGTCATGGCAACGGCGCGCCATCTGGCTGACCAGGAGCCACGCCGGCTTTCGGCGGCAATCCAACGCTGGATGATCTTCTCGGCGGCCGCTCAATTCGAGTTGAACGCCGGCCAATAGCGGGTTAAACGAGAATTGCGCTGGTGCCAAGCACCAGCGCAATGACCGTACGTATTCTAGAGCGAGCGCATCACCGAGACGACGCGTCCCATGATCGTTGCGGCATCACCCAAAATTGGTTCGTAGCGCGAGTTCTGCGGAAGCAGCCAGGTGTGCCCGTCACGCTGCCGGAAAGTCTTTACCGTGGCTTCTTCATCGAGCAGGGCAGCTACGATGTCGCCGTTGTCCGCCGTCTGCTGGCGGCGGACAACTACCCAGTCGCCATCGCAAATCGCAGCGTCAACCATTGAATCGCCGGAAACCTTGAGCATGAACAGTTCGCCGTGGCCTACGAGCTGACGAGGCAACGAGAAAACATCCTCGACGGACTGTTCGGCAAGGATCGGACCGCCGGCAGCGATACGGCCAACCAGGGGAACCATGGTGGTGTCAGCGGAAGTGCTCAATTCAATGATCTTGGCGTCTTCGCTGGCATCTGGCTCGACCGGCTTCGAAACTTCGGCCTTCTCGGCGTCTTCGGCCAGCTGCAGAGGCAGCAGGATTTCCATTGCGCGCGGACGGCGTGGATCTCGACGGATATAGCCGAGCTTTTCCAGCTGGCTCAGCTGGTGGGTGACGCTCGAAAGGCTCTTGAGCCCCACTGCGTCACCAATCTCACGCATCGATGGTGGATAACCGTTCTTGCCGATTGACCGCTGGATCGTCTCCAGGATCTTCTTTTGGCGAATCGTCAGCGAACGTGCATTCGATCGGGGAGTGCGTTGTGAAGCTGACATGAGATTTTGCCTTCCCTAGCAATCATTCGAAAGTTCGTAAGTCCAAACTGTCGGCGCTAGATGGTGAGATGTTTTCATTGCTCGTCTACTTCGAAATCTTAGTAGATAAGCGAGCTTCTTTCAAAGATTTGTTCGAAAACTTCTGGACAAGTTCCGCAAACCTCTGTTAGAACAGATATACGAGGTTCGAACAAGTTTTCGAATCTACGCTTTCGAATACAAATTCGCATCACTTGAATTTCTTGAGGAGACAAAGTCATGGCAACCGTCGCACTTGACTCAAATCAGACCCAGGCACCACTGAAGATCCGCATCAACCGTCGCGGATGGGCCGTGCTTGTGGGTATGCCCATTTTCGCACTCACCATCGCCGCAGCTTTCTTCATCTCCATGTTTGCCTCTGACGCGCATGCCGCAGCCGATACTCCTGTTGGAGTCGGAACCGTTGATGTCACCGTTATTCCAGGGGATACGCTGTGGAGCCTGGCCCGGGATTACGCCACCGGTTACGACGTGACCTCGGCAGTGGGCCACATCGCCGAACTCAATGCCCTGACCGGCAGCGAAATCCAGGTCGGCGAAACCCTCTCGATTCCGGTCCTTGCCGGCTAGCTTCCCCAGCTTGCTTCGAGTTTGTTACCTGTGGCCGTAGCGGATTCACCGGCAGGCGCGCTGCGCACGTAGACTTGATGCGTGAATGACCGCAGTGAACTTTTGAGTCAGCTGCCCTTGCGTGAGAATCTCCGCGGGCTATCCCCTTATGGCGCACCACAAATTGACGTGCCCATCCAGCTGAACGTCAACGAGAACACCCATCCGTTGCCACCGACAGTCGTCGATGCCATTGCACAAGAGGTGGCCAAGGCGGCGGCAACGTTGAACCGGTATCCGGACCGCGAGTTCACCGAGCTTCGCGAACTCCTAGCCGATTACCTCGGCCACTCGCTCACAAAGGACAATATCTGGGCCGCTAACGGTTCCAATGAAATCCTGCAGCAAATCCTGCAAGCCTTTGGCGGCCCCGGCCGTGCCGTGATGAGCTTCGGCCCTACCTACTCCATGTACCCGCTGCTTGCCAGTGGTACTGACACGAAATATATCGCCGGTGAACGCGCCGCAGATTTCACGTTGTCCGCCGATTCCGCAGCCGCACAGGTTCGCGAGCACAAGCCGAACATCGTTTTTCTCTGCTCTCCGAATAACCCCACCGGCACGGCCCTTGGCCTGGACGTCATCACCGCGGTATATGAAGCCATGAGCGAGCATAACGGCATGGTGATCGTGGATGAGGCGTACGCCGAGTTCTCCTTGGCCAGCACCACCTCGGCGCTGAGCCTGCTCGAAGGCCGCCAGCGGCTGATTGTCTCGCGCACCATGTCCAAGGCTTTCGGCCTGGCCGGTGCGCGCGTAGGCTACCTGGCCGCTGCGCCAGAAGTCACCGATGCCATCCGCTTGGTGCGACTGCCATACCACCTGTCGGCAGTGACCCAGGCAACCGCCATCGCGGCCTTGAAGAACATCGAGTTGCTGTTGGCCCAGGTCGAGGACATCAAGTCCCAGCGGGACCGCATCGTCGCGCGCCTGAAGGAACTTGGCCTCAAGCCATCGGTCTCCGACTCCAACTTCGTCTTCTTCGGTGGCGTCGAAGACCCCCGCAAGATTTGGGAAGGCCTGTTGGAAGCCGGCATCATCATCCGCGACAATGGAATCCCGGGAACCTTGCGTGTTACGGCAGGAACCGAATCGGAAACCACAGCCTTCTTGGAACGACTTGCCGAACTGCTCGGCTCGCAGAAGTAATCAAAGACAAGCGAAGGAAGACATGTCTGCCGAATTGATTGGCGCACGTCGCGCCCGCATGGAACGCGTGACCAGCGAATCGTCCGTATTCGTTGAACTGGACCTCGATGGCACCGGTGTCTCTGAGATCAGCACCTCGGTGCCGTTCTACGACCACATGCTGACTGCGCTATCCAAGCATTCGCTCATCGATCTCACCGTGCGTGCAACCGGCGATACCCACATCGACGTTCACCACACCGTCGAGGACACCGCGATCACCATTGGCGAAGTACTGCGCGTGGCACTGGGCAACAAGGCCGGCATCCGCCGCTTCGGCACCTCCTACGCTCCACTGGACGAAGCCCTGTCCCGTTCGGTAGTCGATGTGTCGGGCCGGCCATACCTCGTGCACTCCGGCGAGCCTGCGGGCCAGGAATACCACCTGATCGGTGGTCACTTCACCGGTTCGATGACCCGTCACGTCTTCGAAGCCATCACTTTCCACGCACAGATCTGTGCTCACATCGAGGTGCTCTCGGGTCGCGACCCGCACCACATCGTTGAAGCGCAGTTCAAGTCCTTCGCGCGCGCATTGCGCGAAGCGGTAGAGCGCGATGAGCGCATGGGCGACAAGATCCCATCCACGAAGGGTGCACTGTAAGTGGAAAAGAAAACAGTAGTTGTCCTGGATTATGGTTCCGGCAACGTCCGCTCCGCTGTGCGCGCTTTGGAAGCCGCCGGCGCCGAAGTGGAACTGACCGCAGATCCGAAGAAGATCGTGGCCGCCGACGGCCTGGTAGTCCCCGGTGTTGGCGCCTACGCCTCGGTCATGGAGCAGCTGGCCAAAACCGGTTCCCTGCGCTGGATCGGTCGCCGCATTGCCGGGGGCCTGCCGGTTTTGGGTATCTGCGTGGGACACCAGGTCTTCTTTGAAGAAGGCGTGGAACACGGTGTGAAAACCGAAGGCATTGGCGAATGGCCGGGCAAGGTTGAACGCCTGCAGTCGGATGTCATCCCGCACATGGGCTGGAACACGGTACGCCCGCCGGAAGGATCCAAGCTGTTCGCCGGCATCGAGGGTGAACGATTCTACTTCGTGCACTCCTACGCTGTTCAGAAGTGGGAATTCGACGTAACGCAGCCAGCGATGACCCCGCCACAGGTGACCTGGTCGACGCACGGAACGCCCTTCGTGGCCGCCGTCGAGAACGGCCCGCTATCGGCAGTGCAGTTCCACCCGGAGAAGTCCGGGGACGCTGGCGCGCAGCTGCTTCGCAACTGGTTGGGGACGCTCTAGGCATGTGGACCCTCATTCTGGGCGTTGTCGGGGCCTTCCTGATTGGCGGAGCCATTTCGCTGAAGAGCCAGAAGGCCCATATCTCATGGATCATCGCGCTGTGGGTACTTGCAGGCCTGAGCCTGATCGCAGCCTGGTCATTGACTTACTAATCACATTACTTCTTCACTAAGGACATCATGAGCGAGCAACCAATCCTCGAACTTTTGCCTGCAGTAGATATCGCTGGCGGACAGGCAGTGCGCCTGGTCCAGGGCGAAGCCGGTTCCGAGACCGGATACGGCGACCCGCTGGAAGCTGCGCTCTCCTGGCAGAATGCCGGCGCTGAATGGCTGCACCTGGTCGACCTGGACGCAGCCTTTGACCGTGGCAGCAATGTTGAGATTGTCCAGCGCATTGCCAAGGAACTGGATATCAAGGTCGAGCTCTCCGGCGGTATCCGCGATGACGCTTCACTTGACCGGGCCCTGGAATTCGGTGCTACCCGCGTCAACCTCGGAACCGCCGCGCTGGAGAACCCGGAATGGACCAAGCAGGCCATTGCCCGCCACGGTGACAAGATCGCCGTGGGCATGGACGTGCGCGGAACCACCTTGTCCGGCCACGGCTGGACCAAGGACGGAGGCGACCTGTGGGATGTTCTGGCCCGCCTCGAAGATGCCGGATGCGCCCGTTACGTCGTCACCGACGTGACCAAGGACGGCACCCTGCGCGGACCGAACGTTGAACTATTGCGCGAAATCGCTGCCAAGACCAGCAAGCCGATTGTCGCCTCGGGCGGCATCTCCTCGCTCGAAGACCTCCGGGTCTTGCGCGAGCTGGTTCCAGAAGGCATCGAAGGAGCCATCATGGGCAAGGCGCTGTACTCGGGCCAATTCACCTTGCAAGAAGCGCTCGATGTAGCAGGTCGCCGCTAGGCCCCATGCTGCAGCAGGGAAAGACGATTCAGAAGCTCGTGCTTTTGAATCGTCTTTTTTTATTCGTGAAAGCGGATCCCGGTCTTTCCCTCCTCGGGCCCGCGACTGCGCGCAGGTGCTGGGAAAGAAATCTGAAATCATCGGATAGGGGTGTCCAAGCTCATGACTGCAGTTTTGAAACTTCCCTCCAACAACCCCGAAACCACCGATAGCATGGAGCTATGAGTACCGAGCAACCTGAATCTGCACCCAAACGCCACCTGCCGGGACATATTGTCGCTGCACTGGCGCAGGCAGGCTCTAGCACCGACTCTGCCGGTCAGGACTGGGAAGGCCGGGACCTGAGCGGTGAAGGCAACCCCCTGCATAATTTCGACAAGGACGACGGCAAGGCCGACGCCAACGTCGTTGCCGCACTGGCGGCCTTGCGCGATGGCAGCGCAGGGGAGGGCGAGGTGCATAAATCCTTGTCCGAGGCACGCGTTTTCGTTGCGGTGGTAGCCCAGCTCGGCGAAGAAGCCATGACGGAACACGGCTTCGCATCCGACAAGGAAGCCGATATGGCGCTGGTGAAAATCAAGGCTCCAGATGGCCGCATGGCCCTGCCGATCTTCACGACCGTCGAACGATTGCAAGCTTGGCACAAGGAAGCTCGACCAGTGGCGGTTTACGCCCCGCGGGCGGCCCTCTCGGCAGTCAGCGAGGAATGCCAGCTGCTGGTACTCGATCCCGGAAGCGAATTCACCTTCGTACTTCGACGACCGGGGGTCTGGAACCTGGCGAAGCAGATCGACTGGATTCCGAGTTATCAGAACCAGCAGATCGCCAACCTGGTGCAGGATGCAACCGAAGGCTTTGGCCAGTTGCAGACCGTCAAGGTTGCCCCGGGCAGGGGAGTCGGCTCACGCAGCAAGGACGGGCAAGTGGTCCTTGGCGGAGGTCCCGGACCGGAACTGAACTTGCAGTTTGTTTTTGCTCCCGGAACGAGCGAGAACGACGCTCGCGAGACGACTCGCGCAATCCACGGACGTTTGTCCCAAAACACCGAATTCGCTGAAGCAGTGGATTCCCTCGAACTCAGTTTGCACAGCGCGCCGAACTAAACCGGCGGGCTCCTTTCGACCAGACAAGGAACTTTCCGGGCATGAAAAGCTATTGGCAGATTTTGCGTCAACCGCAGATCTCACTTCTGTTGCTGATTGGCATGATTGCCCGACTTCCGCACTCTGCATTGAGCATGCTGCTGCTCCTGCACCTGGTGAACAACCTCGGCCAATCCTGGGTTTCGGCCGGTCTGGTCACGGCCGTCATGACCTTGGGCATCGCCATTGGCGCCCCGTGGCGCGGTGCCCGCGTTGATGTCTGGGGACTGCGCCGCGCGATGATCCCATCGGTGATCGTCGAAACACTCGTCTGGTGCACGGTGCCGCATGTTCCACTGGTCTGGGTGTACCCGCTGGCCTTCATCGGCGGACTCTTCGCGCTACCGGTCTTCTCAGTGGTGCGTACCGCGCTGGGCATCATGACCACCGGCGAACAACGCCGTACCGCCTTCGCCTTGGATGCCACCGCCACCGAACTGGTGTTCATCGTCGGACCTGCAAGCGCCGGCATTGTCGCCACCCAGATCAGCAGCGTCATTGGATTGAGCGTCATCGGCGTGACCTCGACGGTTGCCGGGTTGGCGCTGATGATCCTGAATCCGCCAACGCGCAGCGATGATCCCAAGGCGATCGCCTCGCGGGCCAACGTGCACGAGGAACGCTTGGGGGCGGAGGCCAGCTTCATTGCGGCCGCGCCGATGGGTGTACCCGAAGTCGAGGGCGAGCTGATCGCAGCCGGCATGAAGTCTGCCCGCGCCCGCATCAAGCAGCGTGGCCGCAACTTCAAGAACCGTTTCAACTGGGTCAGCGCTTCGGTCCTGGCAGTATTCATTGCCGCGGCCGGAGCAGGCATGCTGCTCACCGGCACAGAAGTGGCCATCGTGGCCGAATTGGACGCGTCGGCGCAGAGCCACCAGCTGGGTCTGGTGTTCTTCTTCTGGTGCGGAGCTTCGCTGGTCGGCGGCCTGATCTACGGGTCGATGAAGCGGGTTATTTCTCCACTGGTGCTGCTGCTGAGCATGGCCGTGCTGACGATCCCCATGTACTTCGCGTGGGATACCTGGTCATTGGCGCTGTTCTCCGCACTTCCCGGCTTCCTGTGCGCGCCGACGCTGTCGGCGGCCTCTGAGTGGCTCACCGACTTGGTGGCCGAAAAGCGTCGCGGCGAAGCCATGGGCTGGTATGGCTCTGCGATGACCGCTGGCACCGCGTTGGGATCGCCGATCACCGGCATATTCGTCGACAACCTCGGACCCGCCCCGGCCTTCCTTGGCATCGGCGCCATGGCTGCAGTGGTCGTGGTGATTGCCTTGATTGCGCAGCAGATCCGCCGCCGCGTTCGCCGCGCCCGCCGCCGTCGCCTGGAAACGATCGCCTAGGCTCGTGGAGCTGCCCTGAGCCGCGAGTACATGTACATGTCCCTGCGTGCGGTGCCCACCTGTTCCCAGCTGCGCAGCAAGCCTTCACGCTGGAAGCCGCACGCTTCAGCGGCCCGCCACGACCCCTCGTTCCACGGCTCCACGTAGAGCTCGATCCGGTCGATTCCCGGATGCTCCAATGCCCAGGCGCCGAGCGCTGCCAACGCGTGCTTGGCAATGCCGCGCCTGCGGTGCTCCGGTGCGATCCAGTACCCGATGCTGGCCCTGCCGTGGTCGGCATTGCGCAGCCACAAGCCGATTTGCCCGACGGCACGATCCGTGGCCGTTTCGGCTATGGCAAATGAATACCCGCTGCCCTCGGCCACCCGGCGGTGCTGGCGCTCGATGAATGCCGTATAGCCGGCTTCAGTTCCTTGCGCCGGGACCGTGGTGATTTGCGTAATGTAGGGGTCCGTGGAGGCCTGCCTCACGGCAGGAATGTCGCTGGGCTGGAAGGGGCGGAGCCGGAAAGCGCCGGCGACGATCACTGGTTGTTCGAGCATCTGCATGATTCCAACTTAGCGTGGTGATCCAGACAACAATGGACCCGTTTCCCTGGGGAAACGAGTCCATGATGTTAATCTCTTAAAATTCAGCCAATATTACCTAGTTGACCGGTCCGGTGAACTTCTCGCCCGGGCCCTTGCCTGGTGCATCCGGGATGATCGAAGCTTCGCGGAAGGCCAGCTGCAGGCTGCGCAGGCCGTCACGCAAAGGCGCTGCGTGCTGCGAGCCGATCTCAGGCGCACCGGCGGTGACTAGGCCTGCCAGTGCGGTGATCAGCTTGCGGGCCTCATCGAGATCCTTCAGCTCATTGGCATCTTCGCCCTCTGCAAGTCCGCACTTGACTGCTGCTGCACTCATCAAGTGGACGGCGGCCGTGGTGATGATTTCAACGGCTGCAACTTCTGCGATATCGCGCACCTGCTGGTCGACAGCGTGCTGGTGCGAGTTGGTGTCTTCGTTAGTCATACTGCTAAGCTTGTCACAGACCGACTCGATGCCGGTACTTCTCGCAGTTCTCCAGCTAGCACTGGATGAGGGATTCGTACTAGTATTGAGCCATGCAAGTGGAGGCCAACTCCCACCCGCTGTCGCCGTTTCCAGGCTTCCGGGTATTTCGGCAGGATTGCAGCAATGCATTCCCCAAGCGCTTACGCAGGAGCAATCCCGTGTTCGGCTTTGTCGTTCTTTTGGCCTTCGCCTGCAATCGCAGACGGGGGCCTTCTTTGTTTGCGGTCATGGATTACGAATTTCAGGAGTGACACATCAGCGATCCACGCATTAATGAGCGCATTCGCGTGCCAGAGGTACGTCTCGTCGGCCCTAATGGCGAGCAGGTAGGCATCGTCCGTATCGAGGACGCGCTTCGTCTTGCTCTCGAGTCCGATCTGGACTTGGTCGAGGTGGCACCCAGCGCCAAGCCTCCAGTGTGCAAATTGATGGATTTCGGCAAGTACAAGTACGAAGCCGCTGTCAAGGCTCGCGAAGCTCGTAAGAACCAGACCAACACGGTCTTGAAGGAAGTCCGCTTCCGCCTGAAGATCGACACCCACGACTACGAGACCAAGGTTGGCCACGCACTGCGCTTCCTGGGCGCCGGCGACAAGGTCAAGGCCATGATCCAGTTCCGTGGTCGTGAGCAGCAGCGTCCAGAGATGGGCATTCGCTTGCTTGAAAAGTTTGCAGCAGACGTCGCCGAAGTTGGAATCATTGAATCCAGCCCGCGCATCGATGGCCGAAACATGGTCATGGTTGTTGGTCCGCTGAAGAACAAGGCAGAGGCTCGCCGCGAACAGCAGCAGAAGTCGGGTGGCCGCAGCGCGGCCAAGCGCAAGATCCGCACCGACGCGCCGGCTGAGACCGAGGGCCAGAATGTCGCAGCTTCCATGGATGATGAAGCCCGCGCCAAGTTGGAGCAGGCACGTCAGGCAGCTGAAGGCGACGCCTAGCCAAGCCTGTTGGGCTTTCGAGCCCGTCACCGTTCACGGTGAAGGATCTTCTTCCGGGAAGGTCCAACTACAAGAGAACAACAGCGGTCACCTTTATCGGGGCCCGCTTCGGATGATCCCCACCCGGTGCTTTACCGGGTGGAGCACGTAAGGAGAACGGCAGCTATGCCGAAGTTCAAGACTCACAGTGGCGCCAAGAAGCGCTTCAAGCTCACCGGTAGCGGTAAGCTCGCTCGCCAGCAGGCCAACCGTCGCCACTACCTGGAGCACAAGTCCTCGCGCGTTACCCGTCGCCTGGCTTCTGACCAGATCGTCGCTAAGGCCGATGTAAAGACCATCAAGCGGATGCTGGGCCTCTAAGCTCTCCCTTTCGCAATACGGGGAAGCAATACCCCACCACCCATAGATTTCACCCATCCCGCAAAATCGCGGGCACTGGGGAACTGACTTGAAGGAGTACACACGTGGCACGTGTGAAGCGGGCAGTAAACGCCCACAAGAAGCGTCGCGTCGTTCTGGAACGCGCAAAGGGTTACCGCGGTCAGCGTTCGCGCCTGTACCGTAAGGCCAAGGAGCAGCTGCTCCACTCGTTCGTTTACAGCTTCAACGACCGCCGTAAGCGCAAGGGCGACTTCCGCCGCCTGTGGATCCAGCGCATCAACGCTGCATCCCGCGCCAACGGCATGACCTACAACCGTCTGATCCAGGGCCTGAAGGCTGCTCAGATCGAGGTTGACCGTCGTATGCTCGCAGAGCTGGCTGTTTCGGACTCGAACGCTTTCGCTACCCTGGTAAAGCTTGCCAAGGATGCACTTCCAGCTGACGTCAACGCCCCAAAGGCTGCCGCTGCTGAGGTTGCTGCACCTAAGGCTGCCAAGGCTCCAAAGGCTGCTGCCAAGTCCGTCGAGGGCGAAGGCGTAGTCAAGGCCGTTGAAGGCGAAGACGCACCTGAGGGCTTCATCATCAAGGGCAACGCTGGCTCGAACAAGTACCACGTTCCAGGCTCGACCTGGTACGACCAGACCGAAGCCGAGTTCTGGTTCAACTCCATCGAAGCTGCCAAGGCTGCAGGCTTCGAACCAGCTGGCGGCGAATCCCGTCAGCAGATGAAGTAAATCTCTTCTCTCTTTGAGCTGAGGCTCAGGTAGGACAGATCACACCGAAGGGTGGGTCCCGCGCACAGCGCGGACCCGCCCTTTGCATGTTTCTACCGGTATTCTCGAGACATGAGCAGTTTTCCTCCAGAAGTGATGTCCAATCCACGCGCCGAACGAGTCAAGGCCATCGCGCGTCTGGCCAAGAGCAAGGGGCGCGAAGCCACCGGCGAATACCTCGTTGAGGGCCCGCAGGCGGTACGCGAAGCACTCAAGGCCCATCTGGAGGACGACAACCTGGTCCAGGGCGTCTATGTTGTCGGCGGCTTTCTGGAGAGCCACGAAGAATTCGTGCAGCTGCTCGATAGCGCCAAGGTTCCAACCCGCATCGTCACCGGCGAAGTGCTGCACGCCATGGCTGACACCCAGACCCCGCAGGGCATTCTTGCCGTGGTCGCCATGTCCCAGCCGCAGCTGAGCGAGGTGCTGGACACCAAGCCGAAGCTGATCGCCGTGCTCTGCCGCATCCAGGACCCGGGCAATGCCGGCACCATCCTGCGTGCCGCCGATGCCGCCGGAGCCGATGCGGTGATCCTGACCAAGGGCAGCGTGGATATCTACAACCCGAAGGCCGTGCGCTCCACCGCCGGTTCGCTGTTCCACGTACCGGTGCTGAACAACATCGAATTCGACCTCCTGGTCGCCGCCGCGAAGACCACCGGAAGCCAGATCCTGGCCGCCGACGGCTATGCTGCCCACAACCTGGACACCCTGCAGGATGCCGCCGTGCTGCGTGCAAGCCAGCCAGGCACCGAAGCGCCAGAAGCACAGCCGGTGCTGGAAGCGCCAACCCTGTGGCTGTTCGGCAATGAAGGCCAGGGGCTGGAGGAGCGCGAGAAGGACGCCGCCGACTACCGCGTGGCTGTGCCGCTCTACGGTGTTGCCGAATCCCTGAACGTGGGTACTGCATCCACCGTCTGCCTGTACGCTTCGGCCCGCGCCCAGCGCTCAGCGAATCGGAGCGCACTGGACTCCCATGGCAGCTGAACTCAAGCAAATTGTTGCCGTGGCCATCGTCGATGACCTGGCCCGGCCCACCAAGCTCCTGGCCGCGCGCCGCAACCGCCCTCAAGCCCTTGCCGGGCTCTGGGAATTCCCCGGTGGAAAAGTCGAACCCGGCGAGAGCGAAGTCCAGGCCGTGCACCGCGAGCTGCGCGAGGAACTCGGGGTGCAGATGCGTCTTGGCGCGCCCATCCCAGGCCCGCATCCCCAAGGGTGGCAGCTGAACGAGAAGGCCGCCATGCGCATGTGGTTCGCCCAGATCACCGAGGGCGAGCCAGCGACCCTGGACGGGCATGACCAGCTGGCCTGGCTGGAACTCGATGACTCGCTGTCCGCCGTCGTCCCGTGGATTCCAGCCGATGCGCCGATCGTGGCGGCATGCCTGGCCCAGGCACGTGCCGGGGCGCAGCACTAAACACCCGTAAGCTTGTTACCGCGCCAACTTCTGGCACTGTGCCTATAGCCGATATTTTGAGGAGCACTTTTCGTGAAGCGATTTATGAGCGTTATCGCTCTGGCCTTCGCCGCCGTCCTAGCCCTTTCTGGTTGCGTCAACATGAACGCAGAAGTCGACGTCTTGGGCAAAGACAAGGTCGCCGGGGCCATGCAGCTGACCCTGCACAAGTCGACGCTCAATGGCGTCAGCTTTGAAGAAGTCCTCGAGAGCCAGATCGACATCGAAATGATGGAACAGCAGCTGGGGGACCAGTGGAGCTACAGCAACATCGATGATGGCGAAAACGTCGGCCTGCGCTTTGAAACCACCAGCCCGATGACCTACGTCCAGCTGGCTGACGCATTCCGCGTCTTCGGCTTCGAAATCAACCTGGGCGATGACGGGAAGGAATACTCCTTCTCGATGCCGGGCGACAAAGCCACCGTGGATTCTTCCTTCACCGAAGCGAACCTGCACGTCACCTTCCCCGGCGCAGTCACCTCGCACACCCCGGGTACCGTCGAGCACCACACCGTCACCTTCGACATGATCAAGGGCGCCGCCGCCTACCAGGCTACCGCCAAGGTCGACCACACCATGTTCTACTCCGCAGTATTCGGCGGGGCGCTGCTGGTTTTGACCTTCGTCTTCGTTGCCGCTTTCGCGCCAAAGGGTGCCAAGGAATCGCATTAATGAGCAGCAATCCTGCTTCAAGGTAAGAAGCTTCACGCCAAGGGCCCGTCATCGGTGAAACGATCACGGGCCCTTAGCCATAGAATGGAAGCAAAGTGTTCTACGCGTAAGTACAAGATAAGAGTAAGGATCGATCGATCCCATGTCTGATCAGACAACTGAACAAGCTCCTGTCGGGGAGTCCAATGTTCCGCACCCAACCGATGAAGCCGGCATCCAGGGCGCGGTCGATGCCGCCCTGGCAGCCATCCAGGCCGCTGGCGACCTGAACGAGCTGAAGGAAGCGCGCCTGGCCCACACCGGCGAGAAGTCCGCGCTGTCCCTGGCCAACCGCCAGATCGGCAAGCTGGACAAGACCCAGAAGGCTGTTGCCGGCAAGCTGGTCGGCGGTGCCCGCGGACGGGTCAACAAGGCCCTGGCTGCCCGCACCACCGTGCTCGAAGAAGCCGAAGCCGCCCGCATCCTGGTCGAAGAAACCGTGGATGTCACCGCGGCCGCCCGCCGCCGCAGCGTTGGCGCCCGCCACCCGCTCTCGGTCCTGCAGGACCGTGTATCCGACATCTTCGTCGGCATGGGCTGGGAAATCGCCGAGGGCCCGGAAGTCGAATCCGAATGGTTCAACTTCGACGCGCTGAACTTCAAGCCGGACCATCCTGCCCGCGAAATGCAGGACACCTTCTTCGTGGAGCCTGCCGACGCGCACCTGGTGCTGCGTACCCACACCTCCCCGGTGCAGGTCCGCTCGATGCTCGAGCGCGATGTGCCGGTCTACGTGCTGTGCCCTGGGCGCACCTTCCGCACCGATGAGCTCGATGCCACCCACACCCCGGTTTTCCACCAGTTCGAAGGCCTGGCCGTGGACAAGGGACTGACCATGGCCGACCTGCGCGGCACCCTGGAGCACTTCGCCCGGCAGATGTTCGGTGCCGAAGCGCAGATCCGTCTGCGCCCTGCCTACTTCCCGTTCACCGAGCCATCGGCAGAGCTGGACATCTGGCACCCAGGTGCCAAGGGCGGACCGCGCTGGATCGAGTGGGGTGGCTGCGGCATGATCAACCCGAACGTGCTGCGCGCAGCTGGCATTGATCCCGAAGAGTACTCCGGCTTCGCCTTCGGCATGGGCATCGAGCGCACGCTCATGTTCCGCAACGATGTCCCAGACATGCACGACATGATCGAGGGCGACATCCGTTTCAGCCAGCACTTCGGGATGGAGATCTAAGCAATGCGTATTCCACTATCTTGGCTGCGCGAGTACGCGCAGGTACCAGCCGACGCATCGGCTGAAGACGTCATGGCAGACCTGGTCAAGGTCGGCCTCGAAGAAGAAGACGTCCACCGTCCAAGCGATGAGCTCTCGGGCCCCATCGTGGTCGGCCAGGTGATTTCCCTGGAAAAGGAAGTTGCCTCCAATGGCAAGACCATCAACTGGTGCCAGGTTCGCGTGGTTCCAGAAGGCGCCGAGCAGACCCTGACCGGCAAGGGCATCGACCCCTCGGGCGTGCAGGGGATCGTGTGCGGTGCGCACAACTTCGTGGAAGGCGACAAGGTCGTTGTCACCCTGCCCGGCGCCGTGCTGCCAGGGGACTTCAAGATCTCGCCGCGCAAGACCTACGGCCACACTTCGGCGGGCATGATCGCTTCCTCCCGCGAGCTGGGCATCGGCGAAGACCACGACGGCATCATGGTCCTGTCCAAGCTGGGCCTGGACCCGGAACTGGGCACCGACGTCTTCGAGCTCTTCGGCCTGGATGACCAGGCGGCGGAGATCAACGTGACCCCGGACCGCGGCTACTGCTTCTCGATCCGCGGCGTAGCGCGCGAATACGCGCTGGCCACCGGCACCTCCTTCACCGATCCCGCATCGATCGTGACCGTTTCGGAAACCACCGAAGCCGGCCATGAAGTAGTTCTCCGCGACGAAGCGCCGATCTACGGCGTACCGGGCTGCACCCGCTTCGTGACCCGCGAGGTCACCGGCATCAACCCGAGCCTCCCGACCCCGCGCTGGATGGCTTCGCGCCTGCAGCTGGCCGGCATGCGCTCGATCTCGCTGGTAGTCGATATCTCCAACTACGTCATGCTGGAACTCGGTGCGCCACTGCACTTCTACGATGCTGACAAGCTGGCCGGTGCGATTACCGTGCGCCGCGCCAACGCCGGCGAAAAGCTGGTGACCTTGGATGCCAAGGAACGCGAGCTGTCGGTCGAGGACCTGCTGATCACCGATGAGTCCGGCGCCATTGGCATTGCCGGCGTCATGGGCGGCGCGGCCACCGAGGTCTCGGATTCGACCAGCCGCGTGCTGATCGAAGCCGCGCACTTCGACACCGTGTCCATCGGCCGTTCGCGCCGTCGCCACAAGCTGCCTTCCGAAGCCTCCAAGCGCTTCGAGCGCGGCGTGGACCCACGCATCATGCAAATCGCGGCCCAGCGTGCCGTGGACCTGCTGGTGCAGCTGGCCGGCGGCACCGAAACCACCAAGGCCACCGACGCGGGCCAGATTCCTGCCGACACCCAGATCCAGCTGCCGGCAGGTTTCGCTGGAGCCCTGATCGGCGTGGACTACACCGATGAGCAGACCATCACCGCGCTGGAAGGCATCGGCGCGAGCGTTGAGCAGAACGCCGAGGGCTTCCTGGTCACCGCACCAAGCTGGCGCCCGGATTTGGACATCAAGGAAGACCTGGTCGAGGAAGTAGCCCGCGTAGTCGGCTATGACAAGATCCCGGCGACCTTGCCTGTGGCCCCTCCGGGCCGTGGCCTGACCCGCGCCCAGTCCCAGCGCCGCCGCCTGCTGCAGGGCTTGGCAGATGCAGGGCTGACCGAGGTCTTGAACTACCCATTCGTTTCCGAAGCGCAGAACAGCACCTTTGGTGCTGCGCAAGCCGGTACCGAGGTCAAGGCCATTTCGCTGGCCAACCCGATTTCCAAGGAATTCCGCTTCCTGCGCACCTCGCTGCTGCCGGGCTTGCTGGAAACCGCTCGCCGCAACATCGGCCGTGGCTTCCGCGACCTGGCACTGTATGAAGGCGGCCTCGTCTTCCTGCCAGGTACGCAGCTGGGTTCCTCGGTTCTGCCTCCGCTAGGTGAAAAGCCAAGCGATGAGGTCCTGGCCGAACTGTTCAACGGCGTCCCTGACCAGCCATGGCACCTGGCCGCGGTTCTCACCGGCCGCGAAGCATCGGCTGCGGCCGGCTTCGCACCGCGTGCCTGGGACTGGGCCGACGCGCTGGATGCGGCGCACTGCGCAGCAGATGTCCTCGGCGTTGAGCTTGAGGTTGCCCAGGGCAGCCACCAAGCCTTCCACCCGGGCCGTGTTGCAGTACTGAAGGTTTCCGGGCAGGTCGTTGGCTACGCCGGTGAACTGCACCCGCAGCTGCTCAAGGACCAGGACCTGCCAGCACGTACCGTGGCCATGGAACTTAATGCTGCCGCACTGATGGCTGCTGCACCTGCAGTGGTTGTGGCCCAGCAGCACCTGTCCGCCCAGCCGCTGGCTACCCAGGACGTGGCCTTGGTTGTCGACCAGGACGTCGTGGCTGGCGATGTGCTTGCCGCCCTTCGCGAAGGCGCCGGTGAACTGCTCGAAGACATCGCGCTGTTCGACGTGTACCAGGGCCAGGGCATCGAAGACGGCAAGAAGTCGTTGGCCTTCGGCCTCAGGTTCCGTGCCGCCGACCGCACCCTGACCGCCGACGAGGCGTCCGAGGCTCGTGCCGCCGCGGTGGCTGCGGCTACCGAGAAGTTCGGCGCTTCCCAGCGCTAGGCTTTCGGCCTGCCAGATGCCCTGCTGCTCTCCCGATGATCGGGAAGCGGCAGGGCATTTTGCTTTGTCGCCATGCCCGGGTTGGACAGGTTGAGGACTACACTTGATCTGGGATACCGACAAGGCGACTAGATGAGGGAAGAGGCTTGAAGTGAAGGGATTGCGGTCATGCGGTGCTGTGCTGCTGGTGTTCTTCCTCGGGATCCTGGCCATTGCCGTCCTCATCGCGGCAGGCTGGGCAGCGGTGCTGTTTATCCAGCGTGGCGCCGGAACCCACCTCGAAGAACCGGCGACCCCGAGCGCTACGGTAGAGGAAGAAGCACCCGATAGGCTCCGCCCATCGGAAACCTACACGCCCTAGCTGGCAGGTGGCACCGGTACAGTGGGAAGAACCCGTGTCAACGTTATGAGCCCAGGGCCTTCCTTCGCCTGCGCGATGAACCCGTAACGGGCAAGCACTTTCAGCGAGGCGATATTCGAGGCATCGGCACGAGCGATAAATGCGCTTCGACCGGTTTCCTGCAATTGCGCGAGCCCCTCGCTGACTATTTCCTTCGCCAAACCTTGGCCCCAGCATTCCGGGGCGATCCAATAGCCGATTTCGGTGGCATGCCTGCGTTCGGTAGCGGTGAAAAGTCCAACCGGAGAATTCTGGCGGCGCGCGATAAACCAGGAGATCTCCGGAGTGCTCAGGGCATGATCCACGCGTTGCGCGGTGTACTCCAGGCTCCAAGTGCTTCCGTCGCCGATATGGGCCATGACGCGTTCGTCTGCAGCCAGGCGCGCAACGAAATCTGCATCCGCCTCGGTCATTGGCGTTAGCAGCAGTGAAGGACCCATGGGTTCAGCCTATGCGGGAACGAAGCGCGGGCAAACTTGTTTCATTGGCCGTAGCTTTCCCGAAAAGGTACAAGGCCAGCCCTAGATGCGGGATTCCGCTGCTGCTATCGCCAGACGCGAAGATGCGAGTTGATCTTCAGAGGCGTTCAGCCTCTGCCTTAGGGATAGGGAACTGCGGAAACAGTCCAGGGCTTGGCCGATCAGGCCCCGGTCCAAATAGAGCTTGCCATGGTGTTGCAGGGCAAAAGCTTCAAGGGTGGTGGCTACGTGTTTCTCTGCAGCGGAGGCGCAGTCCCTATTCTGAATAGACGCTCGCGCTGACTCAAAGATTGCCTGGGCGAGTTCGAAACGACCCTGCCAATGCAGAACATGGGCTAAGCGAAGCGCTGCAGCAACGCCAGAATAGGGCAGTGCATTGCTGCTCGCGAAATCCTGGCTGGCAAAGCCGCTTCGACGCAGGCAGCTCCATGCCAGCTCTTCGGCTTCTTCCAGTCGCCCGGTCATTCTCAGCCACCCGATGCGTTCTGCTTCGCCTGGTGTCCCGAGTTCTTCCAGATGGAGGATTCTTGCCTCCACGGCTGAAACGTCGGTAACAATTTCACGCAGCGTCGGTGGATCAATCGAATATTCCGCTGCAACGGATTCTTTGCTTGTCGAGTTGGCAGTCATATTCGAATCCACATTTGCGCTCCGAACCTTTCAAACTCTTCGAATTACGGGGCCGATCCCTGTATGCGCGTAGCCACATTTTTTTCCAATTCTTCATCGACGCGAGCTCGCCATGAAGGCAACCAGCTTCTGATCTGCAAATCCATCACTGATGCACAGAGGTCTTGATCAACGCCGAAAAGATTAGCCAGATCAGCTATTGCAGTTTCCCAGTCTGTAGCCTGATCCACTATGGCAAAAACTTCATCACGGCGGTCTAATGCCATTTTCATTACTTCAAGGGTTTCTTCGGTGAGAGATTTCGCTGGATTGGCCACGACCCTATCCTGCCAGACCTTTGGGAACTGACGTGAATGGAATTTCGGGTGATTTAAGCCTGCACCGAACGCCCATCTGGAGGTCCCCTTCATGGACAAGAACTAGATATCGGAGCATGCTAAAGGCATGAGAAAGGATGGACGTGTTGATGCGGCCACGCCGGATCCACGCTTGGCACAAGCAGAACAACTCAAGCTCATGCCTGTTGCGATAATGGGACTGCGCGCACAGCCACTGTTGGACGATGCGGGATACCTGAGTATTCAAGACAACTATGACGACCATGGTCTGTGCGATATGAGTGTGACTGTCGGCTACACCCTTTGGGATGCTGCGGATGATCGATCGAAATTCCTAAGTGGCTTGGAGCAAGGTGCAGTCGAAGGGGTGGTGCCTGGCTCCGTTCACCAGTACAAGCGGCCGCGGTGGCTGGAAGAATACGTCCGTCGCATGAACTATCCGCAATTATTTGAGGCCGTAAGAACTACATGGACGCGTGATGCAGAAGCAGCCCAGCCGTTGGCCGCAGCGCTGGTTGATCATGCCAACTACGTACTTATCAACCAATTTCGGCAGGAGCTCGGATTGCCTCAGGAATCGTCGGCGATACCGCCGATGATGTTGACCGAGAAGACGGTCAACGGCCACGCAGAGGTCCAGATTGAGGATAGTAAAACCGCAGGTGCTGAGATCGACACCGACCCGTACATCTACGCGGCCGGGGTGGAATTTCCTAGCGGCGCACTCATGACCGCGGTCCTGCCACGCAAGTACTTGCATCAGCTGGAGCTGCGATTTGCGGCTCGCCCGCAAGGAAAGGGATCAGCCGCCTAGAGGCGAGCATTTCTTTTGATAGACCGCTTCATGCTCGACCGGCACAAAGCCGATTTTCTCATTGATCGCATGCATCCAAGTATTCTGGTCGTCGCTGCTAGTTCTTACCCGGTGAATCGTCCCCAGGCGTTTGGTAGCGTCCAGGCTAGCTGCCTTCACCGCTGTCCCGAGCTGATGTCCTCGATGCTGGCGAAGAACGAGCGTCCCGTCGATATTCGAAGGGCTCTCCGGTGCCGGCGCAACAACAAGGCAGGTCCACGCAGCCACGTCACCGTGCTTGTCCAGCGCAATGGATTCAATGGCCGTGGAACCTTGGGCGATCCATTGCGTGATTTCCTGAGCGTATTCTTCCGCGGAAACCGCTGACTCGCTCCAGCCTAATTCGCCATTTGGAGCCTGCGCATCTACGAGCCCCTTGATTTGTCCAACTTGTTTTCGCAGGTGCTCCGGAACGCCGTTGACGTGGGTCGAAACTTCGTAGCCACGAGTGGCTCCTTGGCACCAAGGAGTCCAGGAATCAAGGTCCAGCTCCAGCACGGTTTCAGTAGTAGCTACGTGGTAGCCAAGCGGGGCAACGAATTCCTGTTCCAGGGCACCAAGTTCAGCGGAAGTGCCGCGGTAGGCGCTGGAGACGAATCGTTTCACCGACGAAGGGCTAATCTCTTCAGCAGCGGAAACTAGCGCGCTTCCGATGGAACGCGACTGGTAGATGGGATCGACCCAAACATAGATCCACGACGTGTCGGGAGCGGAGTGGTGGGTCATCGATGCCGAGAAGCCGAGTAAGGAAGAACCTTCCCAAGCACCGCGGAGGTTCTTGCTCCATCCGTCAGCGGCACGCCACTGGAGCATTCGAGCCTCGACACCGATTCCTTGCCAACCAGGACGGGCCTTCTCGTTCGCGGCAGCCTCGATTCGGCTGGCAGCGCGAAGCGCGTCGTCGTCGAAAACGCTGAGGCTGCCAATTCGCATGCCAACATCTTATGGCCTCGCTTCGCTGAATTCCGCCAGGCGCTGCCGGAAGATGATAATGAACGGGAAAAATTCATGGGGCGCACGCGGCGCACCGAAAACGCTTCTAGGATCGATGCATGAGTACTAGTTCGAATAGCATTCGTCGCGCCAGATCAGGCGATACCGCGGAGATCTACCGTCTGGCGCGTCTGTTTACGCCGAGTGTAGGGCTGGACGCAGAAGACTTTGAAAAGAATTTCCAGTCGCTGGTAAATGATTCCAGCTGGTTCATCTGCGTTGCCGAATCCGTCCAGGGGCTATCGGGCTATGCGGCGGCCCAGGATTACGGACGGGGGCTGCGCGCCCCGTTCAGCGTTGGCCGATTGCATGACTTATTTGTGGCACCTGCCGCCCGGCGCACGGGTACCGGAAAGAAGCTGGTTGAAGGAGTTTTCCACTGGGCTAGGCAACGCACGGTTCCGATGATTTTGGACTGGCAAGCCACCCCCGAATCAATTGCCTTCTACGAGTCCTTCGGGATGGAAGCCGACTTCACCGGGGACTTTCCGCAATGCCCCGGATTCAGCCTGGACTTGCGCCCGCGGCAGTAGCTTCGAAACAAAAGCAGGGAACGGCGAAAGTTCGCCGTTCCCTGCTGAAATCCAAATACTTTACTTGGCTGCGCCAGCGGTAACTGGTGGCAGATCCGACCATGGGAAGGTAATCCACTTGTCGGTGCGGCGCCATTCGTAATCCGGGACCATGATGGTGCGCGGCTTGGTGTACAGGCAGACGGTCTTGACCTCGGCGCCCCAGGCAGACACCAGATCGACAACCTTTTCAAGGGTGCGGCCGGAGTCGGAGACATCGTCAACGATCAGGATCTTCTTGTCGCGCAGGTGGCCATCGTCCAGCATTGGAGGAAGAACCACTGGCTCCGGCAGGACGGTGCCGATGCCGGTGTAGAACTCCACGTTCAGCGCACCGCAGGCCTTGACGCCCAGAGCGTAGGAAATCGAGCCGGCCAGCAGCAGGCCGCCTCGTGCTACTGCCAGAACGATGTCCGGCTCGAAGCCGTCGTCGACAATGGTCTGTGCCAGTTCGCGGGAAGCTTCACCGAAGGTGTCCCAAGTGAGGATCTCGCGCTCTGGTTCTGAAAGGACGGATGCCCCGGAATCGTCAATGCTAGTCATTCTGCAATTTTAGCCCCGAATTTGGTGCGGTGCTGTCCAGTTCAAACCAATCGATCATTTTTTCCTCCCATGCCCGGAGGATTCCCATCCGTTGATCAGGCATGAATAGGCATGCAATGCACCTGCTTGAGGAATCCATCACTTTTCGGCGAATCCCGGTTGGAACAAGCGCGTTGCGGCCCCAATGCGCCGAAAGCCGTCTTAAGGATGATCGATGCCACACCCCGGCTCGCTAGGATAGGAGAAAGGCCATCAGCCGGAGATAACCCGGAACTCGAAAGAAGGAGACGCATCGTGGGCCCACGAACCCGAAGCATTCGAATAGCCGTTACCGCAGCGGCACTTTCCTTGGGCCTGGCTGGCGCCCTGCCTGCCGCGCAAGCTGCCACCGGTGTGCAGGTCGTGGCCGGGCAGAACCTGGAATCAGTCACCATCGAGGATTCCACCGGCAAGCTCAATGAGCAGCGGCTGCGTGATGCACTGGACGAGCTCGATTTCAACGAGCCCACGGACGTGGCAATCTACGCCCGCAACGGAGAATACTCCGATGACATCAACACCAAGACGCTGGAATACGCCAAGTCATCCCATCCGGAATGGATATCAGGGAAGCCCGAAGACTATGGCGACTACTGGGCCGACGGCCTGTTCATCATCACCTTGTCCATCGAAGGAGAAGGAGATGGACAGATCGGCACGTACTTCGGCGAAGACCGCAAGGTCTCAGAGAGCTCCATGGAGAGCATCCACGAAGCCGGCTACGACGACTTCAATCTATCCCGGTGGACCGACGGCGTCATTGCGGTAGCCGATCAGGCGGCCGTGATCATGAATCGGCCCTGGTACCAGCACCCGGCCTTGTGGATATCCACGGGCGTCGGAGGCCTCGTGGCTGCCATTATCGGCGGCGTCGCACTGCACACTCGGTCAACGCGGCGGAAAACCTTCGCGGAAGAACTGCATCAGGGGACCTTGCACCTGACCAACGTCACGATGGATCTGGAAGAAACCGAATTGGCGGCTCGTACGCTGCCGTCGGCTTCAGGGCATGCAGCCGAGCTGGAGCAGCGCTTCACCAAGTTCATGGCCAAATACCGTGCTTGTTTTGAAGCGCAGCAGGCACTGGAAGACTCGGGCAAGAAGGAGCGCTCCGGCTCCGAAGGCGTTCGCTTCGCCAAGGAGTTCCGCGAAACAGCGCAGTCCCTGGACCTGACCGATGACGCCATCATCGCCGCGGCGGCGCTTTATACCCGTTCAGCATCCTGGGAAGAGGCGTGGCATGCACAGACCGAGCCGCTAGAAGAGGACCTGGACGAGATCAGGGAGTTGCTCAACGACGTAGAGCCGGAATTGATGGGCAGCGCGGCCGCCTTGGCTTCCTACCGGGAAATGGCAACCACGCAGCTCGGCGAACTGTCAGCGCAGCTGAAGGAAGAATCGATCACGGTGGATCAAGCGCTCGATGGATTATCGGAGTTGCGTGCCGAATTGACCGAAAAGCTGGATGTCTTCGGCCAAGCTCAAATCGAAGTGTATGCGGAAAGTGCCGAAGAGAAGGCCGACATGCAATCGGCATTGAAGAAATCCCGCTACGAATCCGGGGCATATGACGGCCGTTCCGGCACCATCCTGGACGTTTTGAATCCCGCATCGATGTATTGGCGGGTGGGTGGCTACCACCACGGATATTCCGCGGGCGTCAGCGCAGTGGCCGAGTCGCGTGAAGCAGCGAGCTCGTCGGGCGGAGTCTCCGGCGGATACTCTGGGGGCGGAAGCTTCTCCGGCGCTGGCGGATCTTCGCGCTTCTGATAGAAGGCAACGATATCTTCGCAGAGCTGCTGCCGTCTTCGGTACATGTGGTCCAGTCGCGTACCGAGCTGGAAGACGGCCGATCCTATGGGGAAGAAGAACGGTACATCGCCGAGGCGGTGCCTGAGCGGCAGCAGGAATTCCGTACTGTCCGTGTCTGCGCTCGCCGAGCGCTGGCACAACTGGGCCATGCGGGCGTTGCCTTGGTTCCAGATCAAAAACGGGCACCGATCTGGCCAGCTGGCGTGGTGGGGAGCATGACCCATTGCGCTGGCTTCCGTGCAGCGGCAGTAGCCTCCGCCAACGATATTCGCGGCCTTGGCATCGACGCCGAACTGCATGCTCCGCTGCCGGCAGAAATCCTCGACATCATCTTGCTTCCCGAAGAGCAGGTGATGGCCGCCGAGCTATCGGCGCACCATCCGGGCATCGCCTGGGACCGGCTGATTTTCAGCGCCAAGGAAAGCGTCTTCAAGGCGTGGTTCCCGCTGACCAGGCAGTGGCTGGATTTCCTGGAATGCGAGATTCGCGTCGATGCGCAGTCCCGCCGTTTCTACGCAGGAATCCGGGCTACGGGACCGGTTGCCGCGCGGCATGCTCTCGCATCGATGAGCGGTCGCTGGAACGCCGAAGGACCGCGCGGCCAAGGGCTGCTGGGGACCTGCGTCATCGTTCCCTAGCAGCGGTGCACCGGGAACGGATCTAGAATTCTTCGCCGTGGGTAATCACATTGGCCGCGCGGCCCACGATTTTCGGATCGGGGGAGCCCACCAAGTGGTGGTCCTTGCCCTTGTACTCGAAAAGGTTCAGCACGTGGCGCATCGCCTGCAACCGGGCGCGCTTCTTGTCGTTGGACTTCACAACGGTCCACGGGGCATGCTCCGTATCGGTCTTGAGGAACATTTCCTTTTTGGCTTGGGTGTACTTTTCCCACTTATCCAAGGACTCGAGATCCATGGGCGAGAGCTTCCACTGGCGCACCGGATCGATGCGGCGGATGGTGAATCGGGTCAGCTGCTCGCTGGCGGACACCGAGAACCAGAACTTCACCAGGTCGATGCCCTCGTCGACGACCATCTTCTCGAAGGCGGGAGTCTGCTCCAGGAAGTGGTCCACCTGGGTTTCGGTGCAAAATCCCATCACGCGTTCGACGCCGGCACGGTTATACCAGGAGCGGTCGAAGAGCACGATCTCGCCAGCCGACGGGAAGTGCTGCACATAGCGCTGGTAGTACCACTGGGTGGACTCGCGCTCGCTCGGCTTTTCCAAGGCCACCACGCGGGCGCCACGCGGGTTCAGGTGTTCGGTGAAACGCTTGATCGTGCCGCCTTTGCCGGCCGCATCGCGGCCTTCGAAAACGATCATAATCCGGCGGCCATGGGCTTTCGCCCATTTCTGCAGTTTCAGCAGTTCGATCTGCAGTGCCCGCTTTTCAGCCTCGTAGGTGGCGCGATCCAGTTTCTGGAAATACGGGTAGTTCTCCCGCCAGGTATCGACGATGCTTCCATCGGCGCGGACCAGCACCGGATCGTCATCGTCGTTATCGAGGACGGAATAGCCCTGGAAGGCTTCATCGAGCAGGGGGATCTCTACAGTCATGCAATGACCGTAGAGCTATCCGGTGAACAGCTTGTGAACAAATGCTGAACAAGACCAAGCCAGAGGGTTGTTTGTGATGAAGGACAACAGCCCTGCGGACCTGGCCGGAACATCATGGCGCCGTGCGCCGATCAGGCAGGGAAGGGCGGAAGCGCCTCGGAAAACAGCCATGCGTCCAGGATGGCCTGGATCTCTTCCGCCGGTGCGTAGTGGCCCAATAGGTCAGCGAACTTCTGCGTGCTCACCGTCGAATGCTGATGCGTGGCGGTCCATTGGCGAAGCATCGTGTAGAAGTCCGTTTCGCCCAACCGCCGCATCAGCGCATACAGGGCCAGCGCTCCGCGCTTGTACACCCGGTCATCGAACATGTCCTGGGGCCCGGGGTCCCCGACCATGATGTCCTGCGGCAAGCCTTCGAGCAGGGCCCACGCGTGGCGGGCACGCTCGTCCAACGCCATCACCTGGGCTTCTTCGGAGTACACCCATTCGCTGAAGCAAGCGAAACCCTCGTTGAGCCAGATATCCTTCCAGCGCCCCGGAGTCAGGGAGTTGCCGAACCACTGGTGCGCGAACTCGTGGGCGATCAGGCGCTGGGCTTCCCACTGCAACGACAAGTGGTTCTTGCCGAAGATGCTCAGGCCCTGGGCTTCGAGCGGGATCTCCAGCTCGTCATCGACCACGACGATCTTGTAGCTCTCGAACGGGTACGGGCCGAATTTCCGCTCGAACAGCTCGGCCATCGCCGTCTGCTTCGCGAACGCGCCGCGCACCGGCACCTCGGTTCCCGGAACCGAGTAGGCCACCAGGTGGCCGCCTTCATCGAAAGGAATCTGGCTATAACGGCCGATCTGCACGGTGGCGAGGTAGCTGGCCATCGGCTCACGCTGCTCGTAGACCCACGTCTCGCGGCTGGCCGAACGGCGATGGTCCACCAGCTGGCCATTGGCCACGACGCGGTAGCCGGCATCCGCTGAGATCTCGAAGCGGTAGCTGGACTTGTGGCTGGGGTGGTCGTTGCACGGGTACCAGGTCGAGGCGCCTACTGGCTGGCCGGAGACCAGGATGCCATCGGTGAGCTCTTCCCAGCCAAGCTCGCCCCACAGCCCGTTTTCTGCCTGCGGGCTGCCGGCATAGCGCAGGTTCAGCTCCACGCGCTCGCCGGCTTTCACCACTGCTGGCAGGGAAACGACCATCCGGTGGTGCTTCTTGGCCACCGGCACCTTGCGCCCCTGGCAGGTGGCCTTGATGATCTTCAATCCGCTGAGGTTCAACGCGACCTCATTGATATCCTCCAAGGCGCGGATGCGCAGCATGGCCCGGCCATCGAGCAGGTTGCTGGCGAGCTTGATGGCCAACGACAGGTCATAGTGCTCCACCGTGTACGTCGGGGACCCATGGTGCTTGGTGTACTCATCGAGTATGCGGTGGGGCATCGGCGGGGAATCCTCAGGCTTGTTGGTCAGCCGGTTGCTCGGCTTTGGTCTCGGGTTCGATGTTCCAGCGTACCGCCGGATTGCCGCGCCAGTAGGTATTTGCCGGAAGCACCTCGCCGCGCAGCACCAGGCTGGCTGGCCCGGTGGTGGTGCCTTCGGAGATCCGCGCGGCGGGCAGGATGACGCTGTGCGGGCCGAGCGTTGCCCCGGCGCCCAGGGACACCGCGTCGATGGACATGATCCGGTCGTGGAACAGGTGGGTTTGCAGGACACTGCCGCGGTTCACCGTGGCGTGGTCTTCCAATGTCACCAGGTCCGCTTCCGGGAACCAGTAGCTCTCGCACCACACGCCATGGCCGATCTTTGCCCCCTGCGCGCGCAGGAACCAGACCAAGGCCGGGGTGCCCGAAGCCAAGCGGGCGAACCATTGGGCGCAGACCAGCTCGGTGAAGGAATCCACCATTTCGGTGCGCCATATGAAGGAACTCCACAATGCGTGCTCGCCCGGGCGAATCACGCCAACCACCAGCCACTTGGCGGCGACCGCCACCAGGGCGGCGACTGCTCCGGCCAGGACCAGCACCGCGCCGGAAAGCAGGATCGCGACCAGCGGGTTGAAGTAGGCGGTCAAGGCGGACAGCGCCCAAAGCACGCCGCCGGCAATTCCGACCGTGGTGAACACCGCGAGGCCACGGGTCAGCTCCCACCCCGCCCGCATCGCCTTGAGCTTCAGGGTTGGGCGGTAGGTCAGATCCGATTCGCCTTCCACGGTGGTGCGGCGCAGCTTGTGCGGGGGCGAGCCGATCCACGAGGTGCCGGCCTTCATCTTCTTCGGCGTGGCCGACAGCACCGCGATCAGCGAGCGCTTGGGCACCCGGCGCCCGGCATGCAGGATGCCGGAGTTGCCCAGGAAGGCCTTCTTGCCCACGCGAACCGGGGCAATGTGCATCCAGCCGCCGCCGAGCTCGTAGGAAGCAACCATGGTGTCATCGGCCAGGAACGCACCCGAGGAAATGGTGGTCATTTTCGGAATCAGCAGCACCGTGGAGATCTCCACATCGCGGCCCACCTTGGCACCGAGCAGGCGCAGCCAGATCGGGGTGAAGAGCGAGGCGTAGAGCGGGAAGAGCAGGTCGCGGGCGGTATCCAAGACGCGTTCGGTAGCCCAGGCCTGCCAGCCAACGCGGGAAGTGACCGGATGCCACCCCTCTGCCAGGCCGATGGAAAGCAGGCGGACAATAACGATGGTCAGCACCATGGTGGCCAGGAACCACACGGTGGCGCCTAGCAGCACGGCCGGAATGAACCGCCAGCCGATCCCGGCCAGCGATTGCGCGC
Source organism: Glutamicibacter sp. NPDC055354 (assembly GCF_053644955.1). Taxonomy (NCBI): domain Bacteria; kingdom Bacillati; phylum Actinomycetota; class Actinomycetes; order Micrococcales; family Micrococcaceae; genus Glutamicibacter; species Glutamicibacter sp. NPDC055354. Next base: position 628,332 of record NZ_JBSHMB010000002.1, read on the forward strand.
TGCCAAGTACCGGGGCTATGGCCAGCAACGCGGCGATCACCGGGAGCCACTGTGCGAGGTTCAACGCCATGGAACCGATGCCGCCCAGAATACGGGGCAGCGCCTTGTGCTCCGGTTCCTGCGTTGGCCACTTCGGCTTGGCCTTGCCTTCGCGCTGCGCCGGCGAACCGGCATAGCGGGAATGGCTGCGGGCCTGGCCGTAGACCGCGGATCCGGCTTCAACGATGGTGTGCGCACCGATGGCTGCCCCGGGGGCCAGGGTGCTGCGGGCGCCGATGGAGGCGTGGGCGCCGATCTCAATGGTGCCCACGTGCAGCTTGTCCCCGTCGATCCAGTAGCCCGAGATATCCACCTCGGGCTCGATGGATGCTCCGGGGCCGACTCGCAGCATGCCGGTGACCGGTGGCAGGGTGTGCATGGTCGCGGTGCGGTCGATCTGCGCACCGAGCATCCGCGCATACCAAGGCAGCAGCGGAGCGGACGCCAAGGACACCGGATCGACCACGTCGGCGATGTGCTGGGCCACCCAGAGGCGCAGGTGCACCGAACCCGAGCGGGGGTAGGTCCCCGGCTTCAAGCCGCGGAGCAAGAGCTTCGTGGCCGCGATGGACAGGCCCATGCGCCCTACCGGGGTCACGAAGACCAGCCAGAGGCCGGCAAGCACGTACCACGGGGTCGGCAGGTGCGCCTCGAAAACACCGAGGAACACCAGCACCAGGTGTCCGAGCATGAGGTAGGTGAACCAGCGCAGGCCCGAGAGGATGAACAGCGGCGCGGCGGCCAGGGACTGCGCCCATTGGGTTTCCCGCTGGGTGCGCTTGACCATGCGAGGCTGCGCCGGCGTCGCGGATGGCTGCTGGCTGCCGAGGTATTCGAGCAGTGCACCAAAACGCGGGTAGTCGTAGAGCTGCGCGACGGTCAGGTCCGGGTAGCGGGCACGCAGTGCCGAAACCAGCTGGGCCGCGGCCAGCGACCCGCCACCGGAAGCGAAGAAATCGGCGTCCAGGCCGGCGGCCGAAGCGCCCAGCGCGCCGCGCCAAGCTCCGGCAATAAACTGCCCGGTCTCATCGAGTTCGGGCAGGCCGGAGCCCTCGGCAGCCAGTTCGGCGCCCGGCAACGGCCACGGCAGCGCATTGCGGTCCACCTTGCCGCTGGTCTTCATCGGCAGGCTGCCCATCACCGCCAGGATCGGCACCATCGGCGCCGGCAGGTCGGCAAGCAAGCGGGTGCGCGCTGCACCCAGATCATAGTTTTCCGCTGCCTGCAAGTAGCCGACAAGGACCTTGTTGCCGGTGGCGGTCTCGCGTACCGCTACCGCCGCGGAAGAAACTTCGGGAAGGGAGTTGAGCGCGGCGTCGATTTCGCCCAGCTCGATACGCCGTCCGCCGATCTTCACCTGGTCATCCACGCGGCCGATGAAGATCAGCCCCAGCGGGTCATTGATGACCATATCGCCCGAGCGGTAGGCGCGCTCCCAGCCCAAGGTGGGCATCGGCGCGTACTTCTCGGCATCTTTTTCCGGATCCAGGTAGCGGGCCAGTCCCACGCCGCCGATGATCAGCTCCCCGGATTCCCCTTCGGCGACCGGGATCCCCTCGGTATCAACCACCGCCAGATCCCAACCGTCCAGCGGCAGGCCGATGCGTACCGGCACGCTGCCGTCCATGGTGGCGCCGCAGGCTACCACGGTCGCTTCAGTCGGTCCGTAGGTGTTCCAGACTTCGCGGCCTTCGGTGGCTAGCCGCCCGGCCAGTTCCGGCGGGCAGGCCTCGCCGCCGAAAATCAGCAGGCGCACCGAGTCCAGGGCCTGCGCCGGCCACAGCGCCGCCAAGGTGGGCACGGTGGAAACGGCGGTAATGGAACGGGAAATCAGCCACGGGCCCAGGTCCATGCCGCTGCGCACCAGGGCGCGCGGGGCCGGGACCAGGCAGGAGCCGTTGCGCCAGGCGATCCACATTTCCTCGCAGGAGGCATCGAAGGCGACCGACAGTCCGGCGAGTACCCGGTCGGTGGTGTTCAGCGGATCGCCGGGCAGGAACATCTTCGCTTCGGCATCCACGAAGGCCGCTGCCGAACGGTGGGTGACCGCGACGCCCTTGGGCTTGCCGGTGGAACCGGAAGTGAAGATGATCCATGCGTCATCTTCCAGTCCAGGCATTCGCGGGTTCGCAAAGGGCTTGGGGCGCTGGCTATCGGCCACGACGGTATCGCGTCCCTTGATGATGCCCGCGACTTCGGCCTCGGTGAACACGGTCTTGGCGCGCTCGTCAGGGTCATCGGCATCGACCGGGACATAGGCGGCCCCAACCCACATGATCGCGAGGATCCATTCATACAGGTGCCGGGTGCCCGATTCAACGCGCACGCCGATGCGGTCGCCGGCGCCTAGGCCCTGGGCATGCAGCCGCCGGGCCTTGTTCTTGACCTCTTCGAGCAGCTCCGCGTAGCTCTCTACGCGTTCGCCGTCGTCAATGGCCGGCGCATCGGGATGAGCCTGGGCGGTGGCCTGCAGGATGTCCATGAGGGTGCGCGCAGCCGGCGCCAGGGTTCCGGAGGGGAACTGGGGTGGATGGATTGGTGCATCCGGCGCTGGAGTTCGTTCGTTGTCCATGCTGATCGGATCCGCCCTTCACTAAGAGTGCAAGATGGGTCGCTGGGGGAGAGCGTCCCGGAAGTGAAGTGGATCCTGGAGGGGTGGAACGCAAGGGTTCCAGTCACCATTAAAGCGTGCCGCGGGCGGCCCGCACCAAGAATATGGTTGAACTGTCATGCATCTCTCAACTATTGCGCACCGCCTGCAGCAATTTGCGCGGGGTGTGGTGCAGCACGTCGCGCATCCAGTCCGCGCCCAGCCCCCAGGATTCCAGCGCCTGGATCTGGTGGCTGTAGGAGTAGGGGATGTTCGGGAAGTCGGAGCCGAACACGATCTTGTGCGATAGCCCGGCCACGAGCTGCGGATACTCCGCCGGCAGTGGGGCGATGCGGTTCATGAATCCGGTGCCCACCATGGTGGTATCCAGGTAGACGCCCGGATGCTGCACGGCCAGCTGCGCGAACTGCGCATAGTCGGGCAAGCCGGCATGGGCGATGACCAGCACCAGCTGCGGATGGCGGGCGAGAAGTTCGCGGATCGGCCCGATCCCGGTGAACCGCCCGGCATGCGGCCCATGGCCGCAGTGGATCACCACCGGCGTCCGGGCCTCGGCCAGCAGCGCCCAGGCGCCTTCGAGCAGCGGATCGAGCGGGGTGAAGCCGCCCACCTGCACATGCACCTTGAACAGCTGCACCCCCTCGGCCAGCGGGGCGCGCACCAATTCGGTGGCCCCGGGCTCCGGGTAGAAGGTCCCCGAGCGGATCGCCTCGGGATGGCGGTCGGCGAACTGCCGCGAGTATTCGTTGAGCCAAGCGGCCATGTCCGGGCGGTGGGCATAGTTCAAGGTGCCGTAGGCGATCACGCCCAGTTCCCTCAGCGCGGCAACGCGCTGGGCCTCGGGCAGCCGGTAGCCGATCGGCCAAGGGTATCCGGCGCGCTGGGCTTCGCCATCGAAGTAGGACCAGACCTTGGCCAGCACTTTCTCCGGCATGAAGTGCACGTGCACGTCGATCAGGCCCGGGATGCCTAGGGCCTGCAGGTATGCCGGCACCGCCTCGTCGGTGGCGGGGCGGATGCCGGCGTGCTGGCTCAGTTGCTGCTCGATCATTGCTGGTGAGCCATCGCTAGGGAACCAGGATGACCTTGCCGGTGGTGGCGCGCGATTCCAGCGCGGCATGGGCCGCGGCGGCTTCGGCCAGCGGGAATTCGGCGCCGATGCGCACATCGATGTCCCCGGCGGCCACCCAGCCGAAGATATCGCCGAAGCGCCAGTGCATCTCTTCTTCGGTCGCCAGGAAGTCATCGAGCTTCGGACGGGTCACGCTCAGCGACCCGCCGGCGTTCAGCCGCTGCAGGTTGAAATCCGGGACCTGGCCGCTGGCTCCGCCAAAGAGCACCAGGGTGCCGCGGCGGCGCAGGGCGGCCAGCGAGGTTTCGAAGGTGTCCTTGCCGATGCCGTCGTACACCGCATGCACGCCGGCCCCGCCGGTGACCTGCTCGACGGTGGCGGCGACCTGGTCGTAGTCCACCACGTAGTCGGCGCCGGCAGCCTTGGCCAGGTCCTTTTTCTCCTGGGTCGAGGCGGTGGTGATTACCGTGGCGCCCTTGAGCTTGAGCAGCTGGGTGAGGATCAGCCCCACCCCGCCGGCGCCGGCGTAGGTCAGCACGACATCTCCGGAGTGCACCATGTAGCTCGAATGCACCAGGTAGTGCGCGGTCATGCCCTGCAGCGGCAGGGCAGCGGCAATGCGCAGCTCCACCGCATTCGGGACCTTGCCCGCACGCTTGGCCTCAACCAGCGCATACTGTGCGTAGCCGGCGGTGCCCGAGGCAGTGGCCACCCGGTCGCCGATCTTGTAGTTCTGCACCCCGTCGCCGATCTGCTCCACTACGCCGGAGAATTCGCTGCCCGGGGTGAAAGGGTAATCCACCTTGTAGACGCCGCTGCGCTGGTAGGTCTCGATGAAGTTCACTCCGGTGGCGGCGACCTTCACCAGCAACTGGCCGGGTCCCGGGGCGGGAACGGGCACCTGGCCCAGTTCCAATCCGTTGGCATCTGCTGGTTCATTAACCACAATGGCTTGCTGCTGCATGGCGCGGTACTCCTGGCGTGCGTGCGGGGGGATCCGGGGGAACGGTTCCCGGGTTGGTCTCTACGGCAAGTGTAGGACTTTGCGTCGTTGCGCGGGCCCGCCTGGGCTGGATGTCGGGTTACGTGACAAATAATTTTATGAATATTTATTAGCGCGGGTGAATATTTCGCGGTAGAATCTGGTCATGACGATTTCAGTAGCTGTTTCCGGCGCCAGCGGATACGCCGGTGGCGAGGTGCTGCGCATCCTCGCGGCCCACCCCGACGTAGAGATTGGCGCGATCACCGCCCATTCACAGGCCGGGCAGCGACTCGGCTCGATCGCACCGCACCTGCATGCGCTCGCCGATCGCGTACTGGTGGACACCACCGTGGAAAACCTCGCCGGGCACGACGTCGTGTTCCTGGCCCTGCCGCACGGAGCCTCGGCCGCCGTGGCCGCAGCCCTTCCCGAATCCACCCTGGTCATCGACGCCGGTGCGGACCACCGCCTGGAATCAGCCGTTGCGTGGAAGAAATTCTATGGTTCCGAGCATGCCGGCTTCTGGCCCTATGGCTTGCCTGAACTTCCCGGGCAGCGCGAAAAGCTGGTCGGCACCAAGCGCGTTGCGGTTCCCGGCTGCTACCCGACCGGCGCGCAGCTGGCCCTGGCCCCGGGCTTTGGAGCAGGACTGTTGGAGCCCGACGACGTAGTGATCGTCTCGGCCTCGGGCACCTCGGGTGCGGGCAAGTCGCTGAAGCCCAACCTGCTGGGCAGTGAAGTCATGGGCTCGATGAGCACCTACGGCGTGGGCGGCTCCCACCGCCACATCCCGGAAATGGAGCAGGGCTTCTCCAAGCTGGCCGGCGAGCCGGTCACCGTCTCCTTCACCCCGACTCTGGCCCCGATGCCGCGCGGCATCCTGACCACCGCCACCGCCAAGGTCAAGGCGGGAGTCACCGAAGCGATGCTGCGCGAGGCCTGGACCGAGGCCTACGCCGGCGAGCTGTTCGTGCACTTGCTGCCCGAAGGCCAGTGGCCCACCACCGGAGCGGTGCAGGCCTCCAACCATGTCCAGCTGCAGCTGGCCTTCGACACCCACGCCAACCGCGTGATCGTCACCGCCGCACTGGATAACCTCACCAAGGGCACCGCAGGTGCCGCCGTCCAGTCGATGAACATCGCCCTGGGCCTGGAAGAAAACACCGGATTGCTCATGCAAGGAGTTGCACCGTGAGTCTTGCCCACACCAGCACCCACCCATCGGCCGCCGCCACCGGCGTCACCGCCCCGGCAGGCTTCAGCGCCGCCGGCGTGCCAGCGGGCCTGAAGTCCACCGGCAAGAACGACGTCGTCGTGGTCAAGAACCACGGACCGGAATTCACCGCCGCCGGTGTCTTCACCTCCAACCGCGTGGCCGCCGCCCCGGTGCACTGGTCCAAGCAGGTGCTGGCCGACGGCCGCATCGACGCCGTAGTGCTCAACTCCGGGGGAGCCAATGCCTGCACCGGCGTCGAAGGCTTCGCCAATACCCACAAGACCGCCGAATACGCCGCGCAGCTGCTCGAAGTGTCCGCAGGTGACGTTGCCGTGGCCTCCACCGGCCTGATCGGCGAACAGCTGCCCATGGACAAGCTGCTTCCCGGCGTGAAGGCCGCTGCCGATACGCTGGCCGACGACCAGAACGCGGCCGATGCGGCCGCCGCGGGCATCATGACCACCGACACCGTGCCGAAGCTGGTCTCCCGCATCGTCGGGGCACCGGGCTCCGGCCAGGTCATCATCGGCGGCATGGCCAAGGGCGCGGGCATGCTCGCCCCGGCACTGGCCACCATGCTGGTAGTGCTCACCACCGACGCGGTGCTTACCAGTCAACAGGCCGATGACGCACTGCGCGCGGCCACCGCGATGAGCTTCGACCGCGCGGACTCCGATGGCTGCATGTCCACCAACGACACCGTGCTGCTGCTGGCCTCCGGCGCTTCGGGAGCCGCCCCGGTGATGGAAGAATTCACCGCCGCGCTGACCGATGCCTGCTGCGAGCTGGCCGCGAAGCTGATCGAGGACGCCGAGGGCGCCGATCACACCATCGCGATCCGCACCTACAACGCCGCCACCGAAGCCGACGCCCTGGAAGTTTCCAAGGCCGTCTCGCGCTCCAACCTGGTCAAGACCGCGGTCTTCGGCAAGGACCCGAACTGGGGCCGAGTGCTCTCCGAGGTCGGCACCACCAAAGCCGCTTTCGAACCCGATGAGCTGAACGTGTCGATCAACGGCGTCATGGTCTGCAAGAACGGCGGGGTCGGCGAAGACCGCAACCTGGTCAATCTCGATGAGCGCAACGTATCCATCGAGATCGATTTGAACGCGGGCACCGAGCAAGCCACCGTGCTGACCAACGATTTGACCCACGACTACGTCCACGAGAACTCCGCCTACTCCAGCTAGGCAGAAACAAGGAACACTCCCATGGCCCACACCGCCCGCACCAACCTGGATATCGCCCAGTCCAAGGCCGAAGCGCTCATCGAGGCGCTGCCCTGGATCCAGCGCTTCGCCGGGACCACGATGGTCATCAAGTACGGTGGCAACGCGATGGTCAACGACGATCTGCGCCGCGCCTTCGCCGAAGACATCGTGTTCCTGCGCCACGCCGGGGTCAACCCGGTCGTAGTGCACGGCGGGGGACCGCAGATCAACAAGATGCTCGACACCTTGGGGATCGAATCCGAATTCCGCGGCGGGTTGCGCGTGACCACCCCAGAGGCCATGGACGTGGTGCGGATGGTGCTCACCGGCCAGGTGCAGCGCGACCTGGTCGGCCTGATCAACTCGCACGGACCCTACTCGGTGGGCATGTCCGGCGAGGACGGCGCCACCTTGCAGGCAGTGCGCACCGGCACGGTCGTGGACGGCCTGCCCGTGGACCTGGGGCTGGTCGGCGAGGTCACCACCGTGCGCACCGACCAGGTGGACTCGCTGGTGGATGCCGGGATGATCCCGGTCATCTCCACCGTCGCCCCGGAATTCGACGAATCCGGCGAGCCCACCGGAGCGGTGCTGAACGTCAACGCGGATACCGCGGCGGCCGCGCTGGCCACCGCGCTGGGCGCCGCCAAGCTGGTGATCCTCACCGACGTGGAGGGCCTGTACGCCGCCTGGCCGGACAAGTCCTCGCTGATCAGCTCGATCACCAACGACGAGCTGCGCTCCATGCTGCCGTCGCTGGAATCGGGCATGATCCCGAAAATGGGCGCCTGCCTCAAAGCCGTCGACGGGGGCGTGGGCCAGGCCCACATCGTCGATGGCCGCGCCCCGCACTCGATGCTGCTGGAAATCTTCACCACCGCCGGCGTGGGCACCCAGGTGCTCCCGGCCACCGCACAAAAGAAGGACGCCAAGTGAGCGAGCACGCCGCTGAAACCACCTCCTCCGCCCTGGCCGGAACCGCTGAAGCTGCCGGGCTGGCGCAGCTGTCCTCGGCCGCCCTGGCCGAACGCTACTCCAGCTCCCTGCTCGGCGTCTTCGGCACCCCGCAGCGCGTGCTGGTGCGCGGGGCCGGCTGCCATGTCTGGGACGCCGATGGCCACCAGTACCTGGATCTGCTCGGCGGCATCGCGGTCAACACCCTGGGCCACGGGCACCCGCTGCTGGCTTCCGTGATCAGCAGCCAGCTGTCCACCCTGGGCCATGTCTCGAACTTCTTCACTTCCCCCAGCCAGATCGCGCTGGCCGAGAAGCTGCTGGACATCTCCGCCGCCCCGGCCGGCTCCAAGGTCTTCTTCGCCAACTCCGGCACCGAAGCCAATGAGGCCGCGCTGAAGCTGACCCGGCGCAACGCCGGCACGCCGCAGGCCCCGCGCACCAAGGTGATCGCCCTGGAGCATTCCTTCCACGGCCGCACCTTGGGCGCGCTGTCGCTGACCTACAAGGAAAAGTACCGCGCGCCCTTCGCCCCGCTGCCCGAAAACGTCAGTTGGATCCCGGCCGGGGACATCGACGCGCTGCGTGCCGCGGTGGACGAAACCGTCGCGGCGGTCTTCATCGAGCCGATCCAGGGCGAAGCCGGCGTGAAGATGCTCTCCGCGCAGTACCTGCAGGCCGCCCGCGACATCACCCGCGAAGCCGGCGCCCTGCTGGTCTTCGACGAGGTGCAGACCGGCATGGGCCGCACCGGGGCGTTCTTCGCCTCGGCCCCAGTGATCCCGGACGTGATGACCCTGGCCAAGGGCCTGGGCGGAGGCTTCCCGATCGGGGCGATGATCGTGTTCGGCGAGCAGAACACCGCCTGGCTGGCCCCGGGCGACCACGGCACCACCTTCGGCGGCAACCCGGTGGCCTGCGCCGCCGGCCTGGCCGTCATCCACACCATCGAATCCCAGAACCTGCTGGCCCATGTGCGCGCCACCGGCGATTGGCTGCGCGAGCAGCTGGCAGGCGTCGAGGGCATTGCCGCCGTGCGCGGCGCCGGGCTGCTCACCGCCTTCGAACTGGCCGCCGCCAACGCGCCGAAGCTGGTCGCCGCGGCGCTGGATGCCGGATTCATCGTGAACGCCACCGACGAGAAGACCATCCGCCTGGCCCCGCCGCTGGTAATCACCACCGAGCAGCTGGGCACCCTGATCGCGGCCCTGCCGCAGCTGATCAGCGCCGCCAGCTAGCGGCCGGCAGCAACTTCGCGACCACCCCCTGCGACAGCAAAGGACTAACACCATGAGCGCAACCCGCCACTTCCTGACCGACCTGGATTTCACCCCCGACGAGCAGTCCAAGGTGCTGGACCTGGCCGCGGCGATGAAGGCCGACAAGTACGGCTACCAGCCGTTCGCCGGCCCGCAGAGCGTTGCGGTCTTCTTCGACAAGACCTCCACCCGCACCCGCGTGTCCTTCCACGCCGGCATCGCCGAACTCGGCGGCTCGCCGCTGATCATCAACTCCGCCGATTCGCAGCTGGGCCACAAGGAATCCATCGCCGACTCCGCCAAGGTGCTCGAGCGCATGGTCTCCACCATCGTGTGGCGCACCTTCGCCCAGTCCGGCCTGGAGGAAATGGCCGCGAACTCTTCGGTTCCGGTGATCAACGCGCTATCCGACGACTACCACCCCTGCCAGCTGATCGCCGACCTGCTCACCGTGCGCGAGCACAAGGGCAAGACCGCCGGGCTGACCATGGCCTACCTGGGCGACGCGGCCAACAACATGGCCAACTCCTACCTGCTGGCCGGGGTCACCGCCGGCATGCACGTGCGCATCGCCGGCCCCGAGGGCTACCTGCCCGAAGCCCGCATCATCGAGGCCGCGCAGCAGCGCGCCGCGCTGACCGGGGGATCGGCCACGATCACCACCGATGCCGCCGCTGCGCTGCAAGACGCCGACGTGGTCGTCACCGACACCTGGGTGTCCATGGGCCAGGAAGCCGAGAAGGCCGAACGCCAGCAGCTGTTCACCGGCTATTCGGTAACCGCCGAAGCCATGAAGCTGGCCAAGGACGACGCGATCGTGCTGCATTGCCTGCCGGCCTACCGCGGCTACGAGATCGAAGCCGAGGTCATCGACGGCCCGCAGTCGGTCGTGTTCGACGAGGCCGAGAACCGCGTGCACGCGCAGAAGGCCGTGATGGCCTGGCTGATGGTCGCCTCCGGCCTGGCCGAAGATCCACGAGTGGAGCTCTAGGATGTCCGCCCAGCCAAGCACCAAAACCGCCCGCCAGGCCCGCATCCGCGCGTTCCTGGGCAACAACTCGGTCAAGTCCCAGGCCGAGCTGCTCGGCCTGCTCAAGGACGACGGGCTGGAAGTCACCCAGGCCACGCTCTCGCGCGACCTGGTGGAAATCGGAGCGGTGCGCATCCGCGACAATTCCGGGCAGCTGATCTACGCGGTGCGCCAGGAAGGCGGGGACCGTTCCCCGAAGACCGCGATCACCCAGGAAGTGCTCGACGCGCGCCTGGCCAAGATCTGCGCCGAGCAGCTGGTCACCGCCGAGGCCTCGGGGAATATCGTGGTGCTGCGCACCCCGCCGGGCGCGGCGAACCTGCTGGCCCTGGCCATCGACCACTCGCAGATGCCCTCGATCCTGGGCTGCATCGCGGGGGATGACACCATCATGGTCACCACCCGCGCGGCCGACGGCGGCGCCGAAGTGGCCGCCCGCTTCCTGCAGCTGGCCGAGCCGCGTTGACCGGCGCCGCCAGGTGATCGGGCGCTTGCCGCCGCGAACTTCTCCACAGTCCGCGGCGGCTTTGCCATGCCGGTCGAGATGGCGCCCGATGATCGGGGCATGGAACCACTTCAGAGCGCCAGCGCCACGAGCACCGCGGGACCCGCACTGGCCGCCAGCCTGGGGACCGTGGCGCAGCAGCTGGCCAGCGGCACCCCGCTGGACGCCGCCAGCTTGCTGCGCGCCGAAGCCGCGTGCCTGTTGCTGTTCCAGAACCTCTGCGCCCAGGCCTCGGGCTGCGCCGATCCGCGCCTCGCGCTAGCCCACGCCCACTTCGCCGAAGCCTTCAGCCGGCAAGCCGCCCGCACCGTCGTGATGGCGGCAAGCCAGGTGGAGACCAGCGCCGCCCACGCCCTGGACCTCGCCGAATTCGACCACCTGCGCGCGGGCACCACCGATTTCAGCGCTCCTGCGCAATTCGCGCCCGGCCGCACCCTCTACCTCGATGCGGCCACCGTCCTGTCCCAGATGCTGGATGTGAATTATTTCGAGGCCGACCGCCGCGTCAAGGACGCCCATCTGGTCCACGCCCGCAAGGATATCGCCGGCGCTGCCTGCGCCCCGCGTTTCACCCTGCTCGCAGAACACTTCGCCGGCACTCCCGCCCCAGGCACGCCAGTCGCAGATCCGTCCACGGAGGCCCTGCTGTCGCCGGCCGGCTGGGCCCTGCCGGGCCTGCACAGCACGTCGGATCCCCGCGAGGTGCTGAAAACCGCCCGCGCGCTGGACAAGTTCGAACCCGAAGACACCACCTTCGACGGCCTGCCCACCACGGCCACTGCCAAGGCCGCGGACGGCACCTTGCTGGAGGAGCATGCCGCCGCGCACCTGAGGGAAGACCAGATCCGCATCCGGCAGAAGCGCATCAATGGCTTGATCAAGGAGTACAAGGACGCGCACGACCAGGCTACGACCCCGAAGCTGGGCCTCTTCCGCGGCAAGGTGGTCAATGGGGTTCATGAATTCATCGTCCGTGTCCGGGAGATCGACGCGGAACTCTGGGAATCGCTGATCACGCAGGCCGACAACAAGCGCACCAAGGCCGGCGCCGCCGCCCGCCAGGCCGCAGGCGCCGCCAGCGACAGCCCTTCCGGCCCGGAGCCCGACCCCGACCCCGGCCCGGAGCCCGACCCCGACCCCGACCCGGAATCCGACGGCGGCCAGCAAGCGCCTGGTGGCAAGGCCGAGTGGGAAGAACCCGCGGAGCACCTCTGGAACAGCGACCAACCTGCTCCGGACTGGGCGGGCGTTGGCCTGCCAGCTCCTGCGGATGATGCCACGCCAGATCCCGACCCGCCGAACCCGCCGGGCACACCACTGCCGGGCTTGCCGGCAACTTGTTCGGTGCCCGAACGCCGGCTCAATGCGCTGAATGCAATCCTGCGCAATATCGGCCCCGACAGCCGGGGCAAGCGCATCACCCCCGAAATCGTGGTGCACGCGCGCTTCGAGGATCTCCAGGATCTCGCATCGCTCACCGGCATCAGCGCGCACGGCGTGCAAATTTCCGCGCCCCAGTTGCGCACCATGCTGTGCGAAGCCAAGGTGATCAGCCCGATCTACAACGCGGACGGGGTGGTCATGGATATCGGACGCGACGCCCGGCTCTTCCCGCGCTGGATGAAACTTGCCGCCCGCGACCGGGACGGCGGCTGCCTGGTCCCAGGCTGCACGGCAGACCCGGCACTGATCGAATTCCACCACTTCAAACCGTGGGCCAAGGGCGGCCATACCCGACTCCAGGACTGCTGCCCGCTTTGCGCACTGCACCACACCATGGTCCACAGCGGCTATCTGAAAATGGTCAAGATCAAGGGCCTGCCCCATGTCATCCTGCCCAAGCATCTGGATCCGCAGCAGCTGCCGCGGCGCAACACCTATTTCGCCCGCACCTAGCTGCCCGACCTCGCAAAACTGCCGCGCCCTCGACTGGGAGTGCGCGGCAGAGTTCGTGCGTTAATGCCATTCGGATTCGGTCAGGCGGCAATATCCTCCACTGCATCCAGCGAGAACGCCCGCTCGAAGGCGGCCTGGACCTCATCGGTATGCGCGACCAGGATGATCCTGTGGATCGGCGAAATATGCTTATTGGTCTCGATCCACCGGCTGATCGCTGCATGGGCGATGCTGGCAACCTGCTCAGGATCCCACCCGAACGCCCCTGCGCCAATCGCCGGGAACGCGATCGAGTGGGCCTCGTGGCGGGCCGCGACATACAGGGAGTTCACGAAGCAGTCGTCGAGGATCTTGGGGTTCGGCTTGATCAGCGCCAAGTTGGGGGCCGCGGTGTGGACGACCCACTTGGCATGCAGGTTGCCGGCCTTGGTGACGACGGCAATGCCCGAAGGAATCCCGTCGGGGTAGCGATTGGCCCGAATTTCCCGGCAGGCGGCCAGCAGGCTGGGACCAGCAGCTGCATGGATCGCGCCGTCGACGCCGCCTCCACCGAGCAGCGAAGGATTGGCCGCATTGACGATGGCATCAACATGAAGGGTGGTGATATCACCCCGGTACAGCTGGATTTCCATTGGGTACCTCCGAAGAACGTTCCGTATCGGCTCTATGATCACACCATACGCCCGGGCGCTGAGTACTGGAAGAGGCAAAACCTAAGGTTTCCTGCGTGTTCCGGAGCCTAGCCAGGCCCCGCAGAGCAGGCCGCAGCGATAAGCATGTGATGCATGAATCGGCACACCGTTGCATAAATATGAGTTACATTGCATAAAGCTTTGCTAGAGTAGGGTGCAACGTCAATTTTCTCCGGCAGAAAGGAACGGGCCATGGCCTCGTCAACAAATGAAGGATCGCTCTGGGGCGGTCGCTTCTCCGGCGGCCCAGCGGATGCAATGGCGGCGCTGAGCAAGTCCACCCACTTCGACTGGCGCCTGGCCAGCTACGATATTGCCGGATCCCGTGCCCATGCCAAGGTGCTGAACCGCGCGGGCCTGCTCACCGATGCCGAGCTGGCAGACATGATCGCCGCCCTGGACCAGCTCGAAGCCGACGTCATCTCCGAGGCCTATGTCGCAGCGCCAACCGACGAAGACGTCCACGGCTCGCTGGAACGCGGCCTGCTGGAGCGCGCCGGCACCGCCCTGGGCGGCAAGCTGCGCGCCGGCCGGTCGCGCAATGACCAGATCGCCACCCTGGGCCGGATGTTCCTGCGCGACCACGCGCGGATCATCGCCCGCGGCGTGATCGACACCCTTGACGCCATGGTCGAGCAGGCCAAGGCGCACCCCTATGCGCCGATGCCCGGGCGCACCCACCTGCAGCATGCCCAGCCGATCCTGCTCTCGCACCTGCTGCTGGCCTACTCCTGGCCGCTGCTGCGCGATGTGCAGCGCCTGGTCGACTGGGACAAGCGTGCCGCCGTGTCGCCCTATGGTTCCGGTGCGCTGGCCGGCCAGACCCTGGGCCTGGATCCGAACTTCGTCGCCGCCGAGCTGGGCTTCGACTCGGCCGTGCACAACTCGATCGACGGCACCGCCGCCCGCGACGTGTTCGCCGAATTCTCCTGGATCGCGGCCATGATCGGCGTTGACCTCTCGCGCGTCTCGGAGGAGGTCATCCTCTGGGCCACCAAGGAATTCAGCTTCGTGAAGCTGCACGATTCCTTCTCCACCGGCTCCTCGATCATGCCGCAGAAGAAGAACCCCGATATCGCCGAGCTGGCCCGCGGCAAGGCAGGGCGCCTGATCGGCGACCTGACCGGCCTGCTGGCTACCCTCAAGGCCTTGCCCCTGGCCTACAACCGCGACCTGCAGGAAGACAAGGAACCGGTATTCGACGCCGCGGACACCCTGGAAATCCTGCTGCCGGCGGTCGCCGGAATGATGGGCACCTTGACCTTCAATACCGAGCGCATGGCGGATCTGGCCCCGCAGGGCTTCGCCTTGGCGACCGACATCGCCGAATGGCTGGTCCGCCAGGGCGTGCCGTTCCGCGACGCCCACGAACTCTCCGGCGCTGCGGTGCAGCTGGCCGAATCGCGCGGCGTGGAACTGTGGGACCTGACCGACGAGGAATACGCCGGCATCTCCGAGCACCTGACCCCGGCGGTGCGCGAGGTGCTCTCCACCGAGGGTTCGCTGAACGCCCGCAACGGCCAGGGCGGCACCGCCCCGAGCGCAGTCGCAGCGCAGCTCGCCGAGTTCGAGCGTCAGCTCGACCAGATCAAGGCCTGGGCCAAGTAGCACCAGGCAGGGCCAAGCGGCCGCCGCGCGGGAAGAATCCTGCCCGGCGGCCACTTGCGCCTTAACCACGGCTTCGAGCCCTTGCGCATTTGCGCCCGATTCGCGCTAAAGTGTGATTCATGACTCGACTCCTGGCCCCTGCCGAACTCATTGGGCAGGTCACCACCGCATTGGATGAACTTTCCGTACAGGTGCGGGAGGTTCCCGACACCCAGTACAGCAAGCCCAGTTCGCTGCCGGGCTGGAGCACCGCCCAGCTGATCGCGCATCTGGCCTCCTTCGCGAAGGCCGCCGTGCGCCAGTTCGAGTACGCCGGAGCCCAGCGGCCGCCGCTGATGTACGACGGGGGCGCCGAGGGCCGGATCGAGGCGATCAACATGACCGCGCTGATGCGCCCGGAGTCCCTGCGCGCCTTGGCCGCCGACGCGCTGGCCCAGTTGCGCGCCACCCTGCCTGGTGCCGAAGCCACGTGGGAGCAGCCGGTGGGGTACCGCCCGGGGGCCAAGGCCGCGGACCTGATGTACGCGACCTGGCGAGAGATGCTGATCCACGCCACCGACCTGGACGAATTCCTGCGCCCGGCCGCCAGCTGGCCGCCGGCATTCAGCGCGCATCTGTTCCGGGCGCTCGAAGCCCGCGTTCCGGAAGGAACCCGCCTGGTGCTGCAGCCGCATGGCAAACCCCGGATCGTGCTCGGGGACGGGGCGAAATCGTGGGTGCTCTCGGGCACCGATTTCGACTTGGCCGCATGGATGGCCGGCCGCCCGGCGGCCGGGCCGGTGCAGGTTACCGCGGCCGCCGACGGGGCCGCGGACCCGCAGCTGCTGCCCTGGCCCAGCGATCGCTTGATGAACCGCTAGCCTGGATGGTTAACCGCCGTACCGCATGGACACCGCCCAAAATGTGCTCATGATTATGCACGATCGTGCGGCGTGCGGCGCGCGAAGGGACTAAAATTACTAGGCGTGACTACTTCTGAGAGCATTAGCGACCTGCTGGATCGACTGTGCGAGATCGTGCCCGACTACCCGCAGCCAGGGATCTCCTTCAAGGACCTCACCCCGGTCTTCGCCGACCCGACCGGCCTGCGCCGCATGGTCGACGAGCTGATCGCCCCCTTTGAGGGGCAGTTCGACATCGTCGCGGGCCTCGAAGCCCGCGGTTTCGTGCTGGCGGCGGCCGCCGCCTACGCCTCGGGCAAGGGCATGCTGACCATCCGCAAGGCCGGCAAGCTGCCGCGCGAGGTCTACCGCGACGAGTACACCTTGGAATACGGCACCAGCTGCCTGGAGGTGCACAAGGACGAGATCGCCCCGGGCACCCGCGTGCTGATCCTCGACGATGTGCTGGCCACCGGCGGCACCGTGGGTTCAGCGGTCCGCCTGCTGGAGCAGACCGGTGCCAGGATCGCCGGCGTCGGCGTCGTGCTGGAACTCGATGGCCTCGAAGGACGGGCCAAGCTGCCGGGGCACAAGGTGCTCTCCTTGCAGGTCGTCCACTCCTGAGCCGGGCAGCGCGGTGCCGAAGCGGCAGCCGGGAAGCGGCGCGCAGGTAACAAACCGCCACGCTTCCACGCCGCTGGCGAACAGCCCGGCAGCGGGCCCGGCCAGCGCTTGGCACCGGTGCGCGCGATTACCTGCGCCGGGCCAAAGGCGCGTATCATTATCTGTCCTGTGTTTTTACGTGGGAACCGTTTTACGTAGGGCCCTGTGCTTTGCGCAGGGGCACATTTTGAGCGCGAGGGGAAACTGGGTTGACCGATACGATCGAGGCCGATCTGTTAGCTGAATCCGACTATGTGGGCCGCCTGTACGCGCGGCTGGACGAGTTGCGCGCCGAAAAGGTGGAGCAGCTTGAGCGCACCCGGGCCCAGGGGGCGGTGGGCACCTTCCAGAACATGTCCGAACGCGACTCTTTCGCCACCCTCTACGAGGACCGGATTGCCCAGCTCGACGCCGTCGAGGACCGCCTGGTCTTCGGCCGCCTGGATATGGCAGCCAACGGCCAGGGGCAGGAAGCCGGCAACGGCTCATCCTCCGGCACTCCCCGCTACATCGGCCGCATCGGCCTGTCCGACGAGGACCTGAACCGGCTGATGATCGACTGGCGCGCCAGCGAAGCGGCCCCCTTCTACCAGGCGACCGCGCTGAATCCGCGTGGGGTGCGCCGCCGCCGCCACCTGATGCTCAAGGGCCGGACCGTGGCCGGCATCGAGGACGACGTGCTCGACGAGACCTGGCTGGATGAGGGGCACACCCACCACGGCGAGGGCGCGCTGATGGCCGCTTTGCGCGAGAAGCGCACCGGCCGCATGGGCGATATCGTCGGCACCATCCAGGCCGAGCAGGATGCGATCATCCGCGCGCAGCTGCCCGGCGCCGTCGTGGTCCAGGGCGGTCCGGGCACCGGCAAGACCGCCGTCGCCCTGCACCGCGCGGCGTTCCTGCTCTACGAGTACCGCGAACGGCTGAAGAACGCCGGGGTGCTGATCGTCGGCCCGTCCACTTCCTTCATGCGCTACATCGAGCGCGTACTGCCCTCGCTGGGCGAGACCGGCGTGGTCATGTCCTCGGTGGGCGAGCTGTACCACGGCATCCACGCCGTGCCGGAAACCAACCGCACCGTCGCCCGGCTCAAGGGCCAGCTGTCCATGGCCAGGGTGATCGCCACTGCGGTGCGCAACCGCCAGCGGCTGATTCCGGAAACCCGCACCCTGGTCGTGGAGGGAACCCGCCTGACCCTGACCCCGAAGATGGTCAAGAACGCGCGCGAACGAGCCCGCCACACCCACAAGCCCTACAACGAGGCCCGCGAAACCTTCGTCAAGGTGCTGGTGGGGGACCTGGCCGAGCAGTTGCGCCGCAAGCTGGAGGAATCGGCCGGGCAGTCCTCGACCACCGACCGTTCCTACCTGCCCCAGGAAGTGCGCGAATCGCACGATGTGCGCGTGGCGCTGAACCTGTGCTGGATGCCGATGACCCCGCAGCAGCTGGTGGCCGAGTTGTTCGCCACCCCGCACCTTTTGGCCGCCGCGGCCCCGCACCTGAAGGAAACGGACCGCGACGCCCTGTACCGCCGGGCCGGCTCGCCGTTCACCGAGGCCGATGTGCCGCTGCTCGATGAGGCATCCGGGCTGCTCGGCGAGTTCGCCGACCCGCTGGCCGGCACGCACACCGCCCAGTACGAGGCCGACGTGGAAAATGCCAAGGCCGCGCTGCGCAATATGCACACCATGCTGGAAAACGCCGGCATCGACGGTGTGGTCACCGCGGAGCAGGTGGCCGGGGTGAACCAGGAAACTGCGGCCCGGCTCACGGCCGCCGAACGCGCCGTCGCCGATCGCACCTGGGCCTACGGGCACATCGTGGTCGACGAGGCGCAGGAGCTTTCGCCGATGCAGTGGCGCCTGCTGGTTCGCCGCTGCCCGATGAAGTCCTTCACCATCGTGGGCGACATCGCCCAGACCTCGGCCGCCTCGGGCGCCAGCAGCTGGTCCCAGGCCCTGGAGCCGTTCTTCGGTGAGCGCTTCGAGCTCGAAGAGCTGACCGTCAACTACCGCACCCCGGCGCAGATCGCCGACGCGGCGGTGCGCGTGGCCCAGGCCGCCGGCCTGCGGATCACCACCCCGCAGGCGGTCCGCGAAGGCGACTGGCCACCGGTGCTGACCAAAACCACCGAGGCCGAAGTCCAGGATGCGGTCCTGGCCGCGCTGGGCGAAGAGCTGGAGTACTCGGCCGGGGGACTGCAGGCGATCATCGTGCCGCAGCAGGATCTGGCCCGCATCCGCGCGGCGGTCCAGGACGTGCATGGCGACCGCGTTGGCGCCGGTTCGGGCGGATTGAGCCAGGACATCGTGGTGATCACCGCGCGCGAGTCCAAGGGCCTGGAATTCGACGGCGTGCTGATCCTGGAACCGGCCGAGCTGGTCGACGAGGTGGACGGCGGCGTGGGCGATTTGTATGTGGCAATGACCCGTACCACCCAGCGCCTGCGCGTGGTCCACACCCGCGAACTGCCTGAAGGCCTGGAAGGCTAGCAGCGCACCGCGGGGTCGGCTATGTGACCAAGGGGCGGGCCGGGGAAGTGGCACGAGCCTGCCACCAAGCGATAACCTTAAACCCATGCGCCGGGAAGGCAACCCCAACTCCCGGTGCGATCACAGGTGCACGCAAGCAGCAACGCGGGCACTCGGGGCAGAACGAAGACAGAAAATGGTCACAGTGAGCATGTCTGATACGAAGCAGAATCCCGTGATTGCGGGACAGAGCAACGACGCATCTTTCGAGAACGTCTGGCAGGAACTCAAGTGGCGCGGCCTGGTGCACGTGTCCACCGACGAAACCGAGCTGGAACGAGCCCTGTCCGAAGAGTCTGTGACCTACTATTGCGGGTTCGATCCCACTGCGCCGTCCCTGCATCTGGGCAACCTGGTGCAGTTGCTGAATATGCGCCGCCTGCAGCTGGCCGGCCACAAGCCGCTGGCCCTGGTTGGCGGTTCCACCGGCCTGATCGGCGACCCGCGCCAAACTGCGGAGCGCACCTTGAACACCAGGGAGACGGTGACCGAGTGGGTCGCCAAGCTCCAGGCGCAGGTTTCCCGCTTCCTCTCCGATGAGGGCGAGAACGCGGTGCAGCTGGTCAACAACCTGGACTGGACGCAGCAGCTGTCGGCCTTGGACTTCTTGCGCGATGTGGGCAAGTACTTCCGTGTGGGCACGATGATCAAGAAGGAGATCGTCGCCGCGCGACTGAACTCCGACGAGGGCATCAGCTACACCGAGTTCTCCTACCAGGTGCTGCAGGGCTACGACTTCCTGGAGCTGAACCGCCAGTACGGCTGCACCCTGCAGACCGGCGGCTCGGACCAGTGGGGCAACCTGACCAGCGGCACCGACCTGATCCGCAAGGTCCAGGGCAACTCGGTGCACGCCTACGGCACCCCGCTGATCACCAACTCCGACGGCACCAAGTTCGGCAAGT
The DNA here is from genome assembly GCF_053644955.1 of Glutamicibacter sp. NPDC055354. Classification (NCBI taxonomy): domain Bacteria; kingdom Bacillati; phylum Actinomycetota; class Actinomycetes; order Micrococcales; family Micrococcaceae; genus Glutamicibacter; species Glutamicibacter sp. NPDC055354. The sequence continues at coordinate 648,390 of NZ_JBSHMB010000002.1, forward strand.
CCGAGGGCAACGCCATCTGGCTGGATGCCGAAATGTGCAGCCCGTACACCTTCTACCAGTTCTGGCTGAACACCTCCGACGCGGATGTGATCGACCGCTTGAAGGTATTCACCTTCCTGACCCGCGAGCAGATCGCGGAACTGGCAACCGAAGTTGCAGAGCGCCCGTTCAAGCGCGTCGCCCAGCGCACCTTGGCCTGGGAAGTCACTTCCCTGGTTCACGGTGTGCAGGCTACCGAGCAGGTGATCGCCGCTTCGGCTGCGGTCTTCGGCAATGGCGATCTGGGCGCGATTGATCTTCCTACCCTGGAATCGGTTATAGCGGAGCTGCCTTCGGCGAAGGTTGCTGCGGACGATCTGGGCATTTTGAATGTCCTGGTTGCCTCGGGCCTGAGCAAGTCATTGTCCGAAGCACGCCGTACGGTCGCTGAAGGTGGCGCCTACGTCAATAACGGCAAGGTTGGCGGCATCGAAACTGAACTGGCCGAGGCGGACTTCCTGCATGGCCGCTACGCGATCGTGCGCCGCGGCAAGAAGAACATGGCAGTGGCTGAACTGGCCAAGTAGGGCCCAGTAACTACCGCACTACACTAAACCGCCGGAAAAGCTTGTGAACCAAGACACTTTTCCGGCGGTTTTGTTTTACCTAATTATGATAATCCCTAGTCAAGGTCGGATTAGGGGCTGAAATTCGACCCGTAGGCCGATTTTGCGTCGTAGCTGAACCCGTGTAGAGTTTTATCTCGCGCCGCTGATCCGGACAGCCTGAAAGGGCGAAACGGAAACGGCGGGGTGAACAAGACTGAAACGTCGAGTTGACAACAGTCAACTTGGTGGTAAGCTTGTAAAGTTGCTCCGGAGCGAAGCAGTCATCGAAGGATTGGTGGTTGTGGTGTCGAGAGTGTTTGTTGTTTGAGAACTCAATAGTGTGCCAAGTTTGTTGATACCGAATATTTTTATTTGGTGAATACATAACATTTGCTTGAGGCATTGCA
>NZ_JBSHMB010000003.1:0-367946 GCF_053644955.1 Glutamicibacter sp. NPDC055354
GTTGGTTCAGGAGTCAGTTCCGGGGTTGGTTCAGGAGTCAGTTCCGGGGTTGGTTCAGGAGTCAGTTCCGGGGTTGGTTCAGGAGTCAGTTCCGGGGTTGGTTCAGGAGTCAGTTCCGGAGTTGGTTCAGGAGTCGGCTCGACTGAAGGCTCCACCGTTGGTTCCGGGGTTGGTTCCGGAGTCGGTTCCACTGTTGGTTCCGGAGTCGGTTCCGGAGTCGGTTCCGGAGTCGGCTCGACTGAAGGCTCCACCGTTGGCTCCGCAGTCGGCTCAAAAGTAGATTCAGAGGTCGCTTCAGGTGACGGTCTTGCCGCTGGCACATGTGACAGCGGGTAAAACGGCCTCGTGAATGGCGATTCCACTTGGTTTGTGAATTCTAATTCGTCTTTCGCATCAGGAACGGTTCGCCCAGTCAGGTCCCGCAAGAACATGGCACGGCTCATGACGGCAGATGGCTCGGCCCCAACCATCGGGGCTTCGACTCCTTCCAGCTGGGGCTGGACTGCGCTTTCGGGTGCGCCCCTTTCTCTTTCATCATGCACGATCAGTATCGGTATCAGACCGATGGCGGACGCTGTTACGGCGACACCCACCAAGCCAACGCCTAAAGTAACGGCCAGGCTACTACCCCCTGCAATACTCACACCGGCCCCCGAAGCAACAGAAGCTGCTGTCCCGGCAGTAGCTCCACCAGCAGCCGTTGCCGTGGCTGCCGAAGCTCCCATTCCTGCAATACCTCCCGAGGCAGGAATTCCCAGCGCAGTAATCCCTCCAACGACCAGAGGAAGGACGAAAGCACGCAAAGTAGCACCGATTTCGTCCAATTCCCCGAACACTACTGCGCAATTCGCGCACGACTTCAAGTGCGCCTTGACTCCACGCTCGTTCCGGCTCCCCAGCGTTCCGCGGATAAAGGCCGGCAGATGTTCACGAATATCGGAACAGCTTGCGGGCAACCCTGACTGGCCATTCATATGCGCAGCCAAGTAGGCTTCGCGCAGTCCCTCTCGCGCGCGTACCGCCAATGCGGAAACCGCATTGGGTGTCATGCCGAGCATTGGCGCAACGTCTCTCGGCGGCAGTTCCTCTACTTCGGTGAGCCACAGGACCGTCTTCCAGCGCTCGGTCAAGGCCTTGAACGCGAGGATGGCAAAGGTGGATTCATGGCGTTCCATCGCCTCGTCCGCGTGCGCATCGCCTGGCAGGAAGTCCTGGACGTCTTCGACGGTAATCTGCTTTGAGGCTGATTTGTTCCTGGAAAAGGCTTCGCGCGATACCGCAGTCAGTAAATAGGCGCGGAAGAACTCATCAGGTCCTGCCCCACGTTCGATGATACGGAAGACCCGCAGGAAAGCTTCGGAGACGACATCCTCGGCATCGGAAGGAGAGTTCGTATGCCTAAACGCTACGTTCAGCGCCACTTGCCTGTGCCGTCGATACAGGTGGTCCTGGGCCTCGCTGCTTCCGTTCCTAACGCCACGAATTAAATCTGCATCGCTGACGTCAGCAAAGCGTGCCCCAGAATCTATTGTCATTACGTCCCCATAACGTTTCACGCGACAGCGCCGGTACCCGCCGCCGATCGCCCCAAGGATTCCCCAATCCCCGAAGCCGGCAAACGGCAACCAATGCCCCGTCGACGATGCCGCCCGACTTTGGACGGCATTTTCATCCTTTAGAACCTATCAGGATTTTTCCAATATCTCTATGAAATGGGTTCGAAAATCCTGAAAGGTGGGCGAGCTCCATCCCCCAAGCTTGCAACTCGCCCACCCGTCAGCATCTTCCCCATAAGACAACTGGACGTCTCGAAACCTCATAATTCCTTGTTGCCCAGCTCAGCGCGTACATCACTTAGATACGCGGAAAAGGGAATCATGACGCAAGAATCCGGATTAATCTGAAATTTTTTCTTCGAGCCGGAATTCGCATAGATTCCGCGATTAGTCCGCATCCGGGCGAGTAGCAGGAACCTGGCTCCAAGCACCCTCCAATGCGGACCATATGCTGTCGTCCATTAACGAAGTGGGGGTAACGGAGACATGCAGCAATGAATGGTCCTCGGCATTCAGCAGTTCCTTGCTCACGGAACTGCTGTCCATGGAACCTGCGCCTTCCCAAAGCCCGATTTCCAAGGAATACTTTTCAGGTTCCTGCTTCATGTACCGCTGTACCAATTCGTCTGTCGAAACCCGATTGGACGATGCGATGCCCCGAAAATTCCAGATGTTCAGGCGGTCAACCACGTTCAGAAGCTGCCCGTAGTCTTGGCCGGAATCAGGGCGTCCCCTTGGATCTCCGTTGGCAGGTGATCGCACATCCATGGTGAGCACCGGACCGGTTTCGTCCAGACTTCCAGCCACTTTCTTCATGATCGAGGTGACTGCGTTTGACCGCCATAGGTAGATTTGCTCTGACGTGGAATCAATCGTTCCGTCAGCAGACCTCGGCCAATCAGGGCGCTCGCTGAACTTCGCAAAATTCTCCAAGTCATCCTCGCCGAACGTGTAGCTGGGAAACATCAGCTCCGTGACGTTGATGCCATCGGGTGCATAGCGCCGAACGGCTTCACTAACCAGCTCGACAAGCCTGGTATCAAGTCCATCCTCTTTCCACGCCGAGATACTTGCCCAGTTCTTGGAAGGATGCCCCTCGGAGTTGATTCCTGCTAGCGATGGACGGCGCTCCAGCTCTCTGCCCAGCAACGTATCGATATTCAAGTAGATTGTTCGAGGTCTACCCTGCTCATCGCAGCGGAAGGCACTAATCGCTTCGGCAACATAGTCCCGCCCGGTTTGCGTGACTTCGCTGGATTCGACATCGCGTTGGGCTGGCCAGGGGAAAGCCACCCAGTCGAGACGTCCAATGGAGAGCGATACTCCTGTCGCCCTGACCGAATTTAATCGACGGGCAATTTCCGGAATACGGTCAGGATCTTCGGCGGTAATATCTTCAAAACCAACGTTCACAACTCTGGAAAATCGGGGAAGTTGGGCGTCTATCTTGGAGTGGCGCATGCCGAGGTTGTCTCCTGGGGAACTGGTGCCCTCTGCGCGAGGGGAATCTTGGCAGGCATGCTGCGGAGGCATCGGCGCAACCACCGTGGGGTCCGGCGTGGGGGTCGGTTGATAGGCTGCAGAAGTGGGGAATCCGGTCATGTAGCAAGCAGCCGCCAACAAAAGAAAAGTCACCAAGCCCGCTATGGCTGCCATTGCCAGTTTCCGGCGTTGACGCTGCATCTTGGCCGTGCTCATGATCCGCTTCCAAGAATGGCAGAGAACTCGCCGCTGGAAATGACACCGGTTCTTTGCAGCTTGTTCCATTTAGCGGGCCTCCCGCGGATCTCAAACGCTACCGCTGCGAGCATGGTGAGCCCCATCCCCGTGGCATAGAACGGCCATAGCGGAAGGGTCCACAGGTTCGCCAAATCCCTCCATGCAGTGTTCAACGCAATGCCAAGAACCACCGAAGCCAGCGTGATTCCGATGCCAATCCAACCGACCACCATCGCGGTGCGACCAATTAAGGTTGCTTCTTCTTCGCCGCCGAAGGTAATCAGCCCGGCCGGGATGAAATAGAGCAATCCGGCAAGCACCAGGATCTGAGCCAGTGGCACCACCACCATCGTGAGAAAATTGAACAGCAGGAACACTCCGAACGGCCCGAACCGGGGGTTGCCGTGCATCCGCCAATGCATCTTGATCGATTGCAGCAGGCCCCGTGCCCAGCGGACTCGTTGCTTCCACAGCGCCTGCAGCGTAGAAGGCGACTCCGCCAAGACAATCGCGCGTGGTTCAAAAGCCACACGATATCCGGCACCGTAGAAGCGCCAGGTCAATTCCAAGTCCTCTCCAACCGTATCGGTGCGGAACCCGCCAAGATCCCTGACCAGATCAGCACGGAATGCACCTATATTCCCGGAAACCACCGGCAAGCAATGAATCAGGGACAGCGCCCGCCGAACAACTCCCGTTCCCAGATGCGAAAGGACCGAAAGCATCTTGGTCAGCACCCTGTCCAGGTTTACAGGCCGGTCATCACCGCAAACCGCGCCCACCTTCACATCGCGGAATCCGGTGAGCAACCACGGAATAGTCACCGGCGAAAAAATTCCGTCGGCATCGACAAAAACCAGTATCTCTCCAGTCGCGAGGGCAATCCCACGATTAAGTGCCGCGCCTTTGCCGGCGTTCTCCTGGCTGATGGCCTGCACCAGGCGATGCTCCTGAGCCAGCTCATGCATCAGCCGTGCGGTGCCATCAGTGGATCCGTCATCAACAATCACCACTTCAGCGAGGTTTCCCTTGCTGCGGACAATTGATTCAACGCAGGCGCGCAATACCACTTCCTCGTTATAGGCCGGGATGATTACCGATACCCTGTAGTCCGGGATCTGCCCGAAATGCCTCGACGCCCGGGTTCGACGGCGGGGCCGCAGAATAGCGTTTGCCGGGATACCAGGAGGCAATGACGACAGCTTCCCGTACCGGGTGAAAAGCAGACCCCGGCGGCATTCGAAAAGCAACGCCAAGGGGATCAACCCCAGCTTGAGCACGCCGACGGAAAGGATGACTGCGGTCAGTGTGTAATAGCCAAGAACGAGTGCCGAACTCATGCACAGCCAACTTGCGCTGTGGACGCCAGCCCGAGCAAGCGCAATGCAGCATCCAGCAGTTCCGGCGCGGACTGGCTATTGGCTCCAAAACGGGCATTGACCTCGAGCACCACCGGTTGCCCATCGCCACCCAGGCGCACGTCCATGTCTACCGGCCCGACCAGCTCTAGCGACTGCACTGCATTCTTGGCCACCCACGCAACATGAGCGGCTATTGGATCATTCGACTCGCAGCGGCGCACCGATACTGCGTTGCCCACGAGTCCCTCGCGCAGCTCGGTCTTCTCCACCACCACGCAGACCTCGATCTCCCCGGAATCAGGGTTCCTGAAGATCATCGGCGCGAATTCGCGTCCGGGGGCAAAGCGCTGCACAAGATCCCGCGTACCAGCCAGTACGCGGCCTGCCCCGAGGTCTCCTGCCGTAGCCAAGCGAACGCCCCGTCCTCCGCGTGATACGCGTGGCTTGATGATGATCTGCTCTTCCGGGCTGAACTGCGCCAAGGCTTCGCCACTGCCAGCGTTGATCCGGGCAAAGTCGGGGACGGGCACGTTGTCCCCTCGCAAAGTCAGCATCGTGTAGTACTTGTCGTCGCTGATCAGCACGGATTCTTTCGAGGAAATCAATAATCGGGCTCCGGCCGATTCCAGCAGCTCTCGGATACTCTCTGCCGAAAGCACCGGGAGTTCTTCGCTGACGGTAGGGATAACCAGTTCAGCTGAGTGCTGGAGAACAATCTCTTGAAGCCGAGTGGGGTACTGCTGGTGACTGGCTGCTGGAACCTGGTGGAAGGCGTCGAGCAGCGGATCAGTTGTTGGCACCATGTCAGCGCCGATGACGCTATGTCCTCGCGCGTGCAGCTGGCGCGCAAGCGAGCTTCCTGCTGGACCGCCGACCCCGGTGACTAGAATCTTCATTAGAAATCCCCCACTGTGGTTGATACGAGGCGCATTACTTCAAACCCTTCGGCCCGCTGCTGCTTGACCTGATTGCCACGGAAAGTGGCCATGGACTCGATCCGCGCACGGGTCATATAGGGCTTGTTCCGCTGATCGGCATGTAGCTTGATGGCTTCCACCTTGACGTCGGTGTAGTTCTCGACGTCAACGAAGAAGCTTGGAGAGAAATCATTGCCCACCGAGGGGCTCTCGAAGCAGAGTATGGAGGGCAGTCGCCTCCCGGCGCGCATTACTGCACGGTGCACCGCCTCATGGTCTTGGTGGATATCAGTAGCAGAATGAGTCAGCACGACATCCGGTTCGAAAGCAGCGATTTCCTCCTCGATCGCTGCAACCATCAGGTTGGAATTCTCCGACAGCCGCGTATCGCAAAAGGACCGCACCGTATGGGACTGGGCACCCAGGTAACCGGCTCCGCGTCGGGCTTCTTGAATCCTGCGAGGAGCATGTCCACCACTTTCACCCTGCGACATGACGACAATACGCACATCATGGCCGGCATCCACCAGTTTCGCGATGGTTGCACCGCAAGCCAGCTCAACATCATCGGGATGTGCTCCGACAGCCAGGAAGCGTCGCGGACGGGTGTTGTTTCGAGGCCTTCGTTGCAACGCCAACATGGACAGGCAGAAAATCAATAGAGAGATGGCCATCATTATGGCCACCACTGCCCCGATGTCCGACTGCTCTTGGGAAAGAAGATGCCAGCAGGCCGCGGCGATGAGCACCAAGTTGCCAGCAACCCAAGCGACAAGGATGGTCTTGTAGTGCGTAAAGTCGCGCACCAGCCATCGTCGTCCCCGCCGGCTCAATGCACTGAAGATCGCGGTTATAGAGGCCACAATGCCGAAGATTGCGAGTGACATACTCATGACGTTCCCTTTCTATGGAGCGTTCAGAAGCGGATCCTTTGCGTTCTTGGCTCTGGTCCTCCTGATAGCGAAGAAAGCCGCATCCCCATGCTGCGCCTGGATTGTTGGGAGATTCCTAAAGCGCATGCTTTCATGCCATCAACGAGTGCCCAATCGATGGATCCATAGAGTTAGAGGGCGCCTGGGTTCACTTCGTGACGGCACTTTCGCAGGAATTCCGAAACTGCGTATCGGCGAGCAAGCAATGCCCATGGTAGTGAGAGCTACAACTGTCAGCTCACTAACGGTTTCTACCGAGGTCCTAGATTCTGGTGAGTCATCGCTGCAGGTTCACAGGGCGGAGGGAACCAGACCGGCAAAGTTCAGATGAGAACACCGGGCGGAGAGGCCATCAGCAACGCACCAAATAAGCCGGCCGGTTGAGTCAAACTCAGGGCGGTCTGAAACAGCTGCCCGTTTTTGCACATCAGCCTGATACGCAAGACGCCCGACCGGAAAGTTAATTCCAGTCGGGCGTATGCGCGAACTATCTTCAACAGCCTAGCTGATCGGTTATACGACGATCGCAAGAGCCTGCTCCGTGAACAGTTCACAGCCTCATTCGAATCCTAGGCTTTAGCCATGACGGCGGTTGCTGCGCCGAGAAATCAGCACACCAGCAGCTGCCAAAAGGAGTCCAGCGACCAACACGTACAGCGCGGTGAAACCTGTGTCCGCAAGCTTGTCATCCTTTTCAGATGGCTGCGGAGCTTCGGCTGAGTCTTCAGCCGAAGTTGACTTCTGAACGAGATCTTCCTCAGCTTCATCGGGATGCCACACCGTATGCCCCGGTGCAAGCACCACTGCGGCATGGAGCTGCGGGTCTTGGGCTAGCTGCAGGGAAATCTTCTCGAGTTCTTCCAGCGCCTCGAATGGCCGCTCCGAGAAATCATGGACGGCACCCTTCCGGTCCCCCATCCAGGATTTCGCGAACCAGGTCCGTCCGGTTTCGGGCGCTGCGCGCACCAGCAAGAGGCGTGATGCGGGATCTGCCCAGCGCAGGAAGCGTGGCAAGGTCGGGTGCACCCGGGTTGCTTCAACCACCGCTATACCTCCAGCCCGTTATCACGTGGGCCAAGCCAAGTGCGGCCCTGCATGGGCTTGAGACTACCAATCTCGTCTTTGACTAACTATCCCGTTGCGTCCGGCCGAATCCCTGTGCTCATCTGCTGTCCTCTAAACCGCGGTTCAAGGCCCCGGTCCGGCGCAGGTCCCCGAGCGCCGAAAGCACTTCAATCCGCGGTGCCGGGAGTTGCCGGGTACCGCTGGCTGGACTCGGAGCTTCATCACGCTCGGCCGGACGCTGATCAGTTGGAGTGCCGTTGGCATGACGGCGCCAATGGGCATAGGTCTTGAGCCCGAAGGCAAGGAGCACAGCCATGAGGATCGCGCCGAGAACCAGCGACGCCTGAACCACTTCGCCCAACGCCAGATCGTCGACTTCTTTGCTCATTATCGAAGCAGCAGTAATCGCGTTCATACCCATTTCCTGTATTCAGAGTGACGGCTGCTCTATCCCCATAGTGCTGACAGTCTATGAGCTGGGCAGCCCAATCCTTTAACGCCACATCCAATCGATACCTGTTTGTTATGCGCCAGGGAAATAGCCTGCGTACCACCGGTGAATACGCTGCGAATCTGTGGTGGCCAAAGCACGCCGGGGCTATTATTGCCCACGGCGCGGCAGAGCCCCCGTCCTGCGGACAGGGGCTCTGCGAGGTACCGGTTCCTAGCTCTCGCGGCGGATCAGCTGACCCGTTGGATTCTGGAAATCCACGTCGGTCCCGGCAATGATGGACCGGCGGACCACGCCGCTCAGCGTCTTGCCCTGGTACGGGGAGATCGGGTTCTTGTGGTGCAGCTTCTGGACGTCCACCTCGAAGGTGTCCTCAGGAGCGAAGACCGCGAAGTCCGCGTCCTTGCCTACCTCGATGCTGCCCTTGGCGCTCAGTCCGGCAAGCTTCGCGGGATTCAGGCCCATCCACTGCACGACCTGTTCCAGCTTCAGCCCGCGCTTCTTCGCCTCGCTCCAGATCAGCGGCAGCCCCAGCTGCAGCGAAGCCACTCCGCCCCAGGCCACGCCGAAGTCGCCGTTCTCCACATCCTTCAGGTCGATGGTGGACGGGGAATGATCCGAAACGATGCAGTCGATGACGCCTTCTTCCAGGCCCTTCCAGAGCAGCTCGCGGTTGTCGTTCTCGCGGATCGGAGGGCAGCATTTGAAGGCGGTGGCACCGTCGGGGATTTCCTCGGCCAGCAAGGTCAGGTAGTGCGGGCAGGTTTCCACGGTGAGCAGCACGCCCTCGGCCTTCGCCTCGCGGATCATCTCAAGCGCATCCGAGCTGGACAGGTGCAGCACGTGGGCGCGCACTCCGGTTGTGCGGGCGCGTTCGATCACCTGCGCGATGGCGGTGTTCTCGGCATCGCGCGGGCGCGAGTCCAGGAAGCCGGCGTACTTGCCGCCCACCGGTTGCGGGGAGTTGCCGATGATATCGGAGTCCTCGGCGTGCACGATCATCAGCGAGTCGAAGGAGGCCAGTTCGGCCATGTCCTCTTCCATTTCGCCAACGCTCAGGGACGGGAACTCGTCGACTCCCGAATGCAGCAGGAAGCACTTGAAGCCGAAGACTCCGGCCTCGTGCAGCTCGCGCAAATCCTTTTTGTTGCCCGGGATGGCACCGCCCCAGAAGCCGACGTTGACATAGGCGTTCTTGGAAGCGGCCGCGCGCTTGATTTCCAGCGCTTCGAGGTTCACCGTGGGCGGGATGGAGTTCAGCGGCATGTCCACGATGGTGGTCACCCCGCCGGCAGCGGCGGCCTTGGTCGCCGACTCGAACCCTTCCCATTCGGTGCGGCCTGGCTCATTCACGTGCACATGGGTATCAACGAGTCCGGGCAGCAGGACCTCGTCGGAGGCCACCTCGATGACGCGCTCTGCGGCCAGTCCGGCACCCAATTCCTGCACGGCGACGATCTTTCCGTCGCGCACGCCGATTTCGCGCGGGCCAATGCCCTGCGCGGTCAGCACTTGCTGGCCGCGCAGCACCAGATCATAGGTTGTTCCGGTGGCGGTCGGGGACGATGTGCGGCCAACAGCTTCGTTGATGCTCATGAGGTGTTCCTACTCGTTAATTGCTAGGTGTTCTTGGGGCTCGGCAGCTCTATGCCAAGTCTAGGTTGTTGTGGCGCGGGGCACACCCGTATTGGTGAACCGGTGCCCCGCGCCAAACTTTGCGGGTTGCAGGTCAGCGACGACTGCCCTTTCACGCACCCACGGTGGCCGAGGCTGCCATCGGCACCAACGCGGTTGGTGCATCGGCGGCGTCCAAAGCCAGGTCTTCGAATTCATTGACGGCATCCAGCTGGGCGCCCATGGCGATGTTGGTGACCTTTTCCAGAATCACTTCCACCACAACTGGCACCTGGTGCTCTTCGGCCAGCGCATTGGCCTGCGCGAATCCGGCAGCCAGCTGGCTGGGATCCTCGACGCGCACGGCCTTGCAGCCCAGGCCCTCGGCGACCTTCACATGGTCCACGCCGTAGCCGTTGGTTTCCGGGGAGTTGATGTTATCGAAGCCCAGAGACACGTGGTAATCCATCTCGAAGGCGCGCTGCGATTGGCGGATCAGTCCGAGGTAGGAGTTGTTGACCACCACGTGCACGTACGGCAGCTTGAACTGGGCGCCGACGGCCAGCTCCTCGATCATGAACTGGAAATCGTAGTCTCCGGAGAGGGCCACGACTTTCTCCCCCGGCTTGCCGCGCACGACGCCCAGGGCGGCCGGTCCGGTCCAGCCCAGCGGGCCGGCCTGTCCGGCGTTGATCCAGTTGCGCGGCTTGTAGACATGCAGCATCTGCGCGCCGGCGATCTGGCTGAGCCCGATGGTGGACACGTAGGTAGTGTCCTGGCCGAAGGCGGCGTTCATTTCCTGGTAGACGCGCTGCGGCTTGATCGGCACGTTCTCGAAGTTGGTCTTGCGGTGCCCGGTGGACTTGCGGGCGGTGGCCTCGTTGGCCCAGGCCGAGTAGTCCGGCAGGGTGCCGGCGGCCTTGCGCTCGCGCACGACTTCCAGGATGGCCTCGATGGCGGCGCCGGCATCCGAGGTGATTCCCAGGTCCGGGGAGAACACCCGGCCGATCTGCGTGCCTTCGATATCCACGTGGATGAATTTGCGTCCGGCGCGGTAGGTGGCCAGATCCCCGGTGTGGCGGTTGGCCCAGCGGTTGCCCAGGCCCAGCACCATATCCGATTCCAGGAAGGTCTGGTTGCCGTACTTGGTGTGCGTCTGGATGCCGACCATGCCCGACTGCAGGCGGTGGTCATCCGGGATGGCGCCCCAGCCCATCAGGGTCGGGGAGACCGGGATGTCCAGTTCCTCGGCGAGTTCGACCAGCTGCGCGCTGGCGTTGGCGTTGATCACGCCGCCGCCGGCAATGATGATCGGCTTGCTTCCGGAGAGCAGCAGGTCCACGATCTTCTCGGCCTGGCCGCGCGTGGCCTTCGGCTTCTGGACCGGCAACGGCTCATAGGCATCGATGTCGAAGTCGATCTCGGCCATCTGCACGTCGATCGGCAGGTCGATCAGGGCCGGGCCCGGGCGGCCCGAGCGCATGATCTGGAAGGCCTTGGCGAAGGTGCCCGGAACCAGTCCCGGCTCCAGCACGGTCGAGGCATACTTGGTCACCGGCTTGGCGATGGACTCGATGTCCACGGCCTGGAAGTCCTCCTTGTGCAGCACATTGGTGGGGGCCTGCCCGGTGATGCACAGCATCGGGATGGAGTCGGCGATCGCGGCGTACAAGCCGGTGATCATGTCGGTGCCGGCAGGGCCGGAGGTGCCCAGGCACAGGCCGATCTTGCCGGTGGCCCGCGAGTAGCCGTCCGCGGCGTGGCTGGCACCCTCGACGTGGCGGTGCAGGGTGTGGCGGATGCCGCCGTGGGCCTTCATGGCCGAGTACAGCGGGTTGATCGCGGCCCCTGGCAGGCCGAACGCCTCGGTGGCGCCCTCCTTGGCCAGGATCTGGACGACGGCGTCGATTGCGCGCATCTTAGGCATGGGAATACGTCCTTTGGAACGAGAAGAAGAAAAGAAGGATACCTACGGCGGGAAGCCAAGGTGCATGAGTCACCACAACGCCGCTTCCTTGAGCACCAGCTAGCGGCGATGAACTGGAACAAAGCCCATTGCGCAGCGGATACGGCGCGTCGGGCCCCTGCCGTGTACCAGGGGTCCGGCGGCACCGGAGCGTAGCCGGTATTGCGCGGCCGCTAGCTGAAGAAGCGGGTTACCTAGTTGTCCCCGCCGTAGGAAGTTGTGGTGGTGCTAGGCAGGGACCGGGGCGTCGATCTTTCCGGCCAGGCGCTGCACCCCGCGGAAGAGGCCCGAATGGTCCAGTGCCCCGTCGCCGGAAGCCACGGTGGAGGTGACCAGCTGGGCAACCAATGCTCCCAGGGGCAGCACGACGCCCGCTTCGCGGGCCGCAGAGGTCACGATGCCCATGTCCTTGTTGTGCAAGGCCAGGCGGAAGCCCGGGGCGAATTCGCGGTCCAGGATCTTCTGGGCCTTCTGGTCAAGCACCTTGGAGCCGGCCAGGCCGCCGCCGAGGACCTTGATGGCCGCGTCGGTGTCCACGCCATAGGCTTCGAGGAAGAGCACCGCTTCGGACAGGGCCTGGATGTTGGCCGCGACGATCAGCTGGTTGGCCGCCTTGACGGTCTGCCCGGAGCCCGAAGGACCCACCAGCACGATGGTCTTGCCCACCGCTTCGAGCACCGGCTTGGCCGCCTCGAAGTCGGCTTGCTCGCCGCCGGCCATAATGGACAGCACGCCCTCGATGGCGCCGGCCTCGCCGCCGGAGACCGGGGCATCGAGCGGGCGCAGTCCGGCGTCGCGGGCCGAGGCCGCAAGCTCGACGGCCACGTCGGGACGGATCGAGGAGTTGTCGATCCACAGGGCTCCGGCCTTCGCGTTGGCGAAGACGCCCTCTTCGCCGAGGGTGACGGCTTGGACATCCGGGGAATCCGGAACCATGGTGATGACCACGTCTGCATTGGCCACGGCTTGCGCGATGGAGGCGGCCTTGGTTCCGCCAGCGGCGGCCAGCTCGTTGCCGGCCTTGTCGCTGCGGTTGTAGCCGGTGACGTGATAGCCGGCGTTGACCAGGTTCTTGGCCATCGGCAGGCCCATGATGCCCAGTCCGATGAAGGCGATGTTCTGCGACATGTGATTCTCCAAAAATTCTTGTGCGAAAAGGTGTTCTCTAGACTGCGGCGTTGCTGCTGGCGTTCTGGAGCCAGTCGAAGGCGGTGGCCGCTTCCTGCTTGTACTCCAGGGCGACGTTGCCGGTGTAGCCCAACTCGCGCGAGCGCTTGATCCAGTCCTGCAGCGGCAGGTCCCCGGTGCCCGGAGCTCCGCGGCCCGGCGCATCGGCGATCTGGATATGGCCGAAGTCCTTGGCATGCGCTTCAATGACGGCGGCGACGTCATCGCCGTTGACTGACAGGTGGTAGAAGTCGGCCAGCAGCGCGATGTTCCCTTCGCCCTGGGCCTTGACAGCCTCGACAACCGCAAGCGCCTGGGCCGCAGTTTTCAGCGGGTAGGCTTCCGTGCCGGAGACCGGCTCGATCAGCACGGTGCCGCCGACCTTGGCCACGCCCTGGGCCGCGGCCACCAGGTTCTCCAAGGCCAGCTCATCCTGGGCCGCCGGGTCGGCGCCCTCGATGCGGTTGCCGTACAGGGCGTTGAAGGCCTTGCAGCCGGTAGCTTCGGCGATGGCCACGACGGCGTCGACATTGTCCTTGAATTCGGACTCGCGCCCCAGCCATGAAACCAGTCCGCGGTCGCCTGCCGGCATGTCGCCGGCGAAGAAGTTCAATCCGTCCAGCTGGACGCCGGCGTTGGCCAGCGAGGCAAGAAATTCGTCGACCTGCTTGCCGGAGGGTGCGGCTTCGCCAAATGGCCACCAGAATTCGACGCTGTCGAAACCCGCCTGCTTGGCGGCATCCGCGCGCTGCAGCAGCGGCAACTCGGTGAGGAGGATCGAGCAGTTCAGAGTGTAGGACACTGGATTTCCCTTCAAGAACACCTTCCAAAGATTCCGCTTTATGGAAGTTAGCTTTTGCTTTATGAAAACTCTAGGACGAGACGCCAATCACTGTCAAGAAGGTTTCGGGACGAAGTGCCGATGCGCGCAGAGTCGCACAGAAGGGCGCTGCAGTGGCATCAGGACAGGAATGGCGCCCGGTGCGATCCTGATAAAAGCAGGCTCATTAGCGGATTCCGGGAATGGAATAAAAGGCTCCGGAATCCGGCCAAAATACCATCTGGTGAAATCATCATTTTCTATTGCGGGAATGTGATCCAGTGCATACAGTGGTGGTTACTCACCTGGCACATATCTCGGAGTGACTTCCTAGCTCAGGAGCAGCCATGCTTTTTCCACCGTGCATCACGCACAGCGCCCAGCGGCTTGCCGCTGCGCCGCGCCCGGCCATGCCGCTTCTCGGCTCGCCGGCCGAGTTCTACGTGAATTTCGGACAGCCGATCTACCCGTAAGCGGGCCCGCCTACCTGCCCTGCGTCCCCGCAGGCAGGCACGGGCCGTTCAACTGAGCGCTCCGCTTCCCCCAGATCTGTCATTTTCCCCTGTCGCAGTGCGCCCGAATGCGCCTTGCCCGGATACATGACCCTTTGACAAGGATGTCCATCATGTCGCAAAAGACCCCTGAAATGGTGCCCGAGGCCGCACCGCAGGAAAACCCGCACGCTATCGACCGGGCCAATCCCTTCGAGTTGAGCGCGTCGCTCTACAACCAGGACCTGGCACCTACCGCCCGCAAGGGACGCACCTGGAGCTCTTACAGCATCTTCACCCTGTGGGCCAACGACGTGCACTCCCTGGGCAACTACACCTTCGCCATCGGGCTCTTCGCCCTGGGCATGAGCGGATGGCAGATCCTCGGCGCGCTGGGCATCGGAGCGGTCCTGCTCTTCGCGCTGCTGAACTTCTCGGGATTCATGGGCGAGAAAACCGGGGTCCCCTTCCCGGTGATGAGCCGCATCGCCTTCGGCATCAACGGCGCCCAGATCCCCGCGCTGCTGCGCGGGGCCGTGGCCATTGCCTGGTTCGGCATCCAGACCTACCTCGCCGCCCAGGTCCTCGCCGTCATGGTGATTGCCGTGGCCCCGGGGTCCGCAGCCCTGGAGCAGACCAGCTTCCTGGGACTGAACGCCCTGGGCTGGATCTGCTTCGTCGCCCTCTGGGCGGTGCAGCTGGTCATCGTCAGCTACGGCATGGAGATGATCCGCAAGTACGAGGCCTTCGCTGGCCCGGTCATCCTGGCCACCTTCCTGGGCCTGGCCATCTGGATGCTCTTCGAATCGGGTTTCAACGTCTCGATGAGCACCGGCGAATCGAAGACCGGCATCGAGATGTGGACCGCGATGTTCGGCGCAGCCGCCCTGTGGGTCTCGATCTACGGCACCTTCGTCCTGAACTTCTGCGACTTCACCCGTGGCGCATCCTCCAAGAAGGCGATCGTGAAGGGCAACTTCTTCGGCATCCCGCTGAACATGATGTTCTTCGGCGCCATCGTGGTGGTCCTGACCGGTACGCAGTTCTCCATCAACGGCCAGGTCATCACCTCGCCGTCGGATATTGTGGGCGCGATCCCGAACACCTTGCTGCTATTGCTGGCCTCCGCCGCCCTGCTGGTGCTGACCATCGCGGTGAACCTGATGGCCAATTTCGTGGCACCGACCTACGCATTGACCAACCTGCTCCCGAAGAAGCTGAACTTCCGCACCGCCGCACTGATCTCCGGAGTCATCGGCCTGGTCATCCTGCCCTGGAACTTGTACAACTCCCCCGAGATCATCAACTACTTCCTGGGCGGCCTGGGCGCGCTGCTTGGCCCGCTGTTCGGCATCATCATGGCCGACTACTGGCTGATCCGCAAAGCCCGGATCAACGTCTTGGACTTGTACCGCTCGGATGCCGAAGGCACCTACTACTTCACCCGCGGCGTGAACTACCGGGCCGTCGGGGCACTGGTGATCAGCTCGGTGATCGCACTGGTGCTGGCCTTCGTCCCTGCCCTGCACATTGTCGGTCCGTTTGCCTGGTTCCTGGGTTCGAGCGCCGGTGCCCTGGCCTACCTGGCCTTGGCCAAGCGCCAGCACGATCTGGCAGACATCGATGGCGAGCCGATCGCCGTGGCACCAACCCACTAGGACAACTGATGCGCATTCTGATCCTGAACGTCAACACCACGCAGTCCATGACCCGCGCCATCGGGGATTCCGCACGGCAGGTCGCCTCGCCCGGCACCGAGATCGTCGAGCTGACCCCGGATTTCGGGGCGGACTCCTGCGAAGGCAATTTCGAAAGCTACCTGGCGGCCATCGCCGTAATGGACAAGGTGGTCCGCTACACCGAGCCATTCGACGCGGTCATCCAAGCAGGCTACGGCGAGCACGGCCGCGAGGGCCTGCAGGAGCTGCTGGATATCCCGGTCGTGGACATTACCGAAGCCGCCGCCTCCACGGCGCAATTCCTCGGCCACAAGTATTCGGTGGTCACCACGCTGGACCGCACGGTGCCGCTGATCGAGGACCGGCTGAAACTGGCCGGCCTGACCGACCGGCTCGCCTCGGTGCGCGCCAGCGGGCTGGGCGTGCTGGAACTGGAATCCGATCCGCAGCGCGCGGTAGCGGCCATCGTCGAGCAATCCCGCCAGGCAGTGGAGCACGACAAGGCCGAAGTGATCTGCCTGGGCTGCGGCGGCATGGCCGAGCTGGAGGAACAGGTGCGGCTGGCCACCGGCGTGCCAATTGTTGATGGCGTGCGCGCAGCGGTGACCATCGCGGAGTCGCTGGTCCGCATGGGGCTGAGCACCTCCAAGGTGCGCACCTACGCTCCCCCGCGGCCCAAGACCGTGACCGGCTTTCCCATGACTCCGGCGGCCGTCGTTCCGGCGGGTCTCTGAATGCCAAGCCAAATGGCAGGCTCAGCCCAGCGCGCTCACAGTCAGCCGTCCTAGAGTTATAAGTACCTCATGAAGGTGCGAGTGATGACAAAAGGAAACCCCGGTGCTTCGGCACCGGGGTTTTCTTCTTGCCCTGCTCTCCATCGAGGACCGGATTGGCCTAGGAGAATTCAGGCACCTTCGGCAAAGCCATGTTCTTCGAGAAGAACTCGGCCAGTTCCGCGCGGGCAGTCAACGGCAAGACCTGGGCGACATACATGTCCGGGCGGACGACAACCAGGGCTCCGGCCCGGTCGATCTTGCGCTCGGTGAAGATATCCTGATGCGGGATCGCGGCATAGACCTTCTCCCAGTCGGTGATCTGGACCTGGCCCACCTTCGGCAGGAACAGCCGTGGCACCTTGTTGATTTCCACCTCATGGTAGTCCTGCTGGTAGATCACCTTGGCGTCGAATACGCTGTCGATGTCTTGGCCCTCAGCGGTGTACGCGGTAATTGGCGAATCGGCAGAATTCTCCAGCCATTGCGCCAGCTGTTCGAGCTCTTGCCCCGATTCGTCGGCAAAGGCGTAGAGCCTCCAGCGCCCATCGGCACGGAAGTGGTGCCCGAGCTGCACCGTGGTGGTATCGCAGACGCGGGAGACCTGCGCGGATTTGAAGCGCATGCCCACCGGGAAGCCTTCGGCCAGCTTCTGGTGCGCGGTCCCGCCGGTCAGCGTGGACAGCTCGTACTTGGTGTCGAAGCCGCCGGGGAAGTTGGCGGTCTTCACGAAGAAGTCGATGATCTCGTGCGGGCCTTCCATTTCCTCCGGGCTGCGCGACATCATCGCAGACCATTCCTTGTCGTAGTCGATGAGCTTCTGCGCAACATCCTGGCGCTCTTCGTTATAGGTCTTCAACAGCGACTCGTCGCTGCGCCCGGTGAGCACCTGGCCCAGCTTCCAGGACAGGTTCCACCCGTCCTGGATGGAAACGTTCATGCCCTGGCCGGCCTTGGCGCTATGCGTATGGCAGGCATCGCCGGCGATGAACACATGCGGGTTCAGCGATGGATCATTTTTCGCGGCGACATCATCGAAGCTCTGGGCCACCGAGTGGCGCACCTCGTAGATGCTGAACCAGGTCACCTCGCGCACATCCACCGAGTACGGGTGCAGGATGCGGTTGGCGCGGGCGATGGCTTCTTCCGCGGTGGTGGCGCGGACCTGCGCCCGGTTCTGGTCGTTCGGGGTATCCAGCGACACGTAGAAGCGAGTCAGGAAGCCGCCTTCGCGGGGAATCAGCAGGATGGATCCGTCTTTGTCGGACTGGATGCCGCTGCGCGTGCGGAAGTCCGGGAAGTCGGTGTTGGCCAGCATGTCGATCACTGCCCAGGCCTGGTCGGCAGGGTCGGTGACCACCTCGACGTCGATGCAGCTGCGCACCTTGCTCCGCGCGCCGTCGCAACCGACAACATACTTGGCGCGCACCGTGCGCTCGATGCCGTGCTCGTCATTGATGCGGACTTCTACCGGATAGTCGCCGGAATCGTGGACCACCAGGTCCAGGAATTCGACACCGTAGTTGATGTTGATGCGGGCCGGGCCGTTTTCTGCGCGCTCTGCGAAGTAGTCGATCACGCGGGCCTGGTTGACGGTGAGGATCGGGAATTCGCTGACATATGCCGGCGGATCATCAGCACGGGCGCCACGGGCAATTTCGGCAGGGTTCTGCGGATGCGGACCCCAGAAGCTCATCTCGCGCATGTGCGCTGCCTCGTGCGCGATCTCGTCGTAGAACTCGAAGGCCTGGAAGGTTTCGCAGCTGCGCGGGAACAGGCCGTCGGCGCGGCCCGCGGCCAGCCGCTCCGGGCGGGCTTCGATGATGCGGGTGTGGACCTCGGGATACTCGGTCAACTGGGCAGCCTGGACGATGCCGGCGGGTCCGGCGCCGACGATGAGCACATCCATCGTCTCGGGCAGTTCTGCAGTACGGTTCACTCCCGTACCTTCTGCATTCCTGATACGAGGGTTGCGGCCGACATATCCGTCGTGGTGGTACTGCATCCTGGAGCTCCTTAGCTGGGTCGCATGATCTTCAGGCAGGAACTGCACTGTCGCTGCCGATCATTTGAAAAAGTTCTTCGCGCTCGCATGATTGTGATGCGGAACACGCTGAGGACTAGTAGCAATCCTGCGCCCTTCCGCGGGGAAGCACCACGTGAATCTTCCACCCAGCGGAAGCCATCTTTTAAATCCCATTTATGGCATTTGACCAGATGTTCCAGTGGTTTCAGCGCTTTTTCCGCGGCCCGCATTAGCGCCAAAAAGGGCAGCAGGACGTCTCGGGCGCACCGGCCCGAGACGTCCTGCTGCTATGCTTGCCGGTCGGTGTTCTTGCTAGCGGACCTGGCGATGGATGGACTTGTAGCTCAGGTACGCCGAGAGCCCCTCGGGACCGTATTCGGCGCCCAGGCCGGAGTCGTTGCGCCCGCCAAATGGCGCCGCATGGTTCGAAGCGAAGAAGTTGATGCCCACGCTGCCCGAATCGATCCGGTCAGCGACCTGCACCGCGTGCTGCTCATCGGAGCTGAAGACCAGGCCGCCCAAGCCGAATTCGGTGTTATTCGCCAGGGCAATGCCCTCGGCTTCGTCCTGGTACTTGAGCACGGTGATCACCGGTCCGAAGATTTCCTCGCGGGATATCCTCATGTCCGGCGTGACACCGGCAAAAACGGTTGGCTCGATGAAGTATCCGCCGGCCAGCTCGGCCTCCATCGCGGCCTTGCGGCCACCTGCAACCGCCTGCGCGCCTTCGGCGTGGCCTGCCTGGAGGTACCCCAGGACCGTCTCGTACTGGCTCTTGTTGGCCGAAGGGCCGAACACCGTGCCGGCCTGCAACGGGTCCCCTTGGGTTCCTGCGGAAATCGTTGCGCGCACCGTCTCCACGACGTCGTCGTAGCGCTGCGCTGGGGCCAGGATCCGGGTGGAGATGTAGCACGTCTGCCCGGTATTGCGCATGCACGAGCGGATCAGCCGCGAACTGAGCACCTCCATATCGGCATCCGGCAGCACCAAGGCGCTGGACTTGCCGCCCAGTTCCAAGGTGACCGGCCGCAGCAGCTCGCCGCAGGCCGCGGCGATCTTGCGCCCCACCGGCGTGGACCCGGTGAATGCGACCTTGGAGACCAGCGGATGGCGAACCAGTTCATCGCCCATGCGCCCCGGCCCGGTGACCAGGTTGGCGACGCCCGCTGGCACTCCGGCGGCAGCCATGGCATCCATGATAATGCGGAAGGACAGCGGTGTTGGCGAAGCCGGCTTCATGACCACGGTGCACCCCGCCAGCAGGGCCGGGGCCAGCTTGATCACCATCAGGTTGATGGGGAAGTTCCAGGGGGCAATCAGCGCGCAGACCCCCACCGGGTCACGGCGGACCAGGGATTCCCCGGACCCGTTCGGGAAGGGGCGCAGGTCCTCGTTTTCCAGCAATGGAGCCAGCGATGCGAAGTAGCGGAAGATTGAGGCGGCATTGGCAGCCGCTCCCTGCGTTTCCGAAATCGGGGACCCGTTTTCCAGGGTATTGGTCAGCGACAATTCGGTGGCCCGGGCCTCCACTTCGTCGGCGATACGCAGCAGCAAGGCCGCACGATCCGACGGCGAGCAGCTTCGCCACTGCGTTCCGTGGAACGCGGCGTGCGCGGCGCCCACCGCGCGATCGATGTCCTGGCTGGTGCCTGCCGGAACCGAGCCCCATACTTGCCCAGTGGCCGGATCGGTGACCTCGATGCGCCCGGTTCCCGCAGAGCCAACCCATCCCCCGTCAATGAAATGCGTATCGACATGGCGGTACGGGATCGCCAAGCTGTCGCGGGTGCTTGCGGCCGCGCTCATCGCAGGGCCTTGGTCCGCAGCAGCGACCGGGAGCGGGCCAGGTCAGCGGTGGCCATGGCCACGGCCGCCTCGGTGATCAGCTCCGGGATGATCTCGGTTTCCAGCCGGTCGGTGTAGGTGCTCGGGTCCTGGCCGAACCAGCCCGACGCCAGTGCGATGCCCGCCTGGTCGAAGCGCCACAGCCGATCCGCGTCGCGCATCAGCGCATCCTCCAGCGAATAGGCCACCGCACGGGTGTCATGCCCATCGATGATCGCGCAGACGGCTTCGACGAACTGCGCGCCATAGCCCAGCGGCGGCAGCACGCGCCGGGCCACTTCGCAGCCCTCGCGCTCGTGCTCGTAGCGGATATCCGCTGTGCGCCAGTCGCCGCGGAAGCCGTCGGAGATGATCTTTTCTTCATCGACGTGGGCCCAGCCGGTGTCGTGCAGCAGGGTGGAAACCAGCACCAGGGTGCGGTCCGCTTCCGGATAGGCGTCGCACAGGCGACGGGCGAAGGACAGCGAAATCGGCAGGTGGATGTCGTTGCCGCGGGCACGGGTTTCCGGTTCCACCGCGGCCCAGATCTTGTCCAGTTCGCCGTCGAAGTGCTCATCCAGGGCAATGGGCCTGGTGTTGATGGAGCCCTGCGCAGGCAGTGGCCGGGTCTCGTTCAGAGTGGTCATGATGTCCTCAGGCAATCAGGGTCTTGAGTTGGACAGCAGTATCGGCGCTGGCCTGCGGGTTGATGTTCTTCCCGGCCGCCAGGGCCTGCTTTACCGCCATGAAATCCAATGGCGCGTTCACGCAGTCGGCCGCGATGATCTGGCCTTCGCGGTAGTACAGCACGGTGAATTTCCCCTTCTGGGGTACTTCACGCTTCACCATCTTGTCGAAGCCCATGGACAGGCCGGCGATCTGCAGTTTCATGTCGGCCTGGTTGGACCAGAACCATGGGATGCCGGCGTAGGCTTCGCGCTGGCCCATCAGGGCGTAGGCGGCCACCTTGGCGTGCTCCACGGCGTTGTTCACCGATTCCAAGCGGATCCGCTCGCCTTCAGGGGCGCCGGGCACCGGGTTGGGCATATTGGCCACGTCGCCGACTACCAGCGTGTGGCCATCCGAAGCCAGGGCCGCGTGGTCGACGACGATGCCGTTATCGATGCGCAGGCCGAGTTTTTCGCCGAGCTCGGTGTTCGGGATGACGCCGATGCCGATCAGCACGATTTGCGCGTCGATCATTTCCCCGGATTCCAATTCGACGGCGCTCACGTGGCCGCTTGCGCCGTGGATCTTGCGCACCCGGGCGTCGAGGTGGATATCGAGCCCCCGTTCCCGGTGCTTGCGCAGGAAGTAGCTGCTGGTGTCCTCGCCCACGGCGCGGCCCACCAGGCGTGGCCCGTATTCCAGCACGGTGACCTTCTTGCCCATGGCCTGCAGCGAGCTGGCTGCTTCCAGGCCGATGAATCCGCCGCCAATGACCACCACGTCGGTGGCCTTCGGGGCCAGGTCCTTCAGGTGCAGGGCGTCGTCGGCGTTGCGCAGGTACACCACGCCGTGCAGTCCGCTGCCTTCTGCTTCGAAGCGGCGTGGGCGCGCGCCCACCGCCAGCGCCAGACGGGTGTACGGGTAGCGGGTGCCGGAGCTGCCCACTGCGACGCCGGAGCCATCCGCATTGGAGGCGATTTCCTCGATGCGCTCGCCCTTGACCAGGGTGACGTTGTGCTCGTCCCAGTACTCGTTGGAGCGGAAGATCAGCGACTCGCTGCCGATCTTGTCCTGCAGGAATTCCTTGGACAGCGCCGGGCGCTGGTAGGGGCGGTGGTCTTCATCCCCGAGCAGCGTGATGTGCTCGTCATAGCCCAGCGCGCGCAGCGAGATCGCTAGCTGGACGCCGGACTGGGAAGCGCCGACAATCAGCAGGCCGGTGGCTGTTTGCGCCTCTGGGGCCGGGGCGCCGGCGGTGGATACGGCGGTTGCGGTTTTCATGGCTACACCTGGGTTTCCGGGGTGGTGACGTTGATCGTTTGCCCTTCGCACATCTTGATCTGGCAGGACAGCCGCGAGTTGTCTTCGCGCTCTTCCGCGGTGCCGTAGAGCATCTCGTCTTCCATCTCGCTCATTGGCTCCAGCGAATCCAGGTCATTCTCGGCAACGAAAACGTGGCAGGTGGCGCAGGATAGCGAGCCGCCGCATTCGCCAACGATGCCTTCGACACCGTTGCGTACAGCGGTTTCCATCACCGAGTCGCCGGTGTTGGCCTCGATGCTGCGTGCATTGCCTTCGAAATCAGTGAAATTTACTGTCGCCATGATGATCACTCCTAATTTGGTGATTGAAGTCTTGTCCGATGAAGCATGAATCAGATGAATTGGCGTCCGCCGTCAACGACGAGCGTTTGCCCGGTGATGAAGGAGGAGTCCTGGCCGGCCAGGAAGAGTGCGGCTCCGACGATATCGGCGGGCTGGCTAGCCCGCTTCAGCGCCCCGCGGTCCACGCCGTAGCTGGCCGCGTCTTCCATCAGCCCCAGGCTTGCTTCGGTGAGGGTGAACCCCGGCGCGATGGTGTTCACGGTGATTTCCCGCCGGCCCAGTTCCTTGGCCATCACCCGGCTCAGGGCGATGACGCCGCCCTTGGAAGCCACGTAGTGGGCCCACTGCTCGGAGCCGGAGTACACGGTGGCGCTGGCCAGGTTGATCACCCGTGATCCGGCGGCCAGGAACGGGGAGACCGCGCGGGTGACCATCCAGGGGCCCTTGAGGTTCACGCCCATGACCTTGTCCCATTCGCCGGGGTCGATGTCCTCGAACAGCGAGCGGGTCACGGTGGCGTAGATCGCGGCGTTGTTGATCAGCACGTCGATGTGCCCGCCAGCGAATTCGGCGGCGCCGTCCGCCATCTTGTCGGTGGATTGCGGGTCGGTGACATTTACTTCGAAGGCCGCGGCCTGCCCGCCGGCCTCGCGAACCAGCTGCACGGTCTGCTCGGTGCCCGCCAGGTCGATGTCGGCGGCGGCTACCCGGTAGCCGCGTTCGGCGAACCCGAGGGCGAAGGCCCGGCCCAGTCCGCCGGCGGCTCCGGTGATCAGCACCGTTGGTGAGCTGCTCATGGATCGTGCCTTTCATCAGAAGAAAAGATTCTTGGTGGGATGGGTGCCGGCCCTTGGGGGCTGGGCCGGCACCCGGGGGTATTCCTGGTTTGGGGTACCAGGAAGGTCTTAGCCGTGGTTGTGCGAATGGGCTCCGGGCCCGGTCAAGACGGGGCTGTCCACCAGGATTTCCACGGTTCCCTTGCCGCCATCCACCCGAAGGCGGTCGCCGGTCTTGATGGTGGTCGATGCGCTGCCGGTACCGGTCACGGCTGGCAGGTCGTATTCACGGCAAACGATCGCCGCGTGGGACATCATGCCGCCGATGTCGGTGACCGTTGCCTTGATCTTGCCGAAGATCGGTCCCCAGCTCGGCGCAGTGATCGGCGCCACCAGGATTTCGCCCGGCTGGATCTGGCCCAGGTCGTCGGCGTGCATGATCACCCGTGCCACGCCCTCGACAGCGCCTGGCGAGGCGGCCATGCCCTTGAGGACGTTTTCCTGGGCATCCTCGTCATTGCCCAGCCACGACTGCACCTGTTCGGTGGTGATGCCCCACAGCATGCGGGTGAATGGCTCGGTGATCGATTCCGGCGGGGTGTTCAGTGCCGGTGCCGGGCGTGCGGTCTTCAGCGCGTCGACGATCTGGCGGCGCTTGGCGATCTTCTTCGGCAGGGCTACCGCGGCGATAGGCTCGCCGGCGCCGATGCCGAAGGAGGTGACCAGATCGAAGATGACATCGCGCAACTCGTTGCGGCCCAGGTAGAGCAGGTCTTCGGGATCCTCGAAGACCCCGGCATCGGCCATCATCCGCGAGAGCTCGCGGACCTTGCGCCAGAAGACGCCCATGGTCCAGTGCTCGATGTAGAAGTTGTGGTTCTCCACGTAGGGGTAGGCGGTAGCAGCCAGCGAGCGCTTGGCCTCGAAGACCTGCGCGGTTTCGGCATCCAGGAGGTCAGTGTATTCGGCGACAATGCGGTCTTTCTCCGCGATCAGCTTTTCGGTGGGGCGCAGGATCTGCGCACCTTCCCCTACGCGGCGGATGTAGTCGGCGATGAAGCTCAGCGGGATCTGCGGGTGCTCGTTCCAGTACTTGTCGTGGCCGTAGAAGCCGTTGCCGATGGTGAAGTTGAACCATGGCTCGTGGGCTGCTTCCCACTGCGCGATCCAGCGTTCGCCGCCTGGGGCTGCGGCGATGGCCGCCAGGGTGGCCTGCGGGTCATCGGTGTTGGAGAACAGATCCGACAGCTTCAGTTCAACCGCCAGCAGGGCCAGCGCCTTGAGCTCATCGTCGGGGCGGAACAATTCCATATCCACGCCTTGCACCATGGTGGCGATGGACTGGTCAGGGATGTTGGGGAAAACTTCCTTGCAGAAGTTGAAGAAGTCCAGGTAGGCGATGTAGCCCAGGTTCAGGAATTCGAAGTGGTACTGCCAGTTCTGGTAGGTGAGCGAGATCAGCCGGTCGTAGTTATCCAGCAGGACCTGCGATCCGTCCTTGCCCACGCCGTTCTCGATGTCCTGGAAAGGAACAATTTCAGGCAGTGGATCAAAGCGCAGCTCTTCCATGTCCGCAATGGTGCCCTTGACCTTCTCGTGCCAGGCAGCCAGCTTGTTTTCCCAGTCGCCGAAGTAGTGGCCGATGCGTGCCTCGAACTCAGGGACGCGAGCCGCGATCTGGTCCTCGGGCACCGGGATCGGGGACATGTACAGGTAGCCTAAGTGCACGCGGAAGTCGATGCCGTTGGCATTCGGGATCATCAGGTGGCGGGCGTTGTACTGGCCCAGGCACTTGACCGCGAATTCGCCGCCAATGGTCTCGAAGGGCTTGAAGACCGTTGGCCAGTGCGAGGAGTCGCAGAACCAGAACTTGGCATCTTCTTGTTCCTTAAGCTCGTCTTGGAACACCAGGTAGTACGGGTAGATCTCTTCCCATCCTTCGGCACCTGCTGGTACCGGCAAATCGGATGGCTTGGGGAACGACTTCATTGTCATGGTCATGCACCCTTTCAAGGGGTAAGGGAAAGCGCGGGTGGAAATCTTCAGTGCGTGCTAGCCGCTGATCTTGATCAGCGATGCGGTGATGGATCCGAATCCAAGGGAGGAGGAGTAGCCGGTGCTCTTGGGCTTGGCTTCGGTGGCCTTGGCCGAGTGGACCGTTTCCGGACGGGCCTGCAAGAGCAGCAGGTTTTCGCCATCGGGCAGGTCGGCGTCGATCGCCCATTCGATATCCTGCGGCGCCTTGTAGTGCTTCTCGGCGCGCTTGGCCAGCTGGGCCACGGCGGCCAGCTCGTCGTCGGAGAGGCAACGCACGTTGCGTCGTGCTTCCTCGACTTCGCGTTCCACCAGGGTGTTGGTGGCCGCATCGGGGACCATCTCGGCATGCTTGTCGCCGACATGCTCATGGATCACGGCCAAGGTGACCTTGTCCAGCTGGATGTTATCCGGGGTGACGGTGCCCGAGACGACCATTTCGCCAACTCCCCAGGATGCGTCCACGGTGATCTTGGAGCGGTCGCCGTTGGTCGGATCCAGGCTCATGGCCACGCCTGCGGTCTTGGCATTGACCATCTTCTGCACGACCACCGCCATGCACAATCCTTCATCGGGGATCCCGTTCTTGATGCGGTAGATGATCGCACGGGTGGTGTACAGCGACGCGAAGCATGCGCGGATGTGCTCTGCCACCTCGGGGTAGCCGTTCAGCCAGAGGTAGGTGTCCTGCTGGCCGGCGAAAGAGGCATCGGGCAGGTCCTCCGCGGTGGCCGAGGAACGCACCGCCAGCGGCACTTCGCTTTCGAAGCGGGACTGCAGCTGCGCGTAGGCCTCCTTGGTGGCGCGGCCCAGTTCCTGCGGGACCGGACGGGAGAGGATGATCTCGCGGATGGCCGCGCTGGCGGCGTCCGCCGCTTGGACATCCTCCGGGTCCAGGCCCTTGAGCTGCTGAGCAATCGCCTCGGAGAGCCCGGAGTGCATGAAGGTGCGGAAGGCCTGGGTGTTGACCACGAATCCCGGGGGCACCGGCATGCCCGCGGCGGTCATGGTGACCAGGGAAGCACCCTTGCCGCCCAGGGAGTCGAGGGTCGGCGCCATGCCGCCGTCGAAGAACTCAATGAATTCGTTGCTGCTCATCTCTAGGCCTCTTTCAGCGAATCGGGATCCGCGTTCAACGTGACATTCACGAAGTCCGGGACGCGGAAGGAAATGTTCTTGCGGAAGGTGATGGAATCCCCGTCCAACAGTTCGAGCTGCGGCAGTGCGCTGGTCAGTTCTTCCAGCGCGATCTTCGCCTGCAGCTTCGCGAGCATATTGCCCAGGCAGTAGTGGATGCCGAAACCGAAGGACAGGTGGTCGCGGGCGTTGGCGCGGGTGATATCGAAGTCCTCGCCGTTCTCGAAACGGGCCTCGTCGCGGTTGGCCGAGCCCATCAGCAGCAGGATCTCTGCGCCCTGCGGGATCTGCACGCCGGCGATTTCGGTGTCCACCAGGGCCTTGCGGCGCCAGCCGACAATGGAGCCGGAGTAGCGCAGCACCTCGTCGATGGCCTTGGGGATCTGTTTCGGCTCGGCGACGAGCGCTTCCCACGCATCGCGGTGCTCAAGCAGCACGCGCACGCAGTTGGAGATCAGCGTCGTGGTGGTCTCATGGCCGGCGAAAAGCAGCGAGTAGAGCAGCGAGGCGATTTCGTGGTCGGAAATCTCCGCGCCTTCGCGCTGCGCCTTGACCAGGTCGGTGGTGAGGCTGTCGCGCCCGGTTCCATGGGCTTCGGCGACCAGCTTCTGGCATTCGTCCCAGTATTCGACGAGGTTGTGGGCGTGCGGGATCTGCTCCTCGTCGCTCAAGTCCCCCCAGGTCATGGCCGCGCGGGAGTCGCTCCAGCGCTTGTAGGTGTCGACCTTGGAGATATCTGCGCCGATCAGGGTCACGATGGTGATGGTCGGCAGCGAGTAGGCCAGGTCGGCAACGATTTCCGCATGGCCCTCGCCGCGGGCGAGCATCTGCTCGATGGCGCTGCGCACGTTTTGGCGGATCATCGGCTCCAGGGCCTTGAAGCGCCTGGGGGTGAACGCCTTTTGCGCAATCGCGCGGATGCGGGTGTGCTCCGGCGGGCGGCGGGCGGAGAGTCCGGAGTAGGTGGTGAATCCGCCCTCGTCCATGATCCTGGCAGCCTGCGTGCCGCGCTTGCGGACCGGGGCCTGCGCATTCTCCGAGGAGAAGGTCTCCCAGTCCTCGAAGACGGCCTTCACATCGTCATAGCGGGTCAGAACGTACAGGCCGGTTCGCTCGTCGAACATGACCGGCTGTTCGCTGCGCATCTTCGCGTAGGACGGGAAGGGATTCTCCATCGCAAACGGCTCGTACCCGTGATGGCCTGCCGGCGCTTCGGCGCCGAAGCCCATGGGGCATCCGCCCGAGATGGCTGGGGTGCTCGTCATGGAACTGCTCCTTGGGAAATCGATGATGCACGGTGTTTCCCGTGCCGCATTCACTAACCCAAGTGTTACCCACGCCACACCCCAAGCAAAGACTGGTCTTCCATCCAGTGGAAGCTGTCTTTCTCCGGGCCCTTATCCTTCTTCCGAGAGGTCTTCCTCGGGAACATTCATGTCGGGGCCGGATATGATGCCCAGCAATGTTTCCAGCGGAATATGCACGGTCGCGGCTTCCAGGCGCTGGGAGGTTCCATGGAGCACCGGCAGGAAGCGGTCCATGTTCGCGGCGTGGGAGGTCGGGATGACCAGCCCGATGGAGCAGCCCAACCGGCCGGTATGGAATACCGGCACCGCTATCGACGAGGTACCCAGCCGGACTTCCTCATTGGTGGTGGCATAGCCGTTCTCACGGACCCGGCCCAGCTCCTCGCGCAGCTGCTTTGCGGAGCTGCGGGTATGCGCGGTCATCTTCTGCAGCGGCAGTTCCAGGTACGCGTCGGCAACCCAGGGTTCGGAGAATGCCAGGATGACCTTGCCCACGGCGGTCGCGTGCAACGGCAGGCGTCCGCCAACGCGCGAGGCCCGTGCAATGCGCTTGGTGCCATAGACGCGGTCGATATACAGCGTCATGTTCCCATCCCGGATGGCCAGCTGGCTGGTCTCACCGGTCAACGAGAACAGGTCCTGCACATAGGGCCGGGCCGTATCGCGAAGTTGCCGGCCGGTGTTCTGGGCTATCGCCCACAGCCGCAGGCCCAGCTGGATGCCGCCGTTGGCCGAGCGGCTGAGCATCCCGGACTCGACAAGCTCGCCAACCAGGCGGTGGGTGGTGGATAGCGGCAGGTCCGCCGCCACGGAGATCTCGGTCAGGCTCAGCGATCTCCTGGTCGTTTCGAATGCGGCCAGGATCGCCAGGATCTTCGATGTGACGCTGCGCCCTGGCTGCGAACTGCCACCGGCCATTGATGCCTCCTGTAGGAAATCTGCTCATGCCCCTCGTTGCACGTGCCGCCAAGGCCCACACTAGTCCCCTTGGCCCGATGCGCCATGGCCCCGGCGGTCCAGGGCGCCTGGCCGCCGGGGGAAGTGGCAGCTACCGGCCGTCGAGCAAGAGCCGCTGCGGCAGCATGTTGGCACGCTCCACCGCGATGAATCCGCTGGCCATGCTTCGGGCCTGCTCGGTAAAGAGATGTCCGGCAACCCGCGATTCCACCAGCGTGAAAGCCTGGCTGCGGGTCAGGCCGAACCAGTCCATGATGGTATCCAGCCCATGGCCGGTCAGCCTCCATAGCTTGTCCGCGTCCTTGACCAAGGAATCCTCGATGCTGGTGGATTCCTTGCGGGAGTCGTGGCCGTCGATGATGAATACGATGCGCTCGATATCCGCCGATGCCACGCCCTGGCCCGCCAGCAGCCGCCTGGCCAGCTTGGCGCCTTCCTTTTCATGCTGCAGCACCAGCTCGGCATTGCCCGCACCCGGTGCGATCGCGCCCAGCACGAGGGCCGGATCCACGGCAGACCAGCCGATATCGTGCAGCAGCATGGCCGGCAGCACGATATTGGCATCGGCTTGCGGGTGATGGCCCAGCAGCTGCTGGGCCAAGGACACCGAATACAGGGTGTGCGCATCATTGCTCCGGACCGCGAGAAGCTGCTTGGCGTCCTCCCACAGCTTGTCCAGCAGCGGGTACTGCTCGAACAGGGCAGGTCCGGCGCTCCCGATCCTGTTCGAGACATCGCGCCCGTAGTGATTCGCAGCGGGTTCTAGTTTGGTCATGGGCACATGATCCCACCGCTTGCCCGTAGGCAGAAGGCCCCGCATCCACTCAGTGGAAGCCGCGGAACTTTCATCCGCAGACGCAGAACAGCCCTGCCCCCGTTGCGGAGACAGGGCTGCGGCTGCGCTTTACTAGACGATCGCTTCCACGATCGGCATGTTGCCGTTGTAGAAGTTCACGGTGGAGCGGCGTGCTGCATTATTGGCCACCACATGGGTGATCACTTCGGCGACGTTCTCGCGCGAGGTCTGCGATGCCTCGCCTTCAACGTCTGCTCCGTTCACCTTGCCCGCCTTGTCAGCCAGCACCACGCGCTGGCTGGCCGGTTCCAGGGTCAGCGCCCCCGGGCCCAGGATCGTGTAGTCCAGCTCCGTGCCGCGCAAGTACGCGTCGGCGTCGTGCTTGGCCTTGGCATAGGCGTAGAACGAGTTGGCCGGATCCAGGCTGTCCACATCCACCAGGGCGCGGCTGTAGGAGACCATCACGAAGCGGTCCACGCCGGCCTGCTTGGCGGCCTGCATGGAACGCACCGCGGCGTCATAGTCCACAGCGCGGGTGCGATGCTCGTTGCCGCCACCGGCACCTGCGGAGAAGACGATGGCGCTGGCACCGGAAAAGGCCTGGGCCAACTGATCCACGCCAGCGCTTTCGATGTCGATGACTACTGGGGTGGCGCCCGTGGCGCTGATGTCGGCTGCATGCTCCGGGTTGCGTATCAGCGAGTTGACCGCGTAGCCGCGCCCAACCAGCTTGGGCGCTGCCAGCAGGGCAACCTTCCCATGTCCGCCAATGAGAACTACTCGATTTTCTTCAGCCA
This sequence comes from Glutamicibacter sp. NPDC055354, assembly GCF_053644955.1. Lineage (NCBI taxonomy): Bacteria > Bacillati > Actinomycetota > Actinomycetes > Micrococcales > Micrococcaceae > Glutamicibacter > Glutamicibacter sp. NPDC055354. The sequence goes on from NZ_JBSHMB010000003.1 coordinate 30,439, forward strand.
TGAACTGCTCCTTCTGATCGATGCTCGTATTCGGCACAACAAGGCCTGCCACGAGCCTATTCCCGGCGAGCTTCGGCGACGACTTTCTGAGTGCCAGCTTGATAGCGGTCATTTCGGCTGGCAATGGGCGTACGCTCGGGTTCATAGAATTCGCACTCGACCCAGGATGAAGCTCATGAAGCAGAGAACCTTGAACTTGGAACTGAGCAATGACCAATTCGCGGACCTGGCCAATGCGCTGGAGGACCACCGGGACTATTTCAAGAAACGCGCCGATGAAGCAACGCTCGGCTTCGGGCTCGATACCGGCTACTGGCAGTCCCGTGCTGCCGAAGTCGAAGAGCTGCTCCAACTAGTCCTCAGCTCCGCCAAGCACGATCAGCATTAGCCCCGCCCCATCCCCACCCAAGGAGCCAGCATTTTGCCCGCCGGAATTTTCACCATTGGACATTCGGCACGATCCATCGAGGATTTCCTCGCACTGCTAACGCAGTACGGAATCACGAATGTTGTGGATGTCCGCAAACTGGCCGGCTCCCGCAAATTCCCGCAGTTCAATGCGGATGCCTTGGAAGCCTCCTTGAGCACGGCGGGAATCAGCCTGCACCGCGAGGAAGCGCTGGCCGGCAGGCGTCCTGTGAGCCGAAGCGTCGATTTCGCAGTCAACGCATGGTGGACGAACCGCAGCTTCCATAATTACGCCGACCATGCCCTCGGGGAGGATTTCCTGCAGGCGCTCCAGCGGCTGCAGGCGCGGGCCGCCGGCCAGAAGACCGCGATCATGTGCGCCGAAGCTGTATGGTGGCGTTGCCATCGCAGGATCATTGCTGATCATCTGCTGGCCCGCGGTGCCGAGGTATTCCACATCATCGATGGGCATCCGGCCAAACCTGCCGAGCTGAGCCCGGGCGCGGTGATCGACCAGCAGTCGCGGATCACCTACCCGGCAGCCTGATACCGGCGGGCAAAACGGGCATCAATGGCAGCATCTGCGCCATGGCTCGGCTCATGCAATGAGCTGGAGGTTCAATTCATTACGCTGCCTGACGCAGCTTCCTCCATGCCTTCGGACACTAATTAAACAAGGCCGATGATCGTTATTTCTCCCTGAAATAGCCCAGTCAGCTGGGGCAAGCCTCATCAAGAGCCGCATTTGCGGACGGTTCCGGCCTTCAATTCGCGTATTTGGGTGACCTAGCTAACATAAGAGCCGTTTGGCTTAATTCGCTCAGATAAGGCTAAGCTAATTATCAGATCATTCAATAGCGCAACCAACGCCGGTTGCTGTCCGAAGAAGGAATACATGTCCTCCATGAAGCTTCGCGCTGCCGCACTGCTGAGCATCGCCGCACTGTCCCTGACCGCTTGCGGTTCCGCTACCGATACGGCAGCTGAGGCCAAGGCTGGCGACACCAAGACCGTCACCATCACCGACAATGAAGGCGAGAAGAAGATCGAGGTTCCCGCGAAGTCTGTCGTTGCCACCGACAACCGCACCTTCGAGACCTTGGATTCCTGGGGCATCAAGCTCACCGCAGGCGCTGTCTCGCTGATGCCGGACACCATCTCCTACACCAAGGACGAGAAGGTCCTGGACTTGGGCAGCCACAAGGAACCGAACCTGGAATCAGTTGTCACCGTCGACCCTGACCTGATCATCAACGGCCAGCGCTACACCCAGCACGCCGCGAAGTTCAAGGAACTGGCTCCGGAAGCCGCCATCATTTCGCTGGACCCACGCGAAGGCGAGCCATTTGACGCTGAGCTGGAACGCCAGGTCACCACCCTGGGCGAGATCTTCGGCAAGCAGGCCGAGGCCAAGAAGCTCGTTGAGGACTTCGAAGCCGCCGAGAAGCGCGTCACCGATGCCTACGACAAGGACCAGACCGTCATGGGCCTGATCGCCTCGGGCGGCGAGCTGGGCTACTCGGCTCCTACCACCGGCCGCACCGTCGGCCCGATGTTCGACTTCCTGGGCCTGACCCCGGCGCTGAAGCTCGACGAATCCTCCACCGACCACGAGGGCGACGACGTTTCGGTCGAAGCCATCGCCAAGTCCAACCCGGACTGGATCATCGTCATGGACCGCGACGCAGCGGTTGAAGCCGACGGTGCGGACTACCAGCCGGCAAAGGACCTGCTGGAGAAGTCCGAGGCGCTGCAGAATGTCACCGCCTCGAAGGAATCCCAGGTTGTCGTCATGCCTGCTGACACCTACACCAACGAGAGCATCCAGACCTACACCGAGTTCCTGAATACTTTCGCTGACGCGCTGGAAGCTGCCAAGTAGCATTCCGGACACCCCAGCCAGCTAGTGGCGAAGCCGTATTCCGGCTTCGCCACTAGAGCTGTTTTCCCACCACTTATTTCCACGGCGGCATAATGACAAGCACGACCTCCCCAGCCCGGACCAAGAGCAAGGCCCTTTCCGGAAAACTCGCATTGGGCATCCTCGCAGTACTGGTGCTGCTGGCGTTCTCCCTGTTCACCGGCGTCTACGACATTTTCGGCATGGACGACGGCGCCATGATGTTCGCCGTCACCCGCATTCCGCGCACCCTTGCGCTGGTACTGGCCGGAGCGGCCATGGCCATGAGCGGATTGGTGATGCAGCTGCTGACCCAGAACCGCTTCGTGGAGCCGACCACCACCGGCACCACCGAATGGGCGGGCCTGGGCCTACTGACCATGCTGGTACTCTTCCCCAGCGCGTCGCTGCTGGCCAAGATGAGCGTCGCGATTGTCTTCGCCTTCATCGGCACCATGATCTTCTTCCTGTTCTTGCAGCGCATTTCGCTCAAGGCCTCGCTGACCGTGCCGATCGTGGGCATCATGCTCGGTTCCGTGGTCGGCGCCTTCTCCACCTTCTTCGCGCTGTCCACCGACAAGCTGCAGTCCATGGGCATCTGGCTGGCCGGCTCCTTCACCTCGGTGATCCGCGGGCAGTACGAGGTGCTGTGGATCGTGGCCATCGTCGCCATTGCCATCTACATCGTGGCCGACCGCTTCACCGTAGCAGGGCTCGGCGAGGAAATCGCCACCAACGTCGGGCTGAATTACCGCCAGGTGATGCTGCTGGGCACCGCGCTGATCGCGGTCGCCACCGGCGTGGTCACCGTGGTCATCGGCAACCTGCCATTCCTCGGCCTGATCGTGCCGAATATCGTCTCGATGGTCCGCGGTGACGACCTGCGCAGCAACCTGCCCTGGGTCTGCCTGCTGGGCATTGCCATCACCACGGTGTGCGACCTGATCGGCCGCACCATCATCATGCCTTTCGAGATTCCGGTCTCGCTGATCCTGGGCGTGCTCGGCGCGGCCGTCTTCATCTTCCTGCTTCTGAGGCAGCGCAAAGTTGGCTAATCTCATGACTCACCCCGCATTGGGCATGCACCGCTCCGGCCGTTCTGCCGGCCCGCTGCCCACCCCAAAGGTCCGCAAGCGCTACTGGATCACCCTGTCCATCATGATCGGGCTGGCCCTGTTCTTCGGGATCGGCTTGCTCGCCTGGGATAACCCCATGCCATTTGGCTCCGACGGATTCTGGATCATCGCCAAGCTGCGCGCCAGCAACATCCTGACCATGGTGATCGTGGCCGCCTGCCAGTCCATCGCCACGGTGGCTTTCCAAACGGTGACCAACAACCGCATCATCACCCCGTCGATCATGGGCTTCGAAGCCTTGTACCGGGTTGTGCAGACCGGTGCGATCTTCGTGCTGGGCGTTGCCGGGGTGACCTTCTTCACCGGTGTCAGCCAGTTCGTCCTGCAAGTGGCGATCATGGTGGGCCTCTCGGTGGCGCTGTACGGCTGGCTGCTTTCGGGCAAGCTGGGCAACATCCAGATCATGCTGCTGGTGGGCATCATCATCGGCACCGGGCTGGGCTCGATCTCGACCTTCATGCAGCGCCTGCTGACCCCGAGCGAATTCGATGTCCTCACCGCACGCCTGTTCGGCTCGATGGCCAACGCCGACATGAGCTACATGCCGGTGGCCATCCCGCTGGTGGCCATTGCCGGCGGCTACCTGGTGCTGTCCTCGAAGAAGATGAACATCCTGGCCTTGGGCAAGGAAACCACCATCAACCTGGGGATCAACCACCGCCGCGAGGTCATGAAGACCTTGTTCTTCGTATCGATTCTCATGGCGGTCACCACCGCACTGGTGGGCCCGCTGACCTTCCTCGGCTTCCTGGTGGCCACCTTGGCCTACCAGCTGGCGGACACCTACGACCACCGCTACATCTACCCGATGTCCTTCCTCATCGGCTTCGTGGTCCTGGCCGGCGCCTACTTCGTCATGAAGAACATCTTCTACGCAGAAGGCGTGGTCGGCATCATCATCGAAGCCGTCGGCGGCATTACATTCCTGATCTTCATCCTGCGAAAGGGCCGGCTGTGATTACCCTCAATTCCGTCAGCAAGAAGTACAGCTCCACGGTCTTCATCGGCCCGGTCAGCTTGGAAATCCCCACCGGCGGCATCACCGCCCTGGTAGGCCCGAACGGCGCCGGCAAGTCCACCATGCTCACCATGGTCGGGCGCCTGCTGGGCATCGACCAGGGTTCCATCGAGGTCTCCGGCTACGACGTATCCAAGACCAACTCGAAGGATCTGGCCAAGATCGTCTCGATCCTGCGCCAGGAAAACCACTTCGTGACCCGCCTGACCGTGCGCCAGCTGGTGGGCTTCGGCCGCTACCCGCACTCCAAGGGCCGGTTGACCCAGGCCGATGAAGAGATCATCTCGCGCTCCATCGACTTCCTGGACCTGGGCGAATTGGAAAGCCGCTACCTCGATGAGCTCTCCGGAGGCCAGCGCCAGCGCGCCTACGTGGCCATGGTCCTGGCCCAGGACACCGACACCGTGCTGCTCGATGAGCCGCTGAACAACCTGGACATGAAGCACTCGGTAGTGATGATGCAGCACCTGCAGCGCGCTGCCCGCGAGCTGAACCGCACCATCGTGATCGTGCTGCACGACATCAACTTCGCCGGCCACTACGCCGACTACATCTGCGCAATGAAGCAGGGCAAGGTCGTCGAGTTCGGCACCCCTGATGAAATCATGTGCGATGAGGTGTTGACCAAGGTCTTCGAAACCCCGGTAAAGGTCATCCCGGGCCCCAATGGCCCGCTGGCGGTTTACTACTAGGCAACGCCATGAACACCAAAAGTTGAGCCCCGTGAACGACAACTAGTTCATGGGGCTCACCTGCATCCATTCACCCGCACTGCGGGCCCTGCTTTTGCTATTGCTTGGACTTCCCCAGCGCATTGATCGCGTCAACCATCGTCACGCCCGGATGCTGACGGCGGTATTCCTTCACATCCCGGGGTGAGAGCCCCTGTGCATCGACGGTGATTTCCTGGGGCTTCGGACTGCCAGTCCAACCCCAAAGCATCAAGGTCCAGCTGCCTACGAGCAACCCCCAGGTAGGTTCCTCCGACAGCGCCATGAGCAGAATAGCGGCGGTTGCCAGCGCCAAAAGAACACTGGTGCGCGTTGATTTGCCCATGGGACCGCCTAGCTCGCTGGGGTGGTGCTGTTCCCTTCCAGCCTTTCAAAGAACACACCGGTGATCAAGGATCCATCCCTCATCCTTTAGCAGGAGGCCTGGGCCGTCCATTCCTCAGCCAACAGCGCGTAGCCCACGGAATCCATCCATTCACCGCTGCGATGCAGGCTGTCCTTGCGGCCATGGAATTCCTTGCGCATCCCCAAACGCTCCGTCAGTCTCCATGATGGCTCATTGGCGGCAAAGCATTCGGCAGTAACCCTGCGCAGGCCAAGAGGGCCGAAGCACAGGCCCATGGCAGCGGCAACGGCTTCAGTGGCGTAGCCCTTGCCACCGAAGGAGGGATCGAAGCTCCAGCCGAGGTTGCCCTCAACGCCCTTGGCGCGCTGCTCAATTTCGCTTTGCCCCCAGCCATCCACGATATCCAGCATGACCGTGCCAATCAGCTGGGTCCCCTGCCCGGTGTCCAGTTCCACAGCCAGGTTCCTCAGCGGATAGTCCTTCGCGAAGAACAGCGAACGGAATTCTTCCAGGGTTGCTGGGCCAGCGGTAATCCACTGGGTGACATCGGCAAGCTGCCGGTAGCGCCAGAGGTCTTCCACATCAGGCGAATTCACGCGACGCAGGGACAGGCGTTCAGTGCGTACCGGCCAGCTGATCTTTTTCAGCGCATCTTCCATTCCCCAAGCCTAGCCCTACGGTTTCCAGGCGGTCCCGGCCGCCACGTTCGCTCGACTGGGATCTGACTGGTCTTGTCGATGATGGCCTTCGTAGCGGAGGGCGCCTTGCATGCCAAGTTGGATGATTCGCGCTGCACCTGGCCCCGCGCTGTCCTGGGCACTGCAGGTTCTCACCGGCATCATGCAGGCGTTGCGGCAGAAGGAAACGGGCGGGATCCATAAGGATCCCGCCCGTTCCCATTAGCCAACGCCATCAGGCTGCAGGCAGTTCAGCGCATGCCCCTAGTCGCGTTTGCTGCTGACAAAACCCCAAATGACCAGGACCAGCAGCGAGCCGCCGATGGCCAGCAGCCAGGTGGACAATGACCAGAACTCGCTCACTCCGACACCGAAAACTGCCGAGCCAATCCAGCCTCCCAGCACCGCCCCGACCACGCCGAGCAGCAGCGTGGCAAGCCAGCCGCCTCCCTGCTTTCCGGGCTTGATTGCCTTCGCGATCGCACCGGCAACGAGGCCAAGGATGATCCAACCGATTATTCCCATGTATTCCTACTTCCCCAAGAGATGCGGCACGATGCCCGTGCCGTTAATGGCTATTTTTTGTTTTCCTGGGCCGGCTCAGATGAGCACGGCCTTATTCGAATCCTGCTTTTCCGGCTTCTGGAAGCTGAACGAGATGTGCTTGCGGGAGAAAGGCACCCCCAGCACCATTTCAAGGTCAGGTACCACGCGGCCATTGACCAGCTCGATCCCTCGATTCGCCGGAGCGTCGGCGCGCAGGGTGAATCGCGCATAAAGCACCGGTTCAGCTGCATTGCCGCCAATTCGAACGTTCGCATCCACGATTTCCGGTTGCGTTCGAGCGGCCGTTTCCGCGGCTTTGGCTATTACCGAAGTCTCGATCTCGCTGACTCCTTCGCTGCTCGATTCGTATCTGAATTCATGCGCCGATGGGCGGCGCGGAATGGCAGTGATCAGCACCGCCAGCGCGAGCACGATGCCGGCAATTCCGAGCGCGAGTCCCAGTGGCAGCAGGTACTGCTGATCGATCGGCAGGCTGCTGGCAATCCGGGCTTGGCCGAGGCCAGCGCCTTGGCCAAGCCCCCACCAGACTGCTGCGAGGCCCGAGGCACCGGCCGCCAGCAGGACCAAACCGAAAATCGCCAGAATAAGTCGTTGGCGCACCACATGCGTTCTGAACATTTCTAGTTTCCCCCTCGGCGTTGCACTGAGACCTTGACCTTGGGAGCGCGTTGCAATGGCAACCCGTCGATCACGCGCTGCGCCCGCGCCTGCGCGTTTTCCCGCACGCGCTGAACCGAGTGGGCTGGAGTCTGCACGGTAACCTGGACCAGGGCCGGGCTGGTTTTCACGCTCGCGCGGGTCACCGAATCGGTTCGCTCGACCTCATGCCCCACCAAGGTTGATATTCCACGGCATGAGATTGCCTGTTCCGACCCCGCTGAAGGATCATCGGTAGTCAGCAGGATGCTCTGCCGGGGCCCTGGAATGAGCGCGCTGAGCAACAGCAGCAGACCGAGCACCGCAAGAACCACCATGGCGATCACTGCCAGGTTGTCATTGAAGCGCAAGTTGCTGACCGCGTTAATGCCCTGCTGGGCAAAACCGGGCCATTGTCCGCTGGTCAAACGCAGCAGGCAGGATAGCGCCAGGAGAATGCTCGTGGCCAATACGACGATGAAGCTGATCATCAAGGCCAGGGTGCGGGCACTGCGAACGTGCCAGAACCTGCTCATCGCAGCCTCCTGTTGCTAGTTCCTTCATCCGGCGTTGACATCCAGCTCACCCGTATATCGGTTTGCACCTGCTCAACGCCCAGATACTTGCGCAGATCAGCCGCAACCATGTTCCGCACGTCTTCGCAGGCTTGCTGGACATTGCTCGGATAGCTCAATCCAAGGTCCAAATCGACCACCACTGCACTTCCAAGCACCTCGGCCTTGGCCTTGGGCCGGCTGTCAAAATCCTTGTACTTCCCCAACCCCAGGATCCCACCCGCGGCAGAGCCGACAACTGGCACCTTATAGGCTGCTTGGGCAGCGATTTTTGAATAGACGGCCGTGTTCACCGTGGTGCTTCCACGGCTAGAGGACAGCTCTGCCATCTGCTTCACCGCCGACGTTTGCTGAACACTTGGCCGAGGTCAACCCTGTCCTGCAAAAGCCATCCGACTCCAGCGCCGATGATGGCGAAGAATGCCACCACCACGAACTGCGTGAATGATCCGAAGGCAATCAGCAATCCGGCTAGGCAGCCGATGGCCAAACCCCACTTGACGTGTAACATGTTCTGCTCCTTAGATGAGGACAGTTATTTCAGGCCATCGCGGGGCTCGGCGTCATCGTCATCGTCTTCTGGCAGGTGCACGTCGGTGACTTCAATGTTTACCTCGATGACTTCCAGACCGGTGGCGCGTTCAACCTGGGCGATGATATTCGAACGGATCTCGTTGGAGACCTCAACGATCGAGAACCCGTAGGAAACTACGATCGACACGTCGATGGCGGTCTGTTGCTCGCCCTTTTCGACGCTCACGCCTCCGGCCGCGTTGGCTTGGGCACCGGGGATGCGTTCGGCCAGCGAGTTGAAGGTCCGGCGGGCGGCGTTGCCCATGGCGTAGACGCCGGAAACTTCGCGGGTGGCGATGCTGGCAATCTTCTGGACCACACGGTCTTCGATGGTCGTCTTGCCCAGTTCGGTGTGCAGCGGACCGCGCAGCTCTTCGTGGACCGGCGTGTCATTTGCGGCCTTTGCCTTGGCCTGGCGTTCCAGCTCTTCGCCGGTTGGCTTGATGATTGGCCCTTGTGAATCGCGTTGCACCATGATGGTCTCCTCATTCATTGAACGGATATTTTTGTGCCTTACACTCATACAGACGAGAGCTACAGATTAATCCTCACACATTATGAGTGTGATATAGATCACTTAAGGAGGGGTGTTTGGAACCGACCCGGTTGACCGTGCTTGTGGGTCGTTCAATGGAGGGGGACCCCGAGGCCTTCGGCGAACTCGTCACCGCGCTGACACCCGGCCTGCGCCAATACTGCAAGACTTTTTTCAGCAGCTGGCACGATGCGGAGGATGCCACCCAGGATGCCTGGATCCGCGCGTGGCAGTCATTGGGCTCGCTGCGCGAACGTGCCGCGTTCAAGACTTGGCTCTACCGCATGGCACGAAATATTTGTCTTGATCGCATCCGCCAGCGTGCCAATGACCAGCAAACCGTGGATGATGAAGTGCTAGAGCAAACCCCAGTCCCTGACCGTGAATTGCCAGAAAACGTCGCCGTGCAACGCGGCGAGATTGCCGATGCCTGGCAGATCATCAACGGATTGCCCTCGGCGCTTCGCCAGGCGTTCGTACTGGTCGCGCTCCAAGGCATGAGCTATAAGGAAGCGGCCCTGGTGACCAACGTTTCAGAATCAACTGTGCGAGGGCGACTCGCACGGGCACGCAATGCAATCAGCGAGGCGGTGTCATGAAAACCCTTCCCTGCGGACGTACAACCGAAGACGTTTTGCTGAATCTGGATGAACCTGCAGATCTGCACGAATTGCAGTGCCGGTGGTGCCATGCCGAACGGCAGCGGCTCAAGGACCAGAACGGATTCATCACCCAACTGCTGCACAGCTCGACCCCGGAGCACCAGCCTGAAGCATTCTCGCAGCGAATATTGGGCAAAATAGCCGAGCACTCGCCATTCCAGCGGATGTGGGATGTGCAGGAAGCGGGCACGGGACTGGCCAAACGCGTATCGTCCCTGGAATTGATCAAGGCGATTCGAGCGGCATTTTCCGAGTCGACGACAGCGCAATTGAACTACACGGAGATCAAGGCGACCGACACGCAGATTCCCCACCTTAACTGGAGGGTGCAATGCCATGTGAGCATGCCTGGGGATAGCTCGGTTAAGGTTATCGAGCAGCAAGTCCTTGACTATGTTCGCTGTGCCATCAGCCCGTTGATCAGCTGGAGGGAACTGGTAGTTAATCTGGTCATTGAAGACCTGCACGGAGAAGCCATCGAGTCCATCACGCTTCAGGGCGAAAACTAGCTACGGCTTCCTTGCTCCCCTGTTCCATCGCTCCGCGGGCTTTTTCCACGCAGCACTGGCGAGCAAGCAAGCACCACAAGTCCCGCAATGGGGAACACCATCAGGGCCATGCGCAACCCGAAGTTCTCGGCAAGGAAACCCACTAGCGGCGGGGAGAACAAGAAGCCCAATCGCATGAGCCAGGAGACGATGCTCAGCCCAGTTCCCGGAGGCAGGCCGGACAGCTTGTCGGCCTGGTCCATCACCGCCGGGACCAGGGTTGCCGAGCCGAATCCAGCCGCGGCAAATCCCAGCAGCGTGCCCGGAACCGTGGGGAAGAACAACGCCAGACCCATACCGATTGCTATCAGCGCTCCCCCGAACTGGGCCATGCCGCGCTGGCCAAAGCGGTTGACCATGCCATCGCCGAGAATTCGGCCGATGAACTGGGCCCCGACCAGAGCGATGAACCCGCTGGCCGCCAGCGCCGCTGGCGCCCCCAGCTGGCCAAGATACAGCGTGGACCATGAATTCCCGGCGTCTTCAACCATTACTCCGGCTACGGAGATCAAGACCAGGGCGCTCATCATCAGCAGCAGCCGTCCGCGGGATCCTGCGGGGGCCGCGGCCCGGGCGGTTCCGGGTGCAGGTGGCGCAACAGGTTCTATGACCGCCAGTTCGGCGGATCGAGGCAGGCAGAATTTCAGGGCAGTCAGTGCCACCGCGGCGAAGAGCACCATCGATATGCCCAAATGCACTGGCAATGCCAAGTTCATCTGGATCGCTCCAGCGGCCATCAAACCGCCGATCACCGCTCCGACAGACCACAACGCGTGGAAGGAATTCAATATCGAACGCCCATAGCGCCGTTGCACCACCAGCCCGTGCGCGTTCTGCCCGACATCCGTAATCGAATCCATGGCGCCGCCCAGGGCAAAAGCCAGCACGACCAAGACCACGCCCGGCGCGCTGCCGGCGGCCAGCAAGGCCGCACCGGTAACTATCGTGCCCACGACGGCAACCTGCGCGGAACCAAAACGGCGCACCAGCGCACCTGCAGCCAACCCTGCAAGGATTGCCCCAACAGGCCATGCGGTGACCAGCAAGCCGTAGCCGGCGGTGTCCAATTCCAGTTCCCGCTTCAGCTCGGGAAGGCGCGGCGCCATATTGGCAAAGAGTGCTCCGTTGGTGAGGAACAGGGCCGCGACTGCAGCGCGGGCGCGGGAGTTGACGCTGGATTCGCTGGCTGCCATGGGGCCTTTCACTGCACGTGCATGCGGATTCTTCACGGGGAATGCTTCACTAGCATCCAGCGTCGAGAGTACCAGTGCACCTGCTGGCAAATCCCGAAACCGTGCCGAAAGGCCCGGGAATGGGTGTTTTGCGTCTGACCAGCTGCATCAGGATAGCGGCGAGCTGGCCATCCGCCGGTATTCGCGTTTCGGCTGCAACCTTGGAAGCCCAGCTGGTCCAGCAGCTGGATCGCCCCGTTCGCCAGATGCCCTGCCGCCGTGGAGCCTGCGCTCAGCGTGGCCATAGGCATTGTCAATATCGTAGAAACAACCTCAGCGAGGGTGCGAGTGATGATCGCAGAAGTTCCCGCCGGTTCCACCGGCGGGAACTTCTGGTTAATTCGCAACCGGAAAATCGGAGCTAGCCATCGAGCCAGCGCACTTCTCCGCTGTCCAGGTCGTAGACAGCTGCCACCACCCGGGTCCGCTTTTCCTGCACTGCCTCGCGAATGATGGCAGATCGCTCCAGTAGCTGCTCGGTGACGGCACGGGCATTGGCCTGCACCACTTGGTCCACCTCTTCGCTACCCGAACCTTCCACTTTTGCCCTGCGGGCAACAGGAGCAATCTGTTCAGCGAAGTCGACCATCTCGCCGGGCAATTGCGGATTCTTGGCATCTTCTTCCATTGCCTTCAAGGTGCCCGCCACCGCACCACAGGCCGTATGGCCGAGGATCACCAGCAACGGGACCGAATAGGGACTGGAAACAGCGAATTCCATGCTGCCAACCAAGGTGTCATCGAGCACTCCGCCGGCGGTCCGGGTGACGAACAGGTCTCCGATCCCCTGGTCGAACAGGAGCTCGGGGGTCACGCGGGAATCCACGCAGCCGTGGATCAGGGCGAAGGGGTTCTGGTGCTCGGCCTGCTCGCTGCGCCGTTCGGTTGCTTGGTTGGGACGTTCTGGCATGCCGTCGGCGTAGCGCTGGTTCCCGGCGCGCAGTACCTGCAGCACTTCATCGGGGGTCTGCGGGGGTCCGGCGAGGTTTGCCCTGTCCGCGTCCGTGGCCTGCGGTGATGCGCAGGCTGCCAGTCCGGCCAGGGCAATGAGCCCGGAGGCACCGGCGAGCAGGCCGCGGCGCGACGGTCCGGCTGGCGTTGGGTTTTGGCGGTTGAGGAAACGTGGTTCAGGTTGCGGCATCATGCCTTCCAGTGGCGTCTGATCAGCTGCCCAGCAGAATTAACTAGAGCTTGACAGTAAATAACATCAAGCAGTCTAGTGTTTTGCATTTGATTCATAAATAGCAAACGTCATATTTCGGCCCCTTTTAACGTGAGCGTTGCATGAGGTGCGGATGGCAGCGCCACTCGGCGTCCCCGTCCGAGGAAGATGGTGATTGACACCACACTTTTTCTTCGGTTGGATGGAAGCAGTCAATCGATTGATTGGCTCTTGAGTCACAGGGTGGTGTCCATGGAACTGGGAAAGGTCCAGCAAGCAGCCGTAGCCTGCTTTGCCCAGCGCGGTTTCGCCGCCACCGGCATCCGCGAACTAGGCAGTGCCGTAGGACTGAACTCGGCGACCCTCTACCATTACGTCGGCGGCAAGGAAGACCTGCTGGTGGGCATCATGAACGACTGCCTGGCCGCCATGATCTCCGGCGCCGAGCAGGCGCTGGCCGGCAGCAAGGACCCGGTACGCCAGCTCGCGTTGCTCGTGGCCTTCCACGTGGGGTTCACCGCCACCAATCCCAGCACCGCACGTGTCACCGAATACGAGATGCGCGCGCTATCGGCCAAGGCCCGCGAGCAGATGCAGGAACTGCGCGACGCCTACGAGCAGCTCTTCGCCGACGCGCTTCAGGCCGGCGAGCGCCAAGGCAGCTTCAGCACCGTGGACCTGGGCATCGCCCGCTTGGCACTGATGGAAATGGGCACCGGTGTCTCGCACTGGTACCGCAAGGACGGCCGGCTCACACTGGCGCAAGTGCAGTTGAACTTCATTTCCCTGGCCATGCGCATCCTGGCCGTGCCCGACGAATTCCCGTTGCCTGCGCAGCAGCTGCCCGTACCCCGGGTGATCGCCAGCGAACCGACCAGCAAGGACTGACTTCGTGAAGACCCTCTCCTCCCACTTGAACCCCGAGCAGTTCGAGCGCAACGCCGCCGACCAGGCACCGCTGCTGGCCGACCTGCACGAACGGCTCGAACGCGCTGCGCGCGGCGGCTCCGAGAAGTCCCGGCAGCGCCATGTGGATCGCGGCAAGCTGCTGCCCCGCGAACGCGTAGACGCGCTGCTGGACGACGGCTCGCCCTTCCTGGAAATCGCGCCGCTGGCCGCCGAGGACATGTATGACGGCGCCAGCCCCGGCGCCGGAATGATCGCCGGCATCGGCCTGGTGCACGGCCGACACGTGCTGGTCATCGCCAACGATGCCACCGTCAAGGGTGGCACCTACTTCCCGATGACGGTCAAGAAGCACCTGCGCGCCCAGGAAATCGCGCTGGAGAACAAGCTGCCCTGCATCTACCTGGTGGATTCGGGCGGGGCGTTCCTGCCCATGCAGGACGAGGTCTTCCCGGACCGCGAGCACTTCGGGCGCATCTTCTACAACCAGGCGCAGCTCTCCGCGAAGAAGATCCCGCAGCTGGCTGCGGTGCTCGGTTCCTGCACCGCCGGCGGCGCCTACGTTCCGGCAATGAGCGACGAGACGGTCATCGTGCGCAACCAGGGCACCATCTTCCTGGGCGGCCCGCCGCTGGTGAAGGCCGCCATCGGGGAGATCGTCACCGCCGAGGAGCTGGGCGGCGGCGACCTGCACGCCAAGACCTCGGGCGTGGTGGACCACCTGGCCGAGAACGACGAGCACGCGCTGATGATCATCCGCGATATCGTCTCCACCCTGCCGGCCAACCCGGCCCCCGCGTGGACCATCGAGAGCCAGGTCGCCGAGCCGCTCTACCCGGGCAGTGAACTGGCCGGGGTGGTGCCGGTGGATGTCAACGCGCCCTACGACGTGCACGAGATCATTGCCCGCATCGTCGATGCCAGCGAGTTCCACGAATTCAAGGCCGACTACGGCACCACCCTGGTCACCGGCTTCGCGCAGATCCACGGGCACCGGGTAGGCATCATCGCCAACAACGGCGTGCTGTTCTCCGAATCCGCGATGAAGGGCGCGCACTTCATCGAGCTGTGCGACCAGCGCGGCATCCCGCTGCTCTTCTTGCAGAACCTCGCCGGATTCATGGTGGGCCGCGACTACGAGGCGGACGGCATCGCCAAGCACGGGGCCAAGATGGTCACCGCCGTGGCCACCGCCCGGGTGCCCAAGCTGACGGTGGTCATCGGAGGCTCCTTCGGCGCCGGCAACTACTCGATGTGCGGCCGGGCCTACTCCCCGCGCTTCTTGTGGATGTGGCCGGCCGCGCGGATCTCGGTGATGGGCGGGGCCCAGGCCGCCTCGGTGCTCTCCACGGTCAAGCGCGACGGAATCGAGTCGGGCGGCGGCAGCTGGAGCGCCGAGGAGGAGGAATCGTTCAAGGCTCCGATCCGCGAGCAATACGAAACCCAGGGCAACCCCTACTATTCCACCGCCAGATTATGGGACGACGGGGTCATCGACCCGGCAGATACCCGCCGGGTGCTCGGCCTGGCCCTGGATGTCTGCGCCCGCCAGCCGCTGCCGGAGACCAGCTTCGGCCTCTTCCGGATGTAGTACGAGGAAAACACCATGACTACCAAGCTCTTTGACACTGTCCTGATCGCCAACCGCGGAGAAATCGCGGTGCGCATCATCCGTACCCTGCGGGCGCTGGGCATCGAATCGGTCGCCGTCTACTCCGATGCCGATGCCGGGGCGCTGCATGTGTCCGAAGCCGATCGCGCGGTGCGCATCGGCGCGGCTGCGGCCAATGAAAGCTACCTGGATATCGACGCGGTGATCGCCGCTTGCCGGCACACCGGTGCCCAGGCGGTGCACCCGGGCTACGGGTTCCTCTCCGAGAACGTGGACTTCGCCCGTGCGCTGGAGGCTGCCGGCATCACCTTCATCGGCCCGCCGGTGAACTCCATCAATCTCATGGGCGACAAGATCCGTTCCAAGAACCATGTCCTCTCCCACCAGGTGCCGGTGGTTCCCGGCATCGCCGAACCCGGCCTGGGCGATCAGCAGCTGCTCGCCGCTGCCGCGGACGTCGGCTTCCCGCTGCTGATCAAGCCTTCGGCCGGCGGCGGCGGCAAGGGCATGTTCGCCGTGGAATCCGCCGCAGAACTGACCGAAGCACTGGCCAGCGCCCGGCGCACCGCACGCAATGCCTTCGGCGATGACACCCTGTTCCTCGAGCGGCTGGTACGCAATCCACGCCATATCGAGGTGCAGATCCTGGCCGATGCGCACGGGAACACCGTGCACCTGGGCGAACGCGAATGCTCCTTGCAGCGCCGCCACCAGAAGGTCATCGAGGAAGCCCCGGCTCCGCTGTTCGAGAATCTGGAGCACGGCGCGGCGATCCGCGAGCGCATTGGCGCCGCCGCGGTGGCCGCTGCGCAATCGGTGGGCTACGTCGGCGCCGGAACTGTCGAGTTCCTGGTGAGCGACCAGAACCCCGACGAATTCTTCTTCATGGAAATGAATACCCGCTTGCAGGTGGAGCACCCGGTCACCGAGGAAGTCGTGCGGGTGAACGGCGCAAAGCTGGATCTGGTCCAGTGGCAGGTGCGCATCGCGGCCGGACAGCCACTGGACTTCACCCAGGACCAGGTGGCATTGGAAGGCCATGCCATCGAGGCCCGGCTCTACGCCGAAGACCCGTCCTCCGGCTTCCTGCCCTCGGTGGGCACCGTGCTGCACGTGCGCGAGCCGGAGAATGTCCGGGTGGATTCCTCGCTGCGCGACGGCCTGGAGATCAGCGCCCACTACGATCCGATGCTTTCCAAGCTCATCGCCTGGGGCCCGGATCGCACCGAGGCGCTGGCCCGCTTGGATAAGGCACTGGCGCAGACCGTGGTGCTGGGCGTGCTGACCAACAGCGAATACCTGCGGCTGCTGCTGGCCGACGAGGATGTGGCCGCCGGGGCCCTGGACACCAACCTGATCGAGCGGAAGATGGACCTGTTCGCCTTCCGCCAGGTCGGGGCCCGCGAACTGGCACTGGCAGCGCATCTGGAGGATCGGCGCATTCCAGCCGCGAATACGCCGTGGGGCCTGCGCGATGGCTGGCGCGCCCAGCATCGCCGGGCCAGCATCGGGCACTTCGACGACGAGGCCGCCGAGGGCAGGACCGCATTGCTCAGGGATCCCGATTCGAGCCGGGTGCGCGTGGGCGCCGAAGAATTCACCGTGCGGCAGGAACCGGATGGAACCCTGTCCGTCAACGGCCAGCGCACAGCACTACAGCACGCCTTCGCCGCCGATGGCACGCTGTGGCTGTGCGAGGAAGGCTGGACCGCGGCGGTGCGCAAGCTGCCCCGCGAAGAAGTCCTCGAACGCCAGCTGGCCACCATCGCCAAGCAATCCGGGACCTTCTCCCCGCATGTCCTCTCGCCCATGCCCGGCACCGTGATCAACGTGCAGGCGGCCGATGGCGATGCGGTCGCCGAAGGCCAGCTGCTGCTGAGCATCGAAGCGATGAAGATGGAGCACCAGCTCTTCTCCCCCGCGGACGGCATCGTGCGCATGACCGGGTTGAAGACCGGGGATCTGGTCAAGGCCAAGCAGGTCGTGGCCACCGTGGAAGCAGCGCAGCCAACCGAAGCACAGCATCAGGAGCAGGACGCATGAGCGAGCAAACCCACAAACGTGTCGAGCAGCGCGGCCTCTACTTCGATGAGCTGCAGCTGGGGGCCACCTACGTGCACAAGCCCGGGCGCACCCTGACCGAAGCGGATAACGTCGCGTTCACGACGATGACCATGAACAACCAGGGACTGCACCTGGACGCGGCATGGGCATCCACCCAGCCCTTCGGCAAGCCGCTGGTCAACTCCCTGCTCACCCTGAGCACCATGATTGGGCAGTCGGTGGGCCAGCTGACCGAGGGCACCATCGTGGGGCAGCTGGGCATCAATGACGTGCGCTTCCCGCACCCGATGTTCCACGGCGATACCCTCTACACCGAAACCGAGATCACCGCGCTGCGCGAATCCAAGTCCCGCCCCGGGCAGGGCCTGGCGTCCATGACGCACACCGGCCGCAACCAGCACGGCGACATCGTGGCCACCGCCACCCGCACCTGCCTGATGTGGACCCAGCAGGCGCACCAGGATTCGTTGCAGGCCAAGGGGGGAAAAGCTGATGGCTGAGTTCTTGATGGGTCCTTCCCTGCTGTTCTGCCCGGCCGACCGGCCCGAGCGCTACGCCAAGGCGGCACAGCGTGCCGATGCGGTCATCATCGATCTGGAAGACGCTGTGGCTGCCGGGAACAAGGAAGCGGCCCGCCGCGCCTTGCTGGATACGCCGCTGGATCCCGAGCGGGTCATTGTGCGCGTGAACCCGGTCGATAGCGAGCACTTCGCCAAGGACCTGGCAACGCTGGGGAAAACGGCCTATCGCACCGTGATGCTGCCCAAGTGCGAATCGGCGGCGCAGCCGGCCGCGCTGGCGGGCTACGAGGTGCTGGCGCTGTGCGAAACCGCCAAGGGCATCACCAATGCCTCGGGCATTGCCGGGGCGCAGAATGTCGTCGCGCTGATGTGGGGCGCGGAAGACCTGATCGCCTCGCTCGGCGGCACTTCTTCGCGGGGCGAGGATGGCAGCTACCGCGAGGTGGCACGGTTCGCGCGGTCGCAGGTGCTGCTGCATGCGGTGGCCCACGGCAAGGCCGCAATTGATTCCGTGTACCTCGATATCCCTGATCTGGAAGGCCTGGGCGAGGAGTCCCGCGATGCCAAGGCCTCGGGATTCGCCGCGAAAGCCTCGATCCACCCGAACCAGATGCCGGTCATTCGCGAGGCGTTCGCACCGACCGAAGCAGAACGGGAACGTGCCCGGCGGATCCTCGACGCCGCGGAGGCGAATCCCGGAGTTTTCGCTTTCGAAGGGCAGATGGTCGATGAGCCGCTGCTGCGCCAGGCCCGGGCCACCTTGGGCAGATAAGCTGTTTCCCGCCATGGGCTACAGTGTGTAGCAATGACCGCCGACAGCTGGCCAACGGAGGTTCAAATGCCTGTCGTGAAGAAACCCGGAGCCGATACCCTGGTGTATTTCTGGTTTGCGGTTGGACTGGCCGTGCTCGGCATGGCCATCCAGCAAATCGGCGCCGTCATGATGCTCAACGGCTCGCTGGAGCTGAACGTCCTTGAAGTGACCACGCTTCACCTGGTCGCCTGGGGCTGCTATGCCGGATCGGCCATCTTCACCATCGTGGTCATGCACAAGGCCCTGGCCATGCTGATTTATCTCGTGCATCATCGTCGTCCGCTGCCGCCACGCAGGATGCCGGTGATCCGCGATGCCCCGGTGACGGCCCAAACCGCCGAGGCAGCCGCAACAGGCCAAGCCTCCGCTGCCCCATTGGCCATGGCCGATCCGCTGGAGCAGGACGAACCGCCTTCCGGGGCCAAGCTAAAAACCTTTCCGCGGCAGGCGCTGGGTGCAGTGCAGCCGCAGGAGCGGCACCCTCGCAGCCGGCGCCAGAACCCCAGCAACGGCAACGACCCCGCATAGCGAATAAGCAGAGCCGATCAGGCGCAAAAACTGAGTCTGCCGCGCTTCGCCATGCACAGCTAATCCCGGCGAGGCAAGGCGCTCCACCTGTTTCGGACATCAATATTTGTTCTTCGCACGTCACGAACTCCAACGCCTGTTAGCGCCGGTGCAATGCTTAAAGCAACACCCAGAAGGAGCATGCGATTGAACTCCCCGAAGCCATTGCGGATCCATCGAGCCTGGCTGGTCGCCATCGTGACCACGCTGGCGCTAGTCGCCACGGCGGCGTTCCGCTCGACCACCGGCGCGTTCTTTGAACCACTTGAATCCGAATTCGGCTGGCTCCGCTCCCAGTTATCGACCGCGGTGACCATCAACCTGGTGGTCTACGGCCTGGCAGCTCCTTTCGCCGCGACTTTGCTGGAACGGTATTCCATGCGCAAGGTGGCTGCCATCGCTCTGGCATTGGTGGCCTCCGGAGCCGGATTGTCCGTATTCATCAGCCAGATCTGGCAGTTGTGGGCGCTCTGGGGTGTGCTGGTTGGACTGGGCACCGGGGCGATGGCGTTGGTTTTCGGTTCTGTGGTTGCCAACCGCTGGTTCTGCGAACGGCGCGGCCTGGTGATGGGCATCTTCTCTGGCGCGAATGCCGCCGGCCAGCTGGTGTTCCTGCCAAGCATTGTGCTGATCATCGAGCAGTACTCATGGAGGGCCGCGGCTCTGGTTGTTGCGGTCTTCGCGGTGCTGATCATCCCGTTGCTGCGCTGGCCCTTCGCCAATTCCCCTGCCGAAGCCGGTGTACTGCCTTACGGCGGGGCCGGAGCTGCAGCCGCGCCGGCATCCGGAACGCAGCAGGGTTCGATGGCTGCCGCGACTCTCAAGGCCCTGTTCGCGGCCTCACGCTACCCGGCATTCTGGGTCTTGGCGATGACCTTCTGGATCTGCGGATGGTCTACCAACGGGCTGGTGCAGACGCACTTCATCCCTGCGGCGCACGACCATGGCATGCCGGCAACGACCGCTTCCGGGTTGCTGGCGCTGGTTGGCATTTTCGATATCCTCGGCACGGTGTTCTCCGGGTGGCTGACCGACCGTGTACGCCCGTGGCTGCTGCTTGCGGTGTACTACGCGTTGCGCGGACTGTCCCTGATGTTCCTGCACTCGCTGATGGGTCCAACCGTCGAGCCGCTGATGTGGATCTTCATTGTCTTCTACGGTTTGGACTGGGTGGCCACCGTGCCTCCTACCGTGGTGCTCTGCCGCCAGTACTTCGGTCCGGTTAGAGCCACCGTGGTCTTCGGCTGGGTCTTCGCCTTCCACATGATCGGCGCAGGCGCCGGCTCGCTGACCGCAGGGCTGTCGCGGGAAACCACCGGCAGCTACCTGGCCGCGTGGATTACCGCTGCGGTGCTGTGCCTTGCGGCAGCCGTCAGCCTGCTGTTCTTGCCGCGCATGCGCAAAGCCTACGAGCATCCTCAGCTCGAGAAAGTTGGGGTGTAGCCCGAATCAGCACTAGCAGCTCTCACGGCTTAACGGAAAACCTCGCAGAACAGATCATTGCTGATCGCTCTGCGAGGTTTTGCTTTTCGTGCTTAGACGAGCGCTACGTCCTTGGAAGGAACGTGGAGCTCCTTGTTGCCGTAGTGCACCGAGAAGAACCAGCCGATACCGGTCACGATATGGATCAGGGACAGGCCCACAGCGGTAGCGGCATCTGCTGCGTTCATGATCGGGAAAACGATCGAGACTACCGCGATGAGCAAGCCAGCCCACTGCGCGATCTTGCAAATGCCCTTGTTTGCCCGTCCGATCAGGAAGACCACCAGGCCGAAGAACAGAATCGGGATCAACGTGAACTGCAACAGGTGGTCAAAGGCGACAACATCAGTTGAATTAGGACCAATCCGGCGGGATGCCCCAGCGGCGCCAGACAGGAAGAAAATGATGACATTCAGGTAGCTGGTACCCAGCGCACCGATAATCACCTGAATGAAATTGAATGGGCTATTGGGTTGTCCCTGAGACGTCATGGCACTCCTAGAATTGTTGATAGTTCGCAACTATTCTATTCCCGAGTGCCTGTGCCACGGCTCTCAGGAGCCCGTGAGAACCGCGACACTTAGCAGGGCTATAGGTTTTCCAGGGCCGCGATCTCGTTGAACTTCCTATTCGAGTAGTTCACCGCGATATACCAAGACGCTGCAACAACCAGGTGCATAATCGCCAGGGTCAGCGCGGTCCCCCAGTCCTCGGCGAAGAACCACTGCACCACCGCTGAGGTCAAGACGGCGGCAACGCCGACCCACTGGGCGATGCGGCAGAAGCCCGGCTTGGCCCGGCCGATCAAGAAGGTCAGGAAGCCGAAAATGAGAATGGGCAGGGCAGTGAATCGCACGATGTGGATGAAATCCAGGTTCCGGAATAAGCCGCCGGAGTACTCCATGGATGCGCCGATAACCCTGGCAACAAAATAGGCCAAGGTGCTAAGCCCCATGGCTCCGAAAGCCGCAATAACCACCTGGGCGAAATTGAACGGCATCTTGAATCTAGCGTCAGCCTGCATCGCGAATCATCCCCTTTTACAGCGAATTCGAGCTGGACCGGTATTTTCACTGTACGCGCATTCCCGCCCGTTGGACCCCGAACTCCGGAACATTCAAGATCGTGCCCCGCATTAGCCGATGGCGGTTTCCGCTGGCCTCCCGCGCCATAGCCCGGACCGCGACAGGGTGACGCCCCTCGGCAACACAAGCCGTTGCAGCCGCGGGCACCCTTCGTCGCTTCACTTGGCCATTTTCCGGTCCACAACCGGGAAACCGGAGTAGACTGGAATTGGATCTAACTTCCGTAGAAATGCCGTCATCGGAAGCACTTCCTACCGGCGTAGAGCTTTTGTGCCCTCCTCATTGCCGAGGACGGCGTTCAGATTAACGCAGCAGTGTTGAACCGGGATCTTTATCGAGGCGGCTCGAATTAACTGCCCGCTTCCTTGCGCTTCTTCCATTTGCCCGATAAGGGTTGCCCGCCAGGAACGAATCACAGTTTTGCTCCAGCAGCCCACAGACCGGTTCGGTCCGCTAGTGGCGAATCATGCAACCAGCACAGCCGGACAACACCTTTGAAGCCGACAGTGCAAAACGGCAGTACGCGCACAACTGCCGCGGTCCCCGCGATGCCCAACTCAAGAAATGGTACGGCGTTTCCCGTGGAACCGGCCTTGAACTGCAGCACCGAGGGCAGAGCGCGGCAATAAAAACGACTATGCAGCAACGGAGGGAATGTCATGAACAAGCCGAACAGCTGTCCGAGGTGCTACAGAAATACCTTGGTTGAAACAGAAACCCGTCGATTCGTCGATGATCAAAACCAGCTCAAGAGATGGGACAACGAAGGCGGCCACGAAGCTGGCCAGCGCCAGGACATGCTGGTAACGATGCGTGAAGTGCTCTGGACCTGCACCTCATGCGGATGGCGCAAGGTTGCCTACAGTTCGCAAGAACCACTACAGGGACCAGAGCGCCGCGTGGACATCTTGCCTGCTACGGGCCAAGCAACCCTACGGCAAGCCTAGCTGAGCTGGCGCCAGGCGCTGCTGCCCACGGCAGAGCACCCTGGTCGCCGGCATGGAACGGACATGGAAAGGAAAAGCCATGATGGACTTCTCCCGCACTCTTGGCAAGAAGCACCAGCCGCTGAAGATAGGCCCGGTGCTCATGAACTCTCTGCCGGGAACTTTGCTCAGCGACAAGGCGCCCGGCGCGTAACGGGTTGCCGCGGTTTTCAACCGCCAGCCCGCAGCCGAGGAAACAGAGTTCTTGACCAGCGATTTCATGCGCGGCCAACTCGATGCCGCCGGCTACCCTGATGCCGTTCTGAGCGCAGCTAACCGAAGATTGGAAATTTCCAACACCTCCCTGGAACAACTGCGTGACGGATTGGCAGCATTAATTGCCCGGGAGCTGGCTCTCGCCGGAAAGAAGTTCGAGGCTGATAGGGACGAAAGAAATTCCCAGTTCCACAAGGAAATCGATGCGGAGTCACAGCGTTATGCAGCGGTGCAAAAGCTCGCGGAATCGGTAGCATTCAGCTCCGCGGAGATTCTCGAGCTCCATGGGCCCTGACCCTTCGGTAAATCCGGGTCCCAGCACCGGTACAGCTAGAGCGCCCGGACTGGCTGCACCGGCCCGGGCATTCGCAATAGGGCCGGAACAGCACTCGCGCCGCGCCCGCAACTCCTCTGGCCGCTATTGCCGCAGCCTCGATAAACCTGCGCCTGGCGAGCACCCGGAACTAGGCGCCGAGCACAAGGATGATCGCGCAAGCGCCTAGAGCCAGCAGCACCGCTGTTGTCAGCAGCACGGCGAGAACATCCGCGCTGACGCGTTCAGCCTTCACGCCTTGCGCCATTTTCCGGTACCGGGCACGCTGCGAGAGCAGAATCCCGAATGCCATCGAGGAAGATATCGCAATCAGCAGGATCACGGCCAGGCCATAGTGCGGAAGCCAGCGCAGGAAGACCGCGGAAACCACGAGAAATGAAACCATTGTCCGGTTCCACGCGAAGACGGTGCGCTCTGGCTGCAACCCCGGGTCGCTGATCTCGATGGGCTCTTTCATCACGAGCTGAGGGACCAGAAAATCATGGCGATCGCTGCCAGTGAGGCCACCACGGCACCGAATGCCAGCAGCGGGACAATGGCGGGAATCGGCAACGGCCTGCCGGTGCGCATGCTGCGTTCCACGCGGACCCAGCGCACGGCTGCACCGGCGGCAATCAGGATGCCGACGCCGATCACCAGCACCGCCAGCCAGGTGCGAACTGGCGACGGGAAGGCCTCTGCGGCGAATGCCTCCAGCGCTGTGCCGCCCGCGAGGAAGGCTAGCGAAGTTCGAATCCAGGCCAAGAAGGTGCGCTCGTTGGCCAGCGTGAAGCGCGGGTCAGGCTCACTGCCCCGTGGCAATATCCAGCGTGAAAGCGGATGATGGCATCAGCTTGCCGATGAAATAACCCGTCTACAGGAGACAGATGAAGCCAGTGATGAAGACCGGAATGCATGCAGTGGCGCTTGGAACTGCTGGCGGCCCGCTATTGAGGCCGGATCCAGGAACCGGTCACCGTCGCGGAATTTCTACCGCGATCGTTGTGGACGGCCACGCTTACTTGGTGGATTGCGGCCATGGCGTCGGTTTGGGCCTGGCTGAGATCGGGATTCACCCCACTGCCCTGCGCGGAATTTTCATTACCCATCAGCATTCAGACCACGTCATTGACCTGAATTCTGTCATGGTCCTGGGCGGCCTTGGGTTCCGCGGCACCGAGGGTCGGCAGGTTCCTGTTTTCGGACCGGGTGATCGAGGAGTGCTGCCCTCGATGCAGACAGCGGCCGAAGAGCCGGAAGCCATATTTCCGCAGTCGCCCACACCCGGGACCAACGCCATGGTCAACTTGCTGCTGCGCGCCCATGCGACAGATCTCAACGATCGCCGACGGGATTCGGCGGCACCTGATATTTCGGATATTTTCCATGGCGTAGATATCGAGATTCCCGCCGGCACAGGCTTCCACCCCAACCACAACAACCATCCGGACATGGAGCCTTTTGAAATATACGCTGATCGGCATGTAAAAATTAGCGCTATCCTGGTCCAGCACCAACCTATCGCTCCGGCATTCGCATTCCGCTTTGATTCGAGATATGGATCGGTCGTGGTTTCCGGCGATACAGCGCCAAGCGCAAATCTTGCGCGCCTGTCCCAAGGCTGCGACTTGCTGTTCCATGAAGCTATTGATCTGGAGGCCATCGCTCGTAGCTACCCGCATGCTTCATCCTCCGAACTGGAAGCGAGCATGGGACATCATCGGCGCGCGCACACCACCGCAGAAGACGCAGGTCGAATCGCCCAGCGGGCTGGAGCACGGAACTTGGCGCTGCATCATTTGGTTCCCGCTGGATCTGGAATGGAAGTTTGGCAGCGGGCTTCGAAACAGTTCTCTGGCGGCCTCTTCGTGCCCCGCGACTTGGATATCTTCCATATCGCAAGTGGCACGGTTACCCAGGTGCGCTAGGGCCAAGGCCGGCAGCTATCCGTCAGGCGACTGGAACGATGGTCGATCAATTGCCCCGGGCCGACGACCACGAGCCCAGCACCGGCAAAGGATGCTGGGCTCGCAAGACCATGGAATCTACTTTGATGCACCAATCGCCCACACGCGCGGAAGCTCGGTGCCATTGACCGCCAGGTCGCCAATCAACCGCGCCTTGAACACCCAGGGGTTGTGGTTGCCGGCGGTACGGGCATTGCGCCAGTGCCGGTCCAGGTTCTTGGTAACGCTCGTGGCGCTGGCGGCCAGCGCATCAAAAGCGTGGGTGATCGCGTTGAGGACCAATGGCGTGAGCACCACCTGCGCCTGGGCACTGGCCAGCTCTGCCGCATCGTTGGCTGCTTCGTCCTCTTCCCCGGTCACCTCGCCGGTGTGCAGCGCCTGCGCAGTTTCATAGGCTCCCTGCAATGCCGTCGACACTCGTTCCACCGTTGCCGCGGCAGCGAAGGCCGCCGCGGAGACCTCGCCGATCACCTGCAGCAGCTGCGGGTCTTCGGCCGCCAGATTGGCCGCGGCATGGCTGAAGGTCCGCTTGCGCGCCTTCAGCTCGGCGGCGAAGTCGCGCTCGGCTGCTTTGGCGGAGCCGGCCAGAACAGCGAGCAGCACCTGCTGGTAGAAAGCTGTCTGGTACTTGAAACGCGTATCGAAGTCGATGAGGTCTTCTTCGGCGACAATCGCATCGGTGAAGGTGGAGGTGCCGGTACCCGTGGTGCGCTGGCCGAAGCCATCCCAGTCATCGGCCAGCTCGACGCCGGGCTGGTGGCGGTTGACTGCGGCGATCACGCGCTTTCCGGTGTCGGTGCGCTCTGCGTAGGTATCGAGCCAGTCGGCGAAGATCGAGCCGGTGGAGTAGTACTTGGTGCCGTTGATCTTGAATCCGCCCTCGCCGTCCGGGGTGACCTTGGTGATCACGTCCCCGACCTTGACGGTGCCGACCTCGGTCCAGGAGTTACCCACCAGTTCTCCCGCCACGAAGCGGGCCAGCCACTTGTCGCGCCCCGGGCCGGGGGCCGCAACCAGACGGTCCTCGACGAAGGCGAAGTGCGCGCGCAGTGCTTGGGCAATATTGGAATCCGCCGCCGCGAGATCCACGAAGAGCTCGAAGAGTTCGGGCAGCGTAGCACCGGCACCCCCGTGCGATTCCGGGACCCGAACCGCGCCAAAGCCAGCAGCGGCCAGGTCCGCGACCTGCTGGTAGGGCAATTCGCCGGTGCGGTCGCGTTCAGCTGCACCCTGCGCAATGCGCGCGAAGAGCGGTGCGAAGCGGTTTTTGAGGCCTGCGAGTCGATTGCCAGTTGCAAGTACAGTCATCGTTCAGTCCAATCCGGGAGAAGTTTTCTTAGGTGTACAGCGAGAGCGGCTGGGACTCTCCGCGCAGGAAGTAGGCGCCGACCTCGATCTTCTTGTAGTCCACTGGGTCGTGCAGCGAATGGGTGCGCACATTGCGCCAGTACAGGTCCAGACCCACCGAGTTCGCAGTCGAAGATGAACCGGTCACCTCGAAGATCCGGTTCGCCACATCCACTCCCACCTCAGTGGAGACCACCTTGGCTTCAGCAATTTCCACGGCCAACGCCGCTCGTTCGGGCTGGGTGACTTCCCCGGCCTTCGAGAGCAGGGCATCGAATTTCCGGCCCAGCTTCTCGGTCAGCGCCGCCACTGCTGCAGTGCGGGCTTTGAGCTCTCCGACGGTGCGCTGGAAGATCGGGTCCTGCGAGTAGGTCTCTGCCTGCGAGAACAGCCAGGCGTTCTTGCGGCCCAGCAAGATCTGCTTGCCGCGCTCCAGTGCTCCCTGGGCGATGCCCAGGTAGAAGTTGGCGAAGGCCAACTGGATACCGGGGGTAAGCAGGGTGGAGACCGGTTCATCGGTGACGAATCCCAGCAAGTCCCCTGCTTCGAGCCGCACGTTGTGGAACTTCAAGGAATTCGACGCGCTCAGCCGCTGTCCCAGGTAGTCCCAGTCGTCAACGATTTCCAAGCCATCGATATCGCGTGGCAGAACCAACGCGAGAATCTGCCCGTCGTATTCTCCGCCCTGGACCAGCGCGTTGATGACGATGACCTCGCCAACACCGGAACCCGTGGAGAATCGCTTGGCTCCATGCAGTCGGTAGCCGTCCCCTTCGGCGCTCAGCGTCAAATCCGGATCCACTGGATTCACCGAATCGCCCCAGAGCCAGCCACCTTCCACGGTGCGCTGCCACCATGCCCCTTGGGCTTCTGCCGGGGCATAGAACGCAATGCCGGACTGGTTGATGTAGTGGTAAGCCAGCAACTGCGAGATGGATCCATCAGCTGCGGCCAGTATGCGGACAACTTCGAAGGCCGTTTCCCAATGGGCTCCGGCTCCGCCGAATTCTGCAGGCACTAAGAGATTGAGCAACCCGGCTTCGCGCAGCAGCTGCACTTCGGCGAAAGGCTGGGCGTTCTTTCGGTCGCGTTCGAGCGCGTCAGCCGCCAGCTTGTCAGCTACTTGCTGGGCGACGTCGCGCCAATGAGCCAGTTCAGCTTCATCAGCAGTGCCGGTGTAGGGCACGCGCGGCAATTGGGTATCCAGTACAGTCATCTTCGTTCTCCTCTTGGGCTATGGATTCCGAAGGATGCAGAAAATCTGCGGATCCATCGAACCTGGCGTTAGCACTACCTGCGGAGTGCAGGCTTGCTGCGGCGTCTCGGAGCCAGGCCTCTCAGCCGCTCTGGATGGGTTGTGCTCCGAGTCAAGCATTGCTGGCAGGTCCTCGGGAAGGGCGCTGTCATGCGGAGGAACAGCAGGACAAAATACGTCATCTTCGCGCCTTCGCCCTGCCGGAAAACGGGCGGATAAGACGTCATATGACCTTCGCATGACGCAATTGGCATGCTGGAACTGGATTTCAAAGGCGTTCCCCTAGGCATCGATTGGGAACACAGCGTGGATCAGGGCACTTCCATGCGACCGCATAGAATGGCCATTCAAGATCAATCGGCAGAAGAGGCGGCAAGTGGATCCAGCAGGCGTGATTGCCTTCATGTTCGGGTTGCTGAGCATAACGCTGGTCGCAGCGTTCCTCGCCCCAATGGCACGGGACCGGAAGCTCGCTCGCAATGCGGCGATCGGCATCAAGACGCGCCACACCTTGGCCAGCGATGGGGCCTGGCTCGCCGGGCATCAGCAGGCTGCGCCCCTGCTTGCCGCGGCTTCCTGGGCCGGTTGGGCGGCATTGGCCAGCGCAGCAGTTCTCTGCCTGCTGGGCCAATTCGGTTTCTCCTTCGCCGCGACCGGAGCCGGCTACCTGGCCGCCATCGCGTTGCTGGTGATCTCGACTGCCACAGCGAATAAGGCCGTGCGGAGCTTCCCGGCGGCAGGCCTGGGCTAATCCAGCACTGCTTAAAGCAACGGATCGCGCCATCTGCCGATGGCGCGATCCGTTGCTTTCTTGGAAGCCGTGCTGCTAAAGCAGTACGGCTCCCAGGACCAGTACAGTCAGGAACCCCGCGGTGCCCTGGATGGCGGTAGCCACGCTCAGGGTCTTGTAGGCGGTGATCACCGGAATGCGGCTGAGCTGCGAGACGACCCAGAAGTAGGAGTCGTTGGCGTGCGAGACAACCATCGCACCGGCGCCTACTGCCAATACGGATAGCACCATGCCCAGCTCCGAACCCAATCCCAGGGAGCCGAGCATCGGAGCGACCAGCGCGGAAGTGGTCACCATAGAGACGGTGGACGAGCCCTGGGCGGACTTCAGCGCAGCGGCGATCAGGAATGGCACAGCCAGGCCCAAGCCCAGTCCGCTGAGTGAATCCGAAAGAATCGTGGTCAGATCCGACGCGGCCAGGACCGCGCCGAAGCCGGCGCCGGCACCGGTGATCAGCAAGATCGGAGCAGCGGTGCGTACAGCTTCGTTCATCTGCTCATTGAAGACCGCCAGCTTGCTGCCACCGCTCAAAAGGAAAGTCGAGGAGATCAAGCCGAAGATCAGCGCAATAACCGGCGTCCCCAAGAAGGAAAGGATTTCCAGGGCAGTGCCTTCGCCCATCGGGTGCGAGGGCAGCTTCGCAATGGATGCGACACAGATCAGCACCAGCGGAACCAGGATCGGCATGAAGGCCAGCGCCGGGCTGGGCAATTTTCCGAAGCTTGCACGCAGCTGCTCATAGTCGAGTTCGGAGATGTCATTGTGGTCGTCGCTTGGCAACGGGGTCCATTGGGACTTGTTGAAGCGGCTGGCGTAGGCCAAGCCAGCAAGTGCCGAGATGGCCGCAACGGGCAATCCGACTGCGATGATCAAGCCCAGGTTATCGGCAATGCCGATGCTTTCGGCCGCGGCCAGCGGGCCCGGAGTTGGAGGCACCATGGTGTGGGTCGCGTACAGGCCGGTCATCAGGGCGATGGAAGTTGCCAGCCCGGAGACCCCGGTACGCAGGGTGATGGCTTTGCGCAGCGAGTTGAGCACCACGTATCCCGAGTCGCAGAAGACCGGAATGGAAACGATGTAGCCGATAATCGATAGCGTGAGGTTGGGGAACCGGGTACCGAGGACCTTGATCAGCGCATCTGCCATGGAGATCGCGGCGCCGGATTTCTCCAGGATGACACCGATCATCGTTCCGAACAGGATCACCAGTCCGATATTTCCCATGGTGCTGCCGAAAGCCGTGGTGACCGTCGAAGCCACGTCGGCCAGCGGAATCCGGTAGGCGAAGGCCGCCAGGATAGCGGCGCCAACGAGGGCGAGGAATGGGCTGATCTTCAGGCGTGCTGTGACCATCACGATGGCCACAACAAGGATCAGCAGAACAAGCAGTTCGTACACGGCGGGTTGGCTCCTTTGCCAATATCGGTAGTTCTCTGCGTCCAGCCCGCAATGGCTCAACGGGTGGACCAGCCCTATCGGCAAAGCCGCTCAAGGCTTTGCCCGTTGGGCTAGACGCCACCGTGCCACCCCGGTTTCGGGCGCAAAGATCGATCATCCTGCCAATACTAGGAAAAGTGACCCCGAATACCTATGGGCACACGACCATATTTGCCTGGGTTCGAAAGAGCCAATGTGTGCAAACATCCCACCCTTCCCAGCCCCGGCGCCAGCTCCCCTAGTTTCCAGGGCCTAGAAAACATGCAGCTGGCCCAAGGCCACTCTCGCGTAGATGGAATGCTGGAGTTTCAGGGATTCGCTGGACCGCCGAATATCGACGCCGCTGACCTGGCTTATCCGCTCAAGTCTTTGCACCAAGGTATTGCGGTGAATATGCAGATCCGTGGCCGCTTGGCTCATCGAAGCAGCTGTCGCAACGACCAGCAGGGTTCTGGCTTGTTCCTCATTGAGCTGCATCGCTGGAGCAGCTGCATGGTCCAAGCTGCGGGCTGGGGTGCGGGCGATAGCCACAGCAATTTCCCGGCTCCACATGCGGCGCCGCGCGTGGGATGGCACGAGTGCCGGATAGCCCACCAATACGCGCAGCACTTCGGTTTCGGCCATGAGATCCTCGGCCTTTTCGACAGGCGCGGAGACCAGGAAACGTTCCTGGCCCATGCGCTCGGGAGCGAAAGCTGGCTCGCTGGCAGCGCAAAGCCTCCAGTACGCGCCGGAAAGGCTAATCCATGACGTGCGGTGATGATCCTTCGCCGGCTCTTCGAGCGACGGATCCCCCACGCTTCGGGGCAGCCAAGCTTCAATGCATTTCGGCCCGCGCAAACCATGCGCTGCGAGCGAGCGGTCGATCACTTCAGGCGCAACGCGACCGGCGATCAACGCAGAGATAATGTCGCGGGCTTCGGTCTCGCGCCGCGCGCTGCGAGAGTGCTCGCGTTCCTGGGCGAAGAGCAATTGAACGGTCAATGCAATCAGGCCGGCCAGCGGTTCCACCTCGTGGGGAGCTCCGGTCACGCCCACAACGCCGCAGAGCTGGTCGTTCAGCACCAGCGGCACATTGACCCCGGGCTGGGTTCCGGCCGAGCCGTCGGCCTGGTTGACACGGATGATGTTGTTGCGGCGGATCGCCTCTGCGCTGCCGTCGTGGTGGGTACCGATACGCGCAGCATCCGTAGAAGCAATGATGACTCCGTGAGCATTCATGATGTTCACATTGCGGTTGATGGTCGGCGCAATCGTGTCGACGACTTTCTGCGCCAACGCGCTAGCCAGCCGGGGTTGCTCCTTTTCGCTCATGAGCTCATCCTATCGGCCCGGGACTGCGCAAAGCAGTCCCGGATTAGAACATTGCCGCTAGTCGAGCTTGACGGTGACCGACTTCAGCGAGGTGTAGGCCTCGATGCCTTCACGGCCATTTTCCGCGCCCCACCCCGACTGCTTGAATCCGCCGAACGGCATGTTCGCATCCATGCCGGCACCGGTATTCACCCTGACGTTGCCGGCCTGGATTTTCTTGGCGAAGGTCAACGCGCGGGAAATGTCCTGGGTGAAGATCACCGAATTGAGGCCGTAGTCGGTGTCGTTGGCCCGGCGCAGCACCTCAGCCAGCGAATCCTCGTCGCCGAAGGTGCTCACCGAGAGAACCGGCCCGAAGATCTCATCCTTGGCGATGGACATGTCCGGACTGACATTTTTCAGCACGGTCGGCTGCACGAAGAATCCTTTTCCGCCTTCGGCCAAGCCACCGGCAACGAGTTCCGCGCCATCAGCGATGCCCGCCTCGATGTACCCCAGCACGCGCTCGCGCTGCACCTGGGAGATCAGCGGGCCCAGCTGGGTTCCTTCTGCCAGGCCAGCGCCCAGCTTGAGGTTCTTCGCGAATCCGGCGATGCCTTCGATGACCTGGTCTGCGATGTCTTCGTGGACATACAGTCGCGACCCTGCCGCGCAGACCTGGCCGGAGTTGCCGAAGATGCTCATGGCCGCGGCCGGAATGGCCTTGTCCAGATCCGCGTCGGGATAGATCACCACCGGGGATTTGCCGCCCAGCTCAAGGCTCAGCCGCTTGAGATTGCCCGCTGCCGACGCCAGCAGCTTCTTGCCTACCGCGGTGGATCCGGTGAAGGAGAGCTTGTCAACATCCGGATGGTCGGCGAGCGCTTGGCCAGCCACCGGCCCCAAGCCCTGGACCACGTTCAGCACACCGGCCGGGATGCCTGCTTCAAGCGCAATCTGCGCCATGCGCACGGCGGTCAGCGGGGTCAGCTCCGCGGGCTTGAGCACGACGGTGCAGCCGGACGCCAGCGCCGGAGCCACCTTGGACAGCGCAATGGTGAAGGGGACATTCCATGGCACGATCAGTGCGGCCACGCCCAAGGCTTGGCGCTGGGTATAGGCGTGCCAGGTTCCTGGCAGGGAAATATCGCGGGTTTCGCCGTTGAGCTTGGTGGCCCAGCCGGCGAAGTAGCGCAAGGTCTCGATGCCCGCGGGCAGCTCGCCAAAGCGGGCGATGTTGAAGGGCTTCCCGCAGTTCAGGGACTCCAGGGTAGCCAATTCATCGAGGTTCGCTTCCAATGCGTCAGCGAAGCGGTGCAGCGACCGCTGGCGTGCTGCCGGGGTCATTTCTGCCCAGGGCCCGGACTCGAACGCTGCACGGGCGGCAGCTACTGCGCGGTCGATGTCCGCTGCGGTGGCAGCCGTCGTCTCGGTCAGCAGCTGGCCAGTGGAGGGATCGGTTACCGGCAGCTTTTCCCCCGAGCCAGCGACCTCCTGGCCATTGATCACCAGCGGAAGGGGCGTGGCCGCCAAAGCGGCGCGAAGCTGCTGAGCCAGCGGAACGGCGGAAAGATCTGTTGCTGTCATGGAATGTATCTCCTGGTCTGCCCGGCGCGCTTCGTCGTTGGCATCATTTTGAATGTGAGTCTTGCCACACAATCATACTAAAGATATATTGTGATTCAAGGAATACATTTTGATGCTCAATGTACTTCTTCTTCCGGGAGCCGACCCCGGTCGACAACTCGCAGCCTTCGCCTAGGCACCAAGCTTTCAAGGAGATCCCCATGGTCACGAAACGACGTTTTGCACGGAAGGCCTTCTCCGGCCTCGCAGTCTCTGCCCTCGCAATCGGCACCCTGGCCGCGTGCGGATCCAGCGAGGAGGCCAGCGCCGACGGCCCGGTGAAGCTGCGCGTCGCCATTGCTCCGATCCAGTTCGAAACCGCACGCATCGCTGAAGAGAAGGGCTACTTCGAGGACCAGGGCCTAGACGTTGAATTGGTCAATGGCGCCGACCCCGCCGCGCTGCTGGCCCAGGTGGTCTCCGGTGACGTGAACGTTGCCATCGGCTCGTGGATCAACGTTGCCACCTCCTTCTCCCAAGGTGTTCCGATCCAGGTCATTGGCGGCAACGGCATGGTCGACCCGGAAGCCGACAACTCCGGCGTCATGGTGGCCAAGGATTCCGGGGTCAAGGAACTGGCAGACCTGAAGGGCAAGACCATTGGCGTAGTTGGTGTGAAGTCCGGTGGCGACATCCCCGTGCTCCAGGCATTGGAAGCGGCCGGCGTGAAGGAAAAGGAAGTCACGGAAGTTGCTGTTCCCTACGCGGGCATGGAAGCGGCCCTGGAACAAGGCACCGTGGATGCAGTAGTACCTGCCGACTCCTTCTACCACCAGATGTCGGAGAAGGGCTACCAGACCATCTCCAACCCGGTACAGGAATTCCAGTCCAGCATGCCGGTAACCGTTTGGACCGTGCAGAAGCAGTGGCTGGAGCAGAATGGCGAGACCGCCAAGAAGTTCGACGCAGCTATGCAGGATGCCGTGAAGTTCTACTCGGACCCGGCCAATCTGGAGGAAGTCCGCAAGGTCCACGCCGAAGCCAACCAGATCGATGTAGCCGATGCGCCCAAGACCTTCGTCCCGGCGGACGTCACCTTCAACGTGGCTGAAGCCCAATCCGGCATCGATGCCATGGTCCACTTCGGCCTGGTCGAGAACAAGGTCATCGTCGAAGATGTGCTCTGGGACGAAGCCCCTACCCGGGCTTCGGCAGACGCCAAGTAGCCCACTTCCGCTTCGCCCAACCGGTGGCGCCATCCCCTGCGCTGGCGCCACCAGCACCCCTAGCTTGCAACTGCTTACTCAAGGATTCCCATGAAAGAGTCAACGATTTCACCGGGTCTGCTCTGGACCCTGCGCATCGTGGCCATCGCCGCCCTGCTGGGCATCTGGCAACTGGTGATCGCCTCAGGAACCATGCCCTCCATGCTCCCCGGCGTGGAAAAGATCTTCTCTGCCATCGCCGAAGCCCTGGGCCAAGCGGCCTTCTGGGGCGGGCTAGGCAAAACCCTGCTCGCAGCCCTCACCGGCTGGCTCATTGCTTCAGTCGTGGGTGTCGTCCTGGGCCTGGTCATTGGATCAGTTCGCTTCCTCGACAACTCCACCTCGATTCTGATCGATTTCGGCCGTTCGTTCCCGGTACTGGCCCTGATGCCAGTCGTGATCATGCTGCTCGGCTCGAACACCATGATGGAAATCGTCGTCGTCGCGCTGTCCTGCCTGTGGCCAGTGCTGATCCAGACCATCTACGGTGCCCGCCGCCAGGAAGCCGCGGTTGCCGACACCGTCGCCGTCTTCCGCATCCCGCCGATGCTGCGCTTCACCAAGGTCCTGCTGCCTTCTGCCCTGCCGCTGATCGCGACCGGTGTGCGCATTTCCTCGGCCATCGCCATCCTGGTGGCGGTGGGCGTTGAAGTGATCTCCCAGGCGCCAGGCATTGGACGCCAGATCACGCTGATGCAGCAGGCGCAGCGTTGGGATCTGGCCTTCGCCTACCTGTTCTTCGCCGGCCTGACCGGATGGGCCATCGCCCTGCTCTTGCAACAGGCCGAAAACCGTTTGCTGAAGTGGAAGAGGCAGAACGATGACTAACGCAACTTTGAACGCCCCCGCAGTGCCATCACGCGCTTCGAAGGCCAAGGCTCCGAGTTCCTCGGCGGCCGCCGGACGCAAGATACTGGTTTCTTCATGGCTCATCGTTGCCGTGGTTGCGGCTTGGTGGTTCGGCTCGGCAAACTCCACGAACTTCTTCATCCCCTCGCTGGAGTCCATCCTCGAAGCCTTGGTCCGCGACCTGGGCAACGGCGTGATTATTTCCGGCGCCTGGTACTCGCTGTCCAACCTCTTTGTCGGCTTGGCCCTGGCTGCCTTCTTCGGCATCTGCGGCGGACTGCTGCTGGGCGAAGTCCCGTTGCTGCTGAAGATCGTTGACCCGATCATCCACTTCTTCCGCGCTGTCCCGCAGGCAGCATTGGTTCCGATGATCATCGGCGTCTTCGGCATGGGGCAGGGCCCGAAGATGGGCACCATCGCCTTCGCCTGCATGTGGCCGATCCTGCTGAACACCATCGACGGCATCCTGGGCATCGAGCCAACGGTGCGCAAGTTCTCCAAGGTCTACCGCATCCCGCGCGGCCTGCACTTCCGCCGCGTGATCCTGCCCGGTGCCACCCCGCAGATCGTGGCCGGCATCCGCGTCGCATTGCCGATCGGCATCACCGTGATGGTGGTTTCGGAAATGTTCGCCTCCATTGAAGGCCTGGGCTTCTACATCCTGAATTCCTCGGCCACCTTCAAGGTTCCGGAGACATGGGCCGGCGCACTGCTGGTCGGTGTCATCGGCTACATCATCTCGATCCTCTTCGTGCTCGTCGAAAAACGGATCCTGCGCTGGTACCACGCCTCCGGCGCCCAGTAGCCTCCGTTTCCGTCCGACCTTCCATCTTCTGACCAAGGAGAATCCCATGACCACCCAAGCACCCGTTGAAACGACCATGGAAACCAAACCATTGCTCATGAAGGTTCGCGGCATGTCCATGAGCTATGGCGCCGGCCCGGCCGAAAACAAGATCCTGGAGAATTTGGATCTGGACGTGGAGTATGGCCAATTCATCTCGATAGTCGGCCCTTCGGGCGTCGGCAAGACCACCTTGCTGCGATGCCTTTCCGGCTTGCTGAAGCCAAAAGCCGGAACCATCGAGGTTTCCGGCACGAAGATCAACGGCCCGCACCCCGATCTCGCCGTGGTCTTCCAGGACTACTCGCGTTCGCTGATGCCGTGGATGACCACCCGCGAAAACGTGGCCTTCCCGCTGCAGGGCAAGGGCATCAGCAAGGCCGAGCGCAACAAGCTGGCCGATGAGCATCTGGCTGCTGTGGGCCTTGAAGGCCAAGGCGGCAAGTTCCCCTGGGAAATGTCAGGAGGCATGCAGCAGCGCGTGGCCATTGCCCGCGCCTTGGCCTACAACGCGAAGGTGCTGCTCATGGATGAGCCCTTCGCCTCGGTTGATGCGCAGACCCGCTTCGACCTCGAAGACCTCGTGCTGGACTTGCAGCACAAGCTGGGTGTGACGATCCTGCTGGTCACCCACGACATCGACGAAGCGCTGTACCTGGCCGACAAGGTGGTCGTGATCGCGGAAAAGCCGGCCACCGTAGTCGACGAGATCGTCACCGGTTTCGGCGAGACCCGCGACCAGCTGGCCACCAAGGCTGACCCGCGCTTCACCGAGGCCCGCGCACGGATCCTCGTGCGCCTGCGCAAGGATTGATCCCCATGGCACTCAGCGCACGGGCAGCACTGGCAAGGCACGGCGATGGCAGCTTCAGCATTGAGGACATCCACGTTGATGCTCCGCTGGGCGCGGAATTGCTGATCGAAGTCAAAGCAGTTGGACTGTGCCAGTCCGATGCCCACCTGGCGGGCATGGATCTGGGCCTTCCTGCCCCGCTGCTGCTGGGCCATGAAGTTGCCGGGGTGGTGCTCAGCACCGGCAACCAAGCCTGCGGTTTCACTGCGGGCGACCACGTGCTGGCCGCCTTGATCCAGTACTGCGCGCAGTGTGCGCTGTGCCTTTCGGGCCAGGAATACCGTTGCGCCAACCGCCCCAGCACGCTGCGCACGGCCGGCCAAGCACCGCGCGCCAGCTGCAAGGATCAGCCGGTGATGCAGATGTTCGGCACCGGCGGATTTTCCCAGTACACCTTGGTGCATGCCAACCAGGCAGTAAGGATTCCCGAGGAGTTGCCCTTCGCCCAAGCCGCGGTGATGGCCTGCTCCACGCTGACCGGTGCCGGGGCAGTGTTCAACTCCGCCCAGGTGGCCCAGGGGCAATCCGTCGCAGTCATTGGCGCTGGAGGCATCGGGTTGAACGCGATCAATGCCGCCCAGATCGCCGGCGCTTCGAAGATCATCGCAGTGGATCTGAGCGATGAGAAGCTGGAACTGGCCCGCGAATTCGGGGCAACGCACACGATCAATGGCGGCAGTGGAGACGCTGTCGCCAAAATCCAGGAAATCACCGGCGGCGGGGTGGATCATTCCTTCGAGATGATCGGCCTGCAGGCCACCAGCTTGCAGGCGGTGCGCATGACCCGTGTAGGCGGGGATGCCTATCTGGTCGGGTTGCATAAGCCCGGCGCGCAACTGCCGCTGGATGCCATGGCCGACATCATTGGGCCGCAGCGCAGCCTGCACGGGATCTATATGGGCTCTTCCAGCCCGCAACGTGATGTCCCCAAATACACCGAGCACTATCTTGCCGGGCGCCTCAAGCTCGACGCGCTCGTTGCCCGGGAACTTCATATCTCGCAGATCAACGAGGGCTTCGCAGCGATGAAGGCCGGGCAGGGCGTTGCCCGTTCGGTCATCACCGATTTCAGTTGATTGCCTGCCACTTCATACCCCCTTCAAGCACGACGAGGCCATCTTGAGAACTCCATCTTCCGCGCGCCGGGCCCTGCCCCTGTCCGCGGTCCTGCTCGTTTCCACCATGGCCTTGGCCTCTTGCGGCAACGCTGGGCAAGGCGCCGAAACACCGGGCGGCTTGATCCCGCTGAAGGTCTCGGTGGCCGGCATCCAGTTCGAGCCGGCTTACCTCGCCGAATCCCAAGGCTTCTTCGAAGACCATGGCTTGGACGTTGAAATCATCAATGGCGCAGACCCCGCCGCCCAGATTGCTTCTGCTATCTCCGGCGAGGTGGACATCGCCACCGGTTCCTGGGTCAACGTCGCCACCTCCGTGTCAAAGGGCCTGCCGATCGAAGCGCTGGCTTCGAATGGCGTGGTCGACCCGAACGTCGATAACTCCGGAGTGCTCGTCGCCAAGGACTCTGGGATTGCGAGGCTTGCCGATCTCAAGGGCAAGACCATCGGTGTCATCGGCGTGAAGACCGGCAGCGATCTGCCGGTCTTCCAAGCCCTGGAAGACGCAGGGGTGGGCGCCGAGGAGTTCAGCGAAGTGGGCATGCCCTACGCCGGGATGCAGGCCGCGGTGGAGACCGGGACCGTTGACGCGGTCGTCCCCAGCGACGTCTTCTACCACCAGATGATTGCGGCCGGCTTCCCCTCCTTGGGCAACCCGGTCCGCGAGTACCAGGGGAATCAGCCGGGCACTTTGTGGCTAAGCACTTCCCAGTGGGCCGGTGCGAATCCAGATACTGCCAAGGCCTTCGTATCGGCCATGAAAGAGGCAGTGGAGTTCTACTCCGATGCAGCAAACCTCGAGGAAGTGCAGAAGATACACGCCGAGGTCAACCAGATTCCGGTGGAAAAAGCTCCAACGCGGTTCGCCTTGGCAGGCACCGCGTTCGATGCAGAGGCTTCCCAGTCAGGCCTGGATGCAATGGCACGCTTCGAGCTCATTGACAAGCCCGTAACAGTGGATGAAGTGCTCTGGGAGCACGCGTCTCGCAAATAACCAGCACCGGCAAATCCTTGGACAGCGACTGGCGCGATGCTAGGCTCACGGGAGCACGTTCTGCCCACGGAAGGTTCACCATGAGTTCGGCAATCAGTTACCTCACCGGAGGATTTCTGGTGTCTCTGCTTGTCACCCTGAACATGACCTGGAACCAGCACCTGCCCGGCATCACCGGGTCCGTGGCGGTTGCGCTCAGCTTCATCGGGTTGCTGGGCTGCGTCTTGTACGCCACGCGCATACAGCGCCGCGCGCAGACCGGAGAGTAGCAGCACCCCCAGAACATGAAACAAGGCCAGCGGTTCAAATAGAACTGCTGGCCTTGCTTCGTTCAGCGACCGGCGTCGATAAATCTAGAAGGTAATCACGCTTCGGGCCACCGCACCGCCACGCAGCTGCTCGTATCCCTTGTCGATTTCATCCAAGCTGATATGCGCTGACACCAGTTCGTCGAGCTTGAAACGGCCCTGCAGATACAACTCGGCGTACATTGGGATATCCACCTGGATATTGCTCGACCCCATGGCCACGCCACGGATGCCCTTCTGGCGTCCCATCAGGTCTCCAAATGGGGTGATGCTGATCTGCGCGCCGGGCTTGTGAACGCCAATCAGGTACGCGGTGCCGCCAATTTCCAGCATGGCCACCGCCTGCTCGCTGGTGGCTTGCAGGCCGATGACCTCGAAGGCATGCGTCACTCCCCCGCCAGCAATCCGCTTGACGGTTTCCACCGCATCGCCCTCCCCGCCGTTGATGACGTCGGTGGCGCCGAAGACCTTGGCCAGCTCCAGCTTGGCCGGCTGCAGGTCGATAGCGATGATGCGGGTCGCGCCAGCCAGTTTCGCGCCCTGGATGACGTTCAGCCCGACACCACCGGCGCCGATCACGGCAACGGTATCGCCTGGACGGATGCGCGCGGTATTAATAGCCGCGCCAGCACCCGTGACCACTCCACAGCCAAGCAGCGCCGCACGGTCGAACGGGATAGCGTCCGGAACCCTTACGACGGTGTTCTCATGCACCAGCACCTGTTCCGCGAAGCCGCCAACACCGATGAACTGGGTGAGCCGCTGCCCGCCCAGGGACAATCGCGGATTCTGCTGCGCGGTGCGGTCGGTGTGCGAGGGCACGCGGCACTGGTAGGGTTTGCCGGTGCGGCATCCCTTGCAGACCCCGCAGCTGTGCACTGGAGAAGTCACCACGCGGTCCCCCACCGAAAGCGAGGTGACAGCCGAACCGACGCCCACGACCAGACCCGAGACTTCGTGGCCGAGCACCGCTGGCATGGGGAAGCCGATGTCCGACGTCGCCACGTGCAAATCCGAGTGGCACAGGCCGCTGGCCTTCACGTCAATGAGGACTTCATGGGCTTCAGGGTTGTCAATGCTGATGTCCAGGACATCAAAAGAGCCGGCAACTTCAGAAACGACTGCTGCTTTCATGCTTCCTCCGGAAAATAGTCGCGCAAAGGGGGTGACGCAGAACACTAATGAAAATATACTATTAGAAATAATGCATTTTTAGAAGAAGAATCTAACGAAGGATCTGCAATGCGCGCAGCGGTCATCAACTCCATCGGCGAAGGTTTCAGCATCGAGGAACTCGAAGTCGACGAGCCGCGGGGGCAAGAAGTTCTGGTGAAGGTCGAAGCCGCAGGCCTGTGCCACTCTGATCACATAGTTGCCACCGTAGACCGCGGGCGCCCCTTGCCGATGGTGGTCGGCCACGAAATGGCCGGCACCGTCATCGCGCTAGGCCCCGAAGCCACCGACTTCGAAGTGGGAGACCATGTCATCGCCACGGAAATCAGCTTCTGCGGGAGCTGCGAAGAATGCGTCAACGGAGCGACCTACCGCTGCTTGAATCCCCAGCATGCGCTGCGCGGACCGGATACCCCGGCACGCTTGACGCGCAACGGCGAGCGCGTAGAAGGCTTCGGCGTGGCCGGTTTCGCCGAGTACACGGTCCTGCACCAGAACAAGCTGGTCAGGGTGCCCAAGGAAATCCCATTCGCGCAGGCTGCTGTGCTTGGCTGCGCGACAGCCACCGGCGTGGGCGCGGTGCTCAACGCCGCCAAGGTTTCTCCCGGGGAAACCGTCGCGGTCATCGGCTTGGGCGGCATCGGCCTGAATGTCATCCAGGGAGCCAAGCTGGCCGGCGCCAAGACCATCATCGGCATTGACCTGCAGCCAGAGAAGCTGGAGCTGGCCAAGAAATTCGGAGCCACCCATGTCATCAACGGCGGCACCGAAGACGTGGTCAGCGCCATCCGCGCCATCACCGGCCGCGGAGTCCACCATTCCTTCGAAGCCATCGGCATTGCCCCCACGCAGCGCCAGGCCCTGGAAGTCGCCAAAACCGGCGGACACGTGTATTTCATCGGCATTCCCCAGGGCAAGCCGCTGGAAATGAATATCATGCTGGACCTGCTGATCCCGCAGCGCAATCTCCACGGCATCTACATGGGCTCCTCCACGGTCCGCAATGACATTCCCTACTACGCCGAGCTCTATCTGCAGGGCCGGTTGAATCTCGATGACCTGGTGGCGCAGGAGATCCAGCTCGACGAGATCAACGAAGCCTATGCAAAGCAGGAAACCGGGTCCATCGCCCGCAGCGTGATCCGCTTCTGATCCGCATGAGCAACAAGCTGCAGGCCGCGAACCAGTTTCCTGGTTCGCGGCCTGCAGCCCAGCTAGTGGCGGCCAGCCTCTATTTGCCTTCCTTGGTGGCCCGCTCCTTCTCGATGGCTTGGACCTGGGCAACCATGTCCGGAGCAAAGGCATAGAGCTTGCCCTCTGACTGATGGACCCAGAAGCGCCCGCACAGATCAGTCGTCTCGCTTTGGCCATCGGCTGGCCACCAGTCGGCATCCAGGGTGCGGGTAGCTGAGATCTCGTCAGGCTCGAGGTTCTTGGTGCGCGGGTCAGAAGCGTAGGCCTTGGCCAGTTCGGCTTCGGTCGGATTCCCAACGGTTTCCAGCGCCTTGCACTGTTCGCTGTCCAGCTTGCCGTCGTAGTTCAGCATGAAGATGCGTTCAGCGCCGGTATTGCGCTGGACCAGCTGAACGTCGGTGCCGCCGGACGGAACCCAGTCGGGCAGCACGCCATCGGCCACGGCCTTCTCTGAAGTTTTGGCAGTTCGAGTGGTGGATTCATCGTACTTGTCGACGAAGAGATCAGAACCGCTGCAGCCGGTGAGCAGGAGAGCGAAGGGAAGGGCGAGCGCGCCAGTGGCGAGGTACTTTTTCTTGAGCATGATTCCATCGTAGAAATTTCCGCGGCCCGGGGAATCAGCGATGCGAGGTAACTATCCCGTGCCCGGCTCATACCCTCGGCTGATAGTTTCCACTTCTGGGATCAACCCTGAAACTCCATCTCACCCAGTAAAAGCACTCGCTAATATCCGCACATCGCCACTGCTTATTGGTAGATTGCCTACGAACCAAACGCTACTTAGGAGCCATCACCGTTGACGACTATTGACCCTGCGGCACTTGAATCGGAACTGCGCATCGCAGAAGAACGGCGCCTTTCGGCCATGCTCGCCCGTGACCTCGAAACCTTGGAGAACCTGCTTGAGCCGGATGTGCAGTACACCCACTCCACCGGTCGTGTCGATGACCGCGACTCATTGCTGGAACTGCTCGGTTCCGGGGCCGTCGAATATTTGGCGCTCAGCCACGACTTCGAGTCCGTTACCCAGGAGGGCAACGTGGTGGTCGTCGAAGGCAGCATGAAAATGCGACTGATTTCCGGAGGCGTCGAAAAGCATCTGGCAACTGCCAACCGCACGGTGTGGGCCAATACCGGCGGCCAGTGGAAGCTGCGCCTATTTGTCGGGGCCACAGCGCAATAGGCCCGCACTTCGACGCTTTAAAAGCCACGGCGGCAGGCTGGATCTTCCAACCTGCCGCCTTTCCACAGTGGCTATCGCCTCAATGCCTAAACCTGGCCGCCATGGCGGGCCACTGCTTCACGAGCCAGCGCCTTGCCGAACTCGGTGTGCGCGACAAGCGCTGCCTGGGCCGCTGGCGCGTCACCGGCAGCCAGCGCTTCGGTCAATTCTGCAACGTGGCGGTGGTCCAGCTGGCGCGACCACTGCTCTGCGGTCAGCGCTTGGCGCCAGACGGTGCCAATTCCCAAACGGCGGAAGGAATCCACCAGCTGGCTGGAGCCGGCAACGCCAACCAGAGCATCGTGGTAGGCGACATTCAGGGCCAAGAACTCTTCCAGGTCGGATTCCGAAGTCTCACGCAGGTCAGCCAGCTTCGCGGTGATCTCGCGCAGGCTGGAAATGGTCTCTTCGGAAATCTTGCCCAGGTGCGAGGCGATCACCCCGGACTCGATGGTGGCGCGCGAGTCGTAGGCCGAATCGGTCAGTTCTGCGGTAATCGGCTTTGGCTGGTATTTTCCGGTTTCGGTGCGGAAGACCAGGTGCTCGCTTTCCAGCTTCACCAGCGCGTTGGCTACATGATCAGCGTCGGCCCGGGAAGCCGCGGCGATGGCATCCACGTCGAGGTCTTCGCCCAGTGGACTGGTGCGCAGCAGCACCCAGGTGCGGGTGGCCTGGTAGGCAGCCAACTCCTTGGTGGGCTCGAGGCGGCCCATGGTTCCGCGGTAGTAGGCCAGCGGTTCGCGGTCATGGGCTTCAGCGTGGCTGACCAGTCCCAGGAAAACGGTGTGGGTACCGCCGGTCGGGGTTTCGGCCACATGGCATACGATCGTGGCCAATGCGCCGTCAATCAGCGGGATGCCCTCCGCGGAGAGGGTATGCGGCACGGTGGCGAACTTGTCCTCGCCCTTGCGGCCGAAGTGGAAGGCCAGCGCGTCTTGGTCCTCGGCCAGGATGTTGATGCCGAAGACGCCTGCTTCAACTACCCGGTCATGGGTGGAGCTGGAGCGGTTCAGGCAAGCGAGCATCATTGGCGGTTCCATCGACAGGGAGGACACTGCCGAAGCGGTGGTGCCGTAGAGCTGGCCGTCCACGGCCGTGGTGATCACCGTGACACCGGAGGCGAAGTGGCCTACGACGTTGCGGAAGGTGTTCATGTCTACTGGGGTGACCGATTCAAGGTTGGTGATGCTCATGGGAGTTGCTCCTGGTAATTCGGGGTGAAGTTTCTAGCGGGGTCCAGCGCCGCCATCAGATCAGTCAGATCCGGTGCGCTGGCGAGGTGTTCGAGCTGGTGCTGCAACGCGTCCTTGCGTGCTGCCAGTTCTGGATGCGAGAACTCGAGATTCTTCGAGAACTTCTCAACTACCTGGTCATGCTCCAGGGGTGTGCGCAAGATGTTTCCGTCCGGGTGCTCCACGCGCACGTGGCGCACCTCGCCGCTGCGCAGCCGTGCAGTGATCTCCGCCGTCAGCCGCTGGCTGTTAGGCAGGGTGCCGGCTAGCTCGATGCGCCCGAGCATCTGCGCCAGCTCCGGGTCCGCCAGCGCGCTGGCGGTCAGGTGCTCGGGGCGAACCGTTCCGTGGATCAAGGCGATCGCCGCGGTGGCGTGCACCGAGAACAGGGCTGCCACGGTGCGGGTGTCCCCCGCCTCGAAGCGCGCCCCGACGAATCCGTTCAGGGTCCGCTCGCTCAGGTGGACGGTGAGGCATTCGATGTCCTTGTAGCCCACCGTGCCGTCGGCCACCAGTTCCGCGCAGGCCTGCAGCGAAGGCTGCGCGGCCCGGCAACTGGCAAAGGGCTTGATCGTGCAGTCCCCATGGAAGCTCACGCCAAGATCCGCCACCGCCAGTTCCGGCTGCGCGTCGATGCCGAACAGCTGGAAGTAGCCGTGCTTGCCGGTCAGCGGATCATCCGCCGCCTTCATGCCGGCTTTGGCCAGCTGCGCGGCGGAAATTCCGGAGCGGGCGGCG
This sequence comes from Glutamicibacter sp. NPDC055354, assembly GCF_053644955.1. NCBI lineage: Bacteria > Bacillati > Actinomycetota > Actinomycetes > Micrococcales > Micrococcaceae > Glutamicibacter > Glutamicibacter sp. NPDC055354. Next base: position 75,153 of record NZ_JBSHMB010000003.1, read on the forward strand.
AAGGCCATGGGCAGCTTGAAGCCGTTGGCCCCATCGAAGATCGCCGCCACATTGCCCGAAGCCTGGTTGACCGCAATGCCGATGGCATGGCGTGCCTGCGCCTTGTCCAGGCCCAGCATCCGGCTGGCGATTCCAGCGGCGGCCAGGGCATTCAAGGTGCCGGTATTATCCTGCCCCGAGTACACGTCGAAGCCGCCGGCGATGGCCAGGCGGGCTGCCAGGTCATCGCCCAGCGCCAGCGCGGCCAGTGCTTCTTCTCCGGTGGCGCCGGTGGCTTCGGCCAGGGCCAGCACGACGGCCACGGTGGTTCCGGAGATGTGGGCGGCGACCTGCTTGCCGGCCGGGCCTTCGGCTTCCACCGGCTCGAAGTCGAAGGAGCGGATCAGGGCCGCGTTGACGAAGGCCGCGGAGGTGGCCGGAAGCTTGATTCCGGTACCCAGCACGGTTGCTTCATCGCCGTGGCCCCAGGCCTGCGCCGCTTCGATGAGTCCGGCAATGTCGTCGGCGCGGTGCCCTGCCAGCCCAACGCCCACCGAATCCAGCAGGCGCTGGTTCACGCGCTGGATCGTGGCCGTCGGCAGCTGGCCGTACTGGGTTTCCAGCAGGTGCTCGAGCAGCGCATCGAGCACATCGGGCGTCGGGTTAGCCATGATTTTCCTGCTTCCCTAGGCGCGCGTTGCCGCGGCGTCCAGGTCCAGTGCGGCCTGCTCGGCGATGACCGGGCTGATGCCCACCTCGGCGAACATCGCCTCGAAGGCACCGGTCTCGCCCTTCATCTGCGCCTTGCGGTGATCCAGCCCGCGGGCACGGCTGACCGACCCCAGGTAGAAGCGCTCGTACAGTTCGATGCGGCTGCCCAGGGCGGATCCGGCGAAGTCCCAAGCGGTGCGGAAGATCTTGGCGCGTTCCTCTGGCGCGATGCCGTTGGCTCCCGGCAGGTACTTCTTGAGCAGTGGGCCCAGGCGCGGGTCCTCGAAGGAGGCCGCGGTCGGGGTGGCCAGCAGGTTGTGGCTGCCCATGGACTTGATGATGTCGTTCACGCGGGCCATCCAGATGGGCATCATGGTGCGCAGCGCGGAGATGTCGTCGTGGCAGAAGAACGCCCCGCCGCCCCATTCCGACGCGTTGACCTCGGCCGAGTGGATCACGGCGCGGGCGATGCGCAGGTAGGAGTAGATCTCGCCGAGCATCGATGCGGTGTCCGGCTTGTTGTCGGTGGCGGTGACCTTGGCCATCTGCACGCACAGGTCGTAGGCGAATTCCAACTTCACCGACGCGCGGATGGCGGTCTGCTGCTGGGTGTTGCCGGTGGCGGTGCCGGCGTTCAGGGAATTGTAGACATCGAGCTGGCCGTCGATGAACACGCGATCCCAAGGGACCAGCACGTCGTCGAAGATGATGACCGCATCCTGCTCGTCGAAGCGCGAGGAGAACGGCTTGTCCACTACCGGCTGGTCCACGCCGTAGTGGTCGCGGCAGACCGAGACCACGCCGCTGGTGGCGACCGGGATCGCGAAGGACAGCGCGTATTCCTCGTAGCCCTTCTGGATGGGCACCGCCGGGTAGACATAGAGCTCGTCGGCGATCGGGCCCAGGGTGGCGAGCATCTTCGCGCCGCGCACGATCAGGCCTTCAGCGGTGCGGTCCACCACGCGCAAGGTCAGCTCTTCATTGATGCCCTGCAGTTCGCCAACCGACTTGTCGATGGCCGCGTGCACGATGGTGTGGGTCAGCGCCAGGTCGTTTTCCTGCACATGGCGCCAGTAGTTCTCCAGGCGCTCGTAGTAGACCGGGTCGCCGGATTTGGCGAAGATGTCCGGGCGCGAGGCGTGGCCGGCGAGCACCACGTTGACGTAGTCGGGGGTGCGGCCGAGCATGCCATTGGAGTAGCGGGCCAGGCGGTCGAACGCGCGGTGGCGGCGGGCGATGTCTTCTGCGTTCTTGGGACGCAGCAGGGAGACGTTGTGCTGTTCGCCGGTCTGTTCGTCGTTCATCAGGCAGTCATCGGCGTACTTGTGCTGGTAGTCGAAGTAGGCGGCCATGCCGTTGATCGAGCCGGCAAATGCCGGGTGCTCGGTGACGTCAATGCGCTGATCGCCCAGCCAGACCTCGCGGGAATCCTTGAGCCCTGCCAGGTACTGCTCTCCAGTGCGTGCACTCATCTTCGCTGCTCCTTATCGGGCGTCCCGCTGAGCGGGTTCAAAAATATATTCTGTGCATCAGTTTATATAACTTGTGTGACCTAGATCAAGCTCTGGACCGAAGAATTTTTTCAAACCCGCAGGATTACACGGTTTTCAAAGGCCCAAGAAAATATTATCTGTCTTAAAATGCGTAAAAAGTGGACAAGGTTAGTGAAATGGGCCACTATGGCTTAAGTCACATCAGCGATCAGGAAAGGTTCTCGACGTGTCCGACTCGCAACAGAACCAGCCAGTGCCGGCAATGGAGCCAAGCGACTCCCTCAACACCAAGGATTTGCGCCGCATTCTCGGATCCAGCTTCTTGGGCAGCGTCATCGAGTACTACGACTTCATCTTGTACGCCACTGCGGCGTCGCTGATTTTCGACAAGGTCTTCTTCGGCAACCTGAGCCCGGGCTTGGCACTCTTCGCCTCCTTCGGCACCTTGGCCGTCGGGTACATTGCCCGCCCGCTGGGCGGCATCGTCTTCGGCCACTTCGGCGACCGCCTTGGCCGCAAGAAGATGCTGGTGCTTTCCATGATGATGATGGGCGTAGCCACCGTTGCCATTGGCCTATTGCCGACTACCGCAACCATTGGCGCAGCTGCCCCGGTCATCCTGGTCTTGCTCCGCGTGGTCCAGGGAGTCGCAGTTGGCGGCGAATGGGGCGGCGCCACCCTGATGGCCTTGGAACATGCACCCGCTTCCAAGCGCGGTTTCGCAGCATCCTTCGCCAACGCCGGCGCACCGGCCGGTGGCCTGCTGGCCACCTTCCTGGTTTCCTTCATCTCCTTCTCCACCGGTGAAGCGTTCCTGGAATGGGGCTGGCGCATTCCGTTCATCTTCTCGGCAGTCCTGATCATCATCGGCATGGTGATCCGCCTGAAGGTCGCAGAAACTCCGGTCTTCCAGGAGCTGGATGCCAAGGCCGCCGAGCGCAAGCAGGAGCGCAAGACTCCTATCTCGCTGGTGCTGAAGAACCATTCGCGCACCGTCATCATCACCCTGATCGCTTCCCTTGGCTTCTACACCTGCCAGGGCGTGCTGACTTCGTGGGGCGTTTCCGAAGCCGCGGCCCAGGGCGTGGACCGCTCCTTTGTGCTGAACACCAAGGGCTACGCGGCCATGGTCACCATCGTGGTCTGCCTGCTGGCCGCCAAGCTCTCGGACAAGTACGGCCGGAAGATGATCCTGACCATCGGCGGCACCGCCGGCATCCTCTGGGCCTTCCCGGCAGTCTTCCTGATGAGCAACGGCACCGGCTGGGGCTTCGCAGTTGCAGTCATCGTCGGCAACGGCGTCATCCAGGGCATCCTGGCCGGACCGATCGGCGCCTACATCTCCGAGCTGTTCCCAGCTGATGTCCGCTACACCGGCGCCTCGCTGGCCTACCAGGGCTCCTCGACCCTTGGGGCCGGCTTCACCCCGATGATCTGCACCGCGCTGGCCGTCAGCTTCGGCATCACCGCCGTAGGCATCTTCTGGGTGGCAATCCTGATCGTCGGGCTGGTCGCCATCCGCATCAGCCCGGAGGGCGCCGCCCTGCCTCCCAAGGCAGCCGCGTCAGCGCCGTCCAACGCAAAGCTGAACGCCTGAACCCCGGCACCGGTCCGCGTATCAGTTGATACGCGGACCAGCTTTTAACACCAAACATCAATTTTTCTGAACGCTATGGCGCAAAAGTTCTCCATTTACGACTTTAGAGACTCTTGAAACCATGGACTCAGTGCTTCCCGTCACATCCGCAGGAAAGGATGAGTCTCAATGACTCCCAAGAACCCCCAGCACATGGTGCTCACGACCTTCATGCTCCCCGCTGGCTACCACAAGGACTCGTGGCGCATGGACGGCTCGCGCTCCGAGGAGCTGGCCAACCTGGAATTCGTCTACGACCTGACCAAGATGGCTGAAGACGCCAAGCTGGACGCCATCTTCTTCGGCGACATCGTCCATGCCAACACCGTGATGCGCGGCGATATCAAGATGAACGGCTTCTACGAGCCGATCTCGGTACTTTCCGCACTGGCAGCACGCACCAAGAACATTGGCCTGATCGGAACCGTTTCCACTTCCTTCTCGGAGCCATACAACCTGGCCCGCCAGATGGCCGGACTGGACCACATGTCAGGTGGCCGCGCCGGGTGGAACATCGTGACCAGCTCCGATGGTTTCCAGAACTTCGGCATGGACTGCGCGCCGGATCCAGCCACCCGCTACCGCCGCGCCACCGAGTTCGTCGAGGTAGCCAACCAGTTGTGGGATTCGTGGGAAGACGACGCCGTCACCAACGACAAGGAATCGGCATGGTACGTGGACACCGACAAGATCCACCCGATCAACCATGAGGGCGAATTCTTCAAGGTGCAGGGCCCGATCAACATGCCGCGCAGCCCGCAAGGCCGCCCGGTGCTGGTGCAGGCAGGCTCCTCGGGACCAGGCATGGAACTGGGCTCCTCGGTGGCCGATGGCATCTACACCGCGCAGCCGCTGAAGGAACCATCGGTGGAGTTTTACGCCAAGTTCAAGGCGATGGCGGCTGCCAAGGGCCGCAACCCCAACGACATCAAGATCATCCCGGGCATCCTGCCGATCCTCGGCGACACCCAGGCCGAAGCAGATGAGCTGGCCGAGGAACTGGCCAACCACATCCACCTGGAAAACGGCCGCGTGCAGGTGGGTGCCGATCTGAAGATGGACCTGTCCTCGCTGGACTTCAACGAGAAGATCCCTGCCGAATGGTTCTCCGATGACCCGGCCCTGGGTTCGCGCTACCAGATCTACCGCCGCAAGTCGGTGGACCAGGGCATGACCCTGCGCGAGCTGATCGTTGACCTGGCCCGCTCCACCGGACACCAGTGGATGGCCGGCACCGCCGCGGCAGTGGCAGACCGCATGATCGACTGGTTCGATTCCAAGGCCTGCGACGGCTTCAACCTGAACGCCCCGTTCAACCCAGGCGGATTCAAGCTCATCTGCGACAAGCTGATCCCTGAATTGCAGAATCGCGGCTACTTCCGCACCGAATACGAGGGCACCACCCTGCGGGATAACTTCGGATTGTCCTACCCGTCCTCGATCCGCACGCGCGTCTAGCCGCTAGCTGCGCCGGCCCGCATTCTCGAAGAGTTCCGCGGCGACTTCCACCCAGGCTTGGGCACGGGAGTTCAGCCGCGAACTGCGGGGCCAAGCCACCGAAACCGGAACCACGGCGATATTTTCGTCATCGAGTTTCAGCGGCTTGAGCACCACGTTCAGCTCTTCGTAGGGTGCTTCCAGGGCCGGCTGCTGGAACAGCACAGCCACCCCGCGGCCGGTACTGACCAGCGAGCGCACGGTCGCATAGGAACGCGAGCGGTGCCGGATCATCGGTTCCAGCCCGCTGCTCTGGTACAGGCCGAGGATGCGCTGGGTGATCGGCTCGGATTCGAAGAGGACCAACGGCTCGTTCGCGATTTCACGCAATGACACCGACGGGCTGGCGGCCAGCGGATGCCCGGAAGGCAGCAGTATCTGGGCCTCGGCCATCGCCACGGTGGCCGAACGCAAGGCTGGTGAGATCTCCGATCCGTAGAGGAAGGCGACATCGATGGAACCATCGAGCAGCGCATGCTGCATTTCCTGGTGGAACCCCTCCAGGAAATCGACCTCCACCTTCGGGCATTGCTGGGCAAAGGCACTGAGCATGGGCGGAATGATGATCGGGCCCAGGGGCATGAAGCAGCCAACGGTTAACGGGCCGGCAAGCTCTTCGCGGGTTCCCTGGCCCATGGTTTCCAGATCATGGGCCCGCTCCAGCAGTTCCCGGGCCTGGAGCAGCACGGTCTTGCCGGTCGCGGTCAACGTCAGCCCCTTGGCCCGGCGCTTGATCGCCAGCTCGGCACCGACGATGCGTTCGAGTTCCGCGATGGACATGGAAATTGCCGAAGGCGCCAGATGCAGCCGGCGGGCAGCTTCGGCCATGGTTCCAGCCTCGGCCGCGACAACGAAGTGCCAAAGCTGGCGCAAGGTCAGTTGCGGGTGGGACACAAGATTCATGTCATCAAGCATATTGATGACGGCACGAAACAAAGCAACTTTTTTAGATTAAGACAGTGGGGCCGCGGCGTTCGCCGATGGCCAGTGGAAGGGTGAATCATGGATCGTCGTGAAGAATTTCTTGAGGCAGCCAAGGAAATCGTTGGCGCAGAAAACGTTGTTTCCTTGGGAGATTCCGAGGGCTACTTGGATCCCTACCCGCTGAACCCGGGCCGTACCCCTTGGCCCGGCATCCGCCCGGCCAGCACCGAGGAAGTGCAGGCCATCGTCAAGCTGGCCACCGAGCACGAGGTACCGTTGTGGACCTTCTCCTGCGGCAAGAACCTGGGCTATGGCGGCCCCGAACCACGCGATACCGGGATGGTGGCGCTGGATTTGAGCCGCATGAACCGCATCATCGCGGTCGATGACCGGCTGTGCTACGCCGTGGTGGAGCCCGGCGTCACCTTCTTCGATCTCTTCGAATACATCAAGGAACGCGGCCTGAAGGTCTGGATGTCGGTTCCGGCCTTGGGCTGGGGCTCGGTCATGGGCAACATGCTCGACCGCGGCTACGGCATGACCCCGCTGGGCGACCACGTGAAGTCCTTGTGCGGCATGGAAGTGGTCATGCCCGACGGCGATCTGGTCCGCACCGGCATGGGCGCGATGGACGGCACCGAGCTGGGCCCGATCTTCCAGGGCGGCTTCGGCCCGACCTTGGACGGCCTGTTCACCCAGTCCAACTACGGCGTGGTTACCCAGGTCGGACTATGGCTGATGCCGGCACCGCACACCTACGTCAATGGCGATATTTTCGTCGACGACGAGGCGCACCTGCCGCAGCTGATCGACATCCTCACCACCTTGCGCCGCGAGGAAATCATCCAGAACAATGCCCTCTGCGGCAATGTGGTGCGCGCGGCAACCATGCGCGGATCGCGCGCCGACTTCTGGGATGGCGAAGGTTCCATCCCCGACTGGCGCCTGGAAGAAATGCGCCAGGAATTCGGCATTGGCCAGTGGAACTGCAAGTTCGCCTTCTACGGCGACCGCGAACTGTGCGAACGCCGCCTGCAAATCGTCAAGGACAGGATCAGCTTGATCCCCGGTGCCCGCGTTGACGCCCGGTTCTACTCGGGAGAAGAGGGCTTGGCCCTGCAGCATGAGGACATCGCCGCCCAGGACCGCACCCAGATGGCCGGCGTCCCGACCTTGAAGCCGCTGTCCACCGTGAGCTGGGCAGCTGAAAACGGCGGACACATCGACGCGGCGCCGATCATCCCGGCCCGCGGCGAACTCGTGGCCGAGTTCTACCAGGAAGCCAAGAAGCTCTACGCGAAGCACGGCTTCGACCTGTACATCGGGTACCACCTGTACCCCCGGCATATGGTTCACGTGACAATGATCTTCTTCGAGCGCGGCAACCAGGAGATGCTCGCCCGTGCGCGCGCCCTGTACTCCGAGCTGCTCGATGCGGCCCGCGCCCGCGGCTACGCACCGTACCGCAGCCACGTGGACTACATGGACCGCATTGCCGACGGCTTCGACTTCAACGACAACGCAGCCCGCCGCCTGCAGGAGAAGATCAAGGATGCACTGGATCCGGCGGGGATCCTGGCCCCTGGCAAGCAGGGCGTCTGGCCTGCGCGCTTCCGCGATCAGCGCTCCAGCGTCTAGCCCCAAAGCCCGTGCCTTGAGCCACGCATGATCCCCTCGCCGCAATAGGCAGTGGGGGGATTTTCATATGGCTCCTCCCCGGAATTAGCGTCGACAGAGAATTGGGCATACGCCCCCGCCAGCTCGGAAGATGCTAGGAAAGTGCAGCACACTCCATTTTTACATGCGTTGATTTAATGAACCATTGATATAAAGTGGAGAAGATCGGGCACAACGCGCAATCGTGATCGCACTGGCATTGAGCATATGCAAACCGACGAATCCCGCATGAGCGCCAGAGGAGCAGTTAAGTGAAAGACTTCTTCCAGTCCCTGTCCAAGCGTGCCTTTGCGATCCTCATCGCTATCGTGGTTCTGATTCTGATCGCAGTGCCAACAGCTCTGATGTCAGGACTTCTGAGCAGCATCTTTGATTCACCGGCAGAAGGCATCCGAGTATTTTTCATCATGGTCGGCGCTGGCGCAGTTCTCCTTGTATGCGAGCTATTCATCGAAGAAGCACGCGAACGCCGCCAACTGAAAAAGCGGGCTCTGGCATCGGGCAAAAAGAAATAATCTCCTGCTGGCACTAGTTTCGTTCCCGCCACCATCCGGACCCACGCCGCTGCTAGAGACCGCGCGCAAAACCACCGTCAACGCGAACGTTCTGTCCGGTCATGTAGCTTGACTCGTCGCTGGCCAAGAAGCGCGCGGCCTTGGCAATCTCGGTGGTGCTGGCAGCACGGCGCAATGGAATCTTCTGGACCCATGCTTCAGGAACCGTGCTCGGGTCCTCCTTGGTGAAGCCGGGAAGCACGTTATTCATGCGTATGCCCTTGGGCCCGTATTCATCGGTGTACACCGGCGAGGGCCAGGCACTCCAGGCTATTGATTCCTAGCGCAATCAGTTCCTTGAACGAAAGCATTCACGCTACTGAACTCCCATTCTGGCTTCTTAAGCTAGGTCGCTGCGAAAAGCGGCGACCCAGCTCTTCCCTTGATAGCGCCGCAAAACAGGCTTGCCGGCAATCCGCGTTGCCAAAACACTGTCGGGATAGAGGCCGGATGCGTGCAGCGTCATGATGGAAACTGCGCTTGCGTCGGCTCCGGAACCAGCCGGGGATGTTCCCGCTGCAGCAATCCGGGTCAGGGTCTGGGCGTGGGAATGCCCACGAAGGTTCTGGCTACTTGAGCAGCTTCACGTGCGGCAAGCAGGCTAGGCCTACCTCGCCACCGTTTTTCACCGCACTGAGCGTGGTTTCATAGTGCGCACGCAATAGTTGGCCAGCCAGTTCCGCATTGCGGTCCAGGGCGGCGTTGAGGATATCGCGATGCTCCTTGTCCAGGTCCCGCTTGGCGTCACGGGTGGCCGGTCCGGCCCAGCGTCCATAGAGCTGGATCAGGTCAGACAAGGTTCGAGTCACCTCGGTCAGCAACGGAACACCACAGGCCTCAACGAGCTTGTCATGGAAGTTCTGATGCGCGTGATTCCATGCCGGGGTGTGGTTATCCGGGTCTTCGTCCGAACGGCGCGGCGTGCGCTCCAGGGTGTGGTGCGCTGCCATCAGCTCGCTCTCCCACTCCAATGGCGCACGTTCGAAGCCCAGCGAAATTGCCAGCTGCTCGTTGACGCAGCGCATTTCCACGATGTCACTCAAGTCGGCCAACGACAGTTCCGGGACAAAGAAGCCCTTGTTGGGTCGAAGGGTGACGAGCTTGTCCCCCACCAGCCGGGTCAACGCTTCGCGAATGACCGTACTGGAGGTTTCGTAATGCTCAGAAAGATGCGTGAGCTGCAGCCGGGCACCTGGTTCCCAGCGCCCATCCAGGATATCGGTGCGCAGGATGTCGCGGATGTGCTTTGACATCGTTTCTGAATCGGTGCGTTTCGCCATGACACAAATCATACCAAAGTCGGCAAAGAATACATTTTTAGTTGACTTATGCATAACCAAGAGGTGACACTGGTTACATCACGCGCCTGCCAGACCCTGTCGCGCACGGCCCGAAGAGACTTGCTAGGAGTAACCAATGAGCGAATCACTGATCGAGACCGCCGCCACCAAACAGGTAGATGACCTGTACTGGCGTGCAAACTACTCGGCTATCACCGAAAGCGACGAGCAGCTGCGCAAGATCGTTGCAAGCACCGACCTGCCGCCACTGATGGTGGCCCTGGCCGCGGCAACCGGCGATTACTCGATCCTTCGTGATGACCTGCGTCCGCCGCAGCCGCCGGTAGACACCGTGGGCCAGCCGCACGGCGGCATGGACGCCGCAGCTCAGGAAGCAGCCCGCGAATTGGCCTTCCAAGCACTGCGCCAGATCCGCGATGAAAAAATCACCTCGGTGGAGACCCTAGACGACGAGCAGGCCACCACGATCCTGGACTGGATCACCAACCAGGCCACCACCGATTACCACCAGATGCTCAAGCACGACATGGCATTGGTTCCCGAAGTGAGCGGCGCACCGGCCTTCACCAAGGAACAGGTTGCTCCCACCCGCGACTTCACCGTGGCCGTCATCGGCTCGGGCGTGGCCGGCATGGCCGCCGCTTACCGGCTGAAGCAGGCCGGCCTGGACTACACCGTCTTCGAGAAGGGCCACGAAGTCGGCGGTACCTGGTGGAAGAACACCTACCCGGGCGTGCGCCTCGATACCCCCAACTACGCCTATTCATTTTCCTTCGCGCAGCGCGATGACTGGCCCCAGCAGTTCTCCGAAGGCCCCGAGATCCACAAGTACACCCGCGACGTCGCAGAACGCGGCGGCATCACGCAGAACATCCAGATGGGCACCGAGGTGCTTTCGGCCACCTGGGATGAAGAAGACGGACGCTGGGTACTGTCCATGATCGTGGACGGCGGCGAAGTCCAGGAACGCCGCTTCAATGCCGTCCTGACCGCCGTCGGCCAGCTGGACCGCCCGAAGTTCCCCGATACCCCGGGCCACGACACGTTCGCCGGCATCCACGTGCACTCGGCCGAATGGAAGCCGGGCATCGATTTGAAGGGCAAGAAGGTTGCCGTCATCGGCACCGGCGCCAGCGCCTACCAGATCGTCCCAGCCATCGTGGACGAGGTCGAAGAGCTCAAGATCTTCCAGCGCTCCTCCCCTTGGATGCTGCCTACCCCGTTCTACTACGAGGACATGCCCGAATCGGTGACCTGGCTGGTCGAGCACCTGCCACAGTACGGCCAGTGGCTGCGCTTCTGGCAGCACTGGCTGGGCGTCGAGGGCCGCCAGCACACCACCGCCGCGGATCCTAACTGGACCAAGGAAGGTTCAGTGTCCGCGGTCAACGAGCGCGTGCGCCAGCAGCTGACCGAGATGCTCAAGGAGCAGTACGCCGATCGCCCGGACCTGCTGGCCAAGGTCATACCGGACTACATCGTGGGCGGCAAGCGCATGCTGCGCGATAACGGCGTGTGGGCCAAGAGCCTGAAGAAGCCGCAGACCACCCTGGTCACCTCGGGCATGAGCGAAATGACCGAGGCCGGGATCATCGATGGCGACGGCACCCTGCACGAGCTGGACGTCATCATCTACGCCACCGGCTTCCAGGCCTCCGAGTTCCTCGAGCCGCTGCGCATCACCGGCCGCGAGGGCAAGGACATCCACGAATACTGGGGCGGCAACGCCACCGCCTATGCCGGGGCCACAGTGCCCGGCTTCCCGAACCTGTTCATCGTTTCCGGACCGAATACCGGGCATGTGGTCAACGGCTCGCTGTTCTCGATGATCGAGTACGGCCTGACCTACATCCTGGACGCACTGAACATCGTGCTCGACAAGGACATCAAGGCACTGGACCTGAAGCAGGAGGTGCTCGATGCGTTCGTGGCGGATCTCGATGCCGCCAACGCGCAGAAGGCCTGGGGCCACCCCGAGGTGCACACCTGGTACAAGAACAAGTTCGGCCGCGTCTCGCAGATCTGGCCTTACCCGATCGTCGAGTACTGGAACATCACCCGCGCGGTCGACCAGTCGCAGTACACGGAAATCCGCTAGGCATGGGGGTTTACAGCTACGCGCAGCGCAGCGCCGGGCGCTTCGAGAAGCTCTCAGCTGTGCTCGAGCTTCATCAAGCGCAGCCGGCAATTTTCCCGCAGACCCCAGGTTCCCTGGATTGGTTGCTAGGTCCTGCACTGCAGGAACTGCCCCAGTCCGAGGACGCTTTCCAGGTTGCGGTGTTCGCACCCGCTGGTGCCGAAGGGCTTCCGGTGATGGTTTTCCTTCCCGGCGGCGGATTCGTTTCCGGCGCCGGCACCGTGCGCTGGTACGACGCGCAGAACTTTGCCGAGAAGCAGAACTGCGTGGTTGCCGTGGTCAACTACCGCATCGGATTGCTGGCCCACAACCAGCAGGTGGGCGGCGGGAATACGCCGCCCGAAGAACTGCTCTTGGCGCTCGAATGGGTACAGCGCAATATTGCTGAACTCGGTGGCAACCCGCAGGAAGTCACCATGGCAGGCCAGTCCGCAGGTGCCTTCTGGGCCTTCGCATTGGCCCAGCTTGAGGCAGCCCGCGGACTGTTCAACAGGCTCTACGTTGGTTCGCTGTCCTTCCAGCCGCCGATGGGTGAAACCCAGGCGCAGGAACGCAATGCGGTGATGGCCCAAGCGCTTAATGGCACCGCCTTGGCCGAGGCAAGCACCGAGCAGCTATTGGCTACCGGCACAGCACTGGCCCAGGCTTGGGCCGGGCGCGGCTTGGGCCTCTACCCGAGTGCCGATGAGTCCGTTCCGGCGGATCTTTTTGATACCGCGCGGGCAGTCGAACGCCTGCATGTGAAGCAGCTATTGCTGTCCTACACCGCCGATGAGGCAAGTGCCTTCATTGGCATGGCCCCCGAGCAGGCATTCACCCTAGATAGTGTGCGCGGGTTTATTGCAGGGAACTTCAATGAACCGCAAGAAGTCTTCGACGCACTGATTGCCGCAGAACCGCAAGCAACGGCCAAGTCACTCATGGTTAGGGCGATGAGCCTGCACCAGATTCAACTCTATGCCGTGGAATTGGCCGATGCGGCAGCCGCTGCCGGCATCCAGGTGCAGCTCCTGGGCTTCGAAGTTCGCTCCCCGTTGCCTCACGCTGGTTCGGCCCACTGCTTAGAGCTGCCGTTCCTCTTTGGCAACCGTGAGCGCTGGCAGGATGCCCCGATGCTCGATGGCGTGGCCGATGAGCTCTTCGAGCAAACGGCGAAGGTTCTGGGTGATGCCCTAGGGTCATTTATCCGCCTGGGAACCGCAGCTACCAGCGATAATAACGCTCTTGCGGTGCACCAGACGGGTGCTCAATCGCTGACAGCACTGGATGAAACAGGCCTGATCAAGCGAGAAATTCAGCGTCCGTTCAGCACCAGGGGACCGGTTTTGGCCTAGTCTTTGCGCGCCTATTCTTGCGGACCAGCAGGTCTGCTCGGGCAGGCGCGCGAGTCTTTTCCGAAAGCACTAGACAATCTAACTTAATGCAAATAATCTAATTATTAAGATCACAATATTTTTATCGGCAACAGAAGGGATCCACCATGGCTTGGGGATTAATCAGGGAAATGGGCCACGTGTCCATCCAGACCAATGACATCGAAGGATCCATCTTCGACGCCACGCAGCTGCTCGGCCTGCGCGTCACCGAGCGCACCGGCAACGAGGCCTACCTCGCAGCGAACTCAGTGCACCACGAGCTGACCTACGTCGAGTCCGAAGTCAACGGCATCCACTCCCTGGGCCTGATCGCGCAGAACGGCGACGCGCTGCGCGAGATCCGCAAGCGCGTAGCCAACGAGAACTTCAGAATCGTCTCCGAAACCCCGGTCTCCGCCGGCGTGCAGGACGGCTTCTCGTTCATCGGCCCCGAAGGCTGGATCTTCGAGGTCTACACCGGCATGCAGCACAACGACCGCGGCCTGCTTTCCTTCGGCCCGGACCGCTACGGCCACATCAACTTCCACCCGCGCGACGTGCGCGGCATGATGGAATTTTTGCGCCGGATCTTCGACTTCCGCCTCTCGGATGTCATCGGGGATGACTTCGCCTACTTCATGCGCTGCAACCCGGATCACCACGGCATCGCGCTGATCAAGGGCCAGGGCACCTTCCACCACCATGCCTGGCAGGTCCAGTCGATCGGCGACCTCGCCAAGCTCGGCGACCGTCTGGGCGCGGCCGGCCGCGAACTGATCTGGGGCCCGGTCCGCCACGGCGCCGGCCACAATATCGCCGCCTACTACGTGGAAACCTCCGGCGCGGTCGTGGAGCTCTACACCGATTTGGAGCAGATCTACGACGATGAGCGCGATCCCATTGTCTGGGGCGAAGACGAGAACTGGTGGAACATGTGGTCCAACCGCCGCACCGAGGACTTCCGCACCTTCGGCATTCCCACTGTCACCGAACTGAAAACCTTCATCTAGAACACCCGAAAGGCACCACCATGCAGTACGTATCCTTCAAGGCAGCTGACGGCACCGAAACCTGGGGCGTGTCCATCGACGGCACCGTCTACGACCTGGGCCCCACCGGCAAGAACCTGGCCGCCAACACCCGCGACGCGATCGAAAAGGGCATCTTCGGCACCCAGCTGGACCTGTCCGGCGCGCCAACCATTGCCGAGGCCGAGATCGACTTCCTGCCCTCGGTGACCAACCCGGGCAAGATCATCTGCATCGGCGTGAACTACCTGGCCCACCAGGAAGAGTCGGGCAAGACCGGGCAGACCGCACCGACCGTCTTCACCCGCTTCGCCGACTCGCAGATGGGCCACCTGGCTCCTGCGGTCAAGCCGACTTCCACCACCAAGTTCGACTACGAGGGCGAAATGGCCCTGGTCATCTCCAAGGAAGCCTTCCACGTGGAGAAGGAAGACGCCTGGGACCACATCGCCGGCTACGCCTGCTACAACGACTTCTCGGTGCGCGACTGGCAGAAGGCCGCCAGCCAGTGGATCCCGGGCAAGAACTTCCCGGGCACCGGCGGCTTCGGACCGTACCTGGTTCCTGCAGCCGATCTGGGCGACATCACCACCGCCGTACTGGAAACCCGCGTAAACGGCGAAGTGCGCCAGAACGCCCCGGTATCCAACCTGGTCTTCGACATCCCGACCCTGATCAACTACGTCACCGGCTTCACCCAGCTGAACCCGGGCGACGTGATCGTCACCGGCACCCCGGGCGGAGTGGGCCTGTTCTACGGTCCAGAGGGCCTGATCAACCACGGCGACGTCGTCGAGGTCGAGATCACCGGCCTGGGCATCCTGCGCAACACCGTCGCCGATGAGGCTTCGCTGCTGGCCGGCGCACAGGCGACCGCCGGCGCCACCGCCTGACGCGCAGCCGCGCACTGTTAATACACGAAGCACAAAGGAAGTAGCGGGCAGTGGCACAGTCTCATGAAATCGACGTCCTGGTCATCGGCTCGGGTCCCACCGGCCTGACCGCCGCCAACCTGCTGGCAGATACCGGCCTGCAGGTTGCATTGATCGAAAAGAACCCGGGCAGTGGCGATGAGCCACGTGCCATCAGCGCCACCGATGAAACCCTGCGCGTCATGGCGCACCTGGGAATCATGGATGAGCTGGGACCGCAGATGCTCATGGACACCGGTGCCCGCTACTTCGGCCTGGGCGGCAAGGTCATTGCCGACGTTCGCCCCGGCACACCCCGCCTAGGCCAGCCCGGCAAGAGCCAGTTCGACCAGCCAATCATGGAAGGCCTGCTCTACGAGGCCGCCACCTTGCGCCAGAACCTGGATCTGCACTACGCCACCGCGGCCACCAGGATCGAACAGCATGCCGACCACGTGATCGTGCACGCCACCCGCACCGGCGAAGCCACCACCGGATTCAACGGCTCCAAGGCAGCAGACACCGGGCAGAACCCCTACGCAGTAGCAGAAGGCGAAGAAACCGCCCTCGAGTTTAAAGCCAAATGGGTACTTGCCTGCGACGGCGGTCGCTCCTTCACCCGCCGCGAACTGGGCATCGGGCTGCAGGGTTCCACCCAAACCGAACGCTGGATCGTGGTGGATCTGCTGGATGTGCCCGGCAACCCCGAACCTTTCGCGTCCTTCCACTGCAACGGGCAGCGCCCGGCCGTAGTGGTCCCCGGGGTCGGTGGCCGCCGCCGTTATGAATTCATGCTCTTCGATCACGAAGATGGCGACGCGATGATCACCCCCGAATCCATCACCGCCCTGGTCGCACCATTCCAGGACACCAACGTAGTCTCCGTACGCCGCGCCGCGGTCTACACCGCACACCAGCGCATCGCCGACACCTACCGCAAGGGACGCATCCTGTTGGCCGGCGACGCCGCGCACCTGATGCCGCCCTTCGCCGGGCAGGGGCTGAACGCCGGCATCCGCGATGCCGTGGGTGCTGCTTGGCGCCTGGCCGCGGTCATCAAGGGTGAAGCAAGCGAAGTGCTCATCGATGACTACGAAACCGAGCGTCGCCCGCATGCCGAGGAAATGGTCAAGCTTTCCAAGCGCATCGGCTGGGTAGTGATGAACACCAACCCGGTGATCACCCGCGTGCGCGATGCCGTGGTCACCAGCACCCGCATCATCCCACCGCTGAACCGCTGGCTAACCGGCATGCGCTTCCTCAAGCAGCCTCACTACACCACCGGCACCGTCGCCGCACCGGTTTCCGGGGTTCCGCACCTGGCCCAGAACTTTGCCGGTCGCATGCTTCCGCAGCCAAACCTTGAGGTCAATGGCGCCACTGTGATGCTCGACGAGCTGCTGTCGGCCGGCTGGAACACCATTGAGGTGGCTGCCGGATCCCAGCTGGTCTTCACCAATCAGGACGGCGATAGCGTGAGGGCCAAGGACATCAACCGGGTCTTCGATACCGCCACCGGTACCGTACTGCTGGTGCGTCCAGACTACTATGTAGCAGGCATTGCACCAGCACGCGAGGTCGACCAACTTCTGGAGGCGCTCAGCGCCAAGGCCACCGTGCTGCGCACCTTCGGTGCCGCCAAGCAAGGAACTCGTGGCTAGGCCAGCAGAAGCTGCCCTGTCCGGCATCCGCGAAGCCATCCTCGATGGCGCGTGGATGCCCGGCGAGCGCCTGACTCCCCCGCATCTGGCCCAGCGTTTTTCCACCAGCACCACCGTTATCCGCGAATCTCTCACCCGGCTTTCCGGTGAGGGTTTGGTGGCGGCGATCCCCAACCGCGGATTTTTCGTACCGGAGCTGAACCTGCAGCAGTTGCAGGATCAGACTGAGCTGCGCTGTGTCACCGAGGAGTTGGCGGTCAACCTAGCCATCGCCCGCGGGGATCTGGAGTGGGAGTCCGCGCTGATTGCCACGCATTACAGGCTGTCCAAGGCTCCGCGGCGGCAACTAGATAACCCGGAGCAGTTTACCCCTGAATGGGGTAAGGCGCACCGCGATTTCCATCAGCTGCTGCTGGCTCCATGCGCCTGCCCGCCGATCCTTGAGTTGTCGTCCAACCTGGCCAATTCCACCTTGCTCTACCGGCGTTGGGCGGCCGCTTCGCAGGGTGCCACGCACCGAAATGTTGAGGCCGAGCATGAGGCCCTGCTGCAGGCGGCACTTGATCGGGATGCACCAACCTTGGCTGCGCGCTTGCGAACCCACTATGAGGCTTCGGCCAAGATTATTCTGGATGCCGGCCTGCTCAAGCTGGATATTTTCTAGCGCCTAGCGCAGGAAGGTTCGGGCCACGCTGAAAGCTGTGCGCTCGGCTAGCTCCATGGTGTCTGCTGAAAGTTCTGCCAGCGTGGCCGGACCTGGCGCAATCGAGTACGCGGCCAGGATTCCCGAGGCCTCCAGCTGCTCATCGGACAGCTGCACCGAACCGGCCACCACGATCACCTCGGCCTGTTCACCGGCAGCCTGCAACACACCGGAAACTACCTTGCCGTCCAAGGATTGCGCATCCAGCCGGCCTTCACCGGTGATCACCAGGTCAGCGTCGGCCAGAATTTCATGGGCACCAAGTACCTTGGCCACCAAATCCCAGCCCGGCACCAGCTCCACCTCGAAGTAGGACCCTAGGCTCACCGCAATCCCGCCGGCAGCCCCCATGCCCGGCTGCTCACGCAGTGCCCGGCCGGTATTGGCTTCCAAAACATCGGCCAGTTGCGCCAACCCCTGATCCAGAATCTGGACATCATTTTCACTGGCGCCCTTTTGCGGACCGAAGATCGCAGCCGCACCCTTGGCGCCCAGTAGCGGGTTGGTGACATCGCAGGCGATTTGCCAGTTAACCTGCCCGGCCCGGGCATCCAGCTGCGAAACGTCGATCCGCGACAGCTGGTTCAGTGCCCCGCCCCCTGCGGGAAGCTGCTCCCCGTTGGCGTCCAAGAATTTTGCGCCCAGTGCGCTGAGCAAACCCGTTCCGCCATCGGTGGTTGCTGAACCACCTAGGCACAGGATGATCCGGGCGACCCCTAGGTCCAGCGCGTGAGATACCAGTATGCCCAACCCATAGGTAGTGGCATCCAGTGGTTGCCGTTGCACGTCGCTCACCTGCGGCAACCCGGCTGCTTCGGCCGCTTCCACCACCGCGATTTTCCCGTCGGCCGAAAGCCCCAGCCGGGAGGTGACCGGGCGCCCCAAGGCGTCGGTGGTCTCCAGTGCGATCGCCTCGGTCCCCCAGGTGTCGATCAACGCTTCAAGGGTTCCCTCGCCGCCGTCGGCGAAGGGCACCGCGGTAATCTCGACCGCCCGCGACCGGCTAGCCGCACCCTTGCTGAAGCCTCGTGCCAAGGCCGCAGCTACCCCGCTGGCGCGGGCACTTCCCTTGAAGGAGTCGGGCACAATGGCCACCTTGCAGGGCATCGAATGCTGGGTTGAAGTCATACCCATCAGCCTAGGCACTCTTGAGACCTGCACCTATGGTCTTTTGACTGTAGTTCGAGCGAAGTTCGGGGCCTGCTTATGTGCATTTGTCTGGCTCGCAGATGCTTTTCAAGTGCATCGCTAATAGCTAGCTCTGCCAAAGGAATGGCACAGAAAGCGGCATTAGAGTTTAAAACACCTCTTGAAGGTGCGAGTGATGATCGTAAGGATTCCCGTCGGATATTGCCCGACGGGAATCTTTCTTTAACCAAGTTCGTGATTAGTCCCGCTGGGAGTCGCGGTACTCCTCGATGGAAGCGTTGAAGCGCTGCAGGTAGCCGGCGAACTGCTCAACGTCCTCAGCCTCCCACTCATTCAGGATTCGATCCAGGGCATGGAGGGTTACTTCGCGGGCATGCTCCAGCTTCGCCAACCCCAGGTCGGTCAGCGTGATCTTACGCGCAATATGGCCATCGGGATCTGCGATGCGTTCTAGGTAGCCATCGTCGATTCCATGGGTTACCTGGCGTTGCAGGGTGGAGTTGTCCAGCCTCAGCCCGTGGCTTAGTTCCGCGATACTCAGCGGACCCTGGGCCTGAATGCGACTCATCAGCAGGTACACGCTGCGGTCGACACCACCGAACTGGCGCTGCTGCGCGATGGTGTAGCGGCTGAGCATGAGCTGCTCGTATTCGATCTGTTCCAGATGGCGCTTCATTCCGAACTTCTCCAATGTGTAAAATACATACAGTATGTAGCTTACACATTTATCCCGGAAGGCTCTTGTGCCCAACCCCACCCCCACCGGACATCCGAAATCCGGACTCGCCGTCGGCATCCTCGCCACGGCAGGCATCGCCTCATCGCTCACCCAGACGATGGTTGCCCCACTGATCCCCCAGCTGCCTGGAATCTTCAGCACCTCACCGGATAACACCGCATGGATCATCACCGCGACCCTGCTGGCAGCTGCCGTAGTGATGCCGATTTCCGGTCGTCTCGGTGATATGTTCGGCAAACGCCGAATGATCCTGATCCTGGCCATCCCGCTGATCCTCGGTGGAATCATTTGTGCCCTGGCACCAAATGTCACCGTCATGATCATCGGCCGGGCCTTGCAAGGCTTTGGTTCAGGCATGATCCCTCTGGGTATCGCAATGTTGCGCGACCTCGTGGATAAGGCGCATCTGCCGGCAGCCATCGCCACGGTTTCAGCCACCCTTGGTGTGGGCGGTGCGATCGGCCTGCCGCTCTCCGCAGCGCTGATCGAGTTCTCTTCCTGGCGCGTGCTGTTCTTCTTCGGTTCGGCGATTACCGTTGTGGTGGCCGCACTGATCTTGAAGTTCATTCCGGCAATTCCAACCATCGGCGCGAAAACCCGCTTCGATTGGCTTGGTGCCATCGGCCTGGCCATCGGCTTGATCGCCCTGATGCTCGGCGTTTCCAAGGGCTCCACCTGGGGCTGGGCTTCCCCGCTGGTACTAAGCCTGCTGATCGGCGCGGTCATCGTCTTCCTGCTGTGGGGAGTATGGGAACTACGCACCAGTGCACCGCTGGTGGACCTGCGCACCGCCGCAATACCCCGGGTGCTGTTGACCAATATCGCCTCGATCTTCGTGGGCTTCGGCATGTATTCCAGCTCGCTGGTGATGCCGCAGATCCTGCAGATGCCTACCGAGGCAGGCTACGGACTGGGGCAGGGCGTACTGGCCGCCGGCCTCTGGATGGCTCCAGCCGGCCTGATGATGCTCTTCCTCTCCCCTGTGGGCGGTCGACTGACCAGCGCCAAGGGCCCAAAGTTCACCCTGGTGCTGGGTATTTTCATCATGTCCGCTGGCTACGCGGTAGGCCAGATTGGCATGGGCAGCCTCTGGGGCCTGCTGATCACCAGCCTGGTCATCAACTCTGGCGTGGCCCTGGCCTACGGCGCAATGCCAGCCATCATCATGGGCGCAGTGCCACGCAGCGAAACCGGTGCCGCCAACGGCTTCAACACCCTGATGCGTTCGCTGGGTACCACCTCGGGTGCGGCAGTGATTGGCCTGGTTTTGGCCCAGATGACCACCGACTTCCACGGCACGGTGCTGCCCTCCGAAGCCGGGTTCCACATGACCCTGTGGCTCGGTGCGGGAATCTCCTTGCTGGCGGGGTTGATCGCCCTGTGCATCCCGGCACTGGCCAAGCCCGCCCCGGAGAAGATCTAGTTCACCTCCAGGGATCCATGGCCTACGCGCAGTGCATGCTTACCGCATCCACAGAATGCCAACTTAGAGTATTAAGTACCTCATGAAGGTGCGAGTGATGACGTAGAAACTGGCACTGTCGGTCTTGCGACAGTGCCAGTTTCTGTATCCAAAACCTTTTTGCTCGTGTCCAGCAGTCCGCCGGCCCTGCGGCCCGCCCTCATGGAGTTGAAGCAATTCCCCAAACCTGCAGTTGGCGCTCAGCGCCGGCATAGCTTTGCACCCTACAGTGGTAAATACCTCATGAAGGTGCGAGTGATGATCGAGTAACCCCGGCAAAGCAATTCGCCGGGGTTACGATTTTAACCGGCCGGCGGATAGTCGGGTAGTTGGGTGCCCACTTTAAGTGAGTTGCCCTACAGAGCTACTCGCCCTTTATTGAACAGATTGGATCAACGACCCGCCCTCTGGCCTCAATAACGCCTTGCCCTTGTTCCACCTCGGAGGCACTACTTACCATGACGATACCCCCCCGTTCGGCAAACACTTGTTCCGGTCGATCGCAGCTCGCTCACCTGCAACTTTTGGCTCCGCTCACACACGCTTTCATGGATGGACATATCGAAAAGGGTATACATTTTGGCATTGAAAGTCGTTCGTGAATCTAACCCCGATTCGCCCCCCGGGGCTATCATGTCCTGAATTTCTCGATACTTTTATCCGCGGTCCTCGGCAACAGCCTGGTCCGTCCACAAGTCTTACGATCTAGGTGCCATCTGCGACCTGATTTAGTGACCCCGATATGAATCGGTCGGCTGAGGGGCTACGTCGAGCCTGTCCTATATGCATTAACGTCGGGCTTAAAAACATCCGGAGTGACTGAATTGTGACTATTAATTTCGCTTGACTCCTATATCGCAGCTCCGGCTGACGGTTATGGGCTCCTTGTAAGCAGAACCTTATGTCTAACCATCGAGAAATACGAAGGCGCGGCCCAAGATCTCGTAACCAACGGCATCGACCGTGCGAAGGAGAATTTGGGCATCATGATTACGGCATGGAAGGAGAGTTGCGATCAGGGCTACCAGGGGTATCAGAATGGCCAAAGTTCCTAATAACCGCACCCCGCGGCCGTGGAACCTAAATTCCATGTGCGGACTTGGACCAATGGTAGATTCTCGAAAATCGGTTGCACTACTATCGATAATAAAAACGTCCCATTCATATCTAAATGTTTAATATTCAACTTAAGCCATAATGATGAAATTTTCCTTTGTCGCATTACCCCTTGCATTGTCTTTGGTGACTGTATCGCCAGGGACGGCGCAAGCTGTTGAAACTCCGGTTGGCGAAACCTACACGTTGCAGCAGTCCTCGGAATACGCCCTTTCAACGAAAGATTTTTTCTCCGAAAAGACCTCTGCAGAATCCAACTACATTGAAGCGGCATCACCTGCCGAAGCAGTAGCCAAAATGAACATGATGGATGAACTGCGTCAAGCGGGATTCAACGTGGGGACCATGGCAAAGGTTAACTATGGGCCTTGCAAGATCGTGGCCGAAGGTTTTCACACCAGAAAATCCGGGAAGTACGAGACGGGTGGCTTCAAATCCACTACCTATTGCACCAAGAAAGTCACTGCGATCCACCATTCTTCCCAGGCACGTTTTAAGCGGTTTGCGTGGTGGGTCAAGGGTGGTCGCGCGATTGGCCAGCCAGCCCAAAAGATAAAAGCTGGTAAACATAATGGCACCTACTACCCGACTGTCTTCCAGCAGACAAATCACGCGCTGACATGTAAATCTGCAAAAACGACCACTTGGTCAGGTCGCACCCTCGGAACAATTGTCTACAATGGCAAGACTTACTATGCTGATGCTTATGCTCCTGTGCAGAAGGGGGTTCGATGCCGCCTCTAAGCAATATCCTGACAAAAATCAAGAATCGTCTTAGATCGAAATATTCAGAGGAACTGATGGTTTTCGTTGTCTACGGTAAACAACCCAGCCCGTTTCCAGATCTAGAACACATAGAGCCAATAATTGCGATCGTGGCCAGTGAGCGTGAATGCTATGAGATTCAGGAAAAGTACCCAGAAACTCAAGTCAGCTGGGAAGCTCGGAAGGTCCGGAATACTGAAGGCATGGAACTGACAGGGGGCGGCATTCTGTATCTCACGCATACTACTTTATTGCCGTACGACGAGGATGGCGATGGGAATCCAATCTTCGGAATCATGGAGTCCCCACAGCCTACAGGCCTATATTGCAGTCGGGACACCGCTGAGCAAGAAGCACCGGGTCAATATCTGCACAGAGTCAGCCTCGGTGAAATAAACCTTCGCGGTGTCGGCGAGCTTTTGTGATAAGCATCCAGTTCCTTACGCCAGTATGTGAAGTTGCCGAACGTGAAAAGGGGGCAAACCAGGCGTGGCTTCTCAGCGTGATGATGGCCGCACCAAAGGAGACAGGTTGACCCGTACCGAACATCGCTGAAATTTTCAGCATTGCTCATGCAACCGACTGTCAGACCAGCAGACGAGCCATCGAGCCTACAATTCAATATGGTGATTCAGACACTGCATTTGGCCTCCGGTCATGTGGCATGCCGATGGAGGCCATACGATCTGGTTCAGCAGTTAAATAAGTCGGCTGTGCCTACCGTGCGCTTCAATTTCTCCGACTTAGACCCACAGCAGGGTTGTGATGGCAGTTTTGATATTCACCCCTCACCGGCACCAAAGTAACTATTCGCAGGACCGCGCAGCACTGATGAAATCCGTGCGAACAAAGTACCGACCTTCCTCCATGTGGATTCGAGCATGCACCGCTCGTCACCACGAAACTTCGACAGCGGAATGGAAATCTCGTCGATAGGAACATTCAGTAGTCGTAACCACAACCCACCGTGGATTGATTGGCTCCGCAGCGTAATTTGGCAGGAAACGGTGCTTTCTCAGTAAAGACCTCGTGGAGAGTACCAGGCCTGGGCTCTGACTGTTGAGCAATCTGTTCATTCTCCCAACCGGCGAGCGCGTACCTCCCGAATGACGGTCAGCGCCTGCGTCCGATCTGCAGCCCTGAGCCCAATCGGGCATAGGTGCGATAACGTAGACGGGTTCCCAATTTCCCTTCCCTGGGACATCTGACGAAACGGAGCCCCGGTGAGTACCGCGACCGCTGAACTGACGCCCCTGCAACGACAGTCGGTGCTGCGCACCCTGAAGTCCCCGCGATTGCTCAAGACAGAGCTGCTCGCCGGCCTGGTAGTCTCCCTGGCACTGATCCCCGAGGTCATCGCCTTCACCGTGATCGCCGGAGTCGACCCGCGCGTGGGCATCTTCGCGTCCTTCACGATGTCGGTGGTCATCGCGATCACCGGCGGGCGCCCGGCGATGATTTCGGCAGCTGCCGGCGCGGTGGCTCTGGTGGTCGCACCGCTGGTGCGCACCCACGGGGTGGAATACCTCTTCGCCACGGTGGTCCTGGCCGGCATCATCCAGGTATCACTGGCCCTGCTGGGCGTGGCCAAGCTGCTGCGCTTCATCCCGCGCCAGGTGATGATCGGCTTCGTCAACGGCCTGGCCATCTCGATTTTCTGGGCGCAGATGCCCGAGCTGCGCAATGTCCCGTGGATGGTCTACCCGCTGGTGATCCTGGGCGTGGCCATCGTCTGCTTCTTCCCGAAGATCACCAAGGCGGTTCCGGCTCCGCTGATCGCCATCGTGGTGCTCACCGCGATCACCATCTTTGCCAAGGTCGCCGTTCCGACCGTGGGCGACAAGGGCGAACTGCCTGATTCGCTGCCGATCTTCCACCTGCCCGGGGTGCCGCTGGACCTGGAGACCCTGCAGATCATCGCGCCCTACGCGATCGCGGTGGCCTTCGTGGGGCTGCTCGAATCGCTGCTGACCGCCAAGCTGGTCGATGACATCACCGATACCCCGTCAAGCAAGACCCGCGAGTCCTGGGCACAGGGCACAGCGAATATCGTCACCGGCTTCTTCGGCGGCATCTGCGGCTGCGCGATGATCGGCCAGACCATGGTGGGTGTGAAGGTCTCCGGCGGGCGCACCCGCATTTCCACCGCCTTCGCCGGCGTCTTCATGCTGCTGCTGGCGGTGCTGCTCGGCGACATTGTCGCGCAGATTCCGATGGCGGCCCTGGTGGCGGTGATGATCGTGGTTTCGGCGACCACCTTCGACTGGCATTCCATCCGACCGAGCACGCTGAAGATGATGCCCAAGAGCGAAACCTTCGTCATGGCCATCACCGTGGCGCTCACCGTGATCACCAGCAACCTGGCCATCGGCGTGGGGGCGGGCATCCTCTCGGCGATGGTGCTTTTCGCCAATCGCGTGGCGCATATGGTCACCGTGGATCGCAGCTCAACCCCGGATGCCGCCGTGTACAAGGTCAACGGCGAACTGTTCTTCGCCTCCTCGAATGACCTGTACACCCAGTTCGACTACGCGCAGGACCCCGAGAAGGTCATCATCGACATGTCCGATTCGCACCTGTGGGACGCCTCGACCATCGCCGCCCTGGATTCGATCCGCGCCAAGTACCAGAACTACGGGAAAACCGTGGAAATCCGCGGCCTGAACGAGGCCAGCCAGAAGATGCAGGACCGCCTGGGCGGGAAGCTGGACTAGGGCACGGAGCTCAGTTTCCCTCCGCGCTCTTCCCGCGTTCGGCCGTCCGCAGGCGCTTGGAGGAGTACATGTCCCGGTCGGCCCGGAGAATCATCGTGCTCAAGTTGTCATCCGTGCGGGCTTCTGCCGTTCCGAAGCTCCACGCCAGCGGCGATGAACACTCGATGCGCTCCATCAGCACCTGAGCCTGGCCACGGGTCGTATTTGGGAAGACCAGCACGAATTCATCGCCGCCCAAGCGGCTGACCAGGTCCCCTGCCCGAGTGGCACTGCGCAAATGCCGCACCAGTTGCTTCAAGGCAAGATCCCCGGCTTCGTGGCCGCCTTGGTCGTTGATCTCCTTGAATCTGTCCAGGTCCAGCAGCGCCACAGCCAGGGGCCTGCGGTATTTCCGGGAGGAGAGCAAGGCGGCATCGCCGCGCACGGCCAGCCCGACGCGGTTCAAGGCCCCGGTCAATGCGTCGATCTGGGTTTGCTGGCGGAACCGGCGCTTGACGTAGAGGCCGACAAATATCCCGGCGACGGTGAAGAACACCAAGCTCAGCACGTTCAACAACCCGCTTTGGTGCTCGGTGCCTGCAGCAGGGCCGAAGAACACCGAGTAGGGAATCGTGAAAGCCATGATCGGGTAAATGGTCCACCGGGTGATAGCCGGTGGAAAGAGCCACGACATGTACAGTGCGATGAGCGGAAATTCCTGGAGCCTGAACACGATCTGCTCATGGTTGACCGAAAAACCCACGAAGACCACGAAGGCCGAGAGTTCGGCCAAGGCCCCGAGATAGGCGATCCACAACGGAAAACGATCCAGCATCCACCACACGGCGATCACCAGCCCCAGCGCCCCGGCAACCCTGGCTACCGCCAGCTTCTGGAAGAGCGGAGAGCTGAAATCATTGCCCAGGTTGACCACATAGAAAAGCAGCAGGAAAACTGCCACCATCCCGGTGACAGCCACTTCCAATCGCTTGATGCGGCGGAGCCTGGCTGGAAGGAACCGGCTCCACCAAATTCCATCGTCGTTTGACCGCCGGTCCATTGTCCTCGGCATGCCATCACCCGCTTTCTCTTAAATTCATCTTAACCGCGTGATCCCGGCCAGTGGCGCGGTAAGATCTCATTCGTAGCAACAGCCTAATCAGCAATCAAGTTGCCAGCCCATACCGCCAGGTTAGGTAGTCCATGAAGTTCGTATTCCAGCCACTGATCAACCTGCGTTCCACAACGCTGCTGGGTTTCGAGGCACTGGCGCGCTTCAGCGACGGGCGCAGCCCTGACGAGCATTTCTCCGCAGCCCGCGCCGAAGGCACCCTGGTTGAACTGGAGCTTCGCGCCCTGGAGCGCATCGTCGAATCCAGCCAAGGCCTGCCCGAGGGGCTGCTGCTCACCATGAATGCTTCGGGTCCAGCGATCAGGGCGTTCGCGCACGCAGAGCCGGCACTGGATCCCCGGCTGCTCTGGGGCCTGGAACTGCACGAGCAGTCCGCGCCGGAAGTTTGCGATGCGGCCCGCATCCATGCAGATGAGCTCGGCTGCCTGCTGCTGGTTGACGATGCCGGCATCGGCTACGCAACGCGGGGGCGCATCCTCCGGCTGAAGCCGCACATCGTGAAGCTGGACCGGTCGCTTTTCCTCCACTACCTGGCATCGACGCAGGCTCGCGAACACGTTGGCATCCTGCTGGCCGCTGCCCGCGAGATCGGTGCCAGGACTCTGGTCGAGGGGATCGAAACCGGGGAACATCTGGATCTGGCCCGGAAGCTGGACTTCGACTATGCGCAGGGCTTCTATTTCAGCCCGGGCATAGAGCTTGCGGGCTTGCCAGCTGCGATGCATGAGCTACACGGACGCCTCGGGATCGATATTCCGGGTTTCTGAGCGCCGTTCCCGTCCCCGCGAACTGCGGATCCGGATCACCGGCAGCAGCTTGGCCAGTCCCAGAACCAGATAGAGCACGGTGTTGATCGCGACGAATGAAGCGAGCACGGCGAACCAATCACTGAGCAGAACGCTTTCGGGAAGAATGATCCCATGTGGAATCTGGACGATGTGATTCATCATGAGATGTTTTCCTTCCGTGCGGCGCCCGCGTGGTCGACGTGCTTCCAATCCGCGCTCCGGGCAAACGCGATATCCCCTACGCCCTTGAGGAACGCAAGGTCCAGGAAGGCGTCATAGACCAATTCCGGAATCACCAGCGCGGCGATGATCCTGGCTTTCCAGCCGCCGTGCCAGACCGTAACCACGCGCTCGACAGCGAAGAGCGCTCCAAGCAGCATCCAGAAGGGGAACCACACCCAGGTGTCCATGGAGACCAGCATGATGATCATCAGCGCGAAATAGCTGAACAGCGCGATCACGCCGTAGCCGATGCCGATCTGCTGGGCCCAGTACCGCGAGGTCTGCGGGGTGACTCCGTACGCGCCCAGATTCTCCAAGGCGCCGCGCTGCCAGCGCAGCCGCTGCGCCCACAGCATCTTCCAGTTGGGCATCAGCTCGGTGACCACCGTGCAGTCCTGCGGCGATGTGGTCAGCGCGCCGAGGGTTTTGAGCGCAATGGTCAGTTCGTTGTCTTCGGTCAGAGCCGCCGTGTCGTAGACCTCGCCGAAGGTGCCCGGCAGCATGCTCCCGCGTGCCGCAGCCACTTCGCGCAGGGCCGTCGCGCGGAACACCGAGGCCGTTCCGGTCAGCACGAAGACCCGGCCGTCGCGACGGCCGATTTCGCGTTGGTAGCGGGTGTACTCATTGCGCTGGAACTGGCCGATCAGCCCATGGCCCTCTTCTCCGTGGAACAGCCCGCCCACGGACATCAGCGCGCGGTCCCAGGTGAAGCGGTCCCTGGCGGTTGCCAGGAAGTCCGCGCCGATCTGGCTGTCGGCATCCATCACCATGACGCAGTCGTTATCGCCCATCCCGGGCAGGATGGCGTGCAGCGCCTGGTTCAGCGCGCCGCCCTTCTTGTGCTTGTTCTCCACCGATTCGAACACCTCGACCCCGTGCTCGCGGGCAACTTGCACGGTCCGGTCGGTGCAGTTATCGGCAACCACGATGATGCGCGAGGGAGCAAAGCTCTGCTCTTCCAGTGCTTTCAGGGTGTACGGCAGGGAGGCTTCTTCATTGTGCGCCGGGATCAGCACGGTCACGGTGACCGGCCCGGCGTAGATGCCCCGCGTCCGGGCCATCACCGCCTTGGGCGCCAGCGGCCGGCTCGATTTCTGGATCGGCGTCCGGCGATAGCGCCAGGTGACAAAGCGTTCGCCCAGGACCACCAGCAGCACCAGGATCACTGCTGCGGCAACGGCGAAAGCGAGAATGGACAGATCCGGCAGCTCGGTGCTGTAGAAAGTAGTCCAGAGTTTTCCGATATGGACCTCGATCGGGTTCCACATCAGCGCAGGCTTCCCGCCCATGCTCAACGCCCAGGCCAAGAGCGAGGCCGCGAGAACGACGATCAAAATGACAGCGATGCCCACTAAGCGGCTGAAATGTTTCTGCAAGTACGCGCCCCATTCACGTTCGGATTCCTTGGCACCCCTGGCCTGGACCTGATCTGGATCAGCAAATCATGCCAGGCTTGCCCAAGGCAAGCTACTTGGAAAACTAGCAGTCGGAAAAATCATCGACGCAGTATTTATGTCCAAGGTCACCTCCACCCAAAGCAACGCTGTGCCTTGCGCCCTGCCTGGTGGCATTTGGCTACAGTTCGAGCACTTTCGCCGCATCCTCGCGCAGCTGGTTCTTGCGGATCTTCCCGGTGACGGTGGTCGGGAAATCCTGCAGGATCTGCACGTAGGCGGGGATCTTGTAATGCGCCAGATGCCCGGTGCAATATTCGCCGATGGCCGCAACGTCCAGGGGTTCGCGGCCGTCCCTCAGGCGGATGCAGGCGCAGATCGCCTCGCCGTACTTCTCATCGGGCACCCCGACCACCTGCACGTCCTCGATATCCGGATGCTTGTAGAGGAATTCCTCGATTTCCGCCGGGTAGATGTTCTCCCCGCCACGGATCACCATGTCCTTGATGCGGCCCACGATGGTGCAGTACCCGTCCTCGCGCATCACCGCCAAGTCGCCGGTGTGCATCCAGCCTTCGTCGTCGATGGCCGCCCGGGTCTTGTCTTCGTCGTTCCAGTAGCCGAGCATCACCGAGTAGCCGCGGGTGCAGTATTCGCCGGTTTCCCCGCGCTGCAGGGTTTCGCCGCTCACCGGGTCCACCACCTTGATTTCCACATGCGGGTGCACCCGGCCGATGGTGGAGGTGCGGCGCTCGATATCGTCGTCGCTGCGGGTCTGGCAGGAGACCGGCGAGGTCTCGGTCATGCCGTAGGCGATGGACACCCCGTCCATGCCCATCTCGTCGATGCAGCGGCGCATCACCTCGACCGGGCAGATGGATCCGGCCATGATGCCGGTGCGCAGCGACGAAAGGTCGTAGTCCTTGAAATTGGAGAGGTTCTGCATGGCGATGAACATCGTGGGCACCCCGTACAGGCCCGTGCATTTCTCCTCCGCCACCACCCGCAGCGTGGTTTCGGCGTCGAAGCCCGGGGCCGGGATGACGATGGTCGCGCCCCGGGAGGTGCAGCCCAGGTTGCCCATCACCATGCCGAAGCAGTGGTAGAACGGTACCGGGATGCACAGCCGGTCATGCTCGTCCAGATCGATCATGCCGGTGACCTGGTAGCCGTTATTCAGGATGTTGCGGTGGCTGAGCACCGCGCCCTTGGGGTAGCCGGTGGTGCCCGAGGTGTACTGGATGTTGATCGGGTCCCCGGGCTTGGTGGCCGCCAGATGCCGGGCCAGCTCCTCGTCGCTGACCTGCTCGCCCTCGCCCAGCAATTGGGCGAAGTCCCCGGTGTCCACGTAGACCACGCGTTCGAGGCTCGGGGTGTCGGCGCGGGTCGCCTCCACCATCGAACGGTAGTTGCTGGTCTTGAATTCGGAGACCGCCAGCAGCAGGCGCACCCCGGAGTGGTTGACCGCGTAGGCGTATTCGTGGGTGCGGTAGGCAGGATTGACATTGACCAGGATGACGCCGATCTTCGCGGTGGCGTACTGCGCGAATACCCATTCCGCGCAGTTAGGTGCCCAGATGCCCACCCGGTCTCCCGCCTCCAGGCCGGCTGCCAGAAGGCCCTTGGCCAGGGAGTTGATCTGCGCATCCAGTTCACTCCATGACCAACGCCGTCCGCTGGCCGCTTCGACCAGTGCTTCTGCCGGCCCGAAGCGGGCAGTGGTGCGTTCGAAGTTCGCTCCGATCGTCTCTTCGATCAGCTGCGGTCCGCTCTCGCCCTGGGCATAAGCCTTCATCTGCGTACCCCTTCATGGATCGCCTCGTCGGAATTGGCGGGGACACGAAACATGTGCCCAGCGTCACATTCACACCCTAGCCGCGAGCTGTCCCGCTGCCAAGCGCCAGGAAGGAGCCGCGCCGGTGGCCAAGTGGCGGCATGGGGCAACATGGGGCCCGTGGCAGCCTAGTGCCTCCCGGCATAATTCAACCCTGGAAATCAATCGTTGAATACAGTGCGGCCCAGTCATTCATACTTGTAGACTCTCAATCGACCCAGAATAAGTATTTCACCCTCTTGGACCGCCGCGTTAGAGTTGCCAGCAAGCGTCTTCTGCGCATTCGACGCGCGGTCCGACGATCGGAGCACCATGGACACGAGACTACTTCGCTACTTTGTCGCCGTCGCCGAAGAACGCCATTTCGGCCGCGCAGCGGCGCGCCTGCATATCGCGCAGCCCCCGCTCTCCCAGCAGATCAAGCAGCTCGAAGAGACCCTGGATACCCAGCTGCTGATCCGCACCACGCGCAAGGTGGAACTGACCAACGCCGGCGAGCTGCTGCTGCGCCGCGGACGCATCCTGCTCGCAGAGCTCGACCAGCTCTCCCGCGATGTGCGCACCGTGGGCCAAGGCGCGCTGGGCGTGCTGCGACTGGGTTCCACCGGCAGCGCCACCTCGCGCATCATGCCCAAGCTCATCGAAGCCAGCTCCCAGCAGATGCCGGGCCTGCAGCTGAACGTGCAGGGCGAAATGCTCACCCCGCAGATGGTCGAGGGACTGGTCGAAGGACGCCTGGACCTGGCCATCCTGCGCCCGCCGGTGCGCGGCACCGAGGTGGACTACATGCTGCTGGACCGCGACCACCTGGCCGTGGCGCTGCCGCTGGGCCACCCGCTCGCCGCCCACGATGAGCTGGACCTGGAACAGCTGGCTGGCGAGAAGTTCATCTGCTACCCGCCATCCTCCGCGGTGAACAACATCATCATGGACTCCTGCCGCCGCGTGGGCTTCGCCCCGCAGATCGCGCAGGTGGCCAGCGAGACTTCCACCCTGCTCACCTTCGTCGCCGCGGGCCTGGGCATCGGGTTGCTGCCCACCACGCACTACCTGCCGCACAGCAACCGGATCACCTTCCGGCCGCTGCGCAACGCACCGGCCGTCGACCTGGCGATCGCCTGGAAGGCCGGCAACGAGTCTGCGCTGGTGCGCAACTTCCTGGAACTTTGCACATTGCTCAACCCCCTAGAAAGGCTGGACCCCGATGCGAATCCAGCGGATTGAAACAATCCCCTACGCCATCCCCTACAACCACCCGCTGCGCTTTGCCAGCGGCGAGGTGCACACCGCCGAGCACGTGCTCATCCGCGTGCACACCGACGAAGGCGTGATCGGCACCGCCGACGCCCCGCCGCGCCCGTACACCTACGGCGAGACGCAGAAGTCCATCGTCGCGATCGTGCAGGATGTCTTCGCCCCGCAGCTGATCGGCCTGGAAATCATGGACCGCGCCAAGATCCGCCAGGTGCTGGATAGGACCATCCACAACCAGGTGGCCAAGGGCGCGATCGACATCGCCATCTGGGACGCCATCGGCCAGGCGCTGGGCACGCCGGTGCACAAGCTGCTCGGCGGCTTCACCGACTCGATGCGCGTGAGCCACATGCTCGGCTTCAAGCCCGCCCAGGAGCTGCTCGACGAGGCCCTGCGCTTCGGCGAGCAGTACGGCATCACCACCTTCAAGCTCAAGGTCGGCCGCCGCCCGCTCGCCCTGGACATCGAGGCCTGCCGCGTGCTGCGCGAAGGGCTGGGCGAGGACGTGGAGCTCTACCTGGACGCCAACCGCGGCTGGAGCGCGAACGAGTCCATGGAGGTGCTGCGCCAGACCGAGGGCCTTGGCCTGACCATGCTCGAAGAGCCGTGCGATGCCAAGGAAGCGATGAGCCGACGCCGCCTGGTCGAACGCTCCCCGATCCCGATCGTCGCCGACGAGTCCGCGCCCACCGCGGGCGATGCCTCGCGCGAACTGCTCTCCGGCGGCGCGAACGCAATCTGCATCAAGACCGCCCGCTCGGGCTTCACCGAAGCCACCGAAATCCTGGGCCTGTGCACCGGGCTGGGCGTGGATGTCACCATGGGCAACCAGATCGACACCCAGGTCGGCTCGCTGGCCACGGTGACCTTCGGCGCGGCCTTCGAAGCCACCAGCCGCCGCGCCGGCGAACTGTCCAATTTCCTGGACATGTCCGATGACCTGCTCGCCGAGCCGCTGCAGATCGTCAACGGCCGCATTCCGGTGCGCACCGTGCCCGGCGTGGGTGCCGCCATCGACGAATCCAAGCTGGCGCGCTACCGCCAGGACCACGTGCTTTCCACCTCGAACTAAAGGAGATCCCCCATGTTGTTCCTCGCCCGTATGGACGTTGTTTTCCCGGACCACCTGACCAATGAGCAGGTCGCTGACTTCCAGGCCCGGGAAAAGGAGTACTCCGCAAGCCTGCAGCGCAGCGGCAAGATGCAGGGCATCTGGCGCGTGGTCGGCGAGTACGCGAACCACTCGCTGTACAACGTCGAATCCAACGATGAACTGCACGAAATCCTCAGCGGCTTCCCGATGTACCCGTACATGAAGATCAAGGTCACCGCGCTGGCCAAGCATCCGAATTCGCTGGCCTAGGACTTTTCCGGACCGGCGGATTCCCTCCGTGTCCCAGCCCACAAGCATTGATATTCAGAACGTTCCAATGACCGCCAAATGAGTATTTCACTTGGCATAGACGCTGCACTACATTGAATATCAATCACCCGGGATGATGGGGGTCACAGTATGGATCCGCATCCGCCACACCACATAATTTAGGGGAGTCACCATGACCACTGAAACTCCAGCAGACGCAACTGCAGCCAAGTCCGGCAACGCCGCCACCGACAGCTTCCGCAACTCCGGCAAGCTCGGCAGCATCGCGACCTCCACCGAGCGCGTGAACATGCTTGCTTCCAAGCTCGTCAAGGCCGCCAACGACATCATCCTCGAAGAGCGCGTGAGCTACGACGAGTTCAATGCCCTGAAGGCATGGTTGATCAAGGTTGGCGACGACGGCGAATGGCCATTGTTCCTGGACGTGTGGCTGGAGCACTCGGTGGAAGAGGTCGCCACCGACCACCGTGAAGGCAACAAGGGCTCGATCGAAGGCCCTTACTACGTGCCCGAAGCGCCTTCGCAGAACACCCCTGCCACCATCTCGATGCGCGAGGACGAGAAGGGCACCAACCTGCTCTTCCAGGGCCAGGTTCGCTCCACCGACGGCTCGGCGCTGAAGAACGCCAAGATCGAGCTGTGGCACGCAGACGAAGAGGGGTTCTACTCGCAGTTTGCCCCTGGCATCCCCGAGTGGAACCTGCGCGGCACCTTCATTGCTGACGAGGAAGGCAACTTCCAGATCAACACCATGCAGCCAGCCCCGTACCAGATCCCGACCGACGGCGCCTGCGGCCAGCTGATCGCCGCCGCCGGCTGGCACGCGTGGCGCCCAGCGCACCTGCACCTGAAGGTCTCCGCCGAGGGCCACGAGCTGCTCACCGCCCAGCTGTACTTCCCGGGCGATGCGCACAACGACGACGACATCGCCACCGCGGTGAAGCCGGAACTGATGCTCGACGTGCAGCCAGCAGCATCGGGCAACGGCAAGCAGGTCACCTACGACTTCGTGCTCGACCCTGTGAAGTAAGCCCCAGCGCGCCTCAACACGGCGGGGGTCCCGGCAGCATTGGCCGGACCCCCGCCGTTGCCGTACCCGGAACCTCGACGAACGGGCGAACACCCGCCAATCCAATGGGAGTGCAGCATGAATGCTTCAACACTGAACGATCCAGCCGGGAAGTTCCAGCCCCAATCCATCGCGCACCGAGCTGCCGATGCCAGTGAACCCCAGAACCACTGGGCCTGGACCGGATGGATGCCAGAAGAGGAGCACGGCATCTCGATGCTTGCCGCCTAGGCTTTTGCCCTCAGTACTACCGACGCAAAGCCGAAGGTCCCGACAGCAATGGCGCTGACGGGACCTTCGGCGCACTTGCGGACTGACTCCAGGCAATGCGGCTGCCTGCAGCGGGCGCACTGTTCATCTGGCGGCCAGCTAGCTTGCTCGGGATCAGCCCGCGGCCTTCTTCACCAGTTCCCGGATCCTGTCTTCCGTTGCAGAATCCAGCGAGGTGATAGTCCATGCAACTGGATGCATGTGGGAGCCTTCCTCGTAGGCTGGATTCACGACTTCTCCAAAACCGAAAGCTACGAAGTCCTTGTCAGGCTTGATGTAGCAGACGTCTTTGCCATCCCGGACGTAAAACGGAAGTCCCCAGCGGACGATCGGCTCCAGCGATGGTGCGCTCTGCATGATTATGGCGTGAAGCCGTTCGGCAATCTCGCGATAGGGTGCTGGAGCTGTGCTGAGCTTGGCCAGAACTGCGGCGTCGCCTTTTTTGGTGAAGATCATCCCTAGTCTCCTTCTAACGGTTGGCGCTGCGTTGCGGCGCTGGGTGGTATCGCTCGCGCGATCGCTTTGGGCTCCCGATCGGCACATAATGCACCTTACCGACTAAGGGCATCTGCTTCACGGATTCTTGCACTGGAATACAGACAGCTGGCATCAGGACAGCTTGATCGTGCAAGGACGTAGCACGGACGTCCAGCTCATACGCTTATTGGTTATCCCACCGAGTTGACTAGCGCACTGTTAGGCTACTGACATGCGTAAACTTCTAGCTATCTCCGGGTTCGCCATGATCGTGGCTTACGCGGCTTACGGCTCACTGCTCATGAACAATTGGGCCGTGACCGCAGCAAGTGGGCTTCCCCTCGATGAAACCATTTCCGAGATGGCCTCAATGGACCAGAATTACGACTCGCTTGGAGGGTGGGTCTTCGCAGCCATTGGATCCGCTCTCGCCATCTCCTGGCTCGTTCCGGTAGTTTCCGCCGGACGCAAGCTGCCCGCCTGGGCGGCTATCGGCGCATGGAGCCTGATCATTGCCTTAGGCGCACCGGCTTATTTCTTCGCTTCTTTCGCCAATATGAACTCGGTGGGCGACACCTTTGCCGATTGGAACGCCGATGCCGCCGCGGATCTAGACGCACCCCTGTACATGGCCAGCGTCCTCGCCTTTGCCATACTCGCAGCCATGGCAGCCCGTGGCATCCGAACTGCCTTCACCCGTCCGCCGCGCCCCCTGCATCCAACTAGCAACTAGCAACTAGCACGGCACCCATTACTACCTTCCCTGGTCTAGCGATTTTCGCGCCGGAATCACGCTTAATCGCATTCGCATAAACTTTCTAGAACTTATCCACAATTGGTTTCGAACCAGAAGATACTGTCGATAATCTGCGCGAACGTTAACTATGACTATTCCCGCATATCTAGACGATCACGACGATGAACATCGCCTTCCACTGCGCCCGCCGGGCACCCGCATGGAGTCGCACAGAGCGTCAGCACTCGACGCCCATCGCGAGCACCAGTTGTTCTTCGGACCCATCAAGCAGGTTGCTGACGAACTATTCAATGCGGGCCCCGTGGATGGGCCCGGAGGCGCATTGGAACGCCTGAAGAAACTCCAACGCCTGATGAGCAGCGTTGAAGCCGCTATCTGCGTTTTGCTGGCAGACGGAGTCGAGCAGGTCAGCGCGTCCTTCAATGACCTGATTGCCACCGAGCATGCCCACACCCCAGACGAAGAAGCCGAAGCCAGCAAGAGTGCCGAATACTATGGCATAGACCGTGGCAGCGAGCAGGTCATCAACTCCAATTTCGTAGCTGAGTCAGCTGTCGCATTGCGCGAATCCGTCCGTAAAGTCAGCAAACGGATGTTCCATGCCAAGGGCTTGCGTCACGCCTGCAAAGCCACCCTTGCCGCGCTCGCTGCAGGTGAGATTACCGTTAAGGCCGCCCACGACATCGTCAAATACTCGCAAGACCTTTCCCCGGAGCAGGTCGGCCGCATGGAGGAAAACTTGCTGCCTCTGGCAAGAACAGCCTGCGACGAAACCGTCTACCAGCGGGCCCGTCGCTTTCACGACCGGATGAATCCCAATTCGGCAGAGAACCGGCAGAAGAACGCATTCGCAGCCCGTAATCTCAAGGTGTGGAATGAGGAGAATGGCATGGCTACCTTGCAGCTGCATCACCGAGCTGATGTCATCCATTCGATTCGCAACTCGATAAAGCAGGCAGCCGCCCAGATCACTGATTCCAAGGATCTGCGCACGCAAACGCAGGTTGAAGCCGATGTGCTTGCGGACGTGTATCTGCATGGCTGGCCCGGAATGGAAGGCATGCCGCTGAAGCCACGGGTTGCCATCACGATCCCAGCCATTGAAATGCTCGTGAATCCCGCTCGCGCCCTCGCTGATTTGGAAGGTTACGGGCCGATCCCAATCGGCGTAGCGTTGGAAATCGCCGCGGATGCTCCGTCGTTCCAGCGCGTTCTGACCGACCCATGGACGGGAGCCGCAATTGATGTGGAGCCCAAGAAATATCGGCCTTCCCAGGGGTTGCGCGATTTGCTGCGTTACCGCGACCAGCATTGCGGTTTCCCTGGTTGCCGCCGCCTGCCCGATCGTTCGGAAATTGATCACATCGAAGCGTATGGACAGGGCGGCCACACTACCCGGCAGAACACCCATCTCTTGTGCAAGCAGCATCAGATGTACAAGCACGCGCTTGGCTGGAAGGTCTTCGCTTGCCCGGATGGCTCCAAGACGTGGGTATCTCCGCACGGGCTGCGGTCAATCACGGTTCCCGAGAGCGTGGACAACGTGGAGAAATTTGATCATGTCAACGATCGTTGTCCTCAACGTCCCCAGGAGGCTGCGGCCTGCGAGGTGCAATTGACCCCCGAAGTGCGACGAGTACTGGGGCTCGGCCAAGATGAGGGCCTGCCCGGAACCGGAACCAGTTAGTGCCAGTACCTGATTTGGATTTCGAGTGATAAATTTTTTCAGTCACTAGCACCACCACACCACCCATACTTCGTAGGAGCAACGGCTTTGAGTCCGGTTGCAATGCTGGCCGCGGCCTGAATCAAGAATCCCGGCCGCGTTCGCTTCAAGCGATTCGTGCTGAATGAAAAAAATCTACAGTCACAGCGCGCAGGTCAACTCGAACTCCGCATGGTTTTGCTGCCCTCGGGAATGAAAATTTTTCTCAGTCGGAAGGCACTATCCCTCAAGGTCGAAACGCGCCAGCGCAGCAAGCTCAGTACGGTTTGAGACCGCCAGCTTCGTGTAGATCTTGGTCAGGTGGTATTGCACTGTCTTGGTGCCTATATACAGCTCTTCAGCGACACGTCGATTGCTTGCACCTTCGCAAACCAGCTTGGCCACGGCTTGTTCCTGCGCCGTCAGCGTCGACCAGTCAGCACTCTCCCTGCGCAGCATCCCGGTTCCGCTTGCCTGGAGCTCACGAGTGCAGCGGTCGATGTACACGGATGCATCGAAGTGCGTGAAAATCGCCAGCGCACGGGTCAACGGCGCAACGCATTCGGCTCGCTTGCCGGCTCGGCGCAGGCATTGCCCGTAGTAGAAATCAATTTTTGCCCGGTGGTAGACCGACCCGATGCCTTCCAAACGGCGGATGGCATCTTCAAAGGCCAAACGGGCTGCGTCGATATCACCGCGGGCTGCCAGCAAGGTGCCTTGCACGCTCAGGAATCGAGCGGCTCCGCTCTGGTGGCCTGAAGCGAGAGCACTCTCCAGCAACGGCTGTACGAATTTCTCTGCTTCATCCAGGCGTTCGCAACGGATTAGCGCCATGGCGTATGTATCCTGCCAGGTCCAGAAACCTGCTTGGTCGATGCCCTGCGTACGGTCCAGCCGAAGCAATGGTTCCAGCGTCCGCACAACCTCTTCATGGTTTGCCTGCGCCCGGGCAATCTCGGCCCGCGCCATCCGGTAAGGCATCTCCATAATGGCATAGCTGCCGGTGCGTGCCCACGACTTGCGAAGGTGCAGATCCGCCTGCTCCCAATTGCCGCGCAATGCGTGAATCTGCACCGCCGTCAGCTGGATCAGCGGACGCAGGATCTGGATTTCAGAACGCTCCTGCAGGGACTGCGCGGATCGAACCGTCTCCAGCGCTTGGCCCCAGTCGCCCATGAGGAATTCAGCGCGCGCCGACCAGGCTTTGGCCCACAGCGAGATGCGCAGGGAACCATCGCTGAAGTCCGTGGAGCTGGCTGCGGAGAGCTCGTGCCGGGCTAGCTCCACGCGATCGGTCGCGAGGTAGACCCAGCCCAGTGACATTTCCGCGCGCTGGCGCTGTGCTCCCGCCGGAAGGGTGGCCAGCAGGTCCATCAAGACCTGTTCCCCCTCATCAGCCCGGCCCATCATTGCCAGGCCGAGCCCTTGGATGGCTGCGTTCTCAATGGCCAGCGGGCTGCCCACCTGGGCAAGGCGCAGCGATTGCTCAGCCCAGTCAATGATCTTCTGCCCCTTCAAACGGCACAGCGAATCGAGGACTTGGCGTTGGGCGATCGCGGCCATCACATCGTTGTCCTGATGCTGGACCGCGTTCTGCCAGGCACTGGACAGCCAGCGCTGCGCGGTGTTGGCGCGGCCTTGCAGGATCGAGATGTATCCGGAAAGCACGTCCCGTTCCGGACTGCTTTCCAAGCTCGAAAGCTGATGCGCGAAGGTTTGCGCCCGCGGCAGCTCGCCGGCGGCGACAATCGCATCCACTGCGTTGAGCA
This sequence comes from Glutamicibacter sp. NPDC055354, assembly GCF_053644955.1. Lineage (NCBI taxonomy): Bacteria > Bacillati > Actinomycetota > Actinomycetes > Micrococcales > Micrococcaceae > Glutamicibacter > Glutamicibacter sp. NPDC055354. The sequence continues at coordinate 114,699 of NZ_JBSHMB010000003.1, forward strand.
GCAGGGAGTCGCGGCGCATCGGTTCCGGGGACAAGTGCATGGCCCTGAAGTACGCGGTAGCGGCCGAAGACCACTCGCCCCGCTTGCCTTGGGACCGCGCGTAGTCTTGCAGTTCCATCGACAAGCGGCCATCGGGCAGGATGCTCGCATCGGCCCGATGGCCCAGCTTGGCCCCCTGGTCCTCGACGATGTCCGCGGCGCAAGCATGCAACCGGATGCGGGTGCTCAGCGGGATCTGATGGTAGACAGCCATTTGGGTCAATGCGTTCTCGAACCCGAGCCGCACCTTCCCGCTATGGCCGTGGGTTTGCGCCAGCGAGGAGTCGAGAATCTGCTGGATCGGCAGCAGCGGATCATCCTCGCCCACCAGCTTGGCGATATTGTCGATCCGGGCCTGCGCGCCGAGCACCGCAGCCGCTTCCAGCAGCGCCCGCGCCCGCGGTTCCAACCCCTCCAATAGCTCGATGACGTGCAACGACAGGGCGTGAGGGGCAGGCGGCCAGCGGTCGAACTGCTCCCAGCTGTGCTCCGGATTCTCCTGGGCCAGCTCGATGACCACCTGCAGGTTGCCCTCGGTGTAGTCCACCAGCTGCTCGACGGCCATGGGCGGCAGGTCGATCCCCGTCCTGGCGCAGATGATCTCGCGCGCATGCGTTGGATCGGGCACTTGAAGCTGCAGGATCTTCAATTGGCTGTCGGCCAGGAATTCCCGGGTTTCCGGTGAAAGCCTGGCCAGGTTCTGGTCGCGCATCACCAGCACGATGAGTACCGGTTCATTGCGCAAGCGGCGCCAGGCGTAGTGCAGCGCCTGGAAGCTCAGGTCATCGACCCATTGCGCATTTTCCAGCACCAGCGCACGGGGTTGCGGCGCCTCCCTGCGCAGGTATTCCAGCAAGGCCTCGCCCAGCGCCCCGGCCGAGCCTGCGTGGCTGCGTTGCAGCAACGGGCCCAAGGCGGCTCCGGGCTGCGCGGTTTCCCAGCGCGAGGCGGTCACCAGCTGCACCGATTGGCTGGCCAACCGGGTTAGCAGCGCCTTGATGATGGTGCTCTTGCCGCTGCCGCGCGGGCCCTTCAGCACGGCCAGGGTACTGCCAGTTTGCTGGACTTCGCGGGAAAGGCCGATGAGCGCATCCTGGCCCTGCTGGGCACTGAGCATGGCGTTCACCAGCCTTCCTGCGTCGCCGCGTTGCGTTTCGATGTGCTGCTACTTCCCTGCTCCCGCGGCAGCCAGCTCTTCTTGCGCGCTGCGCTGCGCGGCCGAACGGGTCATCGGGACGCAGGTGGTGACCAGCGTTCCAACGATAGCAACTGCGGCGAAGACATAGAATGCGGTTCCCGGGGAAACTCCCGCCGAAAGCAGCACTCCGCCCAGCAGCGGGCCGAAGATCCCGCCCAGCCTGCCGAATCCGGCGCACCAGGCCACCCCGGCCCCGCGGGCGGCACTGTGGTAGTAGTTCGACACAAAGCCGTAGATCAGCACCTGCGTGCCGATGGTTCCCACACCTGCCACTGCCACCAGGGACAGCAGCAAGCCCAGCGGGAGCTTGAGGGTCAGCAGCACCATTGCCAGCGCGGCCAGGAAGAAGGTCAGCGCCACGACCTGCTTGGGGCCGACGCGGTCGGCGGCCACCGAAGCCAGCAGCCCGCCGAAGACCGCGGCGAGGTTCAGCACCAGCAAGAAGAGCAGCGAATGGGACTTGCCGTAGCCTGCCTGCTGCATGATTTCCGGCATCCAGGTGTTCAGCCCATAGGTCAGCAGCAGTCCGGCGAAGCTCATCATGCCCAGCAGTGCGGTAGGCAGCGCGTAGCGCCTGGTGGCCAGCGCGGCGAAGCCGACACGTTCGGCCTTCAGCTGCCCGGCATCGGCGTCGCTGGGAAGTTCCAGCAGCATTCCGGTGCGCGCAGCCACCTCGCGGGCTTCGGCCACGCGGCCGCGGGAGAGCAGCCACTGCGGGGATTCGGGCAGCTTGAACCAGGCCATCGGCAGCAGGAACAGCAGCGGCAGCGCGCCGATGAGGAACAGCCCGCGCCAGCCGATCACGTCGCTGAGCACCATGGCCAGCAGCGAGGCGAGCACGCCTCCGGCCGGCACGCCCGAGTAGACGATCGCGTTGTAGTAGTTGCGGCTGTTCTTCGGGGCGAACTCGGCCACCACCGCGCCAGCGGTGGCCACGATCGCGCCCACGCCCATGCCGGTGAGGAAGCGCAGGATGCCGAACCACAGGGTGTCGGAGGCCAGCGCGGTCAGGCCCATGCCGACGGAGAACCAGATGATGCCGGTGATCATCGCCTTGCGCCGGCCGATGTAGTCGCCGATCGCGCCGGTGGACAGCGCACCGACCATCACGCCGAGCAGCGCGTAGCTGCCCAGCAATCCGGCGGCGGCTTCATCGAGCTGGCCGAGCTGGCTGGGGTCCGCCAGCAGCGTGGAGACGATGGTTCCGAAAACCACCAGGTCGTAGCCGTCGAAGATCAGGGCGATGGCGGCGATCACCACCACCCAGCGCACGGCGCCATTGGCGGCATTGCTGGATGTCATTGGGCTGGTATTCACGTGTTTTTCCGTTCGTTTGCGGTGACCGGGGAACCTCGTTGTTCCCCGGAAAATACGTGCCCGGCGCTGGAAGCACGGCCGGGTTGGTGCTGGATGGAACAAACGGCCCGTGATCACGAGCCGTTTGTTCCATGGTGGTGCGTTTGCGGTGCCGGGACTGCCGCTAGCCGAGGTCTCCTCCGGCCACCGCGAGGGTGGAACCGGTGATGTAGGAGGCCTCATCCGAGGCCAGGAACACGATGGGCGCCGACTGCTCGTCCAAGGTGCCGTAGCGCTTGAGCAAGGTTGAGTCCACGGTCTGGTCCACGATGGCCTGGTACCAGGCTTTTTCCTGCTCGCCGGTGGGCGCCGGCCCGCGCTTGACTACCCGTTCAGGGGCTTCGGTGCCGCCCGGCGCGGTGGCGACCACGCGGATGCCCAACTCGGCGCCCTCCATGGCCAGCGCCGAGGTGATGGCCTTGACCCCGCCCTTGGCCGCCGCGTACGGGACGCGGTTCATGCCGCGGGTGGCGACCGAGGAGACGTTCACGATGGTTCCGGATCGGGCCTGGACCATTTCCTCGAAGACCGCACGGCACATCCACAAGGTCGGGAACAGCGATCGCCGGATTTCCTTTTCGATCTCCTCGGGCGCGTAGTGCTCGTAGGGCTTGGCCCAAATGGTTCCGCCCACGTTGTTGACCAGCACATCGATGCGTCCGAACTGGTCCTTCGCGGCGGTGACCGCAGCCAGCGCGCCCTCGTAGGTTTCCAGGTCGGCGGTCACGCTCAGCGCGGTGGCGCCGTCGGCGCGCAGGGCCCCGGCCACCTCGTGGATCAGCGCCGCGCGGTCCACGAGCACCATTTCCCCGCCCTCGGCGGCGATGCGCCGGGCCACGGACCAGCCGATGCCCTGGGCGGCGCCGGTGACCATGACGACCTTGCCGGCAAAGCGTCCCGGATGGAAGGACTCGGGCAGCCCGGCGCTCACTGGGCCGCTGCCTTGGAAGCGGCGGCCATGGTGGCCTTGGCGTGCTGGTTGTGCGCGGTGATCGCTGCGCGGGCAGCGGCGATGTCCTGCTTCTCGAAAGCGGCGACGATGCCCAGGTGGTCGGCGTCCACGGCCCCGTCGATCCAGTGCTCCTGGCGCAGCACGGCGGCCATCAGCGCCGGCACGTCCAGGCGGCGGTAGGCCTGCAGCAGGTGCTCGTTGCCCACGGCCTTGAACAGGAATTCGTGGAAGGCGTCATTGGTGACGGTGAATTCCTCGGCGTTGATGAACTTCTCGCCGTCCAGGGTCTTGCCGGCCAGTTCGGCCAGGACCTTGAATTCGCCCAGCTGGCCCTCGGCCAGCTTGCCCATGGTCAGCTCGACGACGGCCAGTTCCAAGGCCATGCGCGCATCGAACTGGGCCTCGAAGCTGGCGTGCTCCTCGCCGATTTCGTAGCCCTGGTCGGCGGCGGCTTGCGCGGCGGGCGCCTCGGCAGCCGGGGCGGCAGGCTCGGCGTCCGGAACGACGGCCAGCGCGAACTTCTCGTAGTAGAAATTCTGCGGCTTGAGGCCTTCGGCTTCCAGGTGGCGGCGCACGCCCTCCACCATCGGAGGCGGGCCGCAAAGGTAGATATCCACGTCGCCCTCGGCCAGGTGCTGCGGCTCGAAGTGGTTGGTGACGTAGCCCTTCTTCTGTGAAGCGCTGTCCGGGTCACCCACCACGGTGTCGAAGCTGAAGCCCGCGATGCGCTGGGTGTAGTCCTGCAGCACATCGAGTTCGACCAGGTCGATGTCGGTGTTCACGCCGTAGATCAGGTGCACCGGGTGCGGGTTGTCCATGCCGGCCAGCTTCTCCAGGATGGCCAGCAGCGGGGCCAGGCCGGTGCCGCCGGCGAGCAGCAGCGATTGGCGCTTGGGTTCGCGCAGGAAGAAGCTGCCCATCGGGCCGGTGAAGGTGATGCGGTCGCCCACCTGCGCGGTATCGCGCATGTAGGTGGACATCAGACCGCCGTCGGTGATGCGGATCAGGAAGGAGACGATGTCCACTTCCGGGCCCGAGCTGAAGGAGTAGGAACGGGTTTGCCCACCGGAGCCGGGGACCTCGATGTTCACGTACTGGCCCGGCAGGAAGGAGAGGTCTTCGCGCTTGTCCACCTCGAGGCTGAAGGCGCAGGTGGTTTCGGAGATGCGGCGGATCTCGCTCAGCGTGGATTCGAAGGAGGCGGCCGAGGTCTTGGCGACATCCGAGGTGGTCGGGATCTGCAGCACGAGGTCGGATTCGGGGACCATCTGGCAGGGCAAGCAGTATCCGGCCTCTGCCTCGTCGTCGGTCAAGGCTTCTTCGATGTAGTCGCCGCCGTCGTACTTGCCCGACTCGCAGAAGGCCTTGCAGGTGCCGCAGGCGCCGTCGCGGCAGTCCAGCGGGATGTTGATGCGGGCTTTGTAGGAGGCATCGGCGACGGTTTCGTTCGCGCCGACCTTGATGAAGCGGGTGATTCCGTCTTCAAAGGCGAGGGCTACCTGGTGGGACATGGCATGCTCATTTCACAGGATTCGGGGATGGGCGATTCGGCGGGGCCTGCACTGGCCCCGCCGCCCAATGGGTGTCGCTTAAATGTGGTAGATGTCCACGACGTGGTGGATGTAGTCGTTCTTCAGGACGACCTTCTTCGCGGTGATCACCGGCGCGGTGCCGGAGTAGTCGATCGTGTAGAACGAGGTGCCGAAGTAGGTGTCCACGTTCTGGTAGCGGTAGTACAGGGTGAACCAGTTGAAGCGGATGTCCACCTTGTCGCCGTCCACTGCAACGATCTCCACGTTGGTGATGTTGTGCCCGGTGCGCGGCTCGGGCAGCGAGGTGGCCGAGGAGCGGTCGGTCTTGATGCGGAAGACGCGGTCTTCCAGGCCGCCGCGGTTAGCGTAGTAGATCAGCGAGATTTCGCGCTGCGGATCTTCGGTCAGCTGCTCGTCGTCGGCCCAGGCCGGCATCCAGAAGGTGGCTTCCGGGTGGTAGCAGTCCAGCCAACGGTCGAAGTCGCGGTCATCGAGGAAGCGGGCTTCCTGGTAGAGGAACTGCGCGATATCCGCGGTGGTGACTGCGCCGTTGGAAGTCGGCGCCTCGGTCAGTGCGATGGTGCTCATCTGTCTTGTCCCTTCGGCCTTAGTTCTGTGCTTCGCGTTCGTTGTCCACGGCTTGGCGCATGGTCTGCAGCCAGTAGCCGTGCTGGATCGGGTACAGGCCCTCGTCCTCGGTGCGCGCCCCGGAGGAGATGGGCTTCAGGCCCACCTTGTCCGCGTTCTCATCCGGTCCGGTGATCTGGTGGGCCTGGCCGCGCGAGAGGTCATTCCACTGCGCCGAGGTGGCCAGGTAGGTCTTCTGGCAGGAGCGGAATTCTTCCAGGTCATCCGGGGTGGCCATGCCCGAGGCGTTGAAGAAGTCCTCGTACTGGCGGATGCGGGCCGCGCGCGCGGTGTCCGACTCGCCCACCGGGGCGAAGCAGTAGATGGTCACCTCGGTCTTGTCCACTGCCACCGGCCGGAAGACGCGGATCTGCGAGCCGAACTGGTCCATCAGGTACACGTTCGGGTACAGGCACAGGTTGCGCGAAATGCCGATCATCCAGTCGGCCTTGGCTTCGCCGAACTTGGCAACCAGCTCGTCGCGCTTCTCGGCCAGCGGGCGGTTGGCCGGGTCCAGCCATTCGGTCCACAGCAGCAGGTGGCCGTGCTCGAAGGAGTAGTAGCCGCCCTTCTGCTTGTCCCAGCCGCCGGCGTCCATGGTCTTGGTGTCGTTGGAGGATTCGCCGTTGGCGCGGCGGGCCTGGGTGGCGGCGTAGTTCCAGTGGGTGGCCGAGACGTGGTAGCCGTCGGCGCCGTTCTCCGCCTGCAGCTTCCAGTTGCCGTCATAGGTGTAGGTCGAGGCGCCGCGCAGCACTTCCAGGCCTTCTTCGGACTGGTCAACCATCATGTCGATGATCTTCGTGGCCTCGCCCAGGTGCTCTTCCAGCGGCAGGACATCGGCGTTCAGCGAGCCGAAGAGGAAACCGCGGTAGTTCTCGAAACGGGCAACCTTGGTCAAATCGTGGGAGCCGTCCTTGTTGAACTGCTCCGGGTAGCCAGCTCCCCGCGAATCCTTGACCTTGAGCAGCTTGCCGGAGTTGTTGAAGGTCCAGCCATGGAACGGGCAGGTGAAGGTGGTGCGGTTATCGGTCTTGCGCCGGCAGAGCATGGCTCCGCGGTGGCTGCAGGCGTTGATCAGCGCATTGAGTTCGCCCTGCTTGTTGCGCGAGATGATGATGGGCTGGCGGCCGATGTTGGTGGTGTAGTAGTCGCCGATGTTCGGGATCTGGGACTCGTGGGCCAGGTACACCCAGTTGCCTTCCCAGATGTGCTTCATTTCCATCTCGAAAATCTCTTCGTCGGTGAAGATATTTCGGTTGGCGCGGAACTCTCCGGTTTCCGGGCTGTCAACCAGCGCGTTATCCAGCAGGCTGGATACCTCGTTCAGGGTCTCGGTCATGGCGTGGTGTGCTCCGTCCATTCAATGCTCGTTTAAAGGGGAAACCGCTGCAGCCGGTTTGCATGGATTCAACCTTGGCAGAAAGTGCGGGCGGTCACACTAGGGTTATGCCTAGGCTTGGGCTAGGCATCTGACTACTATGTTTTCGATCGTCTGAATTCACACCTGTTGCCTATCAATGCATCGGCGTATTCTTTTGCTACGACCACCAGCCACTTTTTCGAAGCAGGCTTGCCCATGCGCGATGAAGGACCCCCTGATCTCCCGCCGGCCCACGGCCAGAACCACGAAGTTCCGCCGCAGGGCCAGCGCTCTTTCATGCACATCCTGGTCAACACCGCCGTCGCGAACCTCACCACCAGCTACCTGTGGTTCGCGCTGACCTTCTGGGTGTACCTGGAGACCGAGAACGTCATGGCCACCGGCATCATCGGCGGCGCATTCATGCTGCTGATCTCCGTGTTCTCCATGGTTTTCGGGACGATCGTGGACAACCACCGCAAGAAATCGGTCTTCGTCTTCTCCGCAATGATCACCGCTGTGGCCTTTTCCCTGGCTGGGCTGATCTACCTCTGGCTGCCCACGAAGGACATCCTGGATATCGGCGGATGGCAGTTCTGGATCTTCTGCCTGGTCATCCTGTTCGGCGCGATCGTGGAGCAGATGCGAGGCATCGCGCTGTCCACGACGGTCACCTTGCTGATCCCGGTCGAGCGCCATGCCAACGCCAACGGGCTGGTGGGCACGGTGCAGGGCATCGCCTTCATCATCACCAGCGTGTTCTCCGGGCTGTCCATCGGACTGCTGGGGATGGGATGGACGCTGGCCATTGCCATCGTGATGGTCGTGGTCACGATGCTGCACCTTTTGGGCATCTCCATCCCGGAGGAGGAACCGGAAAAGGAGGAGGGGCGGACCAAGACCAGCGACCTGCGCCTGGGCTTCACTACAGTGATGGCCATCCCTGGCCTATTCGCGCTGATCATCTTCTCGATGTTCAACAACTTCATCGGCGGCACCTACATGGCGCTGATGGATCCCTACGGGCTGACCATCATGCCGGTCGAAGCCTGGGGCATCACCTTCGGGCTGGCATCCACCGGCTTCATCATCGGCGGCTTGGCCATCGCCAAGTTCGGTCTGGGGGCCAACCCGATCCGCACCATGCTCCTGCTGGTTGCCGTCATGGGATTCCTCGGCGCGATCTTCACCATCCGCGAATGGACGTGGCTCTATGTGCTGGGCATCTGGCTCTACATGATGCTGATCCCGGCGGTGGAAGCCTCGGAGCAAACGGTGATCCAGAAGGTGGTCACCTTCCGCCGCCAGGGCCGGGTGTTCGGCTTCGCCCAGATGATGGAAGCCGCCGCGGCGCCGATTACCGCTTTCCTGATCGCGCCGATTGCCCAGTACCTGGTCATCCCCTTCATGCGCTCGCCAGCGGGCGACGACCGATTCGGCTGGCTGGTGGGGCAAGGCCAGGCGCGCGGCATCGCCTTGATATTCCTGGCCGGCGGGCTGATCATGATTGTGGTGGCGCTGCTGGCCATGGGCACCAGCCAGTACCGCAAGCTGTCGACAATTTTCCAGGCCGAATCACCTGGAGCACCCGAGGAGGCATCACTTGCCAACAAGTCAGAAGACCCTTCCAACTGAGGCCAGCGTGGAGGAATTCATTGAGGCGGCAACCCCGGCCAAGCGCCGGGTTGACGGCCACGAACTGGACCGCATCTTCCGCGAAGCCACCGGCGAGCAGCCGGTGATGTGGGGACCGAGCATGGTGGGCTACGGAAGCTACACCTACATCTCCCCTGCCAATGCGCGCACCACGGGCATCTGGCCCAAGACCGGTTTCTCGCCGCGCAAGGCCCAGCTCTCGCTCTACGGGCTGAAGGACCTTCCCGAGGGCGCCCAGCTCTTGCCGCAGCTGGGCAAATACACCGAGGGAGCCGGTTGCGTGTACGTGAAAAAGCTGGAGGACATCGACCTGGAGGTGCTGCGGAAACTGATCTCCATCGCTGCCTCGCGGCAGGACGACCAGGCTCGATAGCCTCCAGGGGCTTAGCTCCGCCGCCTAGTTCGCCACGGCGGCCAGCCGGGCCTTCCTGAAACGCCTGAAAATTGCCCGCCCGCCTGCAACTGCACCCAGCACAATTGCCACCGCACCCGAGAATAGCGAGACGGCCATGGGAAGCTGCGGGCTGGCGGAATCCGGGAAAGCGTCAAAGAGCAGTAGCGTCCAGAAAAGGCCGGGAATCACCCCGGCGGCCAGGGCGCTGAAGCTGAACACCAGAGCGTGCAGCCAGCGCTCGGTTGCGCTTCCCAGCCATGCCATCACGCCGGCAACTGCCAGCCATGGAAGCAGCGGGAACGCCAAGGGCACCCACAAGTCGGGTTCGGACCACCATGGGGCATCCGCGATCAGCGGATCCACGATCAGCAGCAACACCGCAAAGAGGATCCCGCTGGCTGCAGCCAGCCAGCTCATTGGCCAACTGATTTTCTTGCCCATTAGCGATTGCCTGCTTGCTACTAGCGAATATCTTCCTAGGTTGGATGATACCCGCAGACTGGTGCCTCTGCGGGTATCATCCCCTGCCTTATTCGGCTTCTTCGAAGAAGGCCTCGACCTCTGAGATGCCGGCGGAGATGACCGGAACCAGGCGCTCGTCGATGCTGTAGTGCTCGCCGTCCTTGGAAATCAGACCGTAGCCGACCAAGGAATCCATGGCGATGCGGGCTTCTGGAAGCACGGCATCGTAGATCTTCGGACCGCAGTTGCGGCGCAGGCCCTCCAAGTCCCCTTCGCGGCCGGTGGATGCGGTGACCAGCAGGTTGCGCAGCACCAGGTAATGGGCTTCATCCCGCAAGGTGACATCGAAGGTCGGGTTCAGGTGCGCCTGGACGCAGCCGACAGCCATCTCGAAGAGCAGCTGCGCGCTGCCCGCTTCCTCGCCGGCAACCAGCAATTCGTAGGCGTCCGGATCCGTGCGCAACACCGATCCTTCCGACTCCACGACGGACATCCGGCCGGCGCTCCAGATGTAGTTGAAGGCTAGTGGCGCCGGGCCTTCCGGGTCGAAGGTTTCGGCATCCAGGCCAACGGCAGTCAATACCTTGGCGCGCGGCGCTTCGGCTGCTGCACTGAAGTCCTCCATGTCCACGCCTTCGGCCACTGCCTGGGCATAGGCCTTGACCTGGCTGAACAACCTGGTTTCGCGCAGCAATCCGCATAGCTCCGCGTCGCCCTCGGCAAAACCATTGAGCGTATCTTCCAGCATCTCGCGCAGGGCTTCGAGGTTCTCCGCAGGGCCCTGCCAGAGCATGCGCCGCTCGATGAAGCTGAAGTATTCCAGCCATGTGGTGAAGATCGGCTCCGGAGCCAAGGATTCCGGCAGGTTGCCCAGGTGCTCGGCCAGAGTCTCGCCGAAGACATCGATGTCCAGGTCGAACAGGTTCGAGCTGCGGGCGTTCTCGGCGTACTGGCCGGCGATCTGCCCGATGACGTCCAGCTGCATGCCCGCTGCCTGCGCCGCCTGTTCAGGCGAAAAGGCAGGAACCTGCTGCGCTACCCAAGTTGTGTAGTCCTGGCGAAGCGCATTGATCTGCTGTTCAGCCTGGATCAGGAACACGCTGCGGCCGCGCGCTGCCGCCTTGGCAGGATTTCCTGCGCCCGAGTTCTTCTTGCCTTGACGCTTTTTGCTGGCCATGAGCCGTCCTTTGGTTCCGAAATTGGTCTCTGGTTAAAGCCTACGGTGCCCGCCCGAAGCCGGGCGAATAGCGCGATGCGGCTCACCTGCGTGGAAGCATGCCCGGATGACCCCGCCGGATCGTGGACCTTTGGTGTTCAAGGTGCTCACTTGCTGTTTTCTTGTCCACTTTCATTGACCAATGGCGCTGAATCCGACAAGATGAACAGCAAAGACAGACGTAGCCTGCGACACAATGCTTTCAGCTCTGCAGAAAATCTGCGCCGTGGCCTATTAATGAACTTGGATTTCCTAGTAGTTTCGGCGGGGGCCGCTTCAGTGGTCCGCGAAGCCCCGGATCATTGGTGATTTCCGGCCATCGGCTGTCCTGGCAGATGCTACTGCGATAAGAGGGAGAAAATAATGAAGATCGCGGTTTTGATCAAAGAAGTCCCAGATACCGGAGAGGACCGCCTGCTGGATCTGGAGACCGGCCTGGCTGACCGTGCCGCTTCAGAAGTGGTGCTCGATGAAATCGGCGAGCGGACCTTGGAAGTTGCGCTGAAGCATGCTGATGCGAACCCTGGAACTGAAATCACCGTGCTGACCATGGGCCCGGATTCAGCTCAGGCCACCCTGCGCAAGGGCTTGGCCATGGGCGCTGCCAGCGCCGTGCATATCAGCGACGAGGAGCTTCTCGGCGCCGATCTGGTCCTCACCGCGCAGGTCCTGGCGGCGGCTTTGCGCCGAGGCAGCTACGATCTGGTCCTCACCGGCAACATGTCCACCGACGGCTCCGCGGGCATGCTCCCGGTCATGCTGGCCGAGCTGCTTGATCTTCCGGCGGCGACTTCGTTGTCCTCGGTAGAAATTGCCGACGGCGCGATCAGCGGATTGCGCGAGCTGGATGGCGCTGCCGCCCAGATCAGCGCTCCATTGCCAGCGGTCGCTTCGATCACCGAGGCATTGCCGGATGCCCGCTTCCCGAATTTCAAGGGCATCATGGCCGCGAAGAAGAAACCGGTCGAGTCCCTGTCCCTGGCCGATTTGGGCGTCGAGTCCCTGCCTGCGGATACTGCGCGTTCCATCATGGTTTCGGTGGCCCAGCGCCCGCCCCGCACCGCTGGAACTGTCATTGCCGATGACGGCGATGCCGGTAACGCAGTGGCCGAATTCCTCGTCAAGAACAACCTGGTGTGAGCGGAAAGAAAACCATGACTTCCTTTGCTTCTGATTCAATTCTTGTTTTCCTCGAGACCACGGCCACTGGAACGCTGGCCAAGAACCACGAGGAACTGCTCGGCGCCGCCTCTGCCGTGGGCACCCCGGTAGCGCTTGTCGCCGCTCCGGCCGGATCCCTTGATACCCTGGCGGCGCAAGCCAGCGAGTCTGGCGCCGCGCAGGTACTCACCGCCGCCGTCGATTCTCCGGTGCTGACCGCGCCGATGGCTGACGCGCTGCAGCAGGCCTTCGCGCAAATCCAGCCACAAGCCGTACTGCTGGGGCATACCCTGGCTTCGCGCGAAGTGGCCGCACGCTTCGCGGTGCGCCACCGCTTGGCGCTGAGCGTCGATGCGCTCGGTGTTTCGCGTGATGACCAGGGAATCATCGCAGCCCACTCGATCTACGGCGGCGCGTATTCGACCCACAGCGCCCCGACCTTCGGCGCGCCGGTGATCACCGTGCGCGTGGGCAGCATCGAAGAGCGTGCCCAGGCCCAACCGGCGAGCGCGATCCCGCTGGAAGCAGCCGCCAGCGGCAAGCCGGAGGTCGAGGTCAAGGAACTGAGAACGGCCGAAACGGCATCCACCCGTCCCGAGCTGCGTTCCGCGGCACGCGTGGTCTCCGGTGGCCGCGGGTTGGGCAGCGCGGAGCAGTTCGACCTGGTGCACCAGCTGGCCGATGCCTTGGGCGCTGCCGTGGGCGCGTCGCGTGCGGCGGTGGATGCCGGATACGTCGAGCATGCCGCCCAGGTGGGCCAGACCGGCGTGGCAGTTTCTCCCCAGCTGTACGTGGCACTGGGCATTTCCGGAGCCATCCAGCACAAGGCGGGCATGCAGACCGCCAAGACCATCATCGCCATCAACAAGGATGCCGATGCGCCGATCTTCGAGATCGCCGACTTCGGCGTGGTGGGGGATGTCTTCAAGGTCGTGCCCCAGCTGATTTCCGCCTTGGAAGCACGCAAGGCCTGATCGCCATGAACGCACCAAACCAATCCATCCGCCAGGGGCTGCCGCGCGTGGCCGGCGGCGATCCCTGGCCGCCAGCCGAGCTGTTCGCTCCCGCTGCAGGCGCCGCGGTCCCGGCAGGGCCTAGCGCGGTCGAGGATGCTGCAGAACCAGTTCTCGACCAGCCCGTTGGCCCGTCGGTGCCTGCGGAACCAACGCCTGGCCAAGCATCTGCTAGTTCCGCAGCCAGCGCACCGGCCGCGGAACCTGTTGCAGATCAGGGCGCGGTTGCCGGGCTTCTTCGCCAGGGCCTGCCACGGGTTGCCGGCGGCGGGCCGTGGCCGCCTGCGGGAACGCCGGTCGCCGCGAACGCTCCAGCCGCATCGCAGAACGCTTGCGCTGCACCAGCACCCGAGCCGGTTGCCGAGCTAGTTGGCGAACCGGTTGCCGAACCGGTAGCTGAATCAGCGCCGGCGGCCCCCGAACCAGTTGCCACCGCGGGTACCGCCCCGGCCACAGCGGTTTGCAGTGCCGGGGCACCAGCAGTTCGCCGTGGCCTGCCGCGCACCGCCGGTGCAGAACCGTGGCCGCCAAGTTCATTCGTGGCCGCTCCCGTTGTTGCCGCAGCTCCAGCGGCTCCAGCGCCTGCGCTCCCGCCGGCACCGGTTGCGGAAGCTACCCAGGCCCAGGCCGCACCGGCCATCCCGCCGAGGGCAGAGGCAGCACCCGCGGATCCGGTGGGCCAGGCATCCGGCGCCGCGCTGGCCTCGGAGCCTGCGGCCGCCGAGGTGCAGGCTGCTCCTGCCCGTACCCGCATGGGTGCGCAGGAACCTGCCGCGCCAGCAGCCGCGGCAAGTAACGCGCCGGCCGCCGGGCGCGCGAGCAAGCCGGCACCCCAGGCAGCGGCGAAGAGCAAGAAAGAAGCGGCCAAGCATGGCCCGATGACGACCAAGCAGTGGGTGCTGGCTGGAATCCTTGGCGCATTCTGCGCCTTGGGCATCGCCACCGCCGTGGTGCTCGTTGCCCGCGGCATTGCCGGCATCGATGCCGTGGAGTCATTCATGGAACGCTACCCGGGTGAGTACCACCTGCCGGACTCGGCACCTCTCGGGTTCCCTGGCTGGCTGGCATGGAACCACTTCTTCAACTTCTTCCTGATGGTCCTGATCATCCGTTCTGGCATGCTGGTCAGGCACCAGAAGAAGCCGCCTGCCTATTGGTCGTCGAAGCGCAGCCCGAAGGTGAGCATCAACCTCTGGCTGCATCAGGGTCTTGACCTGCTGTGGATCATCAATGGCCTGGTGTTCCTCGTGCTGCTGTTCGCCACAGGCCACTGGATGCGCATCGTCCCGACGTCGTGGGAGGTCTTCCCCAACGCGATTTCGGCGGCCTTGCAGTACCTGACGCTGGATTGGCCCACCGAAAACGGCTGGGTGAATTACAACTCGCTGCAGCAGCTGGCCTACTTCACCACCGTGTTCATCGCGGCCCCGGTCGCGGCGATCACCGGCTTCCGGCTCAGCGCCTTCTGGCCGAAGAACATGCCAGCACTGACCGCGAAGTACCCGATCGAGGTTGCCCGCGCGCTGCACTTCCCAACCATGCTGTACTTCGCTGTGTTCATCCTCGTGCACGTGATCCTGGTGTTCTCCACCGGGGCGCTGCGCAACCTGAACCACATGTACGCGGCCCAGGGTTCCACGGATCCAGCCGCGTACGCGGATAACTGGACCGGACTGCTCTTCTTCGCGCTCTCGCTGCTCGTAATCGCCGGCGCCTGGCTGGCCTGCCGGCCAATGATCCTCGCATCCATAGCCCGGCTCTTCGGCAAGGTCAGTGCAAGGTAGGAGCAGCGATTCTTGCCTCTGGCGCAAAACTGATCGCGCATGGGGCCGATCGTCAGTAGGGTCGATAACAACGGCCTTACTGACGAATGGGGAACAACGAAAATGAGCCACCACCACGAACACCACACCAAAGAACATGATGATGTCGCCTTCTGGGAGAACCACTACGGCCAGTCCGAGCGGGTCTGGTCAGGCAAGGTCAACCAGGTCATCGAGAACCTTGTCGCCCCGCTGGCCCCCGGCACGTCGCTGGATATCGGCTGCGGGGAGGGAGGCGATGCGCTGTGGCTGGCCACCCACGGCTGGAAGGCTACCGGAGTCGACATCTCGCCCACCGCGGTGAAGCGCGCGCAGGAAGAAGCGGCCAAGCACGGCCTGGACGCGGGGCAGACTCGCTTCATCGCCTCGGATCTGGCTGCGTGGAATACCGGGGAAACCTTCGACCTGGTGACCTTGAGCTTCTTCCAGGCACCCTTTGAATTCCCTCGCGCCAGCTTCCTGCGCAAGGCAGCGACCCTGGTCGCACCCGGCGGCCACCTGCTGGCCCTGTCCCATGCATCGATGCCGTCCTTCGCCAGCAAGCCCGATCACCAGATGCCAGTGTTCCCCAGCCCCGAAGAAGAACTGGAAGCTTTGGCTCTGGATCCGGCGCAGTGGGAGGTGCTGTGCGCCGAGGTCCGCGAACGCACCATCATCGGTCCCGATGGCAATCCGGCGACCCTGGAGGATGCCGTGGTATTCGTGCAGCGCAAGGTGTAAAAAGTTCGACCCTCCAGCCCCATCGGGCTGAAGGGTCGACGACGGCCTAGATATCCCACACGGATCTAGGCCAGCTTCAGGGCCTGCGACGGGGCGTAGGCGCCTAGCGGCACCGAGTCGCGCACCACGTCGCGCAGGTTCAATGCATCACCACCCGCAGGCATAGCCGCTTGCAACTGCACGAGCACGTTGCCCAGGGCGGTGCATTCCACGGGTCCGGAAATGACCGGCACGCGCGCATGGTCTGCAGTGCGCTGGCACAGCAGCTGGCCTTGCGAGCCGCCTCCGACAATATGGATGTTCTCCAGCTCGAATCCTCCCAACCGCGCGGCTTCTGCAGCTTGGCGGGCGAAACTCTGAGCCAGCGACTCGACGACCACCCTGATCACTTCGGCAGGTGAGCACGGGCGCTGCCCGCCGGCGGCTTCCACCGCATCGCAGATGCGCTGGGCCATCTGGCCAGGAGCCAGGAACCGCTCGCTTTGAGGATCGATCAGCATCTGGGGAACAGGCAATTCCGCGGCCTCGGCAAGGAGCTGCTCCAAGCTGGTTTCTTCCCTTCCGGCGGCTTCCGCGTCGTCGTTCCATTGGCGGATCGACTCGCTGAGCAGAAAGGTTCCGGCGACGTTCTTCAGGAACCGGACACTGGAATCCAGCCCCAGCTCGTTGGTGAATCCCGCTTGATGCGCTTGCTCGGTGAGTACCGGGCGGTCCAGCTCCACACCAACCAATCCCCACGTTCCGCAAGAGATATAGGCGGATTTCCCGCTGGAGAGCGGGGTCGCAACCACTGCGCTGGCCGTGTCGTGGGAAGCGACCGCCACTACCTGGACTTCGTGGCTGGCACCGAATTCCGCAGCCAGCTCGGGCAGCAGGGCGCCCACCGGCTGGCCAGGGTGCACAAGCTGCGCGAGCTTTCCCGAAAGCCCCAGTTCAGCAACCAGATCCTCGTCCCATGTACCGGTGCTGTGGTTCAGCAACCCGGTGGTGGAAGCGTTCGTCCACTCGCTGCGCCGCTGCCCTGTGAGCATCCAGTTGAAATAGTCGGGAACCAGCAGCAGCGCCTCGGCGTCCGCCAACCGGTTTTCCAACTTCTCGGCTTGCAGCTGGTACACGGTGTTGAACGGAAGGAATTGCAGCCCATTGCGTGCAAACAACTCGCGCCGGCTGAATTTCTGTTCCAGCGCAGCAACCGCGCGCTCATTGCGCGGATCCCGGTAATGCCGCACTTCTCCCAGGCGCTTGCCGTCCTTGAGCAACGCATAGTCCACCGCCCAGGAGTCCACCCCGATGCTGGCGATATCCCCGCGCTGCGCGAAAGCCAGCGAGAGGCCGTGGCGAATTTGCGCCCAGAGCTCATCGATATCCCAGGCCAGCGCTTCTTGCCGCGCCCCTGGTTCCAGGCTCGACAGCGGAACCGGTCCGTTGGCGAAACGGTGGACGGCAGTGAGCTGGAGCTTCCCGTCCACCATCTGGCCGATCATGACACGTCCGCTGGTGGCGCCGAGGTCGATAGCTGCGACCGGCGCGCTCTCTGCTTGCTTGCTCATCGCAGGAAGGCTGCCGCCACTCCGGAATCCACCGGAATGTGCAATCCGGTGGTCCGGGTCAGTTCCGGCCCGGTCAGCACGAACACGGCATCGGCAATGTTCTCCGGGATGACCTCGCGCTTCAGGATCGTGCGGTTTGCGTAGAACTGCCCCAGATCCTCCTCTGCCACGCCATAGGTCGCCGCACGCTGGGCACCCCAGCCGGAGGCGAAGATCCCGGAGCCGCGCACTACGCCATCGGGGTTGATGCCGTTCACGCGCACGCCATGCTCGCCCAATTCCACGGCCAGCAAGCGCACCTGATGCGCCTGGTCGGCCTTCGTGGCCGAGTAGGCAATATTGTTCGGACCTGCGAAGACCGAGTTCTTGGAGGAAATGTAGATGATATCGCCGCCGAGCTTCTGCTCGATCAGCACCTTGGCCGCGGCCTTGGAAACCAGGAACGATCCCTTGGCCATCACATCATGCTGCAGGTCCCAGTCGGCCTCGGTGGTTTCCAGCAAGGGCTTTGAAAGCGAGAGGCCCGCGTTGTTCACCACCAGGTCCAATCCGCCAAATGCCAGCACCGCCTCATCGATGGCACGTTGCACGGCGTGCGCATCGGCCACGTTGGCGGCGACGCCAACGGCCACATCTGCTGTACCCAGCTCCGCCGCGGCGGCCTGCGCCTTGTCCAGGTCCAGGTCTGCGATGACCACGCAGGCTCCCTCGGCTGCCAGCCGCTGCGCCACGGCCTTGCCGATGCCCGACGCGGCACCGGTGACCAGGGCGATGCGCCCGGCATGGGATTTGGGCTTGGGCATGCGCTGCAGCTTGGCTTCCTCCAGCGCCCAGTATTCAATGCGGAACTTCTCGGCATCGGAAATCGGCGTATAGCTGGAGACCGCTTCGGCGCCGCGCATGACGTTGATGGCATTGAGGTAGAACTCGCCAGCGACCCGTGCGGTCTGCTTATTCGCCCCATAGGAGAACATGCCGACGCCCGGGACCAGCACGATCAGCGGGTCGGCCCCGCGCATCGCCGGAGAGTCCAGGTCCTTGTGGGCCTCGTAGTAGGCCTGGTAGTCAGCACGGTACTGCGCATGCAGTTCTTCCAGGCGAGCGATCTGCTCCGATACGCCTGCGGTAGCGGGAAGATCCAGCACCATCGGCTTGATCTTGGTGCGCAGGAAGTGGTCCGGGCAGCTGGTGCCCAGGGCCGCCAGCTGCGCCAGCTTCTGGCGCGAGAGGAAATCCAGGACTCGCTGGTCATCGCTGAAGTGCCCCACCATGGGCTTGTCGGTGCTGGCCAGGCCGCGGATGCTCGGGGCCAATGCGGCGGCGCGGGTCCGGCGCTCCTCCTCGTCCAGCGGCTCGAATCCGGGAACCACAGGACCGAAGGGCTCCGGTGCGCCGTGCTCGTCAAGGTAGGCAGCGGCGGTGTCGATGATCCACAGCGAGTTGGACTCGGATTCCTGGGAGGTATCTCCCCAGGCGGTGATGCCATGGCCGCCGAGGATGCAGCCCACGGCCTGCGGATTGGCGTCCTTGATCGCGGCAATATCCAGTCCCAGCTGGAATCCGGGGCGGCGCCAGTCAACCCAAGCCACCTTGTCGCCGAAGATCCTTGCGGTCAGCTCCCGGCCGTCCTTGGCAGTGGCAATGGCAATGCCGGAGTCCGGGTGCAAGTGGTCGACGTGGTTTGCGTTGACCAGCCCATGCATTGCGGTATCAATGGATGGCGCGGCGCCTCCCTTGCCGTGCAGGCAGTAATCGAAGGCCTCGACCATCTCGTCTTCGCGCTCCACGCCCGGGTAGGCGTCCACCAGCGAGCGCATGCGGTCCAGGCGCAGGGTCGACAGCCCCTTTTCGGTCAACGTGCCGAGGTCCCCGCCCGATCCCTTGACCCAGAGCAGCTCAATTTGCTCACCGGTGACCGGGTCTTTCGCGGTGCCCTTGGCCGAGGTGTTTCCACCGGCGTAGTTGGTGTTCTTCTTGTCTGCACCCAACCGGTTGGATCGTTGAATCAGTTCCTGTGCGGTGGTGCGTGTCGCGATGGTGTTGCTCATGGTGTTCTTGTCTTCCGACTCGTTAATGTGCATGGGGGCAGTGGTTCTCAGGCGTCGACTTTGGTGGCCCTGGTTTCATATCCATAGCGCTCCAGTTCGATCTCTTCCAGCGACTTGCCTCGCGTTTCCGGCGCCCAAATGGTGCCGATCAGCAACGCGACGACCAGCAGGCCGATGATCAGGAGGCCAAGCTTTTCCAAGCCCAGGTTGGTGAGCAGTACCGGGAACACCAACGAGAGCAGGCCGACAAGCACCCGGGCAAGCATGAACAGCACGCCCTGTGCACTGGCGCGGTAGCGCGTGGCGAAGAGCTCCGCGGTCCATAGCCCGTAGAAAGCCTGCGCGCCGATACCCGCCGAGATGCCCCAGGCCACTGCGTAGAACAGCAGGGAGAAGGCACCTGGAGGAGCGAAGATCAGCACGGTCCAGGCCGCAACACCCAGCAGGGCGCCACCGAAGTAGAGCCAACGCCGCGAGACCTGGTCTCCGTATTTCATGAATCCGAAATAGGTTGCGGCGGCGGTCAGCACCCAGACCAGCACCTGGAGCAGGTTCTGCTGGGTAGCGGATTCAACGCCAGCGGCAGCATAGACGCGAGGCTGGAAAATGCCAGCCTGCCCTGCCACGGTATTCCATAGCCCATAGACGCCGAGCAGGAAGAAGAGCGCGCTCCAGTTGCGGCGGTCGGCCAGCAGCCCGCGCATGCCGGAGAAGAACGAGGCTTTCACGCCAGCAGCCGTTTCCGCGGCACGTTGCTCCTTCCACCTCCTGGACTCGGGCAATCCGCGGCGGACCCACCAAGTGACAGCGGCGATCAGGAAAAGATGGAAGAAGATTGCCCGGGAGCCGTTCACGCCCCAAGGCTCAACCAGGATCGCCAGCGCGAAACCGATGGCTGGGCCAATCGACCACGCCAGCTGAGCGGTGCCCACGTGCGCAGCACGCGATTCCTGCGGAGCCTCCTCGGCAATGTAGGTCCAGGAGGCTGGAACGCCTGCGCCCACGGCAATGCCCATGAGGACCACGCCGATGATCAGCAGGCTCGTACCGGAGGAGAAGGTGATCATCAGGGCGCCGACCATGAACACGATCAGGTCGTAGGTATAGATGAACTTGCGGCCCAGACGGTCGCAGAGCGGTCCGCCGATCAGTGCACCCAGGGCCGCGCCGAACGCGTTGGCCGACACGGCAGCGATGACACCGACCAGCGCGTCGTCGAATCCGAACGCGCCCTGCCACAGGCTGAGGCTGGTGGCCAGCGCAATGATGGCTCCGGCTTCTATGTAATTGCTCATGGCTACGGCAATGGTGGCTTTCCACCCGGAGATGCCGCGCTTCTTTGCTGCGGTGTTCATGATCAGGCTCCCCATCCTGCTTGCACGCCACCAGCGCGCGATGCTTCGATTCGGCTCTGGTAATCGGAGGCGCGGAAGGCCTGCATCGGATCGGCTGGCAGGCCGCGCGTTGCGCGCCATGCTTCCAGGTCGGCCCGCACGTCGGTGTAGAAGGCATCCATGAAGATCTCGTTGGCGGCCAGGACATCACCGGAAATCTGTGCTTCAGTCAGCGCTACGCGGTCGATCAGCAACGCCCGGGCCGTCATTTCCTGCACGTTCTGGACGCTTCTGATCTGGCCCAGGATCTTGTTCTCCACGTTGTGGCACTGATCGAGCATGAAGGCCACAGGCGTGTCCTGGTCCAGTCCGCCACCGCGGATCACCTCGGCCATGATGCGGAACAGCTGATACGGGTCTGCCGAGCCAACGATCAAGTCGTCATCCGCGTAGAAGCGGGAATTGAAGTCGAAGGATCCGAGCTTGCCAAGCCGCAGCAGCTGCATCACGATGAACTCGATATTGGTGCCTGGCGCATGGTGCCCGGTGTCCAGGCAAACCATGGCCCGATCCCCCAAGGCCGCAACCTGGGCATAGGACGTTCCCCAGTCGGGCACGTCGGTGTGGTAGAAGGACGGTTCGAAGAACTTGTACTCCAGCACCAGGCGCTGGTCTCCGGAAAGCCGCGCATATATTTCGGCCAGCGAATCGCCTAGCCGGTCCTGGCGCCCGCGCATATCCGCTTGGCCTGGATAGTTCGAGCCCTCTGCCAGCCAGATTTTCAGGTCCTGGCTTCCGGTGGCATCCATTACGTCGATGCATTCGAGGTGGTGGTCGATTGCCTTGCGGCGGATCTTCGGATCCTCATGGGTCAAGGCGCCGAACTTGTAATCGTCATCCTGGAAGGTATTCGAATTGATGGTTCCGAGGCTGACGCCCAGGCCTTCTGCATGCTCGCGCAGCACGGTGAAGTCCTCGACCTTGTCCCACGGAATGTGCAGGGCCACCGAGGGAGCCAGTCCGGTCAATCGGTTGACTTCAGCCGCATCGGCGATTTTTTCGAAGGGATCGCGCGGGGTCCCGGGGGTCGAATAGACCTTGAAGCGAGTGCCCGAATTTCCATAGGCCCAGGAAGGGACTTCGATGGCAAGGCGGTCAAGGATTTGCAGGTGCTCAGGGCTCAGCTTCGAGCTCATGGAACTCTCCATTTCTAGTAATTCTGCGGGCTACTACTGCTGGGATGCGGCAAGTGCGGCCAGCTGGTTTTCGAGATTGAAGACCTCGCGCAGACGCGGCGCTTGCTGATCTGGCCGGCCGCCCAGGCTGAGGAAGAATCGGCTCATTTCCGCTTCCCACGCTGCGGTGCGCGGGTCGGAGTCCAAGGCGGCCTGGGCCGCGCTGTCGTCATCGGTTTCGTAATAGCCGATCAGCAACCCGTCCTCGCGCAGAAAGAGTGAGTAGTTGCGACGCCCGGCTTCTTCGATGGCTTGGAGCATCTGCGGCCACACTTCCCGGTGGCGCGACACATACTCGTCGATCAGGTCGGGATTGACCTGCAATTGAAAGCAAACTCGCATCGTACTACTCTTCCGGAGCGCTGGAACTGGGTGGGCAAAACTGTGCGATCCGATTCGCTTTGCACAAAAATGAATCGTTTCAATCGCTTCGAAATTCGAGTGTAGAGCAGGTCACACTTGAATTGCAAGCGGTCGGTCGAGCGAATGCCGCATTCTTTTGAATCCTTTCAAAAAGCTGTCGGGATTCCAGTTCCCATCCGTGCGCCAGTTATACTCGCAGAAGAACAACTCACCGAAGAACAGGAAAGCTCTGTGGCCGTCAGCGTCAAGGAAGTTGCCGCCGAGGCGGGCGTTTCCGTAGGCACCGTCTCCAACGTGCTCAACCGGCCCCAGGTTGTTTCCGAACACACCGTTTCCAAGGTCACCGCAGCCATCGAGAAGCTCGGCTTTGTCCGCAACGATGCGGCCAGGCAACTGCGTGCCGGCCGCAGCCGGAGCTTCGGGCTCGTCGTCCTCGATGCACGCAACCCGTTCTTCATGGACGTCACCCAGGGCGCCCAGCATCGTGCCCTGGACAACGGCTACACCGTGCTGATGGGAGCCAGCGACAATTCCCTGAGCACCGAACAGCAACTGCTGGATCTCTTCGAAGAGCAACGCGTCGCCGGAGTACTCATCTCCCCCTTGCACAGCGACTTGAGCCGGCTCTGGCGGATCCGCGAAGCGGGCACGCCAGTGGTGCTGGTGGACCGCGGAAGTGGCGACCGCAGCTTTTCATCGGTCTCCGTGGACGATGTGGAAGGCGGAAGAATTGCCGTACGGCACCTGCTGAACATTGGCAGAAAGCGGATCACCTTCGTCGGCGGACCGCAGAGCATCGAACAGGTCCAGCACCGATTAACGGGAGCCCAATCGGTATTGGCCCAAGCCCCGGATGCCGTGCTGGAGCACATGCCTACCAAGAACCTGACTGTGCTGGAAGGACGGGCAGCCGGAGAGCGTATTCTTGCCATGGATCCTGCACAGCGCCCCGACGGGATCTTTGCGGCCAACGACCTGCTCGCGTTGGGCATACTGCAGGCCCTGGTGATGTCCGGCGAACTCAGTGTTCCCGAGGATATTGCTCTGGTGGGATACGACAATATCGACTTCGCCGAGTCGGCCGTCATCCCGATTACCACCGTGCGCCAGCCAGCAGAAGAAATCGGGCGAACCGCTGTCGACGTCTTGCTGCGCGAAGCAGAAGCGGGCGATCAAGCGGTCCGCGAGCAATTCGTTTTCACTCCCAAGCTCGTTATCCGTGCATCGACTGTGGCCCCGAGCCAAGCGCGCTGACGTTTACCTTAGGGGTTCCTGAAAAGCGGGTTCTGCAGCTTCTGATGCCCAGCGGTTCTTGCTAGGTTGGCATTCCAAGCAACGAGAGGGATGGATTTATGAGCGAGAACAACCCTGAAGCCCGACTGCACAAGGCAGAGGCCGAAGAGCCCGATACCATTTCCGACCCTGCTTTGAATGATGAAGTTGGCCAGGACTGGACCGATGAAGGCGGAGCGACGCCGCATGGAGCCGCGCTAGACGACGACTAGGCCAGAGGGCCAACCAGCCGAAAACCAAAAATGCCCGTGGGTTGCCAAGCTTGAAAGCTTGGCAACCCACGGGCATTTTCACTGGCTTGAATCAGCCGCCTAGAACTCGAACTCCAGGTGGGCATTGACTTCGTCCTTGTTGAAATACGCCGGATCGATCTCGTATTCCTCTTCGTAACCGAAGTTCGAAAGCCAGTCTTGCACTTCCTCGTACTCCGGGTCCGTCGGATCATCGAGAATATCCAGCTTGGCTTCCCAGCCACCGATCCCGCCGCTGTCCTCCATCGGAGCCATGCGCCGGCCGCCGGTGCATCGCGGCAGCTGGCCGCCATCGGCATCCAGGATCTTCTCGACGTCGATGCGCACTTCCCAGTTGTCCCCGAAGTCGTACAGGTAATCCAGGCGGTCTTTTTCCTTCTGCAGCAACGAGGAAACCAGGGTTTCCGACTCGTTCTTCTGGTAGTCCATGTCGTCAATCTTTGGACCATATGAAGTGCCGCCGAAGCCACCCTCGTAGAAGCTGTGCAGGTGCCCGTCGTACCAGTCGAAGCTCGCTTGGATGATGTCGTGCAGGTCGCCAAGGTTCAGATCCATGGGCACCAGCACGCGACGCCAGATCGGCGGCTTGGCGTCCTTGAGGGTCAGCTTCAGCTGCAGCACCTTGCCGGTATACGGCGTTTCGCGCTTCAAGCGTTTCGGCTCGTCATCGTCCGGGCCGAAAATCGCGTCGAGATCGGTGTCGTCGAATTCATCCTCATCGAGCAGGTCCTGTTCAACGTCGGTAATCGCCAGGCGGACGATGGTGGGCACCGAGTACGCTTCACCGTCTTCGATAAGGCCAAGTACGCGCAGTTCATGCATGCGCACATGTGCGGTTTCCCATACCTTTGGCGACCATTGATCATCTCGCGGGTCAGCCACGCGATGCGGGTTGCCTTCGATTCCCTCGACGATCCAGAACGCTGCCAGCCCCCAGGCTTCAAGGCTGGCTTCATCACCGTCTTCCGGCTTTTCCAGCAACGAGTCCAGGCAGGCCTGGATGAAGTAGAAGTTCGGCTCGAAGGAGTCGGCATCTTCATGCTGCATGATGTCTTCGTACGTCACGCCGCGCTCCGGCTTGCCCTGTTCGGGCAGCTTGATGGCGCTGACCGATTCCAGTGCCGAGAGCACGACCGCAACCATCAGGCCCCTGCGCGATTCGTCGACTTCCGGAGGCAGCTGGTCGGCGAGCGCTATTGCGGCCGTTTCCATGAATTCAGGTGCCGGCAAGCTGGCCCACAGATTCTTGCCCTCGGTGAGGGTCCAAGACAAGGAGGCACGACCCAGCTTGCTGATCGGCATGGCGGCTATTTCTGCCAGGGCCGCTTGAGAGGCCTCGTCAGATGCCATGATCTCGTCAATTTCATCGTTTTCATCGATGCCGTCATCATCGGCGAATGGATCCTGGGCTTCCAGCGACTTCCGGAACCACTCCAGGCTTTCGGCCTCGCGCTCCCACAGACCGGCATCGCGCAAGAACTCGACGTAATCCGCCCAGGCCATATAGATCATGGTTCCCAGCCCATTATCGGCGGCATCGGGATTCTCGGCCTCTTCGAATTCAATCATCGAGCTGAGCACTGCCAGCAGTTTGGGCGGATCAAAATCGGTGACCTTGTCCAGGCCCACGACTTCGGCGTAGATGCCCAGGGTTTCGCGCACTGCGGCAAGGACCATCAGGGCCAGTTCTGGGTCATCGCGGTTCTCGGAGAACCAGCGTACGAACTGCGGCGTGAGCGCGTCCAGGCCGCGCCCCACCTTCACCCGGTCCAGGGAGACCAGGCCCTCTTGCAGGCGTGCCGGATGCCCCTGCTTGGGCTTCTGCTTCTTCTTTTTCTTCGCCATCGGACTGCTTTCCTGGTCGTTTGATTCTCCCCCTAGGCTACGTGGCTGCTGGTTCCTGAAGAAGCATGCCTGGCACGTGTTCTGCTGGACAGCTTCCTGCCGTCGCAGCCAGGCACCGCCAGTGCCCACACGGCGCGGATATGAATCGAGTCGCTTTCGATATCTATGGCGTAACCCGTACTGCTGGAGCGCCCGCGTTGGTAGGGTGACTTCATGATCAATACTGCTCGTTTGCACTCGGACATGTCACGGCTCAACCGCGAAACCGCGATGATGTCGGCCACGATCGAAACCCTGTCCACCGAAGAAATGGCCACTGCCTCGCTGTGCGAAGGCTGGAGCCGGGCGCAGGTCATTGCGCACTTGGCCTCCAACGGCCGGAGCCTGGTCAAGCTCATCGACTGGGCCACCAGCGGAGAACCGCAGGAGCTCTACGCCTCGCGCGAGGCCCGCGACGCGGAGATCGACGAGCTGGCGGCCCTGCCGCGCGAGGAACTGGTCAAGAAGTTCCAGGACGCCGCCGCATACTTCGCCGAGCAGTGCGAACGGCTCAGCGGCGAACTGGCCGTGGAAGAGGTGGACCTTCACGGCAAGATCATTCCGGCGACCTCCATCGTGGCCCTGCGCATCTCAGAGGTGGTCATCCACCACCATGATCTGGATACCGCGTGGACCATCGAGGAAGCCGACCCGGATTCCCAGGAGAACGCCGTCGAGGCCGCCGTGCGGACCATGCGCGTCAAGAACGCTCCGGGCATGACGCTGGTGACCGAAGAGGGCGACGAATGGGTCATCGGCGATGGCGCGCTGAAGGTGCGCTCGGACCGCGAAGGCTTGATCGAATGGCTGGCCCGCGGCCAGGCCCGGCATATCGAGGCCGATGGCCCGATTCCGGTACTGCCTGCCTGGTAACCGCTATCCGGCACGCGTGTCAGCACGCGACAACGGTTGGCGCAACGAGGAGAATGGACTCGGCCCGCTTGTCGAAGTGAAAAGGAGCCGGCATTGATCCCCGTCATCGTGCTCACCGGATATCTGGGTGCAGGCAAGACCAGCCTGCTCAACCGCTTGCTGACCCGCCCGGGCACCCGCGTCGGTGTCATCATCAACGACATCGGCAAGGTCAACGTGGATACCGGGCTGGTCACCGGCCAGATCGATGCGGCCGAATCCATTGCCGGCGGATGCGTCTGCTGCCTGTCCGACAGCAGCGGGCTGGACGAGCTGCTGGAGAAGTTGGGGCAACCACGGCTGCGCCTGGATGCCATCATCGTGGAGGCCAGCGGTGCCGCAGACCCGATCAATGTGGAACGGCTGCTGCGCTTCGGCAAGGCCCGCGGGGTGCGCTTCGGCGGCATCATCGACGTAATTGACGCGGTGGAGCATGAGCACACCGTGGACACCGCGGCGATGGCCCCGGCACGTTTCAGCGCAACCAGCATGGTGGTGGTCAACAAGCTGGACCGCATTGCCCCGGAACACCGCGACGCGGTCCTGGCCAGGATCAGCGGACGGATCCGGGAAATCAACCCGCACGTGGCCATCATCCCGGCGTCGCACGCCGCCATAGACCCCGAGCTGGTCTTCGACATCGCCCTGCACGAAGACCCGATCGACGAGTTGCCGTTGGCGGCTGCCTCCCGCCCGCACCACGACCACGAGCATGCTCCGCACGCCAACGCGGTGACGGTGCGCTGCCCCGAGGCCGCGGATCCGGGTGCCATCTTGGACCTGCTGGAGCACCCGCCGGTTGCGGCCTACCGGCTCAAGGGGCATGTAAAACTGCGCACCGATCGCGGCACGCAACGCTTCCTGGTCAATATGGTGGGCCGGCAGATCCATTTCGCGAAAGCAACGGCCCACAGCGATCCGGCCAATGACGCGCTGGTCGCCGTGGGAATGAACTTGGACGAGGAAGCGGTTGGCGCTGCATTAGCGGCCGCCTTGGAACCAGTAAACGACGGTCACTCAGAGCGCGACCTAGTGCGTTTGGAACGGAGATTGATCCTTAGCTCGCTTTCGGCCGGAGCTGGCATAGCCGCAGCGAGAGCCGACACCAATACCCATTCCAATCGATACCGTCAACAAAAGAACGACTGCAATGGCAACTAGCCCTCAACCGGGCTTCTGACCTGCACTGCTGCCATCATGTTCAAGTTACACCACTGCTTTACCTAGATTTGAGGACAGTGGTACTTGATTACCTATTTCGAGAAGTTTTCCCATGTCCAAGAGTCATGGTTTCGCTAGGATAACAGGTAGGTTATGCGGTTGACTCTGGGCGTGGGGACGTCTAGGGCCGCGAACTACCGGCTTGGGGGCAGTAGTAGTTTCCGCTTAAACCACTCGCAGGGACTCTGCCACGCGAAGGTGGCAGGGTCCCATCTGTGTTTTGTGATAACCAGCCTCCTAGCGTGTTCGCATCTGCCTCGGCTTGAGAATGCCCTACGGACGACTCGGTATAAGGGATCTGGAGCATGGAGTTCCAGAACATCACGTCACAAAGTGTCGATGTACGGCATCGGAAGGGCGTGTAGCCCTTGTTCAGGATACGATTACCCGTGATTCACGCATGGGTAGACTTCAATGCACTTCGAGCTTTTCCCGGCAACCATGACGAGTAGATACCGGGAGACTGCTATGAGCGAAATGGCTGTCTCGCCGAACTCTTCTGGGGGCGTGTTGCCTTCCCGTATTGATGCAGCCCAGGCTGCTCTCGAAGCGGCCCAAGACGGCGGCCAGATTTTCGTCGTTGGCGACAGTGGCACAGGTTGCACAACGTTCTCACTGCAGCTTATGGATCGCATTTGCTCCAACTTCAACTGGATCACCGGATCCAAGGCGCTGGCGGCCGTTCCATTCTCCACTTTAAGTGTGTTGGCCGCTCAGCTTTCCGGACCTCCGATAGGCACGGCGCCAACAGAACTCGTAACGGGGATTGGCCAGGCAGCAAGAACATCGGTTCTTTGGATACTCCTTGACCGCGCCGAATTTGTCGATGAGCAAAGTGCGGCAGTTTTACGTCAATTCTGCGTAACAGGCCAGATCCGCCTGCTGATAGCAACGTCCGCAGTTCGGTCGATGCCCGCTGACCTGCAGTCGCTAGTTGCCTCACCTAATTTCTTTAGGGTCGACCTAGCATCCCTCACCTACGATGATGCCGGTGCGGTACTAGCCGGAGTTCTCGGCGGCGTGGTTAATTCCAGCACCATAACCACCCTATTAGAGCATTCGGGCGCACAACCACAGGATCTTCGCGAACTCGCACTCGATGCCCTGGCTACAGGGGCCCTTAGCCTCCAACAGGGATATTGGACTCTCAATCGCAGTTGGACCCCTCAAGGCAAAAGAACGGCTGACCTTATCAGCCGTCGCTTGAGCGAACAACCCGGCAATGTCCTAGGCACTTTGGAACTCCTGGCTATTATTGGACCAATCCCATTGGAGATCGCACGCAAGCTCGCCGGGTCTAATATCGACGAGGCAATTGATGCCGACCTAGCGCGAGTTGAACTGCTATCCAGAAATCCGGTGACAGGCGAACGCAAAGAACGCCTAAAGCTGGCTCCTGGATTATCTTCGCAGCTAATTGTCAACTCCCTCAGCAAGTTGTCCTTGCGCAAGCATCTGGAAACGATCAAGAAAAAGCTGTCCTGGGATGAGTTTGATCCTGATGCACGCAGCCAATACACGAGGCACAGACTGGAAGTCGGGATCCAAGTTCCCTCCGGGGAGCTGCTCTCAGACATCGAACAGGCTTCGCAAGCAAGGCAGTTTACCCAGGTGATTTCCTTAACCGACACACTTGACCGCAGCCGAGCCGACTCACCTGACCAATGGGAACGATTAATGGCAGCCAGAGCCGACGCCTTGTATGAACTTGGCATGCCGGAAGCGGCTCTCGCATTGCTTGAAAAGCTGCTACCCGAGGGTTCAGCTGAAATACGTTTTCTCTCAGCCAAGATCGCCTATGCCGGTCTGGGGCGGCTGGAGATGGCGGAGCAGATGCTGGAAACTCGTCCCGGGGATCCTCCCGGAATTGCCGCTTACCTCATGCTGATTCGCTCTCGGGCTAACAAGATTGTCGATCAAGAAAAACTGCGAGAATACTCATCCATGCCCCAGTTGCCCATCGAGAATCGGGCAGCGTTTCTAGCTCACGTCTTTATCGAAATGTCATTCGCAGGCCAGGCAGAAGACGCCATTACCGAGTACGCGCAGCTTTCCTCATCGTCTCAGTGGGAGGAATGGCCTGCGGCAGCCCGCTCGGAACTGCTCTTCTCATTCCCTGCCATGGCTTTTGCGCTAGGTTTGAATCCCGCTCATTTCCACGATACTTCAGTGGGTGCTGAGCTGGAACATGCCAATGTCGATCACGCTAACGTGCTCGTGAGCATAGGCATGGGATATCTCGAATCTGGCATGGCTGCCCAGGCGCTAGCAACCTTGGAACAAGCAATTGGACTACTCTCTGTTGGAGATCGATATCTCGTCAAGGGATATGCGGCGGCCTTAGCTGCCTACGCTTCGATTCTTATTGGCGACAAGTCCAAGGCCGCACTCTATCTTGGTCTATACCGAGCTGAGCCAGATGTTTCAGGTCAGATCCTAAGGCCGATAGCAGAGCGTTGCCTTGTCTCCGTCCTCGCAGCACTCGGCAGCAGGCAAGCGGCTGAGCAGCATCTGCACGAACAGCTTTCGCGGGCAATGTCGTTTGGACGAAAGAACCTGGCCATGCGCCTGCTGCTTGAAGCGTGGCAGTGCGGATTACACACCGACCCTGCGAAATTGTCGGAAATCGCCCAGCAGGTACAAGGACCTCTGGCAAAGATTCTGGCCGGCTACACGGAGGCGCTTGAGAACCCTGCAGAATCTAACGTAGGTCCGTTAGTGACAGCACATCTTGCGGCGGGGCAGCAGCTACTCGCTGCCCAACTAGCTGCGGCGGCCTCACGACGCGCCCGGGATCTAGGGCGTCGTAAGGCCGCCGCATACCTATTTGCACTCTCAATTGAAATTTCCCAGACGCTGGGATCAGTAAATACACCAGCGCTAGGCCGCGCGCTAGTCGATGACAAAGTCCTGACCTCCCGTGAATACGAAATTTGCGCGCGTGCCGCCGCAGGGTCAAGCAATCTAGAAATCTCGAGTGAACTTTTCCTCTCCCAACGCACAGTTGAAGGCCACCTGCAGCGAGCTTACGCTAAATTAGGTGTTACCGACAGGCGCCAGCTTCTGCTCGGCCCAGGAACCATTGAGCTGGGGGAGCCGCCTCATGCCGATAGGTCCCCTGCACGCGAGAGCAGCGCACGCTAACCTGACTGTCATTGGACACTCGCCATTCACGAGCATGGTGAAATCTGTTGCTCGCTGACAGGAGGCCTACTGCTCCGACAATGTTGCTGGTGCGCGGAGGAGCCCGTAGCTGCCAGCGTTTCTATCCCTGACAGAGTGCGCCTGAACACCTGAATCTGCACGCAACAGCCAAGCAAAACGGCCATCGAGTTGCCTTCAGCATCCTGGCAATGCAACACGAGACGGGGTCCCGCGAGCAGGTCGCAGCCGTCCAGATTCGTTCTCCCCCGACTGCAAAACACAGGGAGTAGACGCTGTCCAGTCCCATAGTTCTCCTAGGCCGGGGCTTCACTCGCTGCCTGGGCGGAATACTTTGCCGCTGAGCCGGACAGCCAATCTGGCTCCAGCACCGGGCTACAGCTTGATCTGGCGGTTCTGATCCTTGTAGAGCAGGTAGCGGAAGTTCTCCGGGCCGCCGGCGTAGCAAGCCTGCGGGCAGAAGGCGCGCAGCGACATGTAGTCCCCGGCCTCGACCTCGACCCAGTCGCCATTCATCCGGTACACGCCCTTGCCTTCCAGCACGTACAGGCCGTGTTCCATGACATGGGTTTCGGCGAACGGGATGGATGCGCCCGGTTCGAAGGTCACGATATTCACGCCGAAATCGAAGGCCACGTCGTTGGGATCGAGCATGCGGGTGGTGCGCCACTTGCCATCGGTGCCCGGCATCGGGCCAGGTTCGATATCGCGCTCATTGCCCACCACGGGAGCCGGTGCGGCGACGCCTTCAAGCACTTCGTAGCGCTTGCGCAGCCAGTGGAAGCTGGTGGTCTCGGTGCCGTCATTGCGGGCGGACCAGGTAGCGCCGGCTGGCAGGTAGGCGAAGCCGCCGTCCACCATCACATGCTCGGTGCCCTCGATGAGAAGGGTCAGCTGCCCGGTGAGTACGAAGATGAATCCCTGCACCTGGGCCTGCGGCTCCGGCTTGGTGGCGCCGCCGCCCGGGGCAACTTCCACGATGGCTTGGGAGAAGGTGGTGGCCCCGCCGGCGACCGGGCGGTTGAGCACCCAGGCACGGGTGTTGGTCCACTCGGGGAAGACGCTGGTGACGATGTCGCGCAGCACGCCCTTGGGGATCACGGTATAGGCCTCGGTGACGATGGCCCGGTCAGTGAGCAGATCGCTCTGCGGCGGGTGGCCGCCGAAATCCGAGTAGTACGACGAGGAGTTCTGGATGGCTGGAACAGTCATGGTGTTGTCCTTAGGCGTGGGAGCGGTTCAAGGCGATCGCCTCGAGTTCGGGCAGGGTGATCTGGGCTAGTTCGGTGACCTCGTCGGCACTCACCGCACCGCAGGCCACCCCGCGGTGGATGTAGCGGGCCAAGGCCCGTGCGGTGGCCGGCTCGTCCATGATGGCCGAGTTGATCTGGTGGACGTAGTTGCGCAACCGGGTTCCGGCGGCCTGCAGTCCTTTGCGGAAGAAGGCGAAGGTGGCCAGGTAGCGGGTAACCAGCTGGTTCTCGTGCATGTCCCAGCCCTGGTAGATGCCGCGGGACAGGTGGCGGGAGACCAGGCGGGCGTGCAGTTCCCAGGCGGCCGCGATGTTCTCCGGGTCGCCGGCCGGAATGATGTTGGTGGAGCCGTCGGACAGTTCCACCCCGGTGCCGGCCACGGCCACCTGCATGACGTCCTTGGCGAAGTCCGCTACCGGGTGCTCCATGGACTGGTATCCGGCGGCCACGCCCAGCGACGCGGAGTAGTCGTAGGTTCCGTAGTGCAGCGAGGATACCCGGCCCTTGCCCGAGGCGATCAGCTGGGCCACCGGATGGGTTCCGTTGGCGGCCAGGATGACCTGCGGGGTTTCCACCTGCACTTCGAAGCGGATGCGTCCAGCTTCCAGCCCGTGGGCTTCTTCCAGCTTCTCGGCCAGGTAGACCATGGACTCGACCTGGGCCACGGTGGTCACCTTGGGCAGAGTCAGGCGCAAGCCCTCGGGCAGCGGACCGTTGGCCACAAGCCGGGTGATGAACAGGTCCAGGGTGCGGATCCCGCGGGCCCGGGTGGGTGCTTCAAAGCATTTGAAGCGGATGCCGATGCAGGCCGGGGCCTTGCCGGCGGCCAACGCGGCGGATACCGAGTCGGCCGCGGCAAGCACTGCGGCGTCCTCCTCGGCATCCGTGCGGTTGCCGTAGCCGTCCTCGAAATCGAGGCGCAGATCTTCGATGGGTTCGCTTGCCAGCTTCGCGCCAACCAGTTCCGCCAAGCGCTCTGGTTCGGCCAGCTTGAGCTTGGCCGCCAAGGCGGATAGGCCAATCAGTCCTCCGGCAGTGGCTACTGCGTTGTGGCCCCAACGTTCTGGGAGGTCCACGGTGTACTTGTCCCCGGGGACGTACACGGTATGGATCGGCTGGCGGGCTCCGGTATCCCCCGGGTAGGAGGTTTCCAGCAGCCGGTCGGTGGCGGCCAGCTTTGCTTCTACGCTGGCAAGCGTGGACTCATCGAAGGTGTTGCTCATGGCTTGGTCACGTATTCCTTTTCCAAGAGTTCGTAGGCTGGGGTGGTGAGGAAGTCCGCGAAATCCTCGTCCTTGCCGCTGGTCAGTTTCGCGATCAGTTCCGCTGCCGGCTGGTAGTAGGCGTTGAAGTGCTCTTCATTGTCGACCTCCGCGCGCAGGCGTTCAACCTCTTCGGCGAGAATGCCAGCAACCAGTTCGGCGGTGATGGTGTTGCCGGTGTCGGCGGCGACCACCTGGTTGCGGATCTGCTGCCAGATCTGCGAGCGCGAGATCTCCGCGGTGGCGGCGTCTTCCATCAGGTTGTGGATGGCGACCGCGCCGTTGCCCGAGAGCCACACGGCCACGTAGTTCACTGCCACGTAGAGGTTGGCGCGCACGCCGGCCTCGGTGACATCGCCAGGTGCGCTGGCCACGTCCAGCAGCTGGGCCGCGGTGACCTCGACTTCCGGGCGCTGGCGGTCAATCTGGTTCGGCTTCTCGCCGAGCTTCGCGTCGAAAATCTCCTTGCACAGCTCGACCAGGTCCGGGTGGGCGACCCAGGAGCCGTCGAATCCGTCGTTGGCCTCGCGGGACTTGTCCTCGCGGACCTTGTCGAAGGCGGCGGCGGTAACTTCTGGTTCGCGGCGGTTCGGGATGAACGCCGCCATGCCGCCCATGGCGAAAGCCCCGCGCTTGTGGCAGGTCTTGACCAGCAGCTCGGTGTAGGCGCGCATCATCGGCGCGGTCATCGACACGGCCGAGCGGTCGGGCATGATGAACGCTTCGCCGGCTTCGCGGAAGGTCTTGATGATGGAGAACAGGTAGTCCCAGCGGCCCGCGTTCAGGCCAGAGGCGTGCTCGCGCAGCTCGTAGAGGAATTCCTCCATCTGGAAGGCGGCCGGGATGGTCTCGATGAGCATGGTGGCGCGCACGGTTCCGTGGGCGATGCCCAGCTCGGCCTGGGCGAAGGTGAAGACCTCGTTCCACAGGCGCGATTCCAGGTAGTGCTCCATCTTCGGCAGGTAGTAGAACGGGCCCTGTCCCGATTCGGCGAGCACCTTGGCATTGTGGAAGAAGTGCAGGCCGAAGTCGACCAGTGCACCGACCGCCGGCTTGCC
The DNA here is from genome assembly GCF_053644955.1 of Glutamicibacter sp. NPDC055354. Taxonomy (NCBI): domain Bacteria; kingdom Bacillati; phylum Actinomycetota; class Actinomycetes; order Micrococcales; family Micrococcaceae; genus Glutamicibacter; species Glutamicibacter sp. NPDC055354. The sequence goes on from NZ_JBSHMB010000003.1 coordinate 149,034, forward strand.
GTCGATGAGCACATTGTTCTCCGGTAGGTGCCAGCCGCGGGGGCGGACCACCACGACCGCGCGCGGGGCGTCGGTGCGCAGCGCGTAGGACTTGCCGGTTTTCGCATCGGTGAAGGCCAAGGTGCCCCGGGCGGCGGCCGAGAGATTGGAGATCGCATCGATGACATTGAACCAGCTCGGAGTGGAAGCATCTTCCAGGTCGGCCAGCCAGACCTTGGCGCCGGAGTTCAGCGCGTTGATGGCCATCTTGGCCGGGGAGGCCGGGCCGGTGATCTCCACGCGGCGGTCGCGCAACGCCTCTGGGGCTTCGGCGACCTTCCAGTCGCCGGTGCGCACGGATTCGGTCTGCGGATCGAAGTCGATGGACTTGGCATCGGAGAACTGCTGGCGGCGCACGCCGCGTGCGGCCAGCAGCTGATCGCGGGTGCCGGCGAACTTCTGGTGCAGCTTCTCGATGAAGGCCAGCGCTTCGCCCGAGAGGATCTGCTGGGCATCGGCGGCGACGGGGATGCTGGTGATTTCAATACTCATGGGTTGTTCCTTAACCTCTTGTGCTCTGTTCCAATGAAGGGTGCGTTGACATGCACCCTAGGGTCTTGCTGCGCAGCGCCTACTTGGCGGCGGCTGCGTCCTGCACTGCCATGGCCACATCGGAGGCGACCTGTGGGTCGAACACCGACGGGATGATGAATCCGGGGTTCAGCTCTGATTCGCTGACCCGCGCGGCAATGGCGTCCGCGGCGGCCAGGAGCATGGCGTCGGTGATCTCGGTGACGCCTGCATCCAGCAGCCCGCGGAAGAAACCTGGGAATGCCAGGACGTTGTTGATCTGGTTGGGGAAGTCGCTGCGCCCGGTGGCGACCACCGCCGCGTGGCGGCCGGCCAGTTCCGGGTCCACCTCGGGATCCGGGTTGGCCATGGCGAAGACGATGGCGCGTTCGTTCATGGCGGCGATATCGGCTTCGTCCAGCACGTTCGGGGCCGAGACGCCGATGAAGACATCGGCGCCGGCGATGGCCTCCTTCAGGGTGCCGGTGAAGTTCTGCGGATTGGTGTTTTCCGCCAGCCAGCTGCGGTGCGCATCGGCGTAGGCTTCGTTGCGGGTGATCGCGCCATTGCGTCCGCAGGCGATGATGTTCTGCGCGCCGCGGGCCATGAGCAGCTGGATGATCGCGTTGCCGGCCGCGCCGACCCCGGAGACCACGATGCGCAGGTCCTCGATCTTCTTGTCCACGACCTTCACCGCGTTGAGCAGCGCGGCCAGGGTGACAATTGCGGTGCCGTGCTGGTCGTCGTGGAAGACCGGGATGTCCAGTTCTTCGCGCAGCCGGGCCTCGATTTCGAAGCAGCGCGGGGCGGCGATGTCTTCGAGGTTCACCCCGCCGTAGACCGGTGCCAGGGCCTTGACGATCATGATGATCTCCTCGGTGTCCTGGGTGTCCAGGCAGACCGGCCAGGCATCGACATCGGCGAACTGCTTGAACAGCGCCGCCTTGCCTTCCATGACCGGCAGGGCTGCAGCCGGGCCGATATTGCCCAGCCCCAGCACGGCCGAGCCGTCGGTGACCACGGCGATGGTGTTGCGCTTGACCGTCAGGTTGCGGGCATCGGCAGGGTTCTCGGCGATGGCCATGCAGACGCGGGCGACACCCGGGGTGTAGGCACGGGAGAGGTCATCGCGGTTGCGCAGGGCGACCTTGGGGGTCACCGAGAGCTTGCCGCCAAGGTGCATCAGGAAGGTGCGGTCCGAGACGTTGCGCACGCTCACGCCATCGAGGCTATCCAGCGCCGCGCGCACGGTCTCGCCGTGGGCCACGTCGGTGGTGTTGCAGGAAACGTCCACCACCATGTGGGTGTGGTTGGACTCGGTGACATCCAGGGCCGTGATGTGCGCGCCAGCCGAACCGACCGCGCCGGCCAGCTCGCTGGTCGCGGTAATCGACGCAGGTGTCTGGACGCGAAGCGTGAGTGAATATCCCGGGCTTGGTGCTGCCATCTGATCCTCCTGTAAAAGTTTCCGTATAGTGGATACTATTATCCTCAAAATGAAAATGCAAGAGTGTTTTGTGGCGCCCAGCACGATTTTTTGCCGAGTTAATATCGGATCGTGGAAGAAAAGCCTGATTCTGCGCTATTCTTGGGACTAGGATTTCGCATCGTAGAAGTAATGCGCAGCCCTCTTCCGAAAACCAGTGCCTTTATTAGGAGCAAAGATGACGCAGACTTCCAGCAAGTCCACCACCGGCGGCGTCCAGTCCGTCGAACGTGCTTTCGAGCTCCTGGAAGTCATCGCCCGTGCCGGCGGCGAAGCGGCGCTCAGCGAGCTTGCCGCCGATACTCCCCTGCCATTGCCCACCATCCACCGCCTGCTGCGCACCCTGGTCGGCGTGGGTTACGTGCGCCAGCTGCCCAACCGCCGCTATTCACTGGGTCCGCGGCTGATCCGGCTGGGCGAGGTAGCCAACCGCCAGCTGGGCGCCTTGGCCTCCCCTGCGCTGAAGGACCTGGTCGCGAAGCTGGGCGAATCGGCGAATATCGCGGTGCTCGACGGCGACATGGTCACCTACATCGCCCAGGTGCAGTCAGCCCACTCGATGCGCATGATCACCGAAGTCGGACGCCGCGCCATGCTGCACAATTCCGGGGTCGGCAAGGCCGTGCTTTCGGTGCTGGATGACGAGCGCGTGCAGCGTTTGGTCTCGCAGGCGGGCATGCCCCCGAAGACCGCGAACACCATCACCACCCTGGGCAAGCTGTTCACCGATGTCGAGGCCACCCGCGAACGCGGCTACGCCATCGACGAGGAAGAGCAGGAACTAGGGGTTCGCTGCATCGCCGTGCCAGTACCGGGCGCGCCAACGCCGATGGCCATCTCGGTTTCCGGGCCGGTGACCCGCGTTGACGAGGCCTTCATCGACAGCGCGGTGCCGGTATTGCTGGAGGCGGCCCGCGAACTGGGACGCCAGCTGGTGGCAGCGGCGGACTAGCCGCGCCGGATCTTCCTGCCCGGTCGGACAGGCCGGCGCACCGTGGATGCAAGGTGTCCCTCCCAGCGGGACTGGGCCCCCGCACCACCAGCGGCTCGGCTAGCGTGGGCTGACGAAAGGGCTGAAGCCCGGCACCGCGCAGAGGAGTCCGACATGGCATCGAAAACCGTTCTTGCACCCGTCACCATCGATCAGCATGAAGTCGACCTGCTGGTCATCGGATCCGGCACCGGGCTGGCCACCGCGCTGGCTGCCAAGGAACTCGGCCTCAACGTTGCCGTGGCCGAGAAAACCCAGTACGTGGGCGGCTCTACCGCCCGCTCGGGCGGAGCCTTCTGGATTCCTGCCAATACGGTACTCAAGCGGGACGGCGCCGTCGATTCCCTGGAGCGCGGCGAAAAGTACATCGCATCCGTCGTGGAAGGATCCGGCCCGGCCGAGCGCTGGAAGGCCTTCCTAGAATCCGGCGACGAGACCGTCAAGATGCTCGAGCGCATGACCCGGCTGAGCTTCTTCTGGTCCAAGGGCTACTCCGACTACCATCCCGAATTGCCAGGCGGCAGCGCTGCGGGCCGATCGGTCGAGTCGCGCCCCTTCGACTTGAACAAGCTTGGCGACCAGCTGATCCGCTTCCAGCCAGCCACCATGTCCGCCCCCATGCCGATGCCAGTGACCGGTGCGGACTACAAGTGGATGAACCTCATTGCCAAGGCCCCGCACAAGGCCTTCCCGCGCATCGTCAAGCGCCTCATCCAGGGTGCCGGAGGGCTGTTGATCGGCCGTAACTACAGCGCCGGAGGCCAGGCCATCGCCGGCGGCATGTACGCCGGGGCGCTGGATGCAGGCATTCCCATCTGGACCGAAGCGAAGCTGGTCGATCTCGAATTCAGCGATTCGGCGGTCACCGGAGCGGTCCTGGAACAGGGCGGGGAACGGGTGAGCGTGCGCGCCAAGTACGGCGTGGTGCTGGCTGCCGGCGGCTACGACCATAATATGGCGATGCGCCAGCAGCACCAGAGCCCGTCGCTGGTCGAGGACCTGAGCCTGGGCGCCAAGGGCAACCACGGCGACGCCATTGCGTTGGCGCAGCAGCACAACGCCCAGCTGGCGAGCATGCAGCAGTCCTGGTGGTTCCCAGCCGTTGCCCCGCTCAAGCCCGGATCCTCGCCCAAGATCCTGCTCGCCGAGCGTTCGCTGCCCGGATCGTTCATGGTGGACCAGTCCGGACGCCGCTTCATCAACGAGTCCACCGACTACATGAGCTTCGGCCAGGAGATCCTGCGCCGCGAGGCGGACGGCGACCCGGTTGGATCGATGTGGCTCATCTTCGACCAGGCCTACCGCGACAGCTACATCTTCGCCGGACAGTGCTACCCGCGCATGGCCCTTCCCGAGTCCTGGTACAAGGCCGGGGTGGCCCACAAGTCGTCGTCAATCAGCGCCCTCGCGGGCAAGATCTCTGTCCCCCCGCGGGTTCTGGAACAGACCCTGGAGGCGTTCAACGAGGGCGCCGGAACCGGCATCGACGACCAGTTCCGCCGCGGCGAGTCCGCCTACGACCGCTACTACGGCGATCCGACCCAGAACCCGAATCCGAACCTGCGCGCGCTGGAAGGCAAGACCTACTACGCGGTGAAGATCGTGCTCTCGGACCTGGGTACCTGCGGCGGCGTGATGACCGATGCCCATGGCCGCGCACTGGACACATCCGGCGAGGTCATCCAGGGACTCTATGCCCAGGGCAATACCGCCGCGAACATCTTCGGCAATGTCTACCCAGGTGCCGGAGCCACCATTGGGCAGGGACTGGTCTTCGGCACCATCATCGCCACCCATGCCGCGCAGAAGGCAGGCGAACTGGTCGCCAGCGCTTAGCTTTCGACGGTTCCGGGACCGGCCGCGCCGGCCAAGGCCTGGCGCTCAGGGCCAGACGTGCTACTGCGCGAACTGGGTTTCGTGCAGCTCGCTATAGCGCCCGCCGAAGGCCAGCAGCTCGCTGTGGGTTCCGCGCTCGACGATGCGCCCGCCCTCCACGACCAGGATCTGGTCCGCCGTGCGGATGGTCGACAGGCGGTGGGCAATGATCAGCGCCGTGCGGTCTGCCAGCGCCTCGCCCAGCGCCGCCTGCACCGCCGCTTCATTCGACGAGTCCAGGGCCGCCGTCGCCTCATCCAGGATGACTACCTGGGGTGCTGCGAGCAGCAGACGGGCAATGGTCATGCGCTGGCGTTCGCCACCGGAAAGCCGGTAGCCCCGCTCGCCCACCACGGTATCCAGGCCATCGGGCAAGGAAGCGATCACCGGCTTCAGCCGGGCACGCTCCAGCGCCTCCCAGATCTGCTCTTCGGTCGCTTCGGGCCGGGCCAGCGTCAGGTTGGAGCGGATGCTCTCGTGGAAGAGGTGCCCGTCCTGGGTCACCATGGACACCGTCGAACGCAGCGAATCGAGCTCAAGCTGGCGGATATCCTCGCCGGCCAGTTCAACACTGCCCGAATCCACGTCGTACAGGCGCGCCAGCAGCGAGGCGATGGTGGACTTGCCCGCACCCGAGGAGCCCACCAGCGCGTAGGTTTGGCCCGCGGGGATCTCGAAGTCGATATCGTGCAGGACCTCTTCGCCGCCGCGGGTGTCCAGGATGGCTACTTCTTCCAGCGAAGCCAGCGAGACCTTGTCGGCGCTCGGGTAGGAGAAGCTCACGTGGTTGAATCTCACCGGCACCGCCCCGGCCTCAAGTCGGCGGGCGTTCGGGGCATCGGCAATCAGCGGCTCCAAGTCCAGCACCTCGAAGACGCGGTCGAAGCTGACCAGCGCGCTGGTGATTTCCACGCGCGCGTTGGCCAGTGCGGTCAGCGGCGTGTAGAGGCGGGTGAGCAGCATGCCCAGGACCACCACGTCGCCGGCGGCCAGATCGCCACGTACCGCGTACATGCCGCCCAGACCGTAGACCAGGGCGAGTGCCAGGGCAGCAACCAGGGTCAGCGCGGCGACGAAGTAGAACTGGCGCATGGCCATCTTGACGCCGATATCCCGCACCTTGCCGGCACGCAGCGCGAACTGCTCGGACTCGTCCTTGGGACGGCCGAAAAGCTTGATCAAGGTGGCGCCGGGGGCGGAGAAGCGCTCGGTCATCTGGTTGCCCATGGTCGCGTTCAGGTCCGCGGATTCACGGCGCAGCAGGGCCACGGACCTGCCGAAATGGCGGGCGGGCAAGAGGAAAATCGGCAGCAGCACCAAAGCGATCAGCGTGACCTGCCACGAGGTGGTGAACATGACCGCAGCGGTGAGCACCAGCGCCACGGTATTGGAGACCAGCCCGGAAAGGGTTCCGGCGAAGGCGGATTGCGCGCCGATGACATCGTTGTTCAAGCGGCTGACCAGCGCACCGGTCCTGGTGCGCGAGAAGAATGCCACCGGCATTTTCTGCACATGGTCGAAGACCGCGGTGCGCAGGTCATAGATGATGCCCTCGCCCAAGCGCGAGGAGAACCAGCGGACCACTACGGACACCACCGCATCCAGGATCGCGATCCCCGCCATGACCAGAGCCAAGTTGATGATCGTCCGCACCCCGGATTGCGCGACGACTTCGTCGACCACCCGTCCGGCGAGCACCGGGGTGATCACGGCCAGGACGGCGGCGAAGATGGAGAAGACGACGAAGACCAGCAGCCGGGACTTGTAGCTGGCTGCGAACTTCAGCACTCGCTTAGGCGTGGTTGGAGCGTAGGCCTTGCCCTTGTCTCCTGACAGCTTCCATAGCGAATGCCAGGCGGCGCTTTCCATGCTCATAAGTGAGTGCTCTCAATCCTGCTGGAAGTAATCGGTGGGTTCCACCTTTGTCCATGATCCCAGTAAGCCATCCGCGACTTCCAGGTAGGGTCAGCTTACGGCGGCCAGCCCGGGCGACACAGCCCGATTGCCCGACGCGCAATAACCGGGATCCCTGCATCAAGAACAGCGGTACCCCCGGGTTCATTCCTCGCCGGCCCCGCGCGGCACAGCACGAGCCCCCGATGGCGCGTGACACGCCCAACGCTGCCGCCATCGGCACAGCGGTACTCGGAGCTAGATAAATGCCTATCAAACACGGATTAATTCCATAATCCAGAAGGAATCCATTCCGCATAACGAAATTATCTTTTTTCATTGCGGAATATTGTGACGTGCCTTACAGTTGACACCATCCAAGCCACGGGCACATACCTCGGAGCGAGTCCATCCTCAGGAGCAGCCATGAAAATCAAATCCGCAGACGACTTCCGGGTCGCTGAGCCAACCCCCAAGAAACCTTTCTACACTTCCCTGTTCTTCCAGCTTGGCGTCGCAATCGTCGCCGGCGTCTTGATCGGCCACTTCCTGCCGAAGGTCGGATCCGAGTTGCGCCCGCTGGGCGACGGATTCATCATGCTGATCAAGATGATCATCGCCCCGCTGATCTTCCTGGTGATTGTCACCGGCATTGCGGCGGTGGGCGATGTCAAGGCAGTGGGACGCGTTGGCGTCAAGGCATTGGTCTACTTCACCTGCGCCACACTCTTCGCCCTGATCTTCGGCCTGATCATTGCCAACCTCTTCCAGCCAGGCGCCGGGTTGAACATCGACCCGTCATCCCTCGACGCCGGGGCCATCGAAGAGAAATCCGGAGAGGCCAAGGGGGCCGCCGACTTCATCCTGGGAATCATCCCGGTCAGCGTCATCGGCGCCTTCGCGGATAATAATTTGCTGCAGGTGTTGTTCTTCTCGGTCTTCTTCGGCGCAGCCATCGTGGTGGTCGGCCAGGAACGCTGCGCACCACTGCTCGCGGTGTTCGAGAACGTCCTGGAGCTGATCTTCAAGGTCATGAGCTGGGTCATGCGGGTCGCACCCCTGGGTGCCTTCGGCGCCATGGGCTTCATCATCGGCCAATACGGCATCGAGACACTGGGCACCTATGCGAAATTGATTCTCGCCTGCTACGCCGCGGCCCTGCTGTTCATCGGCATCCTCTTCCTGATCGCCTGGGGATTTGCCCGGGTTCCGCTGTGGCAATTCATCAAGTACACCCGCGAGGAATTCCTGCTGGCCCTGGGCACCGCATCAACCGAGTCGGTGATGCCTCGCATCATGACCAAGCTGACCAACGCCGGATGCTCCCGCGCCACCACCGGCTTGGTGGTCCCGACCGGATATTCCTTCAACCTCGACGGTGCGGCCATCTACTTGTCCATCTCGCTGCTGTTCCTGGCCCAGGCGTTCGGCCACAATCTCAGCTTTGGCCAGCAGCTTGCCGCCCTGGGCATCCTGCTGCTGACTTCCAAGGGCATGGCCGGCGTCCCTGGATCCTCGTTCTTGGCCCTATCGGCGACGGCAGCCGCCCTGGGCATCTTCCCGGTGGCCGGCGTGGCCCTGTTGCTGGGCGCGGACCGCATCATGGATTCGATGCGCGTTGCCGTGAACCTGCTGGGCAACTGCGTGGCCACCTTCGTGGTCGCCAAATGGGAAGGGCAGTTCGACCGCGAGGCAATGAAGCGCGCCTTCGCCGGGGAAATCACCAATGAGGACTCGGCCCGCATGCTCGGACGCGATGAGGAATGGGAAGCCATGGAGGCCGAACGCGTAGCCAACGGCGGCCAGCCTTCACCGAAGTTCGGCGGTGGCCCCACCCCGGAGGCCCTGCTCAAGTTCGATATGAGCCCGGCAACCGAAGCCGAAGCAGCTGCGGCCACGCAAAAAAGCTACCCCGATGAGGAACGCGCAGAAGCGCGCAGCTGAGTCAGGCGGTTGCCGCACGGAAAACTGCGGGGACCTTGAGAGCTAATCGGCCGGGGTGCACTGGAGCTTTCCAGTGCACCCCGGCCGATGGCCGTTCCACCTGCTGGCAGGGAAACTCGTCTCCAGGCAGGCCTTGCTAGATGGCGCTCCAGCCGGTATCCGAAGCCAGGACCACGCCGTTGATGTTGGTGCTGTCCTCGCTGAGCAGGAAGGTGATCGAGGCGGCGAGCTGGCTTGCGGTAGCCATGCCCGGGATGATGCCCATCAGCGGAGGGATTACCTGCTGGGCGAATTCGGAGGCCATTGGAGCCTCGATATTGGTCTGCACTGCACCCGGTGCCACTGCGTTGAAACGCAGCCCCTTCTTGCCGTACATGACAGCCGAGTTCTTGGTCATGCCGATGACCGCGTGCTTCGAGGCGGTGTATGCGACGCCGGCGGCCGAGCCGCGCAGGCCAGCTTCCGAAGCCACATTGACCACGTTGCCCTGGCCGGCCTCGAGCATCAGCGGGACCACCGAACGGGTCAGCTTCAGAACGGAATTGACGTTCACATTCATGACCCGTTCCCAGGTCGAGTCCTCGATCTCGTGGATCGGCTCGAACTTGTCCATAATGCCGGCGACGTTGGCCAGCGCATCGATCCGCCCTTCGCCAGCTGCCACTACCTGGTCCACTACCACTTGGTCGGTGATGTCGCCGGCCACGACGGCAAAGTCCAGATCCGGGTTCTCGGCAACAAGCTCATCGAGCCGTTCGCGGCTGATGTCCGCGGCGATCACCTTGCCGCCTTCCTTGGCCACGCGCAGCGCGGTGGCCTTGCCGATGCCCGAACCGGCGCCAGTGACCACCACTGTCTTGCCGGCAAAACGTTCTGCGGTGACCTTTTCCTGCCATGCGTTTTCCATGCCCATAACCGTTCCTTCTGGTTGCCGATGAATTGGTAGTTTCATATTATGACACACTGTGTCTTAACTCAATGGGCCATAATTGGGATATGCCTGACACCCAAGATTCCGTTGCCACGCACCTGCCTGGGCGCCCGCAGTCCATTGATCCCGACTCCGTGGCCCGCACCGCCCTGGCGCTCTTTGCCAAGCATGGCTATGGCGAAGTTTCGATGGCGCAAATTGCGGAAGAAGCGGGAATCGGACGCAAGAGCCTCTATCGCTATTTCGCTTCCAAGGCTGATTTGGTGTGGGGCGGCCTGCTGGAAGCTTCGGCCATTTCAGACGGCGCCTTCGCCTCGGCGAAGCAGGAGGGCCACGACCTGGTGGGTGCCATGCACGCTGCTGCGGTGGCAGCTTTCGATTCGCTGCCGGATCCGGAGGTCACGCGAGGACGCTTGCGGCTTATCGCGGACCAGCCCGAGCTCCTGGCCCAGGCGTCGATGCGGATGGGCAAGGACAACGAGCGGGTGCTGCGGCATTTCTCGGAAGGCGGGGTCAGCGCGCAGGCGGCGCCCTATCTGGCGCTGGCATTCGGCACGGTGACTTTTGCAGCATGGATCAGCTGGGCGCAATCTGCTGACCCCAGCCCGGAACCGTACTTGGCCGAGGCGATCAAGGTGCTTCGCTTGCCGTAGCCTGTAGCGGTTGCTAGCGCTTCTCCGACCAGTTGTCATCGATCATGGCGGCGAAGTCGAAGGCTTCGTCGAGGATCTCGCGAAGTGTACTGCCCGCCGTCCCAACCCAACGGGTCAGTGCATGGTCGTAAAGGGCCAGACCCAGCAACGCGGCGGTTTCAGCCAGCCGCTGGTTCGCGCAGAACGGCGACAGCGCCTGGGCCAGCGCTACCTGCTGCTCTCGCCGGGATTCCTGCCAGCTGGCCCGGAGCGCAGGGGTGCTCCTGACCAGCTCAATGCGGCCCTGCATCGCCACCGGATCCTGCTCAGCGAATACTACTGCCGATTCAAAGCTGCGGCGCAAAAGCTCCAGCAAGCTCTCGCCCGGATGCGAAGACATGGAGCTGGCCATGTCGGAGAAGTGCGCGGTCATGGAACGCAACGCAGTAACTACCGCTTCCTCTTTTGACGAGAAGTACCGGAAGAACGTGGCACGGGATATTCCGATTGCCTGGGCTGCCTGCTGGGCGGTGACGTTCTCCATGCCGCGTTCGGCGAACACGGCATAAACCTGTTCCGCCAACTCGACTTTCATCTTTTCGCGCACTCGATCGCGAACCACGCTTCCCATGGCAAGAATTTTACTCTGAGATTCAAGAGCAGAAGTGAGACACAGTCTCTTTATGCTGGTCATTGCCACTTTAGCTACGGTGTGTCGTTTCGGTCGCAGTTCACGGAACTCAATAAATCACGGAACATGATGACCGCTGAATCCTGCTTCGCTAGGCTCAAGAAGATAGAAACTGACTACTCGAAGGACCACCATGGCACAGCAGATCGCAAACAGCATCGACCTCGGCCAGGGGTTGGAAGCCACCTCGCAGGGTTTTGGTTGCATGTCCCTGAGCGGGCCCTACGGATCGGCCGACGATGCCGAATCCCTGCGCACCTTGAACCATGTTCTTGATCGCGGCGTCACGTTCCTGGATACAGCAAACATCTACGGCGAAGGGCACAACGAAACCCTGCTCTCGCAGGTGCTCAAAACCCGTCGCGGCGAAGTCACCCTGGCAACCAAGGCGGGCATCGTGCGTCCGAAGAATCCGGGAGACCCACGCGCTAATGGCGACCCGGACTTCATCAAGAAATGCATGGATGCGAGCCTGCAGCGGCTGGGCGTAGACCACGTTGACCTGTACTACTACCACCGGGTGGATTCCCGGGTGCCAATCGAGGAGACTGTCGGAGCCTACAAGGAGCTAGTCGAAGCAGGGAAGGCCCGGCACATCGGCTTGTCCGAAGTGACTTCCGAGGAGCTGCGCCGAGCCCACAAGGTGCATCCAATTTCCGCGATCCAGATGGAGTACTCGATTTTCAGCCGGGACATCGAAAGATGGCTCTTGCCAGCCGCCAGTGAACTCGGCGTGGGCCTGGTGACCTACGCGTCGCTGGGTCGCGGGTACTTCACCGGGGAAGTTGATTCCCTGCAGCAGCTTGAAGCCAACGACATCCGCCATAACTTCCCGCGCTTCGAAGCGGCCCGCATGCAGCACAACCATCCATTGCGGCAAGTCATCGCGGAGGTGGCCCAGCGCGAAGGTGTTTCAACCGCCCAGGTGTCACTGGCGTGGGTTTATGAAAAAGCACGCGCATTCAATGTGGCCGTCTCCCCGATTCCGGGGACCCGCTTCAGCGCGCACTTCGAGGATAATCTGGGGGCGCTGGATGTCCGCTTGTCCCTGGAATCAATGTCGCAGCTGGATGCCTTGGCTGCCCAGGTAGACGGTGAGCGCCAAAAAGACGTGATGTCGGTGTCCAAGGGCCGTGAAGAGGTGCAGATGGCCCGGATGTAGCTTCGCTGATCGCTACTGCGTAGAGTCGTGAAGGTAGCGCATAGCCAGCAGCTGGCAGCAGGAAAGGACTATCCCATGAGAATCGCTTTGGCGCAGGTTCTGAGCACCGCTGATCCGCAGCGCAATCTGGTAACAGTGCGCGATCATGCGCGCCGGGCAAAGGAAGCCGGCGCCACGCTGGTGGTCTTCCCCGAGGCCATGCAGGTTTCCTTCGGCCACGATCTCGCCAAGTACGCGCAACCCCTGGATGGGCCCTGGGCTACACTGATCCGCCAGCAGGCACGGGATATAGGCATCACCATTGCCGTGGGCATGTTCACCCCTGGGGAAGGCGGCCGGGTACGCAACACCTTGCTGGTCGCCGGTGAAGGCGTAGATACCCACTATGACAAGATCCACCTCTACGATGCCTTCGGCTATGCCGAGTCGGATTCAGTGACGCCCGGAACTTCTCCGGTGCAGTTCGAGCATGAGGGAACGACGATCGGCTTGGCCACCTGCTACGACTTGCGGTTCCCGCGCTTGTTCACCCGCCATGCGAAGGCTGGTGCAGCGGTCAACATCGTCAGCGCTTCGTGGGGCCAGGGCGAGGGCAAGGCCGAGCAGTGGACCACCCTTGCGCAGGCCCGCGCCTTGGACGCGACGACGTTCGTGGTGGCAGTGGACCAGGCTGATCCTGAAAGCATTGGACGCAAGATCACCGGTACCGCGCCTTTGGGCGTCGGGCACTCGGTGGTGGTTGATCCGCTAGGACGCATTATTGCCCGGGCCGGTGCAGAACCCGAGCTGCTGGTAGTCGATCTGGATCTCAGCCAGGTCCAGGCCGCTCGCAAGCAGCTGCCGGTGCTGGCCAACGCGGTCGACCTGTAGCCAGGCGGTTGGCTCAGCCGTTGAGGCTTGCCAGCCAGCCCATCGCTGGCGCCGGCGGCGAGGATGGGATCCCGGATAGCACTGCGCGCTTCCAGCAGGACCCTTGAGGGGATGTGCTCGCCCAATCCGAGTTACCGCTCGTGCGCTTTTCGATGCCAGGGATATCCCGCTGGATCTAGTCGCGAATTCAGCGAAAGCGCGGCAGAAGCGTAGCGGTGTTGCGGTCGCCGGATGAATCGCCAGCACTACTCGCAGCCCGCCTGCCGGCCTGCCCATCGTGGCCCGAACGCCGCCCTTGGCGGTGACGAGGATGCACACTGATTCACCGAGGATGCCCTGGGGCCGCATACCGCTATCCCCCGGATGCTAATGAACGGTGAACGGGTTTTTCACAGCAGCGGTACTATTCGGCAAGATCCAGCATCGGTGCTTTGCGCTTGAATCCGCCAGTCACGTAGGCGAGATACACCAGGCCCAGCCCGATCCAGGCCAAACCGATCACCAGCGAGAGACCGCTGAGGCTTGTCCATAGCCAAATTGTCAGGGCCAGGCCAATTAAGGGCAGCACCAAGTAGTTGATCGTAGCCCCCATTCCGCGCTGGCGGTGGGCCAAGAAGAAGTACTTGATTACGGCGAGGTTCACTGCAGAGAAGGCGACAAGGGCGCCGAAGCTGATCATCGCGGAGACGATTTCCAGGCTCGCGAACAGGGCGGTCAGCGAAATCAGTGAAACGATGATGATTACGAACGTCGGGGTCTTGAAACGGGGGTGCAGGTACCCGAAAACCCGTCGGGGAAGCACGCCGTCGCGTCCCATGCTGTAGAGGATTCGCGACACCGATGCCTGCGAGACAAGCGCCGATCCCATTGCGCCGCAGATGAATCCAGCGGTGAAGAAGATAGAGAGGAATTGGCCGCCCGCTGTGAAGACCACATCAATGGAGGCCGAATCCGCGTTCGCGAATTCATGGCTCGGGTAAACCAGATGCGAGACGTAGGCCAGGGCCACGAATAGGAAGCCGCAGATCAAAGTCGTCAGCAAGATGGCGCGGGGCAGATCGCGCTTGGGATTGCGGGCTTCCTCGGCGAATGTCGTGATCGAGTCGAAGCCGAGGAAGGAGAGGCAGAGGATCGCAGCGCCCGCGGCCAGTGGAGCGAATCCGCCCGCCTCCCCGGAACCGCGCAATGGGGCAAAGAGGTCAACGGTGGCCTGCCCGCGGAGGTAGGCAATGGAGAAGCCGACGAACAGGATGATGAACAGGAACTGGAAGCCGATAATCACGATGTTCGTTCTGGCCACAGAGACAATGCCGATGACATTAAGGACTGTCACCAGCACCATCCCAGCCAACATGAAGGCCCAGGGCGGAATCACCGGGAAGAACTCGTTGAGGTAGATCCCCAAGAGCAGATAGTTGATCATGGGCAGGAAGAGGTAATCAAGCAGGAGCGCCCAGCCGGCCATGAAACCGATATTCGACCCGAAAGAGCGCTGGGTGTAAACGTAGGCAGATCCGCCTACCGGGAAAGCCTGCGACATCAAGCCGTACGATCGTGCCGTGAAAAGCATCGCGACCAAGGTGATCGCGTAGGCTACCGGAAGCCGGCCACCGGTAATTTCGGTGACAATGCCGTAGGTGCTGAAGATGGTCAGCGGCACCATGTACACCATGCCGAAAAGCACCAGGTTAGGCAGTCCGAGCACCCTGTTCATCTGCGCGGGCGCTTCCGCTGCGCTTCGCACGCCTTGCTGTACCTGCTTCATCGCGGCTCCTTCTGTGCAATTGCCCCGTCGCCACTCCATGACGAGTCAGACGTTCCAGGGCGTCCGTACTCACTGCCCCAAATAATGAATATCGTTCACTTAATGTAGTGACATGGCTCACCGATAACAAGGGGGACCTACCCTCAAGGCGCTGTTTCCGGCAGGTAAACCGGGTCGAATATTGGCCGCGGAACCCACACGGGCAAGGCGGATCACCTGCATGACTTGGAGCTTGTTGATGAAGGCAAGCGGTGGGGGCCTCCCGCTTCAGGAGGGCCGGCGGATCAAAATAAATTTATATTATTAATTTCGGGGAAACATCCGTCTGCAGAAATCAGCACGTCGCTAGGACTGGGAGACTTCCCGCTCGACCGCGGAAATGATCGCCCGGAGCCCGAACTCAAATGATTGGTAGCTGACGCTGGTGCGAGCCTGCCGCGCATAGGCCTCTCCCAATTCCATCACTTCGCCGTGGCTGCTGCGCACAGTTCCCCGGTCGTCTGCAGGCACGGTGGCAACATGAGCCCCCGGGGCGACGATATCCAAGGCAGCCCCGACAATCAGCGACTCGATCGCCACCATGACCATGAGAATGCGAGGCACGGCCACACCGGCCCGGCGCAGGATACGCCCCATTTCCTCATAGATGACACCGGATTCCGATTCCTCGGAAATGGGCGTGGCGACAATCAGTTCCACTGCCGCGGGAACGCGGAGCAGCGCTTCGCGAAAGAGCACCGCGAAATGGAACAGCGCTTCGGTCCACGGCAAATCGGCCAGCATGTTCCGCTCAATGGATCTCACCATGTCGCGGCGCATCAGGTTCACCAGGTGCTGGCGGTTGTCCACGTGGTTGTAGAGCGCAGGCGTGCGCACGCCCAGGGAGCGCGCCAGGCGCCCCATGGAGAACTCCTCCGGACCGATTTCTTCGAGCAGGGCAAAGGCCGCATCGACAATGCCCTGCTGGGTCAGGATCGGCGTGGCCGGCCGGCCGGCGACTCTTTGCGACATGCGAACCATCCTCGTTGTGGGTTAATCCGCTTCCATCCAACCATGGACAGCTGACTCAGCTCCGTTTAGACTCAAAAATAATTAATGCCATTAATTTGAGGAGTCGAACGATGACCGGTCCGCAGACGGTGCTTTATGCTAGGACCATCTACACGCTGGCCCAAGAACACCCTGCCAGCGCTTTGGGGATCACCGATGGCCGCATCTCGCATGTGGGCACCAAGGAGCAGGCCCAAGGGTGGATCGCAGACGGAACCGCGGTCATCGACTACGGCGAAGCCGCGATTACCCCGGGGCTCGTCGATGCGCACATTCATCCGGTCTTCGGGCAGTCAGTGGCCCGAGGCGTCTTCCTCGGCGACGCCAGGACACTCGACGAGGCCAAACGGCTCATCGCAGGGCATGCGCAGGCCTGTGCGCCCGGCGATGTGGTACTCGGCCATGGCCTGAACGTGGCGATCTTCGGCACCGCGGAGCCCAGCGGGCAGTTCCTCGACGAAGCCGCCCCGGGGCGGCCCAGCTACGCCACCTGCTTCGATGCGCATTCAGCCGTGGCCTCTTCGGCCATGCTCCAGCTAGCAGACATCGACGGCAGTGAGAGTTTCGCCGACGGCTCCAGCGTCGTAGTGGACTCCGATGGCCGACCCACCGGCTTCCTCCGGGAATTCGAGGCCATGGCACTAGCCGAAAAGGTCCTGCCGGTGCTGGGCATCGACGACAAGGTGGAAGCAGTCTACCGGCTGCTGCGGGACATGGCGGCCAGCGGGCTGACCGGCGGGGAAATGCTGGATCTGGCCGATCCTGATTCATTGGAGATTTTCCGGCGCCTGGAGCTGCGCGGCGAATTGCCGATCAAGCTGCGCATCGCCCCGTGGATCATGGCCAGCGATCCGGCAGAAACCCTCGACCAGGTCATCGCGCTGCAGGGAGAACGCGGACGCCGCTGGCAGGTGCGCGGCGCCAAGCTGATGATCGACGGGACGGTGGACAACGGCACCGCCTGGCTCTACGAGCCGGACATCGAAGGCGAATCCACCGAATCCCTCTACCGGGATCCAAGCCGCTATGTGGCCAATCTGCGCGCCCTTGCGCAGGCCGGCGTGACAACCACGACCCATGCCATCGGCGACCAGGGCATCGGCTTCGTCATTTCCGCCATTGCATCGCTGCCCGACAATGGGCTGCGCCACCGGATCGAGCATCTGGAAGAACTCAACGACGAGGATTTCTCCCGGCTTAAGGCTTCCGGGGCCACCATCAGCATGCAGCCCACGCATTGCACACATTTCGTCCGCGCCGACGGATCGGATGCCTGGTCCCGGAGGCTTGGCCAGCATCGCGCCAGCTTCGCCTACCGCCTGCGTGATGTCAAGGATGCCGGCATGGTGCTGGCGCTGGGCTCCGACTGGCCCATCGCTCCTTTCGACCCGCGGCTGATCATGGCAGACGCGCAGACCCGCAGGCGCACCGAAGTGCCCGGCAGCGACAGCGTGCAGCCACGCCATCGCCTGTCGGCTCGCGAAGCCCTGGAAGGCTACACCGTGAACGTCTACGACAGCACCGGGTCCACTGGCGGCCGCTTGGAAGCCGGGATGCCCGCGGACCTGACGATCTTCGCTGCAGATCCGCTGGCCGCAGCCCCCGAGGAGCTTTGCACCATGGAGGTGCTGGGCACCTATGTCGATGGCAAGCTGGTGGATTTGGGAGCCGGTCTTGGGGCGGCCGACGCGGAGCCGGCGAGCGCGCGCCGGTAGTGGGCAAGCGCCTGCTGCCACGTTGCTGGGATAGCTCTTCCACTCGGACAAATGTCCACATAGGGTAGAAGTAGCCATCTGACTTTACCTGCCATCGGAGCCTTCAGTGCCACTCGCCTTACCCGAATCCACGCTGCCCCATCCCTCCTCGGCTCCTGCGCTGAATTGGGGCATCCTCGGGCCGGGGTGGATCGCCTCGCAGTTTGCCGCATCGCTGAACGATTTGACCGCCAGCCGGCTCGCAGCAGTCGGCTCGCGCACCTTGGCCCGATCCGAGCAGTTCGCACGCACCTACGGAGACACCGGGACCCGGGCCTTCGGCTCCTATGCCGAGGTGCTCGAGGACCCTGGGGTGGATGTCGTCTACATCGCCGTCCCGCACAGCGGCCACGCAGAACTTGCGCTCGAGGCGATCGCGGCGGGCAAGCATGTCCTGGTGGAGAAGCCAATGAGCCTGGACGCCGGGCAAACTTCCCGGATCATCGAGGCGGCCAAGGCTGCCGGAGTTTTCGCCATGGAAGCCATGTGGTCACGATTCCTGCCCATCGGCAATGTGGTTGCACAGGTAGTCAAGTCCGGCATCCTGGGGCAGATCATCACCGTCCAGGCTGATTTCGGCGCCAAGTTCGAGGTCGACTACGACTCGCGCATCTACGACCCGGCGCTCGGCGGCGGGGCCCTGCTGGATGTCGGCGTCTACCCTATTGCCTTTAGCGCCATGGTCTCCCCTGCCAAGCAGCTCCTGCACGCTTCGGGACGGATGGCCAAAACCGGGGTTGACGCTACCTTCACCGCGGTGCTTTCCAATGAAGACGGTTCCACGGCAACGGTCTTCAGCAGCATCGAAACCGATTCGCCGCAGGGCGCATGGATTGCCGGTACGCAGGGCACCTTGGAACTCCAGCGCCCGATTTGCTGCGGTTCCGGGCTGGTGCTGCGCAGTGCCGACGGCAAGATCGCCGACAGCCGCGAGTTCACGGAAACCTCGCCTACTGCCGGTTTGGGCTGGGAAGCGGCCCACGTGGCCCAGTGCATTGCCCAGGGCCTGGCCGAATCCCCGGTCATGCCGCTGGCTGAATCGCTGGCGATTGCGCAGACCATGGATCAGATCGCGGCCACGCTGCGCACCAGCTAGTTTCCCAGGCCGCTGCGCTTCAGCTTGGTGCGGTCAGCCGCGCTGGGCCGAGGCCTTCCAGGCGCTGTGGACCATCTGCTGCAGGCTATGGCGCATCTGCCAATCAAGGTCGCGGGCGGCCAGCTTCCCGTCGGCGACAATGCGCGCCGGGTCGCCCGGGCGGCGCGCTTCTTCCACCGCGGTGAAACCGATGCCGGTGGCCTTCGCTACCGCATCCATGATCTGGCGCACCGAGACGCCATCGCCGGAGCCCAAATTGTAGACCGGCTCCAATACCTCGCCGGCTTCCAGTTTCCTGGCCGCCTCCACGTGCGCCAGCGCCAGGTCGGCGACGTGCACGTAGTCGCGCACGCAGGTGCCGTCCTCGGTGTCGTAGTCGGTGCCGAAGATCTTCGGCGTCTTTCCGGCATTCAGCGCCTGGAACACCAGCGGGAACAGGTTGTGCGGGCTGGCATCGTAGAGTTCTTCGCTGCCCGAGCCGACCACGTTGAAGTAGCGCAGCGAGGTGTGCTTCAGCCCGGTAGCCACCGCCTGGTCGCGGATCAGCCATTCCCCCACGAGCTTGCTCTGTCCGTACGGGGATTCGGGGAAGGTGCCGGTGGATTCGGTCACCACATCTTCGTCCGGGGTGCCGTAGACGGCTGCCGAGGAGGAGAAGACCATGTTGTGCACGCGGGAGGCCGCCATGGCTTCGAGCAGGTGCGCGGTGCCGGTGACATTCTGCTCGAAGGCCAGCAGCGGGTGCTTCACCGATTCGCCGGCATACTTGTAGCCGGCCAGGTGGATGACCCCGGTGACCTCGTGGCGCTTCATGATTTCCACGAGCTTTTCGGTCTGCAGGATGTTCAGCTGGTAGAACGGCACCTGTTCGGGAACGAAGCCGTGCACCCCGCTGGACATCGAGTCCACGACGACCGGCTCAAGGCCTGCCGCGGACAGCGAACGCACCACGTGGGATCCGATATATCCGGCTCCGCCGGTCACTAGCCAACTCATGCCCGGCCTGCTCCTTCGTCTGCAATTACGGTGAAAATGGCCGGCTCGACATAGCCGGCCTGGTCAAAGGCTTCGCGGACGGCCTGGCTGACCGGTTCGATCTGCTCGCGCTTGATCAGGGCAATGGCGCTGCCGCCAAAACCGCCACCGGTCATCCGAGCTCCGATCGCTCCGGCCGCCATGGCCGCTTCCACGGCCGCGTCCAGTTCCTCGCTGGAAATCTCGTAGTCGTCGCGCATGGATTCGTGCGACTGGCAGAGCAGCTTGCCCACCGCGGGCAGGTCGCCTTCGCGTAGCGCCAGGACGGTATCCAGGACGCGGCGGTTCTCGGTCACGATGTGCTTGGCGCGGCGCTTGGCTACCGGGTCCCCGATGGCCTCCAGTTCTTCGACGCTGTGCACCTCGCGCAGCGATGCTACCTCCAGCACCGCGGCGGCCTGCTCGCAGCTGGTGCGGCGGGCGGCGTAGCCGCCATCCACGTGCGAATGCTCTACGCGGGTGTCCATGACCAGGACCACCGCGTCATGCTGCGCCAGCGGCAGCGGCACGGATTGGGATTCCATCGAACGGCAATCCAGGAACAGCGCATGCTGGGCATGGGACATCAGCGAGGCGCTCTGGTCCATGATCCCGGTCGGAGCACCCACGAATTCGTTCTCGGCACGCTGGGTCAGCTGGGCCATCTGCACCTTGGACAGGCCCAGGCCGTAGAGATCGTCCAGCGCCACGATGGTCGCCACTTCCAGGGCATGCGAAGAGGACAAGCCCGAGCCCACCGGGACATCGGAGTCCACCATCAGCTCCAGCCCGCCAATCTGCACGCCATCGAGCTGGCTCAGCGCCCACAGCACGGCGGCCGGGTAGGCGGCCCAGCCGGGCACCGCGCGGGGCACCAGCTCATCGAGGGTAATGGAGGTGACCGGCGGTTCGTCGCCCGCCCCGTAGGTGGAGGCGAAATCCAGCACCTGGCTGCCCGGCTCCAGCTGCGACTTGCGGCGCACGGCCACCAGCGCGTTCTTGTCGATGGCGAAGGGCAGCACATAGCCCATGTTGTAGTCGGTGTGCTCGCCGATCAGGTTCACCCGTCCCGGGGCCCGCCAGATGCCTTCCGGGTGGTGGCCGTAGGCCTTGGTGAACTTCTCGCGCAGGGCGTTGACGCGCGCCGCGGTTTCCTTCGTTCCGCTGCGGCTCATGGCATGACCTCGCGCAGCCGTGCAGCAGTCTGCTCGGCCGGGACGTCGTTGATGAAGGCGCCCATGGCAGCTTCCGATCCGGCCAGGAACTTCAATTTGTCAGCGGCCCGGCGCGGGCTGGTCAGCTGCAGGTGCAGCCGTGAGGCCTTGCGGGCCCCGGGCTCCAGCGGAGCCTGGTGCCAGGCGGCGATGTACGGGGTGGGCGTCGGGTACAGCGCGTCGAATCCGCGCAGCAGGTCCCGGTACATCACGGCCAGCTCGGCTTTTTCGTCCGCAGTGAGCGCGGCGAAGTCCGGCACGTGGCGGTGCGGCACCAGGTGCGCTTCCAGCGGCCAGCGGGCCGCGTAGGGCACGAACACGGAGAAGTGCTCGCCCTCGGCGACCATGCGCTTGCCCTCCTTGCGCTCGAAGTCCAGGATGTCACCCATCAGGGTGCGCCCGGTTTTCTCCAGGTGCGCGATGCCCTGGCCGGCCATCTTGGCGGCGGTTGGCGCCAGGTACGGGTAGGCGTAGATCTGCCCATGCGGGTGGTGCAGGGTCACGCCGATATCCTGGCCGCGGTTCTCGAACACGAACACCTGCGCAATGCCCTCCATGGCGGACAGGGCGGCGGTGCGCTGCGCCCAGGCCTCGATGACGGTGCGCGCCCGGGCATCATCCAGCGATGCGAAGGAACCGGTGTGCTCGGGGGTGAACACCACGACCTCGCAGCGCCCGTAGGCCGGGGCCGGCTGCTGCACCGGTGCGGCCGCCGGAATCCGGCCCAGCGCCGGGCCCAGGGACGGGAAGCGGTTCTCGAAAACCACCACGTTGAAGTCCTCGGCAGGGATTTCGCTCTGCCGCCCGTGGACGCTGGGGCACAGCGGGCATTCTTCCTTGGGCGGGAGGTAGGTGCGCGACTGGCGGTGGGCCGCTACGGCCACCCAGTCCCCGGTCAGCCGGTCGTAGCGCAGTTCGCCAGGCTCCCCGCGCGGATCCAGCGGCCGGGTGTCGGCCACCGGTTCGGGCACGGCGGCATTGGCGTCGGCGAAGAAGATCGCCTCGCGGCCATCGGCCAGGTGATGGACCCGGTGGGTCGGTTCATGTGCTGCGGAGCCCTGCGGCATTGCAATCTCTCCAGTTGACTCGTGGTGGTTCCAAAGGTGGGTGGCGCCTGGGGTGCTAGCGCGGCTGGACCGGGCCGATCAGCCAGCTGGCTTCGTGGCTGGCGCCCGGTGCCAGGGCGATGACGTCCTGGCCGGAGTTGTAGCCGCCCGGCGGGCAGGTCATCGGCTCGATGGCCAGGCCGGTGCGGTCCAGGGCCGGATCATCGCGGTCGGCGGTGTGTATCTGGACCCACGGGCAGGCTTCGTCCCAGGTGATGTGCGATCCGACGCCCCCGGCGTCGGTGATCTCCGCGCGGAAAGAACCGTCCGCGCGGGCAGCCAGGCCAGTGTAGGCATGGTCGATGAAGAGATCCCCGATGGGCTTCGGGGTGCGGAAATCCAGCTCGGTGCCGGCGGCCTGAACCGTGTCGCGCGGCAGCAGGCGCGGGCCTTCGGTCAGCTGCACCTTGCCAGCTGGCAGGGTGAAGGTCCATTCATCCGCCTTCTTGCCCGGGGCGACCAGGTAGGCGTGCGAACCCCAGCCGAAGGGCGCGGTGCCCGTCCCGAGGTTGGTGGCGGCAGCGACGGTGCGCAGCCCGCCGGCCTCCAGCCGGTAGCCGATCACCAGCTGCACCTCGTACGGATAGCCGGCGCTCGGGGCGATGACGGTGCGCAGCTGGGCGAAGTCGGCACGGTGCTCGATGATCTCGAAGCCGGTATCGATCACCAGGCCGTGCAGGGCATGGCCGCGCTCCGGCTCGGTGACCGGCAGCTGCAGCTCTTGGCCTTCCCAGCTGTAGGCCCCGTCGATCACCCGGTTGGGCCACGGGGCCAGGATGGCGCCGGCGAAAACCGGGCGCGGCCCGTGCGGGTCGAAAGCGCGCACCAGCGGGCGGGAGCCGTACTGGAGGGAAACCAGGGTGGCGCCCACCGTGGCCACTTGCGCGGTGAAGCCATGGGCTTGCAGCGTCAGCACCGTTCCATTGGCGGTGTCCTTCAGGGGCAGTGCGAGGCGGTCCATGTCTTCTTCCTTCTTGCTGGGCCATCAAAAACGTCGGGCACGCATGGGCCCTCCCGCAATCGCGTGCGGGAGGGCCCATGGCACCAGCGGCAGGCTAGTTGCCAGCGCCCGCGCGGCGCTTGTTGTAGATGTCGAAGGCGACTGCCAGAAGCAGCACAACGCCCTTGACGATCTGCTGGGTGGAGGCGCCCACGCCCATCAGCTGCATGCCGTTGGAGAGCACCGCCATCACCAGGCCGCCGACGATCGCGCCGGTCACCCGGCCCACGCCGCCGGTGGTCGAAGCGCCGCCGATGAAGCAGGCCGCAATGGCGTCCAGCTCGAACATGTTGCCGGCACCCGGCTGGGCGCCGTTGGAACGCGAGGAGAAGACCACGCCGGCCACGCCCGAAAGCAGGCCCATGTTGATGAAGATCCACATGTTGATCTTCTTCACGTTCACGCCCGAAAGCTTCGCGGCGGACAGGTTGCCGCCGATGGCGTAGACGTGGCGGCCGAAAACGGTCTTGGTGGTCAGCACGTGGTAGCCCAGGATCAGGGCAGCCAGGATGATCAGCACGATCGGCATGCCGCGGCTGGTGGCGATCTGCCAGAAGAACCAGAGGATGATGATGCCCGAGATGATGTTCTTGGCCAGGAACATGGCCATGGATTCAACGCTCTGGCCGTACTTGGCGCGTCCAGCGCGGTTGCGCCACTGCGAAACGAACAGTCCGGCCACGGCGATCACGCCGATGATCACGGTGAACAGGTCGAATCCGTTGCCGCCCAGCAGCCCGTTGAGGAAGCCGCCGGCGATCTGGCCGTATTCGCCGGGGAACGGCGAGAGCGACACGTTGCTCAGCACTTCGTAGGTCAGGCCGCGGAAGAGCAGCATGCCGGCCAGGGTCACGATGAACGCGGGAATGCCCACGTACGCCACCCAGAAGCCCTGCCACAGGCCGCACAGGGCGCCCACGGCGATGCCGGCGAGCATGCCGACCCACCAGGGCAGATCCCCCTTGATGACAATGACCGCGGAGACCGCACCGGTCAGCGCCACGAGGGAGCCGACCGACAGGTCGATGTGCCCGGCGACGATCACCAGGATCATGCCCAGGGCGAGGATCAGCACGTAGGAGTACTGCAAGATGATGTTGGTGATGTTGATCGGGCTGAGCAGCAGCCCGTTGGTCAGGATGGTGAACAGCACCACGATGAGCACGAAGGCAATGTAAATGCCCGAGGTGCGCAGGTTCTTGGTGAAGATATCCTTCAGCTCGCTTGTGATGGTCATCGGGTGCTTTCCTTCTCGATGGTCATGAGTTCCATGAGGCGTTCCTGGGTGGCTTCGCTGCTGGGCAGCTGGCCGGTCATTCGGCCGTAGGCCAGGGTGTAGATGCGGTCGCAGATGCCCAAGAGCTCTGGCAGTTCGGAGGAGATCACCAGCACGGCCTTGCCGGCAGCCGCCAGCTCGTTGATGATGGTGTAGATCTCGTATTTGGCGCCGACGTCGATGCCGCGGGTGGGCTCGTCGAGGATCAGCAGCTCGGGTGCGGTGTGCAGCCATTTGCCCAGCACGACCTTCTGCTGGTTGCCGCCCGAGAGGTTCCCGACCTTCGCCATCACGTTCGGGGTCTTGATGCGCATGGACTTGCGGTAGTGCTCGGCAATCTGGATCTCCTTGTTGCCGTCCACGAAGCCCTTGGAGGAGATCTTGTCCAGGCCGGCCGCGGTGGTGTTCACGCGGATGTCCTCGATCAGGTTCAGCCCGAACTTCTTGCGGTCCTCGGAAACGTAGGCGATGCCGGCCTTGATGGCCTTGCCCACGGTGGAGGTGTCCACCGGCTTGCCGTCCATCTTGACCGTGCCGGTGATGTTCCGGCCATAGCTGTGGCCGAAGATGCTCATCGCCAATTCGGTGCGCCCGGCGCCCATCAGTCCTGCAATGCCGACGATTTCGCCGGCGCGGACCTCCAGGTTGGCGCCTTCCACCACGGTGCGGTCCTGCTGGACCGGGTGCTGGACCGACCAGTCCTGGACCTCGAAGACCACGTCGCCGATCTGCGGTACGCGTTCCGGGTAGCGGGAGGACAGTTCGCGGCCCACCATGCCGCGGATGATGCGGTTCTGGTTGGACTCGGGATCGGCCATGTCCAGCGCCTCGATGGACTGGCCATCGCGGATGATCGTGGTGGTGTTGGCAATGTCCTCGATCTCGCCGAGCTTGTGCGAAATGATGATCGAGGTGATGCCCTGTTCGCGCAGTCCGCGCAGCAGGTTCAGCAGGTGCTCGGAGTCGTCGTCATTCAGCGCGGCGGTCGGTTCGTCCAGGATCAGCAGCTTGACGTTCTTGCTCAGCGCCTTGGCGATTTCCACCAGCTGCTGCTTGCCCACGCCCAGCTGGCCTACCGGGGTGACCGGCAGTTCGTCCAGGCCCACGCGGGCCAGCAGGTCCGCGGCGCGGTGGTTGGTCTCGTTCCAGTCGATGAAGCCGCCGCGCGCGGTTTCGTTGCCGAGGAAGATGTTCTCGGCCACCGACAGGTACGGCACCAGCGCCAGCTCCTGGTGGATGATCACGATGCCCTGGGCTTCGGAGTCCTTGATGTTCGAGGCCTTGAGCTCTTCGCCTTCGAAAATGATCTGGCCCTCGTAGCTGCCGTGCGGGTAGACCCCGGAGAGCACCTTCATGAGGGTGGATTTTCCGGCGCCGTTCTCTCCGCAGATAGCGTGGATTTCGCCCTTGCTAACCGAAAGGTTGACGCCGTCCAGCGCCTTGACTCCGGGAAAAGTCTTGGTGATGTCCTGCATGTGCAGGATCGTGGTGTCCATAGTGCAGACGTCCTTGGTGTGTGCTGTGAGCGGTGCATCCGGTGGGCGGGAGGGCGGCTTGCCCTCCCGCCCACCGGATTGCGGCCTGGGAGACTACTTGGTCTGGCCGGCCTTGACTTCCTCGGCCGTGTAGTACTCGGAGTCGACCAGCAGGGAGGTGATGTTGTCCTTGACGACGATGTCCGAATCCAGCAGGTAGGAAGGAACAACCTTCTTGCCGTTGTCGTAGGTTTCGGTGTCATTGGCTTCCGGCTCGCCGCCGCCTGCGTAGGACTTCACTGCCTCGACAGCCTGGGTAGCCAGCTTGCGGGTGTCCTTGAAGATGGTTGCGTACTGCACGCCATCGTCGATCAGCTTCACCGAAGCGATTTCTGCATCCTGGCCCGAGATGATCGGCAGGCCGGCCTCGATGGTCTTGCCGTAGCCGGCGTTGGACAGTGCGGTGATGATGCCGCGGGAGATGCCGTCGAATGGCGAGAGGATGCCGTCGATCTTGGTCTTGCCGCCCTGGTAGTGGGCGGTGATCAGGTCTTCCATGCGCGACTGGGCTTCTTCCTGGCTCCAGCGCAGGGTAGCTGCCTGCTCGATCTTGGTCTGACCGGACTTGACCGTCAGGGTGCCGTCATCCAGGTAGGGCTTGAGGGTATCCATGGCGCCCTTCCAGAAGAAGTGCGCGTTGTTGTCGTCGATCGAACCGGCGAAGAGCTCGACGTTGAACTTGCCCTCCTTGCTGGTGCGCTTGCCTTCCTCATCGGCCAGGCCCATGCCGGTCAGCAGCGAGGTTGCCTGCTGGACGCCGACGTTGTAGTTGTCGAAGGTGACGTAGAAGTCGACGTTC
This sequence comes from Glutamicibacter sp. NPDC055354, assembly GCF_053644955.1. Taxonomy (NCBI): domain Bacteria; kingdom Bacillati; phylum Actinomycetota; class Actinomycetes; order Micrococcales; family Micrococcaceae; genus Glutamicibacter; species Glutamicibacter sp. NPDC055354. Next base: position 175,667 of record NZ_JBSHMB010000003.1, read on the forward strand.
TCGGTGCCGTTGATCAAGCGGTCGTAGGAGATGATCGGGATGTTCTGGTCCGCTGCGGCCTGCAGCTGGGTGGACAGCGCGGTGCCGTCGATGGAGGCGACTACCAGGATGTCGCTGCCCTTGGTGATCATCTGGTCGATCTGCTGCTGCTGGGTGGGGATGTCGTCATTCGCGAACTGCAGGTCGACTTCGAAGCCAGCGGCTTCCAGCTGGGACTTGACGGCTTCGCCGTCGGCAATCCAGCGCTCGGAAGTCTCGGTTGGCATTGCCACGCCCACCTGGATGTCCTCAGGTGCAGTCGACTCGCCTTCGCCGGCTCCTGCTCCGCCGCCAGCGCCACCGCCGCTGCACGCTGCCAATGCGCCGACCAGTGCCAGCGATCCCATGGTCGCCGCGGCCTTGCGGGTCCAATTATTCCATGCCATCTTTTCCTCCTTGAAAGGTTGCCATATCTGCGAGTGAGACTGGACTCACACTATGTTAGCGCTAACACAGTGATTTCAGCCACCCTCGATGTAAATAAATTAAGATTCCTTACTCATTGGTAATGCACGCCCCGCCACGGGGCGCGCATTACCTGGGCAGGTGTCCTTCGAACCGCTAGAAACCCTGCGCCAAGCGGTAGTAGCTCTGGTTCACGCGAATCTGCTGCGCGAAGTTCCGGCGGGTGGTTTCCTCATCGATAACCAGCAGCTCGGTGCCTGCGATTTCAGCGAAGATCTCGAAAGCCTCGATCCCCGCGGCCGTGGACATCACCGTGTGGTGCGCACCGCCGGCAGCCAGCCAGGACTCGGCGGAAGTATTGAAGTCCGGCCGCGGGCTCCACACCGCGCGCGCCACCGGCAGGTTCGGCAGGTCCGCCGGCGGGGTGACCACATCCACCACATTGGCAGTCAGGCGGAAGCGCTCGCGCATATCGGCCATGGACACGACCACCGCACCTTCGGCAACGTCCGCGTTGAAGACCATGCGCACCGGATCCTCGCGGCCGCCGATGCCCAGCGGGTGGATTTCAACCCGCGGCTTGGAGGTGGTCAGCGACGGGCAGACCTCGAGCATGTGGGCGCCGAGGATCAGCTCCTTGCCGGGAGTCAGGTCGTAGGTGTAGTCCTCCATCAGCGAGGCGCCGCCCGGCAGGCCCTCGCCCATGACCTTGGCGGCACGCACCAGTACCGCGGTCTTCCAGTCGCCTTCGGCGCCGAAGCCGTAGCCCTTGCCCATCAGGCGCTGCACAGCCAGGCCCGGCAGCTGCTTGAGCCCGCCCAGGTCCTCGAAGTTGGTCGTGAACGCCATGGCGCCGGCCTTGGACAGGAAGGCTTCCAGCGCAATTTCCTGGGATGCGGCATAGCGCAGCGACTCGTGGCGGGCACCGCCGGCGCGCAGTTCGGGCACGACGTCGTATTCGCGCTCGTACTCGGCGACCAGCGCATCGATGTCGGCCTCGGCCACGGCCTGGACCGCTTCGACCAGGTCGTTGACGGCCCAGGTGTTCACCGAGACGCCGAAGCGGATCTCCGCCTCGGTCTTGTCCCCCTCGGTCACCGCGACGTTGCGCATGTTGTCGCCGAAGCGGACCAGGTTCAGGTTTTGCACGGCGTTGAAGCCGGCAGCGCCGCGGATCCAGGTGCCCACGCGGCGGGATACGGCCGGGTTGGAGACATGGCCGACCACGGTGGTGCGGGCCGCGCCCAGGCGGGTGGCCAGGTAGGCGTACTCGCGGTCGCCGTGGGCGGCCTGGTTCAGGTTCATGAAGTCGAAGTCGATCGAATCCCAGGGCAGTTCGACATTGGCCTGGGTGTGAAGGTGCAGCAGCGGCTTCTGCAGGGCCTTCAGGCCGTTGATCCACATCTTGGCCGGGCTGAAGGTGTGCATCCAGGTGATGACGCCCAGCACTTTGTCATCCGAGTTTGCTTCCAGCATTGCGCGGCGGATCGATTCGGAGTCCTTCAGGACCGGCTTCCACACGATCCTTGCCGGAACGTCGGCGGACGCATCCAGCGCCTGCGCGACCTCGGTGGACTGCTGCGCCACCTGGCGCAGCGTCTCTTCGCCGTACAGGTCCTGGCTGCCGGTGAAGAACCAGATTTCTTGGGTGTTATATGCCTTGGCCATGATGTCCTTACTGTCCGTAGACGTTCTGGTAGCGCTCGTAGAGCGAGTCGATATGCTTCTGGTCGATCGCGACCGGGTTGCCTAGCTGGCGCGAGATGTGCACGGTTCGCGCCACTTCCTCGCACATCACCGCGGCTTTGACTGCGGCCTTGGCGTCCTTTCCGATCGTGAAAGGACCGTGGTTGCGCATCAGCACGGCCGGGCTGCGGGACTCGCTCAGCGTGGACACGATGCCGCGGCCAATCGAATCATCGCCAATGATGGCGAAGGGGCCTACCGGGATCGGGCCGCCGAATTCGTCGGCCATCATGGTCAGCACGCAGGGAATTTCCTCGCCGCGCGCCGCCCATGCGGTGGCGTAGGTGGAGTGGGTATGCACCACGCCGCCCACCTGCGGCATGTGCTCGTAGGTGTAGGCATGGGCCGCGGTGTCCGAGGACGGGGTGCGGGTGCCATCGAGCAGCTTGCCGTCCAAGGTGCAGACCACCATGGACTGCGCGGTCAGCTCGTCGTAGGCGACGCCCGATGGCTTGATCACGAACAGGTCCGCGGAGCCGTCGGCGATTTCCGGGTGGCGCACGCGCTGCGACACGTTGCCGGCAGTCCAGACCACCAGCTCATAGCGCGGCAATTCGGCGTGCAGGTCGGCAACAATCTGGCGGACCGTGGCCACCTCGTCCTGCATTGACTGCGGGTAATCCGCCAGGATTCGTGGTTGATTCATCGGTTTCTCTTTTCGTCCGAAACTGTGTGCGATGCCTAGATGGCGGTAATGGCGGTGCGCTGAATGGCCAGGCCGGCTTCATAGGTTTCCAGGTAGGCCTCGAAGCCGGCACGGTCATCGGCCTGCGGCTCCGCGAGGCTCAAAGCGGCACCGGCGAAGACTTCGGAATCCAGGAATTCAGGCAGGGACTGCTGCAGGCCATCGAGGACTCGGCGCCGGTACGCTGCCAGGACGGCGATGCCCCATGCACCTCCGTGTCCGGCGCTGTCCCCGACAAGGACGGGAGTGTTGATCGCAGCGGCCAGCAGCCGTTGGGCCACCCCGGCGGTGCGGAAGATGCCGCCATGGGCAAACATCTGCTTGACCTCGACGCCTTCGGCGGCCAGCACGCGCAGTCCGAGGCTCAGCGTGGCGAACATGGCGTACACCTGAACACGCACGAAGTTGGGCAGGTTCAGCGTGGAGTCCGGGGTGCGCAGGATGGCCGGACGGCCTTCGGCAAGACCCGCTACCGGTTCGCCGGAAAGATTGTTGTAGGCCAAGAGCCCCGCACCATCGGCAGCACCCTGAAGGGCCGAACGCAGCAGGGTTTCGAAGACCGCGTTGTCGTCGGCGTCGCTGCCCAGCGCCCGGGCGAACTGCCCGAAGACCTGGGCCCAGGCGGCAAATTCGCTGGCGCCGTTATTGCAGTGGACCATGGCTACCGGATGCCCATCGGGCGTGGTGACCACGTCGATTTCGTGGTGCACTTCCTTGAGCGGCGCGTCGAGGACCACCATCGCGAAAATGGAGGTTCCGGCGGAGATGTTGCCGGTGCGCTGGGCTACCGAATTGGTGGCCACCATGCCGGTTCCGGCGTCTCCTTCCGGTGGGCACAGCGGGCTGCCAGGCTGGAGCTGGCCGGTGGGGTCCAGGAGCAAGACCCCGGCTTCGCTAAGCGTGCCAGCATCTGCACCGGCGGGCAGTGCCGCGGGCAGCATTGAGGAAAGCCCTGCGGTCGCGCCATGCCGGGCAGCCACCGCGTCAAAGGCGGAAAGCATCCGTGCATCGTAGCTGCCGGTGGCTGAATCGATGGGGAACATTCCCGCGGCATCGCCCACGCCAAGCACAAAATTTCCGGTGAGAAGCTCATGCACGAATCCGGCCAGCGTGTTCAGGCGGGAAACTTTCGACACGTGCTCTTCGCCGTTGAGCAGCGCTTGGAAGTAGTGCGCTACGGACCAGCGCTGCGGGATATTGAAGTCCAGTTCCTCGCTTAGCATCGCCGCCGCTTTTGCCGTGGAGGTGTTGCGCCAGGTGCGGAAGGGAACCAGCAGTTCCCGGTCGGCGTCGAAGGCGAGGTAGCCATGCATCATCGCGGAGATTCCAACGGCTCCTAGCTGCGTTGGGCGTACTCCGTGGCGCTCTTGGGCATCTGCCAGCACCTGGGCCATGCAGTCCTGCAGGCCGGCGACGATGGCTTCGCGGGAGTAGGTCCAATTCCTGTTTTCGTACTGGTTCTCCCAGGCGTGGCTTCCGCTGGCAAGCTGCTGGTGGCCGGGGCCGATCAGGCTGGCTTTGATATTCGTTGAACCGAACTCGATGCCCAGCACGGCTTCGCCGGTGCTGATGATCTCGCGGGCGGTTGGCCCGTTGAGCTGTGTTGCCATGAAATCTCCGTTCGCACAGCTCGGTGAGCAGCGCCATAGCCATCGTTTCCTGCTCCACTCGCGAAAAATGCGCTGGCAGAACAAAACCTCGATCCAATGTTAGCGCTAACAATTTGTGATCCGCAATACCGGATCCCGGACTCGGGGAATGAAGCGCTTGGCTAGCGGGCGTTGGGCGGTGCGGTACTCGCCCGGATTACCAGCGTTGGCGCAATCACTTTCGGGACCCTGTCAGCCGTGGCGCCTTCCAGCAATTCCATCAGCGCAGCATGGCCGACATCGCGGAAAGGCTGGCGAACCGTGGTCAGCGAAGGGATCAGGAAATTGGAGATTTGCAGGTCGTCGAAACCGATAACCGAAACGTCATTGGGCACTTCCAGCCCGGCTTCCCAGAAAGCACGCAGAACACCGGTGGCAAGGTAATCATTCGCTGCGAATACTGCCGTAACTTCGCCGGCGCGTATCGGGTCAACCAGACGCTGGCCTGCCTCATAGCCGCTCTGGGCCTGCCAGGATTCAGCTGGCACCTCAACAATCGGGGCCTTGGCTTCCAGCATTTTTTCCCGCCAGCCGATCTGCCGTTCGGTGGCGTCGAACCAGCCGGTCGGCCCGGACACGTGGACGATCTTGCGGTGCCCCAGGGCCAGAAGATGACCAGTGGCCAAGCGCGCGCCTTCACGCTGGTCGATGTACACGTAATGCGCCGGATCCGCGTCGGGAACCTCGGTGCGAGCGGCCACGACCACCACTGGAATCGTCAGCGCAGCATCATCCAGGGCATCGATCACCTTTTCGAAGGGCGCAACCATCACCACGCCATCAACGCCCTGGTCCACCAGGTGGCTGAGGGCTTCGCTCGCGCTGTGCGCGTCATAGCGATCCAGTGCGGTAACGGTCACGAAATATCCCTGCGCACGGGCAGCGGCCTCGATGGCCAGCACGGTGGATTGAGGTCCGAAGAATTCGCTGCCGATGGTCAGAATGCCGATAGTGCTCGAGTGCGATGTGGCCAGTGCCCGCGCGGCTCGGTTGCGGCGATAACCCAGCTGACGGATGGCATCCAGCACCTGGTCGCGGGTTCCCGCCCTGACGTTTGGATGGTCGTTGAGCACGCGGGAAACCGTCTGATGGGACACCCCGGCCAAGGCCGCCACATCCGCCATCGACGGGGGCCGGTTTCCTGGGCGCCCTTCACCGGGCTGAGCAATGTTCACAACGGTCATTATTGCAAACACCTTCGAAACAGCCACTGTCGCGGGCGAATATCCAGTCAATCAGCGAGCCGGATTACTGCATTCCCTTGAAGGTATATAACGCACTTTCGCCTTGAACCATTGAAAAACCGGTGATGAACAGACGTATCCTGCACTCGCAGACCAGCCTAGCGGCGGCTCGGAAAAAACTCATGGAGAATTTGCCCGAGCGTATTACTTTCCGGGGAGCAGTGGGCATATGATCTTGGAAGCACCTTTGTACTGACAACTGTACATTTTGTTTCCACGCATGCATTCCACACGCCAAGGAGGACCAATGGCAAAACTGTCCATGAATGTCACAACAAGTTTCTACGGGAATGTTGCCACCGACATTGCAACGGCACGGTCGGCCGGATTCGGCGGCATCGAGCTGCAAAGCCCGAAACTCTATCGCTATCTTGATGCCGGCTTTTCTGTGCACACGCTTCCAGAAATGCTCACGGGCCTTGAAGTGACAGGAATCGGCGCAGTCCTTGACCTTGAACGCCAAGGCACCGCACGGGATGACATGCTCCGGGAAGTCAGGCGGATGGCCGAAATCGCCACAGTGGTCGGCGCACCGATCCTGCAAATGTGCACCGGGCCAGTGGACTGGAATGTGGTCAAGGATTTAAAGTCCGGAAAACTCGCAGCATCTGATGATCGCTACCGCGGGACACTCGGCCTCTCGGAACCGGAAGCCATGGCCATTGCCGCCGATAATGTATCTGCTGCCGCCGGGATCGCCGCAGAGCACGGGCTGGAGATCTACTTGGAACCGCTGGCTTGGTCCAATATCAATCGGTGTCGGCAAGCCCTGGAAATTATTGAGCGCTGCGGCCGCGAGAACGTTGGCATCGCCTTGGACACCTGGCATTTCTGGACCGTCGGGGACACCTTGGAAGAAGTGGCCGCGTTGCCCAAGGAACTGATCAAGGCGGCCCATATTTCCGACGGGTTGGATCTGGATCGGCGCCATGAGGTTCCGGCCCAGGACGTGCACCGCAATGTCGTCATCGGCGGTGGCGCCATCCCATTGCAGCAGTGGGTGGACGCGATCAAGTCCACCGGCTATGACGGCTGGTGGGTTTCCGAGATGTTCTCTGACCGCGCCAATGAGCACGACTTCCACAAGGTTGCCAGCACCATGCACAATCTTCTGGACATCATGGTCTCCTGACTTCAACCAACTTTACGAGGTGCCTTCAATGCAAAGATTCGCCCTGATCGGCGCCGGCTTCATCGGCTCGGTGCATGCACACAACTTGGCCGCACACCCGGAGATCGACTTTAAACTGGTCTACGACATTGACCCTCAGCGAGCTGCTGCTCTGGCCTCGCGACATGGCGCCAAGGCAGCAGCAACGCTCGACCAGATTTTCGGCAATGACGGCCTGGACGCAGTGTTCATCGCGTCATCAACGGATTCCCACGCCCAGAACCTCCGCCTTGCAGCCGATGCGCGCCTGGCGGCTCTCGTCGAAAAGCCAATCGACCTCGACTTGGAAACGGCAAAGGCGACGGTAGCCTACGTTGAACGTTCAGGAATCAAGGCCATGGTCAATTTCAACCGGCGCTTCGATCGCGCTCACGCAGAGCTCAAGGAGCTCGTGCACTCCGGGCGAATCGGCGATCTGGCTTTGCTCCAGTTGACTTCGCGTGGCCCAGCATTGCCACCACTGGATTACCTGAAAAATTCTGGCGGCCAGTTCCGCGATCAGGCCGTGCACTTCTATGATTTGGCACGCTGGATATCAGGCCAGGATCCCCTGCAGGTGCACGCCTTCGGCTCGGCCCTGTCCGCCCCGGAGATTGCGGAATTTGGCGATGTGGACACTTCGATCAGTTCGCTGCAGTTCCCTAGTGGAGCGATGGCCCAAATAGATTGTGTGCGCCATACGAATTATGGCTATGACGAACGCATCGAAGCGCTGGGGTCTGAAGCCATGGCCGCATCTGAACGGCAACCCTCGGGGCACGTCAGCCTGTTCCAGGGGCAGCACGCGCAATCCCACGGGCTGCACGGCAACTGGTTCGACAGGGTCCAGCCAACCTATGCCGCCAGCTTGGGAGCCTTCGTTCAGGCACTGGACGAAGACCGGGAAGTACCTGTCACGTTGCGTGAGGGGCTCAAATCCCAGGCCATCGCCCAGGCCGCGGTGCGTTCCATCGCTACTGGCCATAGTGAAATGATTGACTACTCGCTCTAAGCAATGGGACAGCTAAGGCCTGGGCTTCTTCACCATCGCGAAGAAGCCCAGGCCTTAGCTGCGGTTGGGTCAGGCTGTTGCTTGAGAGTTCGCGCCCGCCTCTGCCTCTGCCAGCTCTTCATCATGTCCACCAAGCTGTTCAAGCTCATGAGCCAGTTCAGCGAGTTCAGCGCCACCGGCCATCTGGGCGGTCAGCTCTTCGACGGTGATTTCCGACTTCGAGTAGTACCCGATGGAGCGGCCGCGTTTCAGCAACAGGAACGAGTCCCCTACCGGATACGCGTGATGCGGGTTGTGCGTAATGAAGATGACACCCAACCCGCGGTCGCGCGCCTGGAGGATGTAGCGCAGCACCACGCCGGACTGCTTGACGCCCAAGGCGGCGGTGGGCTCATCGAGGATCAGGACCTTGGCTCCGAAATATACCGCGCGAGCGATGGCTACGCACTGGCGTTCACCGCCGGACAGCTGGCCGATCGGCTGCTCGACGTCACGCAGATCAATGCCCATGTCGGAGAGCTCCTGCTTGGTGATGTCCTTCATTTTCTGCACATCAAGCTTCTTGAACGGCCCAACCCCGGTGGTCAGTTCCGAGCCGAGGAAGAAGTTGCGCCAGATCGGCATCAAAGGAACGACCGCCAGGTCCTGGTACACCGCGGCGATGCCGGCATCCAGTGCGACGCGGGGACTCTTGAGCTTGATGGCCGAGCCATGCAAACTGAACTCTCCTTCATCGTGCTGGTGCAAGCCGGCGATGATCTTGATCAGCGTGGACTTGCCGGCGCCGTTATCCCCGAGAACGCAGGTGACCTTGCCCGGATCCACCACCATGTCGACACCGCGCAGGGCGATGATGCTTCCGTAGTGCTTGCCAACTCCCTTGAGGGTCAGCAGGTTGTCGCTGATCTTGGGCTCGAGCTTCTCGAGCAGGTCTTCGGTCTTTTTATTCTTGCGAGTCTTCATGATTTTTGTCCTTGGCTTCCTACTTGCTGGATTCCGCACGCTTTTTCACCACGATGTTGACCACCGTAGCCAAGAGCAGCATCAGGCCAAGGAAGAACTTGAACCAGTCCGGATTCCATTCCGCGTACACGATGCCCTTGTTCGCCATGCCGAAAATGAACGCCCCGATAGCGCCGCCAATGGCTGAACCGTAACCGCCGGTGAGCAGGCAGCCGCCGATGACCGCGGCAATGATGTAGAGGAATTCATTGCCGATGCCTTCGCCGGACTGCACCGAGTCAAAGGCGAAGAGGTTGTGCATGCCCAGCACCCAGCCGCAGAATCCAACGGCCATGAAGAGTCCGATCTTGGTGCGGACCACTGGAACGCCGACGGCGCGAGCGGCCTTCTCATCCCCGCCTACGGCGAAGATCCAGTTCCCGATCTTGGTTCGGAGCAAGATCCAGGAAGCGATGATCACCATGGCGATCCAGATGAACACGGTGATCTTGACGTCGATCCCGGCGATATTGACTGAAGAGGCAAAGACCGCCTTTGCGCTCTGGAATCCTTCAATATCCGCAATAGATGGAGAGGACACCGAGCCGCCAATGGCTCGCGTCAGGCCCAGATTCAGGCCGGTGAGCATCAAGAAACTGGCCAGCGTCACGATGAAGGATGGCAGCTTGGTCTTGATCAGGATGATTCCGTTGATGAAACCGATCAGCAGCGAGACGACCAGGGCCAAGGCAATGCCGACCCAGACGTTGAGACCGAAGTACCAGGAGATCATCGATGCACTGAGCGCCGAAGAAATGACGGCCACACCGGTGGATAGGTCGAACTCGCCACCGATCATCAGCAGTGACACGCCAACGGCCATGATGCCGATGGTCGAAGCCCCATAGAGGACGGTGGCCAAGGATGCGGGAGCCAGGAAGACCGGAGCGACGACGGCGAAGAATACGAAGAGGGCGATGGCGCCCACGAGAGCACCGATCTCCGGACGGCCCAGAAGGATAGACAATGCGCTTTTCTTGCCGACGCGCTCGTCCAGAGCCGGAGATTTTCTCTTTTGAGAGGGTGAAGCTGTTATAGATGACATGGGATTTCCTCCGTGTCCAGGCTGCGCGCCGGATCGCCGCTACCGGCAGATCAGGCGCGCGCCGAGGGGATGTGGCTAGCGGACGCCTTCTTGGGCGAAACTGGTAATTTGCTCAGCGACGGCTTTGTCTACAACAGCCGGGCCGGTCAACGTCGCCTGTCCACCGCCGATGGTGAAGCCGCCACGGTTGTTCTGCCACAGCGCATCAACTGCCATGTAGCCCTGCAACCAAGGCTGCTGGTCAACGGTGAACATCACATTGCCCTTGGTGATTTCTTCAACCAACTGCGAGTTCATGTCGAAGGAAGCTACCTCGACCTCGGACTTCGCCGTGGCTTTAGCCTTGAGCAGTGTCATCGTGATGGGTGCGCCCAGGCCGATGATCGCGTCGGCTTGCTTATCGGCTTGGAGCTTTGCGGTTGCCGTTGATTCAACCTGGGTCATGTCAGTGCCCTGCACGTAGAGTATTTCGGTGTCTGGGACGATTTTCTTCACGCCGGCGCAACGTGCTTCAAGCCCAACGTGCCCCTGTTCCTGGATGACGCATATCGGCTTCTTGATTCCCGCCTCCTTCAGCTTTTCGCCAGCGGCCTGGCCTGCAAGCTGCTCATTGGAACCGAAGTGGGCAAATGCTCCGAGATCCTTGAATCGGGCTTCACCGGCATTCAAGCTGACAATGGGGATCCCGGCATCGGCAGCCTTGCCTAGCGCTCCAGCCATGGCGTCGGGCTTGGCCAGGGTCACGGCGATGCCGTCGACGCCCTGGTCAATAGCCTGCTCGATCAGCTGGGACTGGCGTCCGCCATCAGGATCACTCAGATACTGGAGTTCTACGTTGTCCTTGGCCGAAGCTTCTTCAGCGCCCTTTCTAAGAATGTCCCAGAAGGTATCTCCTGGAGCCGCGTGGGTGATGACCGCGATTTTCATGCGGTCAGTAGCCGCCACCGCACCGCCACCGGCATTGCTTTCCGGTTCCGGTGCACGCCCGCCAGTGGACGAGCAAGCCGCCAGCCCCAATGCTGGAATGATGGCGAGCGTGATTGCGAGTTTGCGCCAAATTGGCTTTCCCATATTCGTTTCCCCTTCAGGAATCCCCGGCGCACCCCGATTGTCCCCTGGGGCGGGCCGCCTTAACAAGATGTTCCGTGACTTGAATCACAAGATGCCTAAAGTGTGCGTGACGAAAAGCGATCCGTCAAGACTTTGTTAAGACATAAGGATGTGAAGACGAGTAATTTGCCGACCTCGACAAGCACGGCGAAACGCCGCTTTCACAGGGTTCAACGGTGCAGCGGCGACGAGGAGCGCACGATAAGCCGCGGTGGAATCATCAACTGACGTGCAAATTTTCCTTCCGGATTCCGCATCAATTGGAGCAGCAGCCGCACGCTGCTGCGACCGAGATCTTCCGAATCCGAGCCGATGCTGGTCAGCGAAATTCTTCCCAGCGACGATAGGGAAATATTGTCGTAGCCAGTCACCGCCGCAGACACGCCAGCCTCATCCAGAGCCTGCAGCGCCCCAATGGCGGAAAGATCATTGAAACAAGCCAGCGATTCAGGCCGTGCCCCCGAGGCCAGCAACCGCGCTACGGCTTCATGCCCGGCCTGAATCGTTGGCCCGGCTTCCACCACCTGTACATGCTGGCGCAAGCCATGGCGCAGCATCGCCCGATGATAGGCAGCTTCGCGCGTCGCAGAAACCGGACCAGCGCCACCGGCTATATGGGTAATCCGCGCATTTCCGCAATCGACCAAGTGGTCAATCACCAAACCGAAGCCCTGCTCATCATTAACCGAAACCGCGCCAGTGCCTGATTGGGCCTGGCGCCCGCCGCCAACAAATACAGCGGGAGTCTCACCCAAGGCGGCTTCGAAGCTGACGGCGTCATCGGCTGATCCGACGACGAGAATTCCGCTGACCCGCAAATCGCGCAAGGTCTGCAGTTCCGCGGGCCCAACGCCCTGCCCGTCGTGGATCGCGGCCGCACTGAACAGCACGTCAAGCCCTGCTGCTTGCAACTGTTCGCGAACCACTTCCGCGACGCTCAGAACCCAGGGATTATGCAGTTCCCCCAGGACGACGCCAATGGCATGCCGGTTCTCGGCCGAAAGCGAGCGCGCTGCCAGGTTGGGCTGATAGCCCAACTCGCGGATGGAGTCCTCGACCAGCGAACGCCGCATCGAACTGACCTTGCTAGGATCCGAGAGCACCAGGGAGACCAAGGATTTTGAGACCCCGGCATGCTTGGCGACGTCCCGGATCGTGGGGCGGCGGCGCGACGAGTTAGGCATGGCGGTCAGTATTGCACACTCGCAGCGCGCACCGGCTCATCCAGCGCCTGCCACGTGCCGCTTGCGGCAGATGCTTCGGCCGCTTCGACCACTGCGGCTGCCGCCACCGCATCGGCGATGGTGGAGTTCGTTTTCTCGCCACCGGCGACAGCCAGCAGGAACTTCTTGGCCTCGATGGTCTTGAGGTCGTCAAAGCCCATCGCGTTCCCTGGGCCTGGCTGGAACCGGGAGTATTCGCCATGCTTTGGCGAGCCGATCACCGTCGTGAATCCCTGCTCTTCATTGTCTCGACCGAGCACGACTTCCAGTTCATTCATGCGTTCAAAATCCCACTTGACCGAACCTTCCATGCCGTAGATTTCCAGTCGGTAACCGCACTGCGGTCCCACAGCCACCCGGGATGCCTCGATAGTTCCGATCGCGCGGTCCGCCACGCCTTCTGGGCTGAAACGCACCAACGCTGCGGCGTAGTCCTCATTCTCGACCTCACCTTGCTCACCGCCTTCGATCAGGTCGAAATGCGTGCCCTGGCCCATGGATAGTTTCGGCCGGGACGGGATCATGACATTGGTGGATGCGGAAATGCCCTGGATGTGGCCGACAACATGGCTGCATAGATCAGCTGCATGGCTGAACAGGTCAGCAAGCACCCCGCTGCCGGCCAGCTCCCGGTTGAAGCGCCACGACAGAGCGGCCCGGGGGTCTGCCGCATATCCGGCAAGGAAGCTGGCGCGGACATTCGCGATGGATCCCAGCCGGCCTTCTTGCACCAGCTGGCGGGCGCGTGCGATAGCTGGCGCATGCCGGTAGTTGAACCCGACCGAGGTGACCACGCCATTGCGGATGGCGGCTTGCTCGATAGCCTGCGTTTCGGCCAGGCTTCGGCCGGCGGGCTTTTCGATCCAGAAGTGCTTGCCGGCCTCCGCTGCGGCGATCGCCATGTCGGCGTGCAGGAAGTTCGGAGCGCAAATCGAGACGACATCCACCTCGGGATCGGCTAGCACCTGGTGGTAGTCCAGTGTTCCGCGCTCGAAGCCCAGTGTTGAGATCGCGAAGTCGACTCGCGACTGCTCGGTGTCCGCGGCTATGACCAGTCTTGGCTTGATGCCCAGCTCTGGATAAGCATAGGGCACCGAACTGTAGGCGCGAGCGTGCAGCTTGCCCATCCATCCCACCGAGATCAGCCCCACGCCGATGCTGCGCTGTTCATTCATGATGTTCTCCTGTCTGCGGCGTTTAACGCCTTGATTCCCTGTGGCCGCCGCGGCTCACCTCAAGTCTTGGACCGTTCCAAAAAACCATATGTGCCACTGGAATCCTCGGGCAATGGAATCTGCCGAATTTTTTATCTGGACAATTGGACAATCCAACCTGTTGTCCAATTCCCCTTGTCGGACCTCATGTCTGACTCGAACCCCGCGGTTGGCAACCCCGCTGGGATCACCAACTTGCGTGGAGAATGCTTTGGAATGATTGGATTTCCAGCCAAAGGATGCCCAAATCGTGAACTTTCATATATAGTTTGTCCTGTCAAAGCGACATATCATGACAAAGTCGCCGGCAAGGAGCAGCTGTGAGCACACCACTGAGCATCAAGATCGACCGATCTTCGCCAATTCCCCTCTACCACCAGGTAGCGCAAGGCATCGAAGGCGCGATCCGCGACGGTTCGCTGGCCTCGGGCACTCGACTGGAAAATGAAATCGAGCTGGCCCAGCGGCTGCGGCTTTCGCGGCCCACCATTCGCAAGGCCATGGATGACCTAGTCCAGTCCGGCCTGCTGGTGCGCAAGCGCGGTGTGGGAACGCAGGTTGTTTCCAGCCAGATCCGCCGGCATCTTGAGCTGTCCAGCCTGAATGACGACCTTGAGCGCGCCGGGAAGAAGCCTTCTACCACCCTGCTCAGCTTCGAGCACATTCCCGCTCCGCCGGAGATCCAGGATCTTCTTTCGCTGCCCAAGGACGTCTCTGTCTACCACTTCACCCGGCTGCGTTCTGCCGGAGGCAGCCCGCTGGCCCTCATGGAGAACTGGGTTCGCGACGACATTGTCGAGCTGGACGAAAAGTCCTTGCAGGCCCATGGCCTCTACGAGCTCCTGCGCGAAGCAGGGGTGAACTTCCGCCTGGCCCAGCAGCGCATCGGGGCCACGACCGCAGATGAAGCCCAGGCCAAGACCTTGGACACAGCGGCCGGTTCGGCCCTGGTGACCATGCAGCGCACCGCGGTGGATGACACTGGGCGCAACGTGGAAACCGGCTCCCATGTTTATCGAGCAGACGCCTACAGTTTTGAAATGACCTTGGTACAACGCTAGGCACCTGTCCCCCGCCGTCGAAAGGATCGACTGATGACCGATTGGATTTACCCTGCAGGTTCGGCCGCTAACGGAGAATGGAGCATCTCGCTCGGTGCCCATGACTCAGCCGTTTCCATAGACGGCTGGGCACACACCGGACTCAAGGTAGCTGAGCTGGCCCCTGGCCAAACAGTTGAACTGGAGGCCTGCAGCGAAGAACGGATCGTGGTCCCGCTCAGCGGCGAATCATTCACTGTCGCCATGGCAGGAACCGAACATGTTCTCAAGGGTCGCGAATCAGTCTTTGCTGGACCTGCTGATGTCCTCTACACCGGCATCAACACGGCGCTGTCCATCAGCTCCGCCAAAGGGGGCCGGGTCGCCGTCGCACTGGCCCCGGCCAAGCAGTCCTACCCGACCCGGCTGATCAGGGCAGAAGAGACCCCTGTGGAGCTGCGCGGCGCAGGAAACTGCTCCCGCCAGGTCCACAACTTCGGCACCCCGGCCGCCCTGGAAGCGGACCGATTCATCGTCTGCGAAGTCATCACTCCGGCGGGCAACTGGTCTTCCTACCCTCCGCATAAGCATGATCAGGAGAAGGAAGGCGAAACCAGCCTCGAGGAAATCTACTACTTCGAGACGCAGCTAGCCCAGGGCATGCCCGCCGAGGCGGCAAGCGATCCCATCGGCTACGCGCGCGTTTATGCTTCGGATGAACGCCCCATCGATGTAAATGCCGAGGTCCGCACCGGGGACGTTGTCCTGGTCCCCTACGGCTGGCATGGTCCGGCCATGGCCGGGCCGGGATACGACCTCTACTACCTGAACGTCATGGCCGGCCCGGGGCGGGTGCGCGATTGGCTGATCAGCGATGATCCCCACCACGGCTGGATCCGCCAGACTTGGGATTCGCAGAGCATGGATTCGCGCTTGCCTTTCGGCGCTGGCGCGTAGCTTCTCGGAACGCACGCCAAGTGGCGGCAGCAGGTTTTCCTGCTGCCGCCACTGGGCTTTAGACTCTCATTCCGATGCTCGGTGCATGATGCTAGCGCGCCACGGGCTTGGACAGCGGTGAAAACGCCTGGGCAAAGGCCGCGATGGCTCCTTCGGAATCTGCGCTGGCGTAGGCCTCCATGCCGATCGGGCCAGAATAACCCAGCTCGGCCAGCACACGGGCGACGGCCAGATAGTTGATCTCCCCGGTGCCCGGCTCGCACCGTCCGGGTACGTCTGCGACCTGGATTTCCCCAATGTGCGGAAGCGCCGAGCGCACCAGTTCGATGAGGTTCCCCTCGCCAATTTGGGCGTGGTACAGGTCCAGCATCATCTTCACGTTCGGGTGCCCGACGGCCTTGACCAGGGACATCGTGTCCTTGGCGCGTCCCAGCGGGATTCCAGGGTGATCCAGGATCGTGTTCAGGTTCTCCAGCATGAAGGTGACCTGGTGCTCTTCGCCGATGCGGCCCAGTGCTTCCAGCGTTCGCGCTGCGGTGAGCCACATCTCTCCGGTAGCCCGGAATTGCGGGCTGGCCGCCTGCCCGTCAACGAGCTGGGCCGGATGCACAACTAGCCGGTGGATGCCCAGCTGCTGGGCTGCCGGGATCAATTCCTTGGCGGTGCGAACAACTTCGCCCGCGCTGTCCGGATCGCAGAGGCTGCCAGCGCTGTAGCCTGTCATGGAGCCGAAACGGGCGCCGGTGGCCGCCAACGCCGGCAGGTCCTTGCCCCGGATATCCCAGAGTTCTATTTCAAAGCCGGCCTCGTCCAGGCGCTTCACCCGGTCGATCAGCGGAAGGTCCAGGAAGACCATTTCGGCACAGACCGCCAGTTGCCCGTTCATGGGTTCACCGCAAGGCGGGTGGCGGATTCCAACTTGACCGGCAGCCCGGATTCTGCGGATTCCAAGGCCGCCAGTGCGATGCGCAGGGCTGCGCGGGCGTCGGCGCCGGTGGGGACCGCCAGGGCCGCATCAGCCGTATCCTCGCGCAAGCCCCGGATCTTGCGGGCGAAGACCGAGAGCTGCTCGCGGTAGGCCTGGGCGAATAGCTCGATGTTCAACCGTTCGGTTGGCGCATGCGCTCCCTGGCTGTCGAAGCTGGCCGCGGCCAGCTGCACCGGATTGCCTGCCTGCACCATGCCCTTTGAACCGAAGACTTCTCCGCGCACGTCATAGCCGTAGCTGGCCGAGAAGTTCGCCTCGGCCACGGCGATTGCCCCATTGGAGTAGCGCAGGCTCACCACGGCGGTATCCAGCAAACCGGAGCCCCGGTGCTCAGGGGCCACCAGCGCATCGGACATGACGTGGACTTCCACTGCTTCGGCTCCCGGGTTCAACCAGTTCAGGGTGTCAAAATCGTGGATCAGGGTTTCAGTGAAAATGACGTGGGAACGGATCTTTGCCGCGTTGGGCAGCCCGCCGGCCACTTCTGGATCCCGGGTCAGCGAGCGCAGCAGTTGCGGGGTGCCAATAACTCCGGAATGCACCTGTTCCGCCACAACGGCGAAGTCCCGGGAGAAGCGCCGGTTGAAACCGATCTGCAGCAGCACCCCGGAAGCCTCCACGGCGTCAAGCGCGGCGTCCAAGTCCGACAACGCGTGCGCTGCCGGCTTTTCGCAGAAGATGTGCTTTCCGGCTGCGGCGGCTTGGGCGATCAAGCCGGCATGGAAGCTCGAAGGCGCCCCGATAACCACGGCGTCCACGCTGTCGTCGGCAAGCACGTCGGCGATGTCTTCGGTGTAGTTCGGGCAACCAAGCTCAGCGGCCAGTTCAGCGGCCCGGCCCGGCGCCGGGTCCGCTATGACATGCAATAGCGCATCCGGCAGATGCTGCGCCACGGTGCGGGCGTGGAATGCTCCGATCCACCCGGTACCGATAACGGCCAGGCGCAGCGGCTTTACTGAAGTTTCTGGCAGGGTCTGGTAAGCCATGAAGTCTCTCCTAGAACGTTCTAGATTTAGTGTTCAGGAAAATCATGGCACACTGGATAGCAACTGTCTATAACGTTCTAGAAGAAAGTTCCGCCCATGCCGACACCCCCTGCAAAACGCCCCACACTGGCCGACGTCGCCCGCGCCTCTGGGGTCTCGGTAGCGCTGGCCTCGATTGTCATGCGCGGTGCCGAGGGTGCCAGCGAAGAATCCCGGTCCCGAGTCAAGCAGGCGGCCGCGGAGTTGGGTTACCGCCCGGATTCGCGCGCGCGGTCGCTGCGCAGCAGCCGCAGCCGGACCATCGGTCTGGCCCTGGCGCTGGGAGAACCGTTGCATGCGGAATTGGCCGATGCCCTGTACGAGCAGGCAGACCAGAACGGCTTCGAGATCATCCTGGGCGCTACCGGCAAGCACCGCGATGAACGCCGAGTGCTCAATACGCTGATCGATGCGGGAGTCGAAGCGGTGATCGGCCTGTTCCCGGAACTTCCGCCGGCTCAACTGGTCCACGCCTCCAAGCAGCTTCCCATAATCAGCCTGCTGCGCACGATTGACGGCATCCCATCCGTCATTACCAACGAGGCTGCCGGCGTTGAACAAGCCGTCCGCCATGTGGCCCAGCTCGGCCACACCCGGCTGCTGCATCTGGATGGCGGATCTGCCATCGCGGCACAACAGCGGCGCGATGCCTTTGCCGACTCCGCCGCCCGCGCCAACGCGCACGGCCAAGTGCTCCCAGCTGGCCCCGATGACGCCACCGCTTTCACGGTCCTGCGCGAATACCTGGCAGCAACTCCCCCAGCCGAACGCGCCACAGCGGTACTGGCCTTCAATGACCGTGCGGCACTCGGCGCCCGCCAAGCAATCGACCTTGCCGGCCTGCATGTTCCCGAACAGATCTGCCTGGTCGGCTATGACGACAGTGAATTCGCCAGGCTGGCGCACGCCGATCTGACCAGCGTTCGGCAAGATGTCGCGGCACTGGCCCAAGCCGCCATGCACGCGGCCCTGAACGCCCCGGGCGCTTCCAGCACCCATGCCCCGCAGCTGGTAGTGCGAGGCAGCACGGCAAGGCCCCGGGCATAGCGGCGAGCCCAGCCCCTTGCCATGCGGCGGGGGCTGGGCTTGCCAGCTCAGCGATGCGCCGGGATTCAGGCGTTGACCACAGGCTTGACGTGGTAGATCGCTCCGGTGGAAACATCCTCTTCCAGCGCTTCCAGCGAGCGTCCACGGGTTTCAGGCACCTGCGTGGCTACGAAGAACAGTGCCAGCACACCGATGCCAGCGAAGATGAAGAAGGACCCGGTAATCCCGATCCCGGAGACCAGCGATGGGAAGAACAGCGCCAGCACGCCGTTGGTCGTCCAGCCGAAGAACACCGAGATGCCAATGCCCAGTCCGCGCATATGCAGCGGGAAGATTTCAGCCAGCCATACCCAGACGGCCACGTTCAGGAATGTCTGCATGGACATCACGAAGGCAACCACCAGGATCAGGATCACCACTGGCCGGATCGGGCTGCCAACTGGCAGCAGCATGCCCGCGATAGCCACCAGCAGGTGGCAGGTGGTGGTCAGCGACAGGCCAATCAGGAACGTCTTGCGGCGGTCCATGCGGTCCATGTTGCGCAGGGCGATAATTCCGCCAATGACAGCAACCACGCCAAAGGCGATATTCGCCAGTACTGCCTGCTGCTCTGACATCCCGGATTCTTCCAGCACGCGCGTGCCGTAGTACATGATCGAGTTGATGCCCGTGAGCTGCTGAGTCATGGAAACGCCGATGCCGATGGCGATGATGCGCATCAGCCATTTGTTCTTCAGCACCGCTTTGATGCCCACCGGCTTGTTAGCCAGCTTTTCCTCGTCGGCGACAATCTCGATCTCGTGGACTTCGGCCAGTGCGCGTTCAGGCGAGCGCACGGTCTTGAGCACCCGCAACGCCTCGGCATAGCGGCGCTTTTCCACGAGCCAGCGAGGGGATTCAGGCATGCGCAGCATGCCGAAGAACAACGCCAATGCCGGCAAGGCGCAAATCGCGAACATGATACGCCAGATGCCATCCACGGTCCCGCCCAGAACGGTTCCAATGATCGCGTTCATGACGAAGGCGGCCAGCTGGCCCGAGACGATGGCCAACTCATTGCGGCCGGTGATCGAGCCGCGAATTTCATACGGTGCCAGTTCAGCCAGGTATACCGGTACGACCGTAGATGCGCCGCCGACGGCCAATCCGAGCATGATGCGTCCGGCAATCAGCACGCTGTAGCCAAAGGGCGAGAACGTTCCCAGTTCCGGTCCAGCAGGCGAAAAGACAACCAGCAGGCTTCCCGCGAAGAAGAGGACTGCCAGCATGATGATGGTTTTCCGCCGGCCCCACACGTCAGCGATCTGCCCACCGACCAGTGCGCCAATTGCGGCGGCGAAGACCAGCGAGCTGATCACCACGCCAATCTGCAGGAGATTCAGGCCCAGCTCGGCGGCCATCGGGCCTTCAGCACCGTTGGCAACACCTGTGTCATAGCCGAAAAGCAGGCCGCCGAAACAGGCAACGATGGAGATTAAACCGAGACGTTTTGCATGGGGGCCCGGACTAAGGGGCGGCAGACTCGACTCTGCAGAAGCACTCTGCGCACTGGACATGGGGACTCCTTTGGATTGCCCGGGTGGAAGCGTGGCTGGCCTGCGGCCATCCATCGGATCAACTGCGATCCGGCTTCCTCCACTCGGTGCGGCGGGGGCCATTGAGCATTATTCCGGCCCCGTCGATAATTGAAAGTGATGGGCTTCACAGCCCTTATGTAAGGACAATACGTCATCAGTGTTTTCTGGGCAAGCATTCTTGGACATTTTGTCCTGGCGGATACTGCTTTTTGGACTGCCGCAGCCTCCCGGTCCGCCACTTCCCGGGACCATGCCCACAGATCATCACGGCATTTTGCGGCTCTTGCTGGATCCGCCTTCTGCGCAGGATGGCCCCTGGCAGGACGACGAAAGCCGAACCCTTGCGGATTCGGCTTTCGTCATGTTGCAATTCGGCTCGGGAAGCCGGTTTGGCTAGGCGCGCACGGCACGGGCAGCGTCAACGCGGCTGCGCATCTGCTCCAACTGGTACTTGGCGACTGCTACGGCGTTCTCGTTCTCGGCAAAAACGCAGGAGACCATCACGCTGTCCTGGCGGTCGGCAAATCCGTTGGCCACGAGGCCGGAGAAGAATTCGTCCCAGTTCACGTCGCCATCGCCAAGCTTCAGATGCTGGTGCACGCGCACCGCATTGCCCGGCGGGTTGGTGATGTAGCGCAACCCGTGCGAGGCATGATGGTTCATGGTGTCCGCCACGTGCACCACGCGCAGCCGCTCTCCCACTGCCTGCATGATATCCAGCGGCTTGTCCTTCATGTGGAAGGAATGCGAAGCAACGTAGACGAAGGACAGATTCGGCGAGTTCACCCCGCGGATCACCCGCCAAGCGGCCAGGCCTTCTTCGACAAAATCATCCGGATGCGGGTCAATGGCCACATTGATGCCCTCGCGCTCAATGATTGGCACGAGCTCTTCCATGGAGCGGTAGAACGCCGCCTCGGACTCCTCGGCGCGTTCCGGCCGCCCGGAGAATTCAGTGTTCATCTGGTTCACGCCGAGATCCACGGCAATCTGGATGGCGCGCTTCCAGTAGCGCACCGCGGCCTGGCGCAAATTCTCACCGGGCGAGGCCCAGCGCAGTACCGGCAGCACCGAAGCGATCTCCACCCCGGAAGCCCGGCAACGGGCCGCGAGCTGCGCGACCAGGTCATCGTCGGCCTTGGGGTGGGTGAAGAACGGAATCATGTCCGCATGCGGTGTCAGCTGGATGCTGTCATAGCCCAGCTCCGCTGCCAGTTCCGGGAACTGGAGCAGCGAATGGGTGGAATGGAACGGGGTCGGGTCCAGTGCGTATTTCATGATGCCCTTAGCTGTAGAGATCCGGCTTGCTGTTCAGCTTGACTGCCACCTTTTCGCCGGTGCGCTGGGCTTCGACTCCCGCCTCGCAGCAGGCCGCGGTGGCGTAGCCGTCCCAGGCGCTGGGCCCGCCCAATTCGCCTCGCAGCGCGGCGTCCACCCATGACTGGATTTCGGTATCGTAGGCGGCGCCGAAACGCTCCTCGAAGCCCGGGGTGACCTTGCCGCCCCACTGCCCGGCGGTACGCACATACGGTCCAGCGTCATTGCCGATGGACACGATGCCCTCCTCGAAGGAAGCCTGGGTCGCCACCTCGTAGCCGAACTTCGCGTTGACGTAGATCTCCACGTCGGCGAGCACTCCGGTCGAGGTTTCCAGCAGCACGTGCTGGGGGTCGTGCTGGCCGTTGGGAGCATTGCGGGTGGCCTTGCCCAAGCGCACCTGCACCGAGGTGATCTCGTCACCGGTGAAGTAGCGGATGGCGTCGAATTCGTGGACCACCGAGTCGTTGATCAGCATCTCATTGGTGAAGCCCTCCGGGGTGGAGGGGTTGCGGTGCTGGTGGTGCAGCACCAGCAATTCACCCAGGCTCTCGTCCTCGATCAGCTGGCGCAGCTGCCGGTACTCGGCGTCGAAGCGCCGCATGAAGCCCACTTGGATGCGCTTGCGGCCCAGCTTGGCCTCGGCCTCGACGATCTCCCAGGAGGAAGCGGCATCGGGGGTCAGCGGCTTTTCGCACAGCACCGGAATATCTGCCTCGAGCACCGCCAGCAATGCATCGTGGTGCAGGAAGCCGGGGGTCGCCAGCAGTACCGCGTTGACCTCGCCGCCGGCGAGCGCCGCGGACAGGTCGGCGTAGCCCTTGGCACCCGGGATCCCGTCGATGGCCGCAGCGACCCGGTCGGTGTCGATATCGACAACGGCCGCGACTTCGGCTCCGGAAATACGGTGGTGGATCCGCTGTATGTGGTCGGCGCCCATGCGCCCGGCTCCAACGACGGCGACGCGCAGGTTATCTGGCACGATATGTCCTTTCAAGAATTCTTGGCTAGGTGGGGATTTCTTAGACGCGGCTGCGCGAGCCGCAGCTGAGCAGGTAGTCGCGGGTGCGGGTGGCGATGGGCAGCGGCACCGAGAAGTCGGCCACCGGGTACATGTCCTGTTCGACAATTCCGAAAATCGGACGGCCCAGCTTCTCCACTTCCTTCAAGACCTCGTTGAGGTCAGGCAACCCGGAAGGCGGTTCGCACATCACCCCGGCCAAGTTGGCCGCGGCCCAGGTCATGTCCTGTTCGCGGACCGTGGCCAGGATGTCCGGGTTGATCTGCTTCAGGTGCAGGTACCCGATGCGTTCCGGGAAGCGGCGGATCAAATCCACGCTGGAAGCTCCACCGTATTCGGCATGTCCGGTATCCAGGCACAGGGTGGTGAATTGCGGGTCGGTGAGCTCAAGGAACTTCTCGATGTCGCCCTGGCCGCAGACATGGGAGTCGGCATGGGAATGGAACTGCTGCTTGAGGCCGAATTCCTCCTGCAGGATCCTTCCCAGCCGGTCATGGCCCTTGGCCAGCGAATCCCAGGCCGAACCGTCCAGGGTGCCCGATTCGATGGCCTGGCCGGTGACGTCGTCGCGCCACATGGCAGGGATCACCACAATATGCTCGCCTCCCATGGCGGCGGTCAGCTCGGCCACCTTGCGGGCTGGCTCCCAGGCTTCTTCCCAGGCGCTGGCGCTGCCGTCGATGCCGCGGTGGAAGGCGGTGAAGACGGTGCCGGCGCAGACGTTCAGGTCGCGGGCGGCCAGCTCGTCGGCCAGCTGCGCGGGGTCGGTGGGCAGGTACCCGTAGGGACCCAGTTCGATGGTCTTGTAGCCGGCTTCAGCCACTTCGTCGAGGAAGCGCTGCCAGGGTGTCTGCTGGGGATCATCGGCAAACCAGACTCCCCAGGAGTCGGGGGCAGTCCCGATGGTGATGTTCTGTGCCATGGTGCGTACCTTATCTTCTGTTCAAGGTGCCTAGTTGGAGGGGAAGTTGAAGGTGGCGGCCGTGCCCTGGGCCGGCTCCGGCCAGCGCTGCGTGATGGCCTTGCCCCGGGTGTAGAAGCGCACGCCGTCCGGGCCGTAGATGTGGTGCTCGCCGAACAGCGAGTCCTTCCAGCCTCCGAAGGAGTGCCAGGCAACCGGCACCGGCAGCGGCACGTTGACCCCGACCATGCCTACCTGGATGCGGCGGGTGTAGGTGCGGGCGTGGGCGCCAGAGGAGGTGAAGATGGCCGTGCCGTTGCCGTAGGGGTTCGCGTTGACCACTTCGATGGCTTCTTCCAGGCTGTCTACGCGCAGCACCACCAGTACCGGGCCGAAGATCTCCTCGGTGTAGGCGCTCATCTCGCGGCTGACCTTGTCGATGATGGTCGGGCCGACAAAGAACCCGTTCTCGTGGTCCTTGACCACCAGGTCGCGTCCGTCGATGACCAGCGCGGCGCCAGCTTCCTGCGCCTCGCCAACGATCTTCTGCAGGCGGGACTTCGAGGCCGGGGTGATCACCGGTCCCATATCCGCCGTCTCATCGAAGCCGTTCGAGACGTTGACGTTGCGGGCATGCTCGGCGAGCTTGTCCACCAGGCCATCGGCGGCATCGCCCACGGCGACGGCCACGGAGATGGCCATGCAGCGCTGGCCCGCGGAGCCGAAAGCGGCGGCGTTGATGTGGTCGGCGGCCAAGTCCATATCGGCATCGGGCATGATCACCGCGTGGTTCTTCGCTCCGCCCAGGGCCTGCACGCGTTTGCCGTGCTTGGTGGCGGTTTCGTGCACGTACTTGGCGATCGGAGTGGAACCGACAAAGGAGATGCCATCCACATCCGGGTGGGTGAGCAGCCCGTCCACGGTTTCCTTGCCGCCGTGCAGCACCTGGAAAACGCCGTCGGGCAGGCCGGCTTCCTTGAACAGCTCGGCGATCAGCAAGGCGGCCGAAGGGTCGCGCTCGGAAGGCTTGAGGATGAAGGCGTTGCCGGTGGCAATGGCCACCGGGGCCATCCACAGCGGCACCATCACCGGGAAGTTGAACGGGGTGATGCCGGCGACCACGCCCAGCGGCTGGCGGAAGGAGAACACGTCGATGCCGGTGGAGACCTGGTCGGAGTATTCGCCCTTCAGCGACTGGGAGATGCCGCAGGCATACTCCACCACTTCGATGCCGCGGCTGATCTCGCCGGCGGCGTCGGAGAGGACCTTGCCGTGCTCGGAGGTGACGATGCGGGCCAGCTCGCCGGTGTGCTCGGTGAGCAGCTGCTGGAAGCGGAAGAGGATCTTGCTGCGTTTGGCGATCGATACTTCGCCCCAGGTTTCGGAGGCGGCCTTGGCCACGGCCACAGCCTGCTGCAGGTCCTCGCCGCTGGCCAGGTGCAGCTGGCCGGTGATTTCTCCGGTTGCCGGGTTGTAGACCGGCTGGGTGGCGGTGCCGGTGCCGGCGCTGGGCTTGCCGTTGATGTAGTGCAGGATTTCGGTGACTTCGGTAGCGGTAGCAGTCATGGGTTCACGTCTTTCGGTATTCGAGTTGGTCTGGTGCGGTGCGCCTAGCCCAGCAGGGGCTTCTGGCGGGATTTGTGCTCGGCGTAGGTCTTGCGGGCCTGGGTGGTGGAGTCCAGCTCGGCGACCTCGCTGACCGGCACATCCCACCAGGACTCGCTGGAGGGAGCATCGGCGTAGAGGTCGGATTCGATGTGGATCAGGATCGGTCCCGAACCCTCGGGCGCGGCCTTGGCCTGGGCGATGGCCGCCGAGAGCTCATCGATGGCTTGGGGCCCGGGCTCGATCCGGATGACCTTCACGCCCAGCGACTCGGCGTTGGCAGCCAGGTCCACTGGCAAGGTCGCACCATCATCGAAGCTGTGGCGCTGGGCATCGAGCGTGCGGTACTTGGTGCCGAAACGCTGGGAGCCCAGTGATTCGGACAGGGCTCCGATGGAGGCGTAGCCATGGTTCTGTATCAGCACGGTGATCAGCTTCAGGCCTTCGGCCACGGCGGTGACCAGCTCAGTGTGCATCATCAGGTAGGAGCCGTCACCCACCATCACCACGACGTCGCGGGACTCTTCGGAGCCTCGCGCGGTTTCAGCAAGGGCGGCGCGCTTGATGCCCAGCCCGCCGGCGATCTCGTATCCCATGCAGGAGAAGCCGTATTCCACGTGGTAGCCGAACGGGTCGGAGACCCGCCACATCTTGTGCAGGTCCCCGGGCAGCGAGCCGGCGGCGCAGACCACCACATCGCGCGGATCCATGGCCTGGTTCACCGCTCCGATGATGGCGTTCTGGCTGACCAGCGGGCTCAGCCGCTCGGCGAAGGCCGCATCAACGGTCGCGTCCCAGCGCTGCTTCTCGGTGGCGGCCTGGACTTCCAGGGCCCCCTCGACCCGGTATCCGGTCAGCGCCTCGCGCAGCGCGATCAGCGCTTTGCGGGCATCGGCGACCACCGGCAGCACGGTGCCGTGCTTGTAGGCGTCCATCGCGGCGACGTTGATGTTCACGAACTTCACGTCCGGGTTCTGGAATGCGGTGCGGCTGGCGGTGGTGAAGTCCTCATAGCGGGTGCCGATGCCGATGACCAGATCCGCCTGCTCGGCCAGCGCATTGGCCGCGGTGGTGCCCGTGGAGCCAATGGCGCCCAGGGAGTACTTGGAATCCCACGGCAGCACGCCCACCCCGGCCTGGGTATTGCCCACGGGAATGCCGGTGGCTTCGCAGAAGGCGGCCAGCTCCTCGGTGGCGTAGGCATACAGCACGCCGCCGCCTGCGACGATCAATGGGCGCTTGGCTTTGCGGATCATCGCCGCGGCGGCCGCGATGTCCTCGGATTCCGGTGCCGGGCGGCGGATCTTCCACTCGCGCTCGGCAAAGAGCTCTTCCGGGAAGTCGAAGGCCTCGGCCTGCACGTCCTGCGGCAAGGAGATGGTCACCGCTCCGGTTTCGGCGGGGTCGGTGAGCACCCGCAACCCGTGGTGCAAGGCACTGGCCAGCTGTTCGGGTCGCGTGACCCGGTCGAAGTACTTGGACAGCGGGCGGAAGGCGTCGTTGACGGTGATGTCGTAGCCGTGCGGCATTTCCAGCTGCTGGAGCACCGGGTCCGCGGCGCGGGTGGCGAAGGTGTCCGAAGGCAGCAGCAGCACCGGCAGGCGGTTGGCGGTGGCCAGCGCCGCACCGGTGAGCAAGTTGGAGGACCCGGGGCCGATGGAGGTGGAGACCGCGTAGGTGGCGCGCCGGCGGGTGTGCCGCGCGTAGGCGACGGCCTGGTGCGACTGGGCCTGCTCATTGCGGCCCTGGTAGTACGGCATGAGGCTCGGGTCCTTGGCCTGCCACTGCTTCAGCGCCTGGCCCACCCCGGCAACATTCCCGTGGCCGAAAATCCCGAACATGCCCGGAATCAGCCGTTCGCGGTAGTGCGTGCCGCCGATGGAATCCACCGTGTACTGGCGGCCCAGGAATTCCACGACCGCCTGGGCAACGGTCATTGTGCGTGTAGTCATCGAGCTTCGTCCTTCTCAGCTGCGTACGGTTGCGGTGGTGTCCAGTAGCGATGCGGCGGTTGCCACGGCGGCGGCCACATCCCCGTCCTCGGGATACAGCAGGGTCCGGCCTACGGTCAGCCCCTGCACCGAAGGCAGGGCCAGCGCCGCCTGCCACGAGGCGAAGACCTCGTCGGGACTGCCCGATGGATCCCCGCCGAGCAGGACCGTGGGCAGGGTGGTCGCGGCCATGACCCGTTCCATCTCTTGGACCACGGGAATCTTCAGCCAGGTGTAGGCGCTGGTTTCGCCCAGTCCCGAGGCGATGCCCATGGACTTGATCACTGCCTCCGGGCGCAGGTCGTTGACTACCTTGCCCTCGGCCCGCTTGGAGATGAACGGCTCGACCATCGCCACCAGCTGGTGCCGGGCCAGATCCGACACGGCGTCGGCGGTAGCGGCCAGGGTTTTCACGGTGTCCGGATCCTCGTAGCTGATCCGGGTGAGCATCTTGCCGCCGTCGGCGCCCAGGGCAGCCAGGGCGGCCGCGCTGTGCCCGGTAAAGCGGTCGTCGATCTCGTTGACCAAGCCGGTGAGCCCGCCGCGGTTCATCGATCCGAAGACCAGCTTGCCTTCCAGCGCGCCCAGCAGCAGCAGGTCATCGAGGATATCGGGCGAGGCCAGCACCCCGTCGCAGGCGGGGTTCTGCAAGGCGATCTGCAGCCGGTCCAGCAGCTGGCGGCGGTCGGCCATGGCCGTGGCGCGCTTGCCCACGGACAGGGCGCCGCGGGCCGGGTGGTCGGCGGCGATGATGAAGTTCTGCCGTCCCAGCACCGGGCCGGCGTGCTTCCGGCGCAGCGAAGCGGCGCGCTGCACCGAGGCCGGGTCTTCCAGCCGCTGGCGGGTGATGGATTCGTAGCGGCGCGGGTCTTCCCGGTCCACTGGCAGCTCTGATGCCTGTTTCATTTCTAGACCAGGTCTTTCTGGGAGTCGGGGACGGTGCGGCCGCGCTCGGCCAGCAGGGCATTGACTTCTTCCGGGTCCGGCATGGCGTCGGAGCAGGCAACCTTCGAGGCCACAATGGCTCCGGCGGCATTGGCGTAGTCAAGCACCTGTTCCAGCGGCCAGCCGGAGAGCAGTCCGTGGCAGAAGGCGCCGCCGAAGGAATCTCCGGCACCCAGTCCGTTAGCGGTCTGCACCGGGACCGGCGCGGAAACCACGCGCTCGGTGCGGGTTTTGGCCATGACCCCTTCGGGGCCGAGCTTGACCACGGCAATCTGCACTCCGGCCTCCAGCAGGCGGTCGGCCTGCTCATCCGGGGTGCCTTCGCCGACGGCTACCGAGCATTCGGTGTCGTTGCCGATGGCCACGGTGGCCGATGGCAGGGCACGCGCTACCTGTTCGCGGGCCTGTTCCACGGAGTCCCAGAACATCGGGCGGTAGTCCAAATCCAGAATGGTGAACTGCCCCTGGGCCAGGGAATCTGCTGGGCGGGCGGCATAGGCCGCCAATTGCGCGGTGCGCGAAGGCTCGCGGCTCAAGCCGGTGACGGTGCTCCAGAAGATCCTGGAGTCCTTGACGGCTTGGAGGTCGATGTCGCTGCTGTCGATGTTCCAGTCCGGCGCCATCGGGAAGCGTCCGTAGAAGTACAGCGGGAAGTCGTCCGGCGGCATGATGGCGCAGAAGGTGACTGGCGTCTGCAACGTGGCGTCGCGGGCTACCTGGGTGCGGTCCACGCCGAAGCGGTCCAATTCGCGTTCCAGGAATGTGCCGAAGTCGTCGTCGCCGATTTTGGTGATCACACCGGCTGCTCGGCCGTGCCGGGCTGCCGCCACGGCGACGTTGGTGGCGGAGCCGCCGAGGTACTTGCTGAATGTGTTCACATCCGCGAGGGAAACGCCGATGTCATTCGGATACACATCGACGCTGATGCGTCCGAGGGTGAGTACGTCGTAAGTCACGCAGATCGACGTCCTTTCGAGTCAGAAGTTCAGGGATCGGCCAACTGCCGAAGATGTGAACGGTGCCACAAGAAATACTTTGCACCATGAATTCGGCACTGTCAAAGGTTTGTACTGACATATTTACAACATGAGTAACATTGTGTGGACAAATCCGCGGAATTCCGGGGTATTCCATCTGTTTCGGACGTTGAAAATAAAAAAATTTCCACATGCCATGTCTTGGCTTCATGGCGTGGCCCGCGAAGTTCGACGAGCAGAATCCACCCCCGCACGGCCGTGCGCTCGAGCAAAACGCTAGGCTCTTAACGAGAACAACCGACACCCCAGGAGGAACTGTGGCCGCAGAACGCCGTCGAGCGACCATCTACGACGTTGCCCAGGCCGCAGGTGTTTCCAAGTCGCTGGTGTCCCTGGTGCTGCGCGGCTCCCCCAGCGTCTCGGAAGCACGTCGCGCGGCAGTACTGGCCGCCATCAAGGAACTGGATTACCGTCCCAGCCAGGCCGCCACAGCACTTGCCGGCGGCACGAGCCAGACGGTCGGCGTGGTCATCGACGACTACACCAACGTCTGGTTCGTGGAACTTCTTCGCGGGCTCCAAGAAGGACTGGCCAGCGCAGGATTGCGCATCGCAGTTTCCGACCGGGCGCTCAACGCCCACGTCGGGTCGGACCCGCTCGATGGATTCCTCAGCACCCGGGTAGAGGCTTTGGTACTGGCCACCGAACCGACTCCTGCCATGCGCTTTTCCGCGCAGGTTCCGGTCATTGTGGCCGGCAATCGCGCCACCCAGGTTCGCGGCGCGGACATTTCTTCCAGTGACGACAGGCTCGGGGCACGCCAAGCCATCGAGTACCTGGTTTCGCTGGGCCACCGGAATATTGGCCACATCGCCGGTGGCGGCGGAGCCTCGATGCTGCGCCTGGCCGGGTACCAGGAGGCAATGAAGGCCGCGGGACTCGAAGAGCGCATCGTTTCGGTCAGCGAACTGACCACCGAAGACACCGGCTACCAGTGCGCACGGCAGCTTTTGGGCGAAGCCCCGGAAACAACGGCCATCTTGGCCGGCAACGACTCAATGGCCATGGGAGCCATGGCAGCCGCCCGGGAAGCCGGCCTGTCGACACCTGGGGATTTGTCAATCATCGGCTATGACAACTCGCCGCTATCCGGCACCCACCTGCTGCGCCTGACAACCGTGGATAGCCGCAACCACGAGCTTGGATTGCACGTGGCCCAGCAGGTGCTCTCCCGGCTCGCCAATCCCGAACGCGAAGCCCAGCGCGTGCTGATGGAGCCACTGCTCATCGAGCGCGGCACCTGCGCGGCACCACGCCGGCCCTGATTCCTTCCGCTTCCAAACCTTCTCCTGCAGACCCCTTGACCGCGATCTGAAATAGGTTCTAGACTCTTTTGGAGCGCTCCAAAATATTCCATGAACAGCTTTCATCCAGGAGAATTCCATGACAAAAACCATCGGCATTGCCGTCATTGGCGCCGGCATGGCCGGGCTGTCCCACATCGCTGGGTACCG
The DNA here is from genome assembly GCF_053644955.1 of Glutamicibacter sp. NPDC055354. Taxonomy (NCBI): domain Bacteria; kingdom Bacillati; phylum Actinomycetota; class Actinomycetes; order Micrococcales; family Micrococcaceae; genus Glutamicibacter; species Glutamicibacter sp. NPDC055354. The sequence goes on from NZ_JBSHMB010000003.1 coordinate 206,096, forward strand.
CACAGCACCCACCCTCTACAGCTCCGACTTGCCGCCGCTTCGCTATGTTGCCGTGGCTGATGTGAACACCGAGCTCGCGGCCAAGGTCGCCAAGCGCTACGGCTACGAAAAGGCGCTCGGCTCCTGGCAAGAGGTGGCCGCAGATCCAGATATCGACGTGGTCTCGGTAGTTATTGCCAACCGTTTCCACCGTGAAGCCGTCGAGGGCCTGCTGGCTGCCGGCAAGCACGTTTTGTGCGAAAAGCCGCTGGCTGACACCCTTCAAGAAGCTGAAGCGATGGCCACCGCGGCCCGCAACGCCGACTCCGTGGCCCGCGTTGGCTTCACCTTCCGCCGCACCCCGGGCATCGCCACGATCCAGAACCTGATCGCCGATGGCACCCTGGGCAAGGTGCTGCATTTCTCCGGACGCTACTGGACCGACTACGGCCACAACCCGCAGGCCCCGATGAGCTGGCGCTTCAAGGGCCAGCCAGGCTCGGGCGCACTGGCCGATGTGGGAAGCCACCTGGCCTACGTTGCCGAATTCCTGGCCGGCGAGATTCTTTCGGTCAGCGGCGGCCAGCTGAGCACCAGCATCACCGAACGCTTCCTGCCAGCCGGCGCCGTCACCGGCCACGATCTCGTGGAACTGAGCGACACGTCCGAGCCGGTAGAAAACGACGACTACGCGGCGTTCAACGTACAGTTAGCCGGGGCCGCAGGCAGCCTGGAAGTTTCCCGCGTGGCAGCCGGCCACCCCAATACGCTGACCTTCGAGGTCTTTTGCGAGAAGGGCGCCGCACGCTTCAGCCAGCTGCGTCCAGCGGAAATCGAAATCATGCTCACCGAGGGGCCTTCGGCAACCAATGGCTACCGCACGGTGAATCTCGGCTCGGAACACGCCTACCTCAGTGGCGGACTGCCCATGGATGCGCCAGGTGTCGGCTTCGGCCAGAATGATGCCTTCGGCTACCAGGCGCGCGCCTTCCTCGACGAGGTCTGCGGCCTGGGCAATGCACTTCCCATCAACGCAACATTCGACGAGGGCGTGCACAATATGCAGGTCCTCCAGGCGGTCGTGCAGTCCGCTGCCAATGACGGAAAGAAGGTTTCACTGTGAAACTCGGAGTCTACAACGCAATCCTCCACAACCGCCCGCTGGCCGAAGCCCTGGAGGTCATTGCCGCCCAGGGACTGACCGGCATCGAGTTGAATACCGGTGGCTTCTTGCCCCCAGTGCACGTGCCGAACATCGATGAAATCCTGGAATCGGACATCGCTCGCGATGCTTTCCTCGCCCAATTCGAAGGCACCGGCGTGGAAATCTATGGGCTGAACTGCAACGGCAACCCGTTGCACCCCAATCGCGAAATCGGCCAGAAGCACGCCGAGGACATTCGCCGCTCCATCAAGCTGGCCGCGCGCCTAGGCCAGACCCGCGTGGTCACCATGTCCGGTCTGCCCGCTGGAGACCCCAATGCTTCGACCCCGAATTGGGTAGTCAATGCCTGGAATTCGGCAGCTCTGGACCAGCTGGACTATCAATTCGGGATTGCCGCGGAATTCTGGAAAGAAATCGATGAGCTGGCTGTCGAACACGGAGTCAAGGTCGCTCTGGAGCTGCACCCGCAGAACCTGGTCTTCAACCCTGCAAGCTTTCGAGAGCTGTTGAAGCGGGCCGGTACCAGCAACATCGGAGTTGAACTGGATGCTTCGCACCTCTTCTGGCAGCAGATGGATCCGGTGGCCGTTGTCCGCGACCTGGGCCCATGGGTCTTCCACGCAGCAGCCAAGGATGTGCGCGTCAATCCGAATGCGGCCATCCAGGGCGTATTGGATAACAGCTTCCGCAAACTGGGCGAAGACGAACCACGCACCAACCTCGGCGGGGATGAATGGGCGAACGAGTGGCCGAAGAATTCAGCCTGGGACTTCGTGGCTTTGGGCAAGGGACATGGCGCCGCATTCTGGACCGAGTTCTTGCGCGCATTGCACGAGGTGGATCCGGAAATGATGGTGAACATCGAACACGAGGACACCGAGCTAGGTGCCGTTGAGGGCCTGGAAGTCGCCGCCAAGGTACTCATTGAGGCCGACGCAGCCCTGCAAGCTTCATTGGCCGCAACCTCCTAGGATCCTCCCGCTGGCGTGCAGAAGCCCGGAATTCACCGTGTGAATTCCGGGCTTCTGGCGCATGCCGTTTTCGAAGTACTCGATGCACCTAGACGGTGCGGACAACTGCTTCGTAGTCGAAGCGTGCTTTTGGCGAGCCGATCTCGCTCTCGGCTGGCTGGCCGATATTCACGACCAGGAAGCTCTTCTGCTCGCCTTCCGGGAAGAACGATGCGTCGATGGCGGAGAAGTCCGCGCCGGTCATTGGACCTACCGCGAAGCCCAAGCTGCGCGCGGCGAGCATGAAGTAGCCTGCCTGCAGGTGTGCGTTGTTGTTGCCGGTGGATGCGGTGAAGTCCGCATCAGCATCGTACATGGCCTTGGGCGCGTTGTAGCCGGGCAGGAAGTTGTCCCACTGTTCGTGCCATGCCGTGTCATAGCTGAGGATCGCTACCAGCGGAGCTGCTGCGGTCTTGGCTTTATTGCCGTTGGAGAGCGCGTCGACCAGGGTGGCGCGGGCTTCGTCCGACCGCACGTAGGTGACGCGCAGCGGCTGGGAATTGAACGCGGTTGGACCGAACTTGGCCAGTTCGTAGATTTCCTGGGCCTGCTCCTCGGTAACCTCTCCGGTGAACGCGTTAGCGGTGCGTGCCTCGCCAAAAATGGCGTTGAGCGTTGCTGTGTCGGCCTGGATTTCCTGGGATGCAACTGTCATTGATTGCCTTTCAGATCTGTCCGAGGCCACTGGTTCGGGCCATTGCCGGATACGGTTTTCCTCTATCAATGCCCAACGAGGATCGGCTGCGCCTCATTCCGGCAAACCACGTGTTCTCTGCCACACGCAGACCGGGGCCCACTGGAGCTCGGCTGTGTTGCCAGCAATGCCCGCCGCACGCAGGCCTAGGGTCCGGCAGGGATTCGCGAGTTTGCAGAATCGTCCCAGCGGCGATGAAGCCTGGCGCACCCGATTGCGCACAGTGCGATGATTGCGCCGAAGCAGGTCACTGCCATCGATTCGCCGCTGATCTGCCCTACCCAGCCCAGCCCCAGCGCCCCAAGTGCGGTCAGGGCGTAGCCCAGTACCCAGAAGGCGGAGCTGGCGCTGCCTCGATGCCGCAGCTCGATGCGCCGCAGTACGATGCCCAGTCCCACCGGGAACAGCGCACCATGGCTCAGTCCAGCAACCACTAGGCCAACCAGGTACACCGTGACCGCCAGGCCCCCGCCCAACCTCGGGGCAATAGCTATCAGCACCGCGCCCACCGCCAGCCCGGCATAGCCCAGCTGCACTTTTTCGCTGACCAGCTTCCCGCCCGCTTTCTGTCCCACGGCAGTGGCGGCGAAAATCAGCGAACCGATGAGCCCCAGCAGGCGCAGGTCGGTAATCCCAAAGGCACGGACCACCAGGATGGACGTCATGGCTGTACAGCCGCCCATGACCGCAAAACCCAGGGTCATCAGTCCGCCCACGCAGAAGTCCCGTCGTGCCAAACGCGGCACCAGCGGAAGGCTGAGTTTCCACCCGCCCCGGCGGTGCGCAACACTGTCGGGGATCATGGTCAGCAGCACGATGCACAGGCCCGAAAGCACCGCGTGCACGCTGAAAGCGATCATGGGGGTAGCCGGGAAGAAGAAAGTCAGAAATGCCGCCAAGGCCGGACCGCTGCCTAGTCCCGCCATATTCGCCAGGCTGGAAATGGCGGCACCGCGTCCGGAGTTGGAGACCAGATCCGCCAAATAGGCTGTGGCCGTTCCGGTGACCAAGCCGGCGCACACCCCGGACAGGGCCCGGGCAATGAACAGCATGGGCGCGTCGGTGGCCACGGCATAAAGCATCCCGCTGGCGGCCGAGGAGAGCAACCCGAGAATCATGACGGGCTTGCGGCCAATGGCGTCAGAGAGGGAACCGAAGATGCACAGCACCGTGAGCACCACAAGCGCGTATATCGCAAAAAGCTGGGTCGAGGCGGCGGTGCTCAGGCCGTATTCATCCTGGAGCATTGGATACAGCGCGGTTGGCATGGTGGTACCGCACATGGCGACCGCGTAGGTTCCCAAAACGACTGCTAGCGGCCAGCCACGGGTCTGCGGCGGCTTCTCTGGCAGGACCATGCCGGAACCTCGCTCTCGTGTTGAATAACAACCTGAGCCTAGATAAGACCTAATGTCCTGTCAATGTTTATTGCTGTTGATTGAACCTCGCCAAATCAGCAGCCCCGATCAGGCCTGCCACCGGACCCAATTCGGCTTGGCTGATCTTCGCAAAGGGACGGTAGCCCCTGCCGGAGAGGGTGCGGCGGTAAGTCTCCTCCGCGGTGGCCACCAGTTGCATCGACGCCGCGCCCAAGCCGCCGCCGATAACGATGGTCCCCGGATCCAGAACCGAGACCAGATTCGAAATGCCCAACCCGAGCCATTCGCCCATATCCGCAATGAGGTCGGCGCACGCCGGGTCGCCCTCTGCGGCAAGTCGAGTTACCTCCGCCCCGGTAACGGCGTCCGGATCATCGCCCACGGCCTCGCGCAGGCGGAAGGCCACCGGTGATTTGCTGCGCACAAGTTCGGCTCCTTCCCGGCCCAGGGCATTGCCAGAGGCGTACTGCTCCCAGCAACCGCGGTTTCCGCAGGCGCACCGATGGCCGCCGGGAACGATCACCTGGTGCCCGAATTCGCCAGCAATCCCGGACTTGCCACGGTGGATTTGCCCTCCGAGGATGACCGCCCCGCCGATCCCCGTTCCGAGGGTCAGGCACACCATGTCGCTTTCGCCCCGGCCCGCGCCAAAACGATGCTCGGCCCAGCCGGCCGCATCAGCGTCGTTGACCAGGGTCACTTCATGTCCTACCAGCTGCATCAGACGGTCGCGCACCGGTTCATTGCGCCAAGACAGGTGGGGGCTGAACAGCACTTTCTGCCCCTTGCGGTCCATCCATCCCGCGGCTCCAATGCCCACCGGAAGACCTTCGTTGCCCTTCGAGAGCTCACGGATCATCTCAGCCAGGGCACGTTCGGTCCCCGCCACGTCATGGTCAGGTGTCTCGCGGCGGATTTGCCCGAAGGCGTTCCCCTCTTGATCCACAAGGGCTGCAAGGATTTTGGTGCCACCGATGTCAACGCCGATGGAAAGATTTGCTGAACTCACAGTCATCTAGCTTAGACCCTCGCAAAACGCCGATGCTCCCGCTGCCGCGCAGGAGCCCGGGACTGGTCCGGTGCCTGCACGGAACATCCAACGAAGTCCAGCATTTGGGCCAGCCCTGCGCCAGGTGCCCGGAAAACTCGTCCGGCGGTGCTCCCTGGCTGTTCGCGCTGTGAAGTGCAACTGCTCGAGCTCGCGCAAAATGCCCGCAAACCGGAGTTTGCGAGCATTTCGCGCTAGCTGCTACTTCTCGTCATCGAGCAATTCCTCGGCGTCGGGTTCGGATGGGGCCGATTCCTCAGTGCCCTGATGTCTCGGCAGGCCTGGGTACAGGCATCTGGATGGCTCCGGTCTGGATCTGCTCGAATTCATCGGGCGTGACCACCGGAATTTCGTAGCCTTCCTTGTCGATGAGCTTGCCGCCCACGTAGTGGTCGCCATCGAGCAATCCGCAGATCTCCTCGGTCTTGACCATGCGTGGCGGAGCCGCCGAGAAGACCGATGCATCCTTTGTATTCCCGAACTTGAGTTCGTTGAACAGCAGGTTCAGCAGCACGGCCATCACGGCCGCCGAGGAAATCCCGGAATGGAAGATCGTCTCGAACCACGTGGGGAATCCAGCGTAGAAGTCCGGCTTCACAATCGGGATGCAGCCAAAGGCAATCGATGCCGCGACGATCACCAGGTTCATGCCGTCGTACTTCACCTTGGACAGGGTCCGGATCCCGGAAGCGGCGACGGTGCCGAAGAGCACGATGCCTGCGCCGCCGAGCACCGGAGTCGGGATGGCAGCGACCACTCGTCCGAGGATCGGCAGCAGGCCGAGCACGACGAGGATGCCGCCACCGGCCGCGACAACGAAGCGGCTGGTGATTCCCGTGATGGCCACCAGGCCGACATTCTGCGCAAAGGCCGACTGGGTGAAGGTATTGAAAATCGGCGCCACTGCGGAAGAGGCCATGTCGGCACGCAGGCCGTCGGCAATGCGCTTGGAATCCACCTTCGATCCGGCGATCTCGCCCACAGCGAGGATGTCTGCGGTGGTTTCGGTGAGGATCACCAGCACCACGATGGTCATCGAGATGATGCCGCCGATTTCGAAGACCGGCATGCCGAAGGCCAGTGGCTGCGGGAAGGCGAAGATCGCGCCGTGCCCGACCTGCGAGAAATCGGCCATGCCCAGCAGCGCTGCGGCGACGGTGCCCAGCACGATGGCCAGCAGGATCGACATGCGGGAAATCGCCGCATTGCCGACCTTGGACAGCAGCAGGACCACCAGCAGTGTTCCGGCGGCCAGGCCGATGTTGCCCAGCGACCCGTAGTCATCGGCCTTGGCGTCCCCGCCCATGGCCCAGTTGGCCGCGACCGGGGTCAGCGAGATGCCGATCATCGTAATGACCACGCCGGTGACCACCGGCGGGAAGTACCTGACAATGCGGGCGAAGAACGGCGCTATGAGGAAGCCGATCAGCGCTGCGACGAGCACGGCCCCGAAGACCGCCTGGATTCCGCCTCCCCCGTTGACGATGGCCACCATGGTAGCCACGGATGCGAAGGACGTGCCCTGGACCAGCGGCAGCTGCGCCCCGAAGAACGGGATGCCCACGGTTTGCAGGATGGTGGCCAGCCCGCCGACAAACAGGCAGCAGGCGACCAGCAGGCCCACCTCGTCCGGGGCCAAGCCGGCAGCGTTTCCGATGATCAGCGGCGGGGCGATAATGCCGCCGTACATCGTCAGGACATGCTGCAGGCCATAGGCAAAGGACTTCCCCAGAGGGAGCTTCGCGTCCTCGGGACGATTGCCTTTGATAGATTCATCTTGTGTAGCGCTCAAGGCTGACCTCCTACGTCAGTCGCTGCCAAAGGTGTGCCGGCGTGCCAGCGCCGGCCCACCTTCAACGCCGTTCAGTTAGATAAATGCCGGAATATTGGCCCAGATGGGGTGATTCGCCTCGGTGCCTTCGCGGGTGATCGTCGCTTCGATCAGGCCGTATGGGCGATCCGCGGCGAAGAAGACCTCATTGGGGTTGTCTTGGCCGAAGACTTCCAGGTCAACCAGGAAGTGGTGCTTGTTAGGCAGGGACATCTTGATTTCGGCGATTTCCGGATGCGCTTCGAGCACTGCCTGCCCCATCTGGAACATGGTCTGCTGCAACGCGTACGAGTGGGTGTCGGCGAAGCGGGTCAGCAGCAGGTGGCGCACCGAGGTGTAGACCGCGTCGAAGTCGATGCCCTGGGCGATGGCCTGGCCGGTGTAGCGCCAGCGCGCAGTCACGTCGGTGGCCAGGATGCGGTCGGTGGTTTCCTTCAGGGTCGTGTACTTGTCCACCGGGAAACCGTGGAACTCGCTGCCCGTGGACTTCAGGACGGTGAGGTCCTCCAGGCCGGCAACGATGGACTTCTTGCCTTCGGCGTCGATTTCCAGCACGGCGGTGCGCACTTCGGACTTGTTCTGCGAGAAGGCGTGGTCATGGTCGTTGATGCGGTCCCAGAAGAACTGCTGGGCTGCCCAGCGGCCGCCGGTGATCCACTCGAATTCGCCAGTGAAGTGGTTTCCCAGCTGCACCAGGAACTCCTCGATGGCGCCCACGCCGTTGCGGGCCAGGCCATAGACGGTGTTCTTCTGAGTGTCAGTGGCGACGACGCGGCCGTTGTCGCCGTCCTGGTGCGCGGCGGTGAAGTCGCCGTGCAGCTGGCTGGTGACGTTCAGGTCCTGGATCTGGTGGCGCACGGTGTCGCGGGTGATCTTGACCAGGCGGACTTCGGCCTTGCCGTACTGGTTGGAGCCCAGCACGATCTTGGTATCTGCTGGGGCGGTGATTTCGGTAGTCATTGTTCTAACTCCCTCGGTACGTGGAATATGCAAACGGGCTGATAAGAAGAGGTACGTGGTAGTGCTCGTCGACGTCGTTGACGAAGAAATCGATGCTTACCGCGGGGAAGAAGCTTTCCGTTCCCTGCTTCCCGAAGTAGCCGCCGGTTTCAAAGGAAATCCGGTAGCGGCCGGCTTCAACCTGTATCGGTCCGAGGTTCTTGATGCGGCCATCGGCATCCGTGGAACCCGAGCCGATTTCTTGCCAGCCGGATGCCGTCTTGGCTTCCAGCGTGGCCTTGACACCGGAGGCAGGCCTCCCGGTCCCGGTGTCGAGTATGTGGGTGGTGATGTGGCTGCGTTCGCCATTTCCATCTGCCATGTTCATCTCCTGGCTGTCGGAGGGATTGGTATCGATAAATGCGCAGGGGTTCGCCCCGGGCATGGGCTTAGTTGTCCACCGAGTTCTCCAGCCGCAGCAGCGCAATCTGGCGCAGCTGCTCGGCTACTTCAAGCAGTTCGGCCTGTTCTGCGTTGGCCAGCCGGCGTTCGCATTCGGCAAGGATCTCTTCGGTGCTGCGGCCGGCGGCGCGGATGAGGAATACCCTGTTGAAGCGCTGCTCATAGGCCCGGTTGGCTGCTGCCAGGCGGCCGGCGACATCGTCATCAAGGTCCAGGCCTGCCTGTTCGCCGCGGGAGAGGTCCGCTTCCTTGCTGCTTCCCTGCGCCTGTTCGCCGATGCGCGGATGGTGGGCCAGGGCGGCGGCAATTTCCTCGCGGCTGAAGGGAGCGACGCCCTGGAGCGCAAAGCTGGAAAGCGCATCGAAGCTGCTGAAAGGACGGGCGGAAACAAGGGCATCGATCCAGCGGTCGACATCGACGCAGGGGCGCAGGAAATCAGCGGCCTCGGCTGCGGGCAATTGGTTGAATACGTCTAAACGCATCGGGTGATCAGCTCTTTTCAAACGGTCGTTCTTTCCACGGACCTTGGCTGAACACCCTTACCACCGAAGGAGACTTCGGCTTCGACTCGATGCTGGTTTCGTGGAACCTTGTGTGACCACTGTAATCCACCTCACAGCGTCGCAGTCAAGCGAAAGCTGGAAAAACTTTAACAAGTGTGACTTTTTGCCGGTTTCCATATTGTGGATAGATAATTTTGCGCCCAGCTATTGCAAACGCTCCGACCTAGCCCACATAATGGTTTCACAACACAGAAGATAATTTCCATATTATGGAAATGTGAAATCACGAAGGAGGGTCGCAATGACCGCTATCAACCCAAGCAAGATCAACTGCACACCGGAGGACCAGCGCCTCATTGCCACCACCGACGCCTTGCGCACCGGACTGTTCCAGCCCATCGAGAACCTGGATCCGGATATTGCCCGCCAGCCGCGGATCACCCGTGAGGCCCCCTCGCTGTGGAGCCGCCTGTTCGGCCAGCACCCGGGACGCTAGGCGTCCCCTGAAGACCACGCAGAGGCCAACCCCTGAGGCGTCGGGACCTGGCCTCTGCGTTTTTTAATTCCGGCTGCAGCGCCTCGCGCCAGCCCGGCTAGTCCTCGCCGAATCCCATGAAGTCGGCCGCAGCGGTGCTTGGCGCCGCCAGCATGCCGACCATGGAATCGACCAGGAAGTAGCCCAGCGACTCCCAGTTGCCCCGCTGCTTGCCTTCATTGACCGTGCGCTCGTACTGCGCGCACAGCCCCAGGAACATCGGACCGAGAATCAGCGCACGCGACCTGACCACGACCTCCGGAATGCCCTCGAATTCCTTGCGAGCACGTCCTGGGCCCGCCACGCTCAGCACCTCGTTGCGCAGGCTGTCGCCCACAATCGCCGGCAGTCCTGGATGCAGCCGTGCCTGGTAGAGGAATTGCGCCCGCCAGGAGGGCCGCGGCAGCGCGTCAAAGGAATAGATCCAGGGAAGGGTCCGCACGGTGACCACCTCGCGCAGGCTCGCCTCCGGTCCGCCAGCAAGGGATGGCAGGCGGTTGCGGCAGCTGCGCATGTCGCCCAGTGCCCGCTGGAGCATGGCCTGCAACAGGTCCTCGCGGCTCCCGAAATGGTATTTGATCGCCGAATGGTTGGCAGTACCGGCATGCTCGGCAATTTTCCGATTCGATACGGCGTCTATGCCGTGGCTCGCGAAGAGCTCTTCTGCCGCATCGAGCAAGACCTCCCGCGCCTTATCGCCGTGTCGGCTCACCATTCCCGCCTTTCCTCGCATCATCTCGTCCCGGCGTCCAGGAAGTGAACCTCGGCACAGTTGCTGACAATTTTACGCCACGTGGCGTAAATTAGTTGTCAGTATTCAACTAAAGACCTTGGCGGGTTGCCTCGCACCCCGCTGCAGACCGAGAATCCAAGGAGCATGCGCAGTTGAGCAACGACGCCGCAGTCACTGAAAACCCGCCGCCCTCCCGCAGGGCCAAGCACGAGAAGCAGCCTCTTTCCGAGCAGGAAGCGGCCGCCAAACGCGCCAAGGCCGAAAAGATCGGCAGGACTGTCGCAGTCTTCATCATGCCATTGATGATCGTGGGCATGATGATCTGGGGCTACCTGGGAGCCATGCACCACCAGTCAGCCGCGAACATGCCGGTGGCCATTTCGGCCACCAGCAGCGCAGCGGCCGGTGACTTTGCCCGGGCGCTGGAGGACAGCAATGCTGAGGCCGTGGACCTGCGCATCGTGGACTCGGCCCGCGAAGCCCGCGAGCTGGTCTACGACCGCGAAGTCACCGCTGCGGTGGACCTCGATGGCGATACGGCCACGCTGTACACCGCCAGCGGCGCCGGCATGTCAGCCACCTCGGCCATCACGGCCGTGCTCACGCCGGTCATCATGGAGCAGTCGCTGGAACTGGCTTCCCAGGATCTGGTGCCGCTTCCGGAGAACGACTCCATGGGCATGGGCGCCATGCTGCTGGCCACCGCGATGATCACTGCCGGCTACATGCCTTGGTCGATGGCCTTCTCGAACTCCCCGGAACTGCTCAAGCGCCGCCGCGCGCTGCCGCTGCTGGGCGGATGGTCGATCCTGCTCTCCGGGCTGGGCATCCTCGTCGGCGGCCCGATCCTGGGCGTCATTCCTGCCGCGAGCATCCTGCCCGCGTGGTCGACCCTGGCCTTGGGCGTCTTCGCCGTGGGCGCCGGGCAGCTGCTGCTGACCCGCATATTCGGCGCCATGGCCGTCATCCCCGGAATGTTCCTGTTCATGGTGCTGGGCCAGCCGGCCTCCAATATGGGCATGTCGGTCTACACCCTGCCGAAGATCTTCCCGTTCCTGCACCAGTTCCTGCCGATGCCGGCCCTGGGCGAAGCCATGCGCTCGGTGCTGTACTTCAACGGCGACGGAGCGGCCCGGCATATCCTGATTCTCGCCGGCGGTGCCGTCGCGGCGCTGCTGCTGGTCGCCCTGCTCGATGCCCTGCGCATCGCCAAGGGCAAGAGCGATATCCCCACCCAGATCAATGTCGCTTCCCTGCATGGCGGCCCGCGCCCCAAGAACAAGGCGTGGCGCTACATCACCTTGGCCGCGCTGCCCTTCGGCATGATCGCCATCATGCTCAGCTCGATGCTCGGCGCCATGCAGACCCCGGTGCCACGCGACATGCCGGTAGCCGTCGTGGGCTCCTCCGTGGAGCAGGCCCAGCAGACCGTGGATTCGCTGAACGAATCCATGGAGGGCATGTTCGAGTTAACCGCCATGGACACTGCCGCTGACGCCCGGTACCTGGTCGAGTCCCAGGAGCTGACAGGGGCCTTCGTGCTGCCTTCGGAGCAGAGCCCGGAAGCTGCCGTCTATACCGCCCAGGCTTCCGGCAACGCCGCATCGCAGCTGCTGGTCCAGGTGTTCACGCAGATCGGCCAAGGGCAGCAGATGGACGTGGACCACCAGGAGCTGGCCCCGCTTCCGGAACACGACAATATGGGCACCGTGGCCATGTACCTGGGCATGGGCTGGGTGATGGCAGGCTTCATGGTCATCATGGTCGGCGCCACCGCGGCACCGCACATGGCCCCGCTGCAGAAACTGGTCCCGCTGGTGGCCGTGTACTCGGCCTTCATGTCCGCCGTGCTCTGCCTGATCGCCGGCCCGTTCACCGGGGCAGTGGAGGGCCACTTCGGGCAGCTGTTCAGCGTCGGCATGCTCGCGATTTTCGCGGTGGCCATGCTCACCACGGTATTCAACCGCCTGCTGGGCATGGTCTGCCTGGTCCCGACCATGCTGATCGTGATGTTCCTGGGCGTCCCGGCCTCCAATGGCGGGCTGTCCATCTACATGGAACCGCGCATCTTCACCATCCTGCACGACATCCTGCCGATGCCGGCTGCCGTTGAAGCCATCCGCGCGATCGTCTACTTCGACGGGGTCGGGCTCGGTTCCCACCTGGTGGTCCTGGCCATTTGGGCCTTGGCCTGCCTGGCCGTGACCATGGTCATCGACCAGCTCAAGCCGGTGCAGACCTCCAGCCACCCGGTTTCCGCCGAGGAGCTGGCCGCGCTGCAAGGCCGGGCGCTTGAAGCCAAGGCGAGCGAAGCCGCGGCATCCGCCGACGCCATCGACGCCGAAGCCGGGGACTTGGCAGACGCCGAAGCCGCGGCCGGCGAAAGCGGCACTGGAGACCGGGAGAAGGACGCGGTCAGCGTCTAATCAGTCCTTCTCCCCTGCGGATGCGGGCCGGTTCATGGATGTGAACTGGCCCGCATTTCGCTGTCCCCTAGCGATCGATCTTGGCTACGGTAAGCAGCACGCTGGAATCCTGCGTGGCGCTGATTTTCAGCCTCCCCTCGGGGAGCACAATGAGATCCTGGCTGCGCCCCTCCCACTGGTTGCCCATGGACGAAACGGTGACCCTGCCTTGGAGGACCAGCAGTGTCGCTTCGCCGGGATTCACATGTTCTTGAAGCTCGGTGCCGGCCGTGAGACCGATGACGGTTTGGCGCAGGGTGTGCTCATGTCCGCCGAAAACCGTGCTGGCAGCTCGGCCATTGGTTGCATCCGCGGCTTCCCTCAGCTGGGTCCGGGCGATGGCGGCCAGCGAAAACTTCTTCATCAAATCCCTGCATCTCATCTCTCGGGCTGGATACTCCGGGCCGATTGGCCTGTGCTGCTACAAGACTGTCCCCGCACCGGGGCAAAGGTCAAGGAAAGCGCGGGGACTACTTCAGTACCAATTGAGCCAGCACCGGCAAGGCAATGACCGACAGGACGCAGGTGATCACGATGGCCACCGCGGTCGGCTCGCCATCCCCGGTGTCGTTCTGGGCCATGATGTAGGCGGTTGCGCTGACCGGCATGGCCGCCATGAGCACCGCGGCATTGAACCAGATGCGATCCAGATCCGGGGCGAAAACAAGCAGCATTGCCACCGTCAGCGATGGCATCGCCACGAGTTTGCCCAGCACCATGGCCGCGATGGAGGTTCTCGCCCAGCTGCCGCCAGCCGCAGAGCCATCCGGAGCAACCGGTGCATGCTTCCTTGCACGCGAACGGTCAATGGTCCGCTTCAGCGACATGCCGATGACGAAGAGCGCACCCGGGGCGGCCGCGGCGGATATCAGGTCGACGGTGTCGTCCACCGGCCGCGGCACGGGCACACCGAGGATTGCCACCGTGCCGCCAAGGACCATGGCCCAGGTGACCGGGCTGTAAACCAGGGCATTGCGGATGGTCCGGGCGATGCGCGCTGCGCTTGCCGGATGCTGGCCTCCTTTGCCGTTAGGCAAAAGAATTTGGGCAAGGATGGGGAATCCGACCATGAAGATGATGTTGTGGACCAGTTGCCCCATGCCCGCGGCGAACCCGGCGTCGGTGCCCATGACGCCGAGGATAATCGGGATTCCCAAGTACGACACGTTGCCGAAGCTGGCGGTCAGCATGCCGGCGAGCGCCCGTGCCCGGTTTGCGCGCAGCAGATAGCGGAAAGCCAACCAGCTGAGCAGGGCGAAAAGCAGCGCGGAGACGATGCTGATCCACAGGAATGCGAGCGGCACGCCTTCGCTGATATCCGCGCGGGCTACCACCTTGTAGAGCAGCGCCGGCAAGGCGACATAGAAGACGAACACATTCAGTGCCGGTTCCACGCTGGCCGGGAATTTGGGTGCATGGCTGGCGCCGTAGCCGATGAGCATGACGAAGAACAGCGGCAGCACACCATAGAGCACGTCGAGGAACACAAGCCTCCTTAGGAGATGTTCGGCCGGGGTTGCGGGGACCGAGCACTTCAAGGTTAGTTGCTTTCCAGGCTGATCCGGGAAATGCGCTCGGGGGCGCTTCGCAACATGCAGGCGAAAACTGGGGTTTGGCGGCGCAAATTCCTAGGATGATACCACGCGCCTCGTCCCAATACTGTTGAGCTTTCCGCAAGGAGAATTGATGTCCCACTCACTTGGAATCCCGCATGCCCCGCGCACGATTGCCATCACCGGCGCAGGATCAGGCATAGGCCGCGCCACCGCCCGCCTGCTGCTGGGGCAGGGATGGAATGTGGTGCTCGCCGGGCGCACCGCGGCTAACCTGCATGAGACGGCGCAAGGCCACGGTTCCGCCTTGGTGGTCCCCACGGATGTTAGTGATCCGCAGGCTGTGGAACACCTGTTTGCCGAAGCGGCGCAACGTTTCGGCAAGGTCAATGCACTGTTTAATAATGCCGGAATTTTCGGTCCCTCGGCAGCCATCGATGAGCTGAGTCCGGCCCAGTGGGATGAGGTTTGCCGGATCAACCTCACCGGGGCCATCAACGCGGCCCGCGCGGCCTTTGCCCATTTCAAGGCCAACGGCGGGGGACGCATTATCAACAATGGATCGATTTCAGCGCAGGTTCCGCGCGTGAACTCCGTTGCCTATACCGTCACCAAGCACGGCATCGCCGGCCTGACCAAATGCCTAGAACTTGATGGACGGGAGCACCGGATCAGGGCCACGCAGCTCGATATCGGCAACACCGCCAGTGACCTGCTCGATGATTTCGGTGCCACCCAGGGTGCCTTGCAACCGGGCGGCCAGCGGCTCGTCGAGCCGACATTCCCGCTGGCCCAAGCCGCTGAAGCCGTTGCGTACATCGCCGGGGTTCCGCTCGGTACGTCCATCAACCAATTCACCATCACCGCTGGCGGCATGCCCTACATCGGGCGAGGCTAGGCCGCGGGCAACGGGAGGGAGGCACTGGCTTGCAAGTAGATTCTCCGGCTACGTGCGGCAATGCTCCGCGCCATCAGATCATCATGGGGCTTCTGGTTGCACTGCACGGCAAGAACCTGCCAGAACTGCGCCAGTGGCTCGCCGATGATGTGGTGTGGGAGTTCCCGGGTGAGCAGATTCTCCGTGGGCGCGATGCGGTGGAGCAGTGGGCCCAAGCTCTCCCCGAGGCCACCAGATTGCAATTCCTGAGCATCCTCACCCATGGCAAGGAAGGAAGCGCCGATGGGGTCTTGGCCAGTGGCGGCAAGGAAACGCCTTTCAGCCACGTGCTGCGTTTTGCCTCGGCCGGCAAGACCGCGAAGCTGGTAGCCGCTCGCAGCTACTTTGCTGGTTCTTCCCCTGCCGGGCAAAAGGCCTAGAAGAATTCCGCCAGCAGCGCTTCGAGCTTCGCAAAAGCGGAATTCCATGCCTTGGTGCTGGACTCGATAACCTCGTAGGGCAATGGGGTTTGGGTCAGCGTCAGCATGGTCTGCCCGGCGAATTCCTTGAATTCGATGCGGGTTTCGATCACGAGGTCCAAGGTCATTTCGTGCGGGCCGTCGGCACTGACCAAGCACTCGTACTCGTCGAAGGACGTCAGCACCGCCTTGAGCGGCACCTTGGCATCCGGGTTATCAGCCTGCACCATGTTCAGCTCATGCCGGCCGCCGACCTTGGCTTCGAATACGACGGAATCTTCCTCGACAAGCCAGCCATCTGGGCCCCACCACTGGGCGATGATTTCCGGCTCGACGAAGGCAGCCCAAACGGCGTTCTTCGGTGCGGAAAACTGTCGGGCGACTACAAGCTCAGTCATCGATTCCATAAGTTCAATATTATCGTGGCCCGCCACCAGCTTCGCATGCGGGGGCGGCTACCCCTGCGGACGGCGAGGCTCCATGCGGCTCACGGTGTACAGCGTTTGTTCATCCGGCAAGGTTCCGGCAGCTTCATGGGCGCGCATGACCTTCATTGCGCGGTCCCATTTGATGCGTTCGCGAGGGCTGGCGAGGACACGGCGCTCGGCCGGACCGAAGATCGACAGTCCCAGGTACTTCAGACGCCAGAATATGCGGTAGCTGACGCTTAGTCCGGTGGTATCGGAAATGATCGGCAGGGGTGATTCATCCATGATCGTCGTCCTCTTCGGTCATTGGGATTGCGAGTACTGGCGCTTACATCATACGTCATTAGTTGGTGCACCAACTAAATGGGATTCTAGCTCTTCGGAGCGTTCGAACCTGCAGCAATCATGCGGTCCAGGATGCTGCGCAGCTCCAGCACGTCCTTGTCAGTCAGGGCAAGCCGGGCCATCATTTCGCGCGGCACCTTCACCGCTTCACTACGCAGCGCGGCGCCCTTCTCGGTGGGCCGAATGATGACGGCCCGCTCATCATCCGGGTTCTTCGTCTTTGCCACCAAACCGGCAGTTTCGAGCCGTTTGACCAATGGTGAAAGCGTTCCCGGATCCAGGTGCAGATGCCCGCTGAGGGCACGGGCGCTGATCGGCCCCAAGTCCCATAAGGCCAGCATCACCAGGTACTGGGGATGCGTCAGCCCCAGCGGATCCAGCACGGGCTTGTATGCCGAGATCACCGAGCGCGAGGCTACGGCCAGGCCGAAGCACACCTGCTTTTCCAGCTTGAGAAGATCTTCGTCGCGAAGAATAGCACTGTCCACGTTGTCGCAAGCTCCTTGAAAGATGCCTAATACCACTGTATTGATCGTACCGCGGTCGAGAACCCCGTGCCCGGGCCGAAAGCTGCCCCGGGTTGAGGCGCCAATTCCAGTTGCGTTCGAATCGGTGGCGCAAGTAGTCAAAGCGGGCCACAGTGAATAGCCTTGGCATATGAGCAATCTTGAGCACCGGCCTGAGGAGATCGACTGCAGTGCAATGCGTTCCCAGGCAGAGGTTGAAATCCTGGAACCACGCGAAGTGCCCTTGGGCGGCCCGCGGGCAATGACCGTCTTCCGGACACTGCCGCAAAAGCAGCGCAGCCTGATCGGCGCTTGGTGCTTCCTGGACCATTACGGTCCTGACGACGTCGAAGTCACCGGCGGGATGAACGTGCCTCGTCACCCGCACACCGGACTGCAGACTGTCTCTTGGCTCTTCACCGGCGAGATCAACCATATGGATTCGGCCGGGTTCAAGGCGACCGTGCGCCCCGGCGAGGTCAATCTGATGACCGCCGGGCACGGAATCAGCCATTCGGAGATCCTCACCGAGGACACCACCATCCTTCATGGCGCCCAGCTATGGACTGCCCTGCCCGATCATGCACGGGATATGGAACATACTTTTGAGAACTACCGCCCGGAAGCGCTCACCGCTCCCGGCTGGTCGCTGTCGGTCTTCCTTGGCACCTACGGGGTGTCGGGCAAGTCGTCCACCTCCCCGGTGAAGACGCACACCGAGCTCGGTGGCGCCGAACTGCGCCTTGAACCGAACACCGAGATCGAGGTGGTTGTCCCCGGGCACCATGAGCACGGGATCCTCCTGGACTCCGGCAATCTTGAAGTCAACGGCCATGAACTCGCTCCTCGCGATCTCGGGTTCGTGCGTGCGGGATGCAAGACCCTGCGCCTGAAGTCCGGCGACCAGCCGGTTCTGGCACTTCTCATCGGCGGTGAACCGCTGAAGGAAGACATCCTGATGTGGTGGAACTTCGTAGGCCGCACCCATGAGGAAGTCCTCGCGTTCCGCGCGCAATGGCAGGCCGAGATCGGGGCCGAGCCCGGGGATGCCTCCGAGGATCGCTTCGGGCCGTTCCCGCCTAATACTCCGGCAGCCTTGCCGGCTCCAGCACTTCCCACCGTTCGCCTGCGCCCGCGCGTGAACCCCGCCTAACCAGTAAGGAACTCCCAATGAGCGACATCAAACCAGTATTCCTGCCCGAGCGCCAGCGCTTCGCCCTCGACGATGACGGCAAGATCATCGGAGCGGCGCACTACCGCGATTTTGATGGGGCCCAAGGCGTCGAGCGGATCTTCTTCCACACCACCGTGGATGAGGAATACGGCGGACAGGGCCTAGCCAGCGTCATGGTGAAATTCGCGCTGGAGAACACCATCGCCAGCGGTGCCAGGATCGTTCCGGTCTGCCCGTACGTGAAGGCCTACGTTGCCAAGCACACCGAGTATGCGCAGCATATCGTGGAACCGGACAAGGACCACCTGGGCATCCTGCCGCGCGGCTAAACCCGAGATCTCAGGGGTTCATCTTGAGGCCGCGTGCGGCCAGCTCGTCGCGGAGGATGCGGATGGCTTTCGGGCCGACGCCGTGCAGCGCGAGCAGCGCCGCGGTGCCGGCCTGCCCCGCCTGCTCGAGACTGGTGATGCCGGCCTGCTCGAAAGCCCTGGCGGCGGGGTTGCTCGTCTTGGGAAGCTCTGTGTCCATGATCCCAGCGTAGTCAGGCTGCTGGCTGCGCAACAGGTTTGGTGCGCGGCGAGATCGCGATCAGGACCAGAATCAGCAAGAGGCTGAAGCTGAAGACCGAGATGAACTCCATCCCGGTGGCGGCCATCGCGAAGATGACGCCACCGATGGCGGTGGTTCCGGCGTTGCCCAGGGAGTCGGCCACGGTCATTGCCGATGAGTTGAATCCCTGTTCATCCTTGGCAGACAGGGCCAGCATGTTCACGTTTTGCCGCGGGAAGATCATCCCCATGCCGAAGCCGCCCACGGCCCATCCGCAGACCAGCACGAGGACCGGCGGATGGAAGATCGCGGTGGCCAATGCGGTTGAAATCGCTACGCTGCCGGCGATCGCACCCACGGTGATGCAGGTGGAGGATTCCACCTTATCCCCCAGCTTTCCTTGAAGCCATGAACCCACCGACCAGCACAATGCCGAAGCTGTCAGGATCAGGCCCGCCCGGTCGGGACCCAGCTGGTAATCCTCGCGCAGCAGGTACGGCAGATAGACTTCCACGCCGAAGAAGGCCCCGGCCACGAAGATGCGGGTCATGATGGTGGACGGCAGCCCCTTGGCCAAGCTGAACGTGCCCTTGGGCAGCAACGGGCGAATTGCTGCAAGGGCTACCGCCAATGCCAAGACCAGTCCCAGAAGGGACCAGCTGCCCTGCGCATTGCCGAGCAAGTTCATGCAGATGACAGCCAGTCCAGTCAGCCCGGCCAGCATCAGCCGCTTCTTGGAAATCGGCCCCAGGTCCGGATTGCGCTGGGAGCTCAGCGACTTCAACGCCGGCACGATCCCGCAGAACGCGAGAACCACCAGCACCGCCACGCCGGAGAACACCCAGCGCCAACCGAGGTGCACGGCCATCAAGCCGGCCAGCCAGGGGCCGATCATCGCCGGGACCACCCAGGCGGTAGCGAACAGGGCGAAGATCTTGGAATGCAGATGCGCAGGATACGCGCGGGCAATGAGCACGTAGATGGCGACGGTGATCGCGCCACCGCCAATTCCCTGCAAGATGCGCCCGGCAATCAGGACCTGCATGTTCTCGGCTGAACCGCAGATCAGCAGCCCAATGCAGAAAACGGCCACGGCGATGGACAGCGGGTGCTTGGGCCCCCACCGGTCGGTGACTTCTCCGGCGGCAACCATCCCCAGCATCCCGCTGGCGATCGGCGCGGCAAAGGCCAGGGCGAAGTAGCGTTCGCCCTCCAGCAGCTCGCTGACCAGTGGCATTACCGTGGTCACGGCCATGGATTCGAAAGCGACCAGGAAGACGAGCACGAACATGCCAAGGGTGGTGGCAAGATACTGCGGAGCATAGATCGTGGACTCGGCGCGCTCGGCTGATTGGCTGCTGCGGTTCAGGGGCATGCATCCATGATCTCAGGTTTCCCCTAGCCGCCGATCACGTGCAGGCTGAAGGCCGTGGAAGTGGAGCCGACCCCGGCATCAGCGGCCACACATGGAACCGCCCGGCAGTGCAGCGCATCACGGCCTGCATCGAGAACGGCCAGGCCGACGTGGTCGTGCTATGGAAGTGGTCGCGCCTATCCCGCGCCCGTAAAGACTGGACGGTGACCCTGGACAGGGTGGAATCCGCCGGCGGCTGCATCGAACCAACCTCCGAACAGGTAGACGTCACTACCTCGACCGGCAGGTTCGCCCGAGGCATGCTCGCCGAGTTCGCAGCCTTCGAGTCCGAACGCATCGGAGATACCTGGAAAGAGGCCCAGCGCCGCCGTGTAGCGCAGGGCAAGCCCGCGAACGGGCGGAAGCGCTTCGGGTACGAATACACCCGGGAGAACGGATTTACGCCCCACCCGGAGGAAGGTCCCGCCCTGGTCGAGCTCTACCGTATGTTCCTCGCCGGACACTCACAGCGCGACCTCGTCTCCTACCTCAACGTCACCGGCATCAAACCCAATCACGGATACAGCAGCGTCACCGCCGAGACCTGGTCCGCCGAAACCATCATGGGGATCCTCGACAACCCATTCGCTTCAGGGCGCTTCCGATACGGCGGGCAGGTTCACCAGGGCATCCATGAACCGCTCATCACCGAGGGAATGTGGCAGGAATACCAATCCCGGCGCCGCGACCGCGTCAAACGCTCCCGCGCCGAAAACACCGAATACCTGCTCACCGGATTCATCTACTGCGGGATCTGCGGCAGCAAAGCCTACGGCGGCCGCCCAAAGCCCAAGACCGGGCCACGCGGGGCAGTCACCTACGCCTGCAAGCAAGCGTCCTACTACCAGCTGCACAAAGGCGGATACGTCAAAGAATCCCGCATCATGGAGCACCTACTCCCCTGGCTAGAAACCCTCGCCCAAGAAATCAGCGACCTGGCCAACCAACAACCGACCACAGCCAAACCCACCGACCCTACACCGGGCATAGGGCAAGCGCTGATCAAGTTAGACGACAAGCGCGATGTACTCACAAGCAAGATGCTGGATGGCCTAGTGCCGGATGATGTTTACCAACGACTGCTGGCAGACCTAGACGCGGAGAAAAGCAGGCTCACCGAACGCCTTGAAGATCTGAGCGCCGCGGTTCGTACGAACGAAGACCAGGCCACTGCAGACCTCATCCGGGACTGGTCCAACATGCCCCTCCACGCGCAGCGCGAACTGCTATCCAGGCTGATCGGGAAGATTGTCTACACCGCGCAACGTCCTAAGCTCGATGTTGAGATTAATGCTAAATGGGACGTTGCCTGATGTTTCGTTGCGTACCGGCGATTACCCGGCAAAAAAACGACCCCATGCGCATATCGCATGGGGTCGATTTTAAACTTGGACTTACAGATTTAGATCCTGACATGTCCATCAGGAAAAATAGCGTCAGAGTTCCTTACCGGTTGGAATCTTGTACAGACCAAGCGTAAGTGGAGGAAGTCCGAGTCGACCAGTCACATCTTGAACATACTCCCTTGCGTAGGGGTACAACGCAAAAACTCCGGTAGTTTCAGCGAACGCTGTCACTTCTTCCTCTGTGAAGTCACTGCTCTCGGTGAGTGCGTATAAGCCTGCCAACTTAAATTTGATGCTGGCAATCTCATTCGTTTCGCCATCTACGTCTTGACCGATGTCCAGATTGAAGTCAGCTGAAGTCACCAGTCTTTGTTCAGACTCGCTGAGCTGCGCCCCTGGACTAATGTGCAGGTGGTAGGTGATTTGCCCTTCTCCGGGAAATTCGATGTGGCGAAATGACGACTCCACCATTCGGATATCAAGCAAGTCGGCCTGCCCGGCCAATCGCAGTGCTGTCTGTCTCATATCATTCATATGCAATCCCTTCCTGACACATCAAAGCTGATCAGGGAAACTATGCGGCAGTGGCGAAATCCGATTTACGGGATTCGTGCTCGGCGTAGCTCTTCACAAAATCCTTGCTGAGCACTTCATCGATCATGGCGCGCTGTGATTTCACAGGAGAAACGCTGACATACGGTTCTGCATATGCTTTACGCACCGAGCCCTCGCATTTTTCGACTTCGATGGTCAACTTATGCCCTATTGCGCGAGCATAACGCTGAAGGGTAGAGAGATGCGGATCGGAAGTTCCGTTCTCGAAATCAGAGATCGTCGACTGAGTGCACTGCATGTGCTTAGCGACATCCTTCTGGCGAATGTCTGCCGACTTGCGAAGTGCAATAAGAGCGTCAATCAAGTCTTCGCGAATATCGGCATCTTCTACGGCTTCTGCGACCTTAGGATCCGAGAGGAGCTCTTCGAAGTTAACGCGGAGGTCGTCAATGTGAGATTCATGGGTGCTCATTTTTTGGTCTCCAATGTGCTATGCATTCAGGTTGGTCGTTATAGCGAATAACGGTTGCAACCGATATTGCTAATCTAGCGCAAAAAAAAGCGAACGCAACCCCTTGTGAGCCATCGATCGTAACATGATGACAAAAATCACCAGTTATGCTAGGCGCTACCTTTTTTGCCGTTAGCTACCCACTCATTCATGCGCTGTTCAGCTAATCGCCGTTCCTTGAGTGGCAGCTTTTGAGTGTTCTTGTAGAAAGGAAGCAAAGCTATTACATGGACAGGGGTGTCGTGAAAAAAGAGAAGCCTGAATTCATCGTTTCCCACGTTAGTGCGTAATTCAAGGAGCCCGTTGCCAAGGTTGGTCAGATGCCGTTGTCGGTGCTCATTATGCTCGTATCGCCGCATGACCGAGATGAGTGCAGCACGTCCGTGATCTACCAGGTCATCGAATTCCCGGCGCGAAACGGGATACCCCTGTTTAGGCGAATACCATCGCCATTGTCGGTGATACCTGACTACCTCCACGCGCCCTCCAAGTCTTTAATACACGCTATGAATAAATCTACCTTCGGCTCGTTGGAAAGTGAACTTTTGGTGCACAAGTAATAATCCTCGAGAAGCATTGGGCACGTCCTTGAAGCTCCATACGAATCTCACTCGCACACTTGTCACAGTGGTCACGGCCATGGATTCGAAGGCGACCAGGAAGACGAGCACGAACATGCCAAGGGTGGTGGCAAGATACTGCGGAGCATAGATCGTGGACTCGGCGCGCTCGGCTGATTGGCTGCTGCGGTTCAGGGGCATGCATCCATGATCTCAGGTTTCCCCTAGCCGCCGATCACGTGCAGGCTGAAGGCCGCCAGGAAGCCCGAGGTCACCAGCAACCCGGTGTAGTCGTGCTCCACCTTGTAGGCTTCCGGAATCATGGTGTCGGCGATCATCGTCAAGATGCCTCCGGCAGCGACCGCGGTGGCGAAGGCCAGCACTTCACCGGGCATGGATTCCAGCAGCAGCGCTCCGAGGAAGGCAGCGATGCCGCAGGAAATGGCTATCGATCCCCAGAGCAAAACGATCGAGGACCCCTTGCGCCCGGACGCTTTCATCTGTGCGGTACTCGCCAGCCCCTCGGGGACATTGGAGATGAATATGGCGATGAGCATCGCCGGATTAATGCTCGCGGTGGCGACCACGGAAAGTCCAAGGGCCACGGACTCGGGAATGCCGTCGATGAGTGCACCGACCGCGAGCGCGGTTCCCGATGACTCCTGCTCTCCTGCGCGCTGCGCCTGCCGCTTTGAGGTTCTCCAGGCCAGCAGCCGGTTCGCGCCGAAATACAAGGCAGCGCCCACGATCACGCCGCCCAGCGTCGCAACGAGGCCGCCGGTTTCATAGGCTTCGAGCACCAGCTCGAAGGCCAGTGCGCTGACCAGGACCCCGGCACCGAAGGCCATGATGGCGCTGACCCAGACCTTGGGGATCTTCAGCCACCAGGCCGCGCCAGATCCCAGCAGCAGGGCCGAGCCGGCCACAGTGCCCCACAGCAAAGCCTGCATCGAAGCGAACATGGCACCCACTATAGCCAGCAATTCGCTGGCTTAGTAGGTGCCATATGAGTTCTGACTGGGACTAACCCTCGGTGGACATGTTATTGAAGCGCGAGTAGTGGCCCTGGAAGGCCACGGTGATGGTCTTGGTCGGACCGGCACGGTGCTTCGCGATAATCACGTCAGCTTCGCCCGGACGGTTTTCCTTGTCGTAGACGTCATCACGGTGCAGCAAAATCACCATGTCGGCGTCCTGCTCAATCGAGCCCGATTCGCGCAGGTCCGAAACCATTGGCTTCTTGTCGGTACGCTGCTCGGAACCACGGTTCAGCTGCGACAGCGCAATCAACGGAACGTCGAGTTCCTTGGCGAGCAGCTTGAGGTTACGCGAGAACTCGGAAACTTCCTGCTGGCGCGATTCCACACGCTTGCCCGAGCTCATCAGCTGCAGGTAGTCCAGGATGATCATGCGCAGCTCATTGCGCTGCTTGAGGCGACGGCACTTGGCACGGATTTCCATCATGGACATGTTCGGCGAATCATCAATGAACAACGGGGCTTCGTTCAGCCGGCCCATGGTCGTGGCGATCTTGGTCCACTGTGCGTCTTCCACCGAGCCCTTGCGCAGATCCTGGAGCTGGATGGATGCTTCGGCCGAGAGCAGGCGCATCGCAATTTCATTGCGGCCCATTTCCAAGGAGAAGAACACGGTGGCCATATTGTGCTTGATGGCAGCAGAACGGGCGAAGTCCAGCGCGAAGGTTGACTTGCCCACCGCAGGACGGGCGGCGATGATGATCATCTGGCCGCCCTTCAGGCCCTGGGTCAGCTCGTCGAATTCATAGAATCCGGTGGGCACACCGGTAATGCCATCGCCCGCGTTGGCCGCGTTCTCGATTTCATCAACGGTGTCTTCGATGATGTCCGAAAGGCGCACGTAGTCTTCACTGCTGCGGTTCTCGGCCACCTTGTAGACCTCTGCCTGGGCTTCGTTGACGATCGCATCAACTTCACCATCTGGAGAGTAGCCCATCTGGACAATACGCGTTCCGGCGTCAACCAATCGGCGCAGCACGGCGCGTTCGCGCACGATTTCTGCGTAGTACCCGGCGTTGGCTGCAGTTGGAACCTGCTGGATGAGATTGTGAAGGTAGGCGGCGCCACCAATGCGCGAGATCTCGCCGCGCTTGGTCAGCAAGTCGGCTACGGTGACCGCATCGGCTGGTTCGCCACGACCGTAGAGGTCGACAATCGCCTCGTAAATTGATTCGTGGGAGGGACGGTAGAAGTCGGTGCCGCGAATGGATTCAACGACGTCAGCAATGGCGTCCTTGGAGAGCATCATGCCACCGAGGACCGACATCTCGGCCTCGATATCCTGTGGCGGCTTGCGCCCTGCGTCGGAATCTCGTCCTTCGTAAACCGGCTCAGCACTCATTGCAGACACTTCCATCCCCTATTGACCCGCTGGGAAAAATTATCCTTGCCTCATGGCAACGCTTCATCGTGTCAGTCGATACGGACATTTGGATGTCAGGCGCCTGTGGATATTTCTCTCCCGAACCCAACACTAGGGCTGTTATTAACAGGCGTAAACCTCATTATCCACAGAATATGTGGATAACACTCCTCTACCTGTGGAGTTCCCTGTTCACAGTCTGGGGAGAACTCTGTGGATTACCCCACTCTACGTATCATTAGTATCTGTTGACTTGGTTGTTTGTATTCGCACACCTGTGGACAGAAACTTAATTCATTGAAGCTCACGCCAACCGGCCCAAGGCTATCAACACCCTTAATCGCCCAGTTCCCAGGGTTTTTCACCCTTTGCAC
This sequence comes from Glutamicibacter sp. NPDC055354, assembly GCF_053644955.1. NCBI lineage: Bacteria > Bacillati > Actinomycetota > Actinomycetes > Micrococcales > Micrococcaceae > Glutamicibacter > Glutamicibacter sp. NPDC055354. The sequence continues at coordinate 231,910 of NZ_JBSHMB010000003.1, forward strand.
ACATTTGCCCATGTCTTGTCCACAGTTTTGTGGATAACCTTGTGGATACTGGTGAATTTACAAAACCCTAAGTCACCGTGGATTAAATTCGCCAGCAAGGCCGGATCTTCCAGTAGTCCACAATCGGCCAGGGTTTCTGCGTTCGGGGGCGGTGGATAACTTAATGTGTGCAACGACTCGGCGGGCGAACCTGGATCAGCGACTGGGCTGCCGGCGCACTCTCGCCACTTCGCGTCCGCGACGCGCGCCAGTGAAGACCCCATAAAGCGCCGGTTTCATTTGTGATGCGCAGCCTTTGCATGGCTCGGAAACCCCATCCGAGGGTTGCCGGCAATTCGCTGCCACTCTGGTCCAGCGTGCAGCGAGGATCCATGAGCTACCTGCGCGGTTCTGTTCGACAGCCCAGGCGGGTGGCGGATATGGCGAGTTCAAGGTTTCTCGCGACAGATACTTTGATGACGAGGTCATCGCCAAATGCCTGGGGCAGCTGGCCCAAGATGGCAGGCCATGAGATTGCCAGCCATCTTGCCACGTCTTCAGGGTGGCGAGAGAGAACGGGCATTGCCGGTGTCGAGGGCTGCGGGGAACGGCTCAACCCGCCTAACCGGAATTCAAAAAGCTCCGGCCAGATCGATGATTTGATCTGGCCGGAGCTTTGGAAGATGCGAAGCGCTTATACGAGCTCAGGAATCGGCAGCGAATGGAACCGCGAATCATGGAAGATCTGTGGCGAGTGCTCGGAGGTGCGGTGCCCGTGGACTTCCATCAGGACTACCCAGTGATCCCCCGCTTCGACCTCGTTGTAGATCGAAGTCTCCAGCCACAACGTTGAGTCGTTGACGAAGAGCGCGCCCTGATCCGAGGAATAGGTATCGATTCCGCGGAACCGGTCGCCATTTTTCGAGGCAATCTGAGCGCAGACACCATCATTGCGTTCGCTCAGCACTGAGACGCCAATGCGGCCAGCTTCGCGCAGCTTTGGCCAAGTGTTCGAGGACTTCTGCACGGCGAACATCACCAGTGCAGGTTCGAGGGAAACTCCCACGGTAAACGATGAAGCGACAATTCCCGTCTTCACGCCATCCAGTTCTGCACAGAGGGCGGCTACCCCTGATGGATGCTGAGCGAAAACCTTGCGCAGGGTCAACGGGTCAAGTTCAAGATTCAATGACATGGCTCGATTCCTTTGGGTCTTGCCCACCGCGCAGTAGCCTGCAAGCATTGGCTTCTCGTTACTCGAAGCCGCTTGGGCTGAAGTTCCGCGCCGTGTGCGGTACTTGTTCCAGCACATTTTGTGTGGAACCGAATCCTCACCTGGAGCACCCCACTACCGTTGAGAGGGTTGCCGATCAGCAAGCCAGGGCTTATAGCTGATGCTCTTGATTCTGTTTAAAACGATATGGCTCATGACGAACAGCCGTCAAACATTTCACTTCGCAAATCGCAATATTCGACGCAATATTCGATCCAAGGCCCCGCCAGAAGTCCTTGGGCAGTCTTTTATTCGCCATACGCCGCGCTTCTTGAACGCCTCGGCCCCATGATCGCAGCAGGCTTCCGCCGCTCTTGATTCGGCAGAACACTAACGTCTCCCCTGGGCTCGGGGCCCTGGCGCGAATTCCCTACCGCCCACCGTAATGAAACTTGGTTTCCCGGCATGACGCTGAGGTTCATGCCACTATTGGTCATGGAGTGCATTGAGTCACACTCCTGCTTATTGTTCTCCGTAACCATCGATGACGATTGAGGAATAGCCACACCATGGTAGAGATTCAGGCAAACCATTCAGAATTGACCCCACTGCGTTTCTTGGAACGCACAGCCGAGGCCTATCCGAAGAAGACCGCCGTCATCCATGGAACTCGCAGCTTCTCCTATGAAGATTTCGAAGCACGGGTGCACCGCTTTGCCCAGGCGCTGAAGGCTCGCATTGAGCCGGGCGACCGCGTGGCCGTGCTGGCACCGAATACTCCCGAAATGCTCATGGCGCATTACGCCGTACCGCTGTCAGGCGCAGTCCTCGTTGCCCTGAACACCCGACTTTCGGCCCACGAGCTGCAATACATCATTGATCATTCTGCTGCCAAGCTGATGCTTGCCGACACAGAGCTGTTGGAGAACACGAAGACCCTGCGCCGCGAGAACCCAACGCTGGAGGCGCTCATCGAGATCACCGATGACCAGTACGCCGGAGAACGTCCGGACGTGCCCGTGGACGCCACCTTGGACGAGCTAATCGCACAAGCCTCGGATGAAAGACTTCCCTACGCCATCGCCGATGAGCGGGCTCCGATCACTCTCAATTACACGTCGGGCACCACCGGCAAGCCGAAGGGTGTGCTCTACTCGCACCGCGGCAGCTACCTGAACTCGTTGGGCGAAGCGCACCACCAGGGCTTCACCGCCAAGACCCGCTACTTGTGGACCCTGCCGATGTTCCACTGCAACGGCTGGTGCACTCCATGGGCCGTCACCGCGGCGGGAGGAACCCACCTGTGTCTGCGCGGCGTGCGCGAAGATTCCGTTTGGGATGCCATCGAGAATCTTGGAACCACCCACTTGTGCGGCGCTCCGACCGTCTGCTCCATCATCGCCGACTCCACCCGCGCCCACCAGCTCGATGCGCCACTGCGCATCACCACCGCAGGAGCTCCCCCGTCCCCGGCAATCATCTCCAAGCTGCAGAAGCTGGGCATCGAGGTAGTCCATGTATATGGCCTCACCGAGGTATACGGACCGTACACGGTGTGCGAGTACCAGGATGAGTGGGATGCCCTCGATGGCCCGGACCGGGCCGCGAAGCTCGCCCGCCAAGGCGTTGGCATGATTACCGCCGAGTCCGCACGCATTGTTGACGAGAACATGAACGATGTCCCGGCGGATGGACAGACCATGGGCGAAATCGTGCTGCGCGGCAATAACGTCATGATCGGCTACTACCGCGATGAAGCGGCCACTACCCAAGCTTTCCATGGCGGCTGGTTCCACACCGGCGATCTGGGTGTCATGCACCCGGATGGCTACATCCAGGTGCGCGACCGGGCCAAGGACATCATCATTTCCGGCGGCGAGAACATCTCCACCATCGAGGTGGAGCAGGCGCTGGCCTCGCACCCCGAGGTGCTGGACCTGGCCGTCATCGGCATAGCGGACGAGAAATGGGGCGAGCGTCCGGTGGCATATGTCATCCGCGCCAGCGGATCCTCCCTGGACGCGCAAACGCTGATTGAATTCGCCCGCGAAAAGCTGGCCGGTTTCAAGGTGCCGCGCACCATCGTCTTCCCGCAGGATCTGCCGCGCACCTCCACTGGTAAGGTGCAGAAGAATGTCCTGCGCGCCCAGGCGCTAGAAGCCAGCACACCGAACTAGCCCGAGGATCACCAATTGGATAACTCAGCACCACGGATTCCCAACAAGTCCAGCCTTTTCAGCGAAAGCATCGGACTGGAATTCGATGAAATCACAGCCACTGAAGTACGCGGCCACGCGCAGTTGGACGAGAACCACCACACCCCCTGGGGCGTAGTCCATGGCGGCGTGTACACCTCGATCATCGAGAGCGCAGGATCGGTGGGCGCCAGCTACGCGGTGGCCGAACGCGGGCAATTCGCAGTCGGCGTGCACAACGCCACCGACTTCCTGCGCCCTTCCACCGGAGCACGGGTCCAGGTGATCGCCACCGCGCTATTCCAAGGGCGCACCCAGCAGCTCTGGGAGGTCATCATCACCGATGAATCCACCGGCAAGCAGCTATCCCGCGGCCAGTTGCGCACCCAGAATGTGGATTTGCCTGAGAAATAAGACCCTCATGCCGGATGGGATTCGACTACGTGGCTTGCACGGCAACTCGACATGGGCAGGTCTACTTCGACATGAAGAAGGCCCGTGCCGACGGCACGGATTCTCATGCTCTGGAAATGGGCAAGTTGTTAAATCAATTCAGCTCAGCGCAAGCCAAGACTCCATGTGCCAAACCAGCTACTAGTGCGCTGGGTTTGCAAATAGTGAAGGCAGCGGCAGGGATACCCTTGGGCTGTTGGCGGTCCAGTTCAGTGAGCTTCTACTTCACATAATGTTTCTGCAATCCACTGAAGTAGTCCTCTCAAGCAAAGAAAGAAGTTGCGCAAATGAACGTCTCCTCCAAGAAACTCATCGGCAAATGTCCCCTATGGACTTGGGTGATGATGGGACTGGCGCTTGCATCGGCCCTGGCCCTAGTTGATTGGAACGGCTCAGGGGAGGCAAAGCCGTTGTGGATGTTTTTCCTACCTAGCGCATTTGGCTTAGCTGGTGGCATTATCGCCACAGCGAAGAAAAGCTATGGATGGGGGCTCATATCCGTAGCTCTTGGCGTACTGGCCGTGCAACTATTAGCGCTCGGAGTCACCCTCGTTCAAGGACCATAGAGGTCTCCTCGATATTTTCGGATTCCAAGTATCTTGGTATGTGTCAAGACTACTCGGAGCAGGGACCCTAGATGCACTCTAAGCGAACTTGCGAGTCCTGCGAGAGGCACCATACCGAGCACGTGAAACACCGCATCCTCAGAAGGACGAAGCGGCCAGTTGCATATCCAGAATATGGATTTGCCTGAGAATCCGGCCTAGCTGGTTTTCACACCGCGAGCACGGGCGTACGGTAGGTGGCATCTAACGCTCAAGCTCCAGGAGATTCGCCATGAGTGCGACCTATACCTTCGATGTGTTCAGCAGCCTCGATGGCTTCGGCAGCGCCGCCGGCGATTGGGGCGGCTACTGGGGAAAACAGGGGCCAGAGCTGTTAGCCCACCGCCTCGCGCTCTACACTCCGGCTTGCCGCATGGTTTTCGGAGCCAACACCTTCCGTCTCTTCAGCCGCTTCTGGGCAGAAATCGAGGCGAATCCCGAGGTTGAAGACGCGTGGGGTGTGGCCCTGCACGACAAGCCCGCCACCGTCATCTCCACCACCCTGGAAGAGCCGCTGTCCTGGCCAAACACCACGCTGGAGCGAGCTGATGCACTGGAAGTCGTCGCACAGCTCAAGGAAACTTCAGATGTGCCGCTGCGCTCCCACGGCTGCTTAGCGATGAACCATTCCCTGCTGGCGGCAGGTCTTGTGGACTTCATCCAGGTGACCATCTTCCCGGTACTGACCGGGCATAGCGGTTCTGCCCCGGTACTTGGCGGGGTCGATGACTACGATCTGGAACTTGTCGAGTCCAAGCTGCTGGACGGACGGATCCAGGAACTGACTTATCGCCCGACGCGCCATCAACCAGCGCATGGATAGCAGCTCGATGAAGCGCATTCTGGGTACCTGCCTAGTGCTCGGCGCAGTGTTCCTCGCCGGATGCTCCGCGACAACGCCGCCTCCAATCACGGCTACCGAATCGCAAGCTGTTCCAGCACCACTGGCCACCGGACTCGAAGCCCCCTGGTCCATGGTCTACGCGCAGGGCAGGTTGCTGGTCAGCGAACGTGATTCCGGGCGGATCGTGGAGGTTTTGGAGTCCGGAGAACTGCGCGAATTAGCCCGGCTCGATGATCTGGTGGCGACCGGAGAAGGCGGACTGCTGGGCCTGGCCTTCCTCGCACCGGACCGGCTCTATGCGTATTCCACCGCGGAATCCGGCAACCGCATCCAGCGGTTCACGTTGCAAGGCAGCGCCGGGAATCTTTCACTGTCGGCCCCGCGCACCTTGATTGACGGGTTGCCCTCGGCCAGCATCCACAACGGCGGGCGGCTGGCCATCGGCTCCGAAGGGATGCTCTATGCCTCCGTGGGCGATGCGGGCAATCCCCAGCAAGCCCAGGACCTGCAGCAGCTGGGCGGAAAGATCCTGCGCATGGCACCTGACGGCAGCGTCCCGGACGACAACCCGTTCGAGAATTCCCTCGTCTACAGCTATGGGCACCGCAATGTGCAGGGCCTGGCGTGGAGTGCTGATGGCACCATGTACGCCAGCGAGTTCGGACAGAACACCTTCGACGAGCTGAACATCATCGAAGCCGGGGGAAACTACGGCTGGCCCGAAGCCGAGGGAAAAAGCGGCGGAAATCCGTCGTACACCGATCCGATTGCGCAGTGGTCCCCGTCCGAGGCCAGCCCCAGCGGCATCGCGATCCTCGATGGCACCCTCTACCTGGCGAATCTGCGCGGAGAAGTGCTGCGCGCGGTGGAACTGGACGAGCCGGCCACCGAGCATGAACTGCTCGATGGCCGGCTCGGCCGGCTACGCGACGTGCTAGTGGATCCTGACGGCGCACTGCTGGTGCTGACCAACAATACCGACGGGCGCGGCCAGCCAGGGGCGGGCGATGACCGCATCCTGCGCATCGATCCCCGCCTGGCCGGCGACTAGCTGGCCGGGCGCATGTCTCCGGTCTCCTGGAAGCGCTGGTGCCAGGACAGGGCCTCGCCTAGCAGATGCGGGGTGTGCTTGCCGTAGCTGTCCTTGCACGCACGGTCGAAGTAGTCCTGCAGCATCGGGCGGTACTCCGGGTGGGCGCAGTTATCGATGACCAGCTGCGCACGCTGCTTTGGCGAGTGGCCGCGCAGGTCGGCCAGGCCCTGTTCGGTAATCAGGATCATGGTGTCGTGCTCGGTGTGGTCCACATGCGAAGCAAAAGGAACGATGCCCGAGATCTTGCCGCCCTTGGCGGTCGATGGGGACATGAACACCGACAGGTAGCCGTTGCGGGCGAAGTCGCCCGAGCCGCCGATGCCGTTCATCACGTGCGATCCCAGCACGTTGGTGGAATTCACGTTGCCGTAGATGTCGGCTTCGATCATGCCGTTCAGCGCAATGCAGCCCAGCCGGCGGATGATCTCCGGATGGTTCGAGATTTCCTGGGCGCGCAGCAGGATGCGCTCGCGGTAGTGGTCGACGTTGCGGTTGAATTCCTCGATGCCCTCCGAAGACAGCGAGAAGCTGGTGGCAGAGGCGAACTCGATGGTCCCGTCCTTGATCAGCTCCAGCATTCCGTCCTGGATGACCTCGGTATAGGCGGTCAGGCCCTTGTAGCCGCCACGGGCCAGGCCAGCGAGCACTGCGTTGGCGATATTGCCCACGCCCGACTGCAGCGGGAGCAGCTTCTCGGACAGGCGTCCGGCACGGATCTCGGAATCCAGGAAGGTCAGCAGGTGATCGGCGATCTTCTCGCTGGTCTCGTCCACCGGGGCGAAGGGGCTCAGGCGGTCTGGCGCGTCGGTTTCCACGACGGCGACGATCTTGTTGACGTCGACGTCCATGTACTGCTGGCCGATGCGGTCACGCACGGTTCTCAGGTCGATCGGCTTGCGGTGCGGAGGCAGTGCGGTGCCGTAGTAGACATCGTGCATGCCCTCCATGGCCGCAGACTGCTGGGAATTGACCTCGATGATGATCTTGTCGGCCATCTCCAGCCAGGTCTTGTTGTTGCCCACCGAGCTGGAAGGGATCAAGTCGCCCTCGGCGGTGACGCCGACAACTTCGACGATGGCCAAGTCGATCTTGCCGTAGAAGCCGAACCAGGCGTGCTGGGCGACATGGGACAGGTGGATGTCCATGTATTCCATGTTGCCCTCGTTGATGCGGCGGCGCAGCTCGGGGTCGGACATGTACGGCAGGCGCAGGTTCATGCCTTCGGCCTTGGCCAGCACGCCATCAAGCTCAGGGGCGGTGGAAGCGCCGGTAAGCACGTTGATCTTGAAGTCCTTGCCCGCAGCGTGCTGGCGCTCCATCTGCGCTGCCAGTGCCCCGGGCACGGCCTTCGGGTATCCTGCACCGGTAAAGCCGCTCATGGCGACAGTCATGCCTGGCTTAATGAACTCTGCAGCTTGCTCGGCGCTCATCAAGCGATCAGCAAAGGCCCGGTGGTGAATACGTTCGTGCAAAATAACCCCTTCAGAACTTCCTTGTGACACAGGTCTATAACCCGCGTCTCACCGGAATACTTTAGCTGGTCGGCACAGTGATTCAGGCCTCGCTGTGCGCTCCTGAGCGATGGGTGGCATATTTATCGATGAGGTGCGCTCTATTTGCGCTGACCGGTCGGTCAGGAATGGCAGCTTGGCAGCGACCGCCGGGAGCTCGATCGCTAGCCAAGTTCGGCGTGCGTGCCCTCGCGGATCGCTTTCACTTGCAGGCGGGCGCCCATGGCTTCTGCGTAGCGGCGCAGGGTGGCCAGCTGGACTCGATCAAGGTCCCCGGTCTCCATGCGGGCGATGCGGTCCACGCTCAGCTTCAGCACGGTGGCAAGTTCTACTTGGCTCAGTTCTGCCTCTTCGCGCAGCGCACGCAACGACAGGCGCCGGGACTCGCTTTGCACACGGCGCTGATGCTCTGCCACAGCTTCGCGTTGCGCCTCGGTCAATACTTCAGGATCCGCATACGCAAAACCCATTTGTTCCACCGCTTCTCTCGATCGTGCTGGCTTTGGACGTACTCATCTTCGAGGCTATTGCTGCAAATTGGCCAAGCCAATGATTATGACGCATTGGACGCAAGACGATCTGGTGAAATGTTAGCCACTTCTAAGTGACCATGACCAGTTCCGGCTCGGAATTGAATCGCCGGATGCTGCTAAGCCAAGATCATCCGAACGAAGGATAGAAATGCACCTATGTAGGATTCATACTTAAGTCATGTCACAGAGCAGAGTACTTCCACAGGTGAAGCGTTCCATGCTTCCGGTCGTTCTTCTAAGCTTCCTGGCAGAAAAACCCGAACACGGATACTCCATGCTGGCTAAGCTCGAAGAGCTCGGAGTGCCTGGCATCAAGAGCGGGACTTTATACCCACTGCTTCGAACCATGGAAGAGTCCGGGGACATCGTCTCCGACTGGCAAATCACCGCTCGCGGACCCGCACGCAAAATCTTCGAAATCACCAAGCAGGGTCATCAGACCTTGAAATCAGTCAAAAACTGGTTAGAACAGTTCAACTAGGAGCCTTCCATGGAAAGTAACCTCAAAACCTACATCGACGAACTGCGCTACAGCCTTTCACTACGAAACGTGGATACGGCCACCATCCGCGATATAGCCAGAGAGGTCGAGTCCGAAGCCACCAGCTACGAAGACGCGACAGCCAACTTTGGATCTCCTGCAGAATATGCGGAGTCCTTTCCCGCAACAGCATCTCCAAAGAGCCACTCTGCCTTCATTCTCGTAGGCGTGGCCTTAGGTTTTCTTTGGCCTTTGCTGGCGATATTCCTACGGGATCGCGAAACAATGGTTTTCTCCGGATGGGCGATCACCTGGTTACCTGCATTCGGATTTATCGTGGCAGGAATCATCACAGATTTCTCTCGTTCGCTGATGCGATCTCGCGCCAGCCGGTAAGCGCCGAAAGCGTGAACGAACTCAAGATTCTGAATTGGCTTTGAGCCTATTCGAAGGTGGAACTTGCTATTCGTTGACCCGGGGGCCCAAAGAAATCCGGGTTAACGCCAAGAGGTGGCGTGCTCTCCTTGCGGAGTGCACGCCACCTCTTGAACAGAAGCTGAGTCTAGAAGACTTACTTCTTGGCAGCAGCTACAACCTGCAGGCGCAGGTTTGCAAGAACGTCAGCGTGAACGCGAACGGTTGCGGTGTAGTTGCCAGTCGACTTGATCTGGTCATTGACCTCGATGTTGCGCTTGTCGATCTTACCCAGACCGGCAGCCTCTACGGCAGCAGCAATTTCGGTGGTCTTAACGGTGCCGAACAGGCGACCGTTCGAGCCAGCCTTCATGGTGATCTTCACCGGCTGGGACTTCAGCTTAGCTGCAAGCGCCTGAGCATCCTCAAGGTTTGCAACGGCGCGAGCAGCACGTGCAGCCTTGATCGACTCCACCTGCTTCTCACCGCCCTGGGTCCAGACGATTGCGAAGCCGCGTGGCAGCAGGTAGTTACGGGCGTAGCCGTTCTTTACCTCGACAATATCGCCAGCAGCACCGAGACCGGATACTTCGTGAGTCAGAATGATCTTTGCCATTTTGCTATCCCTCTTCCTTAGCCGCGGCCAGCGCCGGAGTAAGGCAACAGGGCTACTTCACGTGCGTTCTTGATTGCCTGTGCGATCTTGCGCTGTTCCTGAACGGAAACGCCGGTTACACGACGAGCGCGGATCTTACCGCGGTCGGAGATGAACTTGCGCAGCAGTGCGGTGTCCTTGTAGTCGATGACAGTGATGTCAGCGGCCTTCAATGGGTTGGACTTTGGTTTGGGCTTACGGATTTCAGCCTTAGCCATCGTGGAGCTCCTTAGCTTTGGAGCCCGCAGAGTGATCTGCGGGATGGTGAATAAATATTGTTTAGAAAGGCGGTTCGTCTGCGCCCGGGTTGCCCCAGCCGCCACCGTTGTTTCCGCCGGTGCTCCATGGGTCTGCGGCTGGAGCATTCCATCCGCCACCCTGCTGAGGCTGCTGCTGACGCGGCGCCTGAGCTGGTGCACTTTGCTGCGGTGCGTTGGAGAAGCCTCCACCACCGTTGCCGAAGCCACCGTTGCCACCGCCGGAGCGCTGGGTACGGGTGACCTTGGCGGACGCGAAACGGAGCGATGGGCCGATTTCATCGACTTCAAGCTCCATGACGGTGCGACGTTCGCCTTCCTTGGTGTCGTAAGAACGTGAACGCAACCGGCCCTGGGCGATGACACGCATGCCCTTGGTCAGCGTTTCAGCAACGTTCTCTGCAGCTTCGCGCCACACCGATGCGCGCAAGAACAGGGCTTCCCCGTCCTTCCACTCATTGGACTGGCGGTCAAAGGTGCGAGGAGTCGAAGCGATCGTAAAGTTCGCTACGGCTGAACCGGACGGCGTAAAACGCAGCTCCGGATCGGCAGTCAGGTTTCCGATAACGGTAATAACAGTCTCGCCTGCCATTGACTCTCCTTAAAAAGATTGAACGTTAATTCCTACGACGGAAGGTTGCGCGTAATTAAACGCGTGCCTCTTCCGGACGGGTGACCTTGTGGCGCAGGATCAGTTCGTTGATCTTGAGCTGGCGCTCAAGCTCAGCCGAAGCTGCTGGCTCTGCGGTGTAGTTCACCACTACGTAAGTGGCTTCTGCCTTCTTCTTGATCTCGTAGGACATCTTGCGACGACCCCAGACATCAACCTTTTCGATAGTGCCACCGTTGGAGCGGACAACCTCGAGGTACTTCTCGATGGTTGGCTCTACGGTGCGGTCATCGACCTCTGGATCAATGAGGACCATAAGTTCATAAGCACGCATGTGAACCCACCTCCTTTGGGCTAAACGGTCGCGGTATTTCCGCAACAGGAGGTTCTTGCGTTATCTGTGCACCAGACGCCCAACTTTCGGGCATGCAGTGGCACAGACCTTCCAATCCTACCCGAGAGACCCGAACTTGCATAAGCCTTGGTGTCCTAAATCATGCTGGGCTACTCGGAATCCAAGGCAGCCTCGATCCTTTCGCCAAAGATCGGGGCCAAGGTGCGCATGTAGGTATCGCTGATGTGGTGCTTGTCCCGGTAGACCAACACATTCCCCACCACTGCCGGGCAGGTTCCATCCATGCAGAAGTAATCGCTGAAGTCGAGCACTTCGACGCGCGGCTCCAGTTCGGCGGCCTGCTTAGTGGCATCGCCCATTTCGTAGGCTCCCTTTTCCGGGAAGGCGCACTTATCCGGGTCCTGCACGTTTTCTTCCACGCAGTCTCGCGCATAGGAATCCTGCGGCGGCCGCGGGGTGTCCACAATGGCATAGACCGGCAGGCCCGCGTCTTCAAGGGCCGACCACGTCGAAGCCAGCCCCTGTGCCGCGTCAGTGGTAAAGGTGGCTCCTCCCCAATTCGATGTGATCACCGCGTTGATGTCATCGCGCGCAGCCAGAGCTTCCATGGTCTGGTCGATGGCTTCTTCGCAGTTGATGCTGCCATCCCGATCCGCCTTGCGCTGGGCCTCGGAGAACGGGCAGGAATTCTTCAGATAGGTCACCACTCTCCAGCCCTTGCTTTGGGCGTATCGGCTGACGGCCTCGAACCAGTGGGCTGCATGGGAATCACCTACCAGGGCTACGGTGTAGCTGGCGTCCTCGCTGCCAAATTCGCATTCCTTGATCTGCGTGGACTTCGGTTCCTGGACGCAATCTCCCAGTTCGGGCTGGTCCTCGGCAGCCGTCGCAGGAAGCGGGACGACCTGGCGATGGCCGGCAAGGTACGCAGGTGCGCCCTGGCCCACGGAGGCCGCGCCAAAACCAGCTGGCGGGTTTTGCATCATCGCGCCCAGCTCACGCTGCTCCTGGCCCACAAGATGCTGCTGCATGGCACCTGGCAATAGCGCGATGGACGCGGCCAGCCCGACCATCGCCGCCCCGGCAATCAAGGAGCGGGCAGGAGAACCGGCTATGGGGCGGAAGTGGCGCATGGGAGTTTCGACCCACTTCAAGCTGGCCCAAGCCAAGAGCAGGGACCCGGCCAGCAAGGCCAGCGACTGCAATGGGTCCGGGTTGCCCCCGGCCAGTTCGATGAAGAATACGATCAGCGGCCAGTGCCACAGATATAACGAATATGAGGCGAGGCCGACCCATTGAACGGGAGCCCAGTTCACCAGCGGGTGCAGGGAACCAGGTCCTCGCGTACTGCCTGCGGCAATCACCACGGCGCAGCCAAGAACCGGGAGGGCCGCCGCAATCCCCGGAAAGACTGTTGTGGCGTTGTAGCTGAATGCCGCGAAGCAGATCGCCGCCAAAGCCACGAGTACGGCAAGATTTCTGAACTGCCAGCTGGTTGCCCACGGTGGAAGCTTCAAGGCGCCGTTGGCGTGCGCCTGGACTGCCAAGGCCAGCAGTCCGCCGACGGCCAGTTCCCAAATGCGGGTGGTGGTGATGAAATACCCGGCGCTATTGCCTGAGTAACCGGCATAGGCCGAGTATCCCAGCGACAAAAGTGCGGTGGCTGAGAAAATGATCCAGAGCATGCGGCGCCGCGGGGCGAATCCATCGCCACTGCTAGCGTCCGCATTCGGTTTGGCCAACAGGCACACGGCCAAAACCAGCAACGGCCAGAAAAGGTAGAACTGCTCCTCCACGCCCAAGGACCAGAAGTGCTGCAACGGCCCGGGTGCTTGATCCGAAGCGAGGTAGTCGACGGAGTCGGCGGCGAGAACCCAGTTCTGCACCGAGAAGGCAGAGGCGATGGCCTGGGTGCCCAAGGCACCCCACTGGGTTTTGGGAAAGATCAGCAGGCTTGCCACGACAACTACCAGGATCACCAGCATGGCAGCCGGGAGGATTCTTCGCGCTCGGCCGGCAAAGAAGGCTGGGAGGCTGACCCGGCCGGTGCGTTCGGCTTCACGCAGCAGGTGCGAGGTAATCAGGAAGCCCGAGATGACGAAGAAGATGTCAACCCCGATATAACCGCCTGGAACTGCGGATGGCTCAAGATGATAGGCAACGACCAGCAGAACCGCCAAGGCGCGGAGCGCTTGGATCTCCGGGCGGAAATTCTTGACCTGCAGGGAATTCGAACTCATAGTCATTGATCAGACCAGCAGGGGGTAAACAGCAGGTTATCAATGGGCAACAGGCGGTCTAACGACCCGTGGGAACCTCATGGGCGGTCCCTGGGTTTGCGCTTCGCAGCGTGGACCTAGCCCAGCAGTTTCCGATTTGCCGTGGACAGCGGGTATTTGGCGTCGAGTTTGGCATCCAGGCTTAGACGGAAAGCAGCCTCAAGCAGCAGCTGCCCGACGCCCCAGTACACCGGGATCAGCAACCAGATGTACCACCCAAAGTTGCCGGTGGTAGCCAAGATGACCGTGCCGAAGGTGACCAGGATGCCCAGCCCGCGGAACACGGCCAGGATCCCCTTGGTTGCCGAATCCCGACGATCTTGATCTGCTTGGGCCCGCGCTTCAAGCCCATCCACGGCCTCGGAGAACTTCGGAGTCTGGACGCTTTTGAACAGGTCTCCAACCGGCACCTCCAAGGCCTTGGCGACCAGTGAGATAGTCTCCAAGCTCGCATCATTTCCGGCTTCGAGCCGTTGGACCGTTCTGACAGTGATGCCGCTTTCGGCGGCTAGACGTTCTTGCGTCCAGCCCCTGGCGCGGCGAAGCTCTGCAATCCGTGATTCATTCATGCCACTTACGCTAGCCAATGGCGCCCCGAAAGCACCACGACATCGACGTGACAGTTACCCGACTGCAACGCGACAGCATTCCTGAACCTACGCTGGCCTGCTATGAAGAAGTATTCCTGGCCGCGACTATCTCAGCTCCATTATGATTTGCGCTGTTGCTTCTCACGGATCAAATCCAGTGCCAGCACCGAGCTGATCACTGCCAGGCGTTGCTGTGCGTTGAGGTTTTCCGCCAAGCGCAGGGCGTAGGTCGACTTGCCCAGCAATGCGTTGCCCATCCCGGACCATTCCCGGGTCACGGTTCCCAGAACTCCGCCGGGACCGGTGATCCGGAAGTCGAAGTCCCAGATGCTACCCAGTAGCTCGAGCTCTTCGCCCAGCATCGAGATGGAGACCCTGGTTTTGAAGAAAGTGATCCTCTTGACCAGGCTGGCCAGCGGGGCAGCGTTGCCATCAAGGATTTCAAAACGATCGCGGCCCATGGTCATCGTGTCCTTGACCATGACAACCGGATTGCCTGGTCCGTCAAAGACGGTCAGTTCGCGAGCCCCGACGAACATGCGGCCCAGCGCGCTTCCGCCGGTATCCACGTGGGCAATCTGCATCCCGGACGAATCAAGGATCGCGAAGTCGTTCTTCGAGATGCTCTTCGTCTGCTGGAAGATCAACGTGTTCTGGTTGAGGATCGTCATGGTGCCGATTATGCCACCAGTAAACCGTATCGGGCGAAGATCCCCCGGGGAGGCGAAAAGCCAGCCCGCAGGCCGGCTTTTCAGGTTGGACTTGCTAGGCTCCGAAGAACTCGCGAGAGACCTTGGACAGATACCAAGGGTCGTCAACGCCGCACATCTCGCGGGCCGAGTGCATGGACAGCAGCGCGACTCCCACATCCAGGGTGCGAATCCCCAGTCGGGTCGCGGTCAATGGTCCAATGGTGGATCCGCACGGTACGCGGTTATTGGACACGAACTCCTGGTAGGGAACTCCCGCCGACTCGCACCAGTTGGCGAATGCGGCAGCACCCACCGCATCGGTGGCATAACGCTGGTTCGCATTGATCTTCAGCAGCGGGCCGGCATTCAGCTGCGGACGGTTGGCTGGGTCGTGGCGCTCTGGGTAGTTCGGGTGAACCGCGTGGCCAGCATCGGCAGACAGGCATACAGAATTCGACAGGGCGCGAGCGGTGTCTTCAACTGAGGCATCCATGGATGCCTGGATGCGGTTGATCAGCTCTTCCAGGAATGGGCCGCAAGCGCCCGAGCGCGAGGAGGAACCCAGTTCTTCGTGGTCGAAGGCAGCAAGCATGGCAATGCGGTTGCCTGCTGGCTTGCGGGAATGGCCCGTCAGCGCAATCAGGCCTGCGTGCACCGAGGTGAGGTTATCCAGTCGGGCGCTGGCGAAGAAGTTCTTGCCCTCGCCAAAGACCTCGCCGCGCTGCGCGGGCGCGGTCAGGATGTCGTAGCCGGCTACCTGGGCCGGGTCGACACCTGCAGACTTCGCCAGGATCGCCAGGATGTCGGCATCCGCCAGATCGCCGGCGCCAAAGATTGGATTGGTGTGGGTCTGCTTGTCCAGGGTCAGGCCCTCATTGACCTGGCGGTCCAGATGGATCGCCAGTTGCGGGATGCGCAGGATTGGTTCGGTCTTCGCCAGGTGCTCGGAACCGTCCTTGAGCACCAATCGGCCGGCGAGCACCAGTTCGCGGTCCAGCCAGGAGTTCAGCAGCGGTCCGCCGTAGACTTCGACCCCTGCCTGCCACCAGCCGTTGGAACCGGTGGTTGGCTTCGGCTTGAGCTTGAAGCCCGGCGAGTCGGTGTGGGCGCCGAGGATATGGAATCCGCTGGTCGCAGTGGCAGCTTCTGGCTGCACCCAAGCGATGATCGCACCGTCGCGGACCACGTAGTAGGAACCCGGGACCAGGTTCCAAGCCTGCTTTTCGTCCAGACCGGTGAATCCAACAGCGTCCAAGCGCTGCGCGGCCGAGGCCGCGGCGTGGTAGCTCGATGGCGAGGTTGCGACGTATTCGGCCAGATCTGCAATGTGGGCCATTGCTGCGGCTTGTGCCATGGCTGGTTACTCACTTCTTTCTGTCAAGAGATGTTTGTCAGACGGTTCTTCAGGTTTTGGTTCCCGCCTGAAAAGTCGAGTTGCCTCCCAGCTTAGTAGCCTGAACCACATTTGCTGATGTCCTGCTGGGCCTGCCTCCGCCCTGGCAACCTGGCAGACACCCCTATCCGGGTCTTGACTTGGCACCTCGCTCTCGACGAAGCTGAAAGCAGTCCCGGAGACAAGGAAAGCGAGTTCATCATGGCTACGGCTGATCGAACACCAGAGCAAGAGAACATTCCAGCAGAATCACGCGAGGTCGAAGTGGAGACCACCGTACCGATGGATTCCAAGGTCCAACGGGCCAAACCTGCCGGTGCAGATAAGCTCCCAGCGACCAAGTTGGGTCGTATCTGGACCGCTACGATCTTCGGCTTGCTCGTGCTGATCCTGCTGATCATCTTCATTGCCCAGAACCAGGAGCAGGTGACCCTGAACTACTTCGCGTATCAGGGACAGGTCAACCTCGGGCTGGCATTGTTCTTTGCCGCTATTGGTGGCGCCCTAGTGGTCGCGATCGCCGGGGTGGCCCGCGTGATACAGCTGCGCTCTACGGCGAAGAAGCAGCGCAAGGCCAATAAGCGCTAGAAAGCTCCATGGCCGCCGGGCGGAACCCCATGGGGTTTCACCCGGCGGCCATTTTGCTGCCTCAGCGAAGCCTAGTAGTCCAGGCCTTGGGATGGAATGACCAGCCCGGTCTCGTAGGCGTACACCACCGCTTGAACACGGTCGCGCAGATGCAATTTGGTCAGGATGCGCCGCACGTGGGTTTTCACCGTCGCTTCGGAAAGGAAGAAACGGTGTGCAATCTCGGCGTTGGATAGTCCCTCGGAAAGCGCACGCAGCACTTCCTGCTCACGCGGGGTGAGATCATCGAGCAGCGGGTCATGCGGAGTTTCGGCCGGCTGGTTCCGATTCCCGGCGCCAGCGTTGCGCACATAGGTTTCCAGCAGGCGGGCAGTCACCCGGGGTGCCACCACAGCGTCGCCGGAAGCTACCAGGCGCACCGCTTGGACCAGTTCTTCCGGGGCCACGTCCTTGAGCAGGAACGCACTGGCTCCTGCCTGCAGCCCTGAGAAGGCGTACTCGTCCAGGTCAAAGGTCGTCAGGATGATGATCTTGGTTTCCGGATGGTCCTTGGCGATGCGTTCGGTCGCTTCCAAGCCGTCCATCTTGGGCATGCGCACATCCATCAGGACCACATCGGGTTTCAGTGCGGCCGTCTGGGCAAGGGCATCGAGTCCATCGACAGCTTCGCCGGCGATGACGATGTCGTCTTCACCTTCGAGGATGAGGCGGAATCCCATGCGTAAGAGGGGCTGGTCATCGACCAGCAGTACCTTGATTTTGTCTTCCACGCTTATTCCTTCACTGCCTTCTGGTTTTCGTTCTGCAAGCTGCATTCGGGTAGCTTGAGGACTGCTTTCACAATCCATCCGCCACTGGCTACCGGTCCGGCATCAACCGTTCCGCCAAAAAGCGCGGCTCGTTCGCGCATGCCGCGCAGCCCGCGTCCGCTGCCGATACTCGGAACTCTCGTTGCATCTCCGTTGTCCATGATTTCCATGCGCAGTTCTTCGCGGCGCCGTTCCAGGCGAACCTGCACATCACTTACGTTACGGGCATAGCGCAAGGAATTAGTCAGGGACTCTTGAATGATACGGAAGACGGTCAGCTGGAAGGTGGTGTCCTCCGGCAACGGATCGCCCGTATGGGTAAATGAGACCGGCAGACCTGCGGTACGGAATCCTTCGAGCAATTGCTCCACGTTCCCGCCGGTAGGCTGCGGGGCCAGCTCTCCGGATTCTTCTTGGCGAAGCACGCCCAGCATGCGGCGCATATCCGCCAGGGCGGCGCGACCGGTTCCAGAGAGCTCATTGAGCACTTCGTCGGCACGGACCTGATCGCGCTTGGCCACCACTCGTGCCCCCTCTGACAGGGCAATCATCACCGAAAGCGAATGGGCGACAACGTCGTGCATTTCGCGGGCGATGCGGTTGCGCTCTTGCACCTGGGCCAGTCCGGAGACCTGCGAGGCCCAGTGATTCAGTTCAGCTTCGTGGATGCGCGCGTTGCGCACATTCATGCCCACCGCGGCTGCGGCAATGTAGAAACCGATGACGAAGCTGCCCGAGACGGCGATGATGACGCGCGTGAAGATGGTTTCGTCGATTCCATCTTGCGGGTCGAATTCCATTCCGGCCATGTCGGGGAAGCCCATCAGCACCATCAGGACCGTCTGGAAGCTGCCGGCCAAGATGGCCAGCGGGATGGTGCGTTTGGCCGAATAGCTGGTGGCGACCGTGTACAGGGCGATAATCATGCCTACCCCGCCCAGTCCACCTTGCGGACCAGCAATCACCAGGGCCAGGCATTCGAAAATGAACACCAGGATGATCACCGTCATCGGCGCCCGGCGCCGGTACAACAAGGCAGCGCTGACGGCGAGGGTGACGACCAGCAGACCGGTGGCGTTGGCTTCTGGCATCGCTGCCATGACCAGGACACCGGGCAGTGTGAGCAGCAGATAGATGACTACCGCACCGATGACCACCAAACGTGGGTGGGTACGCAAATAACGGCGTATCCGGCCCATGCGCTTGGCGGCCAGTTCATCGAAGGAAACCACAGTTTCCTGCAGCGTCGGTTGGCTCATGTTTCCAGTCTAGTTTTCTCGATCAATCCCTGCGCTACTTGATGTCCCGCTTGGTCAGCAGGATTGCACCCAATACCAGTGGAAGCACCACCCAACCCGCCACGCCCAGCAGTTGCTGCCAGGTCTCCAAATCGGTGACAACACTTGCGGGCGTCGCCAACCCCATGCCCAACTGGTCAGGGGTGAACTTCGCGATATTCTGCGCCCAGTCGGTCAAGGCGGTCAGGATGGAAAGGATGATCGGCAGCACGAAGAACAGGGCAGCGAGGCTGGTGATGCCGCCGGCCGAGTTGCGCAGCAGCATCCCCAACGCCAAACCGATCAACGCCGCCATGGTCACCGCCAGCGTTCCGTACCAGAGCACCCGTTGGAAGGCATCGCTGCTGAATTCCAAGTTCATCTGGTAGTTCTCGGCAATCGGCTTGCTGATCGCGAAGGCCAAGAGCGAGCTGACGATCTGGACGACGGCAGTGAGCAGGATGATCAAGATGCCCTTGGCGGCCAGGACTCGCAGTCGCCGCGGGCTGGCCAGGAACGTGCTTACCGCTGAGCCGGTGGTGAATTCACCGCTGAAGAGCAGGACACCAAGCACGCCAAGGATCAGCTGGCTGAAGACCAGGCCCGAGCCGATGAGCTCAGCGGCGAATCCCGGGGCCGATAGGCCTTCCATGCCCGGCATCTGATCCGTGTCGCCCATGCTGGCACTGAGCGAACCAATGCCCCACGTGGCCACGGCTGCAATGCCCACATAGAACACGATGGCCAAGAGAACCAGGATGCGGGTGGAGTTCAGGGAGAAGAAACGGATGGACTCACTGCGCAGCACGCCGAAGAGGGTGACCTTGCCATGCGGTGCGGTTGCTAGATGGTTAGACATGTCCTTACTTCCCGCCGCCAGTCTCGGCAACTGTGTTCGAGTGGTATTCGACGGCATCGCGGGTCAATTCCATGTAGGCGTCTTCCAAGGTGCGTTGCAGCGGACGCAATTCGCTGAGCACCACCCCGTATTCCAAGGCACGGCGGCCAATGGATTCTGAATCGGGGCCGGTAACTTCCAGGCCATGCTCATCAATCCGGCGTAGCTGAATACCTTCACCATTCAACGCATTCATCAAGATCTCAATGTCGGCTGAACGCACAATGGTCTGGTCAAGACCGTTGTCGATGAATTCAGTGATCGGCGCATCGGCCATGATGCGGCCACGGCCAATCACGATCAGGTGATCCGCCGTCTGGGCCATTTCACTCATCAGGTGGGACGAGATGAAAACGGTTTTGCCATCGGCCGCCTGCTGGCGGGCCAGGTTGCGGACCCAAGCCACGCCTTCGGGATCCAGGCCGTTGACCGGCTCATCGAGGATCAGCACCTGCGGATCTCCAAGCAGGGCCGTGGCAATGCCCAGCCGCTGCCCCATGCCCAGCGAAAAGCCGCCGACCTTCTTGCGCTGCACGCTAGACAAGCCAGTAAGATCCAGCACTTCGTGCACTCGGGACTTCGGGATCCCCGCGGTAGCCGCCATGGCACGCAAATGCGCCAGCGGAGTCAGGGATTTGTGCACCGACTTAGCTTCCAGCAGGGTGCCGACTTCGGTCAGCGGGTGACGTGATTTCTTGAAATCGTGCCCGTTGACCAGCACTTCACCGCTGGTAGGTTTGGCCAGTCCCACGATCATGCGCATGGTGGTGGACTTGCCGGCACCATTCGGACCGAGGAACCCAGTCACCATGCCTTCTTGGACCGTGAACGACGCATTATCGACCACGGTTTTTCCACCGTATTTCTTCGTCAACTGCTCTGCCTGGATCATATTTCCAGCCTAGGGAATTCGAGCCCAGCTCTCACCGCCCCCAGTGCTGATTTATGGCTCAACCAAAAGGGTGATGGCAGGGAAGCGAAAACTGGGCCCATGCACCAGATGGTGCATGGGCCCAGGGTGCCAAGGAAGTTAGAAGGTCGTCGTGAGCACGAACATCATCCCTGCGACGGCTAATGCGAAGGGAAGGGCCAGCAAGATCATCAGCTTCTTTTGATCCCGCACGATCGCAACGCATTCCCTGAGGAAGGCACTCGGACGGTAGTAGGCCGCCGTTTTCCCGCCGAAGGCACGGGCATCCAGGCCGAGCTTGCGTGACGCCATCGCTGCACGCAGCGCATGATAGTCGCTGGTGACCAACCACAGCTGGCCATCCGGACGCTGGGCACGGACCAAGGCGTCGGAGAACTCCAGGTTCTCAAAGGTGTCCCTGGCCCGGTCTTCAACCAGAATCTGTTCATCGGCAATGCCCTGCTCACGCAGGTAGCGGGCCATGCTTACGCCCTCTGGTTCTTCCTCATCATGGCCCTGTCCCCCGGTCGGAACCATGAAGGGGCGAGGAGATGGCTGCAGTTGATGCAGGTCTATGCCCTTGTCCAAGCGGCCACGCAGCAACGGGGTGACCTTGCCATTGATTGTGCGGGCGCCAAGGACCACCACGGCGGCGGCTTCGCCCTTGGATGGGTATCTGGCGTGCACCCATGCGTACAGCAGCAGCATGGCGAACAAGCTCGCCGTGAAGACGGAGGCCATGAACAGGACGAAAGCCAGCGAATAGGTCCACCAGGATTCGATGCGAATCAGCAGCACCGCAATGACTGGCAGGACAAAGACGGATAGCCCGGCTGCCAACGACAGCAGATTCGCAGGTTTGGCTCCTTCGCGCCGGCACATCAGGATCCCGTTGTAGATCAGCGCGGCACCGAAGACAATGACCATCAGGGGGGTCAGCACCAGCACTATGGAGAAGAGGAACCCAAACCCGGGGATCACACTGGTCAATAGGTCGACGACCGCCGAAATGGTGAAGAACACCAGCGGCAAGAGAAGTGCAGCCAGACCCAAGCGGCGTGGGTCCTTGCGGTATTGCCGGATAAACAACCACCAGAGTGCTGCCAGGAAAACCCAGCCAACGAGCTGCGCGAGCACAGATTCCATTGCCTCTCAGTTCACCGATTTCCAGTTTGCGATTCCGTATTCCCGCTTGAGCATCGATTGCGCTCCGAGGAATCCGCCCATGCCGTGCACCGACGGCCCCGGAGGCGCAGCCGAGGATACCAAGTACAGTCCTTTGGACTGCAGGTACCACGGGTCGGTCGAGATCCGAGGCCGCTTGATGCTGCCCAGCAGGTCCATGGTTCCCCCGGAAAGATCGCCACCGACCAGTGCCGAGTTCTGCACTTCCAAGTCCTGGGCGGTGACAATATGGGATTCAATGATCGTCTCGCTGAAACCAGGAGCTGCCTGTTCAAACACTTCCTTCAGTTCCCGGCTCATGTCTACCGGAGAATCCAGTGGCACGTGGCAGTAGGCCCAGATGACGTGCTGGCCCTGCGGTGCCCGCGAATCATCAAATTGCGAGGGCTGGGCAACAATCATGAACGGCTTCGCCGCTCCCCCGCGCACTGCGGCGCGTTCGGCCTTCCCGACCTGCGCCGCGGTGCCGCCCAGGTGCACGGTGCCGGCCTTGCCCAGAGTCTCGTCGCGCCATGGAACCGGTGCCGAAAGGACGTAATGCACCAGGCAGCTTCCCGGCGAGCGCCGGATACTGCTCAACGCGTGCGAGAGCCGTTCAGGCAGGTGTCCTGTTGAAAGCTTGGCCGCGTTTTCGGCGGAGGTATCGAAGAGGATGCTCTGCGCAGAAAGCTCATCAACATGGTTGACGCGGGTGCCGGTAAGAATTTTTGCTCCATGAGCCATCGCTTCTTCGGCCAAGGCGTCGCTGATGGCTTGGGAACCTCCACGCGGGATGGCCCATCCCTTGCCGTGCGCTGTTGCTGCAAGGAACAGTCCTGCCCCGGCATTGGCCGGTCCGCGAGAGCCTCCCGCAACGTGGGCGGAACAGCCTGCGTAGAGCGCGGCGGCGCGTTCAAACTTTCCAGAAAAGAGTTCCTTGACGGCCATGCCCGCCACCGTGCTCACGGCAAAGGTCGCCAACGCTGCGGGGTTCGAGGGAACCCTCAGCAGAGGATTGAGCAGTGTCTGGCTGACCCCGTCAATCTGCTTGACCAGCGGTCCCAGGAGCCGGGTGTACATCTCGCCGTCCGCGCCTCCAAGTTCCTGCCCGGTGCGTTCCAGGTCCTTGAACGCGTAGGCGGTCCGGCGATCCAGCACATGGGCGAAGGACAGCTCGGGGACGATGAACTCCACCTTGTCGTGGACGCCCAGTTCATGCATGGCTTGGGATTGCATGGCCATCGGATGCACTGCGCTGCCCAAATCGAATTTCGCTGCAGAACCATTCAGCGGCTGCGTTCTGGCGGCCCCGCCGATGGTGTCGTTGGCTTCATATACCGTGACGCTTAATCCAGCACGGGCAGCAACTGCTGCGGCTGCTAGCCCATTGGGTCCCGCACCGACAACGGCAACATCGCTCATGATTTATTTCCCGCCACTTCATTCGTTTTCTTGGATTGAGGCAGCAGTCCGCGCAGGGTCCAGCGGTCCTCCAGTCCGGCGAATGGGCCGGCCAAAGGATCATCCTGGCCCACGGCACGAATCGGGTCGTGGCGTGGATCAAGAATTGAACGTGCCACCAAGAACATCAGGTATCCCAGCATCACCATATGCGCCAGCACCAGCACCGCATAACCGGTCTCAGGGAAGGCCTTCTGCGCTTCTTCCGCAGAGAGGGAATCAAGGTAGAACCAAACAGCGTAGAAGTGCGCGATTTCCACGAGCATCCAGACAACGAATTCGCGCCAGCGCGGCAAGGCGAGGGCGAACAGCGGAATCAGCCAGACGATGAACTGTGGTGAATACACCTTATTGACCATGACAAAGGAAGCAATGATCAAGAAGGCCATGGAGGCCAGGCGCGGGGTGCGTTTAGCAGTCAAGCCCAGCACTGCGACGCCCACGCAGCACAGGAAGAAGAGGACCAGGCCGTAACGGGAAATCTGTTCGGCTTCAAAGAGCGGGACCCCTCCCCTGTTATCGGCGATGACATTCCATGCGTGCCAGAAGCTGGAGAAGCCTGCCCCGCGTTCAGAAGAGAAGTTGAAGAAGTGCATGAACGAGTCGGGGAACGCCAGCGCATAGGGAAGGTTCACCAGTGCCCATGTCGCCGCGGCGGTTCCGCCAGTCACCCAGAAGGTCTTGAGCCTGCCGGTGCGAATGGCCAATACCAGCACCGCGCCGAGGATGAAGAACGGATAGATCTTCATCGCGGCACCTAAGCCGATCAGCACCCCGGCAAGGACGGTGTGCTTTCGTGCGAATGCCAGCATGCCCAGGGCCAGCAAGGCCACAGCCCACATGTCCCAGTTGATGCTGCCGGCCAGGATGATGCCCGGGGCAATAGCCACCATTGCGGCATCCCACGGGCGGCGCCCGGTCATCCGCAGGGTGGCGATCACGGTGACCATCCACAGGATCGCAACGAGCAGCAGGTTGATGTCGAAGTACAGCAGCGAACGGTTTTCGATCCCCGTGGGGATGATCGAGGCAACGGCCGAGGCCACCGTGCTCATCAGTACCGGGTACTCGAACTGGGCGGTCGCGCTGAATGGCGCCCAGGGGTTCTCGGCGAAGCCGCGGGCGGAGAACAGCGGAACCCAGTCGCTGTAGCACGCATAGGCGTACGGGTTGTTGCCAGTCCACCCGTTGACCCGGCAGGGGTTCTTGGCAAGGAGCATCAGCAAGGCGCCCACGGTGGTCATCAGGATAATGACTCGTTCCACGCTGAAGAATCCTGGATCGACTCGGCCTGGATCGCTGTGTCGTCCCAGGCGGCCACCGATCATTGCGGTGAACTGTCGAAGGAACCCGTCAGCGCGTGATGGCACGGTAATCCGCAGGGGGCCACGCGTGGGCTGTGACTGGTTTGGCTCGTGCATACCCTCCAGCCTAAATGTTCTGTGCCTAAGCTCCGCCTTGCACACTCATGTTTCATTAGTCGCTTTGATCTTATATGCGGTTCCGAGGGCTCGAAATCCCTCTTCCGGATTCGCCTACTGGTACGTAAAACGCTTGCTGACCTCGCATTCAGCAAACAAACAGGTGATTACACCGGCACTTCACCGTGCGTTAACCCAGATGCCCCCTCTTAGTTAACTTGTGCCCATAGCGTCTTACTCGTGAGCAAAACCAACCAGCCAAATGCCATGGCGATCATCCCCGCCAGGGGAGGATCCAAGGGCATCCGGCTTAAGAACCTGCGTGAGATCGGCGGCAAATCGCTGCTGGGCCGCGCAATCGAATCAGCCAGATCCGCGGCGGCAGTCAGCGACGTCGTGGTCAGTACCGACCATGAGCAGATCAAGGCCGAAGCGCTTCGCTACGGGGCGCGAGTCATCGATCGACCGGCAGATATCGCCGGCGACACGGCCAGCAGCGAGTCAGTTCTGCTCCACGCGCTAGCGAATGCGGAATCTCAGCCAGAGATCACCGTGTTCATCCAGTGCACCAGCCCGTTCATCGATCCGGAGGATCTGGACGCAGCCATTGCGGCGGTTTCTTCGAAACGCGCCGACGTCAGCTTCGCAGCTGTAGCGGACCACGGTTTCCATTGGGGCCTGGATCCGCAGAGCGAAGCGGTCGCCGTAGGCCACGACAAGCTGCACCGTCCGCGTCGCCAGGATCGCGAACCGCGCTTCCGCGAAACCGGGGCCTTCTACGTGATGGATACCCGGGGATTCCGCGAGGCAGGGCACCGTTTCTTCGGAAAGGTCCGGGTTCACGAAGTTCCGGCAGAGCACGGCATCGACATCGATACCGAGGCAGACCTGCTGCTCGCTGGGCTGGCCGTTCCGGCCACCCAGGAACCGATCGAAGTCGACGCGGTCATCACGGATTTCGACGGGGTGCATACCCCGGACACCGCGTATGTCGATGAGCACGGAACCGAAACCGTGCGCGTCTCCCGCTCCGATGGAATGGGAGTGGCCCGGTTGCGGGCTGCCGGAGTGAAGTTCCTTATTCTCTCCAAGGAAATCAACCCAGTTGTCGCCGCCCGCGCCGCCAAGCTGAACGTCGAAGTGGCCCACGGAATCGACAACAAGGCCGAATATCTGGCCCGCTGGCTGGCTGACGAATCCATCAATCCGGCTCGTGTTGCCTACGTGGGCAACGACATCAACGATCTGGGCGCGATGGCATTGGTCGGCTGGCCGATCACCGTGGCCGATGCCCAGGAAGATGTGCACCGGGCAGCACGGTACAAACTGACCCGCAAGGGCGGGCACGGAGCGGTACGGGAACTAGCCGAACTGGTTCTCGCCGCACGCACCGCTACCAAGAGTTCTCCAAGTTTCACCCACTGAAAGGCAATACCCATGACTTCCATGACTACTGACATCAAGCCTGTTGCTATCGGCGACGTCCAGGTTGGCGCAGGCCAGCAGGTCTACGTCATCGGCGAGATCGGCATCAACCACAACGGCGACATCGAGATCGCCAAGCAGCTGATCGATATCTCTGCTGAAGCCGGTGCCAACGCAGTGAAGTTCCAGAAGCGCACCCCGGACATCTCCACCCCGATGGACATGCGCGACAAGATCCGCTCCACCCCATGGGGCGACATGACCTACCTGGACTACCGCTACCGCGTCGAGTTCGACCAGGCGCAGTACAAGGAACTCATCTCCTACGCAGCCTCCAAGGGCCTGCACGCCTTCGCCTCGCCATGGGATGTTCCATCGGTCGAATTCATGGAAGAGCAGGGTGCAGTCACCCACAAGGTCGCCTCCGCATCGGTCACCGACATCGAGCTGCTCAAGGCCCTGGCACAGACCGGCAAGCCGATCATCCTGTCCACCGGCATGTCCACCATCGAGCAGATCGACAAGGCCGTCGAGACCCTGGGTACCTCGAACCTGGTCATGATGCACGCTACCTCCACCTACCCGCTGCCTCCTGAAGAGGCCAACCTGCGCATGATCGAGACCCTGCGCGACCGCTACCAGGTCCCAGTGGGCTACTCGGGCCACGAGCGCGGCCTGCAGATCTCGCTGGCTGCTGTTGCCCTGGGCGCAGTGACCGTCGAGCGCCACATCACCCTGGACCGCACCATGTGGGGTTCGGACCAGGCCTCGTCGCTGGAGCCAAAGGGCTTCGAGTCGCTGATCCGCGACATCCGCATCCTGGAGCAGGCCATGGGTGACGGCGTGAAGAAGGTCTTCCCAGGCGAGCTGGCACCGCTCTCGCGCCTGCGCCGCGTCGACGCCTAAGCACGCCAACGTATCCGGCGGTTGGACTCACCGACGGGTCCAACCGCCGTTTATTTTTGTCTGCATGAGGAAGGCCTTGAAGCACAGATGAGTTTGATCCCCGGGCGCATTTCCGTGGTTATCCCCGCCTATAACCAAGAAGCATATATTTGCGATGCCTTGTCATCGCTGGTCCGGCAGAAGCTGGGACGCTGGGAGCTGGAAGTGCTCGTGGTTGATGACGCTTCCGATGACCAGACTGCTGCCCTGGTTCGCAGCTACCAAGACCAATTGCCTGGCCTGAACCTGATCTCGCTGCCTGAGAATGCCGGAGTTTCTGCCGCCCGCAATGCCGGGTTGGAACAGGTCACCGGCGAATACTTCACCTTCCTCGACCCCGACGACTGGTACTCCCCCGAGCATTTGGAAGCCCTGGCGGAATCCTTGACCGAACTGCACGTGGACTTCGTGCGTTGCGATCATGTGCGTGTCACCGGCACCAATCGCGTCATCCACCGCGCCCCGCAGGCGTTGCGCGGCATGCCGCTGAACCCGGCCGATGACATTGAACCTATCGATTCGCCGTCCATGGTGGACTACGCCTTCGTGTGGGCGGGCATGTACCGCACCGACCTGATGCGCGCCCGCGAACTGATGTACTTCGACGCGCAGTTGCACAGCGCCGAAGACCGCCTCTGGCTATGGAAGCTGCATCTGAACACCGAGCGCTATTCCGTCGTTTCCTCCCCCGGGGTGTTCTACCGCCGCGGCCTGCCCGGCTCGCTGACCCAGGTCTTCGACCACCGTCAGCTCGGCTTCATTCCGGCCTACTCGCAGATCCTCACCGAGGTGCGCTTGCACCCGGACGCGGATCGCCACCTGCCCAAGGCAATGCGGCAGTTCTTCGCCATCGTGTGCCACCACGAGAAGCGCGCGAAGAACTACCCGCCGGAAGTCCGCTTGGAGATGAAGCAGAAACTGCGCCAGGTATTCACCACTATTGATGCGCCGATGGCCCGCCAGGTTGCCCTCGAGATGGACGTTGCCCGTCGCCGCCATATTCTCTCCTTCCTCCAGCCAGGTCAGATCGGGGCCGCCAAGTGATCGCACTGATTGAAGCCAGCAGCTATTTCCAGCTTGCTTCTCTGGCCGCGATGGCCGATGCAGGACTGCTCCCCGAGGCAGATGAACGAATTCTCGTCTTGGCTAACGGCTCGCAGGTTCCGGAACTGACTACTGCGTTGGATGAAGTCCCGGGCTTCGAGAAGCTTGCCGCCCGCTTTGACCGCGTGGTGGATTTCGCTGCGCTGACCTCCCCGCGTCGCCCGGCACAGTTCAACCCGCGTGAGGACGAGCTGCATATTTTCGAACGCCTCCTGCGCAGCGCTTGGGATCTGGGCAATGAACCCTTGACCTTGGTTCTGGAATCCATCCAGGTCAATCCGGCGCGTGCGCTGGCGCGTATTTTCTTTGATGCCCAGCTGTGGATCCACTCCGACGGCTTGATGTCCTATGGCCCAACCCGTAATCGATTGCCAATGCCGCTTCGCCAGCGCGTCATGGGCACCATCCATGTGGACTTGGTTCCAGGACTGCAGCCTCACCTGCTCGCAGAGCTCGAGCCGCGGCGCGAGGTCTTGGCCACCGGCGGCCTGGCTGCAATCTTCGGCGAACTGGCCCAGGGGGCAGAATTCGATCTGCCAACCGGCAGTGCGCTGATCCTCGGCCAGTATCTGGGTTCCTTGGGCCTGATGGATGCCGAGGAAGAATTCGAGCTGCATCTGGAGATGCTCAACGAGGTGGCCCGCCGGGAAATTTCCACCGTCCTGTTCAAGGCGCACCCATCGGCCAGCGCCACCTCAGCGGCACGCTTGTCTGCAGCCGCCAGGGACATGGGGCTGGATTTCCGGCTGGTCGGCACCGATCATCTGGCGGAAACCGTCATCGCGGCGGTACGTCCAGCCGTGGTGATCTCCTGCTTCTCCACGGGCTTGGCCACCGCCAAGTACATCCTGGATACCGAGGTCTACGCAGTGGGCACCGGCAGACTGCTCCAGGCGCTGGCTCCCTACGAGAATTCCAACCGCATCCCGTTGTCCATCATCCATGCCTTGTTCGTCCAGGACGTGCCGGTTCCGGCGCACGGTGGCGGCAGCGACCGCCTCACCGAACTGCTGGCTGCCGTGGCCTACTGCATGCAGGCCGCGCAACTGCCTCACCTGCGCGAGCAGGCCGAGTCCTTCTTGTCCGCGCACTACCCGGAGTTCTCGGCTCATTTCAAGCGCCGGCGCATCACCAGGCTCGAGCTGCCTCCACGTTGGGCGCACATCAGCTCGCGCCGCTCGCTGCCTTCCAAAGTCCGCGGGGCCTCGCGCCGTGTGCTGCGCAATGGTTCCAAACAGCTGGACACGCTTTCCAAATCCCTGAGCCGACTGGCAAAATGACCCTCACCATGATGAAACTGACTCAACATGACACCCACGAGGTGCCACGCCCGCGTTTCGGCACCGCGCACGTTTGGGTGGAGTCGCCACTGCAGCTGCTTTCGGCGGTAGAAACGCATGCAGCGGGGCTGCTGGGCACGGACATCCGGATCATCCCCCGTCAGGGAATGCCCCTGGAAGCCACGACGCAGGCAATGCTGAATCATGCCCCTGCAGGGGTTCATTTTGAACCGGCCGCTCGTAAGCCTCCGCAGCCCAAGGGCGCTGCCGATCGGTATGTCACCGGCGACGCCTACTCGGGCAAGATCCAGCGCACGCTGCTGGCAGGCGTACGGGCCAAGGAAATCGTGATCATCGATGACGGCATGGCTACGCTGGCCCTGATCAAGCAGCTCATTTCCGATGAGCCCACCCCGTTGGTGCGCGCCCGGACCAGGAATTCCGCAGCACGCGTGGCCATGGGGTTGGCGACCTGGCATCGCTTGCGCCAGCTGGCCCGTGAAGATCGCCTGCTGATCGTTTCAGCGCTGTATGTCGACCCGGCATCCCGTCAGAAGATGGCTGATCTGGGGATCAAATTCGCGCAGCACAAGTTTGAATGGCTCGCTACCCAGCCGGTAGCCGAGCAGTTCACCGAACCTACCTTGCTGATCGGTTCGGCGATGGTGGCTGATGAGCTGATTTTTGAGCAGCCGTATCTGCGCTGGATTGAGCAGATCGCTTCCGAAGGCCCGGTTGCGTACTTCCCGCATCGCCGTGAAACTCCCGAATTGCTGGAGAAGATCTCGAGGATTGATCAGGTGGTGCTCAAGGAGCACACCGTTCCCATTGAAATGCGTTTGCGTGTCCTGCGACCAGGCCAGGAGATCCGAGCCTTGCCTTCCACGGTGATTCCATCCCTGCGCCTGTTGCTGGGTCCTGATGCCCGCTGCCTCTATCCGCAAGCCGTGATTGACAGCTGGTGGACCCCTGGCACCCCATCCGAGTTGCGCGAGCACCTATCCAGTTCATTGAAGGTGTGAATCAGCCGATGAAGCCATCAATACTTGCCATTGCCGACTCGGATTCCTATCTGAAGCTGGCAACGAGCTTCCTGAACCGCCTAGGTCCCTCATGGGATCGCAAGGTGTATTTGGTGCGGACCCCGGTGATGCCGACCGCCGACCAGATCGCAGCCGCCTTTGATGGCACGGATCTGGATCCGGATATCCTGCAGGTGATTTCCGTATCCCAATTAGAAGCCGACACCGTAGATGAAGACATTGTTTTCGCTTCGGCCACCGGGCCGGTAGTTGCCGAGATCTACTCTCGCATGCTTCGCACCGAACCGACTGATGGCCGGTGCACCGCACTGATTTCCGCCCTGCCCGGCGTGGCATTCCCCGCCACGCAAAAGGGGTGGAACTATCGTCGAGCCGGCGATGCGTTCATTTGCCATTCGCATGCCGAAGCCCGTGATTTCTCATTCATGATCGAAGGCCAGGTAGGGCACCAGCCGACCATCATGGTCAGCAAGCTCCCGTTCTTGCACTCGGCAGGATTCCCGCCAGCGCAAAAGCAGGTGGTCGAACGCTTGGTGTTCGCGCCGCAAGCGAAGGTACCTGCCCAAGAGAGCGAACGCGAGTCGATCCTGCTGGCTCTCGAGCAGGCCAGCAAGATGAATCCCGAACTTGAGGTGATCGTCAAGCTCCGCGCCAAGGCCGGTGAGCCCCAAACGCATCTCGAGGCGTTCCCGTACGATTCGCTGTTCGAAAAGTTGCAGTCCGAACGGCGGATCGGGACCGAGTCGCGCCTTCGCTTCGATACCGGATCGATGAGTGAAGCATTGGCCGAAGGCAGCGCCTTGGTGACAGTGTCTTCGACTGCTGCCTTGGAATCAATTGATCGCGGGTTGCCAACGCTGGTCCTTTCCGACTTCGGCGTCAGCGCGCAGATGATCAACACGGTCTTTGTTGCCTCCGGCATCATCGGCACCTTGGATGACGTCGCCGGCTTGAGCTTCGGTGAACCTACCAAAGCCTGGTTGCGGGAAAACTACTTCCACAGGGTGGACCACAGTTTCGTTCAGTCCCTCGAAATTCTCGCGCAGCGAGCTCGTGCTGGAAAGCTGCACACCGATCCGGAAATGCTGGCGCATATTCGCCGCCAGCCTTTGCGCCACCGCCTCAGAACCACGTTGCCTGCACCGCTAGTCAGGGTTTTGGTGAAGTTGCGGCACCACTTCGGGCCAGCGCGCAGAAATGGCGCCAACTCCTGGTCATGACCAACTAAGAATTAGCTCATGAAATGAATTCATGGACTGAATCCATCGTCACCGTCAGGAGTATCCAGCTCTTTGGTGCTTTACCTGTTATTGGTGCATCTGCGCTGAGGCAGTGGAATAATCACCTCGGATTCGCTAGCCCAGAGAGGCCGCCGCGATAGTTATTCGGTGATACCGGGCACGATTGGGAATGTTTGCGCTCCATTAAGACTTAAGATCATTATGGGTCAATTTGCGCAATGCGCTTTTGCGCGCCCTATTGCCCAAAGGTTTTATACATTTCAATAAGGAGTTCATGTGTCGGCGAACCCGATTCGCGTTGCCATCGTAGGCGTAGGCAACTGCGCCACTTCCCTTATCCAAGGTGTTGAGTACTACCGAAACGCCGATGCTGATTCCACGGTTCCAGGTCTCATGCATGTGCAGTTCGGCCAGTACCACGTGGGCGACGTTCAGTTCGTTGCCGCCTTCGATGTCGACGCCAAGAAAGTCGGGCTCGACCTCTCGGAAGCCATCTTGGCCAGCGAGAACAACACCATCAAGATTGCCGACGTTCCAACCACCGGAGTGACCGTTCAGCGCGGCCACACCTTGGATGGCCTGGGCAAGTACTACCGCGAGACCATCGAAGAGTCTGCAGCCGAGCCAGTTGACATCGTCCAATCCCTGAAGGACAACGAAGTCGATGTCCTGGTTTGCTACCTGCCAGTTGGTTCCGAGCAGGCCGCCAAGTTCTACGCACAGTGCGCCATCGACGCAGGCGTTGCATTCGTCAATGCCCTGCCAGTATTCATCGCCGGCACCCCAGAGTGGGCGCAGAAGTTCACTGACGCCGGTGTGCCAATCGTTGGCGACGACATCAAGAGCCAGATCGGCGCAACCATCACCCACCGCGTGATGGCCAAGTTGTTCGAAGACCGCGGCGTTGTCCTGGACCGCACCTACCAGCTGAACGTTGGCGGCAACATGGACTTCAAGAACATGCTCGAGCGCGATCGCCTGGAGTCCAAGAAGATCTCCAAGACCCAGGCAGTCACCTCGAACACCTCCGCCGCCCTGGGCGAAGACGACGTGCACATCGGCCCAAGCGACTACGTTGCATGGCTTGATGACCGCAAGTGGGCTTTCGTCCGCCTCGAGGGCCGCAACTTCGGCGATGCTCCGGTCAACCTGGAATACAAGCTGGAAGTTTGGGACTCGCCAAACTCGGCCGGCGTGATCATCGATGCCGTACGCGCAGCGAAGATCGCCCTGGACCGCGGCATCGGCGGTCCGATCCTGTCGGCTTCGAGCTACTTCATGAAGTCGCCACCAGAGCAGTACGACGATGAGACCGCGCGCAACAAGGTGGAAGCCTTCATTCGCGGCGACATCGAGCGCTAGCCCTCCGCGTTAGCGGAACGGCAATGGCCAGGACCGTTCGGTCCTGGCCATTGCTGTATTCGACAGTGCTCTGGATGCGGAGAAGCCCGCCGGCTTGCAGGCCGGCGGGCCTCTTGGCGATGCCTTGCGAGTTCATCATGGGTACCTCGGATTCTTGTTAGCGGGCAACGGTAATGGCGTTGCCGGCCTTAGCGAATTCGAAGGTACATTTCTGGTGGCACGTGGTTCTTCAGCTCACGCTGACGCATGCGGCGGTTGAACTCGGTGCTATCAAGGTTGGTGAACTTGCGCTTGTCTTGACGATTTTTCATTTGCTGTCCCTCCCTTCGGTCAAAGTAGAAGGGGAGGGAAGATCTTGGCGCGTAGTTGAAATGGCGCGAGCTTTCAGGCTTTCTGGTCCTGCGAAGATTAATTCCGAGGTGCGAACTGCCCGTTGAGCGGATGAGGAGAACAGTGGACTAGGCATGAAAAAACTTCCTAAGGGTGAGAGTCGATTACTGACCTGCAACCTCAGGAACTTATGCGGAATTTACCGTGAGTTAGGAATCCGCTTGTCCGGAGGTTGGGGAAATGAGCTTGCACAGACGAGACATGGGAGAGCCGCCAATAAATCGCGCTCCGCGATGAGTCTCTGTGTACCAATTGGTATTAATCATTTCGCCACCTCCTAAAATCTGCTCTCGGCCGGCCATGGATGCCATGGGGCCTCTTTGAAAAGTTTTCTCGATCCGCAAGTCTCATTGAGACTTCCCAATCACAGTATTCAGCATACATGGATTATCCCCGATGCGCTACAAATTTGCGCAGAAACTTTAAGCACTTTCCCGGGGACGGCAAAAGCACCCGAATCCATGCGGATTTCAGGTGCTTTTCCCTTGGTGCTCAGGTCAGAGGTTACCCCTCGGTAGCCGATTCCTGGGCTTCAGGCTGTTCTTTCCACCAGGCGCGCAAGCGCTCAGTGGCGATTTCCGCGCCCAGCGGGCCTTCGTCCAAACGCAGTTCCAAGAGGAACTTGTATGCGCGGCCAACGACCTTGCTCGGCTTGATTCCCAACAGGTGCATGATCTGCTCGCCGTCAAGATCCGGGCGGATTGACTGGAGCTCTTCTTGCTCGGCGATCTGCGCGATGCGCGCCTCGAGGTCGTCGTAGGCAAAAGCTAGGCGGTCGGCCTTCTTGCGATTGCGGGTGGTGACATCCGAACGGGTCAGGCGGTGCAGGTGCTCGAGCAGGTCTCCAGCATCGGTGACGTAACGGCGCACCGCCGAGTCGGTCCAGCCGGCCTCGCCGTAGCCATAGAAGCGCATGTGCAACTCGACCAGTCGGGCTACGGACTTGGTGGTGTCCTTGTCGAAACGCAGGGCGCGCATACGCGCCTTGACGAGCTTCGAACCCACCATGTCATGGTGGCGGAAGGATACCGCGCCGCTTGGTTCAAATTTGCGGGTCGCCGGCTTACCGATATCGTGCATCAGCGCCGCGAAGCGCAACACGAAGTTCGGGCCGGGAACAGGTCCCTCTTCGTCGGTTTCCAACGCCATGGCTTGTTCCAGCACGGTCAGCGAATGCTGGTAGACATCCTTGTGCCGGTGGTGCTCGTCAATTTCCAGACGCAGTGCCGAGACTTCGGGCAGCACCTTATCGGCCAGGCCAGTTTCCACCAGAAGGTCGATTCCCGCGCGCGGGTCTGCACCGTTGATCAGCTTGACCAGTTCATCGCGAACCCGCTCGGAGGAAATGATGTCGATCCGATCGGTCATTCCGCTCATGGCTTCGCGCACCTCTGGACTGACTTCGATCTTCAGCTGCGAAGCAAAACGGGCAGCACGCATCATGCGCAGCGGATCGTCAGAGAAGGAGATATCAGGTGCACCAGGGGTGCGGATGGACCCGTCTTCCAGCGAGCTTACGCCGTCGAAAGGATCCACCAGCTCGAGCTGCGGCAAGCGCAGAGCCATCGAGTTCATGGTGAAGTCCCGGCGGAAGAGATCGTCGTGCAGGTTATCACCGAAGGCAACGATCGGCTTGCGCGACTCCGTGTCATAGGCATCAGCGCGGTAGGTCGTGACCTCTAGCGTGTGTTCGCCCTTCTTGAAGGCAATAGTTCCAAACTCGCGTCCCACATCCCAAACGTTATCGGCCCAGCCGGAAATCACCTTGATGGTTTCTTCCGGGCGAGCGCTGGTGGTGAAATCGAGGTCCGGGGATACGCGTCCCAAGTACAGATCCCGAACCGGCCCACCTACCAGCGACAATTCATGGCCCGCCCGAACAAAACGGTCGGCCAAGTCGAAAATAACCGAGGGCAGGATTTGACGCAGTGCGTCAGGCGAGGGAAGTGCATGCATAGTTACTTAAGCGTGCCAGAAATCCCGGAAGAATGCTTGAAATTCCGACGGATTTGCCTGCGAGATAACTTACTTGTCCACGTCGATCAGGCGGCGAACGGTACTTTCTCGATAGAGTGGTTCCATGAACCGACCGATCCCGTCTGCCCCAAAGCGCACCCCATTGACTGCGTCAATGGCTCGCGCGCAGGCAACTGGCGGTCACACGAGCCTGCCGACCGTGGAAGAAGTCTCTTCCGGCGGCATCGTGATCGACTTCAACGACCCCACCTTCCCAGTGGCCATCATTGCCCGGTACAACCGTGGCGGACGGCTGGAATGGTGCCTGCCCAAGGGCCACCCGGAGGGCGTGGAAACCAATGAGGAAGCGGCTATCCGCGAAATCGAGGAAGAGACCGGCATTGCCGGACGCATCCTCGCCCCGCTGGGTTCGGTCGACTACTGGTTCACCGTGACGAATTACCGTGTGCACAAGACCGTGCACCATTTCCTGCTGGAAGCTACCGGCGGGCATCTGACGATCGAGAATGATCCCGATCATGAAGCCGTCGATGTTGCCTGGGTCCCCATCGGTTCCCTGGGCAAGCGCCTGTCCTTCCCTAATGAGCGCCGGATCGCTGATCTGGCACGCGAGGTCCTTACAAAGCATGTCTCAGGTTCCTAATCCATCTGCGGGCTCCGATCAGCTACACACCGGAGCCATGGACGTAGTCGCCGGACCTCCCCCGCAGCAGGCAGCTCAGCCTGTTGGCTCGCGCTCCAGGATCTATGCCCTGATGGCCTCCGGCACGATGGTCTCCCGCTTGCTGGGCTTCGTGCGCACGGCCTTGCTGGCGATGGCCATTGGTTCGGTCACCTCGGTGGCTGACATCTTTGAAAAAGCCAATATCATCCCGACTATCATCTACATGCTGCTGGCCGGCGGCATTTTCAACGTCGTGCTGATCCCGCAGCTGATCAAGGCCTCCAAGGCGAAGGACCGCGGCGCCGCGTACACGTCGAAATTGGTGACGCTGACCGTCGTGGGCATGGGTATCCTGACTCTGATCCTCACGCTCTGCGCCAGGCCATTGATCACAGTGCTCACCAATAACTGGACCGAGCCGATGATCGCGTTGGGAACGGCCTTTGCCTACTGGTCGCTGCCGCAGATCTTCTTCTATGGGCTCTACGCAGTACTGGGCCAGGTGCTGAACGCGAATGGCCGCTTTGCCGCATTCATGTGGGCTCCTGCGGTCAACAACATCATCCAGCTGATCGTCATTGGCGCTTTCATCCTGACTTTCGGCGCCTACTCTTCGGGCGACCCGATGCAGGATTGGAGCGGCGTCAAGACCATGTGGCTGGCTGGCGGTGCCACCATGGGTATCGTATTGCAGTCGGTGGCGCTGTTCTGGCCACTGAAGAAGACCGGGCTGAAACTGACACTGGACTTCCAATGGCGCGGCATGGGACTGCGCCACGTGGGCAAGCTGGCGATCTGGACCCTGGCGGCCATGGTGATCGGCAATCTCTCCTCGCTGGTGTACTCCAAGATCGTGTCCGGAGCTACCGCGGCTCGAGCGCAGCTGCCTCCCGAACAGGCCGCCTCGGTAGCCGGCGAGTACGCCTTGAACACCTCGCAGTTGATCACCGTGCTGCCGCACTCCCTGTTCGCGCTGACCGTCGCCACCGTGCTGTTCAACGACTTCGCCCGGGCATTTACCGAGAACCGCCGCAAGGATGTTGGCAAGCTGCTCAATCAGGGCATGCGCTCCACCGCAATCCCTATCGTGTTCTGCACGCTGGTCTTCATCGTGCTGGCCGGACCGCTAGGCAGGCTCTTTGCCGGCAACTCCGAGAATGCTGCGCAGGCCGCGGGCGCTCTCGGGCAGCTGCTGGTGCTCACCGCGCTTGGGCTGCCGTTCAAGTCCTTGCAGTTCTTCATGCTGCGTGTCTTCTACGCAGAGGAAGATACCCGCACCCCGATGCTGATCCAGTCGGCCACCGCCGGGCTCGGATTGATCTTGGCGTTCGCCGCTGCAGCCGTGGTCGATCCACTGCATATCGCCGCCGCCATTGCCTTCATCTACGGCTTGACCAACGTGCTGACCTGCATCGGCACCCACTATCTGATCAAGCGCCGCTACGGCAACTATGGTGTTTCCTCTGTCATCGACACCTACATTCGAGTCGGTTGGATGGCTACGCTCTCCTCCATCATTGGATGCATCGCGCTCTGGCTGCTGGGTGGATTCAACTTCGGATTCGCCTACGACTCCGTATTCAGCGCCCTGGTTTCGGTGGCTATTGTCGCGCTGGTGATGGGCATCGTCTTCATTGGCTTGCTGTACAAAACCAAGGTCCCGGAGCTCCAGTCGTTCCTGGGTCCGATCCTTCGCAGAATCCCGGGACTCAATCGCTGATGGTCCGCTGAAACTTGCTAGTGATTCTGGGCAAATAGGCACCAAATAGCTTGATCTGACCGGTAACATGGCAGGTGGTGGTCCGTGGACCGCCACCGAACCAAAATCAACCCCTTGGAGATGCACGTGTCGCAGCCAATCGATGTCGGCTCTGTCCTCAGCGGTCGCTACCAAGTAACCGAGAGTGTCCTTTCATCAGCTGAAGGAGACTTGGTACTCGGTGGCGTAGACCAGGTACTGAACCGCTCGGTCAGCATCATGGTGGCTTCCGTGGAGAATTCATCGCAGCTGGCAACGAGCGCACGCGAAATCGCCATGGGCGAGCGCGCTTCGAACGTTCAGGTGCTGGATCTGGGCATCACCGATGCCAACCAGACCTACCTCGTCGCCAACACCGCGCGTTCCTCGGACCTGCTGGACCTGGTTTTGGAAACCGACGACGCTCCATATGTTGAGCCGTTCTTCACCGACACCCTGGGCACCGAGATCTTCGGCGAGTCCCGCCAGGCCGTCCCAGAGACCTATGAGGACGACAACGAGTACTACGACCAGCTGCAGTACGAAGACGAACCAGAGCAGCAGGGCAAGATCGGTTCCGCCTTGGCTGGTGGCTTCGCAGGACTGAAGAACCGGTTCGGCAAGAAGAACCAGGAACAGCCTGAAGAAGAACAGTTCGACCAGACTGCGCCTAATGAGCAGGTTCCCGCCACCATGGCTACCCCGGTCGCGCCAGCTGAAAAGCCAGCGGCCGAAGACAAGCCGAAGGTCTCCCGCCTGGAAGACGAAGACGAGCCTAATGTCACCGCAACCGCGGCCCTGGCTGCCGCTGCGCAGTCCAAGGGCAAGACGCCGGCCAAGCCTACCCAGAAGCCTGCCGAGGAAGACGAGAAGCCGGCAAAGAAGAAGGCTGCAGCAGCTGGAGCCGTAGCCGGCGCAGGCGCCGCTGCGGGTGCCGCCGCTGCCGCTGCTCCGAAAGCCTCGACCTTCCCCGCAGCTGCCAAGAATGCTCCTGCCCAGGACCCCCAGGTCGGCGAAGTGGAAGAGGAAGAAGGCGGTTCCAAGGGAACTCGCCTGCTGGTTGGCGCCGTCTTGCTCATCGTGCTGATTGTTGCAGTCGTGTTCGCTTTCAACTTCCTTGGTGGGGACAAGAACACCACCGCCGATGGCGAGCAGCCAACTGCCGTGGAGTCCCCGGAAAAGCCATCCGAGACCGAGAAGGAAAAGGACTCAACTGAGGACGCCTTGCCTGCTCCGAAGATCGACGACGTATCCCGCCTGGTTCCCGGCAATCAGCAGCTGAACTCCGAAACCGATGGCAAGCTGGGCCAGATGATCGACGGCAACGCCTCGAGCACCTACTCAACGTACTCGTACACCACCGCTGATTTTGGCGGCTTCGCTTCCAACATGGTCTTCATCCTGGAACTGGACGAGAAGTCCAAGATCTCCGAGGTCAATCTCGAGGGCCTGAACGGCACCGGCGGCAACTACGAAATCCTCGTCGGCGAATCCGAAGACCTGGGCGATGCCAAGTCGGTAGCCAAGGGTTCATTCTCCGGTCCTTCGGTATCGGTAACTGCCAAGGACGACGACAAGGACTACATGGAAGGAACCCACGTGTTCCTGGACATCACCGACCTGCCTCGCAAGGCATCCGGCGGCAATGATTCACGTCCATTCGGTCTCCAGATCGGTGAATTCTCCGCCAAGTAATAGAAGCGGAATTTTTTACGAAAGCAATGCGTTGAGGTGGATAGTGAGGTTAGACCTTGCTATCCACCTCGCATTATTAGAACGAAAGGGTTCTACCCCCGTGACTTCAGCACAGAACGACGAAATCCGCGACGTCATCATTGTCGGCTCCGGTCCGGCCGGTTACACCGCCGCGGTTTACACCGCCCGTGCGAATCTGAACCCACTAGTCATCGCCGGCTCAGTCACTGCCGGCGGCGAACTGATGAACACCACCGACGTGGAGAACTTCCCAGGCTTCCCCGAGGGCATCATGGGCCCAGACCTGATGGACAACATGCAGAAGCAAGCCGAACGCTTCGGCGCCGAGATCCTCTTCGACGACGTCACCGAAATGAACCTCGAAGGCGAAATCAAGACGCTGTCCCTGGCTGACGGCACCATCTACCGTGCTCGTGCTGTCATCGTCTCCACCGGCTCCGCCTACCGCGAGCTGGGCCTGCAGGATGAAAAGCGCCTCTCTGGCCATGGCGTCTCCTGGTGCGCCACTTGCGACGGGTTCTTCTTCCGCGACCAGACCATCGCCGTGATCGGCGGTGGCGACTCCGCCATGGAAGAAGCACTGTTCCTGACCAAGTTCGCCTCCAAGGTCATCGTCGTGCACCGCCGCAACGAGCTACGCGCTTCGAAGATCATGGCCGACCGCGCCCTGGCCCACGAGAAGATCGAATTCATCTGGGACTCCGAAGTCATCGGCATCAACGGTGC
Organism: Glutamicibacter sp. NPDC055354; assembly: GCF_053644955.1. Classification (NCBI taxonomy): domain Bacteria; kingdom Bacillati; phylum Actinomycetota; class Actinomycetes; order Micrococcales; family Micrococcaceae; genus Glutamicibacter; species Glutamicibacter sp. NPDC055354. Next base: position 272,201 of record NZ_JBSHMB010000003.1, read on the forward strand.
CGATAAGGTCGACGGCTTGATCGTGAAGAACCGCACCAGCGGTGAAGAATCCACCGTGGACGTCACCGGTATCTTCGTGGCCATCGGCAACGACCCACGCGTGGATCTGGTTAAGGACCAGCTGCAGCTGACTTCCGAGGGCACCATCGCCGTTGAAGGCCGCACATCCAAGACCTCGCTGCCAGGTGTCTTCGCCGCCGGCGACGTCATCGATTCCACCTACCGCCAGGCCATTACCGCGGCCGGCTCGGGCTGCGCCGCGGCCCAGGACGTGGAGCACTACCTGGCCAACGTTTCCGAAACCCTCGCTACCGCCTAATAGTTTTCTCAGAAAGGGGTTGTCTCTCATGAGCAACGCAAAAGCAGTAACTGAAGCAACCTTCCAGGCCGATGTCCTGGATGCCGACAAGCCAGTGATCGTCGATTTCTGGGCTGAATGGTGCGGCCCTTGCCGCCAGCTCGGTCCAATCCTGGATCAGATCGCAGAAGAGCACGCTGCGAAGGTCGACGTCGTGAAGGTCAACGTCGATGAGAACCAGGCAATTGCCGCGAAGTACGGTATCACCAGCATCCCAGCCGTATACGTCTTCAAGGGCGGCGAGCATGTCGCTACTTCCATCGGTGCCAAGCCGAAGGCTGTCATCGAAAAGGACTTCGCAGAATACCTGTAAGCCAAGAACATGATTGAAGTGGGGATCAACCGCAAGGTTGGTCCCCACTTCTTATTTAACCGTGGCGCCGCGAGAAGTTCACTTGCTTTCGTTTTCTGGCCGTTTCCGAGCCTTACCCCAGCTCAGGTTGAGCCGGTTCTTCATCTGAAGGCCCTTTTGACATGATGTTGCGAATATCCAAGACAAAATATTTGTTTTTATTATTCTGGCTCTGTTCTATGACGCTTTGCACCGTTCTTTGGCACCCGTCAGCCAAGATGCGCATTTCATGCTCAGCAATGGACCCGGCAAGTTCGGGTTCGCATTTGATCGTTTCTCTGGCCACCTAGACAGGTTCCCGAATTCTGAATCTTGATGTCCTATGCAAAATTCAGCGATCCGCAATCTCCGTATTTCTAGCCCTTCAACTTCGGCCCACAATTCCAGACTGCACTGTGAAGGGCCGCGGAAACGCATCCGGATACGCCGCACATGCTAGCTGATTGGATGTGCTTTCTGAGAGACAGCCAAAACCAATTCCTCATGGGACTATCCGCTTCCGGTCGAAATTGCGTCAAATTCTGTCCATGGATAATCCAGGCCATGCCGACTGCCGCATCCCCGTGTCGCCGCGACACTCAGGTTTCATGGGCGTCTTTAGCTGGAACAGCATCTCTTGGTCTTGATTATTGGGGAGGGTTCAACGCGCAGTGAGAACTGCCAGGGCTAACGGAGTTCCAGGGAATTAGCGGAGCACTCCCCTTCCGCGTATCCACTGGTTGCTCACTGAGCCTACTGTTTCGCCGTCAATCGTCAGAATCCATGACGCTATCTCTTCCAAAGTCCGAACGGTTCAGCAACGAGTTCCTGAGGACGTTCTCTGGCTAAACTGGCACGCAGTAAGCAGAACAGAATCTTTCGGCTTGTGAGTTGTTGTCGTAAGTCAGTTGCTGCGGCCCAAACCATGTTTAGTGCCGATACGTCATCACCCACTGCGCAACTGTCACATGGGCCGCTGGGTAATGATGAGGTGCGACCTGTCGAAGATTGAATGAATCTGAGGTCGATTGCCGTGGAGCGAACGAGCCACATCATCGCTGAATAGCTGTTCATACCCATCGGGGCGAAGCTTGCCGGTAGAACCTGCATCGGGGACAAAGGCCTTAGACTCATGCTCGTTGCCCTACTGTCGACTCGCGAAGAGAAGGCCTGAATCTCCAATCTGCTAGTGATCGGAGGAGTTTCTCTCTGATCAGGTCATTGCGATTCTGCACTAGGTCCTAGTGCAATCAACTAACTCTGAACAGCGCGCTACCTATCTTTCGGGAAGTCGGTTTCCCCGAAGGCCAGTACTAACCCCACATATAAGTTCTTTCATTCACACGCTTCCCTCCTTCAGGTTCTCTTGCCTTTCAATTAATGGAGGTCTTCGCCCAGTTCTCCAACCCTGAGAAATTTAGGTTGATCACTACTACGGGCTTCGGCCCCTGGGGCTTCGCACTCCACGGCATCATGCCTACCTATTGCGCGGCTGGTGCATGGACAGCTTGGTCCGAATGCCCGCGCTAGTTACCTTGGGGCTTTTTTCTAGTGAATAGTTCCTTCGAACCGGGATAAAAGCAGGAGCGGGTTGAGCCGGGTTTGCGAAGACTCTAGTGAACCTATTTCACCGCTAATCCTCCTACTCTCTTGGATTGAAGGTTGTGATCCTTCTGAATTTCCCTTCGCTCACCTTGCTCATGAGCGGGATCTGGAGCACTGCCGGGCCGCTCATGCCCGACAGGGCTCCCGGAGACCCATACATCCGCCTAGGACGCGCTTCTGCGGCCTCATAAGTCACTCCTAAGGCTTTCTGGCCATCTGTTGCCTCGACCCCTCCCTAGGGCCTTGGCGTCATTTCCTCCTGTCAGCTGCTGGCGTTGAAGTGGTTGGACGATCGTATCCAGGCTTCACCTTCCGCGCGTATGGGACCAAGGGTCAAGTTATCCCTCGGCATCTCGCGACGCTCTTACTTTCCTGCACGCCGTGCGTGCCCGCCTGGTTTTTGGCGCTGGAACGAACTTCCTCATGTCCGCGCCGCAAGCCGCAGACTGATCACTGTCCTTTCACGTAGGCACCGGCCAGACAGGTCCTCTCCGGCGCTCGTACAGGCCTACGCATGTATTCAGCAAGCTTCTTATGCCTCATCTCAGCAAAGGCTGTCAGCCTGCGGGTAGTGGGTATAGCATCATTAGCTATTCATTTCGGGGGCGGGGTGCCCAGGTCGTGCGTGGCCGCTCCATTCTGTGCAACGTCAAACCTGCATGTGCTTTCAGGTCGTTCTGGTTGTTTCACGTGAAACACCAAGCGCATCGTTGAATTCAGGACAATCAAAGGGCGGTCTAGTTACTGTTTCACGTGAAACACGTTTCGCTTCGCAGACGTCAGCAGGTTCGAAGGACGGTCTGGATTATGTTTCACGTGAAACGTTGCTTCAAGGCAGCTGCTTTCAGTGTCCATGTTGCGGTTCCGCTCCCCACCAGTCGCAGTCGCCGATTCAAGAAATTCGAGAGACGGTGACACGATTTCATGACAGCTCGAACTCGGATTTCTAGAGATCTGGATGTCGGTTCGGCAAGGGTGCGCACCAATGTTAATCCCACACCTGCGTCAGGAATCTTAATGGAGTCGTTGATTCTCATCAGCGTGCCCTGGCTCAGGGTGCGCGTAATGGCTTCGGGAAAAGCTAGTACCACTCCCCCATCGCACGGCATGGCGCATTCGACATAAGAAGTTCCGGTCATGCCCGCAACGCCAACTGAAGATCGCCTTCTTATCGTCAAACGGAATCGGACCTGTACCGTCCAATTCTCCCTACGCCAGCTCGGCATTGGTCAGCAAACCGGACGGTTCTTCGCCCGATATGGATGGTTAGGCGAAGACAGCCTCTCCTCAGGGTGAACCAAGCAATCAGTATTCGCCGAGGCATCAACCTGGGCACCATTGGCCTCACCCCAGCGGACAATCGGCGGATTGGACCTGGTTAGCACCGACTTCTGCTAATAACGATCAGCTGCATCAACGGCCGCAGCACCGAATGGAACGTAATCCACCTTGACGATGATCAACAGTTTGTATTGCATAAGACGCAGCAACCCATGAGTCGATTTCCCTCCGTGATGCGCCGCCACCAACCTTTACGCGCAGCCAGAGCTGTTCATCGAAGAGCATTGGATACCACTGCCGGCAGGCTTTGACACCCAGCGCAATACGCGAGTTAATATTCACCGCCCATGGCGGTCCTCTACAGGTCACGAGCATAGCTGTCGGGATGATCGCCGTCCTGGCCCGGCAGGCTTCACGAGTCCATCCCTCATCATGTGCTGGATCAACATGCTACTTGCACGTCCGACAGATTGATGGCATTTTCATGGCTCTCGCCAACTGCTCAATCGTTTCTTCCGAAGTACGCATTACTGGTCATCATGAAAGTCGTGGATGTCCAGGCAAGGGATTCTATTGCCGGCCGATACCTAGCGTGACGCGACCACGCGGCCGTGGTCGTGGCCAAATAACGGTTGTGCGTCGGATCTTGCTCAACGCACAACGCAGTAATCTGCACATGTGCCGGATCGGTAATCATCTGGTGATTGTGAATATTCGGTGGTTTGAGAGCCACCCAATATTGCGCTTCTGGGCCAGTCGTTATTGTGGTTCAGATCCACCCAATAGTCTCCCTTAGAGCCACCTGCCGGATCATCAGTCCGGCAGGCAGTCCTGAACGAGGATTCCATCGAATCAACGCCCCGTGGCTAATGCTCCGGCCGAGAGTACACCTCACACATGTTGAGCCCACCGGTCTCAACCCAAATCGTATCGTGCACGACATGATCCATGATCGCGTCGGCCAACGCACCAGCGTCCAGCCGGGCACGCCAATCCGATTGCTTGTACTGCGTACAGAAAATGGTGGATGCAGCGTCATACCGCCACCCTATGAGCTCGAAGATGATTCTCAGCAACCCGCCGGCTGGAGGATCCAAAAGCCACTCATCCATCAGCAAGACGCAACCACCGGCGCGCGCGGACAGAATACTGGGTGGCTCAGAACCGCAATACTGGCGGCTCTCGAAAAGTCCAATATTCAGCTTGTCCAGCACCGCGGAGGATCAGCCACCACCAACTGGCCGCAGACCCTCTATCCATGGTCACCGTGGAATCAACAATCCGGCCAATGTCTGAAGGATGCACCAAATAATTATTGCGGCCCAGACTCATGCTATAGGTCCTTCTCCATCGTGCCCGATGGCTGAGCCCGGTACTGATGGCATCGAAGGCGAGATGATCATTGTGCCTAGAGCCTACGGCGACCGGTCGATGCTCCGGACCTGGATCGGGCTGAACGGTGTACATTGGCTTTCGGTAGACACCCGTCGAGCTGTTTGCTGAGATTCTGAAGGAAAGAGGATTCAAGCAACTGGTTGCATTCGGTTTGCTCCTTGAACTCAGAATCTCTCGGTGGAGCCAGAATGGTCCTGCTAGCCAGCGGCTCGGCAAGCACTGAACTGGCTTCCGTGTCTTTCCTTTTGCTTCCGAATCGCGGATTCACGGTCCCAGATTCTGCTCTTGAGGACCGCGTCATCATCGTCGTTCTAGCTCCACATCCCAACGCTCAGATCCGGGCATTGCCAACTAGGAATCATCAGCGCTTTGAACACCCTCAAATGCGACAGCCTCATCATCAGCTCCGGCAGCATCAGAGCCTGGTCGGATCCGACAGGTGTCCGTAGCTTGGGGAACCACAGATCCACTTGCGCGGCTTGCCCTGATTCGTGGACCAACCGGTCCGCAGGGCCCACGTTCGTGTATTCCGGACATATCAGTGCGACCCGGTTCTTCAACGTGGAGATGGAATTCGTTCATTCGATTCGTTCGTCGATGGCCGTCGCCGGCATGCGCGGATACTCGCAGACCAGCCTGCGGGTTTCTGGTTCGAAAGCGTCAGCGATGGAACCACGCTTCGTCTACAGGTCATTTGCAGACTCGGTGACTGCCAATGCTGAGCATACGGTGTTACGTGGGATGCCAAGTCGCCGCGAGATCGCCGTTATTGGCACGCTTTCTGCTCAATGCAGTCGACGGATCTCTGCGTACTGTTCCACATTGATCCTTCCCTCAGAGTGTCTGTTGAATGGATCAGGTGGGGTGAATATTCAAAAGTCGTTCAATGGTTAGCATTCAGTTAGCGTTGGCACCCCTCCGAACTTGCCCCCGGTTGGTCCTGCCATAAGTCCATAGCGGCCTTCCTTGGCCCTTCACGGCCTTCGTGCGAGCCTTCCTCTCCCCTACCCGACTCCCGGCTCTCGTGGCGTCGCTACACGCCCACCTTGCTGCTCAGAGAGTCATCACGGTATGCCTGACTATCTGATCTTGCTGTTCCAGAATATGCTGTATGCAGTCCTTGCTCAACGCCGTTGCATATCTGCCCTAAGCAAGAACGATGAAACGTACCCTTGGAATCGCCCGATACGGCTTCTCGGTCCAATGTTTTCGGAGTTGTGCTCAGTTGCCGACAGCATCCTGGCTCCCTTGCACATCAGTCCTCGAACAATCTAAGAAGCATGGCTGACACATGCCACTGCGCATTAGATGGAGTAGAGCCAGGCAGGGATAGACCGCGAAAACCATCAGTGTCTCTACTGATCGCACCTTGTGTTCTCCTTCGCACTGGAAGGTAGCCGGAATACTGTGCACCAAATGCGGCGCCTATCGCCCCGGATGTCCTACCAAGCAGAATACTGGCTGCCCAAATCCGTATCCGCTGGGGTAGTTCCCGCAGCCAGGCGAGTCGAATCATGCGTTCTATCCTCTTCCCGTTCTCCGTTGAATTCATTAAGTGGAGGCATTTCGGTGACCTAAACTGAATGGCTCGCTGATCCTCAGGAGCAGGCATCGGAGAATGGTTACGAAGCGAGGTGAAGGGCTCGGCTCAGCGATTCGGTGCCAATCCCGAACCTGGTACGGTGTGTCCTGCTTTCTCTACATTTCTGGACAGTGTCGTGGCTACTTCGTGCTCATGCCATCGGCGTGTACGTTCCCTCTTTGATAAGCCAACGGCGGATGCCAACAATCAGTTTTATGCTTGCTGTGGTTCATGATCCATTTGATGCGAAAGCTATGCGGGCACACCTAAGTATCCGTTTATGGACAGCAGCGGTTTCCTACCCACCAACGATTCATCTCCATGTGCCGCGCTCATACTTGGTTGGCAGTAACCTCGCATGGAGTATTTGTTCCACGTGAAACACAGGCTCTAGATACAAGGAAGGCGCATGTTTCACGTGAAACATGCGCCAGTTCATGAAATTACGAGTTCATAGTCGGATCAATAACCTGCATGATGCGGTTCAGATCATCCACCGAAGCGAACTCGATGCTGACTTTGCCCTTGCGGCTGCCAAGCTGAATCTTGACGTTAGTGTCCAAGCGGTCCGCGAGCGAAGTTGCCAGGAAGTCCAGGCGTTCATTGCGCTGGGTCTCTCGCGCCTTCTTTGCTGGCTTTCGTGGCTTGTCGTCACTCAGTGCCACTGCTTCTTCGGTCGCGCGCACGGACAAGCCCTCATTGATGATTCGCTGAGCCAGCTGCTCGATGACTTCGTTGTTCGACAGTCCTAGCAACGCGCGCGCATGACCGGCAGAAAGAACGCCAGCCGCAACACGACGCTGAACGAGTGGAGGTAGTTTCATCAAGCGAATCGTATTGGAAATCTGCGAACGGGATCGTCCGATTCGTTCTGAAAGCACTTCCTGGGTGCAATTGAACTCTTCTAGAAGCTGCTGATAAGCAGCGGCCTCTTCCAGTGGATTCAGTTGTGAGCGATGCAGGTTCTCGAGCAAGGCGTCGCGCAACAGATCGGTGTCATGCGTGTCGCGGATAATGGCCGGGATAGTCGCTAGGCCAGCCGCCTGTGTCGCGCGCCAACGGCGTTCACCCATGACCAGCTCATACGGAGCGTCATCTTTCTCGCGGGAAGGGCGGACCACGATAGGTTGAAGCAATCCAATTTCGCGGATCGAATGGATGAGTTCATCCATGTGCTCCTGATCGAAGTTGGTACGCGGCTGCTTGCGATTTGGGTGAATCAGCTGGACGTCGAGTTCAGCGAACTGTGCGCCAGGAACTTCGACAAGATCGGGAGAGTCTGATTTTACAGGTTGCGGCTCGGTCTTCTTAGGTGCTGGTCTCTCAGCTGATGCGTCTTCCTGAGGTGCAGAGGTATTCTTTCCCCCAAGAGTTGTATTCAAGCCAGGCATAGTTGCGCGAGCGCGCTTTGCCGGCTTTGCGGGAGTGGTTGGCGCCTTAGGTGCCGAAGACTTGCGTCCCGGTTCGAAGAACATATCGACAGGACGTGTAGCGCGCGTCTTCGACGCTTCCGCGGCCGGTTCTACAGGAGCTGTTTCACGTGAAACATTCTGGTTTTCTTCAGGAGCCGCCGTCGCCGGTGAGCTGGAAATAAGGGCACCCAGTCCCCTGCCCAATCCCCGCTTCTTATCTGCCATGTTCTTCGCACGCCCTTTCATCCGAAATTTCAGCCCGAGACTAGTCTACTGTTTTTTGGCTTTGAACCGGGGATGCGCACAGTGCGTCAGCTGTGGCTCTCACCGTACGAATCTCGCATCCGCATCAGATAGATCTGGAAAAACAAACGAAAATCTAAGGGGATGATCTTTTTCAGCGTGAAACGTATTTATAAGGTCTTAAGCGCCTCGTTCAGCCATCTCTACGGCTGCTTCGGAGTACGACAATGCACCAGTCGAATTTGGATCATAAGTAATGACGGTCTGCTGGTAGCTCGGCGCTTCAGAGATTCGTACCGAACGAGGGATGACGGCCTTGAGCACCTGCTCTGGGAAGTGCTCACGGACTTCGTTGGCGACCTGCGCGGCCAAATTCGTGCGACCGTCGTACATGGTCAGCAGTATCGTCGAAACCGTCAGCTTGGAGTTCAAATGCTTCTGGATCATTTCAATGTTCTTCAGTAACTGGCTCAGGCCCTCGAGCGCATAGTACTCGCACTGGATTGGGATGAGAACTTCACGAGCGGCAACGAAGGCGTTAACGGTCAGCAGGCCTAGGCTTGGTGGGCAGTCGATGAAGACGTAGTCCAAGCGAGGCAGCCCCTTGCGCTGGCGGGTACGCGCGTAGTCATCCAGGGCGCGCTGCAGGCGCTGTTCGCGGGCTACTAATGAAACCAACTCGATTTCAGCGCCTGCCAGGTGAATGGTTGCAGGAGCGACCTGCAGGGTTGGCAAGTCTGGGCATGTGGCTACTACGTCAGCCAATGGAAGATCATTGATTAACACGTCATAAATGCTGTCTACTTCAGCGTGGTGTTCAATGCCCAGCGCGGTAGAAGCGTTGCCCTGCGGGTCGATATCAATGACCAGGACGTTTAGCCCGCCCTTGGCCAGGGCAGCGGCAAGGTTGACCGTGGTCGTCGTCTTGCCTACGCCACCCTTCTGGTTGGAAATGGTGAAATAGCGGGTCTTCTCAGGCATTGGCACCTTGCGGGCCTCCAAAGCTTCGCGACGACGATGTTCACTAGCTATCTGAGTAGCCAAAGGCGAGGACGAGTCGTTGAAATCAAACGCGCTATCCGATGAATCCTTAGTCTTAGACAAAGGTAAAACTCCTCCTCGTGAATTGATGCACCTAATGCTCATGGCGTGCACCGATAATGTTTCACGTGAAACATTCAAAACAAGTCATGCAGATTGCGAAATGGCTTCATCCTCGAAAACTATGAGGATGAAAGCCATTTCGCTTCTATAACTATTTAACAGACTATCGCGTCAACCTTAGCCAACCTTGATGCGAACCACCGTGGTTGGCTCTGCAAGGATGCTTTCGCCCACAGTGAGCACTTCGGTTTCCCTGCCGCCAAGCTTGCGGATCGCCTTGGTAGCCTTAGCGATCTCTTCGACAGCGGAGCGGCCCTTGATGGCGATGAGCTCGCCCTGTCCGTGTAGCAATGGAATAGTCAGTCCAGCCAAGTTGGTCAGAGCAGATACGGCACGGGCCGTGACATAGCGTGCGTTGACGACGTCGACCATCTGCTCTGCACGGCCACGCATCACGGTGACGTTGTCCAGACCCAGATCATCGATAACCTCGGAGAGCCAGATGCAGCGGCGCTCCAGAGGCTCAATAAGCGTCAATTTGAGGTCCGCGCGGGCGATTGCCAAGCAGAGCCCTGGAAGGCCAGCACCGGAGCCTACGTCGGCTACCTCGGCGTCCTTCTCCATGACCTCTTCGATCACGGCGCAGTTGAGCACGTGACGGGACCACAGACGGGGTACTTCCCGTGGGCCAAGAAGCCCGCGCTCAATGCCCGAGGTCGCCAGATGCTCCACATAGCGCTTGGCAAGATCCAGGCGGTCACCGAAGATCTTCTCGGCAGCCAGGGTCTCTTCTGCAGTAAGGCTGAGGTCCTCAGTCATGGTCGTTGGTCCTTAGGTCGATCAGCACGCTCTCGCGTGATGGTTCTTAGCTGTCCAGTACCGAAATAACGATATGGCGTCGGGTCGATTCACCCTCGGATTCCGAGTGCAGTCCTGCATCGGCGATCACGTCGTGCACGAGCTTGCGCTCGTAGGCGCTCATTGGATCCAAGTGGGTCTTCTCGCCGGTTTCGCGTACCGACGCAATAGCATCTTCAGCGATCTTGCGGAGCAGTTCTGCGCGCTCTGCGCGGTAGCCGGCAATATCCAGGATCAAGCGCGAACGTTCACCGGTAGCAGTGAGCACTGCCAGCCGGGTGAGTTCCTGGAGGGCATCGAGGACTTCTCCATCCTTGCCTACGAGGCTCTCCAACGAGGCGTCTGCGTCCTCGGCAAGGATCGAGATGTAGGTGCGGCCACCGCGGATCTCGATGTCGATATCGCCGTCCAGATCTGCAATGTCCAGAAGCTCTTCGAGGTAGTCGGCGGCGACGTCGCCCTCGTCCAGAACTTCCTGGTCGTCTTCGATCTGGTTTTCCAGTTCTGGTGCGTCGATGTTCTCAGTTGCAGTCATGGCTACTTCTTCTTTCGACGGTTCTTGCGCTGCGGCTGTTCACGCTGGCCCTTGGCCTGTTGCTCCGCCGCGGCGGCGGCAGCGGCGTCAGCGTCTTCCTTCTTCACGCCTACTGGAGGCAGGCCCTTGGCGGCGCGGCGAACGTTAAGTTCGCGCTCTGCTTCCGAACCAGGGGTCGGGTTGTTGCGGATAACCCAGAACTGCTGGCCCAGGGTCCACAGGTTCGAAGCGGTCCAGTAAATCAGCACACCGATTGGGAAGTTGATACCACCGATACCGAAGACCAGGGGCAGGATGTACAGCATCATCTTCTGCTGCTGCATGAACGGGCCCTCGAGGGCCTCCTTGCTCATGTTCTTGGTCATCAGCTGTCGCTGGGTGAAGAACTGCGATGCGGTCATTGCAAGGATCATGACCACCGCAACGATGATCACTGCCCAGTTGATGGCACCGGAATTGATGGTGCCCAAGAAGGTCTCGGACAGCGGAGCGCCCAGGATCGAGGAATTGTCGAAGCTGCGGATGTGCTCAGCGGACAGAGCGCCGATCGAACGTCCATCATCGCTGGCGCGGGAGGCTTCGTTCAGAACGCGGAACAGCGCGAAGAAGAACGGCATCTGCACGAGCAGGGGCAAGCAGGAAGACAGCGGGTTGGTCTTATGCTTCTTGAACAGCGCCTGCTGCTCCTGAACCATAGCCTGGCGCGACATCTGGTCGGTCTTGCCCTTGTACTTGGCCTGCAGCTTGCGCAGATCAGGCTGCAGTGCCTGCATCGCGCGCTGGGACTTGATCTGCTTGACGAACACTGGGATCAGCAAAGTACGGATCAGCAGCACGAGGAAGATGATCGACAAGGTCCAGGTAACACCCGAATCCCCGTTCATTCCAATCGCGGTGAACAGTTCGTGGAATGCCCACAGAACCCACGAGACTACGTACGTAAACGGAGTCAGTATCGTGTCTAGGAAGTTGTTCATCAGTGGTCGAGCTCCTTGCGGCCGCTTTCCGCGGCGTCTTCATCGTCGGGAATCACAGGATGATTCAGAACTATGATCCTCGGCAGTTTGCCTTCTGGCCAAATCCTCGGTCCCTCAGGAACGTGGTCGACGCCTCCGTGGGACCACGGATTGCATCGGAGAATCCGCCAAGTGGTCAATCCGGCGCCTTTGACAACGCCGTGCTGAGTCACTGCTTCGAGCCCATAGGCAGAACAGCTAGGAAAGTATCGGCATACATCGCCATATAGTGGCGAGATGAGTTTTCGGTAAGTCTTGAGCAGCCCGATAACGATGTTGCGTGGGATATCGATGATGAACCACAGCAAACCGGTACGCGGAGCTAAGTCCTTACGCATCAGCGCGCCTCAATCTTGCGCAAAACAGCGGAGAAGGCTGAATTGACCTGGGAGTTGAGTTCTTCCCAAGAGAGTTCGGCGGCGCCAGGAAGTGCACGGAAGACGAAATCGACGTCGCCGTCCACGCGCCGCAGCTCGTGGGCGATTTCCCGCATTCGTCGTTTGGTGAGGTTCCTTTTAACGGCAATACCTACAGCCTTGGAAACAATGAATCCAAACCTGTCACCAAGGAACTCTTCGGTTTCTCGGTGCCGTGCATATAGCACGACGTTCCGGCGTCCGCTTCGGACGCCGGAACGTACAGTGGCTGTAAGGTCTTGCGCTAGGCGCAGTCGCTGATTCTTAGGCAACATCGGCTTCGGGTTGCTCTTTAGCTGAGCTCGTTGAAGTCATGCTGCCAAGAGCTGTTTCGCAAATTTATGCGGACAGCTCGGTGCGACCCTTGCCGCGACGTGCCGAAAGGATGGCACGACCTGCACGGGTACGCATACGAAGGCGGAAGCCATGCTTCTTCGAACGACGACGGTTGTTAGGCTGAAAAGTCCGCTTGCTCACGGTGACACTCCAAAACGTTTTAGATGATGCGTACTACCCGTTACTAGCTAGCTGGATAACAACAGGATGACGCTCGTGCTTTTTATAAAATGCGCTTTTTTCGCGGGCTCTTCCAAAAATGAGCAAGTCGCAAAAAGATGCGCATAGGACTGAATAACAATAGAAAACTATGCGCGCAAGGTCAAATTGGCGCAAGAGTTCTGCCCATGCTCCCTGCTTCGAGAGTCGGCCTGTGAATAATCTACCCCAGACTTGTGGATTAAGGCTGTGCATAACGAAAGAAAATTCACAGTTTTCCGCAAAACAGCTAGTCATCTCGCAGCGAAAAACGCTTGATTTCAAGGGAAAACCCGTTTTCCACAGTAATAACACCCGGTTTTTCCACGGAGCTGTGCATAACTGTGTGGATGATGGATAGAATCAATGCAGACGTGGTCCAGAAAACGACGTTTTAGAAGCCTGGAAACAGGATTCTTGTGACCAAGATTGCATTTAAACGGAAGCGGGGCGCCCTTAGTGAGCAGCGACGAAACCAATAGCATTGGTAGCTCTTGGCGCCAAGTCATCCGGAAGATCGAGGATGATGATCGCGTCAAGGCGCGTTACCGTGCCTTCGTATCGCTGGCTAAACCTCAGGGACTAATCGGTACGACGCTCTTAGTTGCGGTACCCAATGACCTCACCCGCGATATTCTGCAGACTCAGCTGCGCGAGCCGCTGGATGAAGCACTGCGAGAAGTCTTCCAGGACGAGATCCGTTGCGCCGTCAGCGTTGATCTCTCGCTCTCGGATGAGCTCGAAGAAGATGAGCCTGAAGCCAAAGCCGCCGCGCCGTCAGCTCCAGCAGTCGTTGAGACTCCTGGTCCGCGCCCCCAGCCAGCACCGCAGCCAACTCCCCCATCGAATTCGCAGGAGTTCGGCCGGCTGAACCCGAAGTACATTTTCGACACCTTCGTGATCGGCTCATCGAACCGCTTTGCCCACGCCGCAGCCGTTGCTGTTGCCGAAGCGCCGGCCAAGGCCTACAACCCGCTGTTCATCTATGGTGATTCAGGTCTGGGCAAGACTCACTTGCTGCATGCCATTGGCCACTACGCACGCCATCTCTACAAGGGCATCCGCGTGCGCTACGTTAACTCCGAAGAGTTCACCAATGATTTCATCAACTCGATCCGCGACGACGAGGGCGCAAGTTTCAAGCAGACTTACCGCAATGTCGACATTCTGCTCATTGACGACATTCAGTTCTTGGCCAACAAGGACGCTACCCAGGAAGAGTTCTTCCATACCTTCAATGCGCTGCACAACCACAACAAGCAGGTTGTCATCACCTCTGATCTGCCTCCCAAGCAGCTGCAGGGATTCGAAGACCGCATGCGTTCGCGCTTCGAGTGGGGCCTGCTGACCGATATTCAGCCACCAGAGCTGGAGACGCGTATTGCGATTTTGCGTAAGAAGGCCGACGCCGAAAATCTTTCAGCTCCAAGTGATGTCATGGAGTACATTGCTTCGCGTATTTCCACGAATATCCGGGAACTCGAAGGTGCTTTGATCCGTGTCACCGCTTTCGCGTCGCTGAATAACCAGCCCGTGGACCTTGCATTGGCCGAAACCGTGCTCAAGGACTTGATCAGCGAAGACGGGGCCCAGGAAATCACGCCGTCGACCATCATCAAGCAGACCGCAGAGTACTTCGGACTGAGTATTGATGAGCTGAACAGCAAATCGCGAACTCGTACTTTGGTCACCGCGCGCCAGATCGCCATGTACTTGCTGCGTGAGCTTACCGACATGTCGTTGCCTAAGATTGGTGCAGAACTTGGCGGCCGCGACCACACCACCGTGATTCACGCAGATCGTAAGATCCGTGAGCTCATGGCCGAGCGTCGAGCGATCTTTAATCAGGTCACCGAGCTAACCAACCGGATTAAGCAGAGCCAGCGGGAGCACTAGCGGCGAGAAATCACAGGTGTGGATAAGACTGTGGATGATTTGGTGAAGACCTGCGGATAAGTGCGCAAACCATGTGGACGTTAAAAATCGTGGAACTGAGTATCAACAGGATGGTGGGACTGAGTCTCACGTTCAACCACAGATTGTTCACATGCACAATCGTGGGCGGGTCTGGGGTTACAGGCCTTATCCACAGTATCCACAAGGGTTATTAACACTTCTCCTTTAAACCCTTAATCATCCAAATAACGAGTCCACTCCACACCCTCGAGCCAAATCCTGTGCAGAACAATTTTTTTGTTGCATCGTCCACACTTCGTTCATTGAGCAGACGTTGCGCTATCAGGGCGTGGCAAGATTAGATGGATAAAACGTGCAATTACCTGCTCTATGCTTAAGAACTTGGCGAGGGAACAACCTTCTTGGCCTGACTTAAGACTTATGGGTTCCGAAAGGCGGATTTTTCGTGAAGTTCAGCGTTGAAAAGGATGTATTGGCAGACGCCGTATCCTGGACTGCCCGGTCCCTGGCACAGCGACCACCATCACCTGTTTTGGCTGGCATTCTCATCACCACCCATGAAGGCCTGGTTCGGCTCGAGGGATTCGACTATGAGATTTCCTCGCATATTGAGATTCCCGCGGACATTTCTGAGCAGGGTTCGATCTTGGTTTCCGGCAAGCTCTTGGCTGAGATCACCCGATCGCTGCCTAACTCGACGGTCACCTTGGAGACCGAAGGCTCGAAGATCTCGCTGACCTGTGGCCGTTCACGATTCCACCTGGCCACCATGCCAGTTGATGAATACCCAACCCTGCCTGAACTTCCAGCTATCGCCGGCACTATCGATGGCCAAGCATTCTCCGAAGCTGTATCGCAGGTTATCGTTGCGGCGTCCAAGGACGACACCTTGCCAGTTCTCACCGGCATCAAGGTTGAAATTGAAAACGACCTGATCACGTTCTTGGCCACGGACCGCTACCGTCTGGCTCTGCGTGAACTCAATTGGACTCCTAACCAGGCGGAAATCTCGACCTCCTTCCTGATCAAGGCCAAGACCCTCAACGAAGTTGCCAAGACTCTCTCGAGCTCTGGCGAGCTGAAGCTTGCAATGAGCGAGAACGGCGAAATGGTTGGCTTCGAAAGCTCCAACCGCCGGACCACTTCGTTGCTGATCAATGGCGAATACCCGAAGATCCGCTCGCTGTTCCCAAGCGACACCCCAATCCATGCCACCGTTCGCACCAGCGAGCTGATGGAAGCTGTTCGTCGTGTATCGGTGGTTGCCGAACGCAATACCCCAGTTCGCATGGCTTTTACCGATGGCCAGCTGACCTTGGATGCCGGCACCGGCGAAGACGCGCAGGCTGAAGAAGCTATTGTTGCGTCTCTTCGCGGCGAAGACATCGTCGTGGCCTTCAACCCGACCTTCTTGTCCGAAGGCCTGAACTCCTTCAATACCGATTTCGTGCGCTTCTCCTTCACCAGTGCGCCCAAGCCGGCCATGCTGACCGGCCAGAAGAAGCTGGATGAGGATGACCAGGACCAGTATCGCTACCTCGTGATGCCGGTTCGGTTGCCCAACTCGAACTAAGCCAATTTCGTGGTGGATGGCTTTAACCATCCACCACCTTCTTTCTGTCAGGACCTCGGTGTATATCTCGCAGCTTTCACTCACGGGCTTCCGCTCGTATGCGCAGGCCGACGTGCACCTGGCCCCTGGGATCAACGTTCTGATCGGCCCCAACGGCGTCGGCAAAACCAATATCGTTGAGTCCGTTGGCTATTTGGCCAATCTCTCTTCGCATCGCGTGAGCAATGACGCCCCGTTGCTGCATTTCGGTTCTGAGCGCGCGCTGATTCGCGGCACCGTGCATCGTGGCCCGCAAACCACGGTGATCGAGGTCGAAATCACCAGTGGGAAGGTCAATCGTGCCCGCATCAACCGGGCCAACCCGGTTCGCGCTCGGGAGATCCTGGGCATGGTGCGCACCGTGCTCTTCGCTCCGGAAGACATGGCACTGATCAAGGGCGACCCGTCCAACCGCCGCAAATTCTTGGACGAGCTTCTGGTAGCCCTGCGCCCGGTAGACGCCGGTACCAAGAACGACTACGACCGCATCGTGAAGCAACGCAATGCCCTGCTCAAATCCATCCGCGGCAAGTCCAAGCTGAGCACCTCGCAGGAAAACACCCTCAAGGCCTGGGATCTGCAGTTGGCCTTGACGGGCGCTCGATTGATCCGCGGACGCCTTGACGTCCTGGCCTTGATTCGCCCGTACATGCAGGCCGCCTACGCGGATTTGGCCGATGGCGCGAAGGAAGCGCGCGCCGTCTACCGGTCCTCGCTCGAGGGCGAACTCGATGAAAACAGCCTGCCGGCAGAGGATCTTGAGTCCTTGGACCAAGAAGAAATCCAGGAACTGCTGCTGAACGCCATTGAAGTTAATCGCGGTCGGGAAGTCGACCGCGGAATTTCGCTCTTTGGACCGCACCGGGACGATCTGACCCTGATCCTGGGACCGACCCCTGCCAAGGGCTATGCCTCGCACGGGGAAACCTGGTCCTTTGCCCTGGCCCTGCGCCTTGCCGCCTACCGTGTTTTCGGCGATGACGATCCCCGCCCAGGTTCTGGACCCATCCTGATCCTTGATGATGTCTTTGCCGAGCTGGACACCACCCGTCGTGATCGTTTGGCGCATATCGTTGCCGGAGCCGAGCAGGTTCTGGTGACCGCCGCCGTTGTCGAAGATGTTCCAGAAGCACTGAAGGGACATTACTTCCAGGTCTCCCCTGGCCAGGTTGTCGATGCATGAGCCATCAGAACGGGATGAACACCGCTTCGATCCAGAGATCGATGCGGCCAAAGCACTGCTCAACCGCATGCGAAAGCTCGCCGAAGAACGTGGCGAGAAGCGCATAGATGCGGCGCGCATGGACAAAGTGCGCAAGCGAAAAGCCGCCCGCCGCGGATTCGCCGCGGAAAAGCCGGAATCCGCCGAGGGCGCGATCCGCGATCCGCGCGCCATCGGCGAAGTAGTCTCCCGCTTGTCCAAGTCCCGCGGCTGGAACACCCAGGTCGCGGTCGGATCGGTACTCGGCCGCTGGCCCGACATCATTGGCGTGGAGAACGCGAAGCACTGCAAGCCGGAATCCTTTGAAGACACTGTGGTGGTGATGCGCTGCGATACAACAGCGAGAGCTGCGCAAATGCGCCTGCTCAGCCACGATATTCTGAAGAAATTCGATGCCGAGTTGGGTCCCGGGATCGTCACCGTGCTCAAGGTGCTCGGGCCTAATGCTCCCTCCTGGCGCCATGGCATGCGTTCGGTGGCCGGCCGGGGTCCACGCGACACATACGGGTAGAAATTGCTGGCACGGCATATGGCGCACTCACGGACCCGGAGGGTGGATCCCCCCACACTTGATCGCCACAACTGCCTCAGAACGTCAATTAGCAGCTTTTGGTGGGCGATTTAGGCCTCAAAGTCACCGTTTATTTTGGTCTACGCGGTAGAATTAGAGGTAGTGAAATGACTCCGCTGCGGGCTTGCCCGGTGGCGGTGTCCCTCCAGACCATGATTGCCTGACGCGCTGAATCCATCGCAGCGGGCAATCGCGCGCCAAATCCGAGGAGTTCGTAGCACCCGTGTCTACCGAAAATGCTTCACCGCAGGAACCGGCTGAAAGCCAAGCCCCCGCGGAATCGATGACTTCCAAAGTCGAACACACTTACGGCGCCCAGGATATTACCGTCCTCGAAGGACTCGAAGCGGTACGCAAACGTCCGGGCATGTACATCGGTTCCACCGGCCCTCGAGGCCTGCACCACTTGGTCTACGAAGTCGTCGACAACTCCGTCGATGAGGCGCTGGCTGGCTACTGCGACACCATCAACGTCACGCTGCAGGCAGATGGCGGCGTGCGCTGTGAAGATAACGGCCGCGGTATCCCAGTAGACATCCACCCAACCGAGGGCAAGCCAACCGTAGAGGTTGTCATGACCATCCTGCACGCAGGCGGCAAGTTCGGCGGCGGCGGCTACGCGGTCTCCGGCGGCCTGCACGGTGTGGGCATCTCCGTGGTGAACGCCCTGTCCGAGAAGGTCGACACCATCGTTCGCCGCCAGGGCCATGCGTGGCGCATCGGCTTCGGCAACGGCGGCCACACCGTCCAGGAGCTGACCAAGGGCGAAGAAACCGAGCTGACAGGCACCAGCCAGACCTTCTACCCGGATCCGGAAATCTTCGAGACCACCGAATTCGATTTCGAGACGCTTCGCGCCCGTTTCCAGCAGATGGCCTTCCTGAACAAGGGCCTGCGCATCACCCTCACCGATGAGCGCGTGCAGGACAACGAAGAGCCCGAGGCCGAGGTCGAGGAGGAAATCGAGAACCAGGTAGTCAAGCCGCGCACCGTGGACTACCTGTACAAGGACGGCCTGCTGGACTACGTCAAGCACCTGAACGCCGCCAAGAAGATCGAACTGGTCCACGACGAGGTCATTGCCTTCGAATCCGAAGATGCTGCCCGCGGCATCAGCCTGGAAATCGCGATGCAGTGGACCAGCGCCTACGCCGAATCCGTGCACACCTACGCGAACACCATCAACACCCATGAAGGCGGCACCCACGAAGAGGGCTTCCGCGCGGCCCTGACCGGCCTGCTCAACCGCTACGCACGCGATAACAAGATCCTGCGCGAAAAGGACGACAACCTCACCGGCGAGGACGCCCGCGAAGGGTTGACCGCCGTGATTTCGGTCAAGCTCTCCGAGCCCCAGTTCGAGGGCCAGACCAAGACCAAGCTGGGCAACTCGATGGCCCGAGGCTTCGTCCAGGGCGTGGTCAACGAGGAACTGGGCGACTGGTTCGAGCGCAACCCGAACGTGGCCCGCGACATCATCCGCAAGGCCCAACTGGCTTCGCAGGCCCGCATGGCCGCCCGCAAGGCCCGCGACAACGCCCGCCGCAAGTCGCCGATGGAATCCTTCGGCATGCCGGGCAAGCTCTCGGACTGCTCCTCGAAGAACCCTGCCGAGTGCGAAGTGTTCATCGTGGAGGGCGACTCCGCAGGCGGCTCGGCCAAGCGCGGACGCGACCCGCACACCCAGGCCATCTTGCCGCTGCGCGGCAAGATCCTGAACGTGGAGCGTGCCCGCCTGGACCGTGCGCTGGGCAATGCCGAAGTACAGGCGATGATCACTGCCTTCGGCACCGGCATCGGCGAAGAGTTCGACATGGCCAAGCTGCGCTACCACAAGATCGTGCTGATGGCCGATGCCGACGTTGACGGCCAGCACATCACCACGCTGCTGCTGACCTTGATCTTCCGCTTCATGCGTCCGCTGATCGAGCACGGCTACGTCTACCTGGCAGCCCCTCCGCTGTACCGCATCAAGTGGTCCAACGCAGCGCATGACTACGTGTTCTCCGATAAGGAACGCGATGATGCGCTGCTCGCCGGCCAGGCATCGAACAAGCGCCTGCCCAAGGACAACGGCATCCAGCGCTACAAGGGTCTGGGCGAGATGGACTACTCGGAACTGTGGGACACCACCATGGATCCGGAACACCGCACGCTGCGCCAGGTCACCATGGACGACGCCGCAGCCGCGGACGAGGTGTTCTCCGTGCTGATGGGCGAGGACGTCGAGTCCCGCCGTAACTTCATCCAGCAGAACGCCAAGGACGTGCGCTTCCTGGATATCTAGCCGGCCGCCGCCACCACAGATATCCACCGAAGACTTTTTGACTTGTAAGGGAAGAAATTGAGCGACGAGCAAACCCCTGAGAACGCACCAATGGACGGCGAGATCATCGAGCCGGTCCCAGAAGGCGGTCGCATCGACCAGATCGACCTGCAGACCGAAATGCAGCGTTCGTACCTCGACTACGCCATGGCCGTTATTGTCGGCCGTGCGCTGCCGGACGTGCGCGATGGCCTGAAGCCAGTGCACCGCCGCGTGCTGTACGCGATGTACGACGGCGGCTACCGCCCGGAGCGTTCGTACAACAAGTGCGCCCGCGTGGTCGGCGAAGTCATGGGCCAGTACCACCCGCACGGCGACACCGCGATCTACGATGCGCTGGTCCGCCTGATCCAGGACTGGGTCATGCGCTACCCGCTGGCCCTGGGCCAGGGCAACTTCGGCTCCCCGGGCAACGACGGCGCCGCCGCCCAGCGTTACACCGAAACCAAGATGGCCCCGCTGGCCATGGAAATGGTCCGCGACATCAACGAGAACACCGTTGATTTCCAGGACAACTACGACGGCAAGAACCAGGAACCAACGGTTCTTCCGGCGCGTTTCCCCAACCTTTTGGTCAACGGCTCCTCCGGCATCGCCGTGGGCATGGCCACCAACATCCCGCCGCACAACCTGCGCGAAGTCGCCGAGGGCGTGCAGTGGTACCTGAAGAACCCGGAAGTTTCGCGCGAGGAGCTGCTCGCCGAGCTGATGCTGCGCGTGAAGGGCCCGGACTTCCCATCCGGCGCCATGATCCTGGGCACCAAGGGCATCGCCGATGCCTACCGCACCGGCCGCGGCTCGATCACCATGCGCGCAGTGGTCAACGTGGAGGAAATCCAGGGACGCACCTGCCTGGTGGTCACCGAACTGCCGTACATGGCCAACCCGGATAACCTCGCGGTGAAGATCGCCGAACTGGTCCGCGACGGCAAGATCGCCGGCATCGCCGACATGCGCGACGAGACCTCGGGCCGCACCGGCCAGCGCCTGGTCATCGTGCTCAAGCGCGATGCCGTGGCCAAGGTAGTGCTGAACAACCTGTACAAGCACACCGAGCTGCAGTCCAACTTCTCGGCCAACATGCTCGCGATCGTCGACGGGGTGCCGCGCACCCTGCCGCTGGATGGATTCATCCGCCACTGGGTCACCCACCAGATCGAAGTGATCGTCCGCCGTACCGAATACCGCCTGAAGAAGGCCGAGGAAGAAGCCCACATCCTGCGCGGCCTGCTCAAGGCCCTGGATGCCCTGGACGAGGTCATCGCCCTGATTCGCCGCTCGGCTACCACCGAGGCGGCGCGCGACGGGCTGATGGAACTGCTGGACATCGACGAGGCGCAGTCCCGCGCCATCCTCGACATGCAGCTGCGCCGCCTGGCCGCCCTCGAGCGCCAGAAGATCCAGGATCGCCATGCCGAGCTCGAGCGCATGATCGCCGAATTCCAGGCGATCATCGCAGATCCGGCACGCCAGCGCCAGATAGTCTCCGAAGAACTGGCCGAGATCGTCGACAAGCATGGCGACGACCGCCGTACCAAGGTGCTGATGGGCTACGACGGCGACATGAGCGTCGAAGACCTGATTCCCGAAGAGGAAATGGTCGTCACCATCACCCGCGGCGGCTACGTCAAGCGCACCCGCATCGACAACTACCGTTCGCAGGCACGTGGCGGCAAGGGCATCAAGGGCGCGAACCTGCGCGGGGACGACGTGGTGGAGCACTTCTTCGTCACCTCGACCCACAACTGGCTGCTGTTCTTCACCAACCACGGCCGGGTTTACCGCACCAAGTGCTACGAGCTGGCCGAGGCCGGCCGCGATGCCAAGGGCCAGCACGTAGCCAACGTGATGGCCTTCCAGCCGGATGAGCACATTGCCCAGGTGCTGGACCTGCGCACCTACCAGGATGCGGCCTACCTGATGCTGGCTACCCGCAACGGCTTGGTGAAGAAGACCCGCCTGGAGGATTACGACACCAACCGCACCGCCGGCGTGATCGCGATCAACCTGCGCGAGGACGATGAACTGGTCTCCGCGCAGCTGGTCAGTGAATCCGATGACGTGATGCTCGTCTCACGCAAGGGCCAGTCGGTCCGCTTCACCGCCACCGATACCGCGCTGCGCCCCATGGGCCGTGCAACCTCGGGCGTGACCGGAATGAAGTTCCGCGAAGACGATGAGCTGCTGGCAGCCGATGTGGTCCGCGAAGGCTCCTATGTCTTCACCGTGACCAACGAGGGCTACGCCAAGCGCACCACCGTGGAGGAATACCGTGTGCAATCCCGCGGTGGTTTGGGCATTAAGGTGGCCAAGCTCAACGAGGAACGCGGTGAGCTGGTTGGCGCGCTGATCGTCGACGAGACCGATGAGGTCTTGGTGGTGATGGGCTCGGGCAAGGTGGTCCGCTCGGCCGTTTCACAGGTTCCTTCGAAGGGCCGCGACACGATGGGCGTCATCTTCGCCAAGCCGGACAAGAAGGACCGGATCCTTGCGGTTGCCAAGAACTCTGAGACCGAGCTCGAAGAGAACTTGGAGGAAGATGCCGTAACGTTGGACGCAGAAAACACGATCGATGAGTCATCGGCTGTGCCAGAAAACGAATCCGGCGCGGAAAACGATGACGACACTAACGGAGGTAACGCATGAGCACGCCCTCGACGCCACGCCCCAGCGGCGGTGCCCCGAAGAGCGCAGCGCCGCGACCTACCCAGGTAAAGCGTCCGGCTCCGACCGGTACTGGCGCCCGTCCGGCTAGCGCCGGCGCACGACCAGCAACAGGCCAAGCGCGTCCAGCGGGCCAGCGCCCGACAGGAGCGCCGCAGCGCCCAACCAGCCAGCAGCGTCCGGCCAATGGCCAGGATCGCCTGGTTCGTCCAGCGCCCAAGGCAAAGGTCCGCAAGGCCCGCCTGCTGGTTTCCAAGGTGGAGCCCTTCTCGGTTCTGAAGCTGGCCTTCCTGCTCTCGGTAGCTTTCGGTGTGATCACCGTGGTTGCCGCCGTGGGCATCTGGGCTGTCTTGGATCTGACCGGAACCTTTGATGCGTTCAACCAGCTGATGCGCGAGGCCATTGGCGCCGACGGCAACTTCGACCTGCGCGACACCATGTCGCTGGGCCAGGTGGCTTCCTACGCGACGATCATCGCAGTGGTGAACGTAGTGGTAATTTCCGTGGTCTCCATGCTTGGCGCGGTGCTGTACAACATTGCTGCTTCACTGGTCGGCGGAGCCGGAGTGACCCTCACCGACGACTAGGAACACCCCAAGTCGAGCCCGGGATTCATGCTGTGATGCATGACACCCGGGCTCGATTTGTATCTTTGGGAGAACACCGGTAAAGTTTTATTTCGTTCCGAAGGGAACAAAAACAAAAGCAAGGGCGTATAGCTCAGGCGGTTAGAGCGCTTCGCTGATAACGAAGAGGTCCCAAGTTCAAGTCTTGGTACGCCCACGGAAACCTTGCTGGAGAGAAAGAGGGAGTAATGAAAAAGTTCCTGGTTCTCGCATCGATCGCGGCTGCTGCAGTAGTCTTGGTCAAGAAAGCGAAGGCTTCGTCGGAAACGAAGGAAACCTGGCATCAGGTAGCCGATAAAGTTTCCTAAAGCTTTTGGGGCCTTAGCTCAGTTGGTAGAGCGTCTGCTTTGCAAGCAGAATGTCAGGAGTTCGATTCTCCTAGGCTCCACAAAAGAAAGTGGCGGAAAGTGAAAACTTTCCGCTAATTCTTTTTGATTGATTCGGATGAATTGATCTTGGAGTGGAAACTTCAAAATTGAATACGGGGCCTTAGCTCAGTTGGTAGAGCGTCTGCTTTGCAAGCAGAATGTCAGGAGTTCGATTCTCCTAGGCTCCACATTTGCCAAAAGGCGGAAAGTGAAAACTTTCCGCCTTTTGCGTATCCAGAAGAAAATTCTATTTCGCTAGTGCCGGATCCGGGCCATCCGGACATGCTCATAGTGTCCAATAAGCTGCTCGCCAATGCTGTGCCAGGACCGATCCTGGACACTGCTAAGCGCAGCGCTGGCAAAAGCCAGCCGTTTGGCATCGTCATAGGCCAAGTCGCTGACCCGACTGCGCAGCTCACTAAGGTTTCCTGGCTGATAGAGCCAGCCCGTGCGCGAGGAATCCACCAGATCCAGCGGTCCCCCACGGCCTACGGCCACGACAGGCACACCACAGGCCATGGCTTCCTGAATGGTCTGGCAAAAGGTCTCTGAGGCGCCAGGATGCACAAAGATGTCCATCGAAGCCATGACCTCGGCCAAGCGTTCCCCGGAAAGGAAACCGGTGAAGTGGGCGTTGGGCAAAAGGCTGCGCAGTTCGTCCTCGAGTGGGCCGGAACCGACGATCACCAGCCGAGTATTCTCAAGACTCGCCAGGGCCTGCAGGTCCGCGACCTGCTTCTCTGCTGCCAGCCGGCCGACGTAGCCAATGACTACCTCGTCATTCGGGGCAACCGCCTGCCTGAACTGCTCGCTTCGCCGTCTTGGCGTGAACTGCGCTGTATCTACTCCCCTGCCTGAAATGGCAAGCCGCGGAACGCCCAGAGATTCGAGCTGGTGGTAGGAAAACGTGCTTGGAACCAGAGTGAGGTCCGCACCCGTGTGGATCGCTCTGACGTGCTCCCAGAGCCTCTGCGTCAGCCACGGCATTTTGTAGCGTGCCGCGTAGCTGGGAACCTCGGTCTGATACAGCGCCACGGTGGGCAATTCGAGTTCCTGTGCAGCGCGCAGAGCCTGCCATCCAAGGATGAACGGGCTAGCCAGATGAACTACGTCGACGCGCTCTCGAGCCAGCATCTTGCGCAGGCGCGCCACACTGGTGGCAGCTACCCGAACCTCGGGATAGCTTGCCAAAGGCATCGACGGAACTGTGAGGATCTTGAAGCCCTGATAGAGCTTTGGCACGCCATGGCCTGACAGCTCCCCTGCCAGCGAGCCTGCAGGGGTAATGACCACGGCCTCCTGGCCAGTCTGCCTGAGGTGATCCAGCGTCTTGAGGATTGAGTTGGTGACCCCATTGAAATGGGGAAGGAACGATTCAGCGACGATTGCTACCTTCACATCTTCAGCATGCTTTTCGTCAATTACACGCAAGTGAATATGACAAGGGCAGTGGATTAACTTCAGTTGTCTCGTTGTGGCCGCAACTCTTTAGTGGCAAAATACCTAGGTGCCCTATGAACAGTCCAGCCCTTCCGCCGCGGCGGCAAATGCCAACAAGAACGAAAAAGACTCCCGCATCGCGGTATTGCTCTTCCCTGTGCTGATTTTGCTGGGCGGACTGTGCGGAATGCTTGTTCCCCAAGCGTTCGTGGGGTTTTCCGGATGGATAAATCCCCTGCTGATGGTGATCATGTTCTGCATGGGGCTGACGCTGACCTTGCCAGACTTCGCCCTGGTGTTCAAGAACCCGTTGCCGGTGCTCGGCGGTGTCACAGCGCAGTTCATCCTGATGCCATCCATGGGCTGGCTGGTCGCCACGCTGCTGCAGCTTGAACCTGCCTTGGCCGCCGGCCTGATCCTGGTTGGCTGCGCACCAGGAGGCACGGCATCGAATGTGGTTTCCTACCTGGCTCGAGGCAATGTCGCCCTGTCCGTTGCCATGACTTCCGTGTCGACCTTGCTCGCACCGCTGCTGACCCCGGCGCTGGCCTTGTGGCTGGCTGGCCAGTACATGCCAGTCGATGCTGGATCCATGGCCGTCAGCGTCATCAAGATCGTACTGATCCCTGTGGTCCTAGGCATCGTCCTGCGTATGCTGTTCAACCAGTACGTGGCGAAGATCGATGGTGTGCTGCCATGGCTGTCGGTACTAGCCATCACCTTCGTGGTGACGGTCATCGTCGCGGGCAGTGCACAAACGATTTTGACTGCTGGCCTGCTGGTCCTGGTTGCGGTCATTTTGCATAATGCCCTGGGCCTGGCTTTGGGGTATGCCATGGGTGTCCTGTTGCGCGTTCCCGAAGCTTCCCGGCGAACAATCGCCATCGAAGTCGGCATGCAGAATTCAGGCCTCGCCGGTGGGCTAGCGAAGCAATACTTCTCGCCTGAAGCCGCTCTGCCAGGTGCAGTATTCTCTGTTTGGCATAACTTGTCCGGCGCATTGATCGCAGCTTATTGGCGGAGAAAAGACGCTAAATAGCTCGAGAGTGCGGGCACAGATAAAAGTATTCCATCATAAGAATATCTTGATCTGTCCAAGTATTCGCCGGATCCGGCACGTTCCAAGTTCGAATGAAGCCCATGCGCTGGGAAACTGTAATCTTGGTTGGTGACCATCTTGCTTGCCTTGGTCGGAATTCTCGGGATTTCGGCATCTGGCCCCATTATTGCCGCCTTCCCTGGTGTCCCGGTTCTCTCCATGGCCTTTTGGCGCAATGGAGCTGCGGCGGCCGCGCTCAGCGCACCGGCACTGCGAAAGAACTCCAAAGCTTATCTGCAGATGACCGGGCGAGAATGGTTCTTCACCGGGGTAGCAGGTGTAGCTCTCGCACTGCATTTCGTGTGCTTCATGTATTCGATGCGACTAACCAGCGTGGCTGCTGGAACGGCACTGGTGTGCATCCAAGGTGTCTGGATCGCGATTTACCAGGTTCTTCGCGGAACCAAATATCGAACGCAGGTTTTCCTTGGCATGGGCATTGCGCTGCTTGGTGCAATCATCATCACGGGATTCGACATGGGGCTGGGACGTGATGCCATCATTGGCGACCTCTTGGCACTAGCCGGTGGCGTCTTGGCCGCTGTGTACACGCTGGCCGGATCCGTGGCTCGCAGGACCTTGGGAACTACAACGTATGCCTCGAGCTGCTATGCCATTACCGCCGCAGTGCTGCTAATCCTTTGTTTCCTGACTGGAACGCCGATTTGGGGTTTCGACGCCCGAGGATGGATGGCGATCATTCTGCTGACGCTTTGCGCGCAGATCTTTGGCCATACCGCCATGAATCATTTGCTCAGCGTGCTCGGTCCGCTCACGGTCTCGACGCTGATTCTGCTCGAGATTCCTGGCGCGGCAATCCTAGCGGCAATGTTCTTGGGGCAGGTAGTTCCTATCGCTACCTATGCCGGGTTGGCCGTGATACTTGTTGGGCTTGCCCTCGTGATTCGAGGGCAAGCCCAACCAAAAGCAGCCTAGACGGCTTTATTTGTCATCTTCGAGGATTTCGCGGATTTCTTCCACGCTGGCTTCACGCGATTCAACAGGCTCGTGCGGTTGTGCAGGAAGTGGTTCGTTTTCCCATGGATCCTCAATTGGTTTCGAGGCCTTCCACACGGCTACCAGCACTGCGACAAGTCCCGCAATCAAGCCAACGGCTAGTACTTTTCCTGCTTTGCTCTTCTTGCTCATGCATTGCTCCCGATCCGAAAAAATTCACGCTATCCGACAGTTCAAGACTAGGCAGTTCTATGCCCAGTGGCCAGCAGTATCGGACAAGCAACCTAAGAATGGTCCAAATTTTCTCTCAACGCGTACGTCAGTATTTGGCGGGTCGAGCATAGATCATGGAAGAATGAAGGCATGACCGCAAACGCAACTCATAAAGCCACGATTCACACTACTTTGGGCGATATCGTTGTCGATCTCTTCGGCAACCACGCGCCAAAGACCGTAAAGAACTTCGTTGGCCTCTCGACCGGTGAGCAGGAGTGGGTACACCCAGAATCCGGTGACAAGAAGACCAACACCCCGCTGTACAGCGGAACCATCTTCCACCGCATCATTTCTGATTTCATGATTCAGGGTGGCGACCCACTGGGCCAGGGCTTCGGCGGCCCAGGCTACCAGTTCGATGATGAGATCCACCCAGAACTGAACTTCAACGAGCCTTACAAGCTGGCCATGGCCAACGCGGGCATCCGCATGGGCCGCGGAACCAACGGTTCGCAGTTCTTCATCACCACCGTTCCTACCACCTGGCTGCAGGGCAAGCACACCATCTTCGGTGAAGTCCTTGACGCTGACTCGCGCAAGATCGTTGACGCGCTGAACGCCGTTGCTACCGATGGCCGTGACAAGCCACTGGAAGACGTCGTTATCAACTCGGTCGACATCGAGACCCTGTAACAACACAGGCGCACCAACCCGAGGCTCCGACGATTCCCTAGCGGCATTGTCGGGGCCTCGAGTATTTAATCCTTCTCCCCCAACTCAAGGCAGGTACTGATGTCCTTTGGACAGGTTTTCCCAGAGGGCCAAGCAACTCCGACGTGCTATCGACACCCGCAGACGGTGTCCTATGTTTCATGCCACCGGTGCGGACGTCCGGTCTGCCCGCAGTGCCAGGTCTCTGCGCCTGTAGGTGTGCAATGCGTAGACTGCGTCGCGCAAGCCAATAAGAACCTGCCGCGGCAGAAGACCCAATTCGGTGGCCGGGCTCGATCCGGTGCTCCTGTTATCACCTACACTTTCATCGGCCTGAACGTGCTGGTGTATCTGCTGCAGTGGATCATCCCTGGATTCACCAATCAGCTTGTACTTGCGCCGGCTCTGGCCGCCTATGAGCCATGGCGCCTGATCACCAGCGCCTTTGCCCACTCCACGAGCTCCTTCTTGCACCTTGCCATGAACATGTACGGCGTCTACATCTTCGGCACCATGCTCGAACCAAGGATGGGACGGCTGCGCTTCACCTGGCTATACCTGCTCAGCGCTTTTGGCGGTTCACTGGGCGTTCTCCTGCTGAGCAACCCGATCAGCGCCACGCTCGGCGCTTCGGGCGCACTGGCAGGCTTGTTCCTCGCAACTTTCGTAGTGTTCCGTTCCAATAAGCAGGCACTTCGCTCCATGGGAATTATCCTGGCGCTGAATGTCGTTCTCGGCTTCGTCATTCCCAGTATTTCGTGGCAGGGGCATCTGGGCGGAGCGATATTGGGTATCCTCGCAGCCTGCTGCATTGTGCTGATCCCGCGAAGTAATCCACAGCGTGCGCGTACCCAGATACTTTTACTCACGGCCTTGTCGATTGCGTTGCTGGCAGCCCTTTACCTCTCCACGGAAGCAGTGAAGTGGCCCTTGGGATAGTTCGAAAAGAGGCAATACAGTTATCCACACTGCTTATCCACACTGTTAATAACTTACAAGCGTGTAACTCTCGAGGCCTAGTGGTTATTAACAGCCCCTAGGCCCCGTGATATCAAGGATATTCGCCTTCGAGTACCCAATACTCACAACCTTGTCCCCAGTTGTGGATAACTTTTTAACAACCCCTGTAGATAGTGCATATACGAATCCACCGACTGTTAATAACTTCGGGTTCGAAAGTTTAAACGAATCATGAGAATCACGGTTCAATATGCGGAATCACGCCTTATCCACAGCCGGAATCCACAGTGTTAATAACTTACAAGCATGTCATTTCAGTTTCCAATATCTCCGTCGACCTGTACTTTATCCGAAAAATCATGAACTCCACCCAAGTTCTCCCCAGCTGTGGATAACTTTGTGAACAACTGTTTGTAAAAGTTGTTCACAGTCATTGTGGATAAGAGTGTTTGCCTGTGGATTACTTGGTGAGAACTGGCAGGATCAGCATGCTGGCAAAGATGAGCATGACGATTCCGATAAGTACATCAAGTACCTGCCACGCCTTGGGGTTGGCAAAGAGCGGGGCAAGGAAGCGTGCGGCGTAGGCAAGTGCGAAGAACCAAGTGACGCTGGCAATGATCGCACCAGTGGCGAAATAGGGTGCGCCTGCGGCTTGGGAAGTAGCAATTGAACCAAGAAGCAGTACCGTGTCGATATAGACATGTGGATTCAGCCAGGTGAGGGCCAACGTCGTTCCGATGATCGAGACGGCTGTTGTTGCACCGGGGAGCCCTGAGACTTTCAGCGCCTCGGGCTTCAGTGCTCGGCGGAAAGCGAAAATCGCGTAGCTTGCCAGGAAGATGAAACCGCCTATTCGCGCAATCACCAATATCCAGGGCGCTCGGTCGACAAGCGCTCCCATGCCGCTGGCTCCGGCGGCAATCAGGATCGCATCTGATAATGAGCACACCAAAGCGGTGATGAAAACATGCTCTTTCCTGATTCCCTGGCGCAGCACAAACGCATTTTGCGCACCGATGGCGACGATGAGGGACAGGCCAGTGGTAAAGCCGAAGAACAAGGATCCAGAGAGCATGTAGAAACTGTAAGAGATTAGCTGATCTGCGTCGAACTTAAGTTTCTGATTCTAGATTAGAGTTCCTAATGTGAACATGGATGTAGAACACCTCGAAACCCTGCTTGCGGTAGTTGATGCGGGAAGCTTCGATGATGCCTCGATTGATCTGGGAGTGACCGCTTCGGCCGTCAGCCAGCGCATCAAGGCCTTGGAGAACCGCCTGGGCGCAGTCCTGCTCGTCCGCAGTCGCCCGGTTAGGCCTACCGAGCATGGACTTAAAGTTCTGCGCTATGCGCGACAGATGACGCTGCTCAGTGCAGAGTTCTCCAAAGAGATAGCCTCCGAAAATCCGATCCCGATCGCCATTGGAGTCAACGCGGATTCGCTCTCCACTTGGTTCGGTCCGGTATTCTACGAGCTCGCGAAGTTCGAAGACCTCTCCTGTGAAATAGTGCGTACCGATGAAAACAGGGGACTGGAGCTACTTCGAACCGGTCGCGTCAGCGCCGTGGTCACCAATGCGGAGGAGAATATCCAGGGTTGCATAAGTGACAAACTGGGTGCACTGCGCTATCGCGCAGCCGCGCAAGCTTCGGTGGTCCAACGCCATGTACCAACTGGGGCCGTGGAAGAGCTCATTCGCACTCCGATGGTGGTCTTCGATCGTGAGGATCCCTTGCAGCATGAGATGCTCCAGCGGGTTGCCGGGGCTAAAGCGCGGCCGGAAGGCCAAGTCCACCATGTTCCAGATTCCATGCAGTTCGTTGCGGCCATAGAAGCGGGGATGGGGTGGGGGATGGTTCCAGAAACGCAGCTGCAGAAAGCCAGCGGGCTGCAGGTACTCAACGAGCAATGGTTTATCGATGTGCCACTGTATTTTCAGCGCTGGGCTGTGGACTCGCAGATCCTCGCGAGGATAGGTGGCATTTTGGTCACAGCCGCGAGACAGCAAGGCCTGCATTTGCTAGCCTGAGGTGGTCACCAGCAATCATTGCTTGGACCCGGACGAGGGAGCCGTACCCGGAGGGCGACAAGACGGCCAGAAAGTATCTGGCATGCATTGGGTAATTTTGATCGTTTCCGGACTATTCGAAGCGGTATGGGCCATCGCTCTTGGCATGAGCGAGGGGTTCTCCAAACTCGTTCCGACCATCGTCTTCTTCGCGGCGCTGGTTGTGTCCATGGGTGGACTGGCCTACGCCATGAAGGAAATTCCCGTCGGCACTGCATATGCCATCTGGGTAGGCATCGGAGCCTCGCTTGCCGTCATTTACTCGATGGCCACCGGGCAGGAAGCCTTCAGCGTACTGAAGATGGTCTTCATTCTCGGATTGGTTGGTTGCATCATCGGCTTGAAAGCCGTCAGCCACTAATATCAAAAGCCGCCATTAAACAACTTCGCCGGCCCCCTCAGCAGGGGCCGGCGATACGGCTATTTCCAGCCCGTTGTCATGAAAAAGCCGACCATCGCAATACCGAAGCCGACAACGATGTTCCAACCGCCGATATTCGGAATCGGGTACAGGGTCTGCGAAACATAATAAACGATGATCCATAGCAGGCCCAGAAGCATCAGTCCGAACATGACTGGCTTGTACCAGCCTGGCATCGGCTTATCGATGGCATGGGCGCTCTGGCGCGTCTCCTGCGGCTGTGAATTCTTCTTGCGTCGTGGCTTTGACTCCGGCACTCGAATGCTCCCTCGGCTTCATCTGCTTAATGTAGTAAATGTGGGTGACCTTCAGGTCTTCCCGGTAGGCTTGGGTGCAAGAATGCTGAGAACTGCTTAGTGCATTCCTACGTAGCTTCCATACTAGCCGTTACCCGCTGGAACTCTGGGTTTTGGCCAGTATCGACCCATCTTAGTTGACCTATTTCGCGCATTTCTTTCCCTTAAGGAGCCAGACCGCCGTGAACCGATCAGCCACTGCGCAGGGACGTCGCATGCAGCACCGACGACCGTCGGCAGGAAACCGTATTGCCGGATTCTTTGGCGAACTGCTGATCACCCTTGGCATCTTGCTGATGCTCTACGTGGTGTGGGAACTGTGGTGGACGAATATCGATTCGGCCCAGGCCCAGAAGGAAGTCACCGCAAACCTCGTGCAAGAACTCGGCGAGGTCGTGGTGCCGGAAGGCGACGAGAAGGAAGAGGAGAAGAACTACGGTCCGGCTCCGGTCACGGAAGTGGCTCCCGGAGAAACTTTCGGGATCATGTATTTCCCGCGCTTTGGCGCTAGCGGATCGCACCACCCGGTGACCTACGGCGTGGAAGACCACGTGATCGATAATCTCGGCATTGGCTATTACCCGAGCACGCAGCAACCGGGGGAGCTGGGCAACTTCGCCGTCGCGGCCCACCGCCAGACCCATGGCCAGGTCTTCTGGGATATTGACAAGCTGCAAGACGGCGACAAAATCTATCTGCAGACTGCACAGGGGTATTACACCTACACCTGGTATGCCACCGAGATTGTGGCTCCATCCAATGGCGATGTCCTGTTGCCTACCCCGCACCAGTGGGGAGTGGAACCAACGAAGTCCATCTTGACCATGACCACCTGCCATCCGAAGTACTCGACCCAGCAACGCATGATCGCGTATTCGGAACTCACCGATTGGCGTCCACTGGATGCAGGTCCGCCGAAGGAAATCCGTGACATGGTCATCGACGCAACGAGCTAGGAGAAGAGATGTACGCCTGGATATTTAGAAATCTGCCCGGCCCTTTGTGGCTTCGTATTTTTGAAGCATTGATTCTCATTGCCGCGATCGTGCTATTACTGATGATGTACGTTTTCCCATGGCTGAACCAGTACATCAGCCCATTCACCGATTCAACGATTGGCCAGAGCACCCCGTGAGCAGCACCAGGATCCTCGTGATAGATAACTACGACAGCTTTGTGTACACCCTCGTGGGTTACCTGCAGGAGCTGGGCGCGGAAACCACCGTATACCGCAACGACGATTTGAGCGTTGGGGAAGCAACCAATTTGGCTGCGGAATACGACGGTGTACTGATCTCCCCGGGCCCGGGCGAGCCTGCAGGAGCGGGTGTCAGCATCGATCTGATCAAGTGGTGCGGGCAGCAGCGCAAGCCAATGCTCGGTGTCTGCCTTGGGCATCAGGCGCTCGCTGAAGCTTATGGCGGCACGGTCACGCACGCCGAAGAACTAATGCACGGCAAGACCTCGCTGGTGAGCCACGAAAACCACCCGGTCTTCAACCAGGTAGCCAACCCCTTCACCGCAACGCGCTACCACTCCCTGGCAGCCGTACGCGAGAGCATCCCTGCTGAGCTTGAAATCATCGCTGCTACCGCCGGGGGAGTCATCATGGGGCTGGCGCACCGGGAAGCACCACTATGGGGCCTGCAGTACCACCCAGAGTCGGTGCTGACCGAGCAGGGATACCAGATGCTGGGCAATTGGCTGGAATTCGTAGGACTTCAGGGGGCAGCCAAGAAGGCCACGACCCTGAGCCCGCTCTTCAGCGGAGAGTAGCCTAGCAGCCTATCGGTCGCGCCCGTTTTCCCGTGGCGGGTTAATCCGATCTGGCGGGCCGTTCCCATTGGAAGGAGCCGGAGCGTCACTGGTAGGCGAAGCACTGTCGGACGGATCATCGGATTCTTCTGAATCTGGAGATTCGGTCTCGCTGGGCGATGGTTCTTCACTTGGTTCTGGTGCCGGCGGAGCCTTGGCCACAGAAATCTTCACCAGGCTTCCCTGAGCCACGTCCTCGGAGGCCTCGGGGGACTGCTTGAAAAGGGTTCCCTCAGGGTAGTCGTCGGTTGCCACCTCATCGAACTGAACCTCCAACCCGATGTCGTCCGCAGAGAGCTTCTCTTCAGCTTCCTCACGGCTCATCTCGGTAACGACCGGAACGGTCACCATGCCGGTAGAAAGGATCAGGTCGACTTCGCTGCCGGCCTTCACCTTGGAGCCCAGCTCCGGGCTGGTGCCAATAACCCAGTCGGTTGGAATGGTTGCAGAGTTCTCCCGGCTGACTTCACCCACTTCGAGGCCAGCTTCACGCAGGGCATCGCGGGCAGCCGTCTCGGACTGGTTCGCTAGATCCTTGGGAATCGTGCGCTGTTCCGAACCATCGGAAATGAATAGCGCAACCGTGGATTCCTTGGAAACCATGGACCCTTCTGCCGGGTCGGTTCGGGTCGCCTTGCCCTGCTCTACTTCATCACTGAATTCCCGCTCTACACGCACCTGGAAGGTGGAATCGCGCAGCAATTCACGTGCGTCGTCTTCGGACATCTCCAGGACCTTGGGCACAGCAACTGGGGCACGCTTTTCAGCCTCGGCCTGGATCGAGCGGATCACCAGGAAACTGGCGATACCCACAGCGATCAGGGCAATGATGGTCAGCAGGATGATCAGGCCGCGGTTGGACTTGTGCCGTGCAGGAGCTTCGGGAGCCTCATCTTCGACGAAGACCGGGTGCTGGCTGGTGCCTGGCGCTGACTGCGCGATGAACCCGGTTTCAGTCTCGCCGTGCATGCCGTATATCGGCAAAGTGTAGGTTGATGGTGCCGGTTCGTCATCATGGAATTCAATGCCGTTCAGTGCATCTTCCAACGCAGCCGCGAAAGCGCCTGCGCTCTGGAAACGGTCATCGCGTTCCTTGGACAGAACCTTGGAAACGATCGGGTCGAAGATCGGGTCAACGTCGTGCTTGACCTCGCTGGGCGCTGACGGAATCTCGCCAACGTGCTGGTACGCGACCGAAACCGGCGAATCACCGGTGAACGGGGGGCGCTGGGTCATCAGCTCGTAGAACAGGCAGCCAACAGAGTAGATATCCGAACGGAAATCGACCTGTTCGCCGCGTGCCTGCTCAGGAGAGAAGTACTGGGCGGTTCCCACCACAGCGGCGGTCTGCGTCATTGTCGCCGATGTGTCCAAGGCACGGGCTATGCCGAAGTCCATCAGCTTCACGTGGCCGGCATCGGTCACCATCACGTTGGCCGGCTTGATGTCGCGGTGGACGACATTGTTATTGTGCGAATGATCCAGGGCATTGCATACGCCGCGGGTGACGTGCACAGCGAAGGAAGCGTCGACATCGCCCGAAGCGATCACCTGCTTCAGGGTCCGGCCGGTCACGTATTCCATGACCATGAAGGGCAAGCGCTCACGGCTATGATCGGTAGCAGGCAGCTCGCCGGTGTCGTAGACGGCAACGATATTCGGATGGCTCAGGCCCGCGACGGCCTTGGCTTCACGGCGGAATCGATTGACCACCATGGGGTTGCTTGCGGTATCCGGGCGCAGCACCTTGACCGCGACCTTGCGCGAAAGCACATGGTCGGTGGCAAGATAGACATCCGCCATGCCGCCGCGGCCTACCAGCGATTCGATCTCGTAGCGATCGTTGATCAATCGTGGCAAGCCGGGGGGCAAGGCTTCGACTTCACTCATGGCGCTTCGCTTTGGTCCGGCTCTGCAGCTTCTGGGGATTCAGATGCCGACGGGGTAGCGGACTCGGATGCTTCGGGCTCTGGGCCCATGGAAATATCCAGGGTCACCGTGGTGCCCGGCTCTACTTCGCTGCCGGCTGGAACGTCCTGCGCAAGCACCGTGCCAGCGACCGAAGAGTCATGGCGTTCCTCGCCCTTGGCCACGGCCAGCCCAGCGTCCTGGATGCGCTTCTGCGCGGCTTCGTAGCCCATGCCGGTTACCGAAGGCACGCCAACGGTTTCAGGAGCCATGGCGTAGGTAATCGAAATGGTTTCGCCCTTTTCGACGCTGCCGGTCGGGTTCAGCGAAATGACTTCGCGTGGGTCGTACTCGTTGGTTTCCTGCGGGGTCGCGTCAACGACCAGGCCCTTGCCCTCAAGCTCTGCCGTCACGGTGTCGATATCCTGGCCCACCAGCGAGGCCGGAACCTCTACGTAGGTCACGGTTTCACTCGGGGTCGGGGAAGAGGACTCGGAGGTCTCCGATGCTTCGGTGGTTTCCTCCGAAGGATCGGTGGATTCCTCGGTCGGAGAAGGGGATTGGGAAGCATCGGTGCTCTGCGTGACCGAAGCCGTCGGCTGATTGTCCTTGTCGCTGCTCATGGCAGGGATCAGCCACGCCAGCAAGGCAATCACGGCGGCCAGCGCGATGATCACGATCAGCGGGATCAGCCAAGGGCTGCGTTTGGCCCCGGCCTCGCCAGCCGGATCCTGGGTATCCACGTCCTCGTCATCGAATCCGCCGGCTGCGGCACTGGACCCGGAGAAACCGCTGGTAGCGCCGGCAGGTTCCACCACAGTTGGCATCGCATTGGTCATTGTCGGCGCGGAATCAGCACGCGGCACCACCTGGGTGGCGTCGTTACCCATGTTGACCACTTGGGTTGCGTCGGTGGCGATACCGGTGGCTAGCATGCCGGGAACGGCCAAGGTCGCGGTATTGGTATCACCGGAGCGCAGTGCATCGGCGGCCTTCGCCAGCGCCGTTGCGTCCTTCGGGCGATCCGACGGGTTCTTGGCCAGCATCGACATGATCAGCTGGCGTACCGGTGCCGGGATGGTGTCCGGCAGCGCCGGGGGAGCATCGTTGACCTGTGCCAAGGCGATGGCGATCTGCGATTCGCCGGTGAACGGGCGGCGTCCTGCCAGGCACTCGTAGCCGATCACGCCCAAAGCGTAGATGTCAGAGCTGCCGGTGGCGATCTGCCCGGTGGCCTGTTCCGGGGCCAAGTACTGGGCGGTTCCCATTACCTGCCCGGTGGCGGTCAGCGGAACCTGGTCAGCAAGCCGGGCAATGCCGAAGTCGGTGATCTTCACGACGCCCGAAGGCATCACCAGGATGTTACCCGGCTTCACATCGCGGTGCACCAGGCCGTGCTCGTGGGCTGCTGCCAGCGCGCGGGCGGTCTGCGCGATCAGCGAGAGCGTACGGTCCACGTCGAGCTTGCGCTCGCGCTCGATAATGGTGGACAGCGGCGGGCCGGGAACCAGTTCCATCACCAGATAGGCGGAGCCCTGTTCCTCGCCGTAGTCGAAGACGCCAGCGATGCCAGGGTGGTTCAGCAGCGCGGTGTGGCGTGCTTCCACGCGGAAACGCGTCAGGAAGCTCTCATTATCGGTGTATTCCTCTTTGAGGATCTTGATCGCTACCAGACGTCCTAGGACCTGGTCTCGTGCCTTCCAAACTTCGCCCATGCCACCGATCGCAATGCGGTCGGTCAGCTTGTAACGACCGCCCAAGGTGGTGCCGGTTACTGGCCTCACTTGTTGAACACCGCCTCTAACATCGTCTTCATAAGTGCACCTGCCGTGTTGTGGCCGGTGTTGTAATCTACGTCTTGAATATTGACCGTGATGGCAACCTGCGGATCATCGGCCGGTGCGAAACCGGTCATCCAGGAGTTCACCATGCGGACTCCGTTCTCTGACGGTCGCTGCGAGGTGCCGGTCTTGGCTCGGAAATCCACGCCTGGAACGCGGGCATTCATGGCCGTACCGCTCACAACCGGGCCTTCCATCAGCTCGGTGAGCTGTTCGGCAACTTCCGGGGTGGTGGCCGTGGAGAACTTCTCCGGCTTCGGGTCCTCGATAACTCGAAGATCCGGCGCGATGACCTTGCCGATCAAATTCGGCTTCATGATCACGCCGTCATTGGCGATGGCCATGGCGGCCATGTTCATCTGCAGCGGAGTAGCCTTGTTTTCCCATTCGCCGATTGCCATCTGCGCCATCTGCGCTTCATTGGCCTCAGCAGAAGGGAACTCGCTTGGAACAACATTCTGCGGGATGCTCAACTGCTGCCCGTAGCCGAAGCGCTCGGCAACCTCGGTGAAGGCATCCTTGCCGACGGTCTGGCTGATTTCCATGAACGGGGTGTTGCAGCTCTGGGCAAAGATGAACTCGAGCCTTGCCCGGGTATCCCGCGCGCAGATGCCCTCATTGAAGTTGTTCATCTTAGCGGTCGAATGCGGATAATTCACCGACACCGGATTGTCGATGGGGGTTTCCATATCGAACTTGCCCGATTCCAGGGCCGCAACGGTGCTGAGGATCTTGAACGAGGAACCTGGGGTCACCGGATTGCTGATGGCCGGGTTCCGGTAGGGGCTCAAGCCGTCGATGTTGCTGATGTCCTTCAGATTCTGGGCCGCCTGGGAGGTCGAGTGCACCGCCAGCTGGTTGGTGTTGTAGCTTGGCTTGGAAGCCATCGCCAGGATGTCGCCAGTCTTCGGATTGGTCACGATGATCGTGGCCTTCAAGTCGTCAGGAATCGCTTCGAAGGCAGTCTTCTGCAACTGCCCGTCAATGGTCAGCTCAACCGAGGCGCCTTCGGAACGGGTACCGGTGAACATGGCCGACAAGCGGTCGAAGAGCAGATCCGAGCTCGTGCCGGTCAGCCAGTCGTTCAGCTGCGATTCGAGCTGGGTGGTGCCATTCGCGAGCGAATAGTAGCCAGTCAGGTGGGCGTAGGTTTTCGCGTCGTGGTAAACACGCTGGAATTCGAACTGTCCATCATCGGTCGGAACGGATTCGGCAATCGGCTTGCCGTCGACCAGGATCGCGCCGCGGGGCAGGTCGAACTCGCGGTAGAGTTCGCGCTTGTTCAGCGCATTCTCGGAGAGCGGCTTGGCGTCGAAGAACTGGATGTAGCTCAGTCCACCCAGGCAGATGACGAACAGGACGGTTAGCGCAACCCAAACGCGCTTGATTGCATGATTCACTTTTTCGTCACCGCCTTGGTGCTGGAGGTAAGGGTCGTGCTGGCACTTGCAAATTCATCGGTTGGTCCTACGCCGCCAGTCTTCGGGCGGCGCGAGTTGTGGGAGATCAGGAGCAGCAACGCGATGATGATCCAGTTCGCCAGCAGCGATGAGCCGCCGGCGGCCATGAATGGCGTTGCCAGGCCGGTCAGCGGGATCAGCCGGGTGACGCCTCCGATGATAACGATGCATTGCAGGCCCAGGGTGAAGGACAGGCCTGCAGCTAGTAGCTTGCCGAAGGTATCGGCCGAGCCCAAGGCGGCCCGCAAGCCGCGGGAGATCAGCAGCATGTAGAGCAGGATGATCGCGGCCACGCCGATCAGGCCAATTTCTTCGCCGAAGGAGGCAATGATCATGTCGGAGTTGGCCAGCGGAACACGGTAGGGGGAACCAGCGCCCAGGCCGGTGCCGAACAAGCCGCCGTCAGCCATGCCGAATAAGCCTTCGACGATCTGCATGCTGCCACCCTTGGCCTGGTAGATCGCAGGGTCAAAGGCGTTGAGCCAAACGTCCAGGCGGCGGGTTACGTGGCCCATGGTCAGGCCCGCGACGATGCCGCCGGCAACAACCATCAAGGCGCCAATGAGCACCCAGGAAATACGCGCGGTTGCCACATAGATCATCACGATGAACAGGCCGAAGAAGAGGATCGCGGAACCCAGATCGCGCTGCACCACGAGCACGCCGATGGAAAGCAGCCAAGCGATAACCATCGGAGCCATATCCCGCAGGCGGGGCAGCTGCAGCGGTCCGAACTTGCGGCCAGCCATCAGGATCAAGTCGCGGTTCGACGAGAGATAGCCAGCGAAGAAGATCGACAAGGTGATCTTCGCGAGTTCGCCTGGCTGCAGCGAGAACATGCCCATGCGGATCCAAATGCGGGCACCGTTGATCGTGACACCCAGTCCGGGAACCAGCGGAAGCAAGAGCAATACGACCGATAGCAGCAGTGCGATATAGGTAAACCGACGCAGCAGGCGGTGGTCCTTGATAGCCCAGAGAACTACCGAAGCAATGACTATGGCAATGGCGGTCCAGAGCA
Organism: Glutamicibacter sp. NPDC055354; assembly: GCF_053644955.1. NCBI lineage: Bacteria > Bacillati > Actinomycetota > Actinomycetes > Micrococcales > Micrococcaceae > Glutamicibacter > Glutamicibacter sp. NPDC055354. The sequence goes on from NZ_JBSHMB010000003.1 coordinate 312,394, forward strand.
GCTGGCGCGCCGACTGGGACGTTCCTTTAGCCAGGTCAATGCGGTGAATCATAGCTAGGCCGAGGGAGTTCAACGCGATCGTAATCGGAAGTATTACCGGATCGGCATATTTAGCGAAGATGCGCAGCAGCACATGAACCGTCAGGGATAGTGCCGCCAGGATGCCCATCTGCACGTAGAAGTCGGTGTTGTCGACATCCTCGGTGGAGCTGCCCACCAGATAGAACGCGGCACCGCCCACACAGAGGGCCAGCAGCACCAGCAGCAGCTCGAGATTGCGCCGTGGCACCGGTGCGGTTTGCACTTCGGTCATTGCATTATCTCCTGGCAGTAGGCGGGCAGTTCGAGCTGGTTGGCGGAATCCGCGGATCCGGGAACGGTGACCGGGCAGTTCTGCTTCGCGGTGACCAGGAGTTCCTGGATGATCATCTGGGCATGCTGCTGGTTCTCTGCCGAGATGGTCGATTCAACGCGGTGGCGTGAATACTCCGGCAGGGCTTCGAGCGGCACCTTGCTGACTGTATCGACCTCGGAGAGCGAAATCGGTCCAAGCTCCTGGGGAACGCCCTTGTAGATTGCGACCTTTCCATCGACAGTGCCCACGAAGTACTGGGTCTGGGTCCACATGTATCCCCAGACGCCCAGGGCAATGACGAAGAAGGCCGTCAAGGTCAGCAGGATCGGCATCATCCAACGGCGCTGCTGCACCGGCGCGTCCAGTGGATCCAGCACCTCGCCGGCCGCCGGGGAACGGTGGGTCAGCAAGGCAGCTGCACGGCGTTCGCCGGTGTGCTGGGTCACCACCGGGATCTGGCCGGTTTGCGTCGCAAGCTGGGCGGCGCCCACCAGCAGGTGGGGACGCTGGGAAATCTCATGGCGGAGCAACGAAGCGCTGGCTTCGACATCGCCTTCGGCGGCAATGGTGAGCTGGCCGGTATCCGGTGCGGGTTCTGGTTCGGCAGGCGCTTCGCCCTCGACGACAGCGTTTTCGACAACCTCGAACATCACCACGGTGACGTTATCCGGCGCACCATTCTTCAAGGTGATGGCAACCAGGTCATTGACCGCTTCATCCATGTCGGCGGTAGTGCGGATGATCTGCTCGATTACCGGAACCGGCACCGCGTCGGTGAGTCCGTCAGAGCACAGCATCCAGCGTTCGCCGGGTTCTGCCTCGAACTGGTCGACATCGAGTTCCGGGGAGGCATCCGAGTCGCCCAGCACGCGCAAGAGCACGTTCTTATGCGGGTGGACCTCGGCCTCGGCCGGCTTGATGCGGCCTTCGTCGACCAGCCGCTGCACGAATGTGTGGTCCTTGCTGATCTGCTCGAAGACCCCGTGCTTCAAGCGGTAGGCGCGGGAGTCGCCGATGTGTGCCATGTGCAGGTTACTTCCCGATAGCAGCAGGGAAGTGACGGTGGTGCCCATCCCCGAAAGCTTCGGGTTGGCGCCGACGAGTTCATTCAGCACCAAATTGGCGGCCTGGATCTCATCCGGCAGGGCATTTTGCGGATCTGCGGTGCCATCGTGGTCCAGATGCACCAAATCAAGCACGGTGGAGGCTGACGCCACGTCACCGCCGACGTGTCCGCCCATGCCATCGGCAAGCACCGCGAGGTACGCACCGGCGTAGGCGGAGTCGTCATTCTTCTTGCGAACCCGCCCCACGTCGGATTTCGCAGCAAATTTTAGTTTGAGGGCCATAGGCTAGGGCTTCAATTCCAGGACAGTCTTTCCGATGCGGATTCGCTGGCCGGGCTCCACTGCCTGGGCGCGTGAGAGCTGGTTGTCACCCACGAAGGTGCCGTTGGTTGAGCCGAGATCTTCAATGAACCAGCGCGATCCCTGCGGGAACAGGCGGGCATGGCGTCCTGAAGCGTAGTCATCATCGAGAACGACGGTGGCATCCTGAGCTCGCCCGAACATGATCGGTTGGCCGCGGAGGGGAATGCTGCTGCCGGCCAGTGGGCCCTCAACAACTTCCAATGACGTGGCGGCCTTGCGCGCAGGCACTTCTGGTTCCGCCAGCTCAGGATTCTTCTTCAGTTCCCGAGCGCTGGGCTTGCCGGTGCGGGCCCGCGATCCGATGGCCAAGTCGCGGCGCATCGATCCGACAACGCTTAATACGAGCAGCCAGATGAGGACCAAAAAGCCCAATCGGAACAAGCTTAGAACCAGGTCGTTCACGCGCGGCCTCCGTTGTTCGAGGTAATCAGCCGAAAGACGATTTTTGTCTGTCCGATAGTAATGATCGAACCGTCAAATATACGGGTTTCTTCCGAAATCTTCTTGCCGTCCACGTAGGTTCCATTGGTTGAACCCAGATCGGTGACGACGAAACTGGTTTTGCCACGGGTTTCGACGCGCACATGCTGGCGGGAAACGCCGGAATCATCCACGGGAATATCGGTGCTGGCCGAACGGCCCAGCACGATGGAGTGGTGATGCAGGGCGTAGCGCTGTCCAGCGACCTCAAGAATTGCCTGCTTCTGCATGGGTTTCTTGGGGATCTCTGCAATCGGACGGACCGATGGACGTGGCTGTGCGGTTGTCGGCGGGGTGGCGGATGGTGCTGCGGGCGCTGCTGCTCGCTCTTTTACCGGAGCCGAGGCTGCTGGGCGCGAGCTGGACTCCTTGACCGAGCTGGCAATCTCCATTTCTCCGGGCTTGAAATCGTCCTTGGAAACAAAATGGATCGTGATATCGCCGTGGACCGAGTAGTCCTGGGCTGCCGCATGCTCGGCGGTGACCTTTGCCATTTCGTTGACGACGCCCCGCCCCCAACCCTGCGCGGTGTTGTAGTCCTTGGTGCTCAGCGAGACAACGAAGTCATTGGCTGCAAGGCTGCGGCCCTCGCTGATTGGCATGATTCCGCGGTCCATGTCATTGCGTAGCGCGGTAGTCAGTTCGACTGGCTTGAGATCTGCGGTGCTGGTGCCACGAAAGAAGCTAGTGACGACCTTCTCTAAGCCGCGTTCGACATTGTCGAGAAAGCCCATTATTCGTGCTCCTTCCTTAGGGTCCATGGCTGGTTATTGGGAGCCTGCATTCACGCCGTCCAAGCTGTGAACACAGAACTTCATATTCGATCTTACTGTTTTCAGCTGTGCAAATGCCGAAAAATCCTTGAGCGGCTCAAGTGCGTCAATATCAACGATAAATGCCCCAAAAAGGTTTCCCATGTGTCCCTAACCACAAATCAGGGTTTCGATTAGGTGAACGGAAAATGAGTGTGTAAGCTATTTCTTGTTGCAAAGAACGATGGCAACGAAAACAGAATATGCGCGAGTGGCGGAATTGGTAGACGCGCTGGCTTCAGGTGCCAGTGATCGCAAGGTCGTGGGGGTTCAAGTCCCCCCTCGCGCACAAATGGAAAATAACCCTTGATCTTCGGATCGAGGGTTATTTTTTGTTTAAAAGAGCAACTGAATCGTTATCTTGCAGGGTGTGTCAGTTTGCCGGTGGCGCGCTGACATTGACGCCCCGGCGCTTGAGCAGGGCGGCCAGTACGCCATCGCCTGCAACGAGTTTTCCGGTATGCGAGCCATCGTAGATGGTGCCGCAGCCGCACGAGGGGCTGCGATCCTGCAGGATCGCCTCGGTGATTCTCTGGTGCTGGACTAGATCCGAAACCTTCTGGGCACCAGCTATGAACTGCCCGCTGATGTCCTCGCCGTTGATGTCGATCACGCAGGCCCGGCCTTCCAGCACGTCGTGGCCATCGCCACCGACAATCTCCGCTGGCGGACGCGGAGTAGGGAGCTCACCCAATTCCTCAGCGCAGGCCGCAACGGCTTCTCCTCGTGCCACGGCCTCGACGATGGCAGGGTTTGCCTTCGCCTTGCCGTTGTAGCGGCAAGGGATGCCGGCCAGGCAGGAACTAACGAGCAGCGGAGGTTGGGTCATAACAGCAGTCTAGCCACGTGGAAGCGCAATGCCGCCGTGCCATAGACTGCCCTTGGACAACGGAGAAGGGGAATTCCCATGGCGGTATCCAATGAGATATTCGAACTGAATGGAACTGCAGATCTGGTCAACGATCGGAAGATAATCAGGCTCGACCAGGAATCCAGCGACAAGTTGCCAAGCCGCGGACAGGTTGCGGTGGAACTTCTCCAGGCGCATGAAGGCCACGTGGTCGTAATAGATCCCGACGGGCGCCGAGGCCACTGGTTGGCCCTCGACGGACAGGGCGCGCCCCAGCTGTTGGCCGAGGCGGGGGATCAAGTGGAATTGACCGCCCGGGTCGCTAGAACCTGGCCGGAAACAGGGATTCCGCAAGACCTGGCCAGCGCCCTGGGCGAGGCTGGGGATCTGGATGAGATGTGGGCAGGGCTCACTGCCATGGCCCGCTGGGAATGGGTACGCTGGATCGGTGCGACCAAGAACCCTTCCACGCGCGAACGCCGAGTGGAGGCCAGTATTTCCAAGCTGCGTGATGGCAAGCGCCGGCCGTGCTGCTTTGATTTGTCCTCATGCACCGATCCCGAAGTTTCGAAGAGCGGAAAGCTAATCCAGTAGCACCCAGCTGCGCGCGGCGGATTCGATGCCGGTGCCCGGTGGGGTTGCCGGGCCGGTAATGAGGCCCAGCACTCCGCTGGACATGACGATCAGCCCCAAGGCAATCAGCAGGGCGATGGCGGCAGTGACCTTGGCAGGCCATTTATGCATGTTCACCGGTTAGTCTCCTTTGTTGCCCAGCGTCGATCCGCGGACAATCAACGAACTGGGCAGCATTGTCTGCAGTGGGTCAGGGGTCTTTCCATCGATCAGCGCGCGCAGCTTCAATGCGGCCTGGCGTCCGCCTTCCTGGGCGTTGAGCTGCACGGAAGTGATGGAAGGGCTGGACGTTGCCGAGTAGGGAAGGTCGTCGAATCCGGCCACCGCAAGCTGCTGCGGAATGCGGATACCAAGCATGCGCGAAGCATGCAGCACGCCGAAAGCGTGGTTATCGGTTGCGCAGCCCAGTGCGGTCACGCCCGATTCATGCCACTTGGGCCAATGCTGGCCAAAGGCTGCTGAAGCCTCAGTGACGTCGATCATCGAGCTGGCAATAGAAGATGGCAGCACTTCGATGCCGTACTCCCTTGCCGCCGCCAGGAAGGCCTCGCGGCGCACTGCCAGGGTCTCGGTGCCGGTGCTGGCATCCAGGTAGGCGGCCTTGGTGTGTCCCTGTGCAGCGAAATGGGCTACGACTTCCCGCGCTCCCTGGGCGACGTCCATATTCACGGCAGGAATCGATGGATCGATGCCCGGGGCATCCAGGGCCACCAGCGGGAGGTTGCTCGAAATTTCCTCGAGGAAATCCTGGCTTGGGGCATGGACCAGCAGCCCGGCCGGACGGAGGCCCATGATCTTCCTCGTTTCGCTGGCGCTGGGGGAGACGCCGGCATCCGTGACCGAGAGCAGGAGCTGGTAGTCGCTAGCCAATACCGAGCGCACGCCAGCGATCACCTTGGCAAAGAAGGGGTTGGAGATATCCGGGGCCACCAGGACCACCAGCGAACTGACGCCCTTGGCCAGCGAGCTGCCGATGCTGTCGACGAAGTAGCCCAGTTCGCGAATTGATTCACGCACGCGCTGCTCATTCGCGGCCGAGACCCGGCCCGCCGACTTCCCGTTGGCAACAAGAGAGACCGTTGCGGTGGAAACGCCGGCGTGTTCGGCTACCATCGCTGCGGTCACGCGGCGTGGAGCGCGCGAGTTGCCGGACTTCTCACCATTCTTCATGGCTCCATCGTAGTCGGAGTTGTGACACGCGACAGCTTTGCGTTAAGCGCTTGACGATAGTATGGGGACACGAAAGAATTATCAAAGGATGCCTATCCGCCCCCACGACTTAGCTACCGGCCCACAACTGGCAGAGCGAAGGAAGAAGCCATGACCCAGGACAGCAATGCCCCGCGCAAGATCATTTTGGACTGCGACCCGGGTCATGATGACGCCGTGGCAATGATTCTTGCCCATGGCAATCCCAAGATCGACCTGCTAGCCGTGACCACCGTGGCCGGCAACCAGACCCTGGATAAGGTCACTGCCAACGCGCTGGCCGTGGGTACCATCGCCGGCATTACCGGCATTCCCTTCGCGGCCGGCTGCGCCCGTCCGCTGGTGCGCGAAGTGGAAACCGCGGGAGACGTCCACGGGGTTTCCGGGATGGACGGGCCGGCCCAGCCGGAGCCGGGCATCGAACTCGATGGGCGCCACGCCGTGGACGTCATCATCGACCTGGTGATGAGCCATGAACCCGGTGAAATCACCTTGGTGCCCACCGGCGCATTGACCAATATCGCCTTGGCGGCCCGGAAGGAACCGCGCATCGTTGAACGCGTGCGCGAAGTGGTGCTGATGGGCGGCGGCTACCACACCGGCAACTGGTCGGCGGTGGCAGAATTCAATATCAAGATCGATCCTGAAGCTGCGCACATCGTCTTCAACGAGGCCTGGCCGGTGGTGATGGTCGGATTGGACCTGACCCACCAGGCGTTGGCCACCTCCGAGGTGGTTGAACGCATAGAGAAGATTGGCACCGGCCCATCGACCTTCGTGCGCGAGCTGATGGACTTCTTCGCCCGGGCCTATCGAGACCACCAGGGCTTCGATGCACCGCCAGTGCATGACCCATGCGCCGTGGCCTACGTGATCGACCCGGATATCGTGCGCACTGTCAAGGCCCCGGTCAGCGTTGAGCTGCGTGGCGAGCTGACCTTGGGAATGACCGTCACGGACTTCCGCGCGCCGGCTTCCGCCGACTGCAATACTTCCGTGGCGGTGGACCTGGACCACGAAGGCTTCTGGAATCTGGTGGTCGATGCGCTGGAACGTATCGGCGAGGCCACGCTCGGAAAATAGAACAACTTTGGCGCAATGTGGGGCAGGTCAATGCCAATGGCGTCCAGACCTGCATAAACTGGAGTCACACGCAGAGCAGGAGGCACCATGGCGGACAAAACCCCGCACCAGAACGTGACTTTCCCTTCTTCAGGCGCGCAAGCGCATGGCTATCTCGCCTTGCCGGAGTCCGGCAAGGGCCCTGGGGTCATCGTGATCCAGGAATGGTGGGGTCTGACCGACCATATCCGCGACGTCGCCGACCGGCTGGCCGCGCAGGGCTTCGTGGCTCTGGCTCCTGACCTCTATGGCGGTTGGATCACCCACGACGGTGAAGAAGCCGGGCAGATGATGTCCCAGCTCCCGGAAGCCGCCGGGGCCCAGCTACTGAGCGGTGCCGTGGACTACCTGCTGGCCAATGAGCACGTCACCAGCGAGAAGCTGGGCGTCATCGGCTTCTGCATGGGTGGCGGTTTCGTGCTGCAGATGGCTGCCCAGCAAGGCGGGAAAATTGCCGCGGCCGTGCCTTTCTATGGCGTCGGCCAGGGTGTGCCCAACGATTTTTCCGGAGTCCGCGCGGCCATCCAGGGCCACTACGCGAACCTGGACCAGATGTACTCGCCGGCTCAGGCGAAGGCTCAGGAAGAGCAGATTCGCCAGGAATCAGGCGCGGAAGTCCAGTACTTCTACTACGACGCCGATCACGCATTCCACAACGACGAGAACCCTGCCGGCAACTACGATCCCGAACAGGCTGCCATCGCATGGCAGCGCGCCGTGGACTTTTTGCAGGCTAAAGTGGCCTGAAGGCCATAAAGTGTTACCCATCACTTAATGCATCACTCATATAAGGAGAACAATATGTCTGAAACCATCATCGTAGGCGTAGACGGTTCCGAAACCGCACAGCGCGCAGCCCGCCGCGCTGCAGAACTCGCCGTCAAGCTCGACGCTGACTTGGTGGTCATCACCGCTCACGCTTCGGATAACACCGAGGTCGTTTCCATCGGTTCCGATACCTGGATCCTGGATGACGCAGAGCAGGCCCGCAAGCTCGCCCAGCGCGTAGCCAACGACGTGAAGAACGCTGTGCCAGGCGTCAAGATCACCGCTGCTGCCGGCCACGGCAAGCCAGGTGACGTGCTGATCTCCGACGCCGAGGACCGCAAGGCTTCGATGATCGTTGTCGGCAACGTGGGCATGAAGGGCCTGGGCCGCGTGCTCGGTTCGGTAGCTTCCTCGGTGGCCCACTCGGCACCATGCGACGTTCTGGTCGTCAAGACCGACAAGTAGGCCTCCCAGGCTTGCGCGGACGCAGGCGGGCACCGGTTCACCGGTGCCCGCCTGCGCCATTTAACCCGGCAGAGCGTAGGCTTAACCCGTGCAGAAACTTCGAATCGCCTACGCAACCGGCGTCACCCCCGGCAAATGGATGGACCGCTTCCAGGAACGCTATCCTGCCATCGAGCTGAAAGCCTGGCGTCTGGATGAGGGGGAAATCCTGGATCTGCTGGCCCATGGCGAGGCTGACGCGGTATTCGTGCGCTATCGCGGGGACTCGCCCAAGGACGCAACGCGCCACGTCATCCCGCTTTACGAGGAACTCGAAGTGGTCTGCGCGGGCAAAGACCACGACGTGGAGTACTTCGAAGAATCCGTTCCGCTGGAAACCGTAGAGTCCTTCCCGCAACTCGACTTGGCCGACTACCCGGAATCCGTGGGCGGCATTCCGGTAGCGATGGAAGTTGTCGCTTCCGGAGCCCAGGTGCTGCGCACCACGCAGTCCATTGCCCGGCTCTTCGCCCGCAAGGACGTGGTGGTCCGCTTCATTGACGACGGTTCGCCAACCCAGGTGGGCATCGCCTGGCCTACCGCCACCGAAGACACCGCCTTGCTCGAAGAATTCATCGGCATTGTGCGCGGACGTACCGCCAGCTCCTCGCGCCAGAGTTCGGTGCGCAACCAGGAGCAGAAGGCCAAGCGCATCAATGAGCAGAAGAAGGCCAAGGCGAAAGCCCAAGCCAAGGCAAAACAGCAGGCCAAGAGCTCATCCAAGAAGCCGCAGGGTGCCAAGGCAAAGCCACGCAAGCACCGCTGACAATCCAATACGTGACGCGCGTTACGTGAGAGAGTTAGGGGTATGAAGCAATTCGATACCCTCAGCCTGAGCACCCAGGGCTCGGCCCTCATCCTGACCGTCAACCAGCCGAAGTCGCTGAATGCGCTGGCAAAAGAGGTCGTCAACGACCTTGAAGCCTTCCTGGACTGGTTCGAGGCCACCGGCTATGAATACCGCGGCGTGATCCTCACCGGTGCCGGCGAGAAGTCCTTTGTCGCCGGCGCCAATATCGTCCAGCTGCGCGAAATGGACCCGGCGGCGGCGCTGGCCTACGGGCGCCAGATGCACGCGGTCACCGAACGCCTGGAGAAGCTGCAGGTTCCAGTGATCGCCGCAGTCAACGGCTTCGCCCTGGGCGGCGGCTGCGAACTAGCCCTGGCTTGCGATTTCATCTACGCTTCCGAGACGGCCAGCTTTGGCCAGCCGGAGGTCAACCTCGGGCTGGTGCCCGGCTTTGGCGGCATGGTGCGCCTGCCGCGACGTGTCGGCAACGCGATGGCCCGTGAATTGGTTTTCACCGGCCGCCGCATCAAGTCCGAGGAAGCATTGCGCATTGGCCTGGCCAACCGCGTTGTCCCGGCCGGGGAACTGATTGACCAGGCCGTGGCCACCATCGAGGAGATCGCGAAGGTGGCACCGACGGCCGTTGGCAATGCCAAGGCCGCGATGGTGGACATGGACGCGCTGAACACCCATGACGCCCTGCTGGTTGAAGCGCAGTCCTTCCAGCAGGCCTTCGGAACCGCCGACTCGGTGGAAGGCCGTGCCGCCTTCGTCGAAAAGCGCGCCGCGGTTTTCCCGGGCAACTAGCCGGGGCGCCGACCATGCACTACGGGGCGCACCCGGACCAGCAGGTCCAGTTCTACAAGCCGGAACGCACCACCGCTCGCGGAGCGGTGATGATCATCCACGGCGGATACTGGCGTGAAAAGTACACCGCTAGCCTTGGCGTGCCCCTGGCAGAGGATCTCGCCGCCCGCGGGATCCCTGCCTACAACCTCGAATACCGGCGTGGGCCGGGCAGCGCGGCGAAAATGCTGGCCGATGCCCGGCTCGCGCTGGGCCTGGTCAAGGAAGAAGGGCCGATCACGCTGATCGGCCATTCAGCCGGAGCGCAATTGGCCTGCGTGCTGGCCGCCCATGATGCACGGGTCTCCCAGGTGATCAGCCAGGCCGGGGTCCTGGACCTTGAAACGGCGCAGCGCCTGAAGCTCAGCGGCAGCGCAGTGGACGAGATGCTCTCAGGCGCGTCATTGGGCGCCTGCAATCCGGTGGAATTATGGCCAATGCATGCCCGTGTCGTAATCTTTCATGGACGGGACGATGGCGATGTTCCGGTAAGAATTGCCCGTATCGCAGCCCAGAAAGCGGCTGCGCTCGGACAGGAGCACAGCTTCTCGCTGTTCGCGGGAGACCACTACACCTGGATCGATCCGCACAGCAGCCAATGGGCTGCCTGCGTGCGTGCCCTGTCCCCACTGCATTACTGAAGGAGCAGCATGAACCCGACCGTGATCGGCGAGGCCCTCGTTGACGTCCTGGCCTCCGGCATTGCCCCAGCCCAGGAGTTCGTTGGCGGCAGCCCGTTGAACGTCGCGGTTGCGCTTTCCCGCCTGGGGTACCCGGGAACCTTGATTTCCCGCTGGGGCGCCGATGACAAGGGCCGCAAGATCGAGGATTACCTCAAGGACAACAACGTGGCATACCTGGGCGGAGCCGATGACCAGGCCACCGTCATTGCCCATGGCATCCTCGACCCGGCCGGCGGCGCGGCCTTCGCGTTCAACGCCTACTGGCAGATGCCGACCATCGGGCCGGAGCTGGCCCAGGATGCCGAGCTGGTGCACACCGGCTCCATCGCCACCTTGTTCAGCCCCGGAGAACTGCTGCCGCTGCTTTCGGCCGCGCGCACCCATGCCACCATCAGCTACGACCCGAACCTGCGCCCGTCGCTGGTCACCAACCATTCGCAGACCGTGGCCGAAGTCGAGCGATTCGTCGGCCAGGCCGACGTGGTGCGGGTCTCCGGCATCGACCTGAAGTGGCTGTACCCGATGCGCTCGGTCCAGGACTCGGCCCGTGCCTGGCTGGACATGGGGCCGGCGATCGTGGTGTCCACCGCAGGCTCGCGCGGGTCCTGGGGCGTCGTTCGCGCCGGCGACGCCGAATTCACTGCGCCGTCGGTGGAAGTCACCGATACCGTGGGTGCCGGCGATACCTTCACCGCCGCGCTGCTGTGCTGGCTGGCCGAACATGGACTGATTGGCGCGGCCAACCGCGAAAAGCTGAACCAGCTGCAGATTGCGGAGCTTTCGCGAGCCCTGGAATTCGCGGCCCTGGCCGCCGCGGTGACCGTGCAGCGTGCCGGGGCGAACCCGCCACGCCGCCAGGAGCTGTAGATGATCAAGCTGATCGCCTCGGACCTCGACGGCACCATTGTCGCCAAGGACGGCACCATCTCCGAACGCACCCAACGTGCCTTCATCCAAGCCCGCGACGCTGGCATCCAGATAGTCTTCGTCACCGGACGCCCCTTCCGCTGGCTGAGCCCGATCATTGAAGCCTTCGGCGGGATGGGCACGGTCATCTGCTCCAATGGCGCGGTGCTCTACGACCTGGAACAGGACGAAGTGATCTGGTCGCGCACGCTCAGCGCGGCCACCGCGCGGCGGGCGAGCGAAATCATCCTGGAGCTGGAACCGCGCGCGTCCTTCGCTGCCGAGACCACCAAGGGGCTGCACCTGGGTGAAGGCTTTGCCGACCGCCACCACAACTTCGGGGTGCAGGCAGTCTTGGATCTGGCTAGCGAGTCAATTGATTCCGAAGGCATCGTGAAATTCCTTGCCCGCTCCCAGCACCTGCCGATAGACAAGTTCTATTCCTCGGTTGAGCCGCAGCTGGCAGAACTGGTATCGGTGACCCACTCCGCCTTCGACGTTTCCCTATTGGAAATGGCGCATGTGGATATCCACAAGGCCACCACGCTGCATGAATACTGCCAGCGCCTGGGAATTGCCGCAGCTGAAGTGATGGCCTTCGGCGACATGCCCAACGACATCGAGATGCTCGAATACGCCGGCCACGGCTACGCCATGTCCTCCGGACACCCCATGGCGCTGGCCTCCGCCCGCTTCCGGGCACCCTCGCTGGCCGATGACGGGGTAGCCCAGGTCATTGAAGGCCTGCTGAAATGACCTACGCTTTTTCGCACCGCGGCGTACGCACGGGCAACGAGGAAAACACGCTGGCAGCCTTCCAGCGCGCCGCAGACCTGGGCATCACCCATCTGGAATCGGATGTGCACGCCTCAGCCGACGGCACGGTCTACTTGTTCCATGACCAGAGCCTGGACCGGGTGACCGACGCGAGCGGGAATTTCAACGACTTCACCGACGAGCAGCTGGCAATGGTGCGGGCCGGAGGGGAACCGCTGTGCACGCTTGATGCACTGCTCGATGCGTTCCCGCACGCCACACTGAACCTGGACGTCAAGGACGAGCACGTGATCGGCCCGCTGGCCGAGCTCATCGAGCGCAGGAAAGCCCATCGGCAAATTGCCCTAGCGTCCTTCTCCACGGCACGCAGCGCCGCGGTCGGCCACCTGCTTTCCGCTCCGATACGGCGCTCGCCGGGTCAACGGGAAATTGTCGCCATCTGGCTGTGCGCCCACCTGCTGGGCTGGGTTCCCAAGCGGCTGCTGGCAGGCTTCTGGGCGGTCCAGGTGCCGCTGAACCAGGGCATGCTGCCGGTAGCGACCCGTCGATTCATCAAGGCGGTCCACCGAGCCGGCGCCCAGGTGCATGTCTGGGTCATCAACGACGAGCCGACCATGCGGCTGCTGATGGAGCGCAAGGCCGACGCCATCATGAGCGATGACGCGGCCTTGCTGGCCAGGGTTCTGGGCTCTTGAACTGCGGCCCTAGGAGATATCCAGGGTTCCCAAAACGGTCTCGGCGTGCTCCTGCAGTTGCTCGTCGCTGGCATCCAGGAGCAGGCGCAACCAGGTCTCGTGCTGCGACAGCGGCGCAACCAGGCAGGCTGGATTAATCAGGTCGTACAGCTCATCTGCTGAGCCGTAGGCAGAGAACTGGTCCAGGTACGCGAAAAGCACCTTCATCACGCGCTCATCACCGGTATCGCAATCCCACGCTTCGCACATGGCGGCCAGCGGCGTGTTCAGGGATGAGAAGGGGTGAGCCCAGTGCGCGGAGGACAGATTCAGGATGCGGCCGTGGTCTCCGGCTTCGGCAGGAACCACCACCTGCGACAGATCGAAGTTGCCGTGCTCGATGCTCAACGGCACCGCACCGGCATGAAGGGCAGCGGTGGCCCTCCTCAACTCATCGAGATGAGAAACCATCTTGTCCGCCATGGATCCCTCCAGGTACAGCGGGTGTGCCGGGTCCAGGGACACATGCATCATCAGCGCCTGCTCGTACTGCTCGGGCAGGAACTGCGGGTCCACTACGGTGACCCCGGAATCAAAGAATTCTTCCTCGTGGCCCATCAGCGCGACCTGGAAGGAACCGAGCGAGGCCATGGCCAGCTCCCAGTTCTCCACCGAATCGCCCAGATCCGCCAGGGTGTGCCCGAAATCCGGGCTGAGCATGTAGCCGGCGATCCGGTCGATAGCCAGTGGCATCACCACGCGATCGGGCAGCAGCTGGCCGGCAGCGACCGTGGTCGCTGGTTCCGAAGCCAGCCCCGGGGCGTTGGCGCTGAAGATCAGATCTGCGGCACCGGTCTGAACCGCCGCCTGGATCTGGTGCAAATCTGCGGGCCAAAAATCCGGTCCTGCGGTGCGCTGAATGCCATATGCCTCGCACGCAGCATCGATCCACTCGGCGGTTGCCTCACGCCAGTCTTCGCTATTCCATACATCTATCCACTGAGCCACATTCTTATCGTAGTATGTCGAAGCAAGCGCGTTCAGTTGCTACGGTAAGGACTACGGCCAGTAATTCGCTCCTCTTTCGAAGGATTTCGATTGTGAACGCTTTTCGTCCTGAGTACCGACATCGTGATTACAAGGCCGTCCTCTTTGATCTGGATGGCGTGATCACTCCTACCGCGTTGCTGCATCGCAAGGCGTGGGAAGAACTTTTCACCACCTTTTTCGACAAGCACCCGGGCGTGGCCCCATACACTTCCGAGGACTATTTCAACCTGCTTGACGGCCGTCCGCGTTATGACGCGGTGGCGGCCACCCTCGAATCCCGCGGCATCAGCTTGCCCCGCGGGGCTGAAAGCGATCTGCCGGGGGAAGGCAGCATCTGCGCGCTGGGCAATATGAAGAACGAAAAGTTCACCCAAGTGCTGCAGCGCGACGGGATCGACCCCTATGCCGGCTCCGTGGCCTACCTGCAACAGGTGCTGGATGCCGGGCTGGACGTCGCGGTGGTGTCCTCCTCGCGCAATGCCCGCGTGGTATTGGCTGCCGCAGGACTGGCCGAGCATTTCCCATTGGTGATGGGCGGCCAGGAAGCTGCTGCGCGCCGGCTGGCGGGCAAACCGGCCCCGGACACGTTCCTGGCTGCCGCCGCCGATCTGGGTTGGCGTCCGGAAGAATGCGCCGTCATCGAGGATGCCACCAGCGGGGTGAGGGCAGCGCGTGCCGGAGGCTTCGGAGTCATCGGCGTGGCCCGCGAAGGCAATGAGGCCGCCTTGCTGGATGCAGGGGCCCATTTTGTGGTTCATGACCTTTCCGAACTGGTCTCCGAGCAAGCAGCCAAGGCCTGGGAAGAGGACTCCTGGTCGCTGTGGCGCGGGAACCAGCGTGACAGCGATGGCGCCGAAGACACCGTTTTCTCCTTGGGCAACGGTTTTCTGGGTGCACGGGCTGCGCAACTGGGTCTGGGGGACCAAGGAGGCGGCACATTCATCAACGGGCTGCATGAGACCTGGGAAATCCGCCATGCCGAGAGCGCCTTCGGGCTGGCCGAAACCGGGCAGACCATGATCAGCGCCCCGGATTTCCGGACCATGCGCGTGTTCATCAATGACGAAGCCCTGGAAGTCGGCCGCACGGAGATGCTGCGTGATGAGCTGCGCCTGGATTTCCTTGACGGGACGCTGACCGCGCACACCCTGTGGCGAACTGCCGAGGGGCACCGGGTAGCCGTCACTGCCCGCTCAATGATTTCCTTCACGGATCGCCACGTGGCGCTGCAGGACGTGCATGTGCGCCTGCTCGATGCCCCGGCGCAGGTGCTGATCCAGTCTTCGGTCATCGGGTACCGCTCCAGCCGGAAGGTGGCTTCCCCGGAGGAAACCGATGCCGGGGTTCCTGCCGATCCGCGCAAGAGCGAGGAAGCCAGGGCCAACCCGCTGCATCCGGCGGGCACCCACCGCGATGGCGCCCGGCTGGGCATCTCGTACCAGGTCTTCGGATCCGGGATGTCGGTAGCAGCAATGGTGGAGCACGAGGTGGCCACCACTGGCGGAGCGCAGGCGGAGCTGTCCGTGGTCCGCAAGGTGGACGATGACCGCGCGGATGAAGTGATCAGCACCAGGCTGGAAGCCGGGCAAGGCGTGCGCATCTCCAAGTACGCGGTCTACCACTCCTCGCGGCGCCATCCTGCCCAGGAGATGCTCTTGCGTTCTGAGCGGGCCTTGGAGCACCTGGTGCCGTTGGGGATTGACGAGCACTTCCGCACCCAGCGCCGTTTCATGGCCGACTACTGGGACCGCAGCGATGTGGTGGTGGAGAGCGATGAGCCCGAGCTGCAGCGCAAGATCCGCTGGAACCTGTTCCAGCTCGCCCAAGCTGCCGGACGTGCCGACGGCCTGGGCATCAGCGCCAAGGGCGTGAGCGGCAACGGCTATTCCGGGCACTATTTCTGGGATACCGAAATCTATGTGATGCCGTTCTTGACCTATACGAACCAGCAGTGGGCGCGCAACACGCTGCGCGCCCGGGTCTCGATGATTCCTGCAGCGACCCGGCGGGCGCTGATCATGAACGAGGAAGGCCTGCTCTTCCCATGGCGCACGATTAACGGCGAGGAAGCCAGCGCCTATTATCCGGCTGGCACTGCGCAGTACCATATCAATGCCGACGTGGTGTATTCGCTCAACCGGTACCTCGGGGTCATGGAGGATGACGAGTTCCTGCTGGCCGGCGGCGCCGAAATCCTCGTGGGAACTGCGCGCATGTGGGCCTCGCTGGGGTTCTGGCGTGGCGAGCAGGGCAATGAGCGCTTCCATATCCATGGGGTCACCGGGCCCGATGAGTACACCGCGGTAGTCAACGACAACCTCTACACCAATGTCATGGCGCGCTTCAATTTGCGCCGCAGCGCCCAGCTGCTGGCCGAAATGGCCCAAGAGCATCCGCGCGAGTTCGCGCAACTGGCCAGCAGGCACTCATTGGAAAACGAGGAGATCGCCCTGTGGCTCAAGGCCGCTGATTGCATGCACATCCCGTATTCCGAAACGGTCGGAATCCACCCCCAGGACGAGCATTTCTTGAACCGCGAAGTCTGGGACCTGGCCAATACCGGTGCGGATAAGCGGCCGTTGCTGCTGCACTACCATCCGCTGGTGATCTACCGCTTCCAGGTCATCAAGCAAGCCGACGCGGTGCTGGCTTTGTGGCTGCGTTCCAGCGATTTCACCGCCGAGCAGAAACTTGCGGATTTCAACTACTATGACCCGCTGACTACGGGCGACTCGACACTGTCGGCGACAGTGCAGTCGATTCTCGCCGCCGAGGTAGGCTACCGCGATCTTGCCTGGGAGTATTTCGAGCACGCGCTGAACGTGGATCTGGAAAACCTGCATGGCAATACCGCTGACGGCGTGCATGTGGCATCGACCGGTGGCGTCTGGTCGGCGCTGATCTACGGCTTCGCGGGACTGCGCGACGATGACGACCAGCTGCGCTTTGATCCGCGGCTCCCGGAGAAATGGCGGGCCCTGCGCTTCAACCTCGGGTGGCGGGGCATGAGGATTTCCGTGGGCTTGCGGGCTGAAGCCATTGATTTCACCCTGCACGGAGCCTTCTCCCGTCCGATCTGGGTGCGCGGCCAGCAGGTGGATCTGCAGCCGGGGCAGACAGTCAGCGTGGCGCTCGCCGGCCAGGGCCCGACGCTGGAAGGGCGGCCAAGCTTGGAGCATGTGCTCTCGCTGCAAAGCGACGTCGGCGTGGATGTGCCCAACAAGGCCTGGTAAGCATCCGGGCACGCAAAAGGAGGCAGGAACCATCTTGGTTCCTGCCTCCTTTGCGCAATCCGCAATGCCCAGCGGGTGGTGCCTAGAGGGTCATCTCCTCGAGCTGGCGCCCCTTGGTTTCCTTGACCAGGAAGATCACGAAGATCAGGGAAAGCAGCGCGAAGAATGCGTAGATGCCGTAGGCCAATGCCAAGCCTGCCTCGGCGAGGGCCGGGAAGGTGGTGGAAACGGCGAAGTTGGCGATCCACTGCGCCGAGGCTGCCACTCCGAGTGCCATGGCGCGGATCGAGTTCGGGAAGATCTCGCCGAGCAATACCCATACGGCCGGACCCCAGGTGGCGCCGAAGCCGACCACGAACAGGTTGGCCGAGACCAGGGCGACGATGCCCCAGTTGCCCGGCAGCGACACGGCGCCGTCGATGGTGACCGACTGCGCGAACGCTACCGCCATCATGCCCAGCGACACGGTCATGATGGCCGAGCCGATGGTGAGCAGCAGCTTGCGTCCCAGCACGTCGATCAGCAGCACCGCCACGATCGTTGCCAGCACGTTGGTCGCCGAGGTGATCAGCGAAATCGTGAAGGAATCCGATTCGGCAAAGCCGACGGACTTCCACAGCGTCGTGGAGTAGTAGAAGATCACGTTGATGCCGACGAACTGCTGGAAGACCGAGAGCAGGATGCCGACCCACACCAGCGGGTGGAAGCCGAAGCGGCCCAGCAGGTCCTTGAAGACCTGGCGGCGCTCGATGTGCACGGTGGAGCGGATCTCTTCGATCTTCTTTTCGGTATCGGTGCCGGCGTTCATGCCCATATCGCGGGTCAGCACGGTAGCTGCTTCAACGAAGCGGCCGCGCTCGACCAGGTAGCGGGGAGATTCGGGCAGGCGCAGCGAGAGCAGGCCGTAGAGCACTGCTGGAACCAGCAGCGACAGGTACATCCAGCGCCAGGCCGTCAGACCGAACAAGCCGACGGCATCCGCCGAGCCCATGACGAAGACCAGCAGCGCGCTGACCAGGAAGGCCACGAAGATGCCCAGCACGATGGCCATCTGCTGCATGGTGCCCAGGCGTCCGCGATGCGCGGCCGGGGAGACTTCGGCAATGTAGGCAGGGGCGATCACCGAGGCGAAGCCCACGCCGATGCCGCCGACAATGCGCCAGATGATCAGGTCGGTTACGCCGAAGCACAGGCCGCAGCCGATGGCTGATGCTGCCAGGAGGATGGAGGCGAAGAGCATGGTGCGCACGCGTCCCACGCGTTCGGAGACCACACCCGCTATCCAGGCTCCCAGTGCTGCGCCGAGCAGGGCGCAGGAAACGGTGAATCCGATGGTTACCGCGTTGAGCCCGAATTCGTGCTCGACAGCGTCCACGGTGCCGTTGACGATTGATGAGTCATATCCGAAAACGAACCCACCCAATGCCGCCCCGAGGGCGATGAAGATGAGTCGCGCGGAGAGTTTTCCGTCTGATGTAGTCGCAGTCACAATGAGCCATGCTATCGGATTCGAGAGCCGCAGAATCCCGATTTCCCGATTTTTTATGGGAGATCGATCACAAATTGGAAGGAGTCCTTACTTCAAGACCGGGGGAGGCCCAGTGCGCGTCGCCGGTTGATGACTGGCCAGCTCCCGAATTCTTGGCAAAAAAGCAGGCCGGCATTGCGAGTTATCGCGATGCCGGCCTGCGGGGAATTTATTTGCTAGCTATCCGCAGGCTTCTGCGAGTCCGCCAAATCGTTGCCGCGCATCTTGGCGACGATACTCATCAGGTGGAAGACCACCAAGGTGGCGATCGAGCCCAGGGCGATGCCGCCCAGCTGGAGCTGGCCGAAAGCGATTTCCTTGGTCACCGCAATGGCGATAATCAGGCCGGTGCCGGCGGTCATCAAGTTGATCGGGTTGCCGAAATCCACCTTCGCCTCGATCCACAGGCGCGCGCCGACGATGCCGATCATGCCGTAGAGCACGATGCCCAAGCCGCCGATCACGCCTTCTGGAATGGTGCCGATCAATGCGCCGAACTTCGGCAGGAAGGCCAGGGCCACGGCCACAATCGCAGCGATCCAATAGGCCGCGGTCGAGTACACGCGCGAAGCGGCCATCACGCCGATGTTTTCGGCATAGGTGGTCGTGGCCGAACCGCCGCCGAAACCGGCGAGCACGCTGGCAGCGCCATCGGCCATCAGCGCACGGCCGTTGAACTTCGACAGGTCGCGATTGGTCATCACGCCAACGGTGCGCACATGGCCGATGTTCTCGGCGATCAGCACGAACACCGCAGGCAGGAACATCAGCGCAGTGTCGAAGTGGAAGGTCGGGGTGTGGAATTCTGGCAGTCCGATCCACTCTGCGGCAGCAACCGCCTTGAAGCTCACCTGCCCCTGGGCCAGTGCAACAAGGTAGCCGCAAAGAAGTCCCATGAGGATCGACAGCCGGCCCAGCAGGCCCTTGAACGCAACGGTCGCGACCACGGTAAAGATCACCGTGAGGAAAGTGGTCAGCGGGAACTCGGTCATGGGAACCAGCGTTGCGCTGGCCAAATTCAGGCCGATGAGCGCCACGATGGTGCCCATGACCACCGGCGGCATCAGGGCGTGGATCCAGCCGGTGCCGGTCTTCTGCACGATCAGCCCGACAACGAACAGCAAGGCCCCGGTCATCACGATGCCGCCCAGCGCGCCGGACATGCTGTGCGACTGGGTGGTCGAGAGCACCGGAGCAATCATCGCAAAGGACGAGCCGAGGTAGCTGGGCACCTTGTTCCTGGTCATCAGCAAGAAGATGACGGTGGCCAGGCCGGTGAACAGCAAGGTCGTGGTGACCGGGAAGCCGGTGATGGTTGGCACCAGGATGCTGGCGCCGAACATCGCCAGGATGTGCTGGGCTCCGATGGAAACGGTCTGCGGCCAATGCAGCCGCTCATCCGGGGCAACTACCTCACCTGGGGTGATGGTCCTGCCGTTGCCGTGAATGCTCCAACTCATGATTCCTCTTCCCGGGCCCTGCGGGTTTTAGGCCGTAGAGAAGTCTACTCGGTTCTCGTGCGCCTGCGCGAAGAAAGAGCGCTCATGTTCCGCCGAGCGGATGAAAGCGGCCTCCATGCGGGCCCGCAGCTGCGGATCTGCCTGCTCGAACGCCTGGCGGACCATTTCGATGGCCTGCTCGGTGGCGGAATCGAATTCCTCGGATGCATAGGTTTCCAGCCATTGCCGATAAGGATGCTCGGCATGGTTGGCTGCCGACAACCGCTTGCCGATGTCCTGGTACAGCCAGTAGCAAGGCAGGATCGCGGCAATCAGCTCCCCGTAGCTCTCCTGGCTGGCGGCCAGGTGGTTGGTGTAGTTCAGCGTGGTGGCGCTGGGCGTATCAGCGAACTCGTCCAGGTAGCTGCCGTGCAGCTGCAGCTCGCCATCGAGGATGCCGTTGGCGCCACGCGACCAGAAACGCTGGGCACCGAGATCCGGCGCCATCGAGCTGGCCAGCGAAAGCACCTTGGCGTAACGCAGCAGATACAGCGCATCCTGGACGATGTAGTAGTGGAAGTCATCCCGGTCCAAGGTGCCCTCGGATAGCCGGGTGATGAAATCCAGCTGGTCGATTTCCTCGCGGATCGGCTGGATCTTCTGCCACCAGTCGCCCATGGGATCTGCCGTGCCGAAGAAGTCGATGAAGTGGTTGACCGGGCCGTGGCCGCTGCCCACCTGCAATTGGTCGGCCGCTGCGATGGCCTTGGAGAGGTAGGACTTGGACTGCTTCAACGCGGCGATCCAATCTCCAGTGGCAGCGAAGCGGGTAGCCAGAGTGCTGGAAAGGGTGCAGCCGGTGCCGTGGGTGTTACTGGTGGCATGGCGCGGGCCGTGCAGCTCCAGTTGCACCCCGCCCGCCGACACCAGGGCATCGGGGCAATCCGCCCCGGCCAGGTGCCCGCCCTTGGCCAGAACCAGCGTGTCGTGCTTGGCAGCCAGCCGCTGGGCCTGGCGCAGGGCTTCGTCCCAGGAAGGGGCCACAGGCTCGCGCAGCAAGCTGGCCAGCTCCAGCAGGTTCGGGGTAATCACCGTGGCGCGATCCAGCAGCGAATCAAGGGCGGATTCGTCGTCGAGCAGGCGATCCCCGCTGGTCGCCACCATGACCGGGTCCAGCACGACGGGGGCGTCAACAGTTTCCAGCCAGCGGGTGACTGCGCGGATCACCTCGGCGTTGGCCAGCATCCCGATCTTGATCGCATCGATGCGGATATCTGTGCTCACGGCTTCGAGCTGCGCGAGGACGAAATCGCCACTGATCGCCTGAACTCCGGATACCCCATGGGTGTTTTGCGCAGTCAAAGCGGTGATCACGCACATTCCGTAGCCGCCGTTGGCGGCAATGGCCTTCAGATCCGCTTGGATTCCGGCGCCGCCGGAAGGATCGGAGCCTGCGATGGATAGGATGTTCATTTCGAGGCCTCCCAGGCTGCGACCAGCTGCGCGCTGGCAAGTTGCGGATCTTCGGCGTTGCAGATGGCGCGGACCACGGCCAGGCCTGCGCCGCCGCCGGCGCGGATCGCGGCGGCATCGTCTTGGGTAATTGCGCCGATCGCTACGCAGGGCAGCTTGGCCAAGGCAGCGGCTCGCGCAAAGCCGTCCAGCCCCAGGGGAACAGGATGGTCTTTTTTCGTCGGAGTGGCGCGGATGGCTCCTACACCGAGGTAGTCGATCACCGAGGCGTCCTTGTTCGCCTGGGCCAATTGCTCATCGCTGGAAGCACTCAAGCCGATGATGCCCTCGCCAATGATCTGGCGAGCCAGCTGTACCGGCACATCTTTTTGCCCGATATGGATGCCGTTCACTGCTGCGCCAGCAGCCCGTGCCGCGAGGTAGACGTCAATGCGGTCATTGATCAGCAACTGGGCTTTGCCCTCGGTGAGCTTGGCAGCCGCGCAGGCCAGCTCGAAGAATTCCCGGGCGCTTTCATCCTTGGCGCGCAGCTGGATCCACCCGATCCCTCCGGCGACGGCGCCCTCGATAACTTCCAGGGTGCTGCGTGGGGTGCAGCTGGCAGTGTTGGCTACTAGATAAGCGCCGTAATTATGCATGGTTCAATTCCTCGTACTTCAAAGTTTTCAGTTCCCCGGGATCGGCAGCCGACAGCGCATCAAGGAAGGCAACTGCGAAGCTGCCCGGACCGGAGCTGCCAGCCAGGGCCTTTTCCGCGGCCAGGCCATAGAAACCGTGGGCTGCGATGGTGGCCTCGAACGGGTCATCGTGGACCGCAACCATTCCGGCGCAGACCGCGCCCAAGGCGCAGCCGCCACCTGTCATCCGGGTCAAGCCAATTCCGTTGGTATGCACCAAGACGGTACGCGTGGCGTCGATGATGGCGTCAGCCTGGCCGGAAATGGCCACTACGCAGTCGTTTTCCGTGGCCAGTTCGCGTCCCGCCGCCAAGGCGGCAGAAACCTCATCCAAGGCATCGACACCGCGCGAAGCAGATTGCCGGCCGGCCAGGGCCAGGATTTCCGAGGCGTTGCCGCGAATCAGGGTCGGGCGTTGCCGGACAATGCGCCGGGCAAACTCCGTGCGCACCGGAAGCGCTCCCACTGCCACTGGATCCAGGACCCAGGGGGTGCCTGCAGCGCTCGCCGACTGCACAGCTTCTTCCATGGCGGTCAGCTGTTCAGTGCTTGGAGTTCCCAAATTCACCAATACGGCTGAAGCTGCCTGCGCGAATGGGCCGGTCTCTCCGGGCAGATCCGTCATGGCCGGGGAAGCCCCGGATGCCAGCAGGACATTGGCGGTGAAATTGGATACGACGGTATTGGTCAGGCAAAAAACCAAAGGTGATTGTTGCCGGTATTTTTGGGCAACTGCATGCAAAGCCATGCGACATCCCTCCGCTAGCGTGAACTAGATCAGGTTCTACGGGTCTTATCTCAGTCGGTTGATCCGACACCCCGTGTCACTGCCATAGAGCGTACGCACAACCGGTTCCGAGGACAAGTTACTTACGCTCGCGCCGCGCCACCAAGGCCTTGAGCGTGGCCGCATCCACCTTCTGCGCGGCCGCCAACGCCCAGAGGTGATCCACGGCGGCCAGGAGATCTTCACTGGTATCCACCGGCTGCGGCCGCTCGTTGACCACTGTGCCGGCACGGCGCCGGGAGGTGATCAGCTCTTCGGCTTCCAGCTCCTTGTAGGCGCGCGCCACTGTACCGGCAGCGACGCCGAGGTCCGTGGCCAGCGCACGCACAGTAGGCAGCTTGCTCCCCGAGGGCAGATCTCCCAAGGAGATCAGTGAAGCAATCTGCGAGCGGATCTGCTCATAGGGCGGGGTAGCTGCTTGGAGGTCAACACTGATCTGCGTGCTCATGAAGTAGCTGCCGGCTGATGTTCCCGCACGAAGGCGCTACCGGGGCGCTCTAGGAAAATGACTGCTGGGACAACGAAGATAAGCAATGCAAAGAGTCCCAGCCCGGCCGGGAATCCGTAGCCAATGAGCAGCATGGCTACCACTGCACTGGTGATAACACGCATTGAACGCAGTTCCAGGACCTTGCGGTACCAGATTTCTTCGGCCGACGAGACAGCCCAGGGAATAATCGCCCGGCGGGAGAACCAGACGAATCCAAGATGGGTTGCCAGCAACAGCAGGATCAAGCCTGCAACCATTGTCTTGCCTGGAGGTGCGAAGCCCCACAAATAGTCCAGTGGCGGATCGAGCAGAAAATAGGTGCTGGTGGCAAACAGCAAGCCAGCGGCGATGTAGGACCACAAGGGCAAGGGTGCGTGGTACTTGGTTGCTGCAGACGCCTGCCGGGCCACCGTGCTGACGTAGCTGAGATAAAGCGCATTGAGAACGGCATAGATCAAAGCCGCACCGGCAAAGATCATTAAGATCCACGTAGTTCGCTCATTGGTAGGCATCTGGAGCTCGTCATCCAGTGGCAAGAATGACCAGCCGATTGCAACGCTGAGTAAGGTGAGTGCTGCAGTTACGTATTGCAAGGTGAATAGTTGATCACGCAAACGCGAGAAGGCGGTCCGTTCCCTGGTGGTGGATTGAGCTGAGAATGTAGAGCGCGGTCCCCAGAAGAGCAACGTGAGGGCTACCGCAAGGGCGCCATAGCTAACGAACTCGTACTGTCCATCCGGCGAATTAGCCTGCGAGTAATTGACCACCGACACGGTGAAGGCCAGCAAGACGATGCCGATATTGCGCATCAAGCGGTTGAGCCAGACCGTGCGCAACGCTTGGTTGTCTTCGACCGAGATGCCGGCCAAGGCAGGTTTTTTCAGGATAACTACGGTAATCACAGCCGCGGCCACGACGATCCCTGCCAGGGCCACGATGAATACCGGGAGCATCTGTGTGCCCGGCAACCGCCCATCATACGGACCCTCCGACGTGTATGAATAGATGCCGTCAAAATCAAAGGTCGTGAATTCCGAGGCCGGAACGCCAACGAGCCCTTCGACTTTGGACGCCGGCCACAGGGAGCCGACCGCGATCAGCAGCAAAAGCCCAACGAAAGCCCCTAGGGCCTTGGGAAACGGAGTTGTCAGGCTGCGGGCCTCTAATGAAGCGGTGCGCACTGGCTGGAGTTCCTTGGGCCAAGTGAACAAGCCGATGAGGTAAACCAGAAGAACCCAGATCCCCGGAGTGAGTGCTTCAGCGAGAGCCGAACCTGAATTGGGCTCGGTCATTGAAACGCGCCAGGTCTCAGACAAATCCCATGAGGTTGAAGCAAAGAATGCGATCAATGCGCACCAGAACGAGTGGGATCGGGCCCGGTCGATAGCTGGTGTTCCACGCCTGTGCGCCACCGAACGCAACCAAACGCAGATGATTGCGGCAACGAAAGCGATGGATATGGCGCTCGCCGAGAACTGGTTCATGGAAATCAATGTATCAACTATTTGATACATATTGAATCCTCTGGCGAATTAAACGATGAAAAATAGTCCCAGTGACGTACGCTCAAATCATGGGTCTGTTTACTTCCACTCCGTTGCCCGAACCGGTCGGTGATTCCGCACCTCCGGTGGACGAGCATCCATCGCGCATAGCAACAGTTCTGAGTCATTTGCGGCGTTCTGCGGACACGCGGATCACGCATCCGCGACGCTTCCGCCTGCAGCAGCTCAAGGCACTGGAGAAGATGCTGGAAGAGCATCTGGAAGACTTCGTCCAGGCCTTGGCCGAGGACTTGGGCAAGAGTGCCACCGAAGCCAAATTCTCCGAAATCGACGTGGTGCGCGCGGAAATAGATTTCGCCCAGCGCCACCTCGTTGAGTGGATGGATTCCACCAGTGTCAAGGTTCCGCTGGCCTTGCAGCCAGCCATGGCCAAGGTCGAGCCGCGCCCGCTGGGGGTCGTGCTGATTATCGGAGCCTGGAACTATCCGGTTCAGCTGGTGCTCGCACCGCTGGTCGCGGCCATTGCTGCCGGCAACGCTGCGGTCATCAAGCCATCCGAGCTGGCTCCTGCGACCTCAGGCGCCTTGGCCAAGTTCCTCCCGGTCTACCTCGACGAACGGGTTTACGCGGTAGTTGAAGGCGGCGTGGATACCTCCACCGAGTTGCTTGCCGCCCGCTGGGACCACATTTTCTACACCGGCGGCGAACGCGTGGCCAAGATCGTGGCTGCCGCGGCCGCGAAGCATCTGACGCCTACCACCTTGGAATTGGGCGGAAAATCGCCGGCCGTGGTGGAGAACGATTCGTTGGCTTCCGCGAAGCGCTTGGCTTACGCCAAGTTCATGAATGCCGGCCAGACCTGCGTGGCGCCGGATTACGTATTGAGCGTGGGCGACTCGTCTGAGCTCATCAGGCGCCTGGGCCAGGCCATCACCAGCTTCTACGGCAAGGAACCGCTGACCCATCCGGACTTTGGCCGCATCGTCAGCCGCAAGCACTTTGAGCGGCTGCTGTCGATGTTCGAGCAAGGCGAGGTGGTTTTCGGCGGCGAGTACGACGAGGATACCTTGCGCATCGCGCCGAGCATCATGCGCAATGTGGACCTCGAGGGAAGTTTGATGACCGAAGAGATTTTCGGTCCGATCCTGCCGGTGATCGAAGTGGAAACCTTCGAGGAAGCCCTCGAATTCATTGCCCGGCGGCCGTCGCCGCTGGCCGCTTACCTGATGAGCGAAAGCCCGCGCCTGCAGTCGATTTTCTCTGATCGGGTGCGAGCCGGCTCCATTGTGCATAATGCTCCGTTGGCCCAGATGATCGTTCCAACCCTGCCTTTCGGCGGTGTGGGACCGAGCGGAATGGGGGCCTACCACGGCAAGCACGGGTTCGAACGGCTTTCGCAGATGCGCTCGGAATTCAACAAAACAACCGTCGTTGATACCCTGAGCGCAATATATCCTCCATATTCATGGGCCAAGCGAAAGATTATTGATCGCTTACTGTAGCGCGGTTCATAGCTTTATGGCTTGTCAGGGTGCTTGGATTGATAGGTTGGAAATTTTCAAGCATCAGGAGATGTAACGCATGACTGAGCCCGCACCGTCCCAGGACGGTCTGAAGCGTGGCCTCAAAGCTCGCCATATGCAGATGATTGCCATTGGCGGCTCGATTGGTACCGGACTATTCGTCGCGTCCGGCGGCACCATTGCCCAAGCTGGCCCCGGTGGCTCGCTGGTGGCCTACGCGCTGATCGGCATGATGGTGCTGCTCTTGATGCAGTCGTTGGGAGAAATGAGCGCCCGGCTTCCGGTCGCCGGCTCCTTCCAGACTTACGCAACGGTCTTCGTGAACCGCCACTTCGGCTTCGCGATCGGCTGGAACTACTGGTTCAACTGGGCCATTACCGTGGCTGCCGAACTGGTGGCAGCTGGCATCATCATGTCCTACTGGTTCCCTGATGCCCCGGGATGGATCTGGGCGGCCATCTTCCTGGTGCTGCTCACCGGATTGAATGCGCTGTCCGCCAAGGCCTTTGGCGAGGGCGAATACTGGTTGGCCGCGATCAAGGTCATCACCGTGGTGGTCTTCTTGATCTGCGGTGTCGCGATGATCTTCGGCATCCTGGGCGACTCCACCCCTGGCTTCAGCAATTGGACCGATGGCGAAGCGCCATTTGTTGGCGGCTGGCTGTCCATCGTCTCGGTCTTCATGATCGCCGGTTTTTCCTTCCAGGGAACCGAACTGATCGGCGTGGCCGCCGGTGAAGCCGAGAACCCCCAGCGCGACATCCCACGCGCCATCAAGGCGATCTTCTGGCGCATCATGCTCTTCTACATCGGCGCGATCTTCGTCATTGGCATGCTGATCCCGTATATGGATCCATCCCTGCTCTCTTCCGAGGCATCGGATATCACCACCTCGCCATTCACCCTGGTCTTCGAACGTGCGGGCGTAGCCTTCGCCGCGGCACTGATGAATGCGGTGATCCTGTCGGCTATCCTCTCCGCAGGCAACTCCGGCCTATATGCCTCTGCGCGCATGCTTTATTCGATGGCGTTGGACGGCAAGGCTCCAAAGATCTTCGCCCGCTTGAACAAGCGCGGCGTTCCCATGCCGGCAATGCTGCTAACCGCCTCGGTAGGCCTTTTCGGCTTCCTGACCGCGATTGTCGGCCAGGGTTCGGCATATACCTGGTTGCTGAACGTTTCGGGTCTCTCCGGCTTCATTGCCTGGGTGGGTATCGCAGTGTGCCACTACAAATTCCGCAAGGCATATATTGCCAGCGGGCAGGATCTCGCGAACCTGCCGTACAAGGCGCCACTGTTCCCGTTGGGACCGATCCTGGCTTTCGTGATCCTGATCGTGGTGATCGTCGGCCAGAACTACCAGGCGATCGTGGATGGAAACTTGCTGCAGATGGCTTCGAGCTACATTGGCCTGCCGATCTTCCTGCTGCTCTGGCTGGGCCACTGGCTGGCTACCCGCAAGCAGCCAGCCGTGGCCATCGATCCATGGACCGCAAAGCTGCACTAGCCAGCTAGCGCAGCATCAACAATCACCCGAGCTTCAGCCAGCACCTGCTGCAGATGCTCGGGTGATTTTGTTGATTCTGCATAGATCTTGTAGATGTCTTCCGTGCCCGATGGGCGCGCGGCAAACCATGCGTGCTCGCTGGAAACCTTCAAGCCGCCAATGGGGAAGCCGGCCGCTTGCGTGGCCTTGGCGGTAATCGGATCCGATGCCAGTTCGGTAGCGGTGACCATCGATGGGTCCAGCTTGCCCAGTACGGCCTTCTGCTCGCGGTTTGCGGGCGCGTCAAAGCGGTCGTAGAAGCTGGGGCCGTGGCGCTCTACCAGTTCGGCATGCAGCTGGCTGGGGCTCTTGCCGGTTACTGCGCGGATCTCGCTGGCCAGCAGGGCCAGCATCAGGCCGTCCTTGTCGGTGCTGAACGCCTTGCCGGAGAAGTCCAAGAAGCTCGCCCCGGCCGATTCCTCGCCGCAAAAAGCGACCCTGCCGGAAGCCAGCGGTTCAACGAAGTACTTGAAGCCCACCGGTACCTCGCGCAGGGTCCGGCTGTGGGAAGCCACCACCTTGTCGATGAGCACCGAGGAGACCAGGGTCTTGCCGATCTGGGCATCACCTGGCCACTGCGGACGGTGGGTGAGCAGGTAGTCGATGGCCACGGCCAGGAAGTGGTTCGGATTCATCAGGCCGGCATCCGGGGTGACAATGCCGTGGCGGTCAGCATCGGCATCGTTGCCGGTCGCGATGTCGTACTTCTCGCGATTGGCCACGAGGGAGGCCATTGCATGGGCGGAGGAGCAATCCATGCGGATCTTCCCGTCCTTGTCCAAGGTCATGAAGCCGAAGCGCGGATCCACGGACTCGTTGACCACTTCGAGGTTCAGGCCGTATCGGCGGCCGATTTCGCCCCAGTAGTGCACCGAAGCCCCGCCCAGCGGATCTGCGCCAATGGAAATGCCGGACTCGGCGATGGCCTTGAAGTCGATGACTTCAGCCAAATTGGCGATGTACAGTTCGCGGAAGTCGAAAGGCCGGGCATTCGGCTCGCCGCGCTTGACCGCTCCGCTGGCCAGCAATTCGTTGGCCCGTGCAGCGATGGGTCCGGTGATTCCGGATTCTGCCGGTCCGCCATGCGGCGGGTTGTACTTGATGCCGCCGTCGGTTGGCGGGTTGTGCGATGGGGTGATGATCAGGCCATCGGCCTGTTCGCCGCCGCTAGCGTTATGTACCAGGATTGCGTGGCTGACCGCTGGAGTGGGAGTCAGTCCGTCATCGGCGAGCACGGTGACGCCGTTGCCTGCCAAGACTTCAAGGGCGGTGCGGTATGCGGGCGCGGAGAGTGCGTGGCTGTCCTTGCCCACGTACATCGGGCCGGTGATCCCCGCACCGTTGCGGTAGTCGACCACGGCCTGGGTGATCGCAGCGATATGCATTTCATTGAAGGTGGTGTTCAGGGAGCTTCCGCGATGTCCCGAGGTGCCGAAAATGACGGCCTGGTCGGGGTTGCCGCTGGAAGGAACCAGGGTGCTGTAGGCATCGAGTACCTCCTGCAAATTGATCAGGTCTGATTCTTGGGCTGGCTGGCCAGCTCGGAGGTGTGCCACAGATTGCCTTTCAGATTGATGCGCTTATCGCAGTTTCGTAGAAGAATGGTAGGCAAATGAGCTACTACCAGTATCCGCAGAACCCCTACCAACGACCGCCTGAATCCGCCGGCCTCTCGGTGGCTTCCCTGGTGCTTGGCATCTTGTCGTTGCTAGGCTTCACTGTCATTATCCTTGTTCCGCTGGCCGGAGTCATTACCGGGCACCTGGCCTACCGGCGTGAACCCAGCTCCCGGGGCTTGAGCCTGGCCGGGCTAATTACCTCATGGATTGGATTGGCACTAGCCATAGTCATTTATGCGGTAGCCATCTGGTTCTTCTGGGCATTGTCAACCGGGTTCGGCTACGACTCGTATTACGACAACGTGACCTTCTCACAAGGGCTTCTTCGATAACCCCCGGGCATGAAAAAAGCGGTTGGTTCAAATGAACCAACCGCTTTTCGCATGCTCGAACGCTTAGAGGATCGGGCCCATCAGCTTCTTCAAGGCCGGGGTAGCTGCCATCATGGCAATACCCAGGACAACAGCGGTGCCGCCCATGGCGATGAAGTACGGGATCTCGTTGCCCTCGGTGTAGTAGCCGGCCAGCACACCCGACAGGGTGGTGCCCAGCGAAACCGACAGGAAGAACAAGGCGATCATCTGGGTGCCGAAGGCGGCCGGAGCCAGCTTGGTGGC
The DNA here is from genome assembly GCF_053644955.1 of Glutamicibacter sp. NPDC055354. Lineage (NCBI taxonomy): Bacteria > Bacillati > Actinomycetota > Actinomycetes > Micrococcales > Micrococcaceae > Glutamicibacter > Glutamicibacter sp. NPDC055354. The sequence goes on from NZ_JBSHMB010000003.1 coordinate 342,720, forward strand.
AATTGCCTGGCCCACTGGCGAGAGCAGCAGCTCGGCAAAGGTGCACAGCAGCAGGATGCCGACCAGCGCCAGCAGCGGGGTCTTCACGAAGGATTCCAGCGGGATGAACAGCAAGAAGGCCGCACCCACAACCACCAGTGCCAGGCCGAACTTCATTGAAGTGCGTGGCTGGCGCTTGCCCAGTTTGGTCCACAATGCGGCGAAGATACCGGCGAAGATGATGATGAAGACCGGGTTGATCGAGGTAACCCAGCTCGGTGGCATTTCCCAGCTGCCCAGGTGGCGGTCCAGGCGCTGATCCGAGTAAGCGGCAATGAAGGTGAACTGCTGCTGGAACAGGGCCCAGAAGGCAGCCGAACCGATGTAGAACGGAATGAATGCCCAGACTTGCTTGCGCTCGGTGGCGTCAACCTTCTTGCTGCGCAGGATCAACGCGAAGTAGATGATCGAAGCGGCGATCACCACGTAGGCGATGGTGCTTGCCAAATTCTCCGGAGTCACGATCTTGGATGCGAAAGCGGCAATGATCAAAACGATCACGGCAGCGAAGATGACCACATAGCGGTTGCGCTCAGAGGCAGGCAGCGGGTTGCTTGGGATGCGGCCGGAGTCCGGCAGCTTCTTGCGTCCAAGGGCATAGATCCCCAGGCCGATAGCCATGCCGACCGCGGCAGCGGCGAAGCCGATGTGGAAGCCGTACTGGACCTGCAGCCAACCGGTGAGCAGTGGGCCGAGCAGCCCGCCGATGTTCACGCCCATGTAGAACAGGGAGAAGCCGGCATCGATGCGCGGATCTTCCTTGGAGTACAGGGAGCCCACCAGGGCTACAGCGTTGGCCTTCAGGCCGCCGGAACCGACGGCAACGAAGATCAGGCCGATAACCAGTCCGGCATAGCCGGGCAGGAGCGCCAGGCCAATATGGCCGATCATGATCGCGATAGCCGAGAAGAACAGGACGCGTTCCGAGCCGAACAGGCGGTCGGAGAGCCACGCGCCCAGGATGGTGGACAGGTAGACAGCGCCGCCGTAGGCGCCGACCAGCGACAGAGCCAGACCCTGGTCCATGCCCAGGCCGCCGTCGGTGACCGAGTAGTACATGTAGTAAGCCAGCAAGCCCTGCATGCCGTAGAAGGAGAATCGTTCCCACATTTCCACGCTGAAGAGGCTTGCGAGCGCACCGGGGTGACCGAAGAAGGTCTTTCCGGAAGCTTTGGTGCTCGTTGTTGCAGTAGACATACGTAATATTTTTCGCCCTTGCCCACCCGAGTACCTACTTATATGGGAAAGGTCACACCTGCATCTGGACGGCCAGCGCGAGCAGCAGTCCTTCGTCCGAGCGCGGGGAAATCAGCTGAATACTCATTGGTAACCCCTCGTTGGAGTGGCCTACCGGAACGGTGATGGCCGCTACTGAGGCGACGTTCACCATGGAGGTGTAGGGGGTGTACCGGCACTGCAACATATAATCCACATCGGCTGTGGATTGTGTATAGTGCCCGATCTTCGGCGGGATCGAGGCCATGGCAGGGGTGGCCACGACATCGTAGGCGGACCATTGGCGCACGAAGTCGGCCGCAATCTGCTTCAACCTCGAACCTGCCTGCAGGCTCTGTTCCAGCGAGCGGTCGGCGGCACGTCGGCGGAAATCCCTTGCCAAGTCGCCGAGCAGCGAATCATCCGCGACCGGAACGTCTTTCAGGCCATTGGTCCACACCGCCGCGAAGGTTTCCGGATAGTCCGTGGCGTAGTGCAGGTTGGCCGGCTGGACGCGATGCCGTTCTCCAAGGCGTTCAAGGCCCTGGGCAAATGAAGCCCGGGCTTCTTGCGCCAGGGTAATTTCATAGACCGGTTCAAACGGGGAATGGGTGCTGTACCCAATCTTCAGTCCGTCCAGGCGCTGGGGGTAGCTTCCCTGCAGCAACGGCAGATAGTGGTCCTTGCCGCGCATGGCGTCAAGCAGCAAAGCCGCATCCAAGGCATCATGGGTCAACGGTCCGCTAACCGCTAGCTTCGGTGCGCCCATGGAATCGGTGTAGCCATCAAGGATGTCGCTGGGAACGCGGCCCAAAGAAGGCTTCAGGCCTACCAGTCCGCAGGCGGCCGCGGGGATGCGAACCGAACCGCCGCCATCAGAGCCCGGACCCAGCGGAATCATGCCGGCGGCAATCGCCGCGGCCTGCCCGCCAGAGGAACCGCCCGACGAGCGCGTGGGATCAAAGGGATTGCGTGATGGGGGCGCCACGAGGTTCTCTGAATAGCTGCTCAGCCCGAATTCCGGAACCTGCGTCTTGCCCAGGACCACCACGCCCTCGGCGCGCAGCCTGGCCACCAAGGAGTGATCACGTTCAGCGACCATCGCAGGCATCGCCGCAGTGCCATAGGTGGTAGGCATCCCGGCCACGTCATTGAGGTCCTTGAACGCGGTGGGGAGCCCATGCAAGCGGCCAATGTCGCCACGGGCATGCGCCTGGTCCGCCGCTGCCGCGGCCTCCATCGCATTTTCTGCCACGTGGACGAAAGCACCTAGGTCCGCCTGCTCTTCGATGCGCTTGAGGTAGTGCTCGGTGACCTCGCGGCTTGAACGCTCGCCGCGGGCCAGCTCGTCTCGCAATTTCAGGGCGCTTGAGGGAAACATGTCGGCTTTCGACGCAGGAAATGACTAGTCTTATAAGCAAACACCCTATGTGAGAGGAATGCTAGCCGTGAGCGATTTTGAGACTGTTTCGGTCAATGATGTCCCGAAGGATGCCTTCATCCTTGACGTGCGCGAAGACTTCGAATGGGAAGCCGGCCGCGCTGCCGGAGCAACCCATATTCCCCTTGGCTCCTTGCCAGAGAAGATTTCCGAGCTTGACCCGGATGTAGACACCTACGTCATCTGCCGTACCGGTGGCCGTTCGGCCCAGGCCGCATCGTGGCTCACCGTGATGGGCTACACCGCCTTCAACGTCGCCGGCGGTTCCGATGCGTGGATCGAAGCGGGCTTGCCAATGGAAGCGGATAACGGCCAGGAGCCAACCGTACGATGAACTATGCCTATCTGGGACCTGCTGGCACTTTCACCGAGTCGGCCCTGCTGCAGGTTCCCGGGGCTGCCGAGGCGCAGCGGATCGCGGCCTCCAACGTCAATGTGGCGCTGACCATGGTGCGCGAGGGGACCGCGGAAGCGGCGATGGTCCCGATCGAGAACTCGGTAGAAGGCGGCGTTTCGGCCACCTTGGACGCCATTGCGCAGGGCGAAGCCCTGCAGATTGTTTCCGAAATCCTGGTTCCGATCACTTTCGTGCTGGCGGTACGCCCCGGCATCGACTCGCTGGAGCAGATCAGGCAGATCTCCACCCACGGGCATGCCTGGGCGCAGTGCCGCTTATGGGCCGAAGCGAATATTCCCGGGGCCGCATTCACCCCGGCTTCTTCCACGGCAGCCGGCGCCCTGGCTCTAGAAGAGGACGAACCGCCGCATGATGCGGCGATCTGCTCTCCGCTGGTAGCCCAGGAGCGCGGCCTGAAGGTGCTGGCCAGCGGGGTCGAGGACAATATCGGCGCGGTGACCCGCTTCATCCTGGTGACTCGTCCGGGAAGGATTCCGCAGCCTACCGGCGTGGACAAGTCAACGCTGATCCTGCCGCTGCCCGAGGACCGTCCCGGTGCGCTGATGGAAATTCTCGAGCAATTCACCGCCCGCGGCGTGAACCTCTCGCGCATCGAATCGCGTCCTACAGGCAAGAGCCTGGGCGAGTACTTCTTCTCCGTCGATATCGAAGGCCACGTGGCCGAGGAACGCGTTGCCGCCGCCTTGTCGGGGCTGCACCGGCTGTCCCCGCACCTGCGCTTCCTCGGTTCCTACCCAGCCGCCCAAGGCCTGGAGCCGGCCGTGGATACCCATAATTCAGATGCGGCATTCAGTGAAGCCCGTTCCTGGGTGCAGTCGCTGCGCGACCGGCTTTAAGCAGGCAGCGCGAAGGCCCGGCCTAGCTCCCCGCAAGGGGAAATCGGCCGGGCCTTCGGCATGCGCTACGGGGTGCGCAGGCGCAGGGCGCTCGGGTTCACGGACACCTGCAGTTCGTTGACCTGGCCGGTGGGGTCCCCGTCGATCTGGGTATTCATCGGCTCATCGCAACGCAGCGACACGCCAGAGGTCTGGTAGAAGCTCATCACCGGAATCTTGTTCTTGGCGCGGAATGCGGTCTTGAGCAGGATCCAGGTCCAGCCGGCGGCCGAGCGGGGAGAAAGGATCACTGCGTCGAGCACGCCGTCGTCGATCTTGGCGTCGGGCACGAAATCCAGGCCCTGCAGCTTTCCGCAGTTGGCGAAGAGCACCGAACGGACCTTGCGGGTCTGCCAGCTCTCGTCGCCCGAGAGCTTGAAGCTGACCTTCTTGCGCTGGCCCGGCAACTGGCGCAGGCCGGCTTCCGAGTAGGCCAGCCAGCCGACCTTGGATTTCAGCTCTTCGTTGGTGTCGTCAAACAGGTCGGCGTCGGTGCCCACGCCGGCGATGACCAGGAAAGCATGATCCGCCTCCTTGCCGTCCAGCAGCTGCAGCTTCATGTGCCCGACGTCGATCCGGCGAACCATCCCGCGCACTGCCACCAGCGCCGCGGTGTGCAGGTCATCGAGCGGAATATCCACGTTGCGGGCCAGCAGGTTGCCAGTGCCCAGCGGCAGGATTCCCAGGGATGCGCCGGTGCCTTCGAGCACTTCCGCGACGGCGCGGATGGTTCCGTCGCCACCTGCGGCAATAATTGTGTCGCATTGCGCATCGAGTGCTTCACGGGCTGCATCCTGGCCGGCGTTGTCCTTGGTCGTTTCAAGGACCAGCGGTGCTTCCAGCCCCGCTTCAGCGCAGACGCGGACCACGGCTTCCCTTGCTTCGTCAGCACCTGACTTGGAAGGATTGATGACCAGGGCCACCTTGGTAGCCGCTGCCTGTTCAGCCGCTTCGGGCTGCTTGATCAGCGGTTTGCTGTAGTTCGAAAGCTTGCGCACCGAATACCAACTGGTCGCCGCGGCGGCAGCTGCAGCAGCCACGGCAGAGAAAACGATCACACGATTTGTCTGCATAATGCTCTCATCGTACTCATGATTGCTACCCTTAACATGTGATCGACCTGAAAATGCTCACCGAAAATCCGGATTTGTACCGTGCCTCGCAACGCGCGCGCGGTGCCGACGAGTCGTTAATTGACCAGCTGCTGGCAGCTGACACGGCACGTCGTGAAACCATCGCCACCTACGAGCGCCTGCGTGCCGAGCAGAATGCGTTCTCCAAGAAGGTCGGCAAGGCCAAGGGCGACGAGCGCGCCGCCCTGCTTGCCGAGGTCAAGGAGCTCGCTGCCGCGGTGAAGTCCGCCCAGGCCGAGTCCGACGCGGCCTCCGCCAAGTGCACCGCACTGCAGCGTTCCATCCCCAACCTGATCATCGACGGCATCCCGGCCGGCGGCGAGGATGACTTCACCGTCGTCAAGCACGTGGGCACCGCCCGCGACTTCAAGGCCGAGGGCTTCGAGCCGCTGGACCACCTGCAGATCGCCGAGAAGCTGGACGCCATCGACATGGAACGCGGCGCCAAGGTTTCCGGCTCGCGCTTCTACTTCCTCAAGGGCATCGGCGCCCGGCTGGAAATCGCGATGATGAATATGGCCCTGGATGTGGCCATGGCGCACGACTTCATCCCGATGATCACCCCGACCCTGGTCCGCCCCGAAACCATGCAGGGCACCGGCTTCGATGTCGAGCACGACGACGAGATCTACAAGCTCGAGCGCGACAATATGTACCTGGTCGGCACCTCGGAGGTGGCCCTGGCCGGCTACCACGCGGACGAGATCATGGATCTGGCCGACGGCCCGATCCGCTACGCCGGCTGGTCCTCCTGCTACCGCCGCGAGGCTGGTTCGGCCGGCAAGGACACCCGCGGCATCATCCGCGTGCACCAGTTCAACAAGCTGGAGATGTTCGTCTACGCCAGCGTCGAGGACGCCGAAGCAGAGCACCAGAAGCTGCTTGCCATGGAAGAGGACATGCTCGGGCGCATGGAACTTCCCTACCGCGTGATCGACACCGCCGCCGGGGATTTGGGCATGAGCGCCGCGCGCAAGTTCGACTGCGAAGCCTGGGTTCCTACCCAGGGCACCTTCCGCGAACTGACCTCGACCTCGAACTGCACCACCTTCCAGGCCCGCCGCCTGAATATCCGCGAACGCGAGATCATCGACGGCAAGGCCGGCAAGACCCGTTCGGTGGCGACGCTGAACGGCACCCTGGCGACCACCCGCTGGCTCGTGGCGATTCTGGAAAACCACCAGAACCCGGACGGTTCGGTCAACGTGCCCAAGGCGCTGCAGCCTTACCTTGGCGGACTCGAAGTACTCAAGTAGCCAATGACCGGCCATTTGCCGGCTGCCCCTCGCGGGCAGCCGGCAAATGCTTTTAACCGCTTGTTCACTTGGCGCTGTGCCTTGGGTCATCGCCAAAAACCCGCGGTGGTGGTTAACTTGAGCCATGACTGTTATGACTAAGCTCGGCAACGATGACCGGCTGACCAAGCAAAAATTGATGATTTGCCTTGACGTGGATGGCACCATCGTCAACCACCAGGGGGAAATGAGCCAGCGCGTGCGCGATGCCGCGCGGGCTGTAGTGGCCCAGGGCCATGAGGTAATCATCTCCACCGGCCGCTCCTTGGGTGCGGCCCTGCCCATCATGGCGGAACTGGGCATCGACCATGGCTATGTCGTGGTCAGCAACGGCGGCGTGCTCGCAAAGGTGTGCCAGGATGAAGTCGAGATCCTGCACCGCGAGATCTTCGATCCGTCGACAGCGCTCAAGGCGCTGCGCGACCAGCTTCCCAAAGCCAAGTACGCCTTGGAGAACGAGCGCGGCGAATTCCTTTCCAGCGAAACCTTCGGCGACATGAGCTTTGGCGCCGAGAGCAAGGTCGTTGATTTCGGCGAGCTGGTTAACAGCAAGGCCGTGCGCGTGGTGGTTTTCTCCACCGACAACACCGCCGAGGAATTCGGGCATGCCGTGCAGAGCCTGGGGCTCTCCGGGGTGACCTACTCGGTGGGCTGGACCGCTTGGCTGGATATTGCCGCCGAGGGTACCACCAAGGCCAGCGGCCTGGAGCGGCTGCGGGCGATCCTGAAGTTCGATTCAAAGGACTCGCTGGCAGTAGGCGATGGCCGGAATGACGTCGAAATGCTGCAGTGGGCCGGACATGGCGTGGCCATGGGCCAAGCGCCGGATGAGGTCAAGGCAGTGGCCGACGCCGTGACTGAAGGCGTTGACCAGGATGGCCTGGCCATCGTCCTGGAAGGGCTGCTGGGCAGCTAGCACCAGGTTCTAGAGCTGGTCGGTGTATTCCAGCAGCCGGGCGATCGCTGCCCGCGCGCCCAGCTCGTCGTTGTAGCCCGAACGCACGATCGCCGCAGATACCGCCTGGGGAGTGATTCCCAGGATCCCGGCGACCGCTTTTTGCTGCCCGCGCACACCGGGAGTCAACAGGTCAACGACGGACCATTCGGCCTCGGTGCGGGTGCGGATCCACTGTCCGAGCATGCGCAGCAGGCCCTCGAGCTCGCCGTCCATCTCGTCATTGCCCGAGGAAACGCAGATCGGAACCCTTTCGCCGCGGTGGCTGGCCGCCTCCAGCGCGCCGAGCGCGCGCCGCGCCGCCCTGCCCTCGACCAGGTCGGCCTCTGCGGGCACCGGCTCGTACAGGCTGCCGATACCCAGCCCGATATTGCAGAAGTTCAGCCGTGCCACGCGCAGCAGCGCGTCGACGGCGGCATCGGGGTCACTGGGCACTCCGAGCAGCAGCTGCCCGCTGAGCGCGGTGAACGGCGCGTGGGTGTCGACTTGTTCCAGCTGGTGCCAGAGCTGCTCGCTGGCGGCGGCAACATCGGTGACCGAGCGGGGCCGGGGGCTGAGCGCAACGACAAACATGATTCAAGTATTGCGTGTGCAACCGGGTTTGTCGCGCACTGTGCGGCACTTGGCGGCTAACGGTGCTGCTCCAGCCTGATGCTGTTCCGCCGGCTGGCGGGATCAGGAGGAACTAGGACAGGGTGCTGCTGGGCGCGCCCTGCTGGGCGGGCAGCGCAACGGTCGTGTACTTGAAGAAGAACTGCGTAGCGGGGCCAATCAGCAGCGCATAAGCCACCGTGCCCACGCCCACCGGACCGCCGAGCAACCAGCCGATCCCCAGCACGCACACCTCGATAATGGTGCGCAGCAGACGGATCGATTTGCCGGTGCGCAAATGCAGCCCGGTCATCAGGCCGTCGCGCGGGCCGGGGCCGAAATGGCAGCCGATGTACAGGGCGCCGCCAAGGCCATTGACGGCGATGGCGCCAACCAGGGTCAGGATCTGCCAGCCCAACCCGTGGACATCAGGGATGAGCCAGAGAAAGAAGTCCAGGCCAAGCCCGATGAGCAGCACATTGGCGACGGTGCCCAATCCTGGCCACTGCTTGAGCGGAATCCAGGCCAGCAGCACCACGACGCCGACGATGATCACTATCGTTCCCAGCGACAGCGGAATGTAGTTGGCCAGGCCCAGGTGAAGCACATCCCACGGATCCACGCCGAGCTGGGCGCGGATCAGCAGTGCCATGGCCAGCGCAAAAAGCATGAGGCCGATGAAGAGATTTGCAAGACGCAGGGGGAGCTTTCCGGCACGCAGCTGATCGAGCGGAGTGAGATTATGCAGGGTCATGATGCTTCAAGGCTAGCCCTGCGCTGAACCCCGGCAGTAATCCCGCAAGTATCAGATGGTCACATTCCTAGTCCCAGTCCAGCCATGGTGCAGCGAGCCCCGAGACAACCAGGGCGAAAGCTCCGATGAAAAGAAAGCCGATGGCAAGCGAAAAAAGAACCATCCAGCGGGTGGGACTGCTATTCATTATCGGATCCAGGCTTTCGTTTCATCATGATCCCGGTCAAGCGGGCCACCGAGTAGACGGCGCCAAACAGGGGAATAGGCATGGCTAGGGCCAGCGGTATGGCGGTGCGCACACAGCGTTCGCGGAGGAACTGCACCAGCACAAAGAGCGTGCCCAGCGCCCACAGCACCAGAATGCCAACTTCCAGGCCGTCCAGTGCCATTACCGCTTCCATGAAAGCAGTCTATCCACCGGGGGCGAGGCTTCCCAGTATCGCAATGCCCAGGGCCGACGATAGCTGGCTCAGGTCCCCGGGCCGAGGTTGGCTGGCCGATGCGTCGGTTTCAGCACCAACCGTGGCTTGAACCCCTGGCGGGCGCAGTGCGGGAACATGGATGAACAATGCCGGGACCGGTTGGGAATACGCCAAATACGCAATGTGGTTGCACACGAAACGCCCGGCATCCTCGGAGACCCTTGCCTCATAGCCTGCGGCGAGCAGGGCGCGGACGGCCGCTGCTGGATCAAGTGTGGCATCCAAGCGTCCCGGCGCATTCGCCTTGATGGCGGCTGACCGTGGCTGGGCGCCATCATTGTCGGGGATGCGGGCATCATCTTCGTTAAAAGCCCATCGCTCCGGCGTGATTGCATTCCGGCCGCCGGCTTCGCCGACGCAAATCAGCGCATCGGGCTGGTGCTTCGCCAAGAGCGATTCGAGTGCTTTGCCGGAGGCCGCGAAGGACACCGGAAGCATGGCGGTGAGGACCTGATGCTCGCCCAGCTGCCTGGGAAGGCTGGAAACGGCTTCCTGGCTGGCATTGAATTCGTCGTTGCCGAACGGCTCGAAACCGGTGACCAAAATATGCATGGGCCCATTATGGACCCAAACTGTCGGTGTCCGCTGATAGGACTGAGGCAATGGTCCGCTCGACAGTTCTTGGTTAGGTGCTCATGGTAATCGCGGTTTTTGTACTCGTCATCCTGAATATTCTGGCAACGGCATGTATTGCCTTGCTGCTGGTGCGCAGGACATCCGGCTCTGATGGCACCCAGATCCAGGACTCGGTGCGTGCTGCTAATGCGGAGCTCCGGCAGGAACTGGGGACCCAGCGCACCGAACTGCGCCAGGGGATGGGCGAAGTGCGTACCGAGATCGACGCCAAGCTGACCGCGATGGCAGAAGCCAATGCGAACCGCCATCTGCAGGTCCAGGGGCTGCTCCAGCAGGAAATGGAGAAACTGCGCTCGGGCAATGAAGCCAAACTCGAGAAGATGCGCGAGACGGTGGACGAGAAGCTCCAGGGGACCTTGGAGAAGCGGCTGGGCGAATCCTTTGAACTGGTCAGCAAGCGGCTGGAAATGGTGCAGAAGGGGCTGGGGGAAATGCAGAGCCTGGCCCAGGATGTAGGCGGGCTGAAACGCGTGCTCACCAACGTGAAGAGCCGTGGTTCATGGGGCGAAGTGCAGCTTTCGCGCCAGCTGGAAGACATCCTCACCGCAGAGCAGTACGAGCAGAACGTGGCGGTCGTGCCCGGCAGCCGCGAGGTCGTGGAGTTCGCGGTGATCCTGCCCGGGCGGGATGCCGGAACGATCTATCTGCCAATCGACTCCAAGCTGCCGCAAGAGGACTACGAGCGCCTGCTCGATGCCCAGGAGCACGGCGACAAGGCCGTCATCGCCGCTGCGGGCAAGGCGCTGGACCGGGCGATCCTTGAGCAGGCCAAGCTGATCTCCAGCAAGTACATCGCCCCGCCGTACAGCACCGACTTCGCCATCATGTACTTGCCCACCGAGGGGCTGTTCGCCGAGGTTGTGCGCAGCCCGGGGCTGGCCAGCAAGCTGCAGGCCGAGCACCGGGTGCTGGTCACGGGGCCGACCACCCTGATGAGCCTGCTGAACTCCTTGCAAATGGGTTTCCGGACACTGGCCATTGAGAAGCGCAGCAGCGAGGTGTGGCAGGTGCTCTCGGCGGCCAAGGAAGAGTTCCGCAAGTACGGAGATGTCTGGGACAAGCTGGGCAAGCAGCTGGCCACGGCGCAGAACACGGTGCGCGATGCCGGTACCCGGACCCGTGCGGTGGAGCGGAAACTCAAGGACGTGCAGACCCTGGAAGTTTCCGCGCAGGAAGATGTGCTCAGCGGAATGCTGCCTGAAGCCTAGCGCCGGGCAGGTCCGGGTCTCCGTCAGTGAACCGGCAGCAAAAGCAATGGCGGCGACCCCCGATTCGGGGGTCGCCGCCATGTTCGGCTTGAGCCTAGTGGCTAGGCCTTGAAACGCTCGATGGAGCGAGCCAGCTCGGCTTCGGCAGCCTCGCGGCCTTCCCAACCCTCGGCCTTGACCCACTTGCCTGGTTCCAGGTCCTTGTAGCGGGTGAAGAAGTGCTCGATCTCCTTGATCAGCCATTCGTCGATGTCTTCAAGTTCCTTGATGTGGTCAAAGCGCTTGTCGGCAGGAACGCACAGCAGCTTGGCATCGCCACCGCCATCGTCGGTCATGTTGAATACGCCAATTGGGCGTGCTTCGACAACAACACCTGGGATCAGGTCAACACCCGGGATGAAGACCATGGCGTCCAATGGATCGCCATCTTCGCCCAGAGTATCGTCGAAGTAGCCGTAGTGGGTTGGGTACTGCATCGAGGTGAACAGCACGCGATCCAGGCGCAGGCGGTGGGTCTCGTGGTCGATCTCGTACTTGACGCGCGATCCGGTGGGGATCTCGATGGTCACGTCGTGGCTCATGAAAAGCACACTCCTAAACTAGTCTTAGGGATATCCGCTATAAGGGTATCGCCCCATTGCGCCTGATGGATAAAACTGCGAGAGGAATGTAACCATATGAACACTGCCGCCCGACGCGCTATTACGCTGGGGGTGGCGATTGTTGCCATGGTTGCAGTGATTGCCGCGATGCTGCTGGCCCCGCGATTCTTCACCGGAGAGCCCGAGGCTTTCTACACCCCGGCCAGCGCGCAGCTGGCCGATAAATCCCCAGTCGCCGTGCGGGACCTGGACCCCAACGCCGCGCAACCGGACCCCGGGATCCTCGCCGCGAAGCTGGATGGCATCCTGGCGGACAAGCCCGACCGGACGTCCTTCAACGCCCAGGTGGTCGACGTGGCCACGGGCACAGTCCTGTATGACAGGAACTCCGAAATAAATGGCACCCCGGCCTCCAGCCTGAAGGTAGTCACCGCCATCGCGGCCCTCGATGCCCTCGGCGGCGACACCCAGCTGTCCACCAGCGTGCTGCTCGATGGCGGCACATTGATCCTGCGCGGCGGGGGAGATGTGCTGCTGGGCGACGGGGAATCGGACCCGGCGCACCCCAAGGGCTATGCAGGACTGGCAACCCTGGCCAAGCAGACCGCCGAAGAACTTGAAAAGCGCGGCATCAGCGAGGTCAAGCTGTGGCTGGACGACTCGCTGTTCGGCGATGCGCACAGCAACCCCGCCTGGGACAAGTCGCTGTTCACCTCCAATAACATTGGCCAGGTCTACCCGATTGCGCACTACGCCGGGCGTGCCGGGGAAAGCACCAGCACCGCCTACCAGTCCGACCCGGCCGCGCAGGTCCGCAAGGTCTTCGCCCAAGCCCTGGGCGAGCGGGTCAAGGTGGATGAGGGCGGCCGCGGCCCCTATGCGGGGGGCGAGCAGATCACCGAGGTGAAGTCGGCACCGCTGCGCGATGTCATCAAGCACATGCTGCTGGTTTCGGATAACTACATTGCCGAATCCATGGGCCGCCTGGTGGCGCTGGACCGCCAGATGCCCGGGGAACAGGCAGGGGCCGCCGTCGCTGCTGTGGCCCAGGCCCATGGGGCTGCTGGACACACGCTCGTGGACACCAGCGGCCTGGCTGCCAGGAACCGGATTTCGCCCGCGGCGCTGACCGCGGTACTGCGCTCGGCCGCCACCAGCAAGAAGCCGGAATTGCGCGAGGTCGTCTACTCGCTGCCGGTCGCCGGCTACAACGGCACCTTGATGAACCGCCTGGGCGGTGCCGGAACACTTGGCCTGGTCCGCGCCAAGACCGGCTCGCTGACCGGCGTGGCCACGCTGACCGGCATGGCCATGACCGAAGACGGGCGCCTGCTCGCCTTCTCGATCTATGCCGATCAGCCCAACGGAACACTCGCACCCCACAAGCCAACCATTGACTCTGCTGTCACCGCCATCCGTGGCTGTGGCTGCCGGAGCTGAACGCCGCAGGAGCAGCAAATGAACCAGTTCGTCGATTGGAAGCTGGCGGCCAAGGCCGCGAAAACCCTGATGCCCGCCGGGCCGGGGATCCAGGCCCAGGATGCCGCACGGATCATCGAGGAACTGCGCATCGCCGCCGGCGAAGGCCTGGTGGAGGCCGAGAAGGTTTCCAAGCTGGCTGCTTCCGCGCCCTCGCAGACCCTGGTGGTGGACCGGTCCGGCTGGGCCAAGGCCGTCAGCCAGAATTTCGCGGCCCTGCTCCCGGCAGCGCGCCAGGACGTCCCCGGGGTGGTCCCCTTGATTGCCGGCGCAGAACTTGGCGCGGTGCTCTCGGTGCTGGGCACCCGGGTGCTGGGCCAGTTCGACCCGTTCGTCGGCCCGCGCCTGCTGCTCAACGCCCCGACCATCACCCAGATCCGCGGCGAGCTGAATGTGAACGCCCGCGACTTCTACCTGTGGATCGCCACCCACGAGCAGACCCACCGCCTGCAATTCGAGCACGCTGCCTGGATTCCCGGGGTCATGAAGCAGACCCTGGCCGAGGCTTTCGAGCCGCTGGCCGGCACCACCCACTCCATGGGCGAACTGGGTGAACGCCTGAAGTCCATGAAGCCCGAGGTCAGCGAACTGACCAGCATCATGTCGGTGCTCGAAGGCCACGCCATGGTCGTGATGAACGATGTCACCTCGATCCGCAGCATCAAGACCATCCGCCGCCGCTTCGAAGCCCGTGGCGAGAACCGTTCGGCCCTGGCAATCCTGCTGGGCAAGCTGCTGGGATTGGATGCCAAGGCGCTGCAGTACAAACGCGGGGCAAAATTCGTGCGGCATATCGTCGACGCGATCGGCTACGAGGGCTTCAACGAAATCTTCACCGCCCGCGAGATGTTCCCGAGCGCCGGGGAACTCGATGACCCGGAACGCTGGCTGGCCCGCACCCGATGAGCCGCGCCCTTCACCTTGCCCGCGCCGCCATCAGTGCCAGCAGCGCGCCCGGGCTGAACCTGATCGGGGTTTCCGGCGGTGCCGACTCGCTAGCCCTGGCCATTGCCGCGGCGACGCTGCCCGCTTCCTTCGGCGCCGTGGTTATCGATCACGGCCTGCAGCCCGGCAGCGCCCAGGCGGCCGAACGAGCCGCCGGGCAATGCCGCGAGCTGGGATTGGACCCGGTGGCGGTGCTCCAGGTCGAGACCTCGGATGACGAGGCTTCGGCCCGCACGGCCAGGTACCAGGCCTTTGAAGCAGCCCTGCAGCAGTTCAACGCGCAGGCATTGATGCTCGCCCACACCCGCGACGACCAGGCCGAGCAGGTGCTGCTGGGGCTGCTGCGCGGATCGGGAACCCGCTCGCTGGCCGGCATCCCTGCCCGGCGCGGAGCCTACCGGCGCCCCCTGCTGGAACTGTCCCGGGCGCAAACCGAGGAAATCTGCCGGCAGGCGGGGCTTGGCTACTGGGAAGATCCGAGCAACGCGGACACCGGGTACAAGCGCAACCTCATCCGCCATAGGATCCTGCCCTTCTTGCGCGAGGAACTTGGCGAGCATGTTCCCGAAGCACTGGCGCGCACCGCCAGCCTGGCCGCCGCCGACGCCCAAGCCCTCGACGAATGGGCCCAAGCGGCCAAGGACGAGCACGGGTTGGCGATCCCGGACCTGGCCAAGCTGCCGGTGGCCATCAGCTCGCGAGTATTGCGCCTGGCCGCCATGGAAGCCGGGGCCAGGAATGTGGGCCATGAGCGAACGGCGGCGCTGTGCGCGCTGGCCGGGCTCGGCGTCCCCAAGTCCAAATCAGCTGGTCCTGTGCAGCTGGATGGCAGGATCAGCGCCTTCCGGCGGCAATCGGTGATCGTTTTCACCACAACCGGCTAAACAACCTTCCGCTAAATGTGGCACTCTAGGTAAGTACCACACCTCTAGAATCAGGAGAATTCTCGTGGATTCCAATGCAGTCAAAGCCGATCTTGCGCACGTTCTGTACACCAAGGAAGAAATCCAGGCCCGCGTGGAAGAACTTGCCGCGCAGATCGACAAGGATTACGAAGGCCGCGACATCCTCGTGGTAGGTGTGCTCAAGGGCGCCGTGATGATCATGGCTGACCTGGTTCGCGCACTGAACTCCCACCTGACCATGGACTGGATGGCAGTGTCCTCCTACGGTTCGGGTACCCAGTCCTCCGGTGTGGTGCGCATCCTCAAGGACCTGGATTCCGACCTCATGGGCAAGCACGTGCTGATCGTCGAGGACATCATCGATTCCGGCCTGACCTTGTCCTGGCTGAAGTCCAACCTGGAATCCCGCGGCCCGGCCTCGGTGGAAATCTGCACCCTGCTGCGCAAGCCGGAAGCAGCCAAGGTGGAAATCGACGTCAAGTACGTCGGCATGGACATCCCGAACGAATTCGTGGTGGGCTACGGCCTGGACTTCGCGGAAAAGTACCGCAACCTTGATTGCGTGGGCACCTTGGCCCCGCATATTTACCAGTAGGGAACTTTTCTCGCCAATGGGGCGTTGAGAAATATCGAAGGTGGCGTGACCCGGACGCCAGAGCAGTGCGTGAGGGGGATGCGCCAGGCGCGGGGCCTGTCGGATCAATGAAAACGAAGAAGCTTTTTAACAGCTGGATCATTTGGGTCCTGGTCGGCGTAGTCGCCGTGGTGTTGTTCCTGCCGATGGTCTTCGGCAATAACTCGGCCAAGGTGGACACTTCCGTAGGCCTGCACCAGCTCACCAGCGGCAATGTCACCGAAGCGAAGATGTTCGACGGCGACCAGCGCGTGGATCTGAAGCTGCGCGACTCGCTGAAGGTCGATGGCGTGGACAAGGGCACCTCGGTGAGCTTCTACTACTCCACCGCCCGTGCCGAACTGGTGGTCGATGAGATCAACAAGGCCAACCTGGGCAAGTTCACCGACCAGCCGGTGGAAAGCAACTGGCTGCTGTCGATGCTCGGGATCATCATCCCGTTCCTGCTGATCGCCGGCATCTTCTGGTTCATCCTCGCCCGCTCCCAAGGCGGCGGCTCCAAGGTCATGCAGTTCGGCAAGTCCAAGGCGAAGCTGATCACCAAGGACATGCCGCAGGTGACCTTCAAGGATGTCGCCGGCGCCGACGAGGCCGTGGAGGAACTCCACGAAATCAAGGAATTCCTTCAGGAACCAGCCAAATTCCAGGCCCTGGGCGCGAAGATCCCCAAGGGCGTGCTGCTCTACGGCCCTCCGGGCACCGGCAAGACCCTGCTGGCCAAGGCCGTAGCCGGCGAGGCGGCGGTACCGTTCTACTCGATCTCCGGTTCGGACTTCGTGGAGATGTTCGTCGGCGTGGGCGCCTCGCGCGTTCGCGACTTGTTCGAGCAGGCAAAGACCAACTCCCCGGCGATCATCTTCGTTGACGAAATCGACGCCGTCGGCCGCCATCGCGGCGCCGGCATCGGCGGCGGCAACGATGAGCGCGAGCAGACCCTGAACCAGCTGCTGGTGGAGATGGACGGCTTCGACGCCACCACCAACGTCATCCTGATTGCCGCGACCAACCGCCCCGACGTGCTGGACCCGGCGCTGCTGCGCCCGGGCCGCTTCGACCGCCAGATCCCGGTGGAGGCACCGGATCTGAAGGGCCGCGAGCAGATCCTGGCCGTGCACGTGAAGGGCAAGCCGATGGATGCCACCGTGGACCTGAACGCCGTCGCGAAGAAGACCCCGGGCTACACCGGTGCCGACTTGGCCAACGTGCTCAACGAGGCCGCGCTGCTCACCGCCCGCTCCAACGCTAACCTGATCGACGACCGCGCCCTGGACGAGGCCATCGACCGCGTCATGGCCGGCCCGCAGAAGCGCACCCGCCTGATGGACGAGCACGAGCGCAAGGTCACCGCCTACCACGAGGGCGGCCACGCGCTGGTGGCCGCGGCCATGAACCAGACCGCACCGGTCACCAAGATCACCATCCTGCCGCGCGGCCGCGCGCTGGGCTACACCATGGTGGTTCCCGAATCCGACAAGTACTCGGTCACCCGCAACGAGCTGCTGGACCAGATGGCCTACGCCATGGGCGGGCGCGTCGCCGAGGAGATCGTCTTCCACGATCCGTCCACCGGCGCCAGCAACGACATCGAGAAGGCCACCGCCACCGCGCGCAAGATGGTCACCGAATACGGCATGAGCGAGAAGGTGGGCGCAGTGCGCCTGGCCGGCTCGGCTGCCGAGCAGGGCATGGGCACCGCCTCCCGCGACTTCTCCGACGAAATGGCCCACCTGGTGGACCAGGAAGTGCGCGAGCTGATCGAGCAGGCGCACAACGACGCCTACCAGGCGCTGATGGCCAACCGCCATGTGCTCGACCGCCTGGCCCTGGCGCTGCTGGAGCGCGAGACGCTGAACCAGAAGGAGATCGCCGAGATCTTCTCCGACCTGGTAAAGCGCGACAAGCGCGAAGTCTGGCTGAGCAACGAGGCCCGTCCGGTGCACCACGAGGGCCCGATATTAAGCCCCAAGGAGCGCGCAGCTTCCTCGACCGACTAGGATCGAAGCGTGAGTGAACTACAAGAGATTGATCAGCCGCGGATCGCGGCAGCCGTGCGCGAGATCCTGGAAGCCATTGGCGAGGATCCCGACCGCGACGGCCTGGTAGACACCCCGAAGCGGGTGGCCAAGGCCTATGCGGAGTTCTTCGCCGGCTTGCACCAGAAAGCGGCAGACCACTTGTCCACCACCTTCGACATCGAGCACGATGAGATGGTGCTGGTCAAGGACATCCCGTTCTACTCGACCTGCGAGCACCACCTGGTACCCTTCTACGGTTCGGCGCATATCGGCTACATCCCGGGCAAGGGCGGCAAGGTCACCGGCCTGTCCAAGCTGGCCCGGCTGGTCGAGGTGTACGCCCGCCGCCCGCAGGTCCAGGAGCGCCTGACCACCCAGATCGTCGATGCCCTCGTGGAGCACCTGAACCCCTCCGGTGCGATCGTCGTCGTTGAATGCGAGCACATGTGCATGTCCATGCGCGGGGTGCAGAAGCCCGGCGCGAAGACCGTGACCAGTGCGGTGCGCGGGCAGCTGCGGGAAACCGCCACCCGTGCCGAAGCCATGAGCCTGATCCTCGGAAAGTAGGAACCCCCATGTCGCTTGGAGCGATCCCGGGCACCGGCCCGAACACCAGCCCATTGCCGGTGATCCGCAAGTCCAGCAAGAAGACCATGGCCGACCTGCCAACCGGCCGCACCCTAGTCATGGGCATCCTGAACGTCACCGAGGACTCCTTCTCGGATGGCGGGAAGTACCTGTCCGCCGATGCCGCGATCGACCAGGGCCTGAAGCTGCTGTACTCGGGTGCCGACATCATCGACGTGGGCGGCGAATCCACCCGCCCGGGCGCCACGAACGTGGATCCTGCCCTGGAGCGCGAGCGCATCATCCCGGTCATCGAAGCCCTGGTGAAGGCCGGCGCGGTGATCTCCGTGGACACCATGCATGTCTCCACCGCCCGCGCGGCCATCGCCGCCGGCGCGCACCTCATCAACGACGTTTCCGGCCTGACCTATGAGCCGGGCATGCCGGAGCTGATCGCGGAAACCGGCGTCCCCTACGTATTGATGCACCGCCGCGGCACCGCGCAGGACATGGTCTCCGAGGCCAACTACCAGGACGTGGTCACCGAGGTCATCGGCGAATTGCGCATGCTGCGCGATGAATTCGTCGCCAAGGGCGTGGCCCCGGAGCAGATCATCATCGATCCGGGACTGGGCTTCGCCAAGGATGCGCAGCACAATTGGGCGCTGCTGGCCAACGTCCCTGCCATCGAGGAGCTGGGCCACCGGGTGCTGATCGGCACCAGCCGCAAGCGCTTCCTGGGCGAACTGCTGGCCGAGGGTTCCAAGAGCCGCGCGCCGATGGAACGCGATTCCGCGACCGCAGCGACCACCGTGCTGGGCGCCCGCGACAAGGTCTGGGCAGTGCGCGTGCACGATGTCACCGGCAACCGCGACGCCATTGAAGTCGTGCAGGCCTATGGATCGCATTAGCATCTACGGAATTTCGGCCACCGGCTACCATGGCGTTTTCGACCATGAGAAGCGCGACGGCCAGGAATTCATCATTGACGTGGTGCTGCACGTGGATATCTCACGTGCGGCAGCCAGCGACAATGTTCTTGACACGGTGCACTACGGCGAAGTCAGCGAGCTGGTAGTCCAGCAGATCCAGGCCGGCCCGTGGGACCTGATCGAGAAGCTGGGCAGCGAAATCGCCGAGGCGATCCTCGCCGCCTACCCGGGCGTGTTCACCATCGACGTGGTGGTGCACAAGCCGCAGGCTCCAATCCCGGTACCGTTCACCGATGTCACCATCTCGCTGACGCGGCACCAGAAGCAGCACACCGCGATCATCGCGTTGGGCGCCAACCTGGGTGATCCGCAGGCTACCCTGGCCGCCGCGGTGCAGGACCTCGGCGCAGAAGTCGAGCTGCTCAAGGTTTCCCCGCTGGCCATCACCAAGCCGGTAGGCGGTCCGCCGGAACAGCCCGATTACACCAACCAGGTCGTCCAGGTGCGTACCCGGCTGGCCCCGCATGAGCTGCTGGATCTGTGCCAGTGGATAGAAGCCAAGCACCACCGCACCCGCGAGGTGCGCTGGGAAGCGCGCACCCTGGATCTGGACCTGATCGCCTACGACCAGCTGAACCTGGATGATGAGCGGCTGACCCTGCCTCATCCGCGCGCCGCGATCCGCGGCTTCGTGCTGGCCCCGTGGAGCTGGATGGATCCGGACGCGGTGCTGAACGGGCAACTGGTTTCCCGTTTGGCCGCCGAAGCTGCCGATACGAAGGACATCATACGGCTATGGCCAAGCTGAAGCTGCGCTGGCTGCTCTGGTGCGCCGGGCTCGGGGCCATGGCCGGCTGGATCGCGTTGCGCCTGCTCACCGCGGCAGGCAGGTACGCGCCGGTGCTGGACTACTCCGCCCTGTACTCGCTGGGCGCAGTCTGCGCGGTGATCCTGTTCCTGGGGATCCGCGTGAAGCGCTCCACCTTGGGCAAATCGGACTTCGAGCCGATCGCCGCAGCTCGTACCCTGGTTCTGGCCCAGGCCTCGGCGTATGCTGGTGCGGTGATTGCCGGTTGGCATGTTCCGGCCATCATCACCCTCTGGGCGGCCACTGGGATCACCCCCACCCTGACCCGCGGCCTGGTGCTGGCTGGTGCTGGTGTCCTCATGGTGATTATTGGGTATATTGTTCAGCAACTGTGCAAACTACCTCCAGAGGATACCGATGGCAACAGCGACTCCGTGGTCACCGAATAACTTCACCCCAGCCCACCGGGACTACGCCAAGGTCAAGTTCACCACTTGGGTGATCACCTGGGGCCTGTTCCTGCTGGCGGCCCTGGTCCCTGCCGTGCTGGCAGTCACCGGCGTCGGCGTCCCGCTGTGGCTGGTGATTTCCCCGGTCCTGCTGGTGCTGGCTATCGCGTTGCCGGCATTGCGCATCATCCGCCGCCAGGTCGCCGCACTGGGCTATCTCGAACGCGAAGAAGACTTCATCGTCCGCTCCGGGGTGATGTGGCGCAAGCAGGTGGTCATTCCCTACGGCCGCATGCAATACGTCGAGGTCAACAGCGGGCCGCTGGAGCGCCGCTATGGGCTATGCCAGCTAACGCTGAACACCGCCGGCAGCGCTGCCACCGCGCACGTCTACGGGTTGCCCGAGGGCGAAGGGCAGGCCCTGCGCGAACGGCTTGTGGCCGCCGGCGAAGAGAAAATGCTATGAGCCAGGCCGAAGAACTGGCCACCGGAGACAGTGCCGAGCCATGGCAGCGGGTGCATCCAGCCAGCCCGTTCGTCCACGGCTGGCTGGCCATCATCGGCCTGGGCTACATCTACTGGCAGAACACCGACGACCTGACCTGGGCGGAGCGCTTCTCCGGCACCAGGCTGATGTGGACCGTCGCGGGCGCCGGCATCGCACTGGCCGTGGTGCTCATCTTCTACTTCCTTTCCTGGTACTTCACCCGCTACAAGCTCACCAGCACCCACGTGTACGTGAATTCCGGGATGCTATTCCGCAGCCAGAAGCAGGCGCGCATCGACAAGGTGCAAGGCATAGACATTGCCCAGCCACTGGTAGCCCGGCTGCTGGGTCTCGCCGAACTGCGCTTTGACGTGGCCGATTCCTCCGAGTCGGTGCTGCGCCTTTCCTTCCTGCGCAAGGCCGATGCCCACGCGCTGCGCGTGGTCATCCTGGAGCGGGCCCGCGGCGAAGAACCTGCCGCTGCCCAAGAAAGCGGCTCCCACGACGCGGCGGATCGCGCGGCAGCCCAGCCGCAGGCCGCCGCGGACGCGTTGCCGCTGATGGCCAACGTGCCCATTGGGCGCCTGATTGGCTCCATGCTCCTGCAATTGCCGGTGATGTTCGGGGTGCTCGCATGTCTGGCGATGCTGGTGCTTTGGCTTGCCGGGGTCGACGGAATCATCGCGGCCCTGGTCCCCGCGGCCTTGGCCTTCGGCAGCTTCTACTACAAGCAGCTGAACCAGGGCTGGAACTTCACCGCCAGCGCCTCGGACACCGGCATGCGCATCAGCTACGGACTGGCTGACACCCGCCAGCACTCCATTCCTGCCGGCCGCGTCCAGGCCATTTCGGTGACGGCACCCTTCTTCTGGCGGATGCTGGGCTGGTACAAGGTGGAAGTCAACGTGCTGGGCACCAAGAGCGATGACGCGGATAACCTGCAGGTGCTCCCGGTGGGCGACTTCGAGTCGGTCGCCCGAATCATGGGGATCCTGCTGCCGGATCTTGGCGTCGCCAACCAGCGCGAGGTGCTGGCCACCGCGGTGAGCACCGGATGCGAACACGGTTTCACCGGCTCCCCGGAACGCGCCAAGCCGCTATCGCCCGGGGCATGGAAGCACCAGGCGTTCCTGGCCACCGGCACCACGGTGATTTCCCGGTATGGCTGGCTGGCCCGGCAGGCCAGCTTCGTGCCGCATAACCGGGTGCAGGGCATGAGCTGGGGCCAGGGGCCGTGGGAGCAAGGACGTAAACTGGCCGGTGTCCGCTTGCACTGTGCCGGCGGAAACATCATCGGATACCTGCATCAGATTGATGCGGACACCGCAGCAGAATTTATTCGGGCGCAAACCCGGCGCCTGGTTGAAAGGTAGAAGTGGACGCACCACGCTTGGGAATCGGCATCATCTCCGCCGGCAAGGTAGGCACCGTGCTTGGTGCGGCGCTGGCAGCCAGCGGACACCGGATCACCGGAATCCACGCCGTCTCGGAGGATTCGCGCGATCGCGCCGACGCCTTGCTGCCCGGCGTGGAACTGCTGGACCCAGCAGAAATCCTGCGCCGCAGCGAACTGGTGCTCTTTGCGGTACCCGACGACGTGCTCGGCGAACTGGTGTCCGGACTGGCAGCGGGCGGCCATATCGCCGCCGGGCAGTTGATCGCGCACACCGCCGGGCGGTACGGCACCTCGATCCTGCAACCGGCCTTGGATGCTGGCGCCTTTGGACTGGCAATCCACCCGGCCATGACCTTCACCGGCATGAGCATGGACCTCCAGCGCCTGACCGACTGCGTCTTCGCGGTCACCGCGGACGAGGCCATCCTCCCGGTAGCCCAGGCGCTGGTGGTGGAAATGCGCGGGGAGCCGGTGGTGATCGCCGAGCAGGATCGTGCCAGCTACCACGCGGCCCTGGCCCATGCGGCAAACCACCTGAACACCATCACGGCGCAATCGGCGGACATCCTGCGCCGGATCGGCGTGGAAGAACCATCCAATACCCTGCGCGCCCTGATGTACGCGAGCCTGGATAATGCCCTGCGTTCCGGCGCGGGCGCACTGACCGGCCCGGTAGCACGAGGCGATAGCGGAACGGTCACCGCGCACCTGCAAGCGCTGGCCGACGCCCCGGCGGAAACCAACAATTCCTATCGGAGCCTCTCGCGCGCTACCGCGCTGCGCGCCGCAGAACGCGGACTGATCTCCCAAGGCACGCTGGAAGAGCTTCTGCGAGTTCTAGAATAGAAGCGTGAAAACCCCGAAGATTGTAAAGACCCGTGCCGAGCTGAAGGCTGCTATTGCCGCAGCTAACCCGGGATCGCTGGGCTTCGTGCCCACTATGGGAGCCCTGCACCGCGGACATGCTTCGCTGTTCAAGGCCGCCCGCGCAGAAAACGAACTGGTAGTCATCTCCGTATTCGTCAATGAGCTGCAGTTCAACGATGCCAGCGACTACGCCAACTATCCGCGCCAGCTCGACGCTGATGTGCAGCTGGCCGCGGCCGCCGGCGTCGATCTTGTCTTTGCCCCGGACGCTTCCGAGATCTACCATGCCGGCCTTCCGCTGGTGAAGTTGAGCTCCGGCGCGCTGGGCGAAATGTATGAAGGCGCCTCGCGTCCAGGCCACTTCGATGGCATGCTGGCCGTAGTCGCCAAGCTGCTGCACTTGACCGACCCGCGTCGGGGCGAATACCGCGCCTACTTCGGCCAGAAGGATGCCCAGCAGCTGATGCTGATCCGCCGCATGGTTGCCGACCTGGACTATCCGGTAGAACTGCGTGCGGTGCCGATCGTGCGCAGCCCGAAAGGCCTGGCGCTTTCCAGCCGCAATGCATTGCTCAGCGAGGAAGAGAAGGAAGCAGCCTTGGTGCTGCACCGTTCGATCCAGCTGGTTGCCGACCGTGCGGCACGCAATGAACCGCTGTACATCGAGGATGCCATCGGCATGTACCAGATGGCCCCGCTGGTGGAGCTGGACTACTTCGCCGTCGTTGACCCGGATACCCTGCAGGAACTGGCATTCAACTGCCAGGACACCCCCTTCACCGGCGAGGGCTTGATCCTTGTCGCGGCGAAGGTGGGCAACGTCCGTCTGATCGACAACCAGCCGATCTAGGCAAAGCGTCGAGCAGCCTGCCCGAGGACCTGGCGGAAGCCGCACAGCTCCTGCATGATTTCGGCGGCGGGCTGCTCGGCGCCAACGAACTGCACTGCCTCACCGGCATAGACCGGGGCTATGTCCGTCAGCGCTTCGGAGCGGGCCTGATCCATCTGCTCGCGCAGCGCATCGTTCGGCTCCCAGCTGGAAAGATCCGCGTGCTTGTCGCTGAACTCATTGCGCAGCGCCCGTCCGCCGAACTCGGGCGCCCATGGCAATTGCTGGGCGAGATCGAAGGCGCGGGTATAGATAGTGTCATCCAGGCCCGCATTGCGTGCTGCGCTCTTCATGTTCCCGTGCCCGCTGGACTCTGCTGCCGAGAGGAAACGGGTCCCGATCCAGGCAGCTTCCGCGCCAGCTGACAGCACCGCGGCGATACCTCGCGCAGTGCCGATGCCTCCGGCCGCCACCACAGGCTTCTGGTGCTGGGCGGTTGCCAGCTGCAGCAGCGGCAGAGTTCCGGCTTCATTGCGGCCATGTCCGCCACCTTCTGCGCCACGGGCAATGATGATGTCGATGTCATCAGCCATCGCGCGTTCCAGATCTGCCGCATTGCCTACTTGCATGGCGGTCAGAACTCCAGCCTCATGGGCTACCGCCGCGGCCCGGGTGACATCGCCGAAGCTCAAGGTCACCAACGAGGGCCCGAACTCCAAGAAGGCCTCTAGCGGGGAGAGATCCGTTTCCAGCGCCCAGGCCATGAAGCCGACGCCCCATGGAGTACTCAGGGATTCAACGAATTGCGTTTGCTGTTCAATCCAGTCAGCTGTGGGAGTTGCAGGCGAACCGATCATCCCTACACCTCCCGCGTGGGAAACAGCTGCAGCCAAGGCGCCGCCAGCCGCGCCAGCCATAGATGCATTGAAGATGGGTTCACGGTATCCAAGGAGTCTTTGCAGGTCGCTCATGAGCCCAGACTAGAACAGCGAAATGAATGTGACCTAGAACGCGGCCCCTCGATTTGTAAGTGCCCAAGAACCTGTGTATAGTTTTTATCTGTTGCCGGAACGGAAACAACACGGAATCTACCGATTGTTTACCCGGCAGCCAATCACTTTTCACTGAAGGTTTTCCGCCGATTTTGATCGGATCAGGAAGTCTGGTAAGTTGGAAAAGTTGCTCCGGAGCGAAGCAGTCATCGAAGGATTGGTGGTTGTGGTGTCGAGAGTGTTTGTTGTTTGAGAACTCAATAGTGTGCCAAGTTTGT
>NZ_JBSHMB010000004.1:0-337769 GCF_053644955.1 Glutamicibacter sp. NPDC055354
GGTGTGGGAGAGTAGGTCACCGCCGGACTTAACTTGAGTAGATGGTTTGAGGCCCTGGTACCGTTTGGTGCCGGGGCCTCACCTGTTTAACCCGTGCAGGGGCCAGGCATGAAAGCCTGGCCCCTGCACTTGTTTAAGCACTGTTCCTGTTGGCTTGCGGCCTGCCTATTATCGAAGCATCGCAATCGCTTTGAACCGCTTCAAGCCGTCCAAGGAGTGAGAAGACTAGTGGGCTGCTTCTTCGGCTTCAATTATTGACGCGAGTGCCAGGTCTTCGATGGTGAGCATCACGGTGCTATCCGACCGGTCAAATAGCTGCAGGGTGATGCTCCGGCCATTACAGCGCCACATGCCCACCGGCTGATCTTCGTCGTCCCAAGGGCGCTCAGGAGTGCCATACAGTTGGGAAAGCTGCGCCTGCAGGGCTTCGTAGCCATACTGGGCCACCGGGTCCTGGGCGTTCAGCGATCCGTAGAGGTGGGTGCAGACGCTGAGGAATTGCTGACGGTAAGTATCCCAAAAACTCACCATTTTTCCTGGCAGGCCGAGGTCTAGGCTCATCATTTGATGTGGTGAATCGTGGTCT
The DNA here is from genome assembly GCF_053644955.1 of Glutamicibacter sp. NPDC055354. Taxonomy (NCBI): domain Bacteria; kingdom Bacillati; phylum Actinomycetota; class Actinomycetes; order Micrococcales; family Micrococcaceae; genus Glutamicibacter; species Glutamicibacter sp. NPDC055354. Next base: position 587 of record NZ_JBSHMB010000004.1, read on the forward strand.
TCGGCATCAACGTTGTTTCCGGAAACGAATCCAAGGGCACCGAACAGGACTTCACGCTCGACTTCGGTCTTTGGCCAGGGGCCTTGGACCAGGCCCTGGACAATGGGCATGAGGTCGCGGGGACCAGGGGACAAACTTGGGGATGAGTCTGGTGGCGGCATACTGCGAGCCTACCTTTGACGCTTAGTCTCCCGGAAGATGAGCGTGAAATTGTATTTCGCTTACAGGTTCTGCATCCAACGCAGATGCTGGGCGGACATCGCCGATGCGAACGGGCCTGTCTTTGCTTTCGCACCGGTTGCCTGATGATGCATCGTCGCTGCTTGACGTGGCTGGCCGGCAACCCTACAGTCAAGGCACCGGGGACCTGGTGGTGAGGCTATAGCTACAGGAGCTTGCGATGGGACAATTGACATTCAGCATCAACGTCACGCTGGATGGCTGTGTAGATCATCGCGAAGGCATCGCCGACGACGAATTGCACGACTACTTCACACGACTGATGAATGCGCACGGAGCGATGCTCTGGGGGCGTGCCACCTACGAGCTGATGGAAGATTACTGGCCGGCCGTCGCTCATGGAGATATCGCAGCGCCACCAGCGCTGCTTCGCTGGGCGCAGCAGCTGGAGGAGAAGCCCAAGTACGTTGTCTCAAGCACCCGCACCGCGTACTCGTGGAAGAATTCGCACTTGCTAAGCGGCGACCTACGCGCCTCGGTGCAGAAGCTGAAGGACCAGTACCCCAATGGAGTGCTGCTCGGTAGCGGCAAATTGGCAACGGTTCTGGACCGGATGGAACTTATCGACGAATACCACTTCCTAGTCCATCCAGTCATCGCCGGGCATGGACCAACCCTGCATGAGGCAGGATTGCAGGATTCCCGTCACCTCCAGTTGATATCAGCGCAGCCACTGGCCAGCGGGGCAATCGCAGCCAGCTATCAGCGTGCAGGCTGATTCCCATGACGATGGCGATTTTGCCTTGGAATTCCGGGGCAGAATCAGGAAAGCGGACACCTTTTCTTGCCGGGTAACTTCGTGTTTTGCACGATGGCAGCAAGTGCTTGCATCCGCAGGCCGAAGCCACGAAAGCAGTCGAAGAAATAAGCGTCTTGGCAGAGGGCAATCTGCGTTGCCAAGGAGCGATGATCGCGTAGCGTAGGAATTATGGATACGCTTTTTTTCGCCCATCGCGGCAGCTCCCATAAATATTCGGAGAACACTCGTGCTGCCTATCTGCAGGCCATCGACGAAGGCGCCGATGGAATCGAATGCGACGTCCATCTGAGCAAAGACGGAATCGTCGTCTGCCACCACGATCCAACAGTCGACCGCACCTCTGATTCAGCCGGTCTGGTTGCCGGATTTACCTTGGCCCAGATGAAAGCCATGGACTTCACTGGAGTCGTTCCGAGCATGGTCCCGGCCGAGTACGGGGCGGAGAATGAACAGCTCCTGAGCCTCGGCGAACTTTTCGAGCTCATTGAAGCACGCGGCAAGCCAATTGGCCTGGCTATCGAAATCAAGCATCCAAGCCCCTATGGCCACCTGCTCGAAAAGGGTGTGCTGCAGGTTCTCGCAGCCCATGGCTTCGACCCGCAGACGGGCACGGCCGGCTCGCAAGGGCAGATCGCGGTGACCCTGATGAGCTTTGAGCCGAATTCCCTGCGCTATCTGGCACGCACCGTCAGCACTTCACTATTGTGCCAACTGATGACCGAGGTCAACCCGGACTATGTCCGGCAGCTCATTGATTCCGGCGACCTGGGGCGAGCAGGTGTCTACGATGTTCTTTACCGCTCCGTGCCTGAAGGAATCGAACTGATCAACGCAGGGGGAGCTGGCATCATTGGATCCGGGGTCGCCTGGACCCGAGCCAATGAGCATCTTGTGCGCCGATGGCTGGAACAAGGGCTGAAGGCGCGCATCTGGACGGTTGACCGTCCCGCGGATGCGCAATTCCTGGTGGACCTGGGTGTCGGGGAATTGACGAGCAACCGCCCGGCAGAACTGCGCAAAGAATTGGAGCTGAGCTAGGCCACATGAACACCGGAGAAATCGCACAGGTCAACCTGTACCTGCAGGACACGTACATTTTTGCTGCGGAGGCCCGAGTCATTGCGACGGGAAGCGGCGAAGACGGGCAGTGGATTGCCCTGAGCCCCAATATCTTCCATCCCCGTGGTGGAGGCCAGCCCGAAGACTCAGGCACCGTGGACGGGCTGCCTGTCTCAGTCCAGCGCGACGCGAATGCACTGGTGGTCTTGTACGGCGCCGGCGCCCGGCAGGTGGGTGATCAGGTCCTAGCTGAGATCGATGGCGAGCTGCGCCTTTCCCATGCCGCATTGCACACCGCAGGGCACGTCCTGGGCTTCGCTGGCGAAGACCGCGGCTGGCAGCACCAGGGCCACTCGCACTTCCCTGGGCAGTCGCGGCTCGACTTCGATCCGGCCAGCCTCGACCTGCCATTGGGTGATGAGAACGAACGGGCCGCCGCCAAGGCCTGGCTCCAAGGACGCGTCGATGAACTCATCGCTGGCGGCGGAGAAATCACAACGGCCACCGATGCTCAGGGCATCCGTACCGTGAGCATCGCCGGGGTGAATGCCGAACCTTGCGGTGGCACCCACGTGAAGCACCTGAACCAGCTGCAGCACGTCGAGATCGGCGACGCAAAGGTCAAGCGCGGTGTCTACAAGGTCAGGTACGATGCACGCCACGTCCGCTAGCTGGTTCACTCCGGCGACCAGGATGGGCCTTTCCATCGCGATCGCCACCGGGCTCTACGGCATTTCCTTCGGGGCCCTGTCCATTGCTGCAGGACTGGATCTGTGGCAAACCGTTGCCTTGAGCGCCTTGATGTTCACCGGCGGATCGCAGTTCGCCTTTATCGGCGTGATCTCAGGCGGAGGTGCTGCCTCGGCAGCGTTCTCCGCCGCTTCGCTGCTGGGAATCCGCAATGCCGTGTACGGGATGCAGATCAAGCAGGCATTGCGGCCTTTGGGACGGCATGTGCCCTGGATGGCCCAGGTGACCATCGATGAATCCACCGCAGTCAGCTTGGGGCAATCGGACCTGGCCGAGAAGCGCCGTGGTTTCTTCACCGCCGGGATGGGCGTCTACGTCCTGTGGAATCTGTTCACCCTCGTCGGAGCCTTGCTCGGAGAACGCATGGGGGACCCCGCGGCTTGGGGGCTCGATGGCGCCGCGGTCGCCGCCTTCATCGGTTTGCTCTGGCCGCGCTTGAAGTCAGTTGAACCGGTCATGATCGCGATTGCGGCCGCAATCCTCACCGCGCTGGCTGTGCCGGTCACCGCGCCGGGCTTGCCGATTCTGGTAACCGCGGCCTGCGCTGCGATCTACGCGGTGGCCACCGGCCGCCGGACCCCGGCTGCGACCGAGCACGGCGATCTGGAAAGCATTGAGGAGGACCAGCCTTGAGCGAATTGAGCTGGTGGATTCTGGGAGCCTGCCTGATGGCCTACGCAATCAAGCTCTGCGGCTACTTTGTGCCACGCAAGGTTCTGGACTCGCCGACCATGTCCCATGTCGCGGCCACGCTGACCATTGCGTTGCTCGCCTCGTTGGTGACGGTCAACGCCTTCACCTCCGGGCAGGAACTGGTGATTGACGCCCGTATCGGTGCGCTCGCGGCGGCGATTATCGCACTGGCTTTCAAGGCACCCTATCTTGTCGTCGTTGTCGTCGGTGCTCTGGCGGCCATCGTCTTGAGGGCGAGCGGACTAGCTGCCTAGATATTGCCTGCAAGGCGGATGACAAGCACAAGGCGTAGTGGGACAGTGGAAGCATGATTGTAGCTTTCTCCGTAGCCCCAAGTAACGACAACCCCAACGGTTCGGTCCACGATGCAGTGGCCGAAGCGGTGAAAATCGTCCGCGATTCTGGCCTCCCCAATCGCACCAGCTCCATGTTCACCGAGATCGAAGGTGAATGGGACGAAGTCATGGAGGTAGTCAAGCAAGCCACCATGGCCGTTGGCCGATTCGGTTCGCGCGTATCGCTGGTGTTGAAAGCCGATATTCGGCCCGGTTACGAAGGTGAGCTCGATGGCAAAATCCAACGCCTGGAGAAGGCTATTGAGGATAGTGAGGAGAACATGTCGTCATGATCCACCATTCTGCAGAGCACCATGCCGCAGCCGTCGATGAATATTTGGAACAGGCGCTGGGGTTGCGCGTTGATGCCTTGGAGGCAGGCCGGGAGCATTCCCATAGTGCCGGGCTTCCACGGATTGAAGTCAGTCCTGCCCAGGGAAAGTTCCTCCAGCTGCTCACCGAGATCACAGGTGCCCGGAGGGTCCTCGAGATCGGAACCCTCGGAGGCTACTCCACCAGCTGGCTCGCCCGGGGCGTCGGTGCAGCTGGTACCGTCATCAGCTGCGAATTTGAACCCCTGCATGCCTCGATTGCGCGTGAGAACTTGCAGCGGGCAGGGCTTTCAGAACGTGTTGAAATCCGGTTGGGGGCCGCTCAGGGTTCCATGGATTCGCTGATTTTCAAACGCGTTGCACCATTTGACCTGATCTTCATAGATGCCGATAAGCGCAACAACGTGCCCTACCTGGAACGCGCACTGGAGCTGGCGCATTCAGGCACCGTGCTGGTGCTCGACAACGTGGTGCGCAGCGGCGCGGTCTTGGATGACCCATCCCGGCATGGGGCGCAAGAAGCCGATGTTCGCGGAATCCAGGACTCTTTGCGGTGGTTGCGCGATGACCCGCGCGTATCAGCCACGGCGCTGCAGACTATAGGCGTCAAGGGGTGGGACGGGTTCGCGCTAGCGCGAGTCCTCTAGCGCGTTGGATAGCGCTCGGGGCGCTCGAATTCGAGTTCCCCGGCTTCATCGTGCTTGAACGGCGGCGACTTCAGGATCAAGAAGTACACGCCCAATCCGCAGAGAAGACCCATCGGCGGGCCGACCCACAGGGCATAACCGGTATTGCGCACCAGCCCCGCAACTACCGGGCCAACCAGCATGGGAACGATGTAGTAGTAGTGGTCCGGTTCGGCCGGGCCCCAGAAGCGTTCGAACCTGGCCAGAATGCTGAAGCCGGCGGCTAGGAGAACGCAACCGAGCAAAATCACCCAGAAGGTCGAGGAAAGGCTGATGGTCAGGGTCAGGGAACCGACAAGGCCACCAGTCAAGGCAGCGTATTTTGTATTCCGGTTCAAGTCCGACCCCCCTTTGAGCCAAAAAGTTTACGACTACGTGAATATTTTTTCAAGCATTTGGACAGTCCGCAATACTACTTTAGTAGGAGGGGGCCTTGGTGCGTTGGAAGAAAATAGCGAAGTCACTGCCGTAGGCTAGAGAAGTGCCGCAAATGAACGACTACCGAATCCGACTGGCTACTGAACAAGACGTCCGCCCAGCGCTGCAAATGAAATTGCAAGCCTGGCGAGAAGCGTACGCCACACTTCGCGATGAGTCCTTTTTCGCCCACCATGAAGGCCAACTTGATGGCCAGACAGCCTGGTGGGAACGCGGGCTGGCATCCGGAGCGCAGTTCTTCATCGCGGAAGACCGCGATGGCCGCATCATCGGGCTAGCCGGTGGAACTCCGGTGATCGAAGAAGACCAGGATGCCGGAGTAGACGTCGAATTGGGCATGCTCTATGTCCTGGAAGAGTACTACGGTACCGGACTGGGCCAGCACCTCTTCGATGTTGTCCTTGGACAGCACGACGCCCTGGTCTGGGTCCTGCAAGGCAACGAGAGGGCCCTGGCCTTCTTCGCGAAGCAGGGATTCACGCCTGATGGAACCAGTGAAGCCCTGACTGGCAGCTGGGATGGCTTAATCGAACAACGAATGGTGCGCGCGCGTGGCTAGGGATGCCAAGGAATCAATGCTCGGAGAGTATCCGATCGACACCGGAACGGCGATCATTGAAGCTGATCCCTACGGCGCCAGCCGCTATATCCTGAAGGTCAACGGCGTGCCCTCCTCCCATGTGGACCTGGAGGACCCGGCCTACCTCGATTTCGAGTACATGCGCTGGATGGAACCGGTCTTCGGCATCGGTTTCCCGGCCGGGCAATACGACGGGCGCGCCCGCAAGCTGCGCGTGCTCCACCTTGGCGGAGGTGGCTGCTCCATGGCCCGCTGGGTCGCGGCCAGCTATGAAAACGCCCGGCAGGTCGTGGTGGAGCTGGATGCCAAGCTGGCCGAGCTGGTGCGCGTCCACTTCGAGGTTCCGCGCGCTCCGCTGGTACGCCTGCGCGTGGGAGACGCAGCCCAGGTGCTGCCCACCTTGAGCGATGCGAGCCGCGATGTGATCATCCGCGATGTCTTCGCCGGGAGCACCACCCCGCGCGTGCTGACCACGGCGGACTACGCCCGCGAAGCCCAGCGCGTGCTGGATGCCGGGGGCGTCTACATCATGAATTGCGGCGATACCGCGGACCTGTCCGGCGCCAAGGCGGAAGCCGCGACGCTGCTGGAGGTCTTCGAGCATGTGGCCATGATCGCCGACCCGCCGATGCTCAAGGGCCGGCGCTACGGGAACATCGTGTTCCTGGCCAGCGACGAACCGCTCAAGCTCGGCCCTGCATTCGAACGCAGCCTGCGCACTGCGCCGTTGCCGGCGCAGCTGGTTTCCGGGGCGGCAGTGCAGCGCTTCGCCACCGGGGCCGTGCCGATTACCGGCTAGCTCCCGGGGCCCATCCGGTATCCGCTCCCGTCTGCTGCGCGCTGCAGCAGGCCGTGGTCAACCATGTAGCGGCGCAGCAGCGCGACGTCCGGGTGGAATACCCGCAGCCGTTCATTGAGCTGCTCTTCGCGCAGTTCGTCCCCGGCTCCTATCACCGCATTGCGCAGGTAGACCAGCACTTCATGGCGGTCCGCTGGTTTCGCCGGGAGGCTATGCAGCTTGTGTTCGTCGAAGAAGCGGCGGATCCCGACGCGGTCGGCCTTCGCGGCCGAGGCCGAAGCCAAGGTCTTCTCCAGCAGTTCGTCGTTCAGCGCCCAGTCGGACCCCTCTTGGCGCAGAAGCCCGATGCTGGCCCAGCGCTCCAAGTCCTTGCGTTCGGACTTATTGGCCTGCTCGGGTACCCCGTGCCCGCTCAATACGGCCCCGAGAAGCCGGCGCATCGAGGGGTTCTTCAAGCCTGCGGCCACCTGGATCCACTGCCCAGCGGTGTTCTGCTGATCGCTCATAGAGCCCATCCTAGCCAGTGCCCGCCGGGACGGAGGCAAAAAACGCCCCGCCATCGCCGGAGCAATGACGGGGCGCCTGGAGGGCTTCGGGGCTATTTGACCCCGGCCCACATCTCAATCAGTCCGATGCCGAAGAACAGCACGAAAGCCGCGGAAACAACCCACATCAGCGGGTGGATTTCCTTGGCGCGGCCCTGCGTGGCGCGGATGAAGACGTAGGAGATGAAGCCGGCACCGATGCCATTGGCGATCGAGTAGGTGAACGGCATCAGGGTGAAGGTCAGGAAGGCCGGCAGCGCGATGCCCCAGTCGTTCCAATCGATCTTGGAGACCTGGGTGATCATCATGAAACCGACCACGACCAGTGCCGGCGCCACGGCTTCGAAAGGCACCAGGTAGATCAGCGGGCTCAGGAACATCGCGACGATCATCAGCAGGCCGGTGACTACCGAGGCCAGGCCGGTACGGGCGCCCTCGCCGATGCCGGCGCCGGACTCCACGAAGATCTGCGCCGAGGAGCTGGAGGTGCCGCCGCCGACGATCGCGCCGGCCGCATCCACCAGCAGGACCTTGTCCACGTTGGGGATCTGCCCGTTCTCGTCCATGGAACCAGCTTCCGAAGCCAAGCCCACCATGGTGCCCATGGCATCGAAGAAGATCGAGAGCAGGATGACGAAGGCCAGCAGCGAAGCGGCAGTGGCGCCGATCTTGCTGAAGGCGCCGAACACGCTGACCTGGCCGATCAGCGACAGGTCCGGAAGGGTCCACTCCGGCAGCGACGGAACCACCAGCGACCAGGTATTGGTCTCCATCGCGCCGATGTGGAAGACGGCTTCGAGGATGTTGGCAAGGATCGCAGAAACGACGATGCCGATCAGGATCGCGCCCTTGACCTTGCGCACCACCAGGGCCATGGTCAGCAGCAGGCCGACAACGAAGACCAGGATCGGCCAGCCCATCAGCTCTCCGTCGAAGCCCAGGCCCACCGGAACGGTGGTGTTCGCGGCATCCGGGAGGCGCTGGACGAAGCCGGCGTTGACCAGGCCGATCAGTGCGATGAACATGCCGATGCCCACCACGATGGCGGTTTTCAATCCGGCTGGAACCGCATTGAACACCGCGGTCCGGAACCCTGTGAGCACCAGGCCGAACATGACCACACCCGCAATGAGCACCAGGCCCATGACATCAGCCCAGGTCAGTTCCGGGTTGGTTGCCACGGTGATAGCGACGAAGGCGTTGACGCCCAAGCCGGTAGCCATGGCGAATGGGTGGCGGGCCCAGATGCCCATCAGGATGGTCAGGATGCCGGCGACAAATGCGGTCACCGCGGCAACGCGCTGGATGCCCAACTCGCCGCCCGAGGAATCGGCACCGGAAAGAACCAGCGGGTTGAGGACGACGATGTAGCTCATCGCGAAGAAGGTGGCGATGCCGCCGCGAACTTCGGTGGAGAACGTTGAACGCCGTTCCGAAATCTTGAAGTATCGGTCGATGCGCGCGGCCATAGCATTCCCGGACGCGGTTTGTGTGGAGGAGGACATGGAAAAATTCTATGACGTTTCGGGCGCTGATTCATATCGATCCGAGTGTCCAGTAGGCTGTACGCGAAAACTTTAGACCCAACTCACACCTAGAACTGCGGAAGCAAGTACATTGGTGGTAAGGGAAATCACATCCCGTTATATCTGAGGTAGTTGAGGAGCGAGTCTGATGAGTGACGAAGCACCAGTCGCAGCAGAGAAGATTGAAGGAATTGTCGTTGGCGTGGACGGATCCCAGCAGAGCAGATGCGCTTTGCGCTGGGCCGAACGCGAAGCGGTACGCCGCGGCAGCGTGTTGAATATCGTGTCCGCCTACACCATCCCGGTGTTCGCCGCGTCCTCCATGGACGCAGGCTACTCGACCCTGGATGACGACCTGATCCGCGGGGGAGCCGAGGACATTGTGCGCCAGGCGCGCGCAGAGCTTGAAGGCAGCACGGCGGCCATCCGCACCTATATCGAATCCGGCGACCCGTCCGGCGTGCTGCTGGACCTGAGCCAGGACGCCGAATTGGTAGTGGTCGGAACCCGTGGCCGCGGTGGCTTCGTTGGCCGCCTGCTCGGCTCGGTGTCCTCGGCACTGCCCGCGCACTCCAAGTGCCCGACCGTCGTGGTTCCGCTGGCCATGGCCAAGGAGCAGGAAGAGGCCGGTGCCGCCGCGGCGTCGAACCGCAACTGCATCGTGGTCGGCGTTGACGGTTCAGACCGCGCGCGTTCAGCGGTGCTGGCGGCCGCGGACGCGGCCATCGCCAGCGACCTGACGCTGCGCCTGATCTGCGCGGTGCCGCCGGTGGGGGCGGCGCTGGCATGGATGCCGGCGACCGTTGACCAGGAAGCCGTGCTGGAAGATGTGCGCTACCAGATGAGTGTGGGCTCCAAATGGCTGAAGTCGCACTATCCGTCGCTGAAGATGGAAACCGATGTGGTCTCCGGGCCTCCCGTCGAGGTGCTGATCCGCGAATCCGAGCATGCGGTACTGACCGTCACCGGCTCGCGGGGCCGCGGCGGCTTTACCGGGATGCTGCTTGGCTCAACCTCGCAGGGCGTCTTGCACCACTCCAAGGGCCCGGTGATGGTCGTGCCGGACTCGGATGACCCTCGCCTGGAGAACCGCAAGGACTTCGATACGCGGGCGCAGGAGCAGTGACCGCACGCCTGTAGCCAGAATGCAGGAAGGCCGCACACCCAAAAGGGTGTGCGGCCTTCGTGCTCGAGGGGTGGCGCTTAGTAGCGGGCTGCCTTCGGGTAGAGGTTGTTGACGTAGCTCAGTGGAGTCACCGAGATGCCGGCGTTCGGGTTGCGAGCGTGGACGACCTGGCCGTTGCCGATGTAGATAGCTACGTGGTAGAACGAGGAACCGCCGTTGGAAGACGAGAACACCAGGTCACCTGGGCGCAGGTTGCTCAGCGACACGTACTGCGGGGCGCTAGCGAACTGCTGGGACGAAGTACGTGGCAGGCTGATGCCGGATTTGCCGAAAGCTCGCTGCGAGAAGCTCGAGCAGTCGAAAGCATCGGGACCGTTGGCACCGTAAACGTAGTACTTGCTGGGATCATCCGCGGTCTTCAAGGCCCAGGAAAACGCTGCTGAGTAGTTGCTGCCGGACTGCGGCGCGACTTCAGGCTTCGGCTCCGGCTTAGGTTCCGGCTTTGGCTCAGGCTTAGGCGCTGGCTTCGGGGTGACCTTCGGCTTGGGCTCCGGCTTTGGCTCAGGCTTGGGTGCCGGCTTCGGGGTAGTCTTCGGCTTCGGCTCGGCCTTTTTGGTGGGTTCCGGCTTCGGTTCGGCCTTCTTGGTTGGCTTTGGCTCGGCCTTCTTGGTTGGCTCTGGCTTCGGCTCGGCCTTCTTGGTTGGCTCCGGCTTCGGCTCGGCCTTTTTGGTCGGTTCCGGCTTTGGCTCGGCCTTTTTGGTCGGTTCCGGCTTTGGCTCGGCCTTTTTAGTTGGCTCCGGCTTCGGCGCTACGGGAGGCTCGACAGCTTCCGGTTCCTCTTCAACCTTCTCAGGCTCCGACTCGACCGTTTCCTCTTCAGGTTCGGCCTGCTCCAGCTCACGTGGCTTTTCAACCGAGAGCGGCTGAACGGAGTCTTGCTTCGTTTCGGGAACCTTGGCGGTTTCCTCTTCGGCGATGGCGTCCGCGAGAGCTTTTTCCTGCTCCTGCGTTTCGCGCTCTTCAACCGCCTGGCGAACCTCGGCCTCTTCCTTCTGCTTCAAGGTAGCGAGGTGGCCGATCAAGTCATCGCGCAGCTGCTTCTCAGGTGAGATAGCTGCTTCGTAGGTGGACAGGGTGCTGTTCGCGGTCGCTGCGGCTGCGTCATAGTTGGCTGCAGCTTCTTCGGCGGCGTTCTGTGCCGCATCAGCATATTCCTGCCAAGCCGAAACGAGGCCTTCGGCCTCGGTGGCGGTGTTGACGGACTGGACCTTCTGTTCGCTCAACGCGTCGATGGTAGCGGCCTTGTAGAACAGGTCGCCTTCCTGGTTGTCATCAAGGAGCAGGCTCAGGGTCGAGGTGCCTGCGCCATTGCGGTAGATATCCGAAGCGATAGCACCCAGATCGTTGCGGCTCTGCTCCAGGTAAGTCTTTGCGTACTCGAGCTGTTCTACAGCCTTCTCGGCCGCAGCGGTGCGCAGATCGCGCTCTTCGCCGGCGGTGAGCAGGGATTCCTGAGCCTGAGCGGCCTCAGTTTCAACGCGCTTCAGTTCGGCGCGGCTGGAAGCCAGGGAAGCTTCGATGCGCGCGATCATCGCGTTCGTCGAAGCCTTATCCTTCTTTGCGTCCTGGACCTCTGCGTCCGAAGGTAGCGCGGAAGCGCTAGGTGCGGCAGCGATGGCCACAGACTGAGGAAGCAGAGCTGAAGTAGATGCGGAAGCGGGCAAAGCGCCTGCAATGCAGGACACCGCTAGGGCTAGGGTGCTTGCAGCAACACCGAGCGTGTGGCGAGTAGCCATATCGTTCCTCACTAAGTACTTGGATGACGCGGAGTGCGTGAGTCGTGACCTTCACCGATGAGTAGGTCACGATTCGGATAAGACTCCAAATAGCACATTAGGCCAATTAAGACACGCTTGGCAACACTGTTCACATCAGTCACATGAATCCCATTCGTGTAATTCGCCTGGGTATTCGGCGGTGATCTGCGAAGATAGTGGCATTTGGGATCTGTGTGGCTGATCAAGAGTGGCTGGGAAATTACTCAGACATATATCTCGCCTCGTTACCAAGGTATCGATTGTCATGAAGCTTGGGTAACGTGCCGGAGGGGAATGTGCGGCTGCAAGAAGGTTTGCCTTTAAAAGGGAAAGGTACTCCGGGAGGGCGCAAAGCTCTGCTTCGCTGGGTCTGCCTCGGAGGCGCCGGCTCCAATGGCGAAATCCTTTTGAGGGGGTGCGGTGCCGTGCTCCCAATCGGGATCACCTCGCTGCCCTTGGTGGCGGAGGGGCCCAGAGTCGCTGGGTGGACAAGGGCAAGGGGCATGCCAGGTTCCTCCGGCTGGCTGCACCTGATCACGCCCGGATAAAGCAGCCGCCAGCGGGGCAACGGGAAACCGACCGGCGCGCGAATCGTTGAGAGCCGGCTTTTGGGCGGCTTGCCCGCCGGTCGACTGGACCCGGATGGCGATTCCAAGCGCCATGCCTGTGCTTTGGGTCTCTTTCGACCTCGACTCGACCACTGCATTCGAGTATTTTTGTGAGGCAGATCTCAAAAGAAGATTCTGCGGATTTGGGGCTATGACCACCCTAAATCGTGCAATTTCGCGTCGTCGATTCCGAAGTGATGGGCCACTTCGTGCATCACTGTAATCCCAATTTCCCGCACTACATCTTCACGTGTTTCGCAGGCTCGAAGCGTCGGATTCTTGAAGATCGTTATGCGGTCGGGAAGTGCGCCCGTGCCCCAGTCCAGGTCCCGTTCCGTGAGTGCAATGCCCTCGTATAACCCCAGAATTTCAGGGTTTTCTGATTCTCCTGGAAGCGGCTCATACTCGTCTTCGATGAAGAAAATGACGTTGTCCATCATGGCGAATGCAGCCTCCGGAATGGCGTCGATGGCCTGCTCGACCAGGGTCTGGAATTCGTCGTCATCCATCTCAAAAAGCATGCTTCCAGACTAGGCCCGCGCACCCGATTTGGCATGGGTGAAACTCGTCCAGGTGCCGATTTTGCAAAAGCAAAAAACACTGCGTATAGTTATTGGAGTCCGCTACGGAGAAGCAAGAAACCGAAGCGAACAACTTAGGCCCCCATCGTCTAGCGGCCTAGGACACTGCCCTTTCACGGCAGCGGCACGGGTTCGAATCCCGTTGGGGGTACAAACAACCATTATGTGGTTGTCAGATGGAGAAATCCATTGGCTTGCGAAAGCAAGGCCCTGTAGCGCAGTTGGTTAGCGCGCCGCCCTGTCACGGCGGAGGTCGCGGGTTCAAGTCCCGTCAGGGTCGCTCAATTTACTATTTCAATAGTAGATTTGGTGTCCACTTAGTGGTACCAGGCTCTGTAGCTCAGTTGGTAGAGCGTTCGACTGAAAATCGAAAGGTCACCGGATCGACGCCGGTCGGAGCCACGCAGGCCCTCGGTTTATCCCGGGGGTTTTACTGTGTGACTTGAATTTATTCAAAGCACTAGGCCCTGTAGCGCAGTTGGTTAGCGCGCCGCCCTGTCACGGCGGAGGTCGCGGGTTCAAGTCCCGTCAGGGTCGCACACTAAACAGAAGCTCCGGATTCCGGGGCTTTTGCTGTATCCAGGGGCAGTTAGTTCGCGCGGCCAAGATGCCGCGGACCAATCCAGCGATTGCTCAGCCGGCGGTATGCGGCGGCGGCGCTAGTCATGTCCTCGTCTTCCAACGCCTGAATGCCGTGCATCAAGTCGTTCGCGGAATCATCGGGCCACACAATTTCTGCCAACAGGCCATAATCCAGTTCAATGACCGATCTGTTGTCGAAGGATTCCAGCCATCCGCCAAGGCTGCCCAGCTCCTCGAAGAGCTGCGACTGCGGCGCATGGGATGCCAGCGCTTGGACTGCCCAAGCCAGGCGGTCAATGGCCTGTTCGAAAGTGGCGTACATGCGAACCGTCTTCAGCTGCTCACCGCTGTGAACCAGCTCGTGCTCGTCGTCCTCGCGGAAGAGGGCAAACCAGCCCAGCGGGATGCCCCATGAAGAGGTCCTCGTGTGCAGATGGGTCAGGTCATTGGCCAGGCGGTCGGCATCAACGCGTTGTGCGTTAGCTTGCCGCGCTGCCGGCGGTACCAGCAGGTCGAAAACCTCGGCCCGCATGGCTTCTTCGGCTTGTTCGGCAGCGAGCAGGCTGCGTGCCTGCAATTGCCCCGGGCAATAGCGCGTGTGCTCGGCCCCTTGGTAGTCCAAGGACTTCACGCTGCGGAAGAATTCCGGCTCATTATGCGGGAACGGGTCGGAGACATGGCGCAGGGTGCGGCTCCACAGCCGCTCGTTCTCGAAGTCATCCCACTGCTCCGCGGTGCGCCGCGGGGTACGCAGGATGATGGACTGGGCCCAATCCTCGAAAGCATCCAGCGGCTCGTAGACGCGCAGGTGCGCTGTAGCTGCGGTCAGCTCTGCGGCGGGCCCAATCATCTTTGCCGCCATGACTAGTCGGCCAGCTCCACGATGACCGGGGCGTGGTCGCTGGCGCCCTTGCCCTTGCGTTCTTCGCGGTCAATGCTTGCGCCGGTTACGCGTGCGGTGAGCGCAGGCGAGGTGAGCGAGAAATCGATGCGCATGCCTTCGCCCTTCGGGAAACGCAACTGCGTGTAATCCCAGTAGGTGTATTCGCCTTCGGTGTGCGGGCGCACGACATCGGTGAAGCCCAGCTCCTCGAAGGCAGCGAAGGAGGCGCGCTCTGGCGCCGAGACGTGGGTCAACTTGTTCTCGAGGAAGAAGTCGATATCCCACACGTCTTCGTCCTTTGGCGCGATGTTCCAATCGCCCATCAAGGCAATCTGCGCCTCGGGGTTTTCCGCCAGCCATCGGGCGGATTCCTGCTTGAGCACATCCAGCCAGTTCAGCTTGTAGCCCATGTGCTCATCATCCAACGCGCGTCCGTTGGGTACATACAGGCTCCAGACACGCACTCCGCCACAGGTTGCCGCGATGGCGCGAGGCTCCTGGATCGGATTCTTGCCGGCCTTGCCGAATTCCGGCTGCCCGGGGAAGGTGCGCTCAACATCCTCGAGGCCAACGCGAGAAGCGATGGCAACGCCATTCCACTGGTTGACTCCGAAGTGCGCTACCTCATAATCGTTGTTCTCGAACAGTTCCCAGGGGAAATTGTCGTCTTTGCACTTAGTTTCCTGGATAGCCAGGACATCTACATCGGTACGTCGCAGCCAGTCCTCAACACGGTCGGCGCGGGCTCGCAGCGAGTTCACATTCCAGGTTGCAATCTTCACTAGTTCAACCTATCAAGTTTGCTGTCTTGTGCCACTTCAATTTAGTTGGAAGTCCGAGTATATTCGACACTAGTAGGTGACCTCAATCACTCAAAGGAGAGTCTGTTGCCTGAGATTCTGACCGAACGCCGGGGGCACCTGGGGCTCATTACGCTGAACCGGCCGAAGGCCCTGAACGCCCTCAACGCGGACATGTGCCGCGACTTCCTCGACGTGCTGCTGGAATGGCGCGATGACCCGGATATCGCCCAGGTAGCGGTTATGGGCGCAGGGGAGCGCGGCCTGTGCGCCGGCGGGGATATCGTGGCGATCTACCGGGATATCTTGGACCGCAGCGGTGCTTCGGCTGACTTCTGGCGCATTGAATACCAGCTCAACGTCCTGATCGACGAGTACCCCAAGCCGTACATTGCGCTCATGGACGGAATCGTACTAGGCGGTGGCATCGGCATCTCGGCGCATGGCAGCCATCGCATAGTTACCGAAACCAGCCGTTGCGGCATGCCGGAAGTCGGTATCGGATTCTTCCCGGACGTAGGCGGAACGCATTTGCTGGCGCGTGCCCCGCATGCGGCCGGACGATTGGCGGCATTGACTGGAATGAAATTCAGCGCGGCCGACACCATCGCTTTGGGCCTGGCCGACTCGTATGTGCCCAAGGCCCGGATCCCCGACGTGCTCGCAGACCTCGAGGCCCAGCCGGCCGCGTCGGTGCTGGCCAGCTATGCCGAGACTCCGGATCCTGGCTTCCTGCACGAAGAATGGGTACAGGCCTTTGGCGAGGCAAGCACCCCAGCGGTCATGCGTGCACTGGAGCTGCACGACTGCCCGCAAGCCCAAGAGGCGTTGAAGGCATTGGGCGCCGCCTGCCCGAGCTCGGTGCGCTTGGCCGAAGAACTGATCCACCTGGCTGGATCGGATTTGAGAACAGACCTGCAACGAGAGTATCGGGCTGCCGTTCACCGGCTTGATGACCCCGATTTCGCCGAGGGGATTCGCGCCGCAGTCATCGACAAGGACCGCACTGCGCAATGGACGGAAGCAGTCCCGGGGCTAAGCCCGGGCCAGCGCACGCAACGGCATTTGGAGCCCCTGTTCGGGGCAGAACTAACTTTCGCACTGCTCGGTGAAGATCTAGCGGAAAAGAGCCACTCATGAACGCAAAACCAGTTATCGGATTCCTGGGCATGGGCCATATGGGATTGCCCATGGCCATCAACCTGCACAAGGCAGGCTACCGGATCAAGGGCTTCGACGTGGTTCCTGGCGCGGTGCAGGCCGCCCAAGAGGCAGGCATCGGCACTGTGGCTACCGGAGCCGAGGCGGCCGCCGGCGTGGACATCGTCATCACGATGTTCCCTTCGGGCAAGCACGTGCTCGATGCCTACCGCGAATACCTGCTCGATAGCGCCAAGCCCAATACGCTGTTCCTGGAGTGCTCCACAATCGACGTAGCGCAGGCCCGTGAAGCGGCGCAGCTTGCGGTCGCCGCGGGGCATCGAAGCGCCGACGCTCCGGTATCCGGGGGCGTGGTCGGGGCAGAAGCGGGGACTTTGACGTTCATGCTCGGTGCGCAAGCCGAAGATCTCGGAGAGATCACCCCGCTGCTGGAGCACATGGGCAAGCGGATCGTGCACTGCGGCGGGTACGGCGCAGGCCAGGCCGCCAAGGTCTGCAACAACATGCTGCTGGGCATCTCGATGATTGGCGCTGCCGAGGCCTTCGTGCTCGGAGAACGGCTGGGCTTGGAGCACCAGGCGCTCTTCGATGTCATTTCCTCCGCGTCGGGGCAATGCTGGTCGGTCACCACCAATTGCCCGGTGCCCGGACCTGTGCCTGCTTCCCCTGCCAATCGCGATTACCAGCCAGGATTTGCCGCAGCGCTGATGGCCAAGGACCTCGGCCTGGCAGCTAGCGCGCTGGAGCATACGAGTACCGATGCCCAGCTCGGCTCCCTGGCCGCAGCGCTGTACCGCAAGTTCAGCGATGAGGGCGATGCGGGAACCGATTTTTCCGGGATTATCAACGCGATCCGCGACGGATCGCTATAGGAAGTCCCCGGAGGCCTTGCGGAATCGGGCCAGGATCTCGAAAATCTCGGTGGCGTCGGTGCCGGAGAGATCGCTCTGGGCAAAGAGCTTTTCGTTCAGATCGCCGCGGGCCGCAGGCAGCACTTGCTGGCCTGCGGCCGTGAGTTCCAAAAGGCGGGTGCGGCCGTCGGTCGGGTGCGGGATGCGCCGCACCAAACCGGTGGCTTCCAGGCGGTCTACCGAGTTGGTCAGGCTGGTGGCGTGGACCTGCAGGAGCTGGCTGGCCTGGCTCATGGGCAGGGAGCCGCGCTTGGAGAAACCGAGCAAGGCGAGTACTTCGAATCGCGCAAAGGTCAGCCCGTGCGGCTTGAGGATGGCATCGGCTCGCTGCAGGTAAATCGATGCCGTGCGCATCACCGCGGTAATTGCGGCCATGGAGTCGGCCTCGGCTGACCATCCATGGGAAATCCATTGTTCCCTGGCTTGCGCGATTGGATCGCGTGAGAGCGGAGAAGTCATGTGCATACCCCCAAAAGAAGACTTAGTCCAACAATATACTTGGACATCCTATGGTTTGGAAGGAATCCCCGGATGGACCTCTTGAATGTGGCCGGAGAACTAAGTGGAACCGAACGGCAGCGACTGCTTGGAATCAGGCAGGTAGCGCAGCATCAGGTGCGCAAGCAGTCCGTTGGCTATTGGAACCGCGAAGAATTTCCGACCGAGCTGATCGGAAAACTGGCCGAACTCGGACTGGGCGGATTGCAGCTGGGGGACAGCTCGCATTTGCTGCGGGGGCTGATCCATGCAGAACTCGCCCGCGCCGATATTTCAATCTCATCCGTGGTCGGCATCCACAACGAACTGGTGCTCGGGATGATCCGCGAATTGGGGTCGGAAGAGCAGCGCGCGCAGTGGCTGGGCAAGCTCGCCGGCTTTGAAGCCTACGGCGCATTTGCGCTGACCGAACCGGAACATGGATCGGATATCGCCGGCGGCATACGGAGCACCGCGCAGCGCGACGGTGACCAGTACGTTCTGAACGGGGCCAAGCGGTGGATCGGCATGGGCACCTTCAGCGATTTCGCGCTGGTCTGGGCCAAGGACGAGGAAACTTCGCAGGTCGGGGCCTACCTCGTTGAAGCGGACCGCCCTGGATATAGCGCCTCCAAGATCGAACACAAGATCGGGCTGCGCAGCATGCAGAATGCGGATATTCGGCTGGAGAATGTGCGGATTCCCGTCGCGAATAAGCTTCCAGGGGTGACCAGCTTCGCTGCGGCAAACCAGCTATTGATGCAATCTCGCGCGTGGGTGGGGTGGCAGGCTGTCGGCGCGATGATGGCAACGCTCGACATCTGCAGCGAGTACGTCGCGCAGCGCCAGCAGTTCGGGCAGCCGCTGGCCGCTTTCCAGTTGATTCAGCAGCCCCTGGCCGAAATTGCAGGCAACCTGAGCGCCTGCCTTTCCATGATGGGCGATATTGCCCGCAAGCAAGAGCGCGCGGAATTGCACATGGTGGATGCGGCAATGGCGAAGTCGACTGCCACCCGCCTGGCGCGGGATTCGGCCGCCTTGGGCCGAGCGATGCTTGGCGGCAATGGCATTGTGAGCGATTTCGAAATGGCCAAGGTCTTCTGCGATGTCGAGATTCTCCATACCTATGAAGGCACCTATGAAATCAATTCGCTGATTGTGGGACGTGCCCTGACCGGAGTCAGTGCCTTCGTGTAGCCGGGGCATCCGTCCGTTGGAATCTTTCCAGCTAATTCATAACAAGTACTTTCCAAAGTGGAAAGTACTTGTTATGGTTGGGGAACCCGGAAGATCAAAGCCAAAGGAGCAGGACAATGAAGATGCCATTCAGCACCTGGTACACCATCATCACCGTTGCGGCAGGTCTGGCCTTCGCGGCAATGGCCATGACCGCCTATGCCACGGGCAACAACTCCCTGATCTTCATTGGCATGGGCTTCTTCATGGCAATTTGCATGACCATGACGTCCGTCTACGCACAGCGCCAGCAGAAGGCTCGCAAGGCGGCCAGCAAATGAGTTCCGGCAAGAAAATGAGCCCTGAAGAGCAACTGGCCGCCCTGGGGTCGGCGCGGCAGGGAATGCAGCGTGCCGCCGGGTACGGAGCCAAATTGCTGGGCACCTATTGCATCATCTTGGGAGTGCTCATGGGCGGCCTGGCCGCACTGCTGCAGGTCTTTCGTCCCGATGCGGATTTTATCGGCTTCATCGTCATCATGGCGTTGTTCTGCGTATCCGTTGCAGCAATGTCCTTGGCTTACGGGAAGCTCTACCGCTCGCTGCCGCGCGGGCATTCCAAGATGTATCTTCGGGGGTTCATTGCGAGCATGGTGCTTTACGCGGTGGCAGTGGCCTTGCTCGGGGCGGGACCCATGGGCTGGGGCGCCATCGCGTTGATCTGGATTATCGTTGCCGCGCCGTTGTTCCTGACCGGAATTGCGATGGTGCGCAAGTGAATGCCCATGCTCGCGAACGGCTCAACGACGACTTCTCCAACCCGGTACGGCTTTCACTGATGGGCTCCTTGCAAGCCGTGGACGAAGCCGATTTCAAATCCTTGAAAGAAGCCATCGGCATTTCGGATTCGGTGCTTTCCCGGCATCTGAGCGCACTGGAAGCCGGCGGTTACGTGCAGATCAAGAAAGGGTATGTGGGCAAAAGGCCTCGTACCTGGGCGAAGCTGACTTCAGCTGGGCAGGAGGCCTTTGCGCAACATGTCCAGGCGCTGAAGGAAATCACCGGCTTGGGGTAATCCTTAAGCGCGCCACCATTTGTCCCAGTAGGTGGCCGGTACGGTGCGCTTGTGCCGGGATCCCACGAAGCGCCTTTCGATGACCTCGGCTGCCGCAGGGTCAATCTCGCGGCCTTCGAGGTAGTCATCAATCTGCGGATAGGTCAGGCCAAGTTCCTCTTCATCTGCGCGCAGCGGCTGGCCGTCCAGCAGGTCCGCGGTAGGCTCCTTGGCCCACAGCAGCTCAGGAGCCTGCAGCTCGCGCAGCAGTGCCTGGTTCTGGCGCTTATTCAGCCCGGCCAGGGGCAGGAGGTCCGCTCCGCCATCGCCGAACTTGGTGAAGAAGCCGGTGATCGATTCGGCCGCGTGATCGGTGCCCAGGACCAGCATCCCGCGGTCCCCGGCCATGGCGTACTGCATGATCATCCGGGTGCGGGCCTTGAGGTTTCCGCGGTTGAAATCGCTCAGCGCCAGGTGGCCCGCATCGGCCAGGGCTTCATCGAAAGCGGCGACAGGCTTTTGGATGTTCACCTCGAACTGCTCGTCGGCAGCCACGAAATTCATGGCCGCTTCCGCATCGGCCGCATCCTTCTGCACGCCATGCGGCAGGCGCACCGACACGAAGCGCGCCTCGCCGCCGGATTCGCGCACCTCTTCGACGGCCAACTGGGCCAAGCGGCCAGCCAGCGTCGAATCGATGCCGCCGGAGATGCCCAGCACGAAACCCCGGGCACCGGTAGCGGCCAGATAGTCCTTGAGGAAGTCGATACGACGGCGAATTTCGTCGGCCGCGTCGATTTCCGGGCGCACGCCCAGCTCTTCAATGATCTTTGCTTGCAGTTCACGCATGCTTCTAATCCTAGGCATGAGCCCTCGCCGTGCGGTACCGCTGCACAGGCTGGGAACGAAAGTTAATCTGTTCTCAACAAATCCCGGAGGGGCTATTCGGAATCCTGGTCCGGGTCCCAGCCGAGATTGCGCGCGATCTTCTCCAAGGCTTCGACCACCGCGTCATATTCGGAACCGTCCAGATCCTGGCCGAACTGGGTGCGGATCTTTTCCACGAGCTCACTGAGCTTGAGCAACGAGGTGTGGCCCCGATCGGTGATGGAATACTCGCCGTTGATTGC
Source organism: Glutamicibacter sp. NPDC055354 (assembly GCF_053644955.1). Taxonomy (NCBI): domain Bacteria; kingdom Bacillati; phylum Actinomycetota; class Actinomycetes; order Micrococcales; family Micrococcaceae; genus Glutamicibacter; species Glutamicibacter sp. NPDC055354. The sequence continues at coordinate 21,635 of NZ_JBSHMB010000004.1, forward strand.
CGTAACCCAGCCGGATTCGATCAACTCGGCAAGGTGCTCTGTCAATGATTGCGGTTCATCCGGCGAGGCGAAGAACGGGGAAAGCCCGGCGTCCAATTGCGCCTCGGTGGCAGGTTGCTGCTCCAGCAGGTTGAGCACCTGCCATTGCCTGCGTGTCACACCGTGCTCTTCCAAAGTCGCTGCAAACTGCTCGTCAATCAGCGAATCCACCAATTTCAGCCAGTAACCCAAGGGGCGTTTTGCGTTCATGGAATCAGCCTAGCCATGATGCCGACTAGAATCGAGGGTATGAGCGAAACCAGCGCCCGTGAGCGACTAAAAGAACTGATCCAAGAACTAGCCATTGTGCGCGGCAAGGTCACCTTGTCCTCGGGCAAGGAAGCTGATTACTACATCGATCTGCGCCGTGTAACCCTGCACCAGGAAGCCTCGGGCTTGGTTGGCGAAGTCATGCTTGGCTTGCTGGACGAGGCCAAGCTGGAATTCAGCAATGTGGGCGGCTTGACCATGGGCGCTGACCCGGTAGGCACCGCCATCATGCACACCGCCCGGGCCAAGGGCCGCGCCATCGACGCTTTCGTGGTCCGCAAGGCGCAGAAGTCCTACGGCATGGGCCGCCAGGTCGAGGGCCCAAGCGTCGAAGGCCGCGATGTCATCGTGCTCGAGGATACTTCCACCACCGGCGGTTCGGCGCTGACCGCTGTCGAGGGCGTGCGCAAGGCCGGCGGCAACGTGATTGCCGTGGCCGTGATCGTTGACCGCGACACCGGAGCCAAGGAACGCATCGAAGAAGAAGCCGGCGTTCCGTACCTGTTCGCCTACGGCAAGAACGAGCTGGGCCTGTAGCCGGCAAGCGATTCCCTGCACAGCACCTCGTTGCCCACCGGAGAATTCCCGGTGCGCGGCGGGGTGCTCTGCTTTTCCCGGCTAGCTGCTGCGCGCGGGGCCCGTGGTCTCGCGCGGGACGAGCACGGCAGGCAGGTGGCCGGGGGAGCGGACGTCCTCGCCCGCAAGCAGGCCCAGCAGCATGCTCACCGCCTGGGCGCCCATCTCATGCAGCGGCTGGCGCACGGTGCTCAGCGGGGGAGAGGACTGTGCCGCGGCCGGGATGTCATCGAAGCCGATGATCGAAAGATCGCCGGGAACCTGCAGCCCGCGCTCGCCGGCCACCTGCAAGGCGGCCAGGGCCGAGAGGTCATTGGCCGCGAAGATCGCCGTGGGCGGCTGGGGCAGGTCCAGCAGGTCATGGGCGGCCTGCACCGCGGCATCATGCTGGTAATCGCCATCGTGCGACAGCTGCCCATCGAATTCCACGCCGGCCTCTTCCAGCGCTTGGCGGTAGCCCTGCTCGCGCAGGTGCGCGGAAGCCAGGTCCCCGCGCCCGCGGATGTGCCCGATGCGGCGATGGCCCAGATCCAGCAGGTGCCGGGTGGCCGTATAGGCCCCGGAACGGTTGTCCACGTCGATGGCGATCGGCATTTCCGGACCGGCATGCGGGTCAATGGCGACGACCGGCACCGAGCTGTGCGGGACTTCCACGGTGGGGGTGACGATGATGGCGCCGTCGATCAGCGTTCCGCCCAAGCGGGACAGGGAGCGGCGTTCCCAGCCGGCATGCCCTTCGGGGGAAAGGTTGCCCGCGTAGGCCATCAAATCGTATTGGGTTCCGCGCAGGGTCGCGGAGATGCCGTTGAGCAGGCCCAGCGAGAAGGGCTCGAACTCCGCCACCAGGATGCCGATGATGTTGGTGCGGGTGCTGCGCAGCGAGGAGGCGACCAGCGAGGTCTCGTAGCCCAGTTCGCTGATGACCTGGTGGACCTTGGCGATGGTGGCCGGGGCGACCCCGTAGCGGCCGTTGACGACCTTCGAGACGGTGGAGACGGAGACCTGCGCGGCGCGCGCGACGTCGTTGATGGTCACGCGTGCGCTGGAAGGCTCGCCGGGGATCTGCGGCTGCTGGGCATTGGCGATCCCGGGGATTCCGGTCTGAGGGGTCATCACTTCACTAACAGTAGCGCAAAATACTCCGGAATTCCGTGACTTCACGGGGGCATGACGACCGATTGCGGATCTTTCGACAACGTTTTCGCAATGGATTTCGAAAACGTTATCGAAAACGATTGACATGACCTGCGTCACGGTGCAATTCTTGGTGGAGCCAATTGCCTGCCGTCCGATGCCGGCAGGTCTTCATCACAGCTGAGGAGCACGAGCATGTTATCCAAGATCCGAGGTGCGCAGATTCTGGCGCTGGCCGCCACGACTGCCCTGCTGGCCACCGGCTGCGCCGCCGATGCAGGCCAGGAAGGGACGTCGGCAGACGGAACCACCACCATCACCTGGTGGCACAACTCCAATAACGGCGACGGCAAGGCCTACTACGAACAGGTTGCAGCCGACTTCGAAGCCGCCCATGAAGGGGTGGAGGTCGAAGTCAGCGCCATGCAGCACGAGGACATGCTCACCAAGCTCGATGCGGCCTTCCAGAGCGGCGACGCCCCGGATGTCTACATGGAACGTGGTGGCGGGGAGCTCGCAGCCCACGTGGCCGCCGGGCTGACCAAGGACCTGACCGAGGCGGCCTCCGAGGAAATCGCCTTCCTCGGCGAGAACGCCGGCGGCTGGCAGCTCGATGGCAAGACCTACGCCTTGCCGTTCTCGCTGGGCGGCGCGGGGTTCTGGTACAACAAGGCGCTGTTCAAGGAAGCGGGCATCGACTCGGCCCCGCAGACCTTCGATGAACTGATTGCGGCCACCGGGAAGCTGAAGCAGGCAGGCATCGACCCGATTTCCATCGGCGCCGGCGACAAATGGCCGGCAGCCCACTACTGGTACTACGCGGCAGTGCGCGAATGCTCCCAGCAGACCCTGGCCGATTCGGTCGCCAATCTCGATTTCAGCGACCAGTGCTTCACCAAGGCCGGGGAAGACGTGGACCAGCTGATCAAATCCGAGCCATTCAACCCGGGCTTCCTCTCTACCCCGGCGCAGTCCGGCCCCACCTCCGCTTCGGGCCTGCTGGCCACCGGAAAGGTAGCCATGGAATTGGCTGGCCACTGGGAGCCAGGGGTCATGCAGGGCCTGACCGAAGACGGCACTGGCATGGGGGAAGACGCCGGATGGTTCCCCTTCCCTGCCATTGAGGGCGGCCAGGGCGACCCGGCCGCGCAGCTTGGCGGAGGCGACGCCTGGGCAGTTTCCGAAGGCGCCCCCGACGCGGCGGTGGACTTCGTGAAGCACATGCTCTCCGACGAGGTCCAGCGCGGTTTCGCCGAGCTGGACATGGGCCTGCCGACCAACCCGGCGGCCAAGGACGCGATCTCGGATCCGGCATTGGCTTCGCTGATGGACGTGCGCGACAAGGCGCCATATTTCCAGCTGTACTTCGACACCTCGTTCGGTGCCTCCATTGGCGGGGCCATGAACGACGAGATCGCCCTGCTCTTCGCCGGCAAATCCGACGCGCAGAAGATCGTCGACGCCAGCCAAGATGCCGCTGACCTGGAGAAGTGATCCACGCCGTGGCCCCAGAAGTAACCTACGCAGCCAGTCCGCCAGCCAGCGGTGGCCCAGGGCTTTCCGAAAGGCGGCGTTCCACGCCAAGCGGACTGCCGCCTGCCGGTGCCAAGCGCACGCGCAAGCCCGCGCAGCGGCGCAAGAACCTGGAGATCCTGTTCTTCGTCAGCCCGGCATTGCTGCTGATCGCGGTCTTCATGCTGGTCCCCATCATCCAGGCCGTGCGCTTCTCGATGTACAACTGGAAGGGCTTCGGCCCGCTGGTGGACTTCGTGGGCTTCAAGAATTACGTCCGGGTGCTGGGCAACGAGGTGTTCACCGATGCCCTGGTCCATAACCTGGTCATCATCGGCGGCTCCATCGCCCTGCAGCTGCCGATCGGCCTGGGCATCGCCCTGCTGCTGAACCGGAAGATGAAGATCCAGTCCCTGCTGCGCACCATCATCTTCGTGCCCTACGTGCTGTCCGAAGTCATCGCCGGGGTGGTCTGGTTCCAGCTGCTGCAGCCGCAGTACGGGGTGATCGACACCATCTTGTCCAAGCTGGGAATCCAGGGGCCGGCCCAGGGCTGGCTGGGCACGCCGGAACTCGCTTTGTGGACCGTGCTGGCAGTGCTGACCTGGAAGTACCTTGGCCTGGCGGTGATCCTGTTCCTTGCCGGGCTGCAGGGGGTGCCGTCCGAGCTCTACGAAGCGGCGGAAATCGACGGCGCCTCCTGGTGGCAGATCCAGCGCAAGATCACCATCCCGCTGCTGGGCCCCACCCTGCGCACCTGGGGCTTCTTGTCCATGATCGGCTCGCTGCAGCTCTTCGACATGGTCTGGATCCTCACCGGCGGCGGACCGGCCAACGCCACCACCACGATGGCCAGCTTCCTGGTTTCGGAAGGAACCAAGCGCCAGAACTTCGGGATCGCCGCGGCCGCCTCGGTCATCTTGTTCATCGTCGCCCTGGTTCTGGCCATCTCCTACCAGCAGTTCATCCTCAAGCGGGATTCGCAGCCCGATGATGAGCGCACGAAGCGGAAGAAGGCCAAAGCATGAGCGCCACCCTGGCTACCAGGCCCCAGCACACCCCCGCCCAGGCAAAACGCGCCAAGCAGCGCAACGGCCGGCAAGGCGGAAACGTCCTGGTCTACGCCATCGCCTTGGCGGTTGTCGCGATCACCCTGGGCCCGGTCCTCTACGGGGTGCTCGGCGGGTTCCGCACCAACGCGCAGCTGGCCGAGAACCCGGCAGGCCTTCCCGAGCCGTGGGTGCTGGAGAACTACGCCGGGGTGCTGAAGAACCCGGATTTCTGGCAGTACGCGCTGAACTCCACGATGATCGCGGTGATCACCACCATCGTCGTGGTGGTCTTCGGCATCATGGCTGCCTACCCGCTGGCCCGCTACACGTTCCGCCTGCGCGAGCCGATCTTCATGGTCTTCGTGCTTGGCTTGCTGTTCCCGGCCACCGTGGCGATTGTTCCGCTGTTCATCCTGATTACCCGGGACCTGGACATGGGCAACACCTGGTGGGGCGTCGCCCTGCCGCAGGCGGCCTTCGCGCTGCCCATGACCGTGGTCATCCTGCGCCCCTTCCTGATGGCGCTGCCCCAGGAGCTGGAAGAAGCCGCCCAGCTCGATGGCGCCAGCCGCATCGGCTTCTTCTGGAGGATCCTGCTGCCATTGTCCGGGCCGGGCATGGTCACCGTCGGCGTACTGGCCTTCGTCGGCTCGTGGAACGCCTACCTGCTGCCGTTGCTGCTGCTGCAAGGGGATATGCGCACCTTGCCGCTGGGCGTCGCCGACTACTCCAGCGAGCACTCGGCCGACACCGCCGGCGTCTTCGCGTTCACCGCGCTGGCGATGATCCCGGCACTGATCTTCTTCCTGGCCATGCAGAAGCGCATCGTCAATGGACTGCAGGGCGCAGTCAAGGGCTGATCCGCCCCCCCGCAAGCAATCGAAATCTTTGAAGACAAGGAACTGCCATGAAAACCGTCGAGCAAACCTGGCACGACATCTCCCTTACTGCCGAACAGCGCGTCGCCGCGCTCATGGATGAAATGACCCTGGAAGAGAAAGCCGGGCAGCTGGGCTCGTTCTGGATCCGCCCGGAGGAAGAAAACCAGGACGGGGAAGGCAACGTCGCGCCGATGGCCGACACCTTCACCGCAGGCCCCAGCTTCGAAACCGCCATCAAGGACGGCTTGGGGCATATCACCCGCGCCTTCGGCACCATCCCGCTGGCCCCCGCCGAAGGCCGCGAACGCCTGGTCGAGCTGCAAGAACAGGTCATTGCCGCGAACCGCTTGGGCATCCCGGCCATCGCCCACGAGGAATGCCTGACCGGATTCACCACCCTTGGCGCGACCTGCTACCCGGCGTCCATTGCCTGGGGCGCCACCTTCAACCCGGAACTCATTGGCGGCATGGCCCGGCGCATCGGCGCCGACATGCTGAAGATGGGAGTGCACCAGGGCCTGTCCCCGGTCTTGGACGTCACCCGCGACTACCGCTGGGGCCGGGTGGAAGAGACCATGGGCGAAGACCCCCACCTGGTTGGGGAGCTGGGTGTAGCCTACGTGCGCGGCCTGCAGGACTCGGGGGTGCACGCCACCTTGAAGCACTTCGCCGGCTACGCGGCCTCGCAAGCCGGGCGCAACCACGCGCCGGTCTCCATGGGCCCCCGGGCGCTAGAAGACACGGTGTTCCCGCCGTTCGAACGCGCGGTTCGCGAGGGTGGAGTGAAGTCCGTGATGAACTCCTATGCGGACGTGGATGGCGAAGCGCCCGCTGGCAGTCACCGGCTGCTCACCGAAGTGCTGCGGGGCCGCTGGGGCTTCGCGGGAACCGTCGTGGCGGACTACTGGTCCGTCAGCTTCCTGCACAGCATGCACGAAGTCGCAGAAGACGAGGACGCCGCGGGCCGGCTGTCCCTGGAAGCCGGCATGGACGTTGAGCTCCCGGAGACCACCGCCTTCGCCAACCTGGCCCAGGCGGTCCGCGCCGGAGCGCTGGAGCAGGAAGTCCTGGACACCGCGGTGCGCCGCGTGCTGGCCCAGAAGCTGCAGATGGGCCTGCTGGATCCGGGCTGGAACCCGCGCCAGGCCTGGCTGGGCGATGACGTGGAACTGGATTCGGCCGATAACCGTGCCCATGCCCGGAAAATGGCCGAGGAATCGATCATCCTGCTGCGCAACGAGCAGATCCTGCCCTTGGCCAGCCCGGCACGCTTGGCGGTCATCGGGCCCAGCGCCTCCCAGCCGCGCACCCACCTGGGCTGCTACTCCTTCACCAATCATGTCTACTCGCGCTTCGCCGAGCAGCAGGACTACGGCGTGCCGATGGCCTCGATCCTCGAAGCCTTGCAGCAGGCTCCCGCGCTCGCCGGATCGCAGATCGAGTATGCCCGTGGCGTGGACTTCACCGATCTGGATGATTCGGGCATCGCCCAGGCGGTCCAGGCCGCCCGCAACGCCGAAGTCGCGGTGGTTGCCGTTGGCGACCTCGCCGGGCTCTTCGGCCGTGGCACCTCGGGGGAGGGCTGCGACGTCGTCGACCTGCGCCTGCCCGGGCGGCAGGGGGATCTGGTGGAAGCCGTGCTGGCCACGGGGACCCCGACGGTGCTGGTGCTGGTCACTGGGCGCCCGTATTCGCTGGGGCAATTCGCTGATCGCACCGCGGCCATCATCCAGTGCTTCATGCCCGGGGTGGAAGGCGGGCCGGCACTGGCTGGCGTGCTGACCGGCGAGGTCAACCCCTCGGGCAAGCTGCCGGTGCAGATCCCCGACCATATCGGCGGGCAGCCGGGCACCTACCTGGCTTCCAAGCTGGCGTGGCATTCAGAAGGCGTAACCAACCTCGATCCGCGTCCGCTCTACCCCTTCGGCTACGGCAGCTCCTACACCAGCTTCGAGATCTCCGGGCTGGAACTGCCGGAAACTGAAATCGCTGCCGACGGCACCATTCGGGTCAGTGCCACCGTGGCCAATACCGGAGCGCGCTCCGGTGCCGAAGTGGTGCAGCTGTACCTGGCTGACGCGGTGTCGCAGGTGGTGCGCCCGCGCCGCTGGCTGGCCGGCTTCGCCAAGGTGCAGCTTGAGGCAGGGGAGTCGAAGCGCGTGGCTTTCACCGTGCATGCTGACCGAACCTCGTTCACCGGGCTGTCCGGGAAGCGCATTGTGGAACCGGGCAAGTTCACCGCGCTGGTGGGAACCAGCAGCGAGGACCTGCCACTGCAGGCCGAGTTCCGGATCACCGGGAAGGTGCGCGAAGTGGCCGAGGGCCGCGTGCTGGACACCCCGGTGGACATCGCGTAGCCGCTAGGCGGTGCGCCGCCGCAGGGTCAGGGAACCGACGATCAGCGCGGCGGCGATCCAGGCGGCGATGACCAGCATGCTTCTTGCCGTCGCCGAATCCACTGTTCCCGCCGCGGCATCCGAGAGGGCGTCGATGGCGTGGGACAGCGGAAGCCAGTCGCCGATGGCCTCCAGCGCGCCGGGCAGCTGCTCGCGGGGCAGGATGATTCCGGACAGCAGGAACTGCGGGATGACCAGCGCCGGCATGAACTGAACCACCTGGAATTCGGTGCGTGCGAAGGCGCTGGCCATCAGGCCGAGGCTGATGCCCAGCAGCGCGTCGAGGGCGGCCACCGCGAACAGCAGCCAGAAACTGCCTTCGATCTCCAAGCCGCAAACCCAGATGGCGAAACTGACCGCGATCATGGTCTGGAGGATCGCAACCAGGGTGAACGCCAGCGCGTAGCCGAAGATGAATTCGCCCTTGGCCAGCGGCATGCTCAGCAAGCGCTCAAGGGTTCCGCTGCGCCGCTCGCGCAGTGTTGCGATGCTGGTTACCAGGAACATGACCACGAATGGGAACAAGGCGATCATGGCCGGGCCGATGCGGCTGAAGGCCGGGGTGTCGGTGAAGATCCATGCGATCAGGCCGATTAGCAGGCTGGGCACGATGAGCATCAAGGCAATGGTCCGCGGGTCATGGCGCACCTGGGCCAGGACCCGCCCGGCGGTGGCGAGTGTCCGTTTCATGGCTGGTTCCTTTCGGCCTCGGCCCGATGCTTCGGTGCAGGTGCGGTGCCCCTTGGCGGCTGCCCGGTGCCGCCTGCCGCGATCAGGGCAACGAAGGCATTTTCGGGATTGTCTGCACCGGTTGACTCCATCAATGCAGCCGGGCTCATCTGGCCGAGCAGCTTCCCCTCGCGCAGCAGCAGGATTTCATCGCAACGCATGGCTTCGTCCATGACATGGCTGGAGACGACAAGGCACAGGCCGGTGGCCGCCAACTGCGAGAACATCGCCCACAGATCCGCACGCAGCACCGGGTCCAAACCCACCGTGGGTTCATCCAGGATGACAATTTCCGGCGAGCCGAGCAGCGCGATGGCCAAGGACACCCGATTGCGCTGTCCGCCGGACAGGCCCATAGCCAGCCGGCCAGCCTGGTCCGCCAGGTCCGTGGCTTCGAGGACTCGATCCACTTCGGCTGGGGGCTGGCCGAGGATCTTGGCGAAGTAGGCGATGTTCTGCCGGACACTCAAATCGTCATAGACGCTGGCTGCCTGGGTCATATAGCCGACCCGGTTGCGCAGGGACTTGTGCCCGGCGGGCTTTCCGAGAACGGAGACTGTTCCGCTGCTGATGACTTGGTTGCCCACGATGCTTCGCAGCAAGGTGCTCTTGCCGCTGCCGCTGGGGCCGAGCAAGCCGATGATCCGTCCCGGCGCGAGCTGGAATTCCACGTGGTCCAGGACCAATGCCCTTCCGCGTCTGACGTCGAGCCGCTGCACATCGACACAAGCCGTTTTATTCATCACATAATGAATTAGGGACCTCTGCCAGCAGCATGTCAATGGTTCAACGCAGGCAATTGGCCGGTGAGGTAGCGCTGGATGGTGGGGGCCACCAGCTCGATAACCTGCTCATCATCCATGGAGGCCAAAGGCTCCAAGCCAATGATGTAGCGCGCGACAATCAGGCCGACAATCTGGCTGGCCACCAGGGCTACCCTCGGCTCGGCGCTTTCTTCCGGCAAACGCGCACCCAAGCGCGAGAAGATCTGCTCTTGCAGGAATGGACGGAGGATTTTCGCCGCGCTGCTGCTGGAGACCAAGCCCCGGATCATTGCCGTTGCAGCCGTGCGGAAAGCCGGCTTGCTCCAGGTAGCGAGCAATGCGCGAGTCAGCGCCTCGCCCATCTCCTCCAACGGCGCTGTTGCCGCCTCGGCGATGATTTCCCCTGGGTTGACGGGGATGCGCATGGTCTGGACAAACAAGTCGCTCTTGTCCTTGAAATAGTGGTGAACCAGTGCTGGATCCACCCCGGCTCGGCGCGCTACCGACCGGAGGCTGGCTGCCTCGTATCCGGCACGGGAGAACTCCTTGGACGCGGCTTTGAGGATCGCCGCTCTAGTTGTCCCCGTGTTGCTGCCTTTGGGCCGTCCACGCTTCCGCGCGCTCGGGACCTCGTTCGGTACTTGCTCGGTCACGGTTTCAGCATACTTCCGGAATCTTGCGTCAACGCAGCAAGGCCGGGCAAAAGCCCGGCCTTGCTGAATCCGCTAGCTGCTACTTCTTGGCTGCAGGCGCTTCCGCTGCAGCGGTACCCTTGGCGAGTTCCGCGTGCAGATTCGCCACGGATGGGAACTGCAGGTCCGGGCGGAACGGGAAAGTGTCCATGTCCTCGCGGGCGGTGATGCCGGTGTAGACCAATGCGGTCAGCAGTCCGGCTTCCATGCCCGCAACGATATCGGTGTCCATGCGGTCGCCGATCATTGCGGTGGTTTCCGAGTGCGCATCGATTCGGTTCAGGGCAGAACGGAACATCATTGGGTTCGGCTTGCCCACCACGTATGGCTCGCGGTTGGTTGCACGCGAGATCAAAGCCGCGATCGCACCGGTGGCTGGCATAATGCCTTCGGTGGACGGCCCGGTAGCGTCCGGGTTGGTGGCGATGAACTTCGCCCCGCCTTCGATCAGGCGGATGGCCTTGGTGATGGCTTCGAAAGAGTAGGTGCGGGTTTCGCCCAGCACGACGTAGTCAGGGTTCTGGTCGGTCATGATGAACCCCGCATCATGCAGGGCAGTGGTCAAACCGGCTTCGCCAATGACGAAGGTGCGGCCGCCGGGGCGCTGGCGAGCCAGGAACTCTGCAGTGGCCATCGCGGAGGTCCAGATGTTTTCCTCCGGGACGTCCAGGCCCGAGGCCAATAAGCGGGCACGCAGATCGCGCGGGGTGTAGATGGAGTTATTGGTCAGGACCAGGAAGCGCAGGTTGTTGTCGCGCCAGTAGCTCAGCATCTCGGCGGCGCCCTTGATGGCCTGGTTCTCGTGAACCAATACGCCGTCCATGTCCGTGAGCCAGCATTTGATGTCGTGGACAGTTCGCGTACCGCGGATTGAAGTTGTCACGAGGCGTGGATCCTCCCTAGGGAAATATGTGGTGGGAGCTATCGGCACTGAAAGTATCCCGTTCTATTAAGAGATTACACAGGCGCACGCAAATGCGCCGTGAACAAGGGCGCGAACATAACGAACTAGGCTTAATACTGTGAACGAAGAAACGCATGAACCAGTTAATGACCCGAGCGCGCAGCATGTGATCGGAGTAGGCCCCTGGGAGGGGGAACTGCCAACCGACGGAAAATACGATCCCCAGTTGCTTGCCGAGGGCGACCGGCGCAACGTCGCGGACAAGTACCGCTACTGGACGATGGACGCCATCATTGCTGATCTTGACGAACGCCGCCACGATTTCCATATCGCCATTGAAAACTGGCAGCACGATATGAACATCGGCACCGTGGTACGCAGCGCAAACGCTTTCCTGGCCAAAGAAGTCCATATCATCGGCCGTCGCCGCTGGAATCGACGAGGCGCCATGGTTACTGATCGTTACCAGCACGTACGCCACCATGCAACGGTGGAGGAGTTCGTTGCCTGGGCTGAGGGCGAGGGGTTGACGATTCTGGGAATCGATATCTTCCCGGACTCCGTTCCACTGGAGACCTACGACCTGCCGAAGGACTGCGTGCTGGTCTTCGGGCAGGAAGGTCCGGGACTCAGCCCGGAAGTCCACGTTGCGGCCAAGGACACCTTGTCCATCGAGCAGTTCGGCTCGACTCGTTCAATCAACGCGGCATCCGCAGCCGGGATTGCCATGCATGCGTGGGTACGCAGGCACGTGTTTGGGCAAAAAGTAGGTTAACAAGAAATTTAATACTGACGAGTTTAGTCGAGCATCTGGATTAGTTATCATTTTCCGCCTACTCTGGGTTTTAGTTATGAAAACGTGATCTGGGAGAGGGCGGTCGTGAAACGACGTCATCAAGTAAACCGTGACTTGCTGTTGCCCGGGCTGCCTCGACGCAGAAGGCCATTGGTTATATGGTCCACTTCTATCGTCGCCGCGCTCGGACTGACGGGAGCCCTGGCGATCCCGATCATGGCTCAGGCCGGTGACTCCAGGCAGGGCGATATCCCTGTAGGCATCGATGCTGTGGCAGATCCATCAATGTTCAACGGACCGGTCTACGTCAGTGCAGATGCGCCGCTGAACTCATTTGGCGGTTCCGGCAAGGAGCTGGCTATTGACGGCCGTCCCGTTGGAATGCTTGATGGCGCTGACGCGGGCTCAGAAGCGTCCGGCAATGACAACGAATCCTCAGCTCTGCTTGCGGGCATGGTCGGCGAGCTCGGCAAATTGCCTGGCGACCTGCAACTGATGCACCCGGTCAAGACCCGCAGTATTTCCAGCCCTTATGGCTGGCGTGCCAACCCTACCGGTCCTGGCAACCAGATCCACATTGGCCAGGACTACCCTATTTCCTGCGGCTCGCCGGTCTACGCTTCTGAAGCTGGAACGGTGACCGTATCGGCATGGGCTGGGCACTCCGGCATGCGCGTGACTATCGACCACGGCAGCAATGTCCAGACTGGCTACAGCCACAATTCGAAGTTGATTGCCAAGGTGGGGCAGCGAGTCGAGCAGGGTGAACTGATCGCCCTGGCTGGCACTACCGGCAACTCGACCGGTTGCCACGTGCACTTCGAGGTCATCATCGACGGCCGTTGGCATGATCCGCGCAACTACCTGCCAACCATTCCGGGCCAGCGCCAGGCGATGATTAATTCGCAGCGGCTGACAGTCAATGCGGGCAGTGCTCCCAAGGGCAACGGCTCCCGCGTTCCTGATAAGGCTCCAACCGGCCCGGATCCAGACGTCATTGTCCCCGAGGATGACACTCCAAGCATTCCACGGCCGAAGCCAAGCCCATCGGAATCACAGCGCCCGTCGCCGAGCGAGAGTGAAAGCCCGAGCGGTTCGCAGTCTCCAGATGGTTCACAGAGCCCGGACGGTTCGAAGAGCCCTGATAGCTCGAAGAGCCCAGATAGTTCCAAGAGCCCTGACGATTCGAAGAGTCCAGGCGCTACGGACGGACCCGAAGATCCGGATGCCACTGATGAGGTGGAGGCTCCAACTCCAGAGCCAACGAAGCCAGAAGAAGAAGCCGTTACGGATACTCCAACCGGCTCAGCTTCTGCACCAAAGACGGATTCGTCGAAGTCGGCCTCGACCGGAACTGAAACTCCGGCGGCTTCCAAGAGCTCTGCATCAGTGCCCAGCACCACGACCAAGACACAGCTAGCTCCGTCGGGAAGCACCTCTGTAAGCGCAACAACCGAATAGAGAACGTAAAAAGCCAGCGGCCAACCATAATGAGACAAGCTCTCATCTGGGTTGGCCGTTTGCTTTGCGGTAAACCGCGGAATTCCCCGTGTCACGATACGAGATTTAGGGCTTAGTTAGTGACATAGCCGATAGGATGGATGGCGAACCGCCGTCAATGGAGACGCGTAACCTCGCTAATCACCAGGAGTGAAGCATGCCTATCGCAACCCCCGATAAGTACAATGCAATGATCGATGCTGCCAAGGCAGGCGGCTACGCCTTCCCAGCAGTGAACGTGACCAGCTCGCAGACTCTGAACGCCGCAATTCGCGGCTTCGCAGAGGCTGAATCCGACGGCATCATCCAGGTCTCCACCGGCGGCGCCGCATACTGGTCTGGTGCATCCATCAAGGATATGGTTACCGGCTCGCTGGGCTTCGCGGCCTTCGCGCGCCAGGTTGCCAAGAACTACGGCGTGAACATCGCCTTGCATACCGACCACTGCCCAGCGGACAAGCTGGACGGTTTCGTGTTGCCGCTGCTGGCCGCTTCGGAGGCTGAAGTCGCTGCAGGCCGCGATCCATTCTTCAACTCCCACATGTGGGACGGCTCGGCTGAGACCCTCGAAGAGAACCTGCGTATTGCTGCTGAACTGCTGCCACGCACCGCTGCCGCGAAGCAGATCCTCGAAGTTGAAATTGGTGCCGTGGGCGGCGAAGAAGATGGCGTCGAGAACGCGATCAACGACAAGCTGTACAGCACCGTCGAAGATGCCTTGGCTACCATCGAGGCTTTGGGCGCCGGTGAAAAGGGACGCTACATCACCGCGCTGACCTTCGGCAACGTCCACGGCGTTTACAAGCCAGGCAACGTAAAGCTGCGCCCAGAGATCCTGAAGGATATCCAGGCCCAGGTTGGTGCCAAAATCGGCAAGGCTAACCCATTCGATCTCGTATTCCACGGCGGATCGGGCTCCTCCGAGCAGGAAATCGCTGACGCTGTTGCCTACGGCGTGATCAAGATGAACATCGACACCGACACCCAGTACGCATTCACCCGTCCGGTCGCAGGCCACATGCTGGGCAACTACGATGGCGTGCTGAAGATCGACGGCGAAGTTGGCAACAAGAAGACCTATGACCCGCGCGTTTGGGGCGCCAAGGCTGAAGAGTCCATGGCTGCCCGCATCGTTGAAGCTGCCCAGCAGCTAGGCTCGGCCGGAAAGTCGCTGAAGTAACCATGGTCGGAGAAAACCTGCTGGGTATCCCGGAAACCCTGCTTCCGGAAGAAACCGAAGTGCTGGCACGCTATGAAGCCGGTGATGAAGCCACGGACTTGGCGGCAAAGTTCCCTGCCTCGTCACTGGTTTGGGCGCTGCTTGCCAACGAAGCGCACAGTGAGGGCCGCATCGTGGAGTCGTACGCGTTCGCACGAGTTGGCTACCACCGAGGCTTGGACTCGCTGCGCAAAGCCGGCTGGCGCGGACAGGGCCCTGTGCCTTGGCGCCATGAGCCAAACCGAGGCTTCCTTCGCTCGATCTATGCGCTGGGCCGTGCGGCCGCAGCCATCGGCGAGACTGAAGAAGTCGACCGCATCGGCAAGTTCCTGAACGATTCGGATTCGACGGCCAAGGCTGAAATCGAAGCTGGCAAGTAAGCGATACTCCAACAGCTAACGGCGGCTATTCTCGCAAAGAGAATAGCCGCCGTTAGCTGTTTAACGCTTCGAGGGCATGCTCAAGAAGTAAGAGAACTCGGGTGCGCGGAAGCTGAGTAAAACCAGCCAGACGGCACACTCTCCGTCAGCAGAAGGCAAACATGCAAGTCAAGACCTATTCAGTAACATGAGGGCGTTCTCATGTTGTTCTACTTTTGGACTCATTTAGTTCACCTAAAGTTCATAAAGAAGGGATCATCACTTCAAACTTTTGAAAGGGATAGCAATGTTGTCATTCTGGACGGGACTAGCCTCAAACGTCATCGGCATTACGGTTCTGGTGTACTTCGTATACTTCCGCCGCCACTTCCGCCGCGACCTCGTGCTCGCATATATCGCCTTGAGCATGGGAATCTTCGCGGTCACCTTGCTGCTTTCAGGCAGCGGCGCAGGCATGGGGCTGGGGCTGGGGCTCTTCGGCATCCTCTCAATCATTCGCCTTCGCTCAGACACGCTGACCCAGGAAGAAGTCGCCTACTACTTCATTTCGCTGGCCATTGGTTTGGTCAACGGCCTGCACCCGGACCCGGCATGGCTGGCTCCAGCGGCCACCGCGGCCCTGGTTCTGGTGATGTTCCTTGCTGACCACCCGAGCTTCGCTCCGCGCACCGAGCGCCAGACCGTGACCCTGGAACGTGCCTACCCGAAGAAGGCGGATCTGCAGGCTGCATTGGAAGAACTGCTGGATGCCAAGGTGCTGCGAACCGTAGTTGTCGAGCTGGACATGGTTCGCGATCTGACCATCGTTGATGTCCGCTTCCGTACCAACGCTGCCGGCAGCAAGTCCAATGCCAAGTCCAGCGCATCCGAGAGCTTCTCCGGCACTTATGAATTGGCGAACAGCCAGTCCGCACCGGCAGCGCAGAACGGAGCCAAGCAGGAGACGTGGTCCTGATGACTGCGCTTGCAACCAAGAGCGCGGACGTCGTTGCCTCCCAGGCGCGCGCGGCTCTTGAAGAAGCCGTCATCGGCCGGGAGCCGATCAGTCTCGAAGACGTGATCTCCGAAGCGGCGCTGCAGACCCGAGTCGACAAGAAGTTCCTGTTGGCCCCAGAGGAGTTCACGGCATTATCCGAGCGCTTGGGCGATCAATTCAAGATCATGCAGATCGATGGCCTGCGCACCTTCCGCTACGAATCGGTGTATTTCGATACCGAGGACTACGACCAGTACCGCGCCCACCGCCAGGGGCGGCGACGGCGATACAAGGTGCGCTCGCGCACTTATGCTGACACCGGGCTGTCGATGTTCGAGATCAAGACCAAGGGGCTTCGCGGCTCGACGGTGAAGCATCGCGTCGAGCAGGATCTGGACAGCGCCGGCGAGCTGACCGAAGAGAACCTCGAGTTCTTGGAATCGGTCCTGCGCAGCGAGTACGGGCAGGACGTGCCCCAACTGCAACCTGTGCTGGACAGTGCCTACCGGCGTGCAACTTTCGTGAACCCCATCGATGGCGAACGGCTGACCTGCGACGTTGAACTGGAATACGCCAACGGCGATTCGAGGGTTGACGGACCGGACCTGGTTGTCGTGGAGACCAAGTCCGCTGATGGCCGGGGCGCGTCGGACCAGGCCTTGGCCGAGCTGGGCATCCGAGAGGTATCGATGTCCAAGTATTGCATCGGCATTGCACTGCTGAACCCGCAGCTGCCGGCCAATCGCTGGAGCCGTTTGCTCCAGCAGAGCTTCGTTCCGGATCCGACGTTGCGCTAGATCCCGTGCAGGATTCGGCTAGCGCTCCGAGGCGAGTCGGTAGCCGAATCCGCGTACCGTCTCAAAACGTTCCGAGCCGAGCTTGTTGCGCAGGTAGCGGACATACACATCCACCACGTTGGATCCGGGGTCGAAATCATAGCCCCAGACCCGGGAAAGCAATTGCTCGCGGCTCAGCACCTGGCCCGGGTTGCGCAAGAAGGCTTCGGCCAGCGCGAATTCACGCGCGGAAAGGTCGACTTCGCGCTCATTGACCGTCACCCGGCGGCGCAGCAGGTCCATGATCAGGTCTTCGTGGGCCAGCGAGGAAACTTCAGGTGCATTGTCCTCGGCGCGCAGGCGCAAGCGCACCCGCGCCAGCAACTCATCGAAGTGGAATGGCTTGGCCATGTAGTCGTCGGCGCCGTTCTGCAGGCCGGCTACTGTGTCTTCCACGCTGCCGCGTGCGGTCAAGATGATCACCGGCGTATCGATCTGCGCGGCGCGCAGACGCCGCAATACCGAGAAGCCGTCTTCATCCGGCAGGCCGAGGTCGAGGATGATCAGCTCATGGTCACCGTCAATGGCCTGGGTGAAGCCATCATGCCCGGTTTCTGCGATGGATGAGGTCAGTCCCGCAGCACGCAGCCCCTTGGCTACGAACGAACTGATTCGCGGTTCATCTTCAATGATCAGTATCTGGCTCATGCTTCCTTGCTTCCAGTCGTCAACGGCATGTCAATGTAGAACGTCGAACCCTTGCCATGTTCCGAGTTCACCCACACGCGTCCGCCGTGGGTCTCCGCTATGGCCTGCACGATGTTCAGCCCCAGGCCGGACCCCGAAGAACGAACAGAGTTCTGGCCCCGTCCAAAGCGCTCGAAAATACGTTCAAGATCTTCAGCCTGGATGCCCACGCCCGCATCGGATACCCACCAGCGCAAGGTGGTGTTGCCATGCCCATCGCGCACGATCTCGTTGCCCAAGCCGATACGGCTATCCGCAGCAGAGAACTTCACCGCGTTGGCGCAGAGCTGCAGCATGGCCTGGGTGGTCCGGACCGGGTCGAGAGCCACGGTGGCCTCGGTGCGGTAGTCCACGCGCCACTGGCGCGGACCCAGGCCACGGGCTTTGTCGAGGATGTCGTCAAGCAGCTTGCCGACTTCTGCCGGTTCCACCTGGAGGAAATCCGTGCGGTTGGACTTTGCCAGGGTGACTAGGTCATTGATGAGCAAGGACATGCGCCCGAGCTCGTCCATGGCGATATCGCGGCTCTGGGCAACGTCGTCCGGATCGTTGGGATCCATCAATTCCAGATGCCCGTTGATGATAGTCACCGGCGTGCGCAGTTCGTGCCCGACATCATCGAGCAGCTGGCGCTGGGAGCTGAGCGCGCCTTCAAGGCGATCCAGCATTTCGTTGACGGTGACCGTCAATTCGGCGAATTCGTCATTTCCGGAAACTTCAATGCGCTGGGATACGTCGGTCTCCGAGATCTGCTGCGCGGTAGTTTGCAGGCGGCGGATCGGGTCGAGCATTCGGCCAACCACAAGCCAGGCGGCCAGCGCGGCCACGAGCATGACCGAGGCGCCGACGGCACCATAGATCATGAAGTTGCGGTCGTTGGCGATGGCCTCGGCAGAGTAGTCGTAGGCCAGCACGAACGCGCCATGCTCGTGGTCTGCAGGAAGGCTAACCGGAACAACGACGGCACGGTAGGTCGTGATGTCCGTGTCGACAGTTCCCAAACGGATATGGTTGGCGTCCTGGATGCTTCTGGCCCATTCGAGGAATTCCGGATCATCTTCCAGGCGGGTGTTGACGATATCCGGTGCGGTCCAACGCACCTCGTCACCGACCAGGGAGAGCATGCCCTGCTTCGGGGAGGGCAAGGTGCGCTGCATTGCTATGTAGAGCAGGTCTTCAGCGTGCTTGAAGCGTTCCATGGTGCGCGGATCAACACCGGTTTCGGTAAGAACTTCGAATTCCTTGACGGTGCGAGTCAATGACTCATCCAAGCGCTCATTGAGTTCGTGGCGTTGTACGCCGAAGCTTGCCGTACCCGCTGCCAGCAAGGCCAAGCCAACCAGGAGCATCATCCCGGTCAGAACTCGGGCCCGGATGGACCACCGGCGTTCCGGCGCTCTAGTCGTCATCGTCGTCGTCATAGTCTTCGTAGTCGTCATCGTCGTCATCGTCGTCGTACTGGGTGCCCGAAGGAGGCAGCGGGACAACGGTCTTCTTTGGCGGTGCTGGTGCTGGAGGTTTCGGCTTGGGCTTCGGTGTCGGGGTAGCGCTGGGCTTAGGCTTTTCCGAGGTTTTCGGCTTGGCAGAGGTGCTCGGGCTGGAGGACGGCTTTTGGGATTCAGCCGCCGAGGAAGAAGGTGAAGAGGAAGGAGTGCTAGGTGTGCCGATTGTCGGGGAAGGAGTCACTTCTTCGAAGATGAACCCTTCACCGAGGTCCCGGTCCGCCGGGCCTTCCAAGGCTTGGCTGATTCCGAACGCGCCAAGAAATACGACTGCGATTACAGCGATTGTCGCAAAGACGCGGCGCAAAGCTTCCTTTCCCATGTTTTTCATTGTGGCTGAAATAAATGAGATATAGATGAGAGACGCCGTTAGATGACAAAAAGCCTGTCTCGGCTAAGCCAGGTGCTCGAAGATAATTACCGTCTGGGTGGATGAGAACGCGCGGTTGGAGCCCAAGTGCGCGGCCACGAATGCCCGTAGGTCTTCGATGCTTCGGGTAGCCACCCGAACCAGCAAATCCGGCGAGCCGCCAAGAACGAAGACTTCCTTGACCTCGGCGAGCTCTTTGAGCTGATGCGCCGAGGAGAGCAAGCGGTCTCGGGCTGTGGACGAGACCACAATAGAGATCATGGCGTTGACGGCCACGCCAAGAAGTTGCTCATTGATCGCAGCATGGTAGCCGGTGATCACCCCCGCCTTGGAGAGGGCTTTCACCCGGCCCAAGCAGGTGGACGGCGCCAGGCCGACTTTTGCAGCCAGGACGTTATTGGCAATTCGAGCATCCTTGCTCAGCTCGGCGAGAATGGACAAATCCGCTTCGTCTACACGAACAGGATTCGGCTTGGCGTCGCCTTGAACTGTCCATAATGAACCTGCCACGGTTGATCAACTCAATTCTTTGGGAAAGTTCAGATTTAGTCGCACTATATCGAATCTGATTCTACGATGGAAACACCATCGAGAACGGAAGTTCTCCCGCTTTGATCTTGGCTGAACAGGAGATCCAATGACCACGGAACTGACCCGAGAGACCCTTGCCCAGTTGGACGCGACAGACCCGCTGGTGGCCTTTGGCGACCGCTTCAACCTCCCGGAAGGCGTCATCTACCTCGATGGCAACTCATTGGGCGCGTTGCCGAAGGGTGCGGCCGAACGTGCCGCCCAGGTGGTGACCGAAGAATGGGGCCAGGGCCTGATCCGTTCCTGGAACACCGCCGGCTGGTTCGAGATGCCGCTGAAGCTCGGCGACAAGCTGGGGCGGCTGCTGGGCGCGAACCCCAGCGAAACCGCGATCACCGATACCACCACACTGAATCTGTTCAAGGCCTTGGCATCGGCACTGCGCACGCAGAAGGCTGATGCCCCGCAGCGCCGGGTGATTCTCACCGAACGCGACAACTTCCCAACAGATATCTATATCGCCGAGGGATTGGCTGATCTGGTCAACTCGCTCTCGCAGGAAACAGGTGTGGCCTATGAAGTGAAGCTCATCGATGGCGAGGCGTCGCTGCGCGCTGCACTGGACGAGACTGTCGCCGTGGTTGCCCTGTCGCACGTGAACTACCGCACCGGTTCCATGTGGGACATGGACGAGACCACCGCAGCAATCCACGGCTCCGGAGCCCTGGTGGTCTGGGACTTGGCCCATGCCGCGGGTGCAGTGCCGATTGACCTGAATGCCGCAGATGCAGACTACGCCGTGGGCTGCACCTACAAGTACCTCAACGGCGGCCCGGGTTCTCCGGCTTTCATCTGGGTCAATGCCCGCCACCATGAACGTTTCTGGCAGCCGCTGTCCGGCTGGTGGTCGCACAAGTCGCCCTTCGAGATGGCTGGCAGCTACACTCCAGCAAATGACATTCGCCGCTTCATGTGCGGTACCCAGCCGGTTACTTCGCTGGCCATGATCGAGGTCGGCCTGGATATCGCGCTGGAAGCGGACATGGACAAGGTGCGCGCCAACTCGCTGGAGCTGGTGGACCTGTTCATCGAGCTGGTTGAAACCCGCTGCGCCGGCTACGGCCTGGAACTGGTGACTCCACGCGAACATGCTGCTCGCGGCAGCCACGTCAGCTTCCGCCATGAGCATGGGTACGAAATCATCGCTGCGCTCATTGACCAGGGCGTTATCGGGGACTACCGCGAACCGGAAGTCCTGCGCTTTGGCATCACCCCGCTGTACCTGACGCGTACCGATATCTGGGACGCCGTGGAGAAGCTGCGTGAAATTCTGCACACCAATGCCTGGCAGCGCGAAGAGTACGCCGTGCGTAATGCCGTGACATAACGCAAATTCCGCCGCTTTCGGGTCTTGGTGCGCCGAAGCCGGCGAATCTGCGCGAGAGTAACCTTAACAACAGCACGGCATTTTCGATGCCGTGCTGTTCGCATAGGTCTAAAGGGAGCATCGTTGGGCAAGCAGCCGGTACGCGCCACTGAATTCGGTTCGGGTTTGAAGAAGTCGCTGACTCCTGGGCAGATGTCCATGATCGCGCTGGGCAGTGCCATCGGCACCGGTCTTTTCGCGGGCAGCAAGCTCGCCATCGCCATGGCCGGTCCCTCGGTGATCATCAGCTACCTCATTGGCGGGGTCGTCGCCTTGCTGGTCATGGGCGCATTGGCGGAAATGACCGTCAAGCAGCCGGTGGCCGGTTCCTTCGGGGTCTACGCCGAACGCTATCTTGGACGTTTCGCCGGGTACCTGACCAAGTACCTGTACTGGTCTGCGCTGATCTTCGCCGTGGGCACCGAAGTCAGCGCGGTAGGCGAGTACATGCAGTACTGGTTCCCCGAGATTCCAGGGCTGGTTTGGGTCCTTGTCTTCTCGGCCGCGCTTTTGGGCGTGAACTTCTCCAGCGTGAAGATCTTCGGAACCACCGAATACTGGTTCTCCGCGATCAAGGTCTTCGCGGTGGTCGCGTTCATCATCATTGCCCTCTGGCTGGTGTTCCACGACCCCAGCGACCAATACGGGTTCCATAACTACTCGGCCGAAGGCGGCTTCTTCTCCAAGGGCCTGTTCGGCATGTGGACCGCTGTCATCGTGGCGATCTTCTCCTACATGGGCATCGAGGCGATCTCCATTGCCGCCGCAGAAGCAAAGAACCCCAAGATTGCCGTACGCAAGGCCTTCAAGGTCTCCTTCCTGCGCTTGCTGCTCTTCTACGTGTTCACCATGGCCCTGATCCTCGCGGTGGCGCCCACCAGCGAACTGCTGGCCGGCGGATCGCCATTTGTCACTGTGATGTCCCAGATGGGTATCCCGTTCGCCGATTCGGTACTGAACTTCGTGCTCATCATTGCCGCGCTCTCGGCCATGAACGCCCAGCTCTATGCGGCAACCCGCATGCTGCATTCGCTGGCTGATTCCGGGCACGCGCCGCGCCTGGCACACCGGACCAACAGCGCGGGCGCTCCTATCCACGCGGTGTGGATGTCTGCCGGAGGCATCGCCGTGGCAGCACTGGTCTACGCGCTGGTTCCGGAGGGAGGCTTCGGCATCATGATGTCGCTGGCTACCTTCGGTGCCCTGGCGACGTGGTTCATGATCCTGGTGACCCACGTGTCCTTCTGCCGCCAGGTGCGCCTGGACCGGGCCGTCCTGGAGTACAAGCTGCCAGGCTACCCGGCCGCGTCGATTCTCGGCTCGGTACTGCTCGCCGGCCTGCTGGTGACCTCGTTCTTCGTGCCGGAATTCAAGTACACCCTGATCTTCGGTGTTCCCTTCGTCATCGTGATGTCGGTGCTCTACAGGCTGGTTTTCGCCGGCAAGAAACAGCCTGCGGTGAAATAGCAGGGCAATCGTCCGCGGCGCCGGTTCGCTGGCGATCCGCGGCGCGGGCACTAAGATCTTAAGGGGCCTGCCAGTTGGCAGGCACCGCAACTTTCGAGGAGCAATGGTGGCCAAGCTGTATTTCCGCTACGGAGCGATGAACTCGGGCAAATCCACGAGCTTGCTGCAGGCTGCCTTCAACTACGAAGAACGCGGCCAGCGTATCCTGCTGGCCAAGCCGGGGGTTGACACCAAGGGCGAGAAATCAATCGTTTCCCGCCTGGGAATCGAACGCGAAGTCGACTTCAGCGTGGGGCCGGAAGAGAACCTCCGCGAGAAGTTCGCGGCCCATTGCCTCGGCGATGACCCTGATGCCTTGCTGCCGCATGTGGATGCGCCGCCGGTAGCCTGCCTGCTGGTCGACGAAGTTCAATTCCTCTCCCGCACCCAGGTCGATGATCTTCTGCGCATTGCCGTGCTCGATGATGTCCCGGTGCTCGCCTACGGTATCCGTACCGACTTCCGCACCCGCGCCTTCCCGGGCTCGGCACGCTTGATGGAACTGGCGCACTCACTTGAAGAGCTGAAGACCATCTGCCGCTGCGGGCGCAAGGCCATGTTCAATACCCGCCGATCGGGTGACCACATTGTTTTTGATGGAGACCAGGTCGCTATCGACGGTGAAGAGGTCTGGTACGAGTCGCTGTGCGCTGCCTGCTATCTGGAAGCCTCCGGCGGCAAGCTGAGCTAGCTCGGTAGCCTTTCGGACCGGAAGCCTCGCGCCGGCCGAAAGCCGCCGGAGGCCGGTCCACCCAGTGGCGGCCAGCCGGGTAAGGCGCTGGCCGCGGCCCATTCGGCGTTTTCGCTGCGGGTCAGAGTATCGCTGTAGCTTCGATCTCCACGAGAACTGCTGGCTCGTACAGTTGGGCCACGGCGATCAACGATGCAGGCGGCATCGGAAGCTGCAACCCGATTTCCTCCGCGACGGATTCGACTCCTTGCATGAACTCCGATATTTTGCTGGTTTCCCAGTCGGTTACGTATACGGTCAGCCTGACGACGTCTTGGAACCCCGCCCCTGCCGAGTTCAAGCCTGCGGAAACGTTGCGTAGCGCCTGCGCCACCTGGCCAGCCAAATCGTCGGGGATCCTGGAGCCGTCGGGCATGTGGGCTACCTGTCCGGCGATGTGGATATGCCGCGTGCCGGATCCCACCGCTACGTGGTGGTAGGGAGTTCCGGGGAGCATCCCGGCGGGGCTTGAATAATTCACTGGCATGGAATTCTCCTTCAGTAGTTCGCTGCTGGATGCAGGTATAAAACTTATACTTGGTCTACAAAAGCAACTGCAACGAAACTAGGTGCAATGGAAGAAACCTCCGAATCGCCGCTGGGCATATCGGCTTCCCACCGCGAACTGCTCGACCAGGTCTTGGACAAGTGGTCTTTGCATGTCTTGAGCCAGCTTTGCGAATCACCCAAGCGATTCAACGAGCTGCGGCGAGCCGTTCCGGGAGTGAGCCAGAAGTCCTTGACCAATACGCTGCGCCGGCTGGAGCGAAATGGCGTCATCGACCGCAGGGTATTGCGCTCCCGTCCGGTAGCAGTCGAGTACCGTGTTGCGCCGATAGGCAAGACCATGCGCGCACCGATCGATGCGCTCCTCGACTGGACAGTGAGCCATATGCCCGATATCGAACAAGCGCGGGAACGATACGACCAGTTCGAAGAACAGAACGGCGATGGCTCATTCCAGGAAGAACCTCCAGAATGAAGATTCATCCCGCTGGCCCTGCCTCCGGCGCATCGGGATCTCTCGAAGGCGCGGTACCGAAGGCCACGGATTCGAATATTCATCGACACCGATTCATGCCGGACAGCTAGAGGGCGCAAAACCCATTGCGGAAGGAATCGCCTGCTTGCGGCCGCAGGCAAATACCAGGGATTCCTGGAGGGAGTCGTGAACAAGGAATTGATGCATGATGCGATCGAGAAAGGGCGTGCAGCCGAAGCTGTTGCCATGGCAGTGCTCCACGACCCTGGCATGCTGGTCGAAGAGCTCGACAACCACCGGATCACGCAGGACGCCCAACCATACTGGGACTTCGCGCAGGAATGGATCGCTGCCGCTCGGGTGCTCGACAAGCCCAGCTGCTTATCGACTCGGTGCAGGAAGCGAAGAACTACCTGGCAAGTTTGATTGAGGACGTCTCGGTCCTGAGCGATAACCCGGAAGCTGCCTTGGCCAAGAAGGAAGTTCGAGAATTGACCGCTAGCGCGCGGGAGCTGGCAGAGTTGGGAATTCCCGGCGCGAGGCGTTAGCCGATGAGGCCGGCAACGGCCCGCTGCAGCCCCCAGTCGAAGCCATCAGCCAGGGGTGCGTCGACATCGAGCTGCACTAGGTTCTGGCGGTAGGCAACCGAGCCGAGCACGTGGTTCAGCAAAAGCTGCTGGCCATGGCGGGCATTTTCGGCAGGCAGTCCTGCTGCTTCCAGCAGGGTGCGAAGCTGCAGCACCGGCTGGAGCTCGGTGGCCCGCATCGCGGTGGCGACTTCGATGACCTCGGGGCTGTCCTGGATCGGCAGCAACGCGAGGTAGAGCTTGCGTGCCAGCTGCAGGATCGCCTCGGATGGGGAGTTGTAGTCCTCGGCAGCCACCGACAGCGCAGGGGTGTTCAGCAGCTGGGCGGCAACCTGCGCCAGCAGCTCCTGCTTGTTCTTCACATGCCAGTAGAGCGCACCGACCTGGACATCGAGTTCCTTGGCCAATCGGCGCATCGACAAATCAGCCAACCCGAACTGTTGCAGGATGCCGACCGCGGTGTCCACGACCGTTAACTGAGTCAATGCCATGGTGACAAGTCTAGTCGCAACGCCGGTGCGCGCTCAGGCTCCAAACACCGTGCGGTCCAGGAAGTCGTTGCGGAACTTGCCGGACGGATCCAGGCGCTGCGCCAATGCAATGAAGTCGTTGAACTTCGGATACAGCCCGGCCAGCTGCGCGCAGGTGGCTGCGAAGAGCTTGCCCCAATGCGGGCGTGCCGCAAAAGGCGCCAGTGCTTCCTCGATCCGTGGAAGGAGCGCCTCGACAGCCTCCTGCCGGGGCTTCCAGGTGAAGTGCAGGGCGATGCCGTCACGGCCGTAGTTTCCACTGAGCCACAGGTCATCGGCGGCAATGGTGCGCACTTCCGAGACCAGCAGCAGGGGAGTGATGGCGGGGGAAAGGCTGCGGATAGCCTGGATCGCTTCTACCGCGTGCTCGCGCGGGACCAGGTATTCGGTCTGCAATTCATCGCCGGCGCTGGGGGTGAAGTCCATGCGGAAATGCGCCAAGCGATCCGACCATGAACCCGCCTGGCCCAACTGGATGCTGCAGATCCCGCCATCGGCGCCGGGCAGCGGGTGCAGCGCAGCGGTCGCCGGGAACCCGCCGAATCGGCCCTGGTCAATATGCTCTGCCAGCGCGTCGCCGACGCGGCGCTTGAGCCAGGCCTGGCCTACCTGCTCGCCGCTCCAGTCAGTGAACAGGCTGACGCTGTAGGCCGAAGCCTGAATGGTGTCGAAGTCCTCGAGCACCTTGTCCCAGGACAGGTCCTGGTAGACGGTCTGCTCCACCTCGAAGCTGGGCACGATATCCAAGGTGAGGTGAGTCAGCACGCCCAGCGCACCCAGGCCGACCACGATGCCATTGAAATCCTCGTCGCCGCGCTTCACGCTCAGCTGCGAGCCATCGGCCAGCACCAGTTCCACCGCGCGCACGGCGGTGGCGAGGTTGCCATGGGTTTCGCCGGAACCGTGGGTTCCCGTGGATACCGCCCCGGCAACCGAGATATGCGGCAGGGAGGCGAGATTGTGCAGGGCATAGCCGGCGCGTTGCAGTGCATCAGCCAGGGCACCGTAGGTAGTGCCGGCGCTGACGCGCACGGCCATGGCCTGCTCATCAATCTCGATGGCTTCTGGCATCTTGGCCAGAGTGATCATCAGCTCCTCGGTATCGGCGATGTCATTGAAGGAATGGCGCGATCCCAGGACCTTCACGGATTTTGCAGCACGCACCAGGTTCCGCAACTGTGCAAGGCTGGTGGGGTAGAGCAGTTCTTTGGCCCGGTATTCAAGATTTCCGGCCCAGTTCAGTTCCCTGTTGCGCAGTTCCACGGCTATTCCCTACTTGTCGAGCCACTGGCTGGAAACCAGTGCGCGGTAGCGTTCCAGTACCTGCGGGGCCGGTTCCATCGCCGGGACTTGGGCAGTGCCCTGTGCCCAGTGGGGGAATTCTCCGGCCAGGACGCCGGCCGCCTGGCGGGCGGCTCCATCGGCCACGTATTCGCCCGGGGCGGGGACCAGGATTGGCAAGCCCAGGATCTGTGCGGCGATCTGCTGGACCGCGCGGGACTGCGCGCCACCGCCGACCAGGATGACGCGCTGGGCTTGGACGCCTTGCGCTTCCAGTGCGCGCAGGCCGTCGGCCAGCGAGCAAACTACCGCTTCCACCGCGCTGCGGGCCAGATTCGCGGCGGTGTAGTTGGCTCGGGTGATGCCATGCAGCGAGCCGGTGGCCTCTGGCAGGTTAGGGGTGCGCTCGCCGTCGAAGTAGGGCAGCAAGGCCAGGCCGTCGCAGCCCGGGGCGGCGGACAGCGCCAGGTCATTGAATTCTTCGAGGCTGGCCTGCAGCAGGCTGGCAGTGGCGTCGAAGATGCGGGTGGCGTTCAGGGTGCATACCAACGGCAGGTAGTTGCCGGTAGCGTCGGCGAAGCCTGCCACCAGGCCGGAAGCATCTGCCGAGGGGGAATCGGCAACCGCGAAGACAGTGCCGGAGGTGCCCAGGGACATCACCGCATCGCCCACCTTGGCGCCTACGCCCAATCCGGCTGCGGCGTTATCGCCCGCGCCGGCACCGATCAATGCGCCAGACGCGGTGCGGCCAATGGATTCCAGCGGCCCTGCAACGGCTGGCAGCAGCGGGGCGTGGCCTAAGTGCTGCTCCAGCGCCTCGAGGTCGTAGGCGTTTTCGGCGGGACGGTAGTATCCGGTGCCCGAGGCATCGGAGCGATCGGTGCGCAGCGCGGCCAAGCCTTCGGCGCCGCTGCCCGGACCGTAACCGGCCAGTCGCCAGGACAGCCAGTCGTGCGGCAAGCAGACGGCGGCGACCTTGGCGGCGTTTTCCGGTTCGTTGTCCTTCAGCCAGCGCAGCTTGGTCAGCGTGATCGAGGAGACCGGGAGGGTGCCGGTGCGCTGTGCCCAGTACTTGGCGCCGGCTTCCATATCGCCGTCA
This sequence comes from Glutamicibacter sp. NPDC055354, assembly GCF_053644955.1. Classification (NCBI taxonomy): domain Bacteria; kingdom Bacillati; phylum Actinomycetota; class Actinomycetes; order Micrococcales; family Micrococcaceae; genus Glutamicibacter; species Glutamicibacter sp. NPDC055354. The sequence continues at coordinate 49,522 of NZ_JBSHMB010000004.1, forward strand.
CCGGCATCGGAAATGATGTCGGTGGCGGACTGGGCGCTGCGGGTGTCATTCCACAGCAGCGCCGGACGGATGACGGTGCCCGATTCATCGAGCACCACCATGCCGTGCTGCTGCCCACCCACCGAAACTGCGGCTACATCATCCGGGCCGCCGGCCTGGGCGATAGCAGCCTGCATCGCAGTGAACCAGAACTCTGGATCCACTTCGGTGCCCTCAGGGTGCGAGGCACGTCCGGAGCGGATCAATGCGCCGGTTGCGGCGTCGCGGATGACCACCTTGCATGATTGGGTGGACGAGTCGATGCCGGCAACGAGCGTCATTGTTCGGGCTGCTTCCTTCGGTGGGGTGGGTATGCGGGGTTTAGCGGGCGTTGAGCAGGTGCTCGATAGCCAGCTGGTTCAGGCGGATGAACGCGAAGTTGCGCTGCGCCGCGGCGTTGGCGTCGAAGTCGGCGAAGCTTGCCGCATCGTTCATCAGCTGTGCTGCGGTTTCGCCAGCGTTCAGGGTGGTTTCGCCCAGTTCGAAGACACCGGAAAGCTTCATGGCTTCCTGTACTTCTGGATCTGCGCGGAATGCCTGTGCGCGTTCCTTGAGCATCAGGTACATGGACATGTTGGCCTTGGCCGAGTCCCAGACGCCAGCGTAGCCGTCGGTGCGCGATGGCTTGTAGTCGAAGTGGCGTGGGCCGTCGTACTTCGGTCCGCCGGTTGGGAAGCCGTTCTCCAGCAGGTCAACGGTGAAGAAGGCGCTGGTCAGATCGCCGTGGCCGAAGACGAGGTCCTGGTCGTACTTGATGCCGCGCTGGCCGTTGAGGTCGATGTGGAAGAGCTTGCCTGCCCACAGCGCCTGGGCGATGCCATGGGTGAAGTTCAGGCCAGCCATCTGCTCGTGGCCGGTTTCCGGGTTCAGGCCAACGATGTCGCCGTGTTCCAGCTTCTCGATGAAAGCCAGGCCGTGGCCAACGGTGGGCAGGAAGATGTCGCCGCGTGGTTCGTTTGGCTTCGGCTCCAGCGCGATGCGCAGGTTGTAGCCCTTGTCCTTGATGTAGCCGGCCGCGGTATCCACGCCTTCGCCCATGCGGTCCAGTGCTGCTGCCAGGTCCTTGGAGCCATCGTATTCGGAGCCTTCGCGGCCGCCCCACATGACGAAGGTTTCGGCGCCCATCTCGGCTGCCAGGTCGATGTTGTGCAAGACCTTGGCCAGTGCGAAGCGGCGGATCGAGCGGTCGTTGGAGGTGAAGCCGCCGTCCTTGAACACCGGGTGGCTGAACAGGTTGGTGGTCACCATCGGGACCTTCAGGCCGGTTTCTTCCAGTGCTGCACGGAAGTCCGAAAGGATCTGCTCGCGCTGGGAAGCGGTGGCGTCAAAAGGAATCAGGTCATTGTCGTGGAAGGTGATGCCATAGGCGCCGAGCTCGGCAAGCTTGTGGACGGCTTCTACCGGGTCCAGGTTCTTGCGGGTGGCGACACCGAAGGGATCGGCACCGGTCCATCCCACGGTCCACAGTCCAAAAGTGAAGCGGTCGGCGGCGGTTGGCTGAAGAGTCATGGGATGCATCCTTGGATCGGGGTGGTATGGCTTCCGCCATTTAGTTTATGTTCTGAACTATATGGGTGGCAATACGCTAGAGTCAATAGCGAAACCCGCAAATCCATTCCAGGAATTTCCACAAGGAGAAGGCATGCGCCAACCAGCGTCCAGCGCCCGAGCCGCAGCATCCTCCGCCCCGGGCAACGTCGGGGACGTGCGCAAAGCCAACTTGGCCAGGGTCCTGTCGGTGATTGCCGGCACCGGCGATGCCGGGAGGCTATCGCGAGCTGATATCGCCCAGCGCAGCCAATTGACCAAGGCCTCGGTCTCCAGCTTGGTCGCCGACCTGTTGGCTGCCGGGTTGGCCATTGAAATCGGCGTGCACCGCGACGGGGAGCGCGGACGGCCCTCGGTGGGGCTGGTGCTCAATCCCGCGCGCTGCGTGATGGGCATGGAAATCAATGTCGACTACATTGCCGCCGGATTAGTTGACCTGAGCGGGAAACTGCTGGCGCACGAAATCCGGCCGCGCACCAATCACCGCTCGCACTCCGGAGAAGTGCTCGCCGCGCTGGGGGAACTGAGCCGCAATCTGCAAGAAGCGGCCCAATCCCAAGGACTGGCGATTCTTGGCGGAGCGCTCGCCGTCCCGGGCTTGGTGGACGAGGAGCAGTTCACCGTCTTGCAGGCCCCTAACCTCGGTTGGGTGGAGCAGGAACTGGATGTCGCGGCGCTGCTGCCCGAACCCAAAACCCGCTTCAGGCTCTTTAACGAAGCCAACGCCTCGGCGCTGGCCCAGCAGCAATTGATGGCGGCCCAGGACCGCGACTTCCTCTTTGTCTCGGGGGAAGTGGGCATTGGCGGCGGATTGATCATCGGCGCTGAACTCTTTGTCGGACCCCAGGGGCATGCCGGCGAACTCGGGCATGTGGTGATCGCCCCCGATGGCAAGGCGTGCAGCTGCGGCGGGCGTGGCTGCTTGGAAACCGTCGCCGGGCAGGAAGCTATTCTGGCCGCTGCCAACCTCGGGGCGGTTGCCGATAGCGAATCGCGCCAGGAGCGAATTGGCCGGCTCTACCAAGCGCTGGAAACCGGTGCCGAACCGGCAGTGGGCGCGGTGGCCGAGGCCGGAAAATCCTTGGGAATTGCCGTAGCCTCGGCCATGCGCCTGTACAACGTTTCCACCGTGGTCTTTGGCGGGCATTTTGCCGCCCTGGAGCAGTGGTTGCGTCCTGCCATGGAAGCCAGCCTGCAGGTGCACGCGCCAAGCATCGCCGCCCAAGCGCGGCTGTTGTGTTCGCCGCTGGGCCAAACCGGTGCGCTGGTCGGCGCCGCGCGCAGCGTAGTGGGAGACCTGCTGGAGGCCCCGCATCAGCTGGTTGGCTGAGGCTTGCTGACCGGTTGCTGCAGCTCGGTCACCCAATCCGCTTGGTTTTCCGACACGGCGCGCACATAGGCTTCGCGGCACGGACCGGATGGGACTAGCCCGCGGGCCAAGACTTCCTCGTGCACGGCCTGCCAGCTTTCATGGATGGTGTCCATGGCTCCCAAGTGCACCCCGCAGATCGCCTCGGGCACTGCAGGAAGCTCGATGATCTCGACCCCGGCGAGGTTCATAGCGCTAGTGGCGTATCCGGCAATGACCTCTACGCCATCCTCGGTGCCATCGTATTGCGCAATGGGGGTGGCAAGGCTCTGGCCCTGAAGGGACTGCGCGATTCTGTCGAAGAGGGGACCGACGCGACCGGCGATTTCAGGTTGCTCGGCCACCGTGAAACGGCCTGCGGCCAAGCGCACCGCGGGCAATGGCTTGTGGATGATTTCAATACGTGACATGTGCTTCTCCTTGGAGATCAAGTGCAGGCGCCGCTGCACGTCTGCCAAGCGCTGTGTGGCCAACTGGTGTTCGGCCTCAACCTGCGCCCGGCGAATGTGCAGAAGCTCGGCTATTTTTCCAGCTGTTGCTCCCTGATCCAGGATTATGGAAATCTCTTCGAGCCCGAACCCCAAATCCCGCAAGGCGACGATTTGATGCAAACGCTGAAGCTGGGAAGGATCATAGGAGCGGTAGCCGCTGAACGGGGCCACATGGGCGGGGGTGAGCAGGCCGGCAGTATCCCAATGCCGCAGCATGCGGTGGGTAACCTGGCCGATCTGCGCAAACGCCCCGATGGATAACATGCTTCAGTTCTCCGCCCTCACACTGTGTCAGGGTCAAGTCTGCGCGAGAAACTCGTTGATATCCATGATTAACCCCGACTTCGTGACGTGCAACTCGAGATTCGCTAATCGTTTCGGTAAACTTTGGTCGTAAGAGCCCCTAACTCTTGCAACGGACCTCCGGGTTTCAGTGAGCAGGACAGGGGCATATTTTTTGCCCGGCACCGTGCCGGGACGGCGCTAAGCACGCCGTAACCACTGCTTTTTGCAAGGGGGAGGATCCCATGCCAGCAATCGTGATCGTCGGAGCCCAATGGGGCGATGAGGGTAAAGGAAAGGCTACCGACCTGCTCGGTGGCAAGGTTGACTATGTAGTGAAGCCAAACGGCGGCAACAACGCCGGGCACACCGTGGTCGTCGGCGGAGAGAAGTACGAGCTTAAGCTCCTTCCTGCCGGCATCCTTTCCCCGAACGCCACTCCGATTATCGGCAATGGCTGCGTGGTGAACCTTGAAGCCCTCTTCGAAGAAATCGACGGCCTGGAATCGCGCGGCGCCGACACCTCGAAGCTGCGTGTCTCGGCCAACGCGCATCTGGTGGCCCCGTACCACCAGACCATGGACAAGGTCACCGAGCGCTTCCTGGGCAAGCGTGCCATTGGCACCACCGGACGCGGCATCGGCCCGGCCTACATGGATAAGGTCGGGCGCTTGGGCATCCGCGTACAGGACGTCTTCGACGAGTCCATCCTGCGCCAGAAGGTCGAAGGCGCACTGCGCCAGAAGAACGAGCTGCTGGTCAAGATCTACAACCGCCGCAGCGTCGAGGTCGAGGAAATCGTCTCGTACTTCCTCTCCTACGCCGAGCGCCTGCGCCCGCTGGTCATCGACTCCACCTACGAGCTGAATAAGGCTCTGGACGAGGACAAGGTCGTGCTGATGGAAGGCGGCCAGGCCACCTTCCTGGACGTGGACCACGGTACCTACCCATTCGTGACGTCCTCCAACCCGACTGCTGGTGGCGCGTCGGTGGGTTCGGGCATCGGCCCGACCCGCATCACCCGCTCCATCGGCATCATCAAGGCCTACACCACCCGCGTGGGTGCTGGTCCGTTCCCTACCGAGCTGTTCGACGACATGGGCCTCTACCTGCAGAAGACCGGTGGCGAATTCGGCGTAAACACCGGACGCCCGCGTCGTTGCGGTTGGTACGACGCCGTGCTCGCTCGCCACGCTTCGCGCGTGAACGGCTTCACCGACTACTTCGTGACCAAGCTGGATGTGCTCACCAACATCGAGCAGATCCCGGTATGCGTGGCTTACGACGTTGACGGCGTGCGCCATGACGAAATGCCGATGACGCAGACCGAGTTCCACCACGCGAAGCCGATCTTCGAGTACTTCCCGGGCTGGACCGAGGACATCTCGGGTGCGCAGAGCATGGAAGAGCTTCCGGAGAACGCAAGGAACTACATCCTGGCCCTGGAGAAGATCTCCGGCACCCGGATCTCCGCCATCGGCGTGGGACCGGACCGCGATCAGACCATCGTGCGCCACGATCTGATCCAGGACTAGGTTCCCGGGACTTAGGAGCTATCGCAGTTCATCAATGAATGAACTGTGATAGCTCCTTTTTCGTGTGCACGGCCCTGAGCCGAGCAGGTGACCAGCTTCTGTCACGTCAAGCGGAATTCCTAGGATTGAAAAGCGCATGGTCGTAGTGACGGACATGCGCAACCAACACCTGAACGTATCAAGGCGGAAGCCGAATGCCAGAAGAGGCTACTTTCAGCGCAGTCATTATCAGAAACGATGCGGACAGGTTCTGGCAGTCGGCAAACGAGGTGCGGCATCTTTCGTATTCCCTAATGGAAAGCCGGAGCCAGACGAATCTGCTATCGATGCGACCATGCGAGAAGTCAGTGAGGAATGAGCCAGGTGGCAACCCCCTAGTGGTTATGTGCTTGGCGGGATGAGCCGGTCGATGCGCTCTCTGGTGTCAGCGGCAACGTCGAGGAGCATGAGGGTGAACCAGCCTTCTGCGCGTGATTTTCGATGAGCTCCCGGAGCGCATCCAGCATTGCCTTCAGGGTAGTGCGTATTTGCCTGGCGGCAATTTTCGCAGGAACACCCCCAAGAGGCCGCTTCGTCCATCAAGTGCCTGCCGTTGACCTCGTCGATGTGCACGCCGGTGCCTACGTACAGGGACAGCTCTCGGTCGGCGTGCTCCCATACGGCAGTGGGGACCACATCGTAGGCCGGAGCCAGTCGTGCGGTTCCGCGGTCGATGGTCAGCCCGATGTTCCCAGCGTGCATGTCGCAGTTTCCCAAGGCCAGGTTCACGGTCAGGTACTTGAGCAGCCGTGGTCGGTGATGGTGGCCGTGTGCACCCCGTCGTCAGGTGATGAAAAGTTTGAGCATCAGCGACAGAGCGGCAATGAAGTGTTTCAACTTTGCGGGAACGATAAAGATGCCCAGATTCCAACGCTGCAAAACTGGCGTTTGCAAGTTCCTGTCCGGCAAAGAGGGCCCTACTGAAATGTGGCCTCATAATTTCATAGCCCACTTGGAGTCCTGCGCAGTCAATTCTGCGGCGCCGAATATCGAGGAGCAAAACGATCCCCGTGCTCAGTAGTGATCACGGCTGAGCAACACTGAGCCCGAGGCTCGAATACAAGGGTTCGCTTCGATGTTGCTTACTGGCCTAGTACGTTGGCTCCTGTGCAGTAGTGCTGGCCGGAGTGTCGTGGGTCTTGCCGGCAACTCGCAGGTTCCAGTGCTCGATCACCTGCCGGTTAGTGGGCTTGGTCAACAGCGAAACAGCAATGAACGCTACTGCCGAAGCGATCAGGCCGTAGTAGATCGGCTCATTGGCGTAGACGCCATCGAACTTGTTCTCAGCCTGGATCTCCAAGATGATCATCGTGCCCAAAGTGGCTATTGATCCTGCCGCCATGGAGGCTGTGGCACCAGTGCCGTTGCCGCGCTTCCACAGCAGGCCGCCGATGATTGCCACCAGCAATCCGCCCACCAGGATGTCGTAGGCAATGGTCAGTGCTGCGACCACGTCGTCCACCAGGATTGCCAAGGTGACCGTGACGACGCCCAGCGCCATCACCCAGATGCGGTTGGCGCGAACATCATGCTCGGGGTTCTCATCGGTATTCACTTCCACGCGCTTGCCGAACCAGCTGGCCGCAAATGGGGTGACATCGGTGCGGGCCACGGTTGCGGCGGCGATCAGCGCCCCGGAGGCGGTGGACATCATCGCGGCCACGGCTGCGGCCATGACCAAACCTCCCACCGCAACTGGCAGCAGCTGAGTGGCGACCTCGGCATAAACCACGTCCTTGTTCTCCGCCGCGCCCGCGATATTCGGCAGCGCCACCTTTGCGGCCATGCCAATCAGTGCGCCGGCAGCTCCGTAGAAGATGCAGTAGATGCCGGCGGTCATCCCGCCCCAGCGGGCGACCTTCGGGGTTTTGGCGGTGAAGACGCGCTGCCAGATGTCCTGGCCGATCAGCAGGCCCAGGGTGTAGACCACGAAGTAGGTGATGATCGACTGCAGCCCCATGCCGGTGAAGCTGAAGAATTCGGCGCCCATGCGCTCGCGGATGCCATCCAGGCCGCCGGCGGCATGCATGGAGAAGGGCAGCATCAGGGCGAAGATGCCGATGGTCTTGATGATGAACTGCACCTGGTCGGCCAGGGTGATGGACCACATGCCGCCGATAGTGGAGTAGATGACTACGATGGCGCCGCCGATGGCGATGGCCAGCCATTTCTCCCAGCCGAAGAGCACCACGAAAATGGTGGCGTAGGCGCTGGTTGAGGTGGCGCAGAGCATCAGCGTGTAGGCCAGCATGACGATGCCGGAGGTATTGGTTGCCGCCGCGCTGCCGTAGCGCAGGGTCAGCATCTGCGAAACGGTGAAGACCTTGAGCTTCTGCAGCGTCGGGGCGAAAGCCAGCGACAGCAGGATCACGCCTGCGCCAATAGCCACCACGAGCCACATGCCGGAGATCCCGTGCTTGTAGCCCAGGCCAACGCCGCCCACGGTCGAGGCTCCGCCGAGCACCACCGCCGCCATGGTTCCGGTGTAGAGGAAGGGGCCCAGGCGCCGGCCGGCCACCAGATAGTCGCTGCTGTTCTTGGTGCGGGATTTGCCCCACCAGCCAAAGGCCAGCATTGCGGCCAGGTAGGCGGCGACAATCGCGCCGTTGATGAATTCCATGGAGAACCTCGATGTCCGGATAAAAGCAGCGCTTACCTTAAGTAAACTTTTGTTGCATCACAGGCTACTAGCGCTGGCGCTGCCGATCAATGGAAATCGCGAACATTGCCCACCGCACTGCTCTGGCCAGCCGCAATGTGACGAAGCAAACCGTTCCATTCAGTGAAACTTTCTAGACATTTTGCACTCAAATATGATTCACATACGGCATCGTGTCACATATGCGTAGCATTCGATCGGCAATGTGTGCAATCGCAGCTTGTTTAGTACTGTTTCACGTTGACGCAGCGTTGCATCATTGGCCAGCAGGGCCGTTTTCTCCGCCGTTGCGTCAGACGATTTCTCGAAACCAGAAAGACGCCTAGAAGATGAGTGAAAATGGTCAGGGCCTGACAAAGAAGTCGGCCGGACACGTCATTGTCGACACGCTTGCCGCGCACGGCGTGGAACGCGCCTACGTGGTGCCGGGTGAAAGCTACCTGGATGTCCTTGATGGGCTGCACAACTCGCCAATCGAAACCGTGGTCTGCCGCCACGAAGGCGGAGCCACCTACATGGCCGAAGCCGAAGGCAAGATGCACCAGCGCCCCGGCATTGCCATGGTGACCCGTGGCCCGGGGGCTGCCAACGCCCACGTCGGCCTGCATACCGCATGGCAGGATTCGACCCCGCTGGTGCTGTTCGTGGGCCTGATCCCGTTCGAGCACCGTGAAAAGGAAGCCTTCCAGGAATTCGATCCCAAGGCATGGTTCGGCACCGGCGCCAAGCGCGTGATGATCTTGGACCACGCCGATCGCGCCAGCGAAGTCGTCGCCGAGGCCATGTTCGCTGCCATGTCCGGACGCCCGGGCCCGGTGGTCGTCGGCCTGCCAGAAGACATCATCCGCAACGAAGTTTCCGCCGAAGTCCATCCGGAAATCCCGGTGGCTACCGGCGGCATGACCGTGACCGACTGGAAGGCGCTGAATACTGCCTTGCAGGAAGCGGATAAGCCGCTGTTCATTTTCGGCGGCAACGACTGGTCCCACGAAGGCGCAGCGGACTTCACCCGTTGGCTCGAGGAACACGACCTGCCAGCCGCTGCCGAATGGCGTTGCGAGGGTACCGTGCCTTTCAACTCGCCATCCTATGTTGGCCCGATCGGCTACGGCCGCCCCAAGCCGACCTATGACCTGCTGGAAGAGACTGATCTGCTGATCTTCGTCGGCACGGTTCCAGGCGACGTCATCACCGACGGCTTCAATGTCCGCCAGAACTGGGACAAGAAGAACTTCCTGGTCACCATCGACCCGTCGCTGCGCGGACGTTCCGGCCCGGTATCGCACCAGATTGTCGCCAAGCCCGATGTCTTCGTTCGCGACCTGCTGCTGATGGATTTGCCGGTCAAGGAATCCTGGAAGGAGTGGACTTCCCGGATGCGCGGCGAGCAGGAGAAGTTCGCCGAACTTCCACCAGCGCAGCCTTCCGCGGGCCAGGCGAGGATGGCGACCATGATGGCTAATCTGGTTGGATCCCTGCCCGAAGACGCCCTGGTGACCTTCGGCGCCGGCGAGCACACCAACTGGGCCCACCGCTACTTCCCAACCAACGGCTACGCTTCGATGCTCTCGGCACGCAACGGTTCCATGGGCTACTCGATTCCTTCCGCCGTCGCCGCTTCGCTGAACTACCCGGGGCGCCGCGTGGTGACCATCGCAGGTGACGGCGAGTTCTTGATGAATGGCCAGGAGCTGGCTACCGCTGCCCAGTACGGCGCCACCCCGCTGGTGATCGTCATGGACAACCAGCAGTACGGCACCATCCGCACCCACCAGGAACGCCAGTACCCGGAACGGGTTTCCGGAACCCAGTTGGCCAATCCCGACTTCGCGCTGATGGCGCAGTCCTTCGGCGGGTTCGGCGTCCGCGTCGAGAATGATTCAGATGTCCCGGCTGCCCTGGAAAATGCGCTGAAGGCCATTGACGAAAACAAGAAATTCGCGTTGATCCATTTGGTGGTAGAGCAGGGAGTCAAGGCCTACTAGGCACTGGGTGCGCTCAGCGAACAGTCGGGTCTGCGACGTATAATTCCAGCGGGTGTCGTTTCTAGCGATACCCGCTGGATGCTTTAACCAGCAGAGGCAACAGACCGAGACCTTCAACCGTGGAGCGGCCCTAGAATGAACGATGCCCTTATTGCTAGCCTTCTCCGGGCCGTAGAAGCAGCGCCGGACGACCATGCCCTGCGATTGCACTTGGCTGAACAGCTCGATGGTGCCGGTCGATCCGCCGAAGCGCTGTCCCATGTCAGCATCGTGCTGCAGCAGGATCCGGGGAACGCGTCCGCGCTGGGAAGGCTTGGAACGATCAGCGCGTCGATGGCCGCAGCGATGGCCCCGCAGGCGCCCGTCGAACCCGCAGCGTATGCCGCGCCGGCTGGAAACCAGCAGAACGATACGCCACCAGGCTACGACTGGGAAGCGGGTTCCAAGGAACTCGGCAGTTCGCTGCCGGCGCCCTTTATTGAAGGACGGGTCCCACTGCGCTCAGATGCGGGGTCCGATGCCCCGGAAGCTCCCATCGAGAACCCGGCCGGAACGGGTGTCACCCTGGATGATGTGGGTGGATTGCAGGCGGTCAAGGACCGCCTGGACGAATCCTTCCTGGCACCGATGCGCAACGCCACAATTGCCAAGGCTTTTGGCAAATCATTGCGCGGCGGGCTGCTGCTGTATGGGCCACCGGGATGCGGCAAGACTTTCCTGGCTCGCGCGGTGGCCGGTGAGCTGAAAGCCAATTTCATGTCTGTCACCATTACCGATGTGGTTGACTCCTACATCGGTGAAACGGAAAAGCGGCTCAAGGCGATTTTCGACCGGGCCCGCAAGAATGCTCCAACGGTTCTCTTCATCGATGAGATTGATGCCATCGGCATCCGCCGCGGTTCGCTGACTGGATCGGGCGCGTGGATGCGCCAGATGGTCAATCAGCTGCTGATCGAAATGGATTCGCTTGCGGGAAACAACGATGGCCTTTACGTTCTGTCGGCTACCAACCACCCATGGGATCTGGACGAAGCACTGCTGCGTCCAGGCCGGTTGGACCGGACCCTGCTGGTGACTCCGCCGGACGCGCCGGCACGTGAGTCCATCTTGCGGTACCACTTGAAGAACCGCCCGATTGCCGGAATCGACCTGGAATGGATTGCGGCACAGACCGACGGGTTCTCGGGTGCGGACCTGGAGCACGTATGCACCACTGCCGCCGAGAAGGCAATGATGCAATCCATCGAGCGCAACGAGGTTCTCCCCTTGGACATGAGCCATATCAGAACTGCCCTGGCGGAAATCAAGGCGTCGACTTTGCCGTGGCTGGAATCCGCGCGAAATGTGGTGCGCTTCAGCAACCAGCATGGCCGCTACGATGATTTATCCGAGTATCTGGTTTCGCAGAACATGCTCTAGAAAGCACCGGGGGAGTACACCGCATGGAATTCGAGCGACTGCATCACCGGATCACCCACCACCTGGCGATCGGACGGGAAACCGAAGCGATTGCCTTGCTGAAGGATAACCTCAACGAGCACCATCAGGTCCCTGCCTTCTGGATTCTCTATTCGTCATGCCATTTGAGCCTCAAGCAGTGGGCCGAAGCGGAGTCCGCTGCCAGAGCCGGGCTGAATCTGGATGCTGCCAACCCGGTGGCCGGGGAGTGCCTGGCCGTCGCCCTGATGCGCCAGCATCGACGGGAGGAGGCGCTGCTGGCGATCCGGCAGGTAATCGAAACGGAACCGGAATACGGCAACGGGCACTACTGGCTGAGCATGATCACGCTCAGCGATATTCGGAGCAACGACGACAGGGTGCTGGCCCGCCAAGCCATCGAGCACGCGATTCGGCTGGAGCCGGGGAACCCCGATTACTACCAGGGCGCGGCAATTGCTGCCGAAGCCCAAGATGACAACCTGGCGGCACTCGGATTCCTCCAATCCGGGCTGCAGATCGACCCCAATCACCAGGGGCTGTTGCGGGCGGCCGGAAGTATCGGCAATGGCGAAAAAATCGTCGGGGAACAAGGCGATGTGCTGCGCGGATTGATATCCATGGATCCGATGAACGAAGGCCTGCATCAGGACTACGCGGAAACCTTCGTTGCGAAGCAAACTGCCTACGCTAATCGGTTCTGGCTTTTCACTCCGGTGCTGGCAGTTGCCGCCGCCCTGGGGCAGCGGGCTGGTGGAACCGGGGCGCTGCTGGCGATTGCCGCCATTGCCATCGTGGCCGGGCTCTTTGGATGGTGGAACAAGAAGGCGTACATCAAGGCGGCCAGGTCGTTGCCCGCCGGCTACGCCAAGGACATTGATGCGCGCTTCCCCAAACTGCCCCGAGCCATTCGCTCCTACCGGATTGGTTGGCTCCTGAGCACGAGCGGAGCGGTCCTGGGCTGTTTCCTGCCGGTGGCTGGCATCATCGTGATGCTGCTCGGTGTGCTGGCAAGCCAGCTAGGAGCACTGTGGATCCTGCAAGAAAATGCTGGCCCGCCAAGAAAGGGCTCCGACCGCCACGAGCAACGCCGGTACCTGGTCCGGTGCAGCGGCTTGCACGCGGCTGGCTTCTGGAAGCGGGCGTGCCTGGCGCTCATCCAGCTAGTGCTCTTAGGGATTTGCTTGGCCAATGAAAGCAGGATCGCTGCCGTGCCAGCCGGATCGGTGGCCGCCGGACTGCTGGTGCCTGGCATTTCCTTGCTGGCAGCCCAAGTCCGTCTTGGATTCAAGGAAAATGCCTTTGCCTACGGGCTGGCTGTCAGCTCCTCGGCCAAAAACCGGAACTTGGCCATGCTTCGCGGCAATATCGGCGGCCTGTATTTCATCGGGGTGCATCTGTTCGCCGGGCTGTTTGCCGCGGCTGCTTCGCTGGGGCTGCTCATATCGGGAGTGGAGGGTTCGCTGGATTCGCCCCCGGAGCCCCGTCATCCAAGCCAGGATAGCGTCCTCGACGAAGACTTGCTGAATCAGCTCAAGGATGTGGAAACTCCGGATTCCCAGCCCCGTGAATACTCGATCCCTTCGCTGCCGGACATGCCCGATATTCCGTCCCTCGGCGTCCCGAACCAGTGAGCAGGAACCTACGCGGAAAAGATCACAACGCCGTGGGCCTTTCTGTCTTGGCACGCGCCCGCTGAAGAAATAAGATGAATTGCTACCGATTCCCGTGAGCACTAGAACCCCAACCACGAGGTGGATAATCTGATGGCACAGATGAGCGAAGAGCTCATTGAGCAGTGGGCTGACGCAACTGCTGAAATCTACAATGAGTCCCTGACTGGCATTAATCTGAGCCGTCTGCCCGAGGCAGTGGCTCAGTACGTCGACCTCTTCGCGCAGAGCGAGACCTTGACGTTCAATGGGGAGGCCACCCCCACCGATTACTTCGATAATCACCCATTCCTCGCGGTGACCGCAGTGCTCAACAGCCCAGAGGCGCTGGAAGCCCTGGATTCCGACGCGCAGGACGCGTTGGATGCGATGGTTGACTTCACCGAGGCCTGGTACAACTTCGACCTCGAGAATGAGCCGGAACTCGGTATCTCCGAGGCGGATGGCGACGACGAAGAAGACTGGTAAGCCTTCTGCCGCCCAGGGGCCGGCACCCAGCAGCGTACGGGCGCTGGGTGCCGGCCTTTGCTGCGGGCGGCCGGAAACCGGATTGCATGCCAACAGCCATGAAGCTATTCCATTTGGCCGCCCAGGGTGGCACTATGCGGATATGAGCCAGTTCAGCGTTTTCGAGAGCACCGTGGTCATTCACCTGCCGGTGCACCGTGTCTGGGAGCTGCTTACCGATTGGGCAGCAACACCCTTGTGGATCCATGGGATCGGCTCCATGCATTCGGACGACCCGCAGCTCAAGGTCGGCACCCAGCTGGTATACCGCGTTGCCGGCCATGAACGCGTGTATCGCGTCCATGACCTGATCGAGAACCGCTTGCTGATCCTGCACACCTCGGAGAATCCCGATGGGCTCTCCTACCGCTACGACCTGAAGGACGACGCGGGGCATACCGAGGTAGTGCTGCAGGTGGCAATCATCAACCCGGATCTGACGGTGGAGCAGTGCGAGGAGCTGGCGGCAAATATCCGCGAAAGCGAAGGGGACAAGCTGGACCAGCTGCGGCTGTACGCAGAGCAGGCCCCCTGAGCACCCTGCGCGGCGCAAAACTATTTCGTCGCGCCGGGAGCAGGAGCCGAAGCATAGGCCGTCGAATTCTCCAGCTGGCCATTGAATAGCTGGTCCACGGTGACCGGGGTGTAGCCCTCGGCCTTCAGCTTCTCCACGAGATCCGGCAGTGCCTTGACCGAGCTCTCATGGATGTCATGCATCAAGATGATGGAGCCCGGATGGACTTCGTCCATGGCGATGCGCAACGTTTTCTCCGGATCGTGGTGCTTCCAATCCAGGGTGTCAACATCCCACAGCACCAACGGGTAGGGCACCAGCCGGTCATAGACGGCACCGTGATTCCCATAGGGCGGGCGGAAGACGGTGGGCTCGTGGCCGGAGGCCTTTTCTACCGCTTCGCTGGTCCATCCCAGCTCATGCTGGATCTGTTCTCTGGTCAGCGTCGTGAGATCCGCATGGTCCCAGGTATGGCTGCCCAGCTGGTGGCCTTCGGCGGCCATGCGCTTGACCGCGTCGGGGTATTTGGCAATGTTCTTCCCGACCATGAAGAAGGTGGCTGGCGCATCCGCGGCGTTCAGCTCGTCGAGCAGCCGCCCGGTGTACTGGCCAGGTCCGTCATCGAAGGTCAGCGCCACGCATCGAGCCACGGCGCAATCCACCTGCTCGCTTGCCGCGGAGCCCGTGGGCTGCGCATCGGGAGCAGGCGCTGGTGCAGGGGAACAGGAAACCAGGAATACCGGGCCCAGCGCCAACAGGGCCAGGCGCGCCATGTCGGGCAATCGAGAAGTCATCCTTCCACCTTCCCGTCATGCCCGGTCCGTGCCCGGGAACTACACGCGAAAATCTGCTGGGAGTTTGATCAGCGCCGGCCCAGCGCCAGCTGGTCGCAACCGGTCAACTGCGCTCGCCGTCCAGCTCCGCCGGAACGGGGTCCGAGAGCGGATGCGCTATTTCGTCGCGGGCAAATTTCCCGGCCCACCATGCGATGATTCCGAACAGCGGCGAGGCGAGGCCGGCAATGACGAATATCGCCTGCAAGCTGAGCACCTGGGTCAAAGGTCCCGCCGCCGCCATGGACAGCGGCATCAGCGCCAGCGAAACGAAGAAATCCAGGCTGGAGATCCGCCCGAGCAGGTGTCCGGGAACCCGGCGCTGGAGCAAGGTGCCCCAGATGACCATGCCCACGGCGTCGGTGATGCCGAAGGCCAGCAGGATCGCGAAGAGCATCCACGCGGCATCGACGTAGCCCACCAGGGCCAGGGGCAAGGTGCCCAGGCACCAGCAGGCGGTCATCAAGCTCAAGTAGCGCCGCGGGAATTTCGCGGACGCGACCAGCAGCGAGCCGATCGCCGAACCGAGGCCGAAGAAGGCCAGTGCGAAGCTGAACAGTTTCGCGTCCCCGTGCAGGTTGCCGCTGACGATGAAGGGCAGCAGCACCTCGAAGGGCCCGATGAAGGTGAACACCGAAATGACCGAGAACAGCAGCGTCCACAGCAGCCAGCGGGTGCGCACCGTGTAGCCGATGCCTTCGCGCAGCTGCCGGAACATCCCCGGCTGTCCCTGGCCGTCAACGGGGCCTGGCGCGTTGTACGCCTGGCGGTTGGGGATCCGGCGCAGCATCAGCAGCGCCGCGAGGTGGATTACGCAGATGCCGACGATGGCGTGCGCCGGCGAGAGTCCCGCCACCACGAATCCGGCGGCCATCGGGCCCAGGGCGGTGTGCACCACCGGCCGGGCTGTCCCTTCCAATCCGTTGGCGGCCAGCAGCTGCTCGGCGGGCAGCATCTTGGGCAGCAGTGCGGAGTAGGCGGGGTAGAAGAAGGCCGACCCGGCCCCGCCGCAGAAGCCGGCGAGCATCAGGTGCCACAGCTCCAGGGCACCGGCCATGGCCAGCACCGCGGTGATGCCCATGACCGCCAGCGACAGCGCCTCGACCAGCATCACGATGCGCCGGCAGGAATGGCGGTCCGCCATGATCCCGCCGAACAGCACGAAGCAGAGCAGCCCGGCGGCACTGGCGGTGGCCACGGCAGAAAGCTGGATGGGCCCGCCGCCCAGCTGGCGCACCTGGTAGACCATTGCCACGGCCCACATGCCGGCGGCGAAGGTGGAGAGGACAAGTGCGCTGGCCAGCAGGGCGTAGTCGCGGTAGGCGAACGGCTTGATGAGGCGCAGTGCAGAGGTTTTGAGCGCGCTCATGGAAGCTCCTGCGGTAGTGCGTAGGAACTATCATCCATCCACTGATTGAGCTTTGTCAATCAGTGGATGGTAATTAAATAACTCCGGGGACCACGCGATGGCGCGTGGTCCCCGGAGCTCGGCTTCGTGCTACTCGGCGTCGTGGTCGGTTTCCAGGATGGCCGCCAACTGCTCCAGGGCAGCTTCGGCTCCTTCGCCCTCGGCACGCAGCACTACGGTGGTTCCGTATTCCGCGCCCAGGCCCATCAGCGAGAGGATGCTGGACGCATCCAGCGCCTCGTCCACGGGCTCGCCCTGAAGGGCGATGGTGACCTCGACCGGCGCCTCGGCCGCGGCCTCGGCGAAGATGGCTGCCGGGCGGGCGTGCAGGCCGACGCGGCTGCCGATGATTGCTGTACGTTCTGCCATGATGGCTCCTTCAGGATCTATTGAACGGTTGATTGCGGTAAATTCGGGGGGCCTAGAGGCCAAATCGGTCCAGCTCGCCCAACTGCGCGCGCACGGCAGTGCGTGCCGCCTCGGCTGACTCGGCGTCCAAGGCCAGCTGGGACAGGCGCTGCGCAGTGGGCAGGTCCACGGTGCGCAGCACCGCGGCAACCGGTGCCAACGCCCGCTTGTTCATGGACAGGGTGTCCACGCCCAGGCCCACCAGCACCACGGCCAGCGCCGGGTCGGCGGCCGCTTCGCCGCACACCCCGACGGGTTTGCCGCCGGCCGCCTGCGCACCGGCGGCGGTGGCGGCCACCAGGTGCAGCACTGCCGGCTGCCAGGGGTCGTTGAGCTCGGCCAGGGCACCGAGCTGGCGGTCCGCGGCCATGGTGTACTGGGTCAAGTCGTTGGTGCCGATGGAGACGAAATCGCAGCGCTGCAGGATCTGGCCTGCCAGCACCGCCGCCGAAGGGACCTCGATCATGGTCCCGGCGGTGGCCAGGCCAGCGGCCTTGGCCAGCTGCGCGAATTCCTGCGCTTCGGACGCAGTGGAAATCATCGGCGCCATCACCCAGATTTCGGCCTGGTGCTCGCCGGCGGCTTGCGCGATGGCCTGCAGCTGGCGTTCGAGCACGCCCGGGCTGGACAGGTCGGTGCGGTAGCCGCGCACGCCGAGGGCCGGATTCGGCTCGCTGGCATCGGTCAGGAAGGGCAGCGGCTTGTCCGCTCCCGCATCCAAGGTGCGCACCACGACCTTGCGGCCGGGGAAGGCGGCGAAGACCGCACCGTAGGCTGCCACCTGCTCGTCATGGGAGGGCTCCTTGTCCTTGCCCAGGAAGCAGAACTCGGTGCGCAGCAGGCCCACGCCCTCGGCGCCCGCCGCGGCGGCCAGCTGCGCGTCGTCGCCGCTGCCGACATTGGACAATAGCGGCACGCGGTGCCCGTCGCGCAGCTGCCCGGTGCCGGAGAACTCCGGCAGCGCCTCGCGGTTGGCGTAGGTGGCGGCCAGGTGCTCTTCGGCCTCGCCGGGACCGGTGATGACCAGCCCGTCGATGCCGTCCACGAAGACATGGTCCCCATCGGCCAGCGCCGTGGTGCCGGCAGCGGCCACGATGGCCGGAAGGCCCAGCGAGCGCGCGATGATGGCGGTATGCGATTGCGGCCCGCCATCGGAGGTGACCAGCGCCAGGACCTTGGCCGGATCCAGCGTCGCGGTATCGGCCGGAGCCAGGTCCACCGCGGCGAGGATGAAGGGCTGGTCCGAGTCCGGGATGCCCGGGGCGGGCACGCCGCGCAGTTCGGCGACGATGCGCGAGCGCACATCGAGCACATCCCCGGCGCGTTCGGCCATGTAGCCGCCGAGCGCCGACAGCTGCGTGGCGACCGCGTCGGCGGCCTCCCAGATGGCCGATTCGGCGCAGGTGCCCGATGCCACCAGCTTGGTGGCCGACTTGAGCAGCGTGCGGTCGCTGGCCATCAGCGCGGTGGCCTTGAGCACGGCTTGGGCATCGCCGGTGGCCTGCGCCGCGCGTTCCTTGAGCTGCGCGGCGACCGCCTGCGTGGCCTCGGCCAGGCGCAGGGATTCGGCTTCCGCGCTGGAACCTGCTGGCAGGGGCGCGCCGTCGGCGGGCGGGAAGATGGGGTCGGGCATGCGGCGCACGGATCCGATGACCCGTCCGGCGCTGACGCCTACTCCGGTGAATTTCTGGCTCATGCTGCGGCCTTTGCCTCTTCAGCGGCCCGTGCGGGGGCCTTGCGGACATATTTCTTCAGGATGATCACCAGCGCCGCGGAAACCAGCGTGCCGATCAAGGTGGCCACCAGGAACATCGGCCAGGTGCTGTCCATCGCGAAGAAGACGAAGATGCCGCCGTGCGGTGCCTGGGAGAGCACATCGAAGCTCATGATTAGCGAGCCGGTGACCCCGGCACCCACCATGGAGGCCGGGATGACGCGCAGCGGGTCGGCCGCGGCGAAGGGGATGGCGCCTTCGGAGATGAACGCGGCACCCAGCAGCCAGGCCGCCTTGCCGTTTTCGCGTTCCGCCCCGGTGAACAGCTTCGGGGACACCGCGGTGGCCAGGGCCATCGCCAGCGGCGGAACCATGCCGGCAGCCATCACGGCTGCCATGATCATCAGCGGGGCCGGGTTCTCGGCCACCGAACCGGCGCCCAAGCCGGCTACCGCGAAGGAATAAGCGACCTTGTTGATCGGCCCGCCCAAATCGATGGCCATCATCAGGCCCAGGACCAGGCCGAGGATCGCCGCCGCGGTGCCGGACATGCCCGCCAGCCAGCCGTTGAGGGCTTCGGTGAGCTGGGCAATCGGCCCGCCAAGGAACAGGAACATCAGGCCCGAAGCGATGATGGAACCGAGCAACGGCACGATGACCACTGGCATCAGCCCGCGCAGCCAGCGTGGCACGGTCCAGGAATTGATCCAGCGGCAGGCCAGGCCAGCGATGAGTCCGCCAATGATGCCGCCAATGAATCCGGCACCCATGAAGCCTGCCACGGCACCCGCGGTGAAGCCCGGGGCGATGCCCGGACGGTCGGCGTAGGCATAGGCGATGTAGCCTGCCAGCGCCGGAATCAGGAAGGACATGGACAGGGAACCGATCTTGAACGCGACGGCGCCCAGATAGGCGCCCAGCGGACCGAACGGGGTATCGAGCTTCGCCATGATCTCGGCACCTGGCAAGTTGAACAGGGTGCTGGAACCCAGCACGCCATCGGCCACGTTGCTGATCGAGTACCCGCCGAGCAGGAAGCCCAGCGCGATGAGCAAGCCGCCGCCGGCGACGAACGGGATCATGTAGGAGACGCCGGTGAGCAGCGCGCGCTTCAGGCCTGCGCCGAAGGATTCGCTGCCGCCGGATTCCTCGCCGGATGCGGCGGCACCGGCGGGAACGCGGCGCGCCTTGGGATCTTCGGAGGCGGCGATGGCGTCATTGATCAGCTTCTTCGGCTCGTCGATGCCGCGCTTGACCGGAACCTGGATCACCGGCTTGCCGGCGAAGCGGCCGCGGTCGCGCACATCGACGTCTACCGCGAAAATCACGGCGTCGGCGGCTTCGATGACCGCCGGGTCCAGCGGGGTGGAACCCGAGGAACCCTGGGTTTCCACCGCGAAGCCGACACCCATTTGCTCGGCGGTCTGGGCCAGGGAATCGGCGGCCATGTAGGTGTGGGCGATGCCGGTGGGGCAGGCGGTGACCGCGACGATCGACTTCTTCTTGGGGGCGGCCGGAGCAAGGGAGGCAGGAGCCGCGGCCGGAGCATCGGAAACCACCGCGCGCACCAGTTCCACGATCTCGGCTTCACTGGCTGCTGCCCGCAGGGAGGCGGTGAAGGACTTCTTCACCAGGGCGCGGGCGAGCTTGGAGAGCAGCTTGAGGTGGGCCTGGTCGGCGCCATCGGGGGCGGCAATGAAGAACACCAGGTCGGCTTCGCCATCCTTGGCGCCGAAGTCCACCGTCGGTTCCAGGCGGGCCATGGCCAGGGTCGGCTCGGTCACCGCAGTCGAACGGCAGTGCGGGATGGCGATGCCTCCGGGCACCCCGGTAGCGGTCTTGGCTTCGCGGGCCTTGGCATCGGCGGCCAGGGCGGCGGCGTCGGTGGCGCGCCCCTGGTTGGCCACCAGCAGGGCCAGCTTCTCGATGACCTCGCTCGTGCTGTTGCCCAGGTCGGCATCGAGCAGCACGAGCTCTGCAGTGATTAGTTCACTCATGACTCGGTTCCTTGCGTTGAAGTAAGTTCGTGGACGGTGACGGCGCCAACGGTGAGATCGGATTGGGTCGGGATGGTGGAGCCGGGCAGCTGCGTGGCGGCGGCCCCGTAGGCGACGGCATTGCGCAGCCGTTCAGGGGCGCTGGCCCCTGCAGCATCGGCCAGCAGGTAGCCGGCCAGCGAGGAATCGCCAGCCCCCACGGTGCTGCGCGGGGTGATCGGGGTGTGCGATCCGTGCCAGGCACCGGCCTTGGTGACCAGCAGTGCGCCCTGCGCCCCGAGGGTGGCCAGTACCGCGCCGACGCCTCGGTCCAGCAGCTGCTGCGCGCAGCCGGTGGCCAGCTCGCGGGAGCCTTCCAGTGCCGCCTCGCCGTAGCCGCCCGCCAGCTGCGCCAACTCCTCGGCATTGGGCTTGATCAGATCCGGGATGTGCTGCTGGCTGTGGGCGAAGAGCTCCAGAAGCGGTGCGCCGGAGGTGTCCACGGCGATCTTCGGGCACTTCCCGCCCAGGGCCGCCCTCAGCTTTGCGGTCAGCTGCGCATAGAAGCTGGCAGGAACTCCCGGCGGCAGCGAACCGGCCATCACCATCCAGCTGGCGCCGGCGGCGGCCTCGGCGACCAGGTCGCCGAGATCGGCCAGCTGCTGGGCGTCCAGGGTAGGGCCTGGCTCATTGATCTTGGTGGTGGTGCCATCGGGATCGGTCAGGGTGGTGTTGGTGCGCAGCGCTTCGGTGATCGGCAGGTTCCGGTGCGCCAGCTGGTCGCGGGACAGCGCGGTAATCAGCGGGTCGGTGCCGGCTCCGGGCAGCACTGCCAGGGTGGGAACACCGGCCGCGGCAATGGCGCGCGAGACGTTCACTCCCTTGCCTGCCGCCTGGACGTGGCTGGAAGCCGCGCGCTGCACGGCGCCGGGGGCCAGTGGCGCGCCTAGCTCGATGGTCTTGTCCAGCGCCGGGTTGACGGTCAGAGTGATAATCATGCGATCACCACCTCGACATCCGCCGCTTCCAGCGCAGCGGCAAGTTCAGTGCCGGGTTGCTGGTCGGTGACCAGGGTGTCGATGTCTTCGAGCCGGGCGAAGCAGACCAGGGTTTCCTGGTCGAATTTGGATCCGTCGGCCAGCAGCACCACGCGGCGGGCACTGGCGACCAGGGCGCGCTTGACGGCAGCTTCCAGCGGGTCCGGGGTGCTTAGGCCGAATCCTGCATGCAGCCCGTTGGTGCCGATGAAGGCGATGTCGGCCCGGTACTGGGAATACTCCTGCACGGTGCGGGCCCCGCTGGAGGCGCCGGTGATGCCGCGGACCCGCCCGCCGATCAGCTCCAAGGCGATATCCGGGCTGTGGACCAGGGCCGAGGCAATGGGCAGGGCGTGGGTGATGACCACCAGTCCGGTGCCCGCGGTGCTCTTGAGCATGCGCTCGGCCAGGATTTCCGTGGTGGTTCCCGCGTCGATGATGACCGAGGCATCGGAGACTGGAAGCAGGCTCAGGGCGCGCTGGGCGATGCGGGCCTTGGACTCGGAATGGATGGCGGTGCGCACCACGTAGCTTTCCTCGCGGGTGCTGGCTTCGGTGATGGTGACCGCTCCGCCGTGGACGCGGCGCAGGTAGTTCTCGGATTCCAGCTGGGCCAGATCCCGCCGCACGGTTTCCCGGGTGATATCGAAGCGCTGCGCGAGCTGGGCGACGGTTACTTTCCCGTCAGCTTCCAGCTGCTCAACGATCAGCCGGTGTCGTTCTTCGGCGAACATTCTTGCCTCCGCAATTCCTCATGACCTGCAACACATTGATCTGTGTTTCCATGACTTTATGCCCGATTGTGTGGCATCGTCAAGTGAAAATCCGGGGAATATTTGGCTTTAGTTGGTTTTGAGTGGGTTTGCTAGGGGTTATGCAGAATCAACGGTGGGGGATACGCGCAACCCAAGCAGCGTGCGACTTGATTCTGTCCTCCTGAAATCGCCATCTGTGCGGCCTCAGTTGACTGGAAACCCAGCTAATGAGCAAGACGTCTGTACGGCCAGGAACCAGGGCGGGCAGTTCATGAATTCGACAGGAATCATAGGTTGCTGGGCGAATGAGTTGCGTCAGGACGACGTGCCTGGATCAAGCCATGCCACTCTCCGCGCTTGAATGCGTTCGGTCGAGTTGGCTGAAATGCAACAGCCCTTTGTGCATTCCTTTTCTCCTCGGATGTTACTCTGCCAAGGTATAACTTCGACCGGAACAGCATGGGGGCGATCTGAGGTCAGCTCTGATATTTGCACTAGTGGGCGTCTGTTAAAGTCTTTCCGTTGGATTGGCATTTGGCGATGGATTCGTTAGTGCGTTCTTGCAGGCTTCCTAGTTGCATTGGGGTCGAATTTACCATGACAGTGAAAACCATGGGGCCCACCGGCAATCTCGGATCGGCGTCACTGCCGTCGAAGCCAGAGGCCCGCAGCTCGAGGTTGTATTCGCGAACTTCGTCGGAGAGTTCGATTGTTATCTAGTTCGAGCGTTCCTCCCAAACCAAGTTCGTGATCACCGAAGTAGCATCGGGGAAGTATCGCGTCGAGGGCTGTATCGAATTCGGGCCGGCCTACCAGAGCACCGAATAGCTCGTGATGAATCCAGTGGTCATCGCAGCGGAATCAAATGACGAGGAAGCCCTGGACTTGGCGATCGGCGGCCTTAGCCTTGATTGATCCGCGAGGGGATCCGAAGAGACTGGTTATGGAGTCCTTGAAAAGCCTCTCGCGACTAATAGGGCCCGCATGATCCAACGATATTAGTTGCGGCACATAGTTGGGAGATTCTAGGACTAGTGAGTTCTCAAGGATTCTCGGCTGGGGAGCGGTGCCCGGCGAGACTTCTCGCAACCATGGAGTTGCAATATGTCTCTGGATGGGTGTCGAATTCTTTTGTCATTGACGAACTTGATTGGTGATTACTGAGCACTCTCAGTCAGAATTAGCGCAGCTCGATAGCCATCTGACTCGAGACAAGACATTGCTTCTAGTTGCTGGAAAGCTATCGGTAGGCAGGTAGCATCCACCCAGCTCTCCCCGCTACTAACATCAACCCAAGAGTCCTCGATGAGAATGACGGGACGTTCCGTGGAACCAGCCGTTCCATGGCAGAGTAGCCAGTGCGGAACATCGTAGCCGAGCATCTGCTGCAATGACACCAGCAACAAGACGCGGGCACCCTGACTTAATACTTTGTGAATCTGTGAGATTTCCATACGCATAGAGGTCACCGGCAACCCCGTAGCTTCTGCACGGCGGCGCGAGTCAGCCTGCAAGATGCCCCGCCAACCACGTTCAACCTCGGGATAATAGTCGACGATTACTGGCTTATCGGTATCCAAAGACACCTGAACTGAGCTTGCTGGCCAGCGCTCAGCGATGGCCAGCCCGAGCCCCACGGGTTCGCAAGCCATGAAATTAGTCGCTTGACGCCACAGTAACAACTCGGCGGTACGTAGGCGATCCATCGTTGCAATGCTCATCGTTTCCCCGTGCGCGGCCAGCGCGGAAACCGCCGCGCAGGTGAAGTTCTCGCTTTGCTGGTAGTGCGAGGTACGCAGATATCGGGCTGGATGTGACCAGTGCACATAGCCGAATTTTGGAATCGATACCGAAGCATCCGTGGTGAAGCGTGGAGCAGGCAACGACTGGAAACCCATTTGTTCAGCCAGGTCTGCTAGCCACGGTTCTCCCGACCAGCTTTCCCATTTCACGCAGGCCAGATCTTTTTCCCTGGCATAGTCCAGCACCGCACGGACGAGCTCTTCATATGCAGCTGTGTCGCGGGCAAGAACCCCAGAGATCTTCACGTATGCAGTCGCCGAACGGGCGGTAAGCAATGCGGCACCGAGTATGGTGGCATCTGATGACTGTATCGTGAGCAGCCGAGCGTTGACCGTTGCCATGAGACTTTCCCACGGACCTGATATGGAACCCAGATGCCGTAGTTGCGCCGGGTGCTGCTCGGGGTCAAAGGCCTGGATTCTCGTTTGCCGGGCAGAGCGTTTCGCCATGATTCCTTACTATTAGGTGGGGTGGAGGCGGAGTCGGTTAGGATCCTCGCTTAACACCTAGCCGCGTGATCGGTACAAAAGCCAAATGAAGTACGGGGAGCCGAGCAACGACACGATCAGACCGGCGGGAATCTGTGCCGGCGCGATTGCGGTACGGCCCAAGGTATCGGCCAGGCAAACTAGCAAGGCTCCGAAAACCATGGACACCGGGATCGCCCGGTGATGGCGGGAACCCACCAACGACCGCGCCAGATGCGGGGCGATGAGTCCGACAAAGCCAACCACACCTACGGCCACGACGCTGAGTGCCGCAAGCAGCGCGGCAATGGACAATGAGACTAATCGGATGCGAATGGTCTTGACGCCCAGCACCCGGGGCAGGTCTTCGTCGATGGCTAGCAGGTCCAGTTTGCGTCCCATGAGCAGTACGACCGGAAGAGCTAATGCCAACACCGTCAGAACAGGTAACACGTCTGCGAACTGACGTCCATAAGTTGAGCCAGACAGCCAGGTGTAGATGCGCGGAGTTTCCCACGAATTAATGCTCAGCAGCAGGTAGGTGGTGACCGCAGAGAGCGTGTAGCCTGCACCGATGCCGATTAGCACAAAACGTTCAGGGGAGAATCCTCGACGCCAGGCTAGGGCGGTGATGGCAGCGAAGGTCGCGAGCCCGGCAATCACCGCAAAAATCACCAGTAGCGAGCGGGAACCGCCAAAGGCGGTGACCACTACAGCCGCGCCCAGCCCTGCCCCCGCGGTAATACCCAGGATTCCGGGCTCGGCCAATGGGTTGCGCACGGCGCCCTGCACCAAGCAACCAGCCAGTCCCAAGGCGGCTCCGGCACCCAGCGCCGCGCTGGTCCGTGGTGCACGTTCGGAGAAGGCGCGGGCAATGAGCTTGGGCGCATCATCCTGGAACCACAAGGCGAGATCTCCCAGCTTGAGTAACATGCTCCCGGCCAAAAGGCCTAGAATCACCGCTCCCAACAGCAAACTGAATCCCAGCGTCATGGTGAGAATGAATCGGCGGTTGCTACGCAATTTGCTTGCTACCTGTAACGGGTTGCGGGAGCTGGAAGCTTCGGGCAGTCGCATTGCCAAGATGATGATCAGCACGCCGCCCAGGATCGCGGTGGGAACTCCAGTAGGAATGGAAGCCGCACCTTGCGCACCGAGCGAGGCACGAAGCGAAACATCGGCCAGCAGGATCAGTAGCGCACCAATCAGGCCGGTGGCGGGGAGCAAGAACAGTTGACGGCGCAACACTACCAGGCGGCGCGACAGCAGTCGGGCGAGCACGGGGGCGCCAAGCCCTACAAAAGCAATCGGGCCGGACAGCGAAACGGAAACGCCGGTGAGCAGCACAGCACACAGGACGGCCAGAGTGTGGGTTGAGCGCACCGGGATGCCGAGCACCGCAGCGTTTTCATCACCCAAGGACAGGACATCCAGTCGGCGAGAGAGCAAGAGGCAGATGGCCAGCACCACCAAGATCACTGGCAGACTGCGCAAGAATGCATCGAGATTTAGTTGGGCCAGCGACCCTGAACCCCAGGCATACAGTCCAGTCGTATTTTCCTTGAACAGCAGCAAGATGATTCCGCTGCCTGCTTCCAACGCCATGGCGATGGCTGAGCCAGCGAGGATCAACCGGGTGGTGGCGGTTCCCGCGCTGCGCCCAGAGATAGCCAATACGATCCCGGCGGCGAGCAGCCCGCCAGCGAATGCGAGAGTGCTGGAAGCCAGCGTGGACATGCTTATTCCCAAGGCAGCAGCCACGCTCAACGCGAAGAATGCACCTGAGGTGACAGCCAATGTGTCCGGCGAGGCCAGCGGGTTGCGGGTGACGGATTGGAGCAGTGAACCTGCTACCCCCAAAGCCAGACCAACGGCGGCACCCGCACAGAGGCGCGGTAGCCGGGAGCCGGTGAAGATCTCGGCGGCTCCCACCCCTCCGATACGGGTGTCATCTCCGGTGAGTGCGCGTAGCAGTTCACCCAAACCAATACCGGAGGTCCCCTGGGTGAGGTGCCAAGCACCCACCAGCAGTACCGCTGCCGCTAAGGCGGCTAGCAGACCTAGGCCAGTGGCGAGACGGGTACCGGTGACCGGCGCGGGGGAATAACCAAGGCCGGTCATTTGGATGCCGACCCCGCTGTCCACGATGTGTCGCTCTGCTGATTTTTCAGCGGTTTTCATTTCAGTTGTACGCTACTTGGCTTCCGATGCGGAGGTTAGTGCATCGGTGAAGGCATCTACCGCTTGACTGGTGGATTTCGGCCCGCCGGCACCCCAGATGTTTGGGAACTGGAAGGTCCGGCCTTCCTTGACTGCGGTCAAGTTGTTCCAGATCTCGCTGGATTCCAGCTCGGTGGTCCACCCGGTGCCTGCGTCGTTGGAGTAGAACAGGTTGACGTCGCCAACGCCCGCTAGGCCTTCTATGTCCGTCTGGGCCAGCCCGTATTCTTTGTTCACGCCGCCGGATCCGAAGGACTTGTTGATGTCATCGTTCCAAGCTGGGCTCAGGCCCAGTTCCTTGCCAAGCTCTGTGAACAGAGCCCCATCAGTGTATGGGCGAATCGTCAGGTTGGAGCCGTCAACCCAACCGTCGAAGAAGAGGAAGTCGGTGGTTTCCAACTTCACCTCGGAGACTTCCTGTTTTTTCTGCGCCAAGTGGGCGTCGAATTCGTTGAGCACTAAGGCAGCACGCTCGGTGCGGCCGGTGGCTTCGGCGACCTGTGAGAAGACATTTTTCATGTTGCCGATGGGATCCGCAGAATCGTTGCCCTTGACCGCCAATACGGGAACGTCGCCCTTATCAAGCTGCGACAGCACGGGGTCTTCTTCACTAAAAGCGTCCACGATGATTAAGTCGGGGTCCAGCGCGTAGATCGAATCCAGATCTGGCTCGCCACGTTCACCCACCGAAGCGACACCCTCAGGCAGCTCCTCTGCAGTGACGTAGGTGCTATATCCATCTGGGGAAGCGACGCCCACCGGAGTGACGCACAAGGTCAGTACATCTTCAATTTCCTGCCATTCGAGCACCACCACACGCTCGGCTGGTTTATCCAATTCAAGTGTGCGATCCAGATCATCGGTCATAGATACCGGATCTGTGCTAGTGGCGGTGGTGTCATTCGCGCAACTTGCGGATGCGGCAGCGGGGCTCCGTTCGGCACCAGCGCTGCTAATGTCCGTGGTACCGCAAGCGGTGGCTGAGAACAACAGTGCTAGAGCGGCCGCTGAAGTGACTGCATTTCGAGCGAGTGTAGGCATAGGTTTTCCCTTGTAATTATATGTTTCGGTGGTAGAAAGAAAGTGGTCAGCTCATCCGGTGGCGGCTAACCGGTTCGATGCGCAACAATCCATTCTGCTTATCAGAGAGGACCTGCACAGGGATCTCATAGACCTCCGAGAGGTTATCTGCTGTGAGGACCTCAGCGGGGGTTCCTGAGACGTATACCCGGCCGTGTTTCATCAGCACCAGCCGATCAGCCAACGCGGCGGCTTGATTCAGGTCATGCAGGACGATGCCGATGGCTAGCCGATCTTGACGGGCCAGATCATGGACCAGATCTAGGGTCTCGACCTGATATCTCAAGTCGAGGTGATTGGTCGGCTCGTCGAGAAGCACCACATTGGTTTGCTGTGCCAAGCACACGGCCAACCAGACACGTTGAAGTTCTCCACCGGATAGTTCCCCAGCTGCCTTCCGGGACATCGAGGTAGTGCCAGTCAGTTCCATGGCCGAGGCAATCGCCGCATGATCCGCATCGGATAGCCCCGAGAAACCGCGCCGATATGGATGGCGACCGAAGGCGACGATATCTGCCACGGCTAACCCTTCCGGGGTGGCGTGGGACTGCGCGAAGAGCGTAACTTCGTGGGCGAATGTTCGTCCATTCAGCGTGCTAATTTCGCGGGCCTCCCCGTGAGAATTGGAGAGCGTGATCACCCCCGCGGCGCGCTCATGCAACCTTGCCATGGAACGGAGAAGTGTGGATTTCCCGCTGCCATTGGGTCCAATGAGTGCGGTGACTTCACCCGGGGATAAACGGATGGAAGCACCGTCCACTACAGTGCTTTTGCCGTAGCGCAGTACTACCTCGTGGGCGAGCATCGTTCCGGCTGCGGCGGATGCTGCTCCGGACGCCACGTCTAGCATGCGTAAGGAACGGATTGAATACGTCCGATTTGAATAGGTATTTTCACTTAGGTAAGTCTAAGTTAACTAATCGATGTCAGCAATCGATGATTTCTGACAGTGCATCCGGCTTTTCGGTCACCTATTCACATTTGCTAAGGCGAATGTGCCAGGTGTGGAGCCCAAGGTGCGTCGAAAAGCGTCGATAAAAGTACTCGGCTGCGCGTAGCCCAGCATTTCAGAGATGTCTTGGACGCCTTCACCGTTGGTGAGCAGCTCCAGGGCGCGATGAATTTTCACCGCTTGACGCCACTGGGCAAAGGATAAGCCGGTTGCTTCGCGGAAGACTCGCGTGATGGTTCGTGAGCTGATTCCAGCATCTACCGCCCATCGCTCGAGAGATCGGTTATCCGCAGGGTTGGCTAGTAAACGGTTGGCAATGCCATGGATACGAGGGTCATCGGGCAAGCGCAGCGCTAGCTGATGAGCTGATGGTTTGAGTACGTCGAAAACTACAGCCTCCGCACGCGCTCTGGCTTCTTGGCTCAGTTCCCGACTGGATAAATGGACCAGCAACGACTTAAGCAACGGTTTCATGTCGATCACTGTAGGGGTACTGAATGGGGTGGTGGTTCGTTCAGGGGAAAAGAACGCGCTGAAAAGTTCTACATTTGCGGTCAGGCGTCCACCGTGCAGCGCTCCGGACGGAATCCACAGACCATGACCCTCGGAGACCGTAAAAATCTGTCCTTCGATTCGAGCGGTGAGTGTCCCATCTTGGGTCCATAAGAGCTCATGGGCCAGGTGCGAATGAGGCTCCCACTCCGTAGAGACATCAATGGTGTGCGTTTCGCTCAGAATCACAAATGATGAGGTCGCATCGCTAGGCAAGGCAGTTGCTTGCACTAGAGCAGTACCTGGTTCACGGGACCAAGTACCAAGCCCGATGGTCGAGGTAGGAGGGGAAGTCATATTTGCAGTATAGAAAGTATTCGGCATGACATAGCAGGTTTCATGTTAGATCTACCGAACCCCTTGAAGAACGGTTCAATAATCGCGTGCCAAAATTCTACGGATCGGCTACTAAACCAAATACATTTCACCCCCAACTGGTTCAATCAGGAATCTAGGCTGCGTTCGGTTACCCACAGAAGGCTATTCCAGTGTGTAGTACTCAAGCATGTCATCACGTTTTTCCAGTCTGAATCCTCGACTGGTGAGCAGTCGGGTTGAAGCAGTGTTAGCCGGAGCTACGCGGGCACTGAATTTCGTAATTCCGTATATCTTGGGAATTGAAATCAGGGTGCTATCGAGCACGGCTCCACCAACTCCTCGCCCCCATTGATCTGGAGATACCCAGTAACCGACCTCCACGCAACTTTCCTGCCGGGTGCAAAACACGAGGCCCACTGCTGCATTTGCTTCAGTAGCTAGGAACCATCGAGAGCCCCCCACAGTGTCGAGTGGTTCATGTTGGAGGGATTGCTTAACGCAGGCGTTGATGGTTTGCCGGTCCCATGGCTCCCCATACCCAATAAAACGAGCTACACGTTCATCCGAGGCCATGCTGGCAAAGAATTCGGTGTCTGCGCTGCGAAATGGACGCAGGGTAATTGATTGTGAGCGCGACATCCAAAGCCTTTCGATGTCGTAAATTTAAAAAACTCTTAAATGCATTAAACAGTACTAGACGTACCTATGGCGCTCTTATTTCAAATAGAGGTCAATGAGCGCTCAGAATCCCGCGCCGACCGCGCCGAGCGTCCCATAGCGGAAACCGAAGAACACGGCCCAGTGAAACGGTCCACAACGAGAACCTGCGCAAAGAACTGTTGAAGGTGAAACGGGAGAACGGCTTCATAAAAGTTGTCGGTGCCTATCGCGCCTCGAACAGTAAGGAGTAAGCGCGGTCTTAGACTTCATCGAAGCCCACATAGGCGAGTATCCAGTGAACTGGATGGGCAGGAAACCCAGAATTCCAGGGGCAGTCACTACCGATGTCTGAACGCCTGCCAAGAGCTGAGCGAAGCCTAAGTCCTGCGAGCACACCGCACGAAACTGCTCCAGGACGAGTGTGAGGCGTCCAACCAGGTCGCCGGTGGCGGACAATTAGTGGATTTGATCCGCAAAAACCATGAGGAAGACATCTCGACATCCACGGTGATGTCGCTCATGAAAGAGCTGAGAATCCGGGCCAGGCGGATGAGCGCCTTCAAAACCACGACCGTGCGTGAGCGCCAATCCCGGACGGTGCGTATAGAAAACCATAGGGTCGACAATCTCGGCATTCCTGACTTCCGCTCCTCGCGGCTTGCGGCGAAACTGTTAGGCGATATTGCCTGCCTGCGCGCCGGTGAAGGCTGGTTGTATTTGGCGACGGTGATCGATTTGAATTCGCGACAGATCGTGGGCTGGTCAATGGGTAAGAACATGTAAACGTAGTTGGCCATTGACTCGAGGGGGCTTGCTGCGTCGCAGGCGTTCATCCAGTTTGGTAGTGTGTTCCATTCAGACCGAGGCCCCAATGTACCTCGGCGCGTTCCAGAGGTGGTGTGCTGCGCACAGGGTGCGGTAGTCGACGGGACGCGCCGGGGTGTCCCTGGGATAATTCCGTCGCCGAGTCAGCCTTCTGGACGACCAAGAAGGAAATGTTCCACCACAGGTTCTTCAGCAGCAGGGTGGCTGCGTGTGCCGCAGTGAAGGAGTGCATCGCGGTTTGGTACAACCGGAAGCGCCCGTATACGGCAAATGGCGGAGTTAGCCCCAGGCGGTTCTGGACTCATATCAGGAAAGGGATCCTCTAGCTTTGACGGCTTGAGGAAATGTACAAAAAGATCAAAGTTCGTGTCCCAAAAACTTGACCAGCTCAGGCGCAATGCTATTGCGAGATGCTGGAATGTTCTCGGGCCAGGGGAATTGAGTTTTCATATAGCAGTGCGGGCGGGATTTTTCTTCTTTCGTTCGCGCTCGTAGCGAATCAAAATCGATTCTCTCTGCCTGTTTTAGGGTTTGGGTCGTTTGGCCTTGCGTTGCAGTGCTGTGGTTTGCAGATTTTTCGATCTGTGATTGAACGCGTCGGGCACTTCGGGGCCACACCCACGGCATGCCGTGGGCCAATTGCGTCGACCATGGTTCGGCAGAGGTCTTGTTCTTCCTTCGGAATGCTCCGTGCAAAAGTTCAGCGTCGTTGACCAAACCGGCCATTTCCGGGGAATTGCCGCAGAAAAATGGGTGCATGCAACGCAATGTTGCATGCACCCATTTCCTGGAATCTTGGACTCCCTAGGCAAGTACCTGGCGCTTGGAGGAAATGACGCCGGTATTGAATCCAGCCAGGCGCAGGCCGCCGTGGAAGCGGGCGTGCTCGATCTTCACGCAGCGGTCCATGACCACATTCATGCCCGCGGCCTCGGCGCGCCGGGCCACTTCCTCGTGCCAGGATCCCAGCTGCAGCCACAGGGTCTTCGCGCCTACGGCCAGGGCCTCGTCCAACACGGTAGGCAGGTCATCGTGCTTGCGGAAAACCTCCACCAGATCCGGGGTCTCCGGCAGATCGGCCAGCGACTTGTACACCGGCTGGCCCAGGATCTCATCGATTACCGGGTTGATGAAATACACCTTGTACTTGGAGGAGGAGAGCAGGTAGGTAGCCACAAAATAGCTGGCGCGCGATGGCTTGTTCGAGGCGCCGACAATGGCGATGGACTTGGTGTCACGCAGGATCTCCAGGCGCTGTGCGGCTCCCGGGCCTTCCCAAGCGGTATCAACGGCAGTCATTAGATTGCTCCCTTCGAAGCGGTTGGCAATGCGCAGGCGGAACCGTCGTAGGCCGGTGCCTCGAACCCTGCGGCGGAACCGGCAATCGCTTCCTGCGAAGCGGCCAGCGCCTGGTCCAGATCCCAGAGGATGTCCTCGACATCTTCCAGTCCTACCGACAGGCGGATCAAATCTTCTGGCACGCCAGCGGAGACCAGCTGCTCGGCGCTCAGTTGCTGGTGGGTGGTGGAGGCCGGGTGCAGCACCAGGGTGCGGGCATCGCCGATGTTGGCCAGGTGGCTGGCCAACTGCAGGGCTTCGATGAACTTCGAGCCGGCTTCGCGCCCGCCCTTCACCCCGAAGCTGAAGACCGAGCCGACGCCCATGGGCAGCAGCTCCTTGGCCTGCGCGTGCTGCGGGTGGGATTCCAGGCCGGCATAGTTCACGTAGGTCACGCGCTCATCGGCCTGCAACCAGGCAGCGACCTGCTTCGCGTTGGACAGGTGGTTGTCCATGCGCTGCGGCAAGGTCTCCAGGCCCTGCAGCAGCTGGAATGCGGACTGGGCCGGCAGAGCCGGTCCGAAGTCGCGCAGCTGCTCGCTGCGCAGCTTGGTCAGGAAGCCGTACTCGCCGAAGTTGTCCCACCAGGAGACGTTGCCGTAGCTGGCAACCGGTTCGGTCATGGTGGGGAACTTGCCATTGCCCCAGTTGAACTTGCCCGACTCGATGACCACGCCGCCCAGGGTGGTGCCGTGCCCGCCGATGAACTTGGTGGCCGAGTGGATCACGATATCCGCGCCGTGCTCGATAGGGCGCAGGATGTACGGGGGAGTGAGCGTCGAATCGACTACCAGCGGGAGATCGTGGCGGTGCGCCACCTCGGCCAGGCCCTTCAGGTCAGCGATGTCGCCGGACGGGTTGGCCACCACCTCGGTGTAGACGGCCTTGGTGTTTTCCTGGATCGCCGCTTCGAAGTCGGCGGGATCATTGGAGTCGATGAAAGTGGTGTTGATGCCGAAGCGGCGCAGCGAGACATCGAGCTGGGTGATGGTGCCGCCATAGAGCTTCGAGGAAGCCACAATGTGGTCGCCTGCCTGGGCCAAGGCCGCGAAGGTGACGAATTCCGCGGCCATGCCCGAGCCGGTGGCTACCGCTCCGATGCCGCCTTCCAGCGAAGCCATGCGCTCTTCGAAAGCCGCTACGGTCGGGTTGCCGATACGCGAGTAGATGTTGCCGTACTTCTGCAGGGCAAAGAGGTTGGCCGCATCGTCAGCGTCCTTGAAGACGAACGAAGTGGTCTGGTAAATCGGCACTGCGCGTGAGCCATGCTCGGCATCGGGGGTGCCTCCGGCATGCAATGCTCGGGTGCGGAATCCAAACTTGTGATCTGCCATGGTGGCTTACGACTCCTTGTCGATTGGGGTTTCGCGGGCACCGCAGGGCGGGCCGCGATCGAGGCAGGAATCCCGGAATCAATGTCGCTTCCTGCTGTGGTCCAACGGGTAGGCGGCTGCATCGTTTCTGGCGGTAGCACCGTAACCACCGGATGTGGCAGGTTGCTGCGGCGTCATCGAACCAGATCTCTCAGCCGCTCGGGATGGTGTAATAATCTTCGCAACATGACCGTTCGTGACCCAACTATGAGTCGTAACGTTGCGTATTGGAGCTGTTATCGGAGATTCTTCGATACCTATTACCCCGGTTAGGCTGGAGTCATGGATACTTCGCTGGCACTGGTGCGACACGGGCAGACCGATTGGAACCTTGCAGGGCGCCTGCAGGGGCGTACCGATATCCCGTTGAACGATACCGGGCGCGAACAAGCTCGCGAGGTCGGGCGCCAGCTCATCGGCCAGAACTGGTCGCTGGTACTTGCTTCGCCCTTGGAACGTGCCCGGGAAACTGCCGCGCTGATTGCCCAGCAGATCGAGGCCGAGACGGGGAACGCTGTTCCGGAACTCATTGAACGCGGCTTCGGCCCGCTGGAAGGCCGGATCATGGCCGAGGTCAGCGAAGCGGAATCGGCTGCTGCCAAGGACCTGCGTGAGCCGCGTGCCCAGATCTTGAGCCGTGCGGTGCCAGCGCTGCTGGACTTGGCCAGCAGGCATGCCGGGCGCAAGGTCATGATTGTCAGCCATGGGGCCACCATGCGCACCATCCGTGACGCATTGGCCGGAACCACGGATCCCCAAGGCGTGGAAAATGGCGAAATGCTCCACTTGGACTTGATCCGCCTTGAGCAGATCGCCAGCGAATTGGATCTGATGGCATTCTAGGAATCCATGGGGTCTCTGCGTGAAGGAAATTTTTTTCATTCACGCCTCACAAAATGGTCTCCTCGTACGTTTACATGGTGAGAAGCCATGAAGGCGCAAAATGCCAGGAGATCCATGCAAGCACCGTTCGAGCGGATAGTCCAGGACTATGGACTGAACGTCCTGCGCGTTTGCCGTGCCCTGCTTGATGAGCATCGCGCGCAAGACGCCTGGTCCGAAACGTTCCTTGCCGCGCTCAAGGCGTACCCGCAATTGCCTGAAGACGCCAATGTCCTGGCATGGCTAGTGCGTATTGCCCGGAACAAAGCCATTGACGAGTTGCGCAGGAACAAGCCGGAAATCCTCATCGGCCAAGACGTGGACAGCCTGGCCCCATCGGCCCAACGGCCGGATCTGCAGTTGGAGAACCTGCAGCTGTGGCATGAGGTGAACCAGCTTCCTGGCAAGCAGCGGCAGGTGGTGGCCTACCGCTATCTGGGCGGAATGAGCTACGCGCAAATTGCCGGAATCCTTTCCGGCACCGAAGCTGCCGCCCGGCATTCGGGCGCCGATGGGATCAAGAATCTGCGGGCCCGGATGGATGACCAAGAACTATGGAGGGAGCAGCCATGAACGGAATAAATTATCGGCAGCAGGCTACGGCCGCTGAAGCGCAAATCCTCGACTCGCTGCAGGGCCGGCTCGTTGAGCGGGCCCGTGCACGGGAACTTGTTGATGTTGCCTATCGCGTGGTCGATAGCCCCGTGGGGGCCTTGCTGCTGGCCAGCACCGATGCCGGGCTGGTCCGGGTCGCTTTTGAATCCGAAGGCCATGACCGGATTCTGGAGGTGCTCTCGGAAAGGCTCAGCCCGCGGATCCTGCGCGACAAGTCGAGCCTGGATGGTGCCGCCCGGCAACTGGAGGAGTATTTCGCGGGCCAGCGGCATGGCTTCGATCTTCCGGTGGACTTGCAGCTCTCCACCGAGTTCCGCCGCCAGGTGCAGCTGGAACTGGGTCATATCGATTACGGGCATACCCTGAGCTACGCCCAGCTGGCGCAGCAGATCGGCAAGCCGAAGGCGGTGCGGGCCGTCGGTTCAGCCTGCGCCACCAACCCGATTCCCATCGTGCTGCCCTGCCATCGGGTGCTGCGCACCGATGGTTCATTGGGCGGCTACCTGGGAGGCTTGGAAGCCAAGTCCGAGCTGCTGAAGCTGGAGAACCCGGACTTCGCCAGCGGCGCCGCGACGCTGTTCTGACGGGCAGCTCCCGCATGAAACAAGTGCTGGGCTGCTGCCTCCCTTGCGGGAAGCAGCAGCCCAGCACTAATTGCTACGGGCTCGCGGCCCAGCAGCTGCTACTTGCTGCGCAGTTCGAAGCGATCTGCGTCCATGAGCTTGGCCCAAGCGGAGGCGAAGTCATTGACGAACTTCTCCTTGGCATCATCCGAAGCGTAAACCTCGGCCAGTGCACGCAGCTCGGAGTTGGCACCGAACACCAGATCCACGCGGCTGCCGGTCCAGCGGCCATCGGTGGTGGTGTAGGTCTGCTCGTCAGCGGATGGGGTCCATTCCAACCCCAGCTCCAGCAGGTTCGCGAAGAAGTCGTTGGTCAACGCGCCTGGGGTGTCGGTGAAGACGCCCAAGTTGGAGCCGTCCCAGTTATTGCCGATGACGCGCAGTCCACCGAGCAGTACGGTCGCTTCCGGTGCCGAGAGGCCCAGCAGATTCGCGCGGTCGATCAGCAAGTACTCGCTAGGCAGCTTGACGAAGCCCGAGTCGTAGTTGCGGAATCCGTCGGAAACTGGTTCCAGCCATGCGAACTGGTCAACGTCGGTTTGCTCCTGGGTTGCGTCTACGCGGCCCGGGGTGAATGGAACCTCGACCTGCTGGCCAGCTGCCAGGGCTGCCTGCTCGACTCCGACGTTGCCGGCTAGGACAACGACGTCCGCGAAGGAAGCCTTGATCCCGGAAGTGGCGTTGAAGTTGTCAACAATCTCTTCCAGCTTGGCAATTACCGGTTTGAGCTGCTCAGGCTGGTTCACGCTCCAGGAGACCTGTGGTTCCAGGCGGATGCGGCCGCCGTTAACGCCGCCGCGCTTATCCGAGGTGCGGAAGGTCGAAGCGGCCTTCCAAGCCGTGGATACCAGCTGCTGGACGGTCAGTCCCGAATCGTTGATCAGGGCTTTAAGTGCGGCAACTTCAGTTGCACCCAAGGTGGTCTGCGGAGCTGCTGGCAGTGGATCCTGCCAGAGCAGGTCCTCAGCAGGAACCTCTGGGCCGAAGTAGCGGGACTTCGGGCCCATGTCGCGGTGGGTCAGCTTGAACCATGCGCGGGCGAAGGCGTCTGCGAACTGGTCTGGGTTCTCCTTGAAGTTCTTGGAGATCGGGCCGTAGACCGGGTCGAAGCGCAGGGCCAGGTCGCTGGTAAGCATGCGTGGCTCGCGGTGTTCCAAGGTCTCGAATGCAGGCTGGACCAAGCCGGCTCCGCCATTGTTGACCGGGCGCCACTGCTTGGCGCCTGCTGGGGATTCGAACAGTTCCCATTCGTAGGCGAAGAGGATGTGGAAGAACTCGTTGTCCCAGCGGGTTGGGTGGTAGGTCCAGGTGACTTCAAGACCCGAGGACACGGTGTCCGCGCCCTTGCCGGTGCCGTGGCCGTTCTTCCAGCCCAATCCCTGCATTTCAAGCGGAGCTGCTTCTGGATCCGGGCCGATCTTGTCATCGGCATGCGCGCCGTGGGTCTTGCCGAAGGTGTGGCCACCGGCGATCAGCGCGACGGTCTCCTCGTCGTTCATGCCCATGCGGCGGAAGGTTTCGCGGATGTCTACGGCCGAGGCCAGCGGATCCGGATTTCCGTCAGGACCCTCAGGATTCACGTAGATCAGGCCCATCTGCACTGCTGCCAGAGGAGCATCCAGGTCTCGCTTGCCGGTGTAGCGTTCGCTGTCCAGCCAGACCTTTTCCGGGCCCCAGTAGACATCGTCATCTGCTTCCCAAACGTCCTTGCGGCCGCCGGCGAAACCGAAGGTCTCGAAGCCCATGTCTTCCAGAGCCACGTTGCCAGCCAGCAGGATAAGGTCGGCCCAGGAAATCGACTGGCCGTACTTCTTCTTCACTGGCCACAGCAGGCGGCGAGCCTTGTCCAGCGAAACGTTGTCAGGCCACGAGTTCAGCGGAGCGAAGCGCTGCTGGCCTGCGCCGCCGCCGCCGCGGCCGTCGTGCGAGCGGTAGGTGCCTGCGGAGTGCCAAGCCATGCGGATGAAGAACGGGCCGTAGTGGCCGAAGTCTGCTGGCCACCAGTCGTGCGACTGGGTCATGATTTCGGTCAGGTCGGCTTTTACTGCCGACAAGTCGAGGGCATTGAAGGCTTCAATGTAGTCGAAGTTCTCGTCCAGCGGGTTGGAAACCTGCTGGTTCTTGGCCAGAATCCTCAGATTCAGCTTATTCGGCCACCATTCGGTGTTGGCATTGCCCTGGGTAGGGTGAATTCGACCCGCGCCGCCAACTACTGGGCACTGACCTGCAGTCATCTCAGACATGTGCTCTTTCCTTCCGGATTGTTTAGGGTTTATCTGGTTTTATCCATCGCACAGCAGCTGCGCTGATGACGATGGCAAATCTAGGGGTTTACTTAGACAGCAACTATGCGTTCGCAGCCTGGCAATCCGGGCAGGTGCCCCAATAGATCACTTCGGCTTCATCAATGCTGAACCCGTGGTCATTGGAAGCATGCAGGCACGGGGCGCCGCCGACAGCGCAGTCGACGTCCGCCAGCGTTCCGCACTGGCGGCACACCACATGGTGGTGATTGTCGCCAACGCGGGCTTCATAGCGGGCGGTATGGCCCTGTGGCTGTATCTGCCGAATGACACCCAGTTTCGTGAATAGCCTGAGTGAATCGTAGACAGCTTGGTGCGACACATTGGGGTGATCTTCACGGACAGCCGAAATGATGGTTTCGGTATCCGCGTGCGGGTGCGCCGCGACGGCGGAAAGTACCGCAACGCGCGGTTGCGTGACCCGCATCGATGCCGCCTTCAGCACCTGCTCGATCCCTGCCTGTGATGTCATGTACCCAGCATGCCTGCTTATTTTGAATCAGTCAAGATAAGTTCCAGTGTATTTCGCGTTAAAAGTGGGTGGACTCCAGCTGACTGGTTGAATCGATGCTTCATTAGTAAGTATTCCGTATGGTGCATGTTCAAGCGTGATGTGCTTCTGGGGGAGGAAAATTACGAAATCGCAGACATTTCACCCGAAATAAGAAAGCGAATAGTGCGTGGTTTTATCTTGGGAAATATTGCGGTCCAATTGATGATTCCACGGGTTCGGGGAGCGAAAAATCCTGTGGGGCGAGGAAGCTCACATGGATGGCACTGCCAGCGTAAACAATGTGATCCCGGGGTGCTGAAGATCCGGAAACGGCGAGAAATCAAGGATCTGATTTGACCCTTGATGAGATGTCGACCATGCTGGAAAAGGCCCATTTTGGGATTCATCGTGTCAAAATCGTGCTAAATCGAGTCAACTCGCAGGAATAATTCGCGGGATATTAGCGGAGAATAGTTGTTTCTTTCAGGCTGCTTCAACGCGAGATTTAGACACAGTGGACCGACACCCGAAAAGCAATTCGCAATCAATCACACTGCATGGCGATCGTTTACTCGAGAGGCGATGGCTCGGCAGATTCCGCCCGGATCTTATCCGCGGGATCTCACCAGTGAAGGAAGACCGCAATGAAGCAGACGGATCAATCAATCGGCGACCTCGTTGAGGAACTGCATTCAGTTCGTCACAGACGACCTAAGAAGTACTCACTTTCCGGTACGGATTACTGGGTATTCGGAATCGCCGGCGCTCTAGCGCTGGCCTTTATTATTTGGGGTTTCGCTAGCCCCGAAGGGCTGGGCAAGGCCTCCAGCGCGGCCCTTGACTGGGTTATCACCAACACTGGCTGGCTTTTTGTCATTGCTGCCGCGGTTTTCGCGGTCTTCGCCATCGTCGTAGCGGCCAAGAACTTTGGACGCATCCCGCTGGGCAAGGACGGCGAGACGCCAAAGTTCTCCACGGTCTCGTGGATCTCGATGATGTTCGCAACCGGCATGGGCATCGGCTTGGTCTTCTACGGCGTGGGCGAGCCGCTGTACTTCTACATGTCGCCTCCTCCGGGAACGGTGGAAGGTTCCACCAGTGATGCATTGAGCACCGCTATGGGCACCACGCTCTTCCACTGGACCTTATTCCCATGGGCCATGTACGCCATCGTTGGCTTGGGCATGGCTTACGGCAGCTTCCGGCTGGGACGCCCCCAGCTGTTCTCAGCCATGTTCAGCTCGATCTTCGGCGACCGCGCCATCCATGGTTGGGGCGGGCGCACCATCAATATCCTGGCCATCATCGCCACCCTCTTCGGCTCGGCTTGTTCGCTGGGTCTGGGCGCATTGCAGATTGGCGGCGGCATCCAGGCCACTGGGATGATGGAGAAGGTCGGCTCCGGCGTTCTGGTTATCATCATTGGCATTCTGACGGCATTGTTTGTCGCTTCTGCCGTTTCCGGCATTGAGCGCGGTATCCAGTGGTTGTCCAACACCAACATGGTATTGGCATTGATCATCGCATTGATCGTTTTCATTGGCGGCCCAACTCTGTTCATCCTGAACGTCATTCCCAATGCCATTGGCGCTTTCATCGGCGACTTGCCGGAGATGGCTTCGCGTACGGCTGCCGGCGATGGTGCAATGTCTGATTGGCTGTCCTCGTGGACTGTCTTCTACTGGGCATGGTGGATCTCTTGGAGCCCATTCGTAGGCTTGTTCATCGCCCGCATTTCCCGTGGCCGCACTATTCGCCAGTTCGTCACCGGCGTGCTGCTCGTTCCATCCAGTGTCACCCTGATTTGGTTTGCAATCTTCGGCGGTGGCGCAATCGGTATTCAGGAACGCGCTGAACGCGCCGGGGAAACCGGGGAAAAGCTGGCCAGCATTGTTGATGGCGCACCAGACATCAACTTCGATTTGATCCTCTTCGACATGCTTGGCAGCCTCCCGCTGTCGGGCTGGATGGCTACCGTGCTGATGGTCGTCACCGTGCTGCTGATTGCGATCTTCTTCGTGACCGGCGCAGACTCGGCCTCGATCGTGATGGGTGCGCTCAGCGAACGCGGCGCTGAAGAGCCATCGAAGAAGGCCGTGATCTTTTGGGGCGTGGCCACCGGCGCTGTGGCCGCGGTGATGCTGCTGGCTGGCGGCGATCATCCGGCGGAGGCATTGACCGGGCTGAAGAACATCACTATTGTTTCGGCGCTGCCATTCGTGATTGTGATGCTCCTGCTCTGCGTGGCGTTGTGGAAGGACCTGAGCAAGGATCCGCTGGTGCTTCGCGGCAAGGTGGCTCGAAAGGTCCTGGAGCAGTCCGTGGGCCAGGCGGTTGACCGCCATGAGGGTGGCCAGTTCAGCTTGATGACCACCGAAATCCCTTTGGTCAGGGCCGAGGGAAGGGCCTCCGAAGTGAAGCTTTTCGCCACCGAAGCCACCGCTGACCCGGTGCAGGACGGCAAGCGCAGCGCGGCCGATGGCCAGAGCCAGAAGCCAACGGCCGGGGATTCCTAACCGGCAAATCAAATGAAGCTTCTTCCCCAGCCGGGGAAGAAGCTTCATTTGTTTGTCCCCAAGGGGCTTGGGAGCAGCGATTAGCCGCGCGCGCGGCAGATCGCGTTGATCTCCGGAATGCACGGCTCATTCTGCAGGCTCGTTGTGTCGCCGAGCGTGGTGCCCTCGAACAGCTGGGTGAGCAGGCGGCGCATGATCTTGCCCGAACGGGTCTTGGGCACATCTGGAACCAAGACGATTTCCCGCGGCTTGGCAATCGGGCCGATCTGCACCGCGACGGTATCACGGAGTTCAGCAATGAACTCGGCCTGCCGTGCAACGAGCTGCTCGTCAGGCGACTCGGCAACCAGGGTCTTGTCCAGCGGTACCACGAAGGCGGTTGCAGCGTGTCCGGTCTTGGAATCCGGGGTGGGGCAGACGCCGGCTTCCACCACGCCGGGGTGGGTGACCAATGCCGATTCGATTTCAATGGTGGAAAGCCGATGGCCGGAAATATTGATCACGTCGTCGGTGCGGCCCAGGATGTAGATATCGCCGTCCTCATCGAAGCGGGCACCGTCGCCAGCCAAGAACCAGCCCTGCTCTACGTATTGTTCCCAGTAGCTGGTGTAGTAGCGCGTCGGGTTGCCCCATACGGTACGGGCCATCGACGGGCCAGTGCGCGTGATGACAATATTGCCCTGCTGGTTGGCCGGCACGCTCAGGCCGCCATCGTCGACAATGTCCACCGAGATGCCCGGCAGCGCGCGTGCGGCGCAGCCTGGCTTGAAATGTCCATCGGTCGGCAGGGGGGAAAGCACGGTCGCGCCGGATTCGGACTGCCACCAGGTGTCAACCATCGGCAGTCCTGCTTCGCTGTCCCGGCCGATCTGCTGGCGGAACCATTTCCATGCCTCGGGATTGACGGCTTCACCCACAGTGCCGCCGATCTTCACCGAGGAGAGATCGTATTGAGCGGGGATGCCGTCCGGGAACCAGCCCATCAACGAGCGGACCAAGGTGGGAGCGGTGTAGTAGCTGGTGACCTTGTAGCGTTCAATGACCTCGAAGTGGCGGCCCGGGTGCGGGGCGTTGGGGACGCCCTCGTAGATTACCTGGGTGACGCCATTGGCCAACGGGCCATAGATCTCGTAGGTATGCGCGGTGACCCAGGCGAGGTCGGCGGTGCACCAGTGCACGTCCTTGGCGCGCTGGGACTCGTCCGGGTTGGCGAACAGCAGGTTGTAGCTGGCGGCCGCCTGCGTCAGGTACCCGCCGGTGGTGTGAACCAAGCCCTTCGGCTGGCCGGTGGTCCCCGAGGTGTACATGATGAACAGCGGCGTCTCCGCATCGAATGCCTGCGCGTGGTGCTCGGTGGATTGGGTATCAACCACCTCATGCCACCAGATGTCGCGGCCTTCGGTCCACGGGATTTCGTCGCCGGTGCGGCGGATAACCAGGACCTTTTCGATTTCGTTCTCGCCGGCAACGGCCGCATCGGCGTTGCCTTTGACCGGAACCGAAGTGCCACGGCGGAACTGGCCGTCGGTGGTGACCAGGACCTTTGCCTTGGTGTCCTCCACGCGGAACCTCAGCGCTTCGGCGGAGAACCCGCCGAAGACCAGCGAATGGATGGCGCCGATGCGGGCGCAAGCCAAGGTGATGACAATTGTTTCAATGAGCACCGGCAGGTAAATGACCACGCGGTCGCCCTTCACCACACCCAGGGATTCCAAGGCGTTGGCTGCCTGGGAGACCCGCTCCTGCAAATTCTTGTAGGTGACGGCTACCCGGTCACCGGGCTCGCCTTCGAAATACAGTGCGACCTTCTGGCCGCGTCCCGCAGCTACATGGCGGTCGGCGCAGTTCACTGCGGCGTTCAGCTTGCCGCCGAGGTACCAAGAAATTTCCGGTCCGCGCTTGGCATCCGGATCGGCCGGAATGATGCGGCTGGTGGTGTGCCACGGGGTGTCCCAATCCAAGAGGTTCGCCGCTTCGTCCCAGAATTCCTGGCGTGCTGCCTCTGAAACTTGAGTTGAGGTTGTTGCCAATTCGGTGGTCATCGCAAACTTTCTTTGGTGAGGGGTAGTTTTGTCAGCGGGTACTAGCTGGTCCGGTTTCAGGTCCAGCGCTTGATAGCCCAGCGTTCTGCTATCGACAGCAGGGCATCGGTGATCTTTCCAAAGACGGCCAGCAGCACGATGGTCATGATTAGGCGGTCCAATCGGCCGTTGTTCTGCGAGTCGGTGAGCAAGAAGCCAAGGCCCATTGACGCGCCGAGGAGTTCGGCTGCGACCAGGAAGAGCCAAGCTTGGGCTAGTGCCAAACGCAGTCCGGAGAAGATCGAAGGGACCACTGCGGGCAGCTGGACCGTGCGCAGCAGCTTCAATCCCTTCAACCCGAAGGCGCGGGCTGCTTCGACCAGGTGGGCATCGACATGGCGCAACGCCAAGGCGACGGTGGTAAAGACCGGGAAGAAGGCACCAATGATCACGAGTGTGACCTTGGAATCTTCACCCATTTTCATCCAGAGCACCAGCAGCGGAACCCAAGCCAAGGAAGGGACTGCACGCAGGGCGCTGATGCTCAGTCCCAGAAATGCATCTGCCAGTTTG
Source organism: Glutamicibacter sp. NPDC055354 (assembly GCF_053644955.1). NCBI lineage: Bacteria > Bacillati > Actinomycetota > Actinomycetes > Micrococcales > Micrococcaceae > Glutamicibacter > Glutamicibacter sp. NPDC055354. The sequence goes on from NZ_JBSHMB010000004.1 coordinate 93,345, forward strand.
GACAGCCCGACAAGCGCACCCAGCGCCAAGCCCAGCAATGATCCGAAGGCGAAACCGAGAAGAACACGCTGAGTGGAGATGCCGATGTGCTTTCCGAGTTCGCCATCCTGGAAGAGCTCACTGGCAGCAGAAACCACTGAACCCGGAGTTGGCAGTGTCCACGGAGCAACGATTCCGGTAACGGTGACAAATTGCCACACAGCCAGGGTGGTCAGCGGCAAGACCAGCGCAAGCAGCCATTTCGGGGCACGCAGGATCGTTGCGGCCATGCTGGCCTTCTGCTTGGCAGGTGTTTGGCTTCCGCGGGTTCCAGCCACGTTAGTGGGACTCATGGCTGGTTACTCTCCGGAGATCTTTGTTGCGTCTGCCTTGACGGCAAACTGGTCATCGATGAGGGTTTCCAGAGCTTCATCAACGGATTCCTGCTCCGAGACATCGCCGCTAGCGACCAGCGTGGGAGCAATCTTGCTCAGGACTCCAGTGAATTTGGCGTCGGGAACTGCCGGAACGTCCAGATTGGAGCGTTCCTCAATGACGGTGGCAGCAACTCCTGGTTCGAGCCCTGCTACGTCGGCCAGGATTTCTGCGGTTTCCTCGGGATTGTCAGCTGCCCAGCCACGAGCCTTTTCGTAGGCATCGACAACGAGCTGGGCGAGTTCGGGGCTCTGCTCAATGAAGTCTTCGCGAGCGTTCAGCGCACCGTAGGTGTTGAAATCCAAGTTCCGGTAAACCAGTTGCGCGCCGTCTTTTTCGGCAGCGGCCATGATCGGATCCAAACCGCTCCAGGCATCAACCGAGCCGTTGGCCAGGGCGGTACGTCCATCGGCATGCTGGAGGTTCTGCAGCTTGATGTCAGCTTCACTCAAGCCCGCGGATTCCAGCGCCTGCAGCAGGAAGAAGTATGGGTCGGTGCCCTTTGTAGCGGCCACGGTCTTGCCAGCGAGATCTTCAACGGACTCGATTTTTGAGTCCCTATCCACTACCAGGGCCGCCCATTCCGGCTGCGAATACAGTGCGATGGTCTTGATGGGTGCACCGTTCGAACGGTTCAGGAGCGCAGCGGAACCGGCTGTGGAACCAACATCGATTGCGTCGGCGCGAAGAGCTTCATTGGCCTTGTTGGAACCAGCGGACTGGATCCATTCGACATTTACGCCCTGCTCCTTGGCGGCTGCTTCCAACCATCCCTTTTCCTTGAGCACCAGGCTCAGCGGGTTGTATGTGGCAAAGTCGATGGACAGGGTCTGACCATCCGAGGAGGCTGTAGCGTTTTCGCCAGCACAGCCGGTCAGGGCAATTGCGCCAACGAGCAAGGCGGCGGCGGACAATGCAGTGCGGCGGGTGAGACGGTTCAAAAGCATGGAGAATCCTAGAATTGTGCGTGCAAGCGGTGTAGGTGAAAGGCAGAGAGGCCGCCGAATGGTTCGGGCCCCACGGCGTGCCCGGGACTAATGGTTGGTTGGGTCGACGCCGAGCAGGCGCAATAGGTGCAGACGATCTGCAACGAACTTTTCATCGGTATGCCGGCGTGGATGCCCAGCTGAGATGGACAGATCTTCGATGACGCCCGCTGCACTATGCCCAGCGCCTCGCCCCAGAACAATCACGCGGTCAGCCAAAGTCAACGCCTCGTCCACATCATGGGTCACCATGAGAACGGTGGTGGGGAACGATGCGTGAATCGAGAGCAGCAGATCCTGCATCTTCAAGCGTGTCAGCGCATCGAGGGCTCCGAAGGGTTCATCAAGAAGCAATACACCCGGGCGCCGAGCCAGCGCGCGAGCCAGCGAAACCCGCTGCGCCATGCCTCCGGAGATCTCTCGTGGGCGCAAGCTGGCTGCATGGCTCAGACCGGTCAGCTCGATCAACTCATCGATCAGCGAGTTGCCGGCGCGCTTATCGGTTTCCGGTGCCAGGCCTAGTGCAATGTTCTGGCGAACCGAGCGCCATGGCAGCAGCCGGGGCTCCTGGAAGGCAACGGCGCATAACTCGTTGATGCCGGTGACCTCGCGGGTGCCGGTGCGGATGGTGCCGGTGGTGGGGTGGTCCAAGCCCGATACTGAACGCAGCAGCGTGGATTTTCCGCAACCGCTGGCTCCAAGAATGGCCACGACTTGACCTGCTGGAATTTGCAGGTTGATATCGGCCAGGACGGTGCGGCTTTCCATCTTGGTGGTGAAGGTCCGCGACACGTTGCTGAACTGCACGTCCAGGGCGCTTGAAGCTGAGACAACGGGAGCTGCCTCGGGCGCTGCAAAGGAAAGAGTCATGTTCATCTCCATCGGTCCTGGCGGTAGCACCGGCCTGCAGAGCAAAACTCCAAAGGTGGTTGCTGCGGCGTCAACGAGCCAGATCTCTCGGCCGCTCGGGATGGTTACGTGTCCATTACAACGAGTCGAACGATTTGAACGCAAATCTCGCGTAATATGAAAAAATCTTCGACAACTACGTCACATTGCCCAGAAATTTCGTTATTTATTTTATTGCAGGCCGGTTTGCTCGACATTAAGCAAAACTTTGCAACTCATCTTCGGCAGGACACGGATTAGGCTGTGAAATTTGAAGATGGGCACTGCCGGCACTGGGACGAAATGTGACTTCGCGGGTTGGAATCACCGGTTTATTACCGTTACAAATGAATTACGACCCATCCAGAGCGGCTGAGAGATCTGGCTCCACGACGCCGCAGCAACCACCCCAATAGCGGGACGGTGCTACCGCCAGGACCGATGGAAAGAATTGAGAACCCTGATGCCTATTGGTGAATCGCACAATGCCCTCGGACTGGACTTCAACCAGCTCAGTGACCCTTCGCAGGCCACCGCAATGGGCCTGGACAAGTTTGAAGAACAGTTGCCGACTAGGCAATTGCTGAAAATCACCCCCGGACCAAGTGCGGATGAGCAATACGACCGGCTGGCCGAAATCTTCCGTCCCGTTTTTGCGCAGATCGCCGCAACCGCCAAGGACCGCGACTTGAACCGCGTGCTTCCTTTCGAGCAGGTAGGCCTGCTGAATCGCGAGCGGTTCGGTGCGTTGCGCCTTTCCGTTGCCGATGGGGGCTACGGCGCACGGCTGGTGGATGTCTTCCGCTTGCTCATCGAGCTGTCCGAGGCGGACTCCCACGTAGGCCAGCTGTGGCGTGCACATGTCGCATTCGTCGAGAACGTCTTGGCGCTGGAGGACGAAGAGCTGCGCAAGAAGTGGGTCGCTCGCATCGCTGCCGGGCAGATTATCGGCAACGCCTACACCGAACGCGGTGGCAACGCCCTGGGCACCTTGAACACCAAGGCCAGCACCGTGGACGGGCGCTGGGTGATCGACGGTGAAAAGTACTACTGCACCGGCACCATTTTTGCCGACTGGACCACCGTTGCCGTGGCCCACCCGGAGCTCGCCGGCCGCCAGATCGCCGTGGTCTCCACCCAGCGCAGCGGCGTCAAGATCCTCGACGACTGGGATGGATTCGGCCAGGGGCTCACCGGAACCGGCACCACCGAATTCCACCAGGTCCCGGTGGATTGCTTCATGCCGCAGCAGACCAATGACTCCGAAGCGGCGATCTTCCAGCTGGTGCTCATGGCCGTGCAGGCCGGCATCGCCCGCGCCGCGCTGAACGACCTGCGTAGCGCGGTGCAGGCGCGCACCCGCATCTTCACCACCGGAACCGGGGTGCCGGTATACCAGGAACCCCAGGTCCTCCAGCTGGTGGGCGAAGTTTCCGCGGAGTCCTTCGCTGCCGACTCCGTGGTGATCGGCGCGGTACTCGAAGTTGAAGCCGCCTTGGGCGACCCGGGACTGAACGACGAAGAACGCTACGCAGTATGCGAGCTGGCCGCCAACCGCGCGCAAACCGTGGTGCAGCCACTGGCCATCGGCGTGACCAGCAAGCTCTTCGACGGACTGGGAGCCTCGTCCACCAGAAGCGGCTGCAACCTGGACCGGCACTGGCGCAATGCGCGCACCATCGCCACGCATAACCCGGCGATCTACAAGGCGCGCATCGTCGGGGACTACGAGATCAACGGTGTCCAGCCGCAGCGGCTGTCCGTCACCGGCGAAGATTCAACCCAGCGGGCTTGAGGGCCTGCGACGCAAACCAGCAACTTTCCACGATTACCGACCTATGGGGGCAAAGCCATGAGCGAGAACAAGCGCGAGATCTTATTCAACGCATTCGACATGAACTGCGTGGTGCACCAGTCGCCGGGCCTGTGGCGCCATCCGCAGGACAAGGCCTCGACCTACAACACCCTGGGCTACTGGACCCACCTGGCCAAGGTGCTGGAAAAGGGGAAGTTCGACGGGCTGTTCCTTGCTGACGTGCTGGGCACCTACGACGTGTACAAGGGCACCAACGTGACCCCGCTGGGCTCCGGCGCGCAGGCACCGGTCAACGACCCGATGATGCTGGTTTCCGCCATGGCCGCTGTGACCCAGAACCTCGGCTTCGGCGTCACCGCAGGTACCGCCTATGAGCACCCGTACGCTTTCGCCCGCCGCTTGGCCACCTTGGACCACCTGACCAACGGCCGCGTGGGCTGGAACGTCGTCACCGGCTACCTGCCATCGGCGGCCCGCAATATGGGCCAGGAAGACCAGATGGAGCACGACGAGCGCTACAACCACGCCGATGAGTACCTCGAGGTGGTCTACAAGCTGCTCGAAGGCTCGTGGGAAGACGACGCGGTGCAGAACAACAAGGCCACCGGCGTCTACACCGACCCGGCCAAGGTGCACCCGATCGAGCACGAGGGCAAGTACTTCAAGGTCCCGGGCATCGCCATCACCGAGCCGTCCACCCAGCGCACCCCGGTGATCTACCAGGCCGGCGCCTCCAAGCGCGGCACCGAGTTCGCCGCGTCGAACGCCGAAGCGATCTTCGTCAATTGCCCCACCCGCGACCTGCTGAAGGAAGCGGTCAGCAAGATCCGTGACGCTGCCGAGGCCGCCGGGCGTGGCCGCTACGACATCAAGGTCTTCGCCATGCAGACCATCATTACCGCCGAAACCACCGAACTGGCCCAGGCGAAGTTCCAGGACTACAGCTCCTACGTGGATATCGAGGGGTCGCTGGCACTGCTGTCCGGCTGGACCGGCATCGACATGTCCGTCTACGGTCCCGACGATGTCATCGGCGACGACGTGAAGTCCAACGCCATCCAGTCCTCGGTGGAAACCTTCAAGAAGGCCAGCGGCGATACCGGCAAGCCGTGGACCATCCGCCAGCTGGCCGAATGGATCGGCGTGGGCGGATTCGGCCCGGTCTCCGTTGGTTCCGGCGCCGAGGTAGCCGAGAAGCTCATCGACTGGGTGGACTACACTGACGTGGACGGCTTCAACCTCGCCTATGCTGTCACTCCGGGCACCTTCGAGGACATCGTCGAGTACGTGGTTCCCGAGCTGCAGGCGCGCGGGGTCTACAAGACCGAATACACCGAGGGCTCGCTGCGCCACAAGATGTTCGGCGCCGGCGACCGCGTGAAGGACACCCACCGCGCAGCCCGGTACAAGATCTCCAACCGGATGGCCGCGCAGGCCTAGGCGCATCGCCTGCTAGCGCAGCAGACAGCGGCCCCCGGCACCTTCGAATGAAGTTGCCGGGGGCCGCCGTCTGCCTGCGGGCCTATTCGGTTGGCTGCAGCACCATGGCTGAACCGCCGCCGCGCCTCGTGGGCTCGGCCGCGGCGGTGAGTGTGCCGTCGGCAGCGATTTCCACCGCTTCAACCGCCCCGATTTCCGCCTGCGGAGTGAAGGAATCCCCAGCTGGCGCGAGCTTGTGCCCGAAGGCTTCGAGCGCCGAACCATGGGCTTGGATGAACTCCGGTTCCGCGGTGACCACTGCCGTATTGCGCTGGGAAGCACGTGGAGCGGCGATGGCTTCGCTGATATCCATGCCCAGATCAATGCGGTTCACCAGGGTCTGCAGCACCGTGGTGATGATGGTTGAACCACCGGGGGAGCCGATGGCCAGCACCGGCTCGCCGTCCTGCAGGACAATGGTCGGAGCCATCGAGGAACGCGGGCGCTTGCCAGGTTCAATGCGGTTCGGATCCTGCGGGTCGTACACCGTGGAGAAATCGGTCAGCTCGTTGTTCAGCAGGAAACCGCGATCGGGGACCACCATACCCGAGCCGCCGGTCTGCTCGATGGTCAACGTGTAGGAAACGGCATTGCCCCAACGGTCCACGACCGACAGATGGGTGGTGGAGATGTTCTCCGTATCCTGCTCCACTACCGGTTCGCTGGTAGCCGCAGGGCATTGGCCATCATAGTTTTCAAGGTTGCCCGGAGCGACCGGCTTCGTTGCGGCCTGATCCGGATCAATGGCGCAGGCACGATCCGCGCCGAATAACTTGTCCGTCAAGGTCCGGGTCGGGACGCTGGTGAACGCGGGGTCGCCGACGTACTTGCCGCGATCAGCGTAGGCGAGCGCAGTTGCCTCGAAATAATGATGCAAGGCATCGGGTTCTTCCATGGCTGGCAAATCGAATTCGCCCAGAATGTTCAGCGATTCGCCGATGGTCGTTCCGCCACTGGAAGAAGGAGCCATGCCGAAGACGTCGTAGCCCCGGTAGTTCACCTTTGTCGGTGCCTGCTCCACCACTTCGTAGCCGGCCAGGTCGGCGGTGCCCAGCTGCCCTGCGGGAACCGGGAGGGTGGTGTCTTCGCTCTTTGGCGGCGCCTGTACCGTTTGGGCGATGTCGGCAGCCAGTTCGCCCTCATAGAATCCATCAATGCCTTGCTTGGCCAGCATCCGGTAGGTGTGTGCGAGATCCGGATTCTTGAAAATGCTCCCGACTTCCGGAGCATCTCCGCCGGGCAGGAACAATTCGCTCGTGGAGGTGAACGCGGCGAACCGTTCCTTGTTGTCCAGGGTCTGCTCGCGGAACGTCTCGTCGATGACAAAGCCGCGTGAAGCGATCTGGGTCGCCGGCCGCAGAACCTGTTTCAGGTTCTGCGAACCCCAATTATCCAGTGCGCGCTGCCAGGTGGCCACTGTCCCGGGCACGCCTACGGCCACACCACTGGTGACCAGGTCCGGGGTGAAGTTATACGGCTCGCCGGTTCCAGGATCGATGAAGGCATCATGCCCAATGCCTGCCGGGGCGGTTTCGCGGCCGTCGATGGTGCTGACCTTGCCCGACTTCGCATCGTAGTGCATGAAGTATCCGCCGCCGCCAATGCCTGCGCTATAGGGTTCGGTGACGCCCAGTGCCGCCGCGGTTGCCACAGCCGCATCGACGGCGTTGCCTCCCTTGCGCAGGATTTCGATGCCGGCAGCCGTGGCTTCCGGATCAACCGACGAGACTGCGCCTCCAGTGCCGATGGCGGTCGGGTCCTTCTGGGTGTGCCGTGGTTCGGCGCTCGCCGGAAGCGCTGAGAAAGCTCCCAGGCCCAAGGCGATGGCTGCCGCGCAGGCAACTGATCTTAAACGTACTCGTGGCATGCTTTGATCTCCTCTGCAGGTGGGGATGAAGTATGCGCAAATTTACGGGAGCGGGAACTCGCCACGCGGTTGTGACATGCAGCACCATGGGTTTGCGCGGCAATTTCGGCATTGCCGCGCGAATATTCCGGGTTGTGACGCGTTAAAGCGGCGGGCAGGCACCGCGGCCTCGATCGCCGCCAGTGCCTGCCCGCTGGAACCCTAGTACACCTGGGCTACTTGTCCAGATTGTCCTTGATGACTTTGCCCAAGGAAGCCGGGGCGCGGCCGATCAGCTGAGCCAGCTCCCCGGAGTCCACCTCCAGCGCTCCTTCTCGAATGCGCATGTCGGTATCGACGAGGATGTGCGCGAACGGTCCGGGGACGCCGGCATCAGCGTAGATCTTTTCCAGTTGCCCGGGATCCATTTCCTGGTAGGCGATGTCCTGGCCGGCGGCAGCGCCAACCGCGCCAGCAAGCTGGGCGAGGGTGAATGGCTTGTCGCTGCCCAGCTCGTAGATCCTGCCGTTCTGGTCTTCCTCGGAAAGCAGCACGGCCGCAGCGGCATCCGCATAGTCTGCACGGGCGGCAGCGCTGATCTTGCCGTCGCCGGCGGCACCGAGCACCGTGCCGCTGTTGAGGTAGCCCATCAACTGGTCGGTGTAGTTCTCGATGTACCATCCATTGCGCAACAGCACGTAGTCGATGCCGGATCCGGCCAGCAGCCGTTCGGTGGCGATGTGCTCCTCGGCGAGCTTCATGCCGCCGGACAGGGCGTTGGCAATGGAGGTGTAGGCGATCAGCGAGACATCCACGTGCTTGGCGGCATTGATGACGTTCTCATGCTGGGCAACGCGCTGGCCCACCTCGCTGGCCGAAATCAGCAGCAGCTTGTCTATGCCTTCGAGTGCGGACACGAGAGTTGGCTGGGCGTTGTAATCGGCAACACGGGTTTCCAGGCCTTTGCCTGCCAGCGGTTCCAGCTTCTGCTCGGAGCGGCCAATGGCGACCAGATCAGCGGCATTCGCCCCGCGCGCCAGCAGCGCGTCGATGACTAGATTTCCAAGCTGTCCGGTGGCACCGGTAATTGCGATCTTCATGGGGTCCTCTCGTTGGTCTGCATCTGCTACAACCACCGTAGGCATCGCTGAATTCCCCACCCAAGATTGCTGGCACAAGCCAGCGAGAGATGGGCAGAAACTGCAAGGCTTTCGTCACAAAGAGGGGAAGTAGCGAAATGTGTCAGATTGCTACGTGGATTATTGCGTGATTTCAGCGTGGATCCGTCCGGACTATGACTTGATGACGCCGATTGAAGTAACGTTTGCCGGCCTGCGGGCGTGGACTCCAGACTTGAATTGTTCGGCTCGTACAACCGAACGCACACCATCCAGAGCGACTGAGAGATCTGGCTCAACGACGTCGCAGCAACCACCCGAGAGGGAGCGGTGCTACAGCCAGAACCGATGGAGTACTTTCACTTCGCGACGGAAAATCTGTGGAACGCAGATGATTTTCGCGAAGTGCGCTCCGCATAACCAAGCACCAAGGGAGCGATGATGATTCGTCTTGAAAACGTAACGACCGCCTTCGGCAAGGGCCAAGATCAATTCACGGCCGTCAAGGATGTCTCGCTGGAAATCCAGGCCGGAACCATCCATGGAATTATCGGATTTTCCGGTGCGGGAAAGTCAACGCTATTGCGCAATATCAATTTGCTGCAGCGTCCCACGTCGGGCCAGGTCATCGTGGATGGCGTCGAACTGACCGGGCTCAGTGAAGGAGACCTGCGAAAGCAGCGTCATGAGATCGGGATGATCTTCCAACACTTCAACCTGCTGAACAATCGCACCGCGCAACAGAACGTCGAGCTGAATCTGAAGTTCGCTGGTGTTCCGAAAAAGCAACGCCGTGAACGTGCGCTGGAAGCGCTGTCCATAGTGGACCTCGCTGACAAGGCTGCCGCCTATCCAGGACAGCTTTCGGGCGGCCAGAAACAGCGCATCGCCATTGCCCGCGCGCTGGTCACCGAGCCCAAGGTACTGCTGTGCGATGAGCCAACCAGTGCCGTGGATCCTAGAACGACAACGTCGGTGCTGCAATACCTCAGTGACATCAACGCCAGCCTTGGCATCACCACAGTCATCGTCACCCACGAGATGAACGTTATTAAGGCCATTGCCGACAAGGTTTCGGTCATGGAAGACGGAGCGGTAGTTGAAGAGTTCGCCCTGAGTTCGTTGCGAGAACCAGGCTTTGAACCAGTGACGCCAATCGGCCGCTACCTGATCAGTGACGAACTCACGCTTAACCGCCAGCCAAAGCAGGACCAAGCCGTCGCTGCCACCGTAGCCCGCGTATAGAGAACCTGGATTACCAATGAATTTCACGTCAGTAGTGCTAGCCACGAGCAACGGCAACGCAGCAGCTTTCAGTTTTGACCGCATCATCGAACTTGCCCCGGAAATCTGGGTCGCCATGGCGCAGACCTTTGCGATGCTGCTGGTTTCCATCCCGATCGCGATTCTCCTGGGAACCCCGCTGGGCATTTGGCTTTACTCGATGTCTCCCAACGGTTTGCGCCCACGTCCGCGACTGCACCGAATCGTTGACGGGCTGGTCAATACAATCCGTTCCTTCCCATTCCTCATCCTGCTGATCGCCATCATCCCGTTCACCCGATTCGTTGTGGGAACTACCATTGGCACCGCGGCGGTTATCGTTCCGCTGACCATCAACGCGATCCCCTATTTCGCCCGGTTCGTGGAGCAGAACATCAGCCAGCTTGGCAATGGCGTTGTCGAAGCAGCGCAGGCCATGGGCGCCACCCGGGGACAGATCATCCGTGAAGTGCTGCTGATTGAAGCCAAGCCTGCACTGCTGTCTTCCATCACCATCATGACCGTCAGCTTCATCTCGTATTCGGCCATGGCCGGACTGGTCGGCGGAGGCGGTATCGGCGACTTCGCAATCCGCTACGGCTACTACCGCTATGAAACCGGAGTCATGCTGCTAGCCATCGTGTTGATGATCCTGCTGGTGCATGCAGTTCAGTTCGTCGGAACTCGGCTATCGCGCGCCGCTGACAAGCGCTAAACACAAAACCCGCTCAACTCGCATTTCAGTAAAGGACAACACCATGGCATTCTCTCGCCGCACCTTCCTAACTTTCACCGCCGGCTCCGCCGCACTCCTCGCGCTGGCTTCTTGCGGCCTGGCAGGTGGACAGGCCGCCGGCACCGGTGACAAGACCATCAAGGTTATTGTCACCGAATCGGCCCCATCGCAGGAACCAACCAAAATCGCACAGAAGCTGCTGGCCGAAAAGGGCTGGACTCTGGAGGCTACCTACGTCACCGACATCGTGCAGCCGAACCACGTGGTGTCCAATGGCGAATACGATGCCAACTTCTTCCAGCACGGCGCTTACCTGGAACAGTTCAAGAAGGATCAGAACGTCGACGTGGAGCCGGCCTTCTACATGTACAGCTCGCCTGCCGGCGTGTACTCGAAGAAATACGACGACATCAAGGACCTGCCCAACGGTGCGACCATCGCACTGCCTGTGGATACCGCCAACAACGGACGCGCTCTGGCCCTGTTGGATAAGGCCGGTGTCCTGAAGGTAGCTGAGGGCAAGAGCGTGATTCACTTGTCGCAGAACGACATCCTGGAGAACCCCAAGGGCTTCAAGTTCGTTGAGGTAGATCAGCAGTCGCTCTCAAAGACCCTGCCTGACGTGGATGCCGGGTTCCTTTTCGCCCGGCTCGGCGCCGAGATCGGACTGAACCCGAAGGACGCACTGCTCTTCGAAGAGGAAGAAGAAGCGCTCCCGTACATCAACATCATCGGCGCAAAGCCAGGGTTTACGGACACCGAAAAGGGCAAGGCGCTGGAAGAGGCCTACCACTCCGATGAGGTGCGCGAATGGTACGCGAGCTACCTCGACGGTGCATTGGGCACTCCTTGGGACCGCGATCTCGAAGCGGACTTCGCCACCTGGAATAAGTAGGCCCTTGGCCCCACGACGCTGAACTTCGGCGTTGTGGGGCACCACATTTTCCGACTCCTTTACTCAAAGTATCGACGTTCTGCAGGGAGAACTCATGACGATGATCGCCGCGCCCGCAATCGAAAGCCGCTACCAGGAACTTCTGGAGCGATTCCAAGCGGTCTTTGCCAGAATTGCTGAAGGAAGCTGTGAACGCGAGCAGCAGCGCATCCTGCCTTTCGAGCAGGTGCAGTGGCTCAAGGATGCCGGTTTCACCACGCTGCGTGTGCCAGAAAGCCATGGCGGTTCGCCTATCAACCACGAGCATCTGTTCCGCTTGCTGATTGAGCTGGCCGCGGCGGACTCGAATGTGGCGCACCTGCTGCGCAGCCACTTCTCCTTCGTAGAAACCATCTCCCTGCAGCCGGCAGAGTTCCAGGACCGCTGGTTCCCGCGGGTGCTTGCCGGGGAAATCTTCGGCAACGCTGCGACCGAGCGTGGCGGCAATGCCCTTGGCACCACCAATACCAAGCTGGTCCAGACCGGGCAAGGCTGGGTGCTGCGCGGCGAGAAGTACTACACCACTGGCTCGATCTTCGCCGATTGGGTAGTGGTCATGGCGACCACCGACGGGATTGAGGGGCGCCAATACGCCATCGTCGATCGCCATGCCGAGGGCGTGGAGATCCTTGACGACTGGGATGGCTTCGGCCAGCCGCTGACCGGTACCGGCACCGCGATATTCACTGACGTTGCGGTGGAAGAAGCCAATATCATTCAACGCAAGATAGCTTCCACCCTCGAACCTGCCTTCTTCCAGCTGTGCCTGCTCGCCGTACTGGCAGGTATCGGCAAGGGGGCCCGCAATGCCGCAGCAGGCATCGTTGCCAACCGCACGCGAACCTTCAACACCGGCTCCGGCGCGCTGTTCAAGGATGACGTGCAGATCCAGGAACTTGTCGGCCGTTTGGCGGCCAATGTCTTCGCTGCAGAGAGCATCGTGGTCACCGCAGCCCGGGAACTGGATTCGGCGCTCGACGAGGATCTGGGCTTGGACCCGCAAGCGGCCTACCTGCGCGCAGAGCTTGCCGTCCAGCAAGCTCACGTGGCCACGCCGAAGCTGGTCCTGGACGCCACCAGCGAGCTCTTCGACGTCACCGGGGCCTCTGCGATTTCGACCACCAAGTCGCTGGACCGCTTCTGGCGCAATGCCCGCACGGTGGCCACCCACAATCCGGTGGCCTTCAAGGCACGCTCGGTGGGGGACTACTTCATCAACGGCACCATTCCTACTGGATTGAACTCGATCGGCGAAGCAAAGGCAGGAAAATAATCATGGGTACTTTCAACGAACGCCCGCGCTTGCTGCTTTCGGCCTTCTTGATGAACACCTCCAGCCATATCCTTGGCGGAATGTGGCGCCACCCCGAAGCGCAGCAGCATCGGTTCCATGAACTGGGCCTATGGGTTGACCTGGCCAAGAAGCTGGAGGATGCAAAGTTCGATTCGCTGTTCTTCGCTGACGTGGTTGGCCTTTACGGCGAGCATGAGGGTGGTTGGGCATCGCACGTACGAAAGGGACTGCAGGTCCCCAGCCATGATCCGCTGGTCCTGCTTTCGGCATTGGCCGCCAACACCAAGGACATCGGCCTGGCGATGACCAGCTCGGTCATCCAATCCCATCCATTCCAGTTTGCCCGGCAGATCTCCACCCTGGATCATCTCTCGCAGGGGCGTGTGGCCTGGAATATCGTCACCAGCGTACTGGAAAATGCGCACCGCAATTTCGGCGGGAAAGAACTGGTCGGGCATGATGACCGCTACGGTTGGGCCGAAGAATACGTGGACGCCGCCTACAAGCTGTGGGAGGGCTCCTGGGAAGAGGATGCCTTGCTGGCCGACAAGATTTCCGGAATCTACGCAGATCCGGCCAAGGTCAACAAAATCAACCACCGCGGCGACTACTACTCCATTGACGGTCCGCACCTGGCACTGCCAAGTGCCCAGCGCACCCCGTTCCTGTTCCAGGCTGGTTCGTCGGCACGCGGTTCGCAGTTCGCGGCCACTCACGCCGAGGCGACCTTCCTCTTTGCCCCGCACGCACAGTACGTGGCGAAGAAAAATGCCCAGCTGATCGAGCACCTGGCTGCTGCCGGACGCGGCCGCGATGACATCAAGGTCTTTGCCGGCTTGTCCTTCCTCATCGGTTCCACCGAAGCTGAAGCCAAGGCATTGGAAGCCGAATACGAAGAGTACCTGGACTTGGACGCCATCATCGCGCACATCGGCGGCGGTATCGGAGTGGATCTGGGCGGACTGGATCTGGATACCCCGATCGGCCAGATCCAGACCGAGGGTGCGCAGGGAGTACTTGAAGCAGCCCGGGCTTCGGTACCCGGCGGCAATCCGACCCTGCGCGACTTGGCCTACTACCGCGCCAAGGCACAGCAGATTTCGGGGACCCCGGAACAAATTGTCGATGAGCTCGAACGCTGGCAGGATGCTGGTATCGATGGCCTGAACGTGATGAATCATGTTCTTCCCGGCTCCTACGACAACTTCATTGAAGGAGTGCTGCCCGAACTGCGCCGCCGTGGCCTGGCCCAAAGTGGATATGCAGAGGGCAGCCTGCGCCAGAAGGTCTTTGGCCGTGGCGATTACCTGCCCGCCCATCATCCGGCGGCTAAGCACCGCGGGGCGTTCTCGCAGAACAGCGCGGCAGCCACTGGGAAAGCGGTTCAGCTGCAGCAGTGAATTCCGAACGCTTGGAAGGCCAGCGGTGTGAGCGGTTCCTGCCAATTGGACGTACTTCAGTACCTGGACGCCAAAAGTGCCAGCAACGCGGTATGGTGTCGTGCATGGACACGCAGCACGTAAATAATTCGGCAACAATCCGCAGGCTGTTGAGCACGCCTGGACGCTGGGCGGTTGTCGGGCTGACCAACAACCCAGCTCGCGTAGCTCCGTCCATCGCCCGTTTCCTGCGTGATGAACTGTCGATGCAGATTATTCCCGTGTCGTTAGGCGCGGAAACTGTAATGGGCGAACCGGGCTTCGCGAAGCTTGCTGACATTCCAGGCCCCATTGACGTGGTGGATTGCTTCGTGAACTCTTCCAAGGTGGGAGACATCGTTGACCAAGCCATTGCCGTAGGAGCGAAGGCGGTGTGGTTGCAGCTGGGCGTCATTGACGAAGCTGCCGCCCGACGGGCCAAGGATGCGGGACTGGACGTAGTGATGGATACCTGCCCCAAGATCGAGTACCCATTTCGCTAGTGAGGCATTGATGGCAACAACAGCTGGGCAAGAAGAATTGGAAAATGCGTGGGCGCAGCTGTGCCTGCGCATGCCGTGCGCTTACGCCGATTACCCCTTCGGCCCTGACAGCACCGTATTCAAAGTGGCGGGCAGTGATCCGGGCAAAGGCAAAATATTTGGGCTGCTCATGCACCTGCAAGGCGAATTAGTGCTGAACCTGAAATGCGAACCGGCTCTGGCAGACCAGCAGCGCAGCGAGCATCCGCAGATCACCGCGGGCTATCACATGAATAAGAAGCACTGGAATTCGGTTCGTGCAGGACTCGACCCGCAACTGATGGGCGAGCTCATCGAGGATTCATACGATTTAGTGGTCGACGGCATGCCCCAAAGGGATAAAGAATACATTCGTTTGCAAGGCGCAATTAACAAGGGAACCCTAGACTAGAGACATGTACTTCATCGTTGTTAAATACCAAGTAAAGCCAGAATCCACCCCGAACTTCATGGGCCATGTCGCTGAATTCACCGCGGCAACCCGCGCCGAAGAGGGCAACATCTTCTTCGATTGGTCCGTGAGCGTCGAAGACCCCAACGAATTCGTCCTGGTTGAGGCCTTCCGCGATGACGAAGCCGCGGCAAACCACGTGAACTCCGCCCACTTCGCAGCCGGTCTTGAGTCCATGCGACCACACCTGGTCTCCACCCCGAAGATCGTTTCCCGCAAGGTAGACGGCGAAGGCTGGGATTCCATGGGCGAACTGGTCATCGACTAAGTTATTGGGACAAAGGCAAAGGGAAGAACCTCTTGGTTCTTCCCTTTGCCTTTATCTTTGCCCTTGGGCTCTAGCGTCCGGCCTTGTTGCCGAAGCGGCGTATCAGTACCAAGGCGATGCCTGCCAGGACAACGACACCGGCGACGATGCCGATCCAGCTGGTGCCGAATCCGGTATCAGCTAGGTCTTCGGAGTCCCGGTTCTGGGAATCATCCTTCTGCTCATCCTTAGGCTCGCCAGACGAGTCAGGGGACCGGGTCGCGTCCCCAGTTGGCTCTGGCGAACTGGTAGGTTCTTCGGTCGCGTCGTCGGTTGCATCCTCAGATGGTTCCGGCGAATCAGTTGGATCCCCGGTTGGCTCATCTGAAGGATCCGGCGACTGCGTTGGCGCAACAGGCTCTTGCAGGACCGCGCGGCCCAGCGGAGCCGGCTCAACAACGTCATGTGCCTTGAAGTAGTTCACGGTGGCGTCCAAATCGATCTGGCCGGAGTCAGCATGATCGGTGCCGGCGGCAAACGCGGCGAAGTTATCGCCACCGGTAGCCAGGAATGCATTGGCTGCGACACGGAAGGTTGCTTCCTCGTCCAGTGGCTCGCCCTTGAAGGTGATGTCCTTGATGTGCTCGCCCTGGGCAGCGTCCTCGACGTAGGTGTAGGCGAGACCCTCGGAAATTCCCAGATGCAGCTTGTTGCGTTCCGATCCTGCAGGCTGCCACTGCTGCTCCAAGGCCTCGCGGATCTGCGCCCCGGTGAGGTTGAAGGTGATCAGGGTGTTGGCGAATGGCTGGACCTCGGCTGCGGCCTTGTAGGACACTGTGCCATCTTGGCCGTAGAGCAGGTCGGCACGCAGGCCGCCTGGGTTCATGAATGCGATCTCGGCTGGTTCGCTGGCGAAATCCTCATTAGAGGTAGCCCATAGGTGGATGTCGGCTACGGTGTTGCCCAGAGTGGATTCAACGCCTCGGTCCTGGCCGGGTTCTTCTCCACCACGAAGGATGTCTTCAGAGATGGCGCCGATCTTCACGCTGCCGACCACTTCAGCTTCCGCTTCAGCGGCGCTAACGATTTCTGCGACCTCGGCATTGGCATCAAAGTTGCCCACCCATTCGCCGTCAGCGCCCTCGGTTGCCAAGGCGATGCGCTCGGTAGCGGCCTCGGTGACTTCGCCAGTCTCAGGATCTACCTGCAAGGAAACCTTGCCCAAAGTGGTGCCGTACTGGTGGGACTGGATCACCGGGCGGCCCGCGATTTCGCAGTCGTAGGACTGGTGGGTGTGGCCCGAGAAGATCGCGTCGATCTCGTTGCTGGCCTCGCGAACGAGCTCGCCATAGGCGCTGTCTTCTTCGGCAATATCTGCGCACTGATCGCCAGCGGAACCGTTGTGGGTCAGCAGCACCACTACATCTGCCTCGCCGTTCGCTTCATCGCCATCGGAGAGCTGCTCAGCTACACGGTTCGCTGCTTCCAGTTCGCTGCCGAAATCCAGGTCGGCGATGCCAGCTGGGGAAACCAGTGAAGGCATGTCTTCGGTAACGGTGCCAATGAAGCCCACGGAAATACCGGAAATCTCGCGGATCGCGTATTCCTGGAGGGCAGGAGCCGTGGTGCCCTTTTCATAGACATTGGCGCCCAGTGCGAAGTCTGCGCCGTTGACACCGCTGGAATCGGCGTAGCTGTCGATGACGCGTCCGGTCAGGTCCGCGAATCCCTTGTCGAACTCGTGGTTGCCTACTGCCGAGACATCCAGGCCGCCAGCACCCAGGGCAGCGATGGTTGGTTCGTCATCCTGCGAGGCGGAAGCGAAGGTTGAGGCGCCGATGTTATCGCCGGCGGAGACGAATAGGGTGTTTTCGTTTTCTGCACGCATTCCATCTACAGCACCGGACAGCACAGCAGCGCCGGCAGAGCTTCTGTCAGCAGAAATGCGGCCATGGAAGTCATTGATGCCAACTAGATCAATGGTGACGGCTTCAGTACCCGCAGCTGGCGACAGGGAAGCACTCTGCGTGGATGTAGCCTGAGCTGTTGCGGCACCGGTGGCGGCCAGCGAAATCGTTGCCAGCGAAGCGAGACCGAGTTTTCTTATCTGCCTGAATGCAGGCATGGGTACTCCTAAAAGTGACGAGTGTGACAAGACATATGTCTATCGCATCTGAATGAACCTGTCGATGCTTTGGCGTTAAATTTAGGTGCAGAAGTACAAGTACTGTCGGTTATTCAACAGAAGCAACCTCCCAGCCATAGGCCAAGAGGTTGCTTCTGATTAGAGGAGTATGCAGTTATTGCTGACGCTTATGCCGCGGGTCACCTGCGGTGACGGTGGAAGTTCCAAGGATCGCACTCAGCAGCAGCATGGCTGCTCCAATGAACATGAGGGTGGAGACGACCCAGCAGGCAGTGGCTGCCTCGCGCTGCGTGGTGGTCAGTGCAAAACTGAAGATGCACACGCTGGAAACCAGTAGGAGGACTCCGGGGATTCGTGTCTTCATCATGCGCCCTTGCAGTAGAGGATCAGGCCAAGCCATCGCAGAACATAATCGCTAACGTGTTGAATAATATCCATTTTGCCACAAGTCCATCGATTTGACGATAAGCCTTAAGGTGGATGTTTCCGTGCGATGTCCTGCGTACGGCTATGAGGCCCGGCGAAGCTGCCTGACTGCTAGATGCAGGATTTGAGGATGTTCCCGATCGCGGTGTGCTCTGCCTTGGTCATCCAAACGTCGTATTTGGCTTTTACCTGGGTCTGCCGCGAGACGTAAGTGCAACGGAAGCTCTTGTTGGGTGGCAACCATGATGCCGCGTCCTTGTCGCCTTTGGAAGCATTAGTGGGGCCATCGGAAGCCAGCAGGTTCAGCGGGTCATTGGCAAATTCCAAGCGGGTCTCGGCATCCCAGCGCTGCGCGCCCTTTTGCCAGGAATCGGACAGGGCGACAACATGGTCGATTTGCACGGAGGTGCTGGTGCCTTGGCCGCGCTTGAATTCGATGGTCTTGCCCGTGTAGGGATCATCGAACGTTCCGCTCAATACAACGCAGGGTCGCGTGGCCGGTTTATATGTCACGTCCACCAAATCGCGCGAGAGGATGTCGTTGCGCGCATCGCATCCATTGCGGTCCGGATCTTTCCATCCCTTGCCGAATTCCGCTCTGTCGTAGCCGGTTTTTGGTGCGCGGCCTTTGACCGTAACCTCATTGAGCAGTTCAAGGGATTCTGCGTAGATATCACGTTGTTCTGCGGTGCTTGGCGTCGGTGCGGCTTGGGCATCAGGAAGGGGCGGGAACTCAATGGTCTCCAATGAAGAGCACGAGCTCAGAGCCAGGGTGGACAGGAGGGCGAACAAAGATAAGGTGCGACGCAGCGAACGCATGCGGTAGTACTACTCCTAAGGTGGCTGGTGCTTGAGCTAGAAGATGCTCTGACTTGAACTATAGGCAGTGGAGCGGACCATTTAGCCGTCCATGATCCGTGTTGTGGCGTGAGGTCGGATGTACCGACTTCAAGGAATGCTGCTACTCGAGCTCAGAAGAGCCCAGACCTGGAAATTCGTGTTCGAAATAGTCCAAGATCTTCTGGGTTGCGTAGTAGTCCAGAAGGTGGGCAGTGGTGAGCGGGAAGACGCTGCCGCTCTGCACCGATGGCAGCTGGGCTAGTGATTCATCCGAGGTAAATGCCGTGGTCGCTTTCTTGTTTGCGGCCAAGAGGAAGGTGGCATCTCCAGTGAGCGTTGCTGGCAGATCCCTGTAGCTGACGAAACTGAAATCTTCCCTTGGCTGTGTGGAAGTGTCGAACTTCTTTGGCGTGGATACCACCGTGAAGCCGAGTCCTCTGAACAGCTGCGCATGCGGCCCGGTGGTTTTAGCGATCGGGGATATGCCATGGGCTGCGTAGGAAATGATTGAAGCCGTGGTTCCGGATGGGATTGCCAGCATGCTTCTCAGTGCTGAAACCCGTTCGTTAATGGCTGCAGTGTTCTGCTCTGCTCGTTCTGCGGTACCAGTGGCTTCCCCGAGCAACTTTGAAAGTTCGTTCCAGTCCTTATCTGCGTAGTCCACGACAATGGTTGGTGCAATCTTCCTCAGCGCACCTACGTTGTCGACTTCGGAGTCTGCTCCTGTTGCCGCCACGATGATGAGGTCGGGTTTCTGGTCCTCGATTTCTTCCAGATCGAACTTCCCGATCTCGTAGAGCGGATCAACTTTGCGGTCCGAGGCAACATCAGCCCAATGCTTGAAGAAACCGTCGCCATCGGTATCAGGCCCCGCCGGCGCCGTTGCGCTGGCAATGACCGGCGCGTCCAGGGCCAGCAGTGAACCCGTGAGTCCTACCGAGGTCGAGACGATACGTTCAGGTTTTGCCGGGATCCGTATGGGGTCATGCATTGAATCAGTCAAGGTGCGTGGCCAATGCCCGGCTTCAAATGCCGCGGTGCCCGCATCTCTCCCTTGCTCGTCAGGTAACGCCGCGCAAGAGCCAAGGGAAAAGGCCAAGATGCCAAGGCACAAGGCAACTGCGATTCGGGACAAGCTGGGACGCACTAGGATTCTCCTGGGCCGACGGCCAGAAAATGGCTAGGCGGCATTGAGCGGCAATGAATTACTGGAAGTCTTTCCGAACCTATTTTATGTTCCCCAGACACGGGCCCGTGCGCTGGTACAAGAACAAAAGGAATCAGAGTGGCATCGCAAACGGTTATTTCCTGCACAGGGTGGAGCCTTCAGGGAAAGCTGGCTTCCCCTCAAGCAGCGAGTGGGTGAAGGCGACAAGATCTTCATTGAGTGCCGAGTCTGCCCCGACGAGCGGCATGTGGTCCAGTCCGGAGTACTCGAGGTAACCAATCTGGGCATCCGGGGTGCAAGAACTTCTGAAGAACTCGCGCTGCATCGAGGGCAAGACCAATGAATCAGCAGCGCCCTGGGCAATGAACGCCGGGTAGCCCGCCGGAACGATGGACGAATTGCGTTTCAGCACCGAGTGCAGCTGGCCGTCGAGAGCCTCGGAACTGAGAATCGGTTCGAAGAGCTGGCTGGCCTGGGCCAACCCGGTCAGCGCGCCCGTACCGGAAAAGCAATTCTGGGATAGCTGGTTTACCGCCATGCGAGAACGGGTCGTCAACCGCTCGTCGATGCCCAGATCCGGATACAGCTGGTTCCAGCTGGCGGCAATGTAGCTGGAAATGATTTTTCCCGCCGCGGTATCAGCAACCGACTCGGCCAATTCCGGAAGGTTGGTTGCCGGGGCCATGGCGGCGATGCCGAGAATCTCCAGGTTCGGAGCGTAGTCCCCGGCGGCTTCAGCCGTAGCCAGAGCCGCATGCCCGCCCTGGGAATGGCCCCACACTACGCTGGACTGTCCTAGCCGGACTCCTCGTGAATGCAGGTCTTGCAGCTGACCTGCAGCAAGAGTCGCGTCAAGCACCGCGTACGCCTCGGCAGCCGGAATCAAATAGGGATGAGGGCCGGCGGTGCCCAAGCCGACGTAATCGGTAGCGACTACTGCCCATCCGCCAGCCAACATGGTTTCACGGGCAGCAGCTGGACCATCATCATAAGGATTCGGTCCCATGGACAGCGCGCACTGGGACATGACGCCCTTGGTCCCATTGGCCCATGAGATGACAGGTAGGGTTCCCGTGGCGGACTCGGCCACGGTCACCACGCCCGAAGCTATTGCAGGAGAGCCATCGTGACCTTGCGTCGTATACAGAATTCGCCAGGCGAGAGTGTTCGGCAGAGTGCTCTTGGCCAGCGGTTCCGCGCGCAGCAACTGGCCATGGGCAGCAGGAACGCTAGCTGGCGGCAAGTAGAAATCATCCGCGGCGGCCGTATCGCTTTGGCTATGCAGAAAAGCGGTGATCGTTCCGAGCCCGAGCACGGCGATGAGGCCAATGGCGCTCAATCCTGTCAGGCTCGCGCTACGCGCAGCGCGGAGCCAGCCAGGAATTGCCGGAAGGCGAGGCCGGAGAAAAGACCACAAGCAGTGGACTCCCAAAAGGAATAACCAGCCGCCGAAAGCGACGCCGAGCACCCACAAGGAAAGCCTGGGCCAAAACATCACCAGAGCCGCGCCAAAGACACCGGCAAGTGCTGTGAGAGCGCCGCGGAAGGAATGCTGCCGCTGCCCGCGGAGCACCGCTGCAAGTCTGAGCACTCCGCCCAGGAGAAGAACCAGTGAAGTCGCCAAAGCCAGGACCGGCAAGCTGGCCCGATGCCAGAGCGGGAGGGCGACCCCGCTGAGCACCAGCAGGCCGCCAGAAAGCATCACTGGCCAGCGGCGAACGGAGTCCTGTTGAGCCTCGGCAAGGCGCACCAGGCCCGCAATCAACAGGCCAGCGCCCAGCAGCCAAATAATCAGCCGGACCGCGCTCGCCGAGTTGAGCATCAGGACGAGTCCGAGGGCAATCAGCAAAACACCGCCGAGAAGGCGCGCGAAGTTGCTGGTGCTATCGTGCTGAGCCATGGACACTCCTCGGATAACCAGTGCGGATGCGATGCTTCCAAGGTTATCCGGAGTTAAAGAGCTTGTCCCTGTGCGTGCCGTTGTGATGCTGCGGATCACTCTGATCCAGCTTTTAGCGGCGTAATCTCCCCTCGCGCAGGGTCCAGTAAGAGGAAATGTGGGAGGAACGCTTGTCGAGGTGCCAGTGCCGCGCAACTTGGCTGATCTCTTTAACCGTGGAACGCTCGGCATGAGCGATTAGCCCAAGCCGCAGATGGGGCAGCGGCAAGGAACGGAGCTCATCGGCCAGCAGTGAGCTGCGGCCCGCCGGAACGCCGTCACGCGGCAGCCAGCGTAAATCAACGCCTGGAGGATGTTTCACGTCAAACATTGCGTTCTGATCGGCAACTTCGAGCAACGCTAGACCGCGCGCATCCGAGGGCAATGCTTCGAGGGCTTTGCAGATCGCCGGGATGCCTGCTTCATCCGCGGCCAGCACGTAGTAGTCGGTATTCAGCGACAATGATGACTTGCTCCGTGAGGGGGAAATAACCAGTGGGTCCCCGGGCTGCGCTGTCCCGGCCCAATGGCCAACAGTCCCAGACTCCCCATGAACTACGAAGTCGATCGCAATTTCCGGCACAACCGCGTTGATCCAACGTATCGTGTACGACTTGGAACGCGGAACCTGATCGCGGGGCAGGCGCTGCCGCAAGGCGCGCAGATCATAGGGAGGCTCTAATCCGAGGGCGGGGTCAGCGGCAAAGACTTTCACGTATTCATCAATCGCCCCGTTGGAACGGTAGCCATCCAGATCGGGGGCGCCAGCGATGATGCGCACCATCTGGTCGTTCAGCTGTTCTACCCGGGTGATGGTCAGAATGTGCTGATCCACCTTTTCCCTTGGCGGATCCAGATATCCCAAGGCGGGGGTGTGCTGGGCCAAGGGCTCCTCGTAGGTTTCCGAGTAGCTGCGCGTCTGCGCAGGAGCAAATGGCTGCGGGGCAAGCTGCTGCGCGGGCCCCTGCGCCGTCGAGTGGTGGTAGTGCTTGAACGAGGTGCGCAGTGTCTTATCCAGGACTTTGCGTGCCGCGGTGAGTGCCGCCGCGGCGCCGGCACGTTCGGCAGCGGCCAGCAATTCGTCGGTTTCCTGCTCGTTGAGCACAGAGCTGTTGCCGATGTTCCGGTACAGCTGCTCTTTGGCCATCGCGTATCCTGCCTTTGCCCCGGCCTTTTCGGCCTGAGCGAGGATTTCCAGGGTGAGCCCTTCCCTTGGCGTCACCGTGTACTGCGGACCGTAGCTCTTGTACTTGTGGTGCTTAGACATGGTGTGCCCCTAACCCGGCCGGTGTGGGCACCAGCCTGTATGCCTGAGTATGGGGTATATCCGGCGTGGAAAACAAGTAATTTCAAGCTGGAGGGCAGGAAGTGTTCAAGGCCTGGGGTTCGTGCCATTTCCAGCGCGGAATTCCGGGGATTATTCGATATCCGATTCATTCGACATGGGGCATATCCGGTCACTAAAATCAGCTTCATGTCTGATACCTTGCCACCGTGCCCTGAATGCTCCAGCGAGTACACCTACGAAATGGATGCCCTGCTGGTCTGCCCAGAGTGCGCACATGAATGGAACGCTGAGGCCGAAGTAGCCGAAGCTGTCGAAGCAGAGATCAAGGATGCTGTCGGCAATGCGCTGCAGGACGGAGATACCGTCAGCATCACCAAAACCATGAAGGTCAAGGGCGCGCAGAGTGCGCTGAAGGCCGGAACCAAGGTGCGCAATATCCGCTTGGTCCAAGGCTCTGGCGACCATGATATCGCCGCCAAGGTGGACGGCTTCGGCCAGATGGAACTGAAGTCTTCCGTCGTCAAGAAGATCTAGGCGTTCCGCCCGCAGTTCCTCAGGCTCCCAGCATCTACGGATGGTGGGAGCCTTTAGTGTTCCATGCTGCTTGGCACGTGCCACGGCATGCAAGGTGCTCGGCTGCGCCGCCGGCGGGAATCCTCAGGCCATGGGCTAGGCGGCAGAAGAATCCTGCTGGCTCTTCTTCTTGGCGTACGAACGGGCCGCCCGCACGCGATCACCGCAACGCGTGGAGCACCAATGCCGGCGGCCATGGGTCTTGAGCAGGTAGCGGGTGCATGGCTCGGCTTCGCATTGGGCCAGCAGGCCCGCTTCCTCGCTGCTCAGAAGTGCTGCGGCGTCCTCGGCAAGTCGCGACATGGCGTGCTCGGTCAATTGCGTGGCGGGGTGTTCCAATGCGCGGAAGAATCCCTTGCCCGGCTCATGGTGCAGCAATGGGGTGCTCGGTGCTGCCAGCAGTGCGGCGTTGATGCCCTGCAGCACTTCCCGGGCCACGGGCGTGCCCGTGGCGCTGGCATGGAAAGCTTTCCTGATCTGGCTGCGAAGGGTGACCAGCCGATTCTGGCAATAGCTTTGCAACGCTGCTTCCTGGGGCACGAGACCCCGCACGATGAGCCATTGCGTGGTGTCCTCCGGGCTAGCCAGCGCGTCGAAGCTCTTGCCGCCAGGCAGCTGGATTTCGCTGTTGGCCAGATCAATGCTGCAGTGCTGCGCGGTTCCGGGGCTCGGGGGAAGGGGCATCTGGGACATGTTCCTCATGGTATCAGTATTGCTTTACCGTGATCACCTGCTAGTGTGTGTATCACGGTAAAAAATAGAAATAACATGAGAAAAGAGGTTGGCCTTGCAGCCAGTGCCACGATTCGGCTCCGCTCCCTTCGCCCTGTCGGTTCACACCGGAGGCGGACCCGGTGTAGGGCAAACCGCCCAAGATGGCCTGCAGGACACCATCGATATCGCCAAGGCTGCGGATCAATCCGAATATCACCGTTTCTGGATGTCCGAGCACCATGCCATGCCCGCGCTGTCCGTCGCATCGCCGCTGCTGATGATGGCCCGGCTCACCGCCGACACCCAGCGGATCAGGTTGGGCGCGGGCGGAGTGATGCTGCCCAACCATGCGCCGCTGGTGGTCGCGGAGCAGATCGGCATGCTCGAAGCGCTGGCTCCCGGGCGCATCGACCTGGGAGTCGGGCGCGCGCCAGGAACCGATGGGGCCACCGCGGCCGTGTTGCGCCGCGGAACCGGAGCCAACGAAACCTTCGACGAGCAACTGGCCGAGCTGGTGGGATTCCTGAATGATGATTTCCCCGCAGGGCACCCCTACAGCGAAGTCCATGCCGTGCCCGGCCCGTGGCAGAACGAGCAGAACCGCCTGCCCGCACCGGAAACGCAGACCCCGTTGTGGATCCTGGGCTCCTCGCCGTATTCGGCGCAGCTGGCCGCGCGGCTGGGCCGGCCCTACGCCTTCGCCTTGCAGTTCGGCGATGCCGATATCGACACCGCGCTGCGCATCTACCGCGAGAATTTCGTGCCTTCGGCAGTGCTCGACCGTCCGTACGTGCTCATCAGCCAAAGCGTCATCGCGGCCGAGGATCCAGAATACGCCCGTGCCGAGGCCTCGACCATGGCGATGGCCATGCTGCGGATGTTCAAGCGTGAACCCTTTGCACTGCTATCCGCCCAGGAGGTCGCAGGATATCCGGCCACGCTCAATGAGCGAGCGATCATTGACATGTACACCAACCGCACCCTGGCCGGCACGCCTTCCGAAGTGGCCCAGCGCCTGGAAGCGCTGCAGCAGTGGACCGGAGCGGATGAGTTGATGATGGTCCTTGGCAGCCACACCCCTGGCGCAGCGGTGCAAACCGTGCAGCTCATGGCCCAGCACTACCGGCCGGCTAAATAAAACCTGAAACACCCGGTGCCGTATGGCGCCATCTCGACACATCGGAAAGAGGAACTCACTATGTCCGCACCACGCAGAGCACTAATCGTCATCGACGCACAGCAGGAATACTTTGATGGCCTGCTGCAGATCCAGTACCCGGATCGCGAGCAGTCGGTAGCCACCATCGCCAATGCCATGGACGAAGCGGCAAAGGCCGGGATCCCGGTGGTTGTCGTGCAGCACCAAGCGCCCGAGGGATTCCCCGTCTTCGCCCCGGAATCCGCTACCTATGCCCTGCAGCCGCAGATCCAGGATCGGATGGAAGCTGCAGAGCACCAATTCTCCAAGAACTATGCCAGCATCTTCGCGGGTACAGGCCTGGAAGAGTGGCTTCGCGAGCGTGAAATCACCACGTTGACCCTGGTGGGCTACATGACCAATAACTGCGTGATCGGTTCTGCCGCGGCTGCCGAACCGCTGGGGTTCGCCGTGGAAGTGCTCTCCGATGCTACCGGCGCGATCGACATTGTCAACGCTGCCGGTTCCATCCCCGCCCAGCAGGTGCATGAAACCCTGATGGCCGTGCTGAATTCCAGCTGGGCTGCGGTGGCCCCGACCGCTACCTGGATCGAGGCAGTGGCATCGGGTGCTGCACTGCCCGGCGATAACCTCATCGAATCAGCTGCTCGTGGCCGTGCCGGCCAATAGCCAGGTGAGCGTCCTGTAACTGGCGGATCGCATCTTGTAAAAGGTGTGGTCCGCCATTTTTCATCTCCGGGCTGTCCGGGCAAAGGTTGACGCAAGCGGCCTGCGCGAACAAGACTCGGGCTAGGACAAGGCGGCAACAGCTAGGGGTTCATCGTGGGTTCAGCAAGCGCGGACGGACAACTCGACGCGATCATCATCGGGTGGGGCAAAGGCGGCAAGACCCTGGCAGGCACCCTGGCCCGGGCCGGGCAGCGGGTGGCGTTAATCGAGCAGTCCACCCAGATGCATGGCGGCACCTGCATCAATATCGGTTGCGTGCCGACCAAGGCCTTGATCCACGATGCCGAATCCCGCGATGGCGCCGGATACGACCAGCAGGTCTTCCAAGCCGCCGTCCAGCGCCGGGACAAGCTCACTGCCATGATGCGCGCCAAGAATTTCTCCATGCTCGACGACCTGGAGTCGGTGCTGCTGGTCAACGGCAAGGCCGCATTCACCGGACCTCGAAGCATCAGGGTCACTGCCGGTTCCGATGAGCTGGAGCTGAGCGCGGCGAAGATCATCATCAACACCGGCGCGCTTCCCGCGGTCCCGGACATTCAAGGGGCGCAGATCGGCGGGCGGGTGCATGATTCCACAACGATCCAGCATGCCCAGCTGCCCAAGACCCTGGCTGTGGTGGGCGGGGGATATGTCGGCATCGAGTTCGCCTCCATGTTTGCCCAGTTCGGATCGAAAGTCACGGTGCTGGATCGCGGAAGCCGTGCACTGTCCAAGGAAGACCCGGATGTGGCCCGGGAAGTCCAGTCCTGCCTGGAAGACGCCGGCGCCGTGATCACCAGTTCTGCTTCGGTGCGTTCGATCAGCCAGGACGAGCATGGCGCCACCGTCAGCTACGAACGCCAGGGCCGGACGCACCAGCTGCAGGCGGATGCGGTGCTGATTGCCCTGGGGCGGGTGCCGAATACTGCCGGCCTGGGGCTGGAAGCCGCCGGGGTCCGGACGGGCACCCGCGGGGAAGTCGTGGTGGACGAGTTCCTGTCCACCAATGTCCAGGGCATCTATGCCCTGGGCGACGCCAACGGCGGTCCCCAGTTCACCTATGTCTCGCTCGACGATCACCGGGTCGTGGCCAGCGGGCTGCTGGGAGACGGAACACGCAGCACCAAGGACCGGGTTGCTGTTCCGTACACCATCTTCACCACCCCGCCGCTGGCTCGCGTCGGCTTGAGCGAGGAGCAGGCTGGACAACAGGGACTGCAGGTCAGGATCGCGGTGAAGAAAGTTTCCGAGATCGCCGCCATGCCGCGCCAAGATCGTGGGCGACCCGCGGGGCATCATCAAGTTCGTCGTCGATGCGCGCAGCGAGAAGATCCTCGGAGCGGCGCTGATGCACGTGGACTCCCAGGAAGTGGTGAATCTGGTGGCGCTGGCCATGCGGCAGCGAATGAGTGCCGCTGAACTGCGCGACCAGATCTTCACCCATCCCTCGTCCACCGAAGCGCTGAACGAGGTGCTAGCGCAGCTCGGCTGAGGCCTGGACCTGGGCGGCGTCGATGAGCGCTGCGAGCTCGGCCCGCGGCTTGTTCGCGCCGAAGGCAGGCTGGCCAGGCTGCAGGCGCAAGCCTTCAGCCAGGGATCCTATCGGCAGCGGATCGAAGCCGAAATCGTCAACGATCCGGGCTGCCTGGTCAACGTCGGAGTCCAGATCGCCGGCCAGCGCGATGGCCTTGCGGCGCTCGGCGCCGGCCGGACGGGACTCGTCCTCGAGGTCGTGGTAGCCCATGTGGTTGAAGGCCTTGACGACCCGCGAACCTGGCAGGAACTCCTGGATCAAATTGCTGGTGGAGACCTGAGGGCCGTTCAGGTCCTCGCGGATGCCATCCGTTTCCCACCAGTAGTTCATGGCGTCGATGACCAGCTTGCCTGCGAGCTCGGCAGCCGGAATATTCCGGTACTTGCCCAGTGGCAGGGCCAGTATGGCAATGTCGGCTTCCCGCGCGGCGGTTGCCGGATCCACGGCCAGCGCGCCCGGAGTCAGGATCTCGATGGTCAGGGCAATGGCGCCGGGGTCGCCGGAGCCGGCGATGAGCACCTTGTAGCCGGCCTGCAAGGCGCGGCGGGCAAGAACCGTGCCGATCTTTCCAGCGCCGAGGATGCCGATGGTCTGCTGTGTCATTTTCTCTCCTTCAGGCAGGTCTTCGAATCCGGGTCTAGCTCTCGGAAAGCATTTCGCGTACCAGCGGGATGACCTTTTCGCCGTAGAGTTCCACGGCACGCAAGCGGGCGCCAGCTTCTACCGCGCCGCCGGAGTAGATCAAATCGAAACGGCCGATATCCAGGGACTTGAGGGTCTTGGCGATCTTGCGGGCCACGGTTTCCGGCGAGCCGACGTACAGCGAGCCTTCGCTGATCTCGTGCTCGAATTCTCCGCGGCCCATTGGGCTCCAGCCACGGGACGCGCCGATGCGGTCACGCTGTTCCTTGTAGGCGTCGAACATGTGCTCGCGGGCCAGCTCGTCGGTTTCTGCCACGAAGCCGGGGGAGTGCAGGCCCACGGGCAGGGTTGGGTGGCCGAACTGGTCGTTGGCCCGGCGGTACAGGTCGATGTAGGGTGCGAAGCGCTCGGGGGACCCGCCGATGACAGCGAGCATCATGCGCAATCCGTAGTGCGCGGTGCGGATGACCGACTGCGGGGAACCGCCCACGCCCACCCAGGTGTTCAGGCGGCCGGACTCGGTCTTCGGGAATACTTCCATATCCTCCAGCGGTGCACGCTTGGTTCCCTGCCAGGTCACCGGCTTTTCGTCGAGCAGCTTGTGGAACAGGTCGATCTTCTCGTCGAAAAGCAGTTCGTAGTCAGCCATGTCATGGCCGAACAACGGGAAGGACTCGGTAAAGGAGCCGCGGCCCAGCATGACCTCGGCACGTCCGTTGGACAAGGCATCAACAGTGGCGAAGCGCTGGAAGACGCGGACCGGATCGTCGGAGGACAGCACGGTCACGCCGGATCCGAGGCGGATCCGCTCGGTCGCCGTGGCAATGCCCGCCAGAACGGTCTCGGGGCTGGAGATGGCGTATTCCGGGCGGTGGTGTTCGCCGACAGCGATCACATCGACGCCGGCCTGATCGGCCGCGATGGCTTCTTGGACCGTGGCGCGGATGCCCTTCGCATGGGTTACCAGCTTGCCTGACTTGTCGCTGGGTACGTCGCCAAAGGTGTCGAGGCCGAATTCGATGTTCTCGAAGGCGTTCATTGCGTGTTCCCCGTTTCAAATACTTGGTTGATGCATCAATTATCACCTTAATTCATTGACGTGTCAACTACTTTAGTTTGGCCCTCTCCAGCTGATCTATTGAGAGCTGCAAAGGAGCCAAACTGCAACGGATTCGTGCTGGATTGGACTCGCCGCGCACGGCTACGGTGGGAACGCCATTCGTTCGAGTTTGGCGAGGAGGAATTACCATGCGAACTCAACGAACCTCCCCGGTGCCATTGGCGCTCGCTGTTGCGGTGCTCATGCTTGCGGCCGGCTGCAGCCAAGGCCCCGGCAGTGAAACGCCCGAAAGCCCGCCGCAGCCAACCAGCGCTGATACTGCTACCGCGGAGCCGCCAGCCAGCACCGGCGCCTCTACTGAGGCGCAGAGCGCGGATCCGGCGGTGAGTTCCGCGGAGCCCACCACAGCCGCCCTGACGCTGTTCTATGTTGCCGTGGGCGATGAGGGGAAGTCGGGGTCGGAGATCGGCTGCGGCGACTCGCTGGTCGCGACCGAAACGGGACCAGAGGAATTCACCAACCAAGTCGAGGCCTCGATCACCGCACTCCTGGCTGATGACGAGGAAATGCTCGGAGAATCAGTGCTGCGCAACGCCTTGGCCGGCTCCGACCTCGACTACGTTTCATCGGCGGTGGAAGGCGATGCGGTGACCGTCGAATTGAGCGGAACCGTGAAATCCGGCGGCGCCTGCGATGATCCGCGCATTGTCGAATAGCTCCAATACACCGCGATGACCGCGGCCGGTACCGGCGAGGCCCGGATCCTTGTTAACGGAAAAGAGCTCGAAGAAGTGCTCAGCGCCAAATAATCTGCCCAAACAAGAACGGCGGCCCTGCCCAAAGAGGAGGACCGCCGCCAACTGCACTCAGTGGCCTGCCGCGGGATAGGCGCGCACCAGCGCGGAAAGCAGTTCCGGTGCCCACCAGGCCCAGTCGTGGCCGCCGGAGAACAGCTGGTACTGGATGCGCTGTGCAGCATCGCTGCCCTGCAAGGCGCCGAGGGTCTGCGCACAGGATTCGGCAATGCGCGTTTCATAGCACCCCGCCTGGATTTCCAGCTCAACGTGCGCAGCCAATGACTGCAGCTGCGCGGACACATCGGTGTGCCACAGCGAGGGGGATTGCGCCACTGCCTTGCCGAACAGTTCCGGGTAAAGCAGAACCCCCAGCATCGCGGCGAGACCGCCGAAAGACGAACCGGTGAGCAGCGTGCCGGCAGGATCGGCCCGCACGTTGAAGCCGCTGCGCGCCCAGGGCAGGAACTGCCCAGCCAGCGAGCGGGTGGTGCCCGTTGCGTGCGGCAACTCGTCGGAGCGCAGCGGAATCGACGTGGAATCCACGAACATCACGTGCACCGGCGCCAGCACTTTGGCGTTGATCGCATTGTCCAGGCTCTCGGCGAAGGACAGGTGCTTCACCCAGGTGGCCCCGTCATGCACGACCACCAGCGGGGTCGGCTCCTGCTGGGCGCCGGATTCGCTGCCTGGCGGCTGGTACATCCACACGCTGCGTTCGCGTGCGCAGTTCTCATCCTGCACAAGGTGGTGGCTCAGCCGCGGGTGCAACCCCTGCGTGCCGGCCTCGGCCGCACCCCAGCCGCCCAGCGATGGCCCACTGCGCCCCGCGGCGGGAACCGCCGGGGCCAGATGCGGGTTGGCCGTGGCCTGGGGGCCACGGAACACCGACACCGCGGCGCCGTTCATGGTGGCCGAACCCCGCGGGTTCAGCGGATCGGGGCCTCCGCCATCAGCCACCAGCCGGATCGCGCGGCGGTCCGCTGCCTGATGCCAGGGGGCCGGGCCGTCACCGCGGTGCACGGTGATCCGGTAGGAGGCGACCCAGTCGGCAGGCACCAGCAGGGTAATGCTCCACAGGCGCTCGCCGGACTGCTCGAATTCGCTGGCCGCCAGGTCCTCATGGTCCACTAGCGCATTGGCCGACAGGATCACCGCCCGCGCCGGATCCGCGGGCTGCTCGTCGAGGAACAGGAACGTCGCATGCACCATGTCCTGGCCGCCAACGCCTGTCGTGGCGCAGCGGTCGACCAGCGGGTAGTCCAGGCTGCCCGCGGCCAGGGCCGCCGGCAGGGCGGCGATGCCTTCGGGACTGACCCGGGAAGCGAGGAATCCGCGCGCCCGCGGGGTGGCCGCCCCGTTGCCGCGGGCTTCGACCCGCGGTGCTGCCGCGGCGTACGGGGTGCGCTCAGTGTGCATGGGCATGCTCATGTCCCGGGCGCTCGTAGTCCATCTCGTCCTTGACCCGGTCATGGTCCGAGTCCTTGCCGTAGGCCACCTCGTCCATCGATTGGTGCCAGTAGCCGATGATCAGCCGGTTGGCGCGCTCGATCCCTACGCGGGCCGCCCACTTGCGGGCGAAGCGCACCACCTGCGACTCGGCCCCGACCCACAGGTGCACGCCGGAAAAGTCTGCGTGACCGGCCGGCGGCTGCAGCCGGTCCATCGCCTCGATGAGCAGCCCGGCGCTTCCCGCCGGCGCCCCGCCGCGCGTCAGCCAGTGCACCTGCACGCCCTCGGGCTTGGCCAGCGGGTGGATGTCGTCCTCGTCCGCCACCTCGATGAACACCTGGCCGAGCTGGCCGGCGGGCATCTGCTCCAGGGTGTCGCTGATGGCAGGCAGCGCGGTCTCATCGCCGAAGAGCAGGGCGTGGCCGCCGGGCTTGAGCACCAGCCCGCCGCCGCCCAGGGCGCCGAGCACATCGCCCGGGGCGATGCGTTCCACCCAGGCGCTGGCCAGCCCCTCGTCCCCGTGGCGGACGAAGTCGATGGCCAGCTGCGAGGCCGGCTGGTCCATGAAGCGCACCGTGTAGGTGCGCACCCGCGAGCGCTGGTCGCCGGTGAAGACCCAGCGTCCGCGCTCGTCCTCGCCGGGCTGGTCCAGCGCCTTGCCCGGGGCAGGGAAATAGATCTTGATGTTCGGCACGCACGGCGGGGCGGCCAGGTACTCGGCCACCCCGGCTCCGCAGAACACCACCCGGCGCATCCGCGGGGTGTAGTCGATGATCTCCTCGACGATCATTTCATTGGCTGGCATGGGTGCTCCTCGGGTCAGGTTCGGGTAGTCGGTCGGGTGAGCAGGTAGAGCAAGTAGAGGCCGCCGGCCAGCGAGGTGGCCAGGCCGATGGGCACCTGCGCGCGCAGCGGCAGATGCTGGGTGGCCACGTCGCAGGCCAGCAGCAGCAGCGCCCCGGTGAGCGCCGCCTGCCAGATCGGCACCGTGCGGTTGCCGATCAGCTGGCGGATGATCTGCCCGGAGGCCAAAGCCACGAAAGCGATCGGGCCGGCGGCGGCGGTGGCCGCGGCGGTCAGGCAGACGGCGGCGAAGATCGTGATCCGGCGGACCAGTTCGGCGCTGACGCCCAGCGCCTGGGCGGTGTCATCGCCCATTTCCAACAGGGTCAGGTGCCGGCCGTGCGCCATCAGCAGCGGCAGCAGCGCCAGCAGGCACAGGCCCACCAGGCCCGCGTCGGCCCAGCTGCGCCCGCCCAGCGATCCCGAAAGCCACAGGTTCGCCTGGGCGGCCAGGTCCGCGTCCCCCTTGGAGAGCAGGATGGTGTTCACCGCGCCGAGCATGGCGCCCACGCCGATGCCGATGATCACCAGGCGCTGCCCGCCGGTGGTGCGCTTGGAGAAGGACAGCGCGTACACCGCCGCGGCCGTGAGCAGCCCGCAGGCCATGGCGGCCAGGCCGGTGGCCCAGGCGCCGGCGTTGAACAGCACGATCTGCGCCACGGCGCCAGTGGCGGCGCCCGTGGTGAAGCCGATGATGTCGGGGCTGCCCAGCGGGTTGCGGGAGATCGACTGGAAGCAGGCGCCGGCCGCGCCCAGGGCCGCGCCCACGCCAATGGCGGTGAGCACGCGCGGGGCGCGGATCTTCTGCACCACCAGCACGTCCTTCGGCTCGCCGGAACCCAGCAGCGCGCCGAGCACCTGGCCCGGGCCCAGCATGATGGTTCCGGTGCCCATCGCCAGCAGCGCGCCGAGCGTCAGCAGCAGCGCCAGGATGCCGAGCACCAGGCGGGTGCGGGTGCGGGTGAATCGCTGTGTTGCAGGGGTTCGGGTGCTCATTTGCCCGCCTTCAGTCGTCGACGGGCCAGGTAGATGAACACCGGTGCGCCGATCAGGGCGCTCATCGCCCCGGCACCGATTTCCGCCGGGGCGGCCACCATGCGCCCGGCGATGTCGGCGATGAGCAGCACACCGGCGCCCAGCAGCATGGACAGCGGCAGGCTGCGCAGGTGCTGTGCGCCAACGAGCATCCGCGCCGCATGCGGGGCGGCCAGGCCGACAAAGCTGATCGGCCCGGCGGCCGCGGTGGCGGCCCCGGCCAGCAGCATCACCGCGAGCGAGGACAGCAGCCAGGCCCGGGTGGGATTCACGCCCAGCGCGCGGGCGCTGTCTTCTCCCAGGGCCAGTGCGTCCAGCGAACGGGACAGGCCCAGTGCGATCACCGCGCCGGCGAGCACCACCAGCGCGGCGATCGGCAGCACGTCGTAGCCGCGGCCCTGCAGCGAGCCGGTGGTCCAGGAAGCGAAGCGCTCATGGGTTTCGGTGCCGCCGCCGATGACCAGGATCTGCGTGGCGGCCATCAGCATCACCGACAGCCCGGCGCCGGCGAGCACCAGGCGCACCACGTCATTGCCCGACTGCCTGCGGCTGCCCATGAAGTAGACGATGAGGCTGGCCGCGGCCGCCCCGGCGAAGGCAAAGGACATGTAGCCGGCCGGCTGCACGACCCCGACGGTGATCGCGATGGCCACCGCGAAGGCGGCGCCGGCGTTCACGCCCAGCAGCCCGGGCTCGGCCAGCGGGTTGCGGGTCATGGACTGCATCAGCGCGCCGGCCAACCCCAGCCCGGCGCCGACCACCACGGCCAGCAGCGTGCGCGGCACGCGCAGCTCGCGCACCAGCAGGTGGTCGTTGTTCCCCGGATCGAAGCTGGCCAGGGCGGCCCAGGACTCGGCCAGCGAGATGTTCTTGGTGCCCAGTGCGCAGGAGAGCAGCCCCAGCAGCATCAGGACGGCCGAAGCCGCCAGCCAGGGCGAAACCCTGGGCCGGCGGCGGGCACTGCGTTCTTGAAGCACTGCCGGTGGCCTACTTGCCTGCGTTCAATCCCGGGAACTCGTTCTCGAAGTAGTCCAGGATGTCGTTGGAGGAGTAGTAGTCCAGGCGGAAGGAGTTGGCCAGCGGGAAGATGTTGCCGCTGGTCACCGAGGGCAGGTTGGACAGCGTCGGATCCGCGGCGAAGGACTTCGCGGTCTTGTCGTTGGCGGAGATCAGGAAGACAGAATCGCCGGTGGCGGATTCGGACAGGCCTTCGTAGCTGGTGAAGGCGAAGTCCTCGCGCTTCTGGGCGGAGGTGTCGAACTGCGCCGGAGGCTCGATGATCTCGAAGCCCATCGCGCTGATCAGGGCCGAGTGCGGTCCGCTCTGCTTGCCCACGGGGGAATCGGTGCCCTTGTTGTAGGAGACGATCGACGCGGTGCTGCCGGCCGGGATGGCCAGCTTGTCCTTGATCGCGGCGGCGCGCTGGTCGAATTCGCTGATGATCGCTTCGGCGTTGGCTTCGGTGCCGGTGGCTTCGGCCAGCTCCTCGGCCAGCGACTTCCAGTCCTTGTCGCCGTAGTTGACCACGTAGGTCGGGGCCAGCGACTGCAGCTGCTCGAGGTTGTCCATTTCGGAGTCGGCACCGGAGGTGGAGACCACGATCAGATCCGGATCCTGGGCCACGACGGCCTCCAGATTGAAGTTGCCCAGCTGGTAGACCGGTGCCACCTCGCGCTCGACTGCCACGTCGGCCCACTGGGTGAACCATCCGTTCTCGTCGCTCTGCGGGCTGATGGCGGCGGTGGAGGAGCCGACGACCGGGGCATCCAGGGCCAGCAGGGTGCCGGTGGTGGACACCGTGGTGGAGATGATGCGCTCTGGCTTGGCCGGGATCTGCACCTCGTTTCCGGCGTCATCCGTTAGCGTGCGCGGCCAGCTGCCGGTGTCCGCGGAATCGGCGGCCGGGGACCCGTCTGCTGCGGCCGTTCCGTCCGCGGCGCAGGCGCCAAGCGAAAGGGTGAGGGCCGCCGCGGCGGCCAGGGATGCGAATTTGCGAGCGGATGAACGCACGGGGGTTGCTCCTCGGTGGGTATCCGCGCCGAAACACGGCGCGGTGGAGTTCAAGGGTGACGGTCTCCCACCTTAGCCGGAGTTAATTTAGGCTCACCTTGCCCCGATGGAGCCGACGGAGCGTTTTCCACCGGCAATTCCGGGATTACCAGCGGTTTCCGGTGATGGATCGAGAAGGCTAAGATGTCGTTAAGTGATCAAAAAATGTCCGTTGGGAGGGTGTAGTCTGCCGGCTTGGGACGGCGTCCGCGCGTCTTCGCATAGGCGCGGGAGAAGTTCCCGGCGTCGCTGAATCCGAGCTGGAGGGCGACCATCGGCACCGGGAATCCTGCATTCAGCAAGGCTTCGGCATGCTGGAAGCGGGAGGCCTGGCGCCAGGCGCGCAGGCTCATACCGGTCTCGGCGCTCCAGCGCCGCTGCAGCTGGCGCAGGCTCAGGCCATGCTGCGCGGCGGCAGCGGACGCCGGCAGCTTGCCCCGGGTATCGGCGGCCAGGGTGCCGGCCAGCGAACGCATTTCGGCAGAGTGCGGCCAGGGCAATCCCGGATAATTCGGCACCAGCTGCAGCAGCTTCACGGTGTCGAGTGGGTCGAAGTGGACCGGACGCAGCAGCGTGATGTGCGAAACCGCGCGGTGCAGCATGGCCTGGAAGAACTCGACCGGCAGCTGGCAGGGCATCCGGTGCTGCTGCCCGGACGGCAGAGAACCGGCTGGCAGGGACAGCGGGATCAGCAGCGAGCCCTGCTCGATCTGCAGGCGCAGGGACTGCCCGGCAGGGACCAGCATGAATTGCCCGCCCTGCAGCTGCTGGGTGCGTTCGCGTCCGGTGCCTTCCCCATGGGCCAGCTGGCAAATGCTGGCTCGTCCGCGCACCGCCCAGAGCACCAGATCCTGGTTGGCAAGGTTCATCCAGCGGGTGGTCAAGGCCGGAGGCTGGCTGGCGCTGTGCGGAAGCACGCGGTCCAACGCGCCGAGCCGTGCCTGCTGGCGCCATTGCCGGAAATTCAGTCCGGTTTCGGCGAGGAATGCGCGGCGCAAGGTCCGTTCGGACACCGCGAACTTCCGCGCATAATCGGCCAAGTGCAGCGTGCCGTGCGGATGGGCCAGCAGGTGGGCGACTACCTTCCGGGCTGCGCTGTGCCGTGGCATGGCCAGCGGAACGGGCCGGGTGGAGGAGGGGGAGGCGACGGCGAAATGCGCCAGCGTATCGAGCACCCGCTGCGCACTGGCCTGGCCCTGGTGCACGGGCGAGAGGGTCAGTAGCATCAGGTGGAACATCCACTGCGATTGGGCCGGCGGCACGTTGATCAGCCGCCACCCGTCGCCCAGCCTGTGGTTGGACGTTGTCCTGACCATGATCGACAAGGCCAGGGAGTGGGCATCATGCTCCACCTTGTGCGCAATGAACCGCGGGATCCACAGCGCTTGGCCGGCCTGCAGCAGCTGCACCGTTTCCTCGAAATGCACGCGCGCCGTCCCGTTGCTGACCCAGACCACGATGCTGTAGGTCAGATTGCATTTCCAGTTCACCACCACTGGCTGCAGGGCCGCGGCGGGCAGCCCGTCGGGTTCAGCCATGGTCAGATCCTTTGGAAGCCGGGAACGGGAACTGTGGTGTTCCCAGATTATCGTTTCCGAGGTGCGGCGCGCGCGGGGACAGCCTGGGTGCAGATGGACAACGGCGGCCCTCCTCGATGAGGAGAGCCGCCGTTGACAGGTTGGCTGGAGCCTAGCCGAAGTACTTCTTCATGGTGCCTTCGGAAGCTTCACGCAGCTCATCCACCGAAACGGTGAACTCGCCCTGGACTTCCAGGACGCCGGACTGCGCATCGACAATGCCCATGCGGGCCACGGTTACACCGCGGGCACTGGTCATGTCGTTGAAGCGGACCTCTTCGCTGCGTGGAACGGCAACCAAGGCGCGTGCCTGGGACTCCGAGAACAGCGCGGTGAAGGAATCGATGCCGTCACGCTGCTTGATCTCGTCCAGGGCCACGCGAGCGCCAACGCCGTAGCGCAGGACCATCTCGGACAGCGCTGCAAGCAGGCCGCCCTCGGACAGGTCGTGCGCGGCGTCGATCATGCCGTCGCGGCTGGCGTTGATCAGGATTGCGCCCAGTGCCTTCTCGGCAGCCAGGTCGACCTTTGGCGGCAGGCCGCCGAGGTGGCCGCGCAGGTTGGCGAACTCCGAGCCGTCCAGTTCATCGGCGGTGGTGCCGATCAGGTAGATGGCCTGGCCGTCGGCCTCTTCGCGCCAGCCCGAAGGGGTGCGGCGAGCGACGTCGTCGAACTTGCCCAGGGTCGCAACCACAGGGGTTGGGTGGATGGCCTTGTCGCCGGTCTGGTTGTACAGCGAGACATTGCCGCCGGTGACCGGGACGCCGAGCTCCATGCACGCATCGGACAGGCCGCGGATGCCCTCGGCCAGCTGCCACATGACGTCGGGGTCCTCCGGGGAACCGTAGTTCAGGCAGTCTGAAACCGCCGCAGGGATCGCACCGGAGGTGGCGACGTTGCGGTAGGACTCGGCCAGCGCCAGCTGGGCACCGGCATACGGGTCCAGGTAGGTGTAGCGGCCGTTGGCATCGGTGGCGATGGCCACGCCGAGTCCGGTGGACTCGTCGATGCGGACCACGCCGGCATCATCCGGGGCGGCCAGCGCGGTGTTGCCGCCGACGTAGCGGTCGTACTGGTTGGTGATCCAGGACTTGTCGCACATGTTCGGGCTGGCGATCAGCTCCAGGGTGGCGGCCTTCAGCTCTTCGCCGGTAGCTGGCAGGTTGGCGCCGGCTTCCGAGGACTTGAAGGTGTCAGCCTGCAGCGCATCCTGCCACTGCGGGCGGGCATACGGGCGGTCGTAGACCGGGCCGTCGTGGGCGACGGTCTTCGGGTCCACGTCCACGATGACTTCGCCATTCCAGGTGATGATCAGCCGATCGGTGTCGGTGACCTCGCCCAGCCAGGAGTACTCCACGTTCCACTTGGCCATGACGGCCTCGAACGCTTCGATGTTCTGCGGGGTGACTACGGCCATCATGCGTTCCTGGGACTCCGACATCAGGATTTCGCCCGGGGTCAGGGTGGAGTCGCGCAGCAGCACGTTGGTCAGCTCGACCTGCATGCCGCCTTCGCCGTTGGAGGCCAGTTCGCTGGTGGCGCAGGAGATGCCTGCAGCGCCCAGGTCCTGGATGCCCTCGACCAGCGAGGCCTTGAACAGCTCCAGGCAGCACTCGATGAGCACCTTCTCAGCGAACGGGTCGCCCACCTGGACCGCCGGGCGCTTGGAGGGCTTGGTGTCGTCGAAGGACTCCGAGGCCAGCACCGACGCGCCGCCGATGCCATCGCCACCGGTGCGCGCACCGAAGAGCACGACCTTGTTGCCCACGCCCGAGGCGTTGGCCAGGCGCAGATCCTCGTGGCGCAGTGCGCCCACGGCCAGTGCGTTGACCAGCGGGTTGCCCTGGTAGATCGGGTCGAAGACGGTTTCGCCGCCGATGTTCGGCAGGCCCAGCGAGTTGCCGTAGCCGCCGATGCCCGAGACCACGCCGTGCACGACGCGCTGCGAGTCCTCGTGGTCGATCGCGCCGAAACGCAGCGGATCCATCACGGCGATCGGGCGGGCGCCCATGGAGATGATGTCGCGCACGATGCCGCCGATGCCGGTAGCGGCACCCTGGTACGGCTCGACGTAGGAAGGCGAGTTGTGGGACTCGATCTTGAAGGTCACGGCCCAGCCGTCGCCCAGGTCGGTGACACCGGCGTTTTCGCCCATGCCGACCATCAGGTCCTTCTTCATTTCCGGGGTGACCTTCTGGCCGAACTGGCGCAGGTGGTTCTTGGTGGACTTGTACGAGCAGTGCTCGGACCACATGACCGAGTACATGGCCAATTCAGCGGCGGTCGGACGACGGCCCAGGATCTTCACGATCTCGGCGAACTCGTTGTCCTTCAGGCCCAGCTCTGCCCATGGCAGTTCTACATCCGGGGTGCCCGCTGCGTTATCGACGGTGTCGATATTGAATTCCTTAGTGGCTTCCTGGCTCACTTTTTGCCTCCAACAAGGTGGGTCAGAACGCTGGTGAAGAATGCCAGCCCGTCGGTGCCGCGGTGGTCCGGACCGAAGCCGGCCTCAATGGCGTGCTCCGGGTGCGGCATCAGGCCGACAACGTTGCCGGCCTTGTTGCTCACGCCGGCGATCGAGCGGCGCGAGCCGTTCGGGTTCCAGCCCACGTAGGAGAACGCGATGCGGTTTTCAGCTTCGAGCTCGTCCAGGACCTTCTCGTCGGCCACGTACTGGCCATCCTGGTTCTTCAGCACGATGGTGATTTCCTGGCCGGCTTCGAAGCCGTTGGTCCATGCGGTCTGGTTGTTCTCCACGCGCAGCAGCTGATCGCGGCAGATGAACTTCAAGTGGTCGTTCTTGATCATCGAGCCGGGCAGCAGGTGCGACTCGGTGAGGATCTGGAAACCGTTGCAGATGCCCAGCACGGGCAGCTTGGCATCGGAGTTCGCGGCATCTGCGATCTTCGCCATCATCGGTGCGAAGCGGGAGATCGCGCCGGCGCGCAGGTAGTCGCCGTAGGAGAAGCCGCCGGGGATCACCACGGCGTCGACATCCTGCAGGTCGGTGTCGGCGTGCCACAGGGACACCGCTTCGGCACCGGCTGCGCGCACGGCGCGAGCGGCGTCGCGGTCATCGAGGGTGCCCGGGAAGGTCACCACGCCGATGCGCGCTCCGGAAAGTTCAGTGCTTGGCGTTGAATAGTCGCCAATCAGGGGAAGTTCGGCGCTCATTAGTCTTCGAATACCTCGACGTTGACGACATCTTCGATCACCGGGTTGGAAAGCAGGGTTTCTGCAGCCTCGCGAGCCTGGGCGAGGATTTCTTCGGTCACCTCGCCGTCCACGGACAGTTCAAAGCGCTTGCCCTGGCGGACAGCTTCGAAGGAGGTGAAGCCTAGGCGGGGAAGAGCTCCCGCGATGGCCTTGCCCTGAGGGTCAAGGATTTCTGGCTTGAGCATGACATCTACAACGATGCGGGGCATCCGGCATATCTCCTGTTGGCGAGGTTAAGTTAAATGCCACACGGAGATGCCGTCTCACACCAGGGGGATTTGGCGCTCCGCGAGCTTGCCTTCATAGTCTACCCGTGAATGTGACGGGGAAAACGTCCCTGTGCGCGATAGCACCGATATCCTGCGGTTTAAGTCATGTGATCTTAGGCTCACGGGTTGTCGAAGCGCGCTCGACGCGTATGCTGAAACTGTGAAAAATGCTAGTCAAACCGTCTGCGCCTGCCGAGTCCTGGACGCTGCGAAGCTGTCCTACGAGAACTGCTGCAAACCCTTGCATGACGGAAGGGAAGACGGCTCCTTGCTGCCGCAGACCGCGGAGCAGCTGATGCGCTCACGCTACAGCGCCTTCGTGCTGGGGCTGTCGCAGTATTTGCTGGCGACCTGGCATGAGAGCACGAGGCCCAAGGAACTGGACGTGGATTCGCAGATGCGCTGGACCGGCTTGGAGATCATTTCAACCCGTGCTGGCGGCGCGGCGGCCTCCCGCGGGGTGGTGGAATTCGCTGCGTACTATCGCGACGGCCGGCATGAAGCACAGCAGCATGAGGTCAGCACCTTCGTGAAGCAGGACGGCGCCTGGTTCTACCTCGACGCCCTCTAGGATTCAGCGCTTGGCTGCAGCCTGCAGCATGGTCAGCATCTGGCTCTGCTGGCGTTCACGCGCTAGCTTGAATGCATCAGAACCGGAGTGGTCCTCCAAATGCGGGTCCGCCCCGTTGATAATCAGCAAACGCGCGATGGTGATGGCATTGGCGGTGCCCTGGCCCAGGACAATGGTTTCGTGCAGGGCCGTCCAGCCCAGGTCATTAACCTGGTCTACCGGGATATCGGTGCGGAGCAACTGGCGTACGGCCTGAACCCGGCCATTCTCGCTGGCGACGGTCAAAGCGGTCCCGCCCATGCGATTCACCGCCGTGAGGTCGGCCCCGCCGTCAATGAGAAGCTTCAGCGTTTCAACCTGGCCATTGGCGCTCGCGCGCAGGAACGGCGACTCGTAGAAGTCGTCCTTCTTGTCGGGATCCGAGCCTGCTTCGAAGAGGGTCTTGGCGATGGCAGGGTTCTTGTTGATGACTGCACGCATCAGCGCGGTGCGACCGGCCTCGTCCTGCGCGTCGAGGTCAGCTCCATCCTTGAGCGCCGCCTTGACGTCCTTCAGCTTGCCTCGATTCACTGCAGCGAACAGCTGCGTGGTGGCCTTGGACATTTCGGCCGCTGAACTGGGAAGCGCCTTGATGGAGGCACCAGTGTTGGCACCCGAGGCCAGGGGCGACAGCGATGTCTTGGAGCT
The DNA here is from genome assembly GCF_053644955.1 of Glutamicibacter sp. NPDC055354. NCBI lineage: Bacteria > Bacillati > Actinomycetota > Actinomycetes > Micrococcales > Micrococcaceae > Glutamicibacter > Glutamicibacter sp. NPDC055354. The sequence goes on from NZ_JBSHMB010000004.1 coordinate 135,473, forward strand.
CTCGGGCTTGGCCGGAGTGCCGGCGGGCTGCTTGGCTGAATTGCTCGGAGTCGTGGTGGGAGCAGTGGCATTGTTCCCGGTTGGAGCCGGAAGCGGGACGCTGGAGCTTGCTGCGGCCTTGCTCGGAGCGGGCAGGGATTTTTCGGTGGCACTGCTGGAAGACGGGGCGGGAACCGGGGTGGAAGAAACTTCATGAGCCTGGGGTGAAGAAGCGGCGCAACTCGTGCAGGCGCCGATCACGGCAGCAAGGGGGAGTGCAAGCAATGCAATGCCACGGCGATGCGTGGATAGCCCGGTATGAAGTGCCATCTGTCCTTTCGCGGTTAAACAACCCTTCCCCGTATGGCTTTCGCATCATGCAGGGATTCTGCTCAGTAACTTTTGATCAATTGAGAGCTTAGCGGCCAAAGCTGAAAATTTGCGGTCAATCAGCGCCAAGATTTCTCTGTGCTCGGTGCCGGCCGATCTTCGCTAAAATCATAAGCACCATGGAATGCCTTTACTTTTCTGCCTCCCGTTGCCGCTCATGCACCTTGATGACGGTGCCTTACGCCCAGCAACTGCAATCAAAGGTAGCGGATTGCCAGCAGCTGCTGGCCGGCTTCCCGGGCCTGGAATTCCTTCCGCCCCAAGCCAGCAGCGAACAGGGCTTCCGCAACAAAGCCAAAATGGTCATTTCCGGAACCACCGGCCAACCGACCATCGGCATCCTGGATGCCGACGGCCACGGTGTCGATCTGCGCAACTGCGGAGTCATCGCAGCACCGCTACGTGCCGTATTCCCGGTCATCGAGCAGTTCATTCATGATCTGAAGCTCATTCCCTACGACGTTCCCAAGCGCAAGGGCGAACTCAAGCATGTGATTCTCACCCTGTCGGATACCGGCTCGGTGATGGTCCGTTGGGTATTGCGCACCAAGAAGCATTTTGTGGCACTGCGTGATTCGCTGCCGCAGTTCCTTGAGCAGCTTCCACGCCACAGCGTGGTGTCGGTGAACTTCTTGCCTGAGCACAAGGCAGTGCTGGAAGGCGAAGAAGAAATCATTCTTACCCGCCGAACCACCTTGGAATTCGGGCTGAACGGCGTACCGATGCACCTGCGCCCCCAGGGCTTCTTCCAGACCAACAGCGAGATCGCTGCCGCCTTGTACCGGCAGGCCCGCCAATGGATCAACGATGCCAACCCCGAAAGTGTTTGGGATCTGTACAGCGGGGTGGGCGGTTTCGCACTGCATTGCGCTACCGAGGACCGTACCGTGTACGGCATCGAGACCAGCGGGGAAGCCGTTGAATCGGCAAAGACCAGCGCCAAGACCATGGAGCTGGATGACATCCATTTCAGGGTCCAAGACGCAACCGAATTCGCGCTGGGTGCCGGCTGGGCGCCAGAGGCGGTAATCGTGAATCCTCCGCGCCGCGGCATCTCCGCAGAGCTATCGAAGTGGCTGAACGAGTCCGATATCCAGCACCTCATTTACTCCAGCTGCAACGCGAAGTCACTGGCCAGGGACCTGGAGCGTTTGGAGAACTACGCTCCGCAGCAGGCCCGCGTCATGGACATGTTCCCGCAGACCAGCCACTACGAAGTCATCGTGAAGCTGGAGCGCAAGGCCGCCTAGCGATCCAGGGTTGCGGTGCGCCGGTCAAGGCGGCCGACAATCTCGTCAACGATGTGCGGGTCGATATTCGGTTCGCGGCGGGCCTTGAGCAGCTCGTCGCGGGCGGCTTCCAGGGCGATGGCCTGGATCGAATCGGCCTTGGCGATCACCGCGCGAATCTGCGTGTACTTTTCGTCCGAGATCGCATCGTGCGGATCCGGGTCCTTGGCCAGGATGGTATGCAGCGAGTTCATGCGCCGGCGCACCGCCTGCTGGTAATTCTCCGGCAGCTCTTCGAGCTGCACGTTCTTGCGCAGCGCCGCCAGTGCGACAGCCTCGGCGCGGCGGGCCAGGGCCCGGCGGGCACGCTTGGCGTCTTGCTCGTTGTTGCGCAGCTTCAGCACGCGCATCAGCGCTGGCAAGGTCAGGCCCGGGAGCACCAAAGTGCACAGCAAGACGGAGCAAGCGGCGACCACCACGAAGTTGCGTCCCTCGATGGCCGAGCCATCGGCTGCGACCTTGGGCAGTGCCAGGGCCAAGGCCAAAGTCGCCAGCCCGCGCATGCCGCACCAAGTGAGCACCAGCGCATCCTTGCGCGCAGGAATCTTGGGCTTGCTGCGGTTGGGCAGGTAGTAGGTCGCCAGCATCCACAGCGCACGCACTGCGATGACCACGAAGCAGATCGCGGCGATGCCCGGGATGAAGCCGATCAGGTTGCTGCCTTCCTCCTGGATCACCTGGTTCATCTCGATGCCCATCAAGCCGAAAGCCAGGCCGGTGGCCAGCAGCTCGAGCACTTCCCAGAAGGATTGCCGGGTTAGGCGTTCGGCAGAGTCCTGTGGGCGGTCCCGCCGCACCATTTCAAGGGCCGTCACCACCACTGCGATGACCCCTGAAATATGCAGCTCCTCCGCAATCATGTAGACCGCATAAGGTGCCACCAAGGTGGCCGCGCAACGCGCTGCGAGGTTGGGAACGAAACGGTTCAAGGCGCCGATGGCCCAGCCCATGGCCAGACCCAGGACTACCGCCCCTGCGGCACCGAGCAGGAACTGCGGAATGATTTCGAGTCCGACTTCCGAGCCATTCAGGGTTGCCTGGACGGCCAGCTGGAAGATCACGATGGCCATTGCGTCGTTGAACAGGCCCTCGGTTTCCAGCAGGGACGTCAGGCGCCGCGGCATTTTCACCTTGGTGGCAATCGCATCCACCGCGACCGGGTCAGGCGGGGCCACTACTGCGCCCAACGCCAATGCCAGCGGAATGGAAGCGATGGGGGAGAAGGCCAGCGCGGTAGCGGCCACGGTGCCTGCTGTCACCACGATGAGCACCACGGCCAGCCGGATCAGGGCCTTCCAGCGGAAGCGGAACACCGACCAACTGCTGCGCTGGGCCGTAGCGAAAAGCAAGGGCGGCAAGAAGATCGGCAGGATCAGCTCGGGCTCAATATGCATTTCGGGCATGAACGGCAAGAAACCTGCCAGCGTCGCGAAAATCAGCATCAAGATCGGGTAGGGCAATTTAATGCGTTCCCCGATGCCGACAATCAAGATCGTGGCGAATAGCAGCGCGATAACCAGCAGGAAAAACTCCATAGTCTTACTATTCTAGTTTCTCCGCGCAGTTATTCAGGGGTTATCGACTCATGTTTTCACGGAACCAAGTAGAAATGAGGCGGCATCCCAACGATCGATGGCGCAGCCGTTATGCCGGGAAAAGCTCGTATTCACCGTCTCGCCGTGCAGGGTTCCGCTTATTTCGGCCCGTTGCGGTCCACCGTATATTTCGGTGCAGATTTCCTGGGGATCAACTTCTCCGGCAATGGCACCGGGTTCAAGCTCGAGCTGCAAGCAAGCTTTGGATGCGTACGGCAATGTGCTGGATTCAGCGGCTTGTTCGCCGGTGCATTCCAGGGAGTACTGCTGTGAAATTTCGCTGCCGTCATCGCGAATGGTGATTTCCAATTGGGTCTGCGGCCCCTGTCCGATGCTGGTGGCGCAGGAAGCCAGCGAGAGGCTCACGCAGCCGAGCGCGATACCGGCCGGAATCAGGCGAAGGCCCCGTGCAGTAACCATGGATCAATCTTGCCTGCGGCCGCGAATAAGTTCTAGTCTTCCGGGAAGATTGGCAGGTTGTTGGCGACTTCCAGTAATTGATTGCGCAGCGAGTCGGCACGCTGGGCAAATTCCTTTTGCAATCTCACGTACGCGGCCTTGCCCTCGGGAGTTTCAATGCGGATGGGTTCATGGCCCCAATCGCCCAGATCATAGGGGGACGCCTGCATATCCATGGTGCGAATGTCCCAGGCGAGCTCGAAGCAGTCCATGACCAAGTCGCTTGGCACCGCAGGGGAGAGCTTATAGGCCCACTTGTACAGATCCATATTGGCGTGCAGGCAACCGGGCTGTTCCAGGTCGCGCTGGGTTTCCCTGGTCGGCTGCAGCTCGTTGAGCTCGATCGCCTGGGGAGTGTAGAAGCGGAATGCATCGAAGTGGGTGCAACGGATCTTGTGTGTTTCCACCACTTCGTCGGTTCCCTGCGCACCCAAGCGCAGCGGGAGATATTCATGGCGGATGCCGTTGACCTCGGATTTGTAGGCCATCGCCCATTCATGCAGGCCGAAGCAGGAGAAGTTTCCTGGCCGCTGCGCGGTGCCGGCCAGAATGATGCGGGCAAACTCGATGGCCCGGGCACGCGCCTTGCCGAATGCCTCCGCATCGAAGTGGTATCCCGTACCGTGGCCGGTTTGGACTCTGCGGTAGAACTTCCACTCGCCGCGTTCTTGGGCCGCGTCTCCGGCTAGAACCACGTTCATCCCTGGATGCCAGCGGTAGAGCTGGCCCGGCTTTTGCGTGTAATAGGTGAACAGGAAGTCCTCGATGGGATGCTTCTTGCCCTTCATCCGCCGTTCCACGAAAGGTTCGCCAAAGGCCCGCGCCCGCGCTTCATGCTCAGCGGCATGCGGCATCCACTGCGAGGGTTCCAAAATGGCGGCGGTCAGAGGCATACTTCTAATTATTCAATTCATGGGCCGATGAAACCAGTTTGGTACGCCAACTCACACTTCTCGCAAAGGGGTACGCCATGGAAATCCTGCCTCCCTGGGAACCGCCAATGAGCGGCTCCGACGAGCAGCATCTGCTCGGGATGCTTGACAGGCTGCGCGCCACCTTCAGATACAAGGCCGAGGGGCTGGACATCGAACAGCTGGCAACCAAGTTGCCCAGCAGCCAGCTCAGCCTGGGCGGATTGCTCCAGCATCTTGCCCTTGTCGAAGATGAGAAATTCACCTACTTCATTGCCGGGCAACGACCTGAAGTCCTCCTTGGGTTCACTGCCAACGGGCGCGAGCACTTCGTGGTTGATCTGGAAGAGGATCCGGAGAATCTTTATCAACGCTACGACCGGGCCGTGGCCAAAAGCCGGGGAATCCAGCAGTCCGTTATCGAGGAAAGGAAGCTGGACACGGGCTCGGGGTTGGCCTTCGAAGGCAAGCATGCGTCGATACGCAGAATCATCTGCGACCTGATTGAAGAGTATGGGCGGCATGCAGGGCATGCGGATCTCTTGTGTGAAGCCATCGACGGGCGGGTGGGCGAGGATCCTCCCTTCGACTATCTTCCTGCATGGTATGCCTAGCTTTCTGGTTGCATTGGCAGCCGCTTCGGGCAACAGCCGGTCCGTTAGTTGTCCGCAATCAAGCTCTGTCCAGAAGTTCTTGTTCCTGCTCCAAGTCTGCCGGGATAGCGTGCTGCAGGAAACCGAGGGATTCATTGCGGCGCCGGACCAGACATTGCGACGGAATCCAGCAATTTCCCATCCTCGGGAACCGGCCTGCCTGAAGCCTCTAGGATGGGGCCATGAACACTGAGCGCTCCAGCCAACTTCCGGCATCTGCATCCGTTGTCTTCGACTGGTTCTCGCGACCCGGGGCCATGCAGCGGCTCTTGCCACCGTGGCTTCCGCTGAAGGTCATTGAAGAAGCCGGTTCGCTGAAGGACGGGACGGCCGTGCTGGGCCTTCCCGGCGGAGTGCTGTGGAATGCCAAGCACCAGCCTGAGGGGTTCGCGGAGAACCGCAGTTTCGTCGACCAGCTTGAACCCGAAGGGGTTCGCGGCCTTCCTGCCCGGGTGGTGCAGTGGCGGCATGAGCATTACTTCGAGCCCGCGGGCGCACAGTGCACGACCGTGGGTGACTGCATCCAGTCGAATATGCCAGGACGGCAGATCGAATCGATGCTTGCATACCGCCACCGCCAGCTGGCAGACGATTTTGCCGCACACCAGCGGGCGGCGCAGGCCGGGTTGAAGCCGCTGGTGATAGCGCTGACCGGTTCAAGCGGATTAGTCGGACAGGCTTTGTGCGCCTTCTTGTCCACCGGCGGGCACCGGGTCGTCAAGCTCGTGCGGCACGAGCCGGAATCGGCAAGCGAACGGCGCTGGAATCCGCTGGATCCTGACCCGGGCCTGCTCGATGGCTGCGACGCGGTCATCCATTTGGCCGGAGCCAGCATCTTCGGCCGGTTCAGCCAAGCACATCGGCAGGCAATTCTCTCCAGCCGCATCGAACCGACCCGATCCCTTGCCCTGCTGGCGTCACGTTCAGGTGTCCGGACCTTCATCAGCGCTTCGGCCATCGGATTCTACGGTGCTTCAGCCGGACCGCACCCATTGGACGAGACCGATTCCCCGCGGGCCGGGACTCCGGATTTCCTGGCTGACGTGGTGGACCGCTGGGAACGTGCGGCGAATGCGGGGGACAGCGGCATGCGCCGGGTGCAGATCAGGACCGGTATCGTGCTGAGCCCCAAAGGCGGGATGCTCGCCGTTTTGCGTCCTGTATTCTCCGCAGGCCTGGGCGGTCCCCTGGCAGGGGGAAAGCAGATGCTTTCGTGGATCGGGCTTGATGACCTGCTGGACATCTACCATCGCGCGCTCTGGGATTCGCAATTGGCAGGTCCGGTCAATGCGGTGGCACCGCAGCCGGTGAGCAACGCCGAATTCACCAGGGCCTTGGCGCGCGCAGTGCGGCGGCCTGCCATCATTCCGGTTCCTGCCGCGGCTCCCAAATTGCTGCTGGGAGCCGAAGGGTCCCACCTTCTGGCCATGGCCGATCAGAAAATTGTCCCGCGCAAATTGCTCGATGCCGGTCATCAGTTCCGCAATGAGCGCATTGAGCTGGAACTGGCTCATAGCCTGGGCAGTCGTTAGGGGTCGGCGACGCCCGCTGGCGATTCGGAGGCAAAGCAATTATTGTTAGCTTGGCTAGATAAGAGCTAATCTAGATAATTGCTTGCGACTGCCGGCTCCGGGGAATTTTGCCCATGGCGGCAGTTGCCCGAGAAGAAAGCGTGGACGATCCCGATGGGAAACATGCAGGTAGCGCCGTTTGATGCAGTTGTGCTGATGTCCTTTGGCGGGCCGGAAAAGCCCGAAGATGTCCTGCCTTTCCTGCAAAACGTTACCCGGGGACGAGGGATTCCGGACGAGCGCCTTGAAGAGGTGGGCGAGCACTACTACATGTTCGGCGGAAAATCTCCGATCAATGAGCAGAACCAGGCTTTGCAGCAAGCCGTCCAAGAGGAATTCGCAGCCCGCGGCATCGATACGCCGCTGCTTTGGGGGAACCGGAATTGGGAACCGTACCTCACCGAAGTGGTCGGAAACCATGCGCGCAGGCACGGCTCGAGAAGGTTCCTGGCCATCGATACGTCGGCCTACTCCTCATATTCCTCGTGCCGGCAATACCGCGAGGATTTCGCCGGAACTGTGGCGGCACTGCAAGAAGAGGGCCTCGAGGTGGTGATCGATAAAGTCCGGCAGTACTACAATCATCCGGGATTCGCTCATGCGCAGTTGGACTGCGTGCGGAAGGGATTGAAGGAATTCAAGCAGCTCGTCGGCGGCCTGGACCGCAACCGGCACAAGATCCTATATGTCACCCATTCGATCCCTACTGCGATGCAAGAATCATCGCAGAAGTTCACCGCCGGCTACCAGCGGCAGCATGAGGAGCTCATGGCCTGGATTGGCGGGGAACTAGCTGGTGAGGAGCAGCTGGATGCCGAACTGGTGTACTGCTCCCGTTCTGGATCCATGCACACTCCCTGGTTGGAACCGGACATCAATGACCGCATGCGCGAGCTTGCGGAAACTGGAATTGAGGGCGTTCTGGTTGTACCCCTCGGATTCGTTTCGGACCACATGGAGGTCAAATTCGATCTGGATACCGAAGCGGCAGATACCGCGCGCGAGTTGGGGATGGCGTTTCTCCGTGCCGGCAGTGTTGGCACCTCACCGTCGTTTGTCAGCGGCTTGGTCGATCTGGTCCTGGAACGGGCAGCGCAAGTGCGTGGCGAGCAGCCGGAGTCATCGACCATCGCCGGAAGCAAAGCGCTGGGCCCGGGCAGTGGCGCCTGCTCCCTGAATTGCTGTGAAGGCACTACTAGGAAAAATACCGTTCCGAATTGGAGCGCCGGCGTGCCTACAGGCTAGGCCGGCAGCAGGCTGGTGGCCGATCCCGGGAATCCTTTTTCGGCCGGCCATCACGGTTGGCCGACGAATCAGCGAAGCTGGACCGGTTGCGGATAGATGCCGGAATCCGTGCGATCCGGATGAAGGAACCGGGTGGAGCTTTGGGGACTGCGATGAATGAATTCTGTCCACCGGATCCGTATTCACTGCTCGCGCGGTCAGCGGACACTTGCGGCAAGGAGCAGGGGCGTCCTAAGTGCTTTCGTCGTCAAAAGGGGCCGGACCGGAGGGTTCTGGCGGTGATGATGAACTCCTGGTCTCGGGTCCCCTTGAGCGGGCAGAATCCGGGAATCCTTGGGCAGGCGGCTCTTCGAGTTGATCTCGCAGCGCTTCGCTGATGATCCTTCGAGGATCATATTGCCGCGGATCGAACTTCTTCAGATCCATGTCCGCGAAATCCTCGCCAAGCTCCTCGCGGAGTTGTTCCTGGGCACCAGAGGCGAGTCGGCGCAACTCGCGAATCAGCGTGGCTAGTTTCCTTGCGTAGTCGGGCAATTTTTCAGGTCCGAGCAGCACGGCCGCCAAAATGGCCAGCACGATGAATTCATTGCCATTGATGCCTGCAATGCTCACTGTGAATCACCTCGCTGCGAGGGACGCGGTCAAACGGAATTGGCAGGTGCAGCCCAGCCGGAATACGAAGGCCAACAGCCGCGGGCAAACGGAGATTCGCCTGGCAGCCATCGCGGCATGGCAGGATTTTCCGGTGGCGCGGCCTGCCCTTGGGGCCGGCTCAGCCGCAGAGTTTCTGGTCTGCTTTGCGGCTGTTCACCTTGACAGGCTGCTTTTCTGGCCGCCCCAGGTTTTGGTAATCCTGGCCCAGGATCAATTCGATGCTTTCGACATCGGCGACTGTTGCCTCGATGTCGAGATCGACTGCTTTGGCGAATGCGTCGGCTGTTTTCCTGGCTGCATCAGTATCCGGAATCAGCAGCCGTGTTTGCGCCTGCAAGGACGCCGCGGTAGTGATTGAAGTGACGGTGAAGCCTTGCTCCGTGGCTTCGTTGGCGAATTTGCCGGCCAGTCCGCTCACTCGCGCTGCGTTGGCTATGCTGACAGGCAGCTGCCGGGCGGAGGCTTTCGCCGTGGCAGTTTCTCCTGCATCCGATTCGGAGCCGGATTCGGACTCGGAATCCGGATTCACCTGGATGTCTTGCTTGATGCGTTCAAAGATGAGGGTCGCGTCCGGAGCCGGGACCACCCGGTTGGCGTTTGATGGTGCAGGCTGGGTCGGCATGGTCATGAAGGTGATCTTGTCCGTGGGAACGTCCTTGACCCGCGCAGCCAATCCTGCAAGTTCCGGTAGCGAACTCAGTTCCGGGTCCACGGTCATCGAGGAGGTAATCGCGTCAAGGAAAGAGTAGAGCCGGTCCGGGCGTGCGAGAACTTCCTTGCTGGTGGCACGCTGGACTATTGCGGACATGACCTTCTGCTGGTTTCCGAGCCGAGCGAGGTCGCTTCCATCGCCAACGGCATGGCGGGTCCTGGCCAGGGCAAGCGCATCGGTTCCGTCCAGCTCCTGCAGCCCGGCTGGAAGATCCAGGTTTGCTTTTGGATCGGTCATTGGCTGGGCCAGGCACACGCTGACCCCGTCGAGTGCGTCGATGATTGAAATGAATCCCTCGAAATCCACCTCAATGAAGTGGTTCAGGTGAACCCCGGTGAGCGCTTCCACCGCGGCGACAGAGCATGCGGGACCGTAATTCAGCGCAGAATTGATCATGCCGTATCCTCCGGCATAAGCGCCGGACCCGGTATCCGCGCAGGCCGGGCGCTGCAATACGGTATCGCGTGGGATCTGGACCGCCTCGATGCGCTCGTTGCCTGGCGACAAGTGGACAAGCAGCATGGAATCGCTGCGTCGGGAGCCGTTATCCGTGCCGAAGCCGGTGGAGCTGAAATCCCGGCTATCGGAACCGAGCACCAGCAGATTCAGGCCTTCGCTGGAGTCCGGGACATCCGCTTCAGACGCCCTGAGCGCCGAGACGGAAATATTCCCCTGCAGGCGCAGGAAGGCAATGCTGGTCGGCACCACTACTGTCAGCACCAGCGCCGCTGCAATGATGGCAGCTACCCGGCGCCGCGGCCGTTTTGAACTACGCCTGGCAGAGGAAGGTGTTCGCTGGGAATTCACGATCTTGCTCTCCTTGGTAGGACCATGGCCGGATTACCCATCAAGCTGACCACGTGGAACGCCGCTGGAACCAATAGCATGGTTGATTAGAGCCATGCATGCGGCGCATGAAAGGCCGATTTCGCGCGCAGGTTCGGGAGAGCGGAAACCGCCTGGAGATCTCTGTCTCAGAGGTATTCGAGGAATTCGCCCAGCGCCGGATTACGGTATTCTTCGCGGCGGTAGATGACGCCCAGGGGCCTGCTGGCTGGCAAGCTCAGCGGGACCTGCTTGCCGCCGAAGATCACGGCGGTGCTGGCCATGATCCGTGGAACCAAGGTGATGCCGCCGGCGGCGATGCCCAGATGGACCAATGCGTCGCGTTGCGTTGTGGTGATGAGCCGCGGAGCGGTGGCCTTCAAGCTCCGGTAAACTTCGTCGGTGATCTTGCGAATCGAGGTGCCCTGGGGGAGGGTGGCCAGAGTCAGGGAATTGAGCAATTCAGGGCTTAGCCCAGTGTCCGGGTCCACCTCGGTATCCTCGGATACGACGGCCGAGAATTGCTGATCGCGCAGGGATTTGCCGATGAGGTCCGCGGGGATGCGCTCGTTCACGCCAAAAGCCACATCGGCACGATTCAGGCGAAGCGCATCGGCAAGCTGCTCGTCGTCCTCCACGCTCAGGATCTCTATCCGGACACCGGGGTGCTGGCGATGGAAGGGGCCGATGTACTCGGGCATGATTCCTCCAACCAGGGAGGGCAACCCCGCGATGCGCAGGGATCCGGTGGCCAATGCACGCGTGGAGGAGGCGATGGTTCCGATCGCGGCGACTTCACGCAGTGCCCGGCGGCCGGCAGGAATGATGCTCCGGCCAACCTCGGTCAGCACCATGTCCCTTCCAGCGGCCCGGAACACGGGCATGCCAAGAGTGCGCTCCAACGCGCTAATGCGCCGGGACAAGGAGGGCTGGGAGATGCCAAGGATATCCGCGGCGGCGGTGAAGGAACCATAGTCCACAATCATGACAACCGCTTCGAGCTGGGCTAGGGAGATGCTGTTGTCCAGAGGTTCTCTTTCCATGCGCTGGAGCCTTCCTTTGCGTCGGGAGAAGACGGTCGAATTCGCGGTGTGGCCCAGTGGCGTGTCCATCCGGTCCAGGGGAAGCACACGCTGTGCACGTCTTGCCCTGCCTCCAGTTTTTCACGGGAAACTGTGCTTGCTGAACCGGCGCCCTGTGCAGATGGTCAATGCTCGAATAGCTGCATGCGGCAGCCTCCGGCGGGCTGCCAACAGGGTCAGCCCGGGTTAAACACCGGACTCCGTGCCACCCGCTTGGAAATGTCCGGGTGGCACGGAGCCTGGCTGACGACGGACCTTTGGTCCTGGGGCGTTAGCCCATGTGGATGACACCAAGGAGCATGCCCGAAGCGAGCATGACCAAGGAGACCACCAACGCACGCCACAGCACCTTCTTGTGGTGATCGCCCAAGTCCACACGAGAGAGCGACACCAGCAACAAGATGGCTGGAACGAGCGGAGACTGCATGTGCACTGGCTGTCCGGTGATGGAGGCGCGAGCCATATCCACCGCTGGTACACCGAAATGCGCGCCGGCTTCGGCGAGAACTGGCAAGACGCCGAAGTAGAAGGCGTCATTGCTCATCAGGAAGGTAGCTGGAATCGAAATCAGCCCGGTCAGTACTGCCATGTATGGACCCATGGAGGTAGGAATGACATCCACCAGCCACTGGCTCATGGCATCAACCATGCCGGTGCCGGAGAGCACGCCGGTGAGCACTGCCGCGGCGAGCACCATGGAGACCACGGCAATGATTTCGCTGGAGTGCGCGGCGATCATCTTCACCTGGTCGGAGACCTTGGGGAAGTTGACGATCAAGGCGATCGCGGTACCCACCATGAACAGGTAGGGCAACGGAGTGACATCGACTACCAGCAGCACCATGATGGCGACGGTCAGTGACAGGTTGAAGTAGAAGGTCTTGGGGCGCAGGGTCTCGCGATCCGGATCCAGGACGGTGCCGTCCAAGGTGGAAGCTTCGGTGCCATCGCCCTTGCGAGCCACGGATTCCAGTACGGCCAGGTTGCCTCCGGCAGGGGAAGTGCCAGCAGGGCTCTTTCCTCCGGTTGGGGTGGAAACGTTGCCGCCACCGAGTTCGGTGCCCCAGATTTCCGGACGCTCGCGCTGCAAGCGGCGGCGTTCGGATACGCCCATCTGCCATGCGAACAGGGCAATGACAATGAGGGAAATTCCCAGCGCAGGGAGCATCGGCACGAAGATTTCCGAGGCGTCAACGCCAAGTGCCGCTGCCGCGCGGGCCGTTGGGCCGCCCCAGGGAACGATGTTCAGCGTGCCATTGGTCAGGCCTGCAACGCAGGTCAGGACCACTGGGCTCATGCCCAGGCGCTGGTAGATCGGCAGCAGAGCCGCGGTAACCACAATGAAGGTGGTCGAGCCATCGCCATCGAGGGAAATTACGCCGGTGAGCAGCGAAGTGCCCATGACGACCTTGGCGGGGTCGTTGCCCACTAGCTTCTGGATGCCGGAGACCAATCGGTCGAACAAGCCGACGTCGATCATGATGCCGAAGTACATGATGGCGAACATCAGCAGGGCTGCGGTACTGGACATGTCCTTGACCGCGTCCATGACCATGTCGCCAAGGCCGAATCCAGCACCGGTGAACAAGCCGAAGATGGTTGGAACCAGAATCAATGCCAGCAGCGGCGTCATGCGTTTTGTCATGATCAGCACCATGAAGGTGGCGACCATGAGGAATCCGAGTGCAACGAGCATTGACCCGACCTCCATTTCAGTGTGAGTGAATCCTTAGTCCCCACAAGCTAGGAGGGGCACCCATTCAAGGTACGTGTCGGTGCTCACTTTGCGCGTCTTGTGCTTATTGTTGAAGGCTTAAGTTCTTTGCCAACTTTTTGCTCATTAAAATCACGAGAGTGGAAAGATGGGTTTATGCTGGGTGGCATGTTCCGTTCTGGCGCCGGCACCCGGCATTTCGCATCACGCATCATGCGACTTCAATTCCTGGTCGTAGGTGTTCTGATTGTTCTCGTTACCGCCGGAACGCTTTTCGCCAGCTATGACCGCGTCTATTCGAAAGCCGAGGATACCTCGCTGACCATAGCTCGTTCGGTGGCCGTCTTGCCGGAAGTAGTTGAGCAGGTCTCGCACTATGCAAAGCTGGACGAGCTGGATGCCAAGGCGCTCGCCGATGGAAAACTGCAGCAACTGGCAAACGCTGTCATTGGGCAAGAGCAAGCGTATTTCGTGGTGATTACCGAGGACCGCGGACTGCGCTTGAGCCATCCGAACCCCGAGGAACTGGGCCAAATGGTTTCTACTGACCCGGTGGCGCTGGAAGGCATTGAAGCGGTCTCCCGGGAACACGGAACCCTTGGTGAATCGGTGCGCGCCAAGGTCCCGGTCTACAGTACCGCGGGTGCGGTCATCGGAGAGGTTTCCGTGGGCGTGACCACTGACTCCTTGACCGGGGCACTGCTTGGGTCCTTCGCCTGGATTGTATTGTTTGCGGCGATTTGCGCAGCCTTGGCAGTGCTTGCCGGACGAGTCACCGTACGCCGTTTGAAGCGCCAGACCCTTGGGCTGGAACCGGCCGAAATTGCCCAGCTTGTCAGGGACCAGCAGGCCGTGCTCTACGGTGTTACCGAAGGTGTCATGGGCATTGGCGCCGATAGCCGGATTACCGTGCGCAACAGGGCCGCCAGGCAATTGCTGGGACTGCCGCACCGCACCGAATTGGAGGACGTGGTCGGCCGCCACTTTGAATCCGCTGGTTTGGATCACCGGCTGGTCAGGGCGATCAAGGAATGCGACCCGGCACCGGTGCGCTTTGCGGCCAATGGCAACTCGCTCATAGCCCGCGTGACCAAGGTCGACCGTGACGGAGTGGACCTCGGACTGGTCGTGCTGCTCCATGATGTCACCACCCTTGAAGCGTTGGGAACCAAACTCGATGCAGTCCAGGACATGGCCGATGCGCTGCGCGCCCAGCGCCATGAATTCGCCAACCGAATGCACGCAGTCCTCGGGCTGATCAACTTGGGCAAGATCGAACAGGCAGAAGACTACCTGCGTGAGGTGATGGAATCCGGGCCGAAGATCGCTCGGGTTCCCGGGCTGGAGGCCATCCAGGACGCTTACCTCTCGGCGTTTATTTCGGCGAAGGCGGTGCGCGCCCACGAACAAGGCATAGAACTGAGAGTGTCTGCCCAATCCATGCTTTTCGGACACATCGCCTCGGCCCACGATGCCCAAGACGCCACCGCAGTCCTGGGGAATCTGCTGGATAACGCCTTCACGGCAGCTCTTTGCACAGATGCAGAACCCTGGGTGGAAATCGACTTGCTCTCCGAAGGGAACACCTTGCACATCGCCGTGGCCGATTCTGGACCCGGCATTACCACCGACGAGGATATCTTCGCCCGGGACGTCAGCACCGGGTCACATCTGGGTGGCGATCATGGCCATGGCGTCGGATTGCCGCTGATCAGACGGCTCGCCCAAGCCCGCAGCGGGGACGTCTGGATAGCGGACCGCGGGACGGATGGTTCCGGGGCAGTTATCGCAGCAAGATTGCCGGCGGTACTGGTGGAGCCAGCCAATACGGAAAACGACGAGATTGAAGGAGCGCAACATTGAGCGAGAATTCCAGCGGCAACTACCGGGTGCTAATTGTCGATGACGATTTCCGGGTAGGAGAGCTGCACGCTGAGATGGTCAACGCCATCCCCGGGTTCCAGGCCCTGGAGCCTGTGCAGGATCCGCGTGTTGTGCCCAAAATGGTGCAGAGCCTGAAACCTGATTTGGTATTGCTGGATCTCTACCTGCCGCATGTCAGTGGAATCGAGCTGTTGAGAGAACTCGATGTTGATGCGATCATGATTTCCGCGGCGATTGAACCGAAGAATATTGACAAAGCGCTGCGCTCGGGCGCACTGGCGTTCATCATCAAGCCCTTTGAGGCCAAGACCCTGGCCGCCAAGCTCAAAGGCTGGGCTCGCTATCGTCGCCAATTGACCGGGACCGCGGAGTTCAACCAGCAGGGCGTGGACCGGTTGTACCGGGCGCTTCAAGGGGGCGAAGAAACCAACGCATCGGTGGGTGCCGCCCCCACCGAGCAGGCAGTTCTTTCCTGCGTCAAGGATGCTACCGAACCCATGAGCGTCGCCGAGGTCGCGGAGGCAATTGGGGTTGCCCGTGCGACAGCGCAACGGTATTTGGCGGCGCTGGTGGCCAATGAATCCCTGGAGCTGCAGCTTGGATACGGAACTCGTGGCCGTCCCGAGCACCGTTACGTGGCACGCTAGCGGCTCGGCCTCCTAGGTTGCGTCCCAGACCTTTCGGTAGAACGACACCTTCCGCTCATCGGGTTCGATTCCGTACCCGGCGTAGACATGCTGTTCGAAACCAGGCCCGTAATTCCACTCGGTGCTCCATGCGGCAACGGCGAGATCCGCCCAGCGGTCTCCGACACCCAATTTCCCCATATCCACATGCGCGCTGAAATCATGGCTATCGGTGATGATCGTGTTGGGCAGGCAAGCATCGCCATGGCAGACCACAAGATCAAGCTCCGGGATTTCAGCCAGCAAAGCAGCTTGCTCCTGGGCAGGCAGGTGCTGGATGCGGGATTCCAGATCCCAGCTGAAGGGGCACTGGTCGACCGGCAGCCGATCGTGCAGGTGGCGCAGACCGGCGCCCACTGCATACGCGGATCGCGCCGGATCGCTTTTGCCAAGCTCGCTGACTGCACTGTGCCCGGGCAATGCTGCCGTGACGAGCAGCTGGCCGTCAGCATGCTGTCCGCAGCTGAGCACTTCGGGGACTCTGATGAATTCTCCCGCCCACCGCATGCGCAGGGCTTCAGCCAGGAGATCGCCGTCCTCTGCGGGAGGGCATCCCGGCGACCACTTGGCGAAGCGCATCTGCTCGCCCTGTCCAATCCGGTATGTTATCCCGCCTAATGCGTTCTGCCAGATACCCTCGATTTCCGCCTGGCCGGCTGCAGTGCGCGCAGCCGGAGGAATTGGGTGGCCAGCGGACGGCGGGCCAGAAATGACTTGAGGTGAACTCATTTTTCCAGTCTGCCAGTAATGGGCGTGCTTTGGAGTTCAGGATCTCTGGATTCGTGGCGTGGACTGGACACGAATGATTTCTCTTGGTGTTCATCTGGGCTCAAGGAAATGGCTGATCAAGTCGTGAACACTGAATCCCATGAATAATATTTCGCGACGCAAATTGCTCACCGGCGCCATTGGCGCAGGTGCATTGACCTTGGTTGGGCCCACTGGAGCAGCGCTGGCTTCCAGCAGTCCCCGACTCGTGCGTTCCCGCCTGGGATTGACCAGCGGATTTTCCATGGGGGATGTCTCTGCCAGCAATGCCGTACTCTGGGCTCGCAGCTCCGGGGAAGGCCGCTTGCGCGCGCAGCTGCGTGCGGTGGACGAAGCAGGGGAAATCATCCGCGGCCGTGGATCCTTCGCCAAGACTTTGCGCGGTGCCTACGCCCGCGAGGCCACTGACTACACTGCAAAGATCAATGCCGAGCATCTGCCTGCCGGTACCCGTTTCGCAGTCAGCATCGGTTTCGAGGACGATAACGGCACCCTTGGCGAGACTCAGAACGGCTGGTTCAGCACCGCACCGGCGTTGACCGGTCGCCGCAACCACGACGCCTCCCGTGCCCAGAGTTTTGTGTGGTCCGGCGACACCGCTGGCCAGGGCTGGGGCATCAACGAAGAAATCGGTGGCATGCGCGCCTACGCGGCCATGCATGCAACCAAGCCGGACTTCTTCGTGCACAGCGGCGACACCATCTACGCCGACGGTCCGATTGCCGCAGAAGTTGTGGAACCGGACGGCCAGATCTGGCGCAACTTGGTCACCGAGGAAGTCTCCAAGGTGGCCGAGACCCTGGCCGAGTACCGTGGGCGGCACCGCTACAACCTGATGGACCACAATGTGCGTGCCATGTATTCAGAGGTTCCGGTGATTGCCCAGTGGGATGATCACGAGACCCATAACAACTGGTGGCCGGGTGAGGTCCTCGAAGATGAGCGCTACACGGTGCGCGATATCAACACCCTTGCCGCCCGTGGCCGCCAGGCCTGGCAGGAATACCAGCCGATCGCCGACCCGCGCGCCATGCGCGCAGGCACCGGATTCGAGGCGGCACGCATCTACCGCAAAATCTCGCGTGGTCCAGCAATGGACCTGTTCGCATTGGACATGCGCAGCTACAAGTCCGAGAACACCACCGGAATGGAACAGAAGTCCACTTCAATTCTCGGCGAAGAGCAGCTGAATTGGCTAGTCGATTCCTTGGCCAAGTCCAAGGCAACTTGGAAAGTCATTCTCAACGACCTGCCGCTGGGCATCATTGTTCCGGACGGCAAGGCGCAGGAATCAATTTCCAACGCAGACCACGGCGCACCACTAGGCCGCGAGCTGGAACTTGCCCGCCTGCTCAAGGCCATCAAGGACCGCGGCATCAAGAATGTCGTCTTCCTGACCGCGGATGTGCACTATTGCGCGGCGCACCACTACTCTCCAGAGCGTGCAGCCTTCAGCGAGTTCAATGAGTTCTGGGAATTCGTGGCCGGTCCAGTCAATGCCGGTTCTTTCGGGCCGAACCAAATGGATGGCACTTTCGGTCCACGCGTGGACTTCTCGCTGGCTGGCACCACCAACCAGTCGCCGCGCGATGGCAAGGGCCAGTTCTTCGGCCACGTCGACCTCGATGAGCAGGACCTGTTCACCGTCACGCTGCGCAATGGCTTGGGCGAAATCGTCTATACCAAGACACTGGAACCGAATAAATAGCAGTTAATAGGGAGAACGCCTGCGAAACAGTAATTGTTTCGCAGGCGTTCTCCCTATCAGCTTGGCGGCGCTTAGCGGCCGGTGCCGCCGTAGACGGTGGCTTCCACATCGGTATCCAGATCGAACGCGGTGTGGATAGCGCGTACTGCATCGTTGAGCTTGTCGGCGTCGGTGACCACGGAGATGCGGATCTCTGAAGTGGAGATCATGTCCACGTTCACGCCCGCGCGGTGCAAGGCCTCGAAGAAGGTGAAGGAGACTCCTGGATTCGAGCGCATTCCGGCACCGATCAACGAGAGCTTGCCAACCTCGTCATTGTGCTCGATTTCCTCGAAACCGATCTCCGGCTTCGCGGTGTTCAGTGCTTCAAGCACATGCTTGGTCTCGGTCATCGGCAGGGTGAAGGAGATATCGGTGGCACCCGAACCGCGCGTCGAGATGTTCTGCACAATCATGTCGATATTGGCCTGCGCAGCGGCGATAACGCCGAAAATCTGTGCTGCTTTACCGGGGATATCCGGTACGCCAATGATGGTGACCTTGGCTTCGGAGTGGTCGTGGGCGACACCTGAGATGATTGGCTGTTCCAAGGGTTCTCCCTCTTGAATTTTGATTTTGTCTTCGGGATCCGGGAGCACCCAGGTGCCCTCGTTGGTGCTGAATGAAGAGCGCACGTGCAGCGGCACGCCGAAACGGCGGGCGTATTCCACGCAACGCAGGTGCAAGATCTTCGAGCCGCTGGCGGCCATTTCCAGCATTTCTTCACTGGTGATCTTCTCGATCTTCTTGGCCGAGGCGACCACGCGCGGGTCGGCGGTGTAGATGCCGTCCACGTCGGTGTAGATTTCGCAGACATCGGCGCCCAGAGCTGCGGCCAGCGCGACGGCGGTGGTATCCGAGCCGCCACGGCCCATGGTGGTGATGTTCTTGGATTCCTTGCTCATGCCCTGGAACCCAGCGACGATGGCGATGAATCCGCGGTCGATAGCACGGCGTACGCGCTGTGGGGAGACCTCCATGATGCGGGCTTTGCCGTGGGTCGAGTCGGTGATCAATCCTGCCTGCGAGCCGGTGAATGAAGCGGCCTGCTCGCCGAGCTGGTTGATCGCCATCGCCAGCAGCGACATCGAGATGCGTTCGCCAGCGGAGAGCAACATGTCCATCTCGCGGGCTGGTGCATCATCGGTAAGCTGGCCTGCCAGGTCTAGCAAGTCATCGGTGGTGTCGCCCATTGCGGAAACAACGACAACGACGTCATGGCCCTTGGACTTAGTATCAATAATTCGGCGCGCTACACGCTTGATGCCTTCGGCATCTGAAACGGAAGAACCGCCAAACTTTTGAACAATTAGGCCCATGGGCACTCACTCCACCTGTTGAAAGCTGTGCCTCGCCGCCGGTGCTTTTTGATGGAACTGTGGCGCGAGACATCTACCAGATAAATATTGTGACAGCTACGGGGCGACATGTCCTAGTTGTGAAGGTAACCATTGGTCATATTGCCTAGGAACCTCAATGCAGGTTGTTGAAAAACACTGGCTACCCCTTGAATTCAGCCAAAATTTGTCGCCAAAAGCTCTTCCATCCAGACACCTGTTCAGGTGTTCCAGCCTTAGTAATGTTTATGGCAACCGAGGATTTTCCACCTTTGAGGCCAATGTCTACCTGTGTCTTGGTGCCGTCGCTGAAATCAGCTCGCCAATAGCGCCATCGCTCTGAGCCGCTGGTGCGTGCAGGTTCGGAAAGCTGGTGGCCGTTGAACTCCTGGCGCCCCTGGACGCAGGCGATCCAGCGTTCCAGCGCGGTATCCAAATCAGCATCGATGGTGCTGCTCACCGAACCTTGGAAGGTGCCGTCTTGGGATTGGCCGGGCAGGCGTCGGCCAATGTGCTGCTCATAGGCTACAGCCACGGATTGAGCCCACCAGCCCGGAGTATCGACGGTTGGGGGCATGTGGGTGAAAGCCAGTTCGGCTATCTGCTTGTGCGTAAGTTGATCGGCTCCGCCAGCGCGCAGTTTGGCGCACCACTGATCCCATTCAATGCCGGTGGCCTTGGCGATGGCCGGGAGGTTGCTGCTTTTTGTTGCCATGAGGACAGTCTAGGGCGGACTTGGAGCTGTCGGTACTCCGAAGCGATGCGCCGGGCCCGCAGGAGCCTGCCGCTTTTCTGCGGGTCCTGCATCAGCGGAAGCAGCCTCTGAATCCATTCGTTCTGCGTCATGTCGCGCAGGCCCGCGGCATCCATGATGCCTGCCCATTCCTTCCACTCTTGAACCAGTGCGGATTTCGATTTTCCCTGACCTGCCCAGTGAAGTGCTCATGTGCCGAAACCTGGCAAGCTCCAACAACAAGGTGGCCGCGGCGCCGCTGTCTGGCGCCGGGGAATGGGCCGTGAGCGAGGGCGCTGTGCGAAGCCGTGAACTGCCGGTGCATGTAGTGGGCTTTAAAAGCCCCTGGCCGGTATTCTCGGTAATTCCGAGAAGACCGGCCAGGGATTGGACTGCTTTAGAGGGACTTGATTTCCAAATTCAATCGGCTCAGGAGGTCGATGAGTGCCGACAGATCCTCATTGTCCCAATTGGTCATGCGCGAGCGGAGCTCTGTACGCCACCCTTGGAAGCATTCATGCCACCTTTCAACCGCAAGCTCGGTAGGCAGGATGTGGAACACCCTCCGGTCTTCCGGGTCGACTTCACGCTTGACCAGCGCCAGCTGTTCCAGCTTGGTGATCATGCGCGATAGCGCAGCTTTATCGACCAGCAAGTGTTCGCAGATTTCAGACTGGGTGATGCGTTGGCTGCGCAGAATCATCCCGAGCACGGGCAGGTATCCCGGGGTGAGTCGGCTGTCGAGCCGAGTGGCCAGTTCCCGCTTGGCACGCGTCGTCAGCGCGATCAGTGAAAATAATTCCTGTTCGGCTGACGCATAGAGATCGGGGCGTTGAGTGGCGGGAACGTCTTCGGCTTTGCTTGAAACCTGCACCGGATCTCCTAGTTGCCAGCTGGCGTTTCTGCCTTGGCTGCGTCCTGGTCCTCAGCAGCCAGCTCCTGCATGCGTTCACTTGCAGTCTGGGTCTTCAGCGACTGGTTGGGGATCAGGCAGACAGCCACGACGATGAGCAGCGACAGCGGAGCGGCAATGGTGAACAGCGAAGGCACTGCGTCGCCGTAGATGGACTCGAAGATCACGCGGACCGGTTCAGGCATCGCTGCAACTGAAGGCAGGGTGCCCGATCCCAATGCTGCGGTCAGCTCCTTGGCTTGGTCGCCCAGGGAAGCCAGGGCTGCGGCCAAATCGGATTGCCGGTCGGCGATCATGTTCGGCACAGTGGTCGCCAGTATGGCGCCCAGGCCTGCGGTACCTGCAGTGCCGCCCAAGGTGCGGAAGAAGTTCACGGCCGAGGAGGCTACACCTAGTTCCTTGACGTGGACCGAGTTCTGCACCACCAGCACCATGTTCTGCATGACAAGGCCCATGCCGGCGCCGAGGATGAACATGTAGGCGGCGACCAACGCGTAGTTGGTGTCGTAGTGGATGGTTCCCAGCAGGAACAGCCCAACGACGATCAGCACCGAACCGGTGACTACCAGTGCCTTCCACTTGCCGGTGCGCGAGATTATCGCACCGCCGATGGTGGAGATGACCAGCAGGCCGCCCATCAGCGGGAAGGTCATCAGGCCGGCCATGGTGGCTGATGCGCCACGGGCCATGATCATGTACTGGCTGAGGAACACCGAGGTGCCGAACATCGAAACGCCAACGGCCAGCGATGCGATGACCGCGAAGGTGAAGGTGCGGTTCTTGAACAGGCCCAGGCTCAGCAGCGGCTCGGAGGACTTGGCTTCGACCAGAATGAACAGCGCCAGCAGGATTACCGCACCGGCAATCATCAGGTAGCTGGTCGTCGAGGCCCACTCGAACTGCGAGCCGCCCAGCGACATCCAGATCAGCAGCAGCGAGACGCCGGAGGAAAGCAGGACGATGCCCCAGTAGTCGATCTTGACCTTGCGCTTGGCCATGGCCGGAAGGTGCAAGGTGCGCTGGATCAGGATGACCGCAGCGATGGCGAAAGGCAGGGCGATGAAGAAGTTCCAGCGCCAGTTGATGGTGTCAGTAACGAAGCCGCCGATCAGCGGGCCGCCCACGGTGCCAACGGCCATGACAGCGCCGAACAGGCCCATGTATTTGCCGCGTTCGCGGGGGGAGAGGAAATCGGCCATGACGATCTGCGCCAAGGCGCCAACGCCGCCACCGGCCAGGCCCTGGACGACGCGCATGGTGATCAGGAAGCTGGTGTCCTGCGAGAAACCTGCGGCGGCCGAGGCCAGCACGAAGATGCCGAGCGAGATCTGCAGCAGCAGTTTGCGGTTGCCCAGGTCGGCGAGCTTGCCCCAGATCGGAGTGGAGATGGTGGTCGCCAACAAGGTGGCGGTGACCACCCAGGTGTAGGCGGTCTGGCTGCCGTTGAGATCGGAGACGATCACTGGCAGCGAGCTGGAAACGACGGTGCTGGCCAAGATGGATACGAACATGCCCATCAAAATGCCCGTGAGGGCAGTGAGGATTTCGCGGTGAGTCATCTTGGGCTTGGCGACCGGTGCGGTTGCGGTCATGGAAGCTCCAAAAATTTAGGGTCAGGCATAGAGGGCCTGAATGGTTGATTGATATCAACTATACGGCGATAGTTGACTATTATCAACTAAGCGTGTTTCACCCCACATCACCGTGCTGGCATAGAAAAACGCCCTGCGCTCAAGCCGGCGAACCGGAAGAGTGCAGAGCGTTCCAAGGCAACCAGGACTACTGGCTGCGACGGTTATCCATCTCGGGAACTACCGGATGCGAAGGCCCTTCGCCAGCGTTGCTGGAAGCAACCGGCGCACCGCCAACGTGCAGCAGGCGAGGTTCGGATAGCTGGGCTTTCGGCTTTTCTGCAGGTTCTCCGGACTGATCTTGCGGCGCCTGCTCCTCGGATCCCTGCTTCTCGGACTTGGCGCGGGCCGGACCCGGCGCGGTGCGGCCGGCAGCGCGACGTCCCTCGAAAGCGCGGGCCAGGGTCACTTCATCGGCGTATTCCAGATCGCCGCCCACCGGCAGGCCGGAAGCCAGCCGGGTGATGTGGATGCCCAAAGGGGCTAGCGCGCGCACCAGGTACACGGCGGTGGCTTCGCCCTCGAGATTCGGGTCGGTGGCCAGGATCAGTTCGGTGATCGAGTCATCGGCCAAGCGGGTTACCAGCTCGCGGATGTGCAGCTGTTCCGGGCCAATGCCTGCCAGCGGATTAATGGAACCGCCGAGCACGTGGTACTTGCCGGAGAACGCCCGGGTGCGCTCAATGGCCAGGACGTCCTTGGACTCCTCCACGATGCAGATCTTGGTGCCATCACGGCGTTCATCGCGGCAAATGGCGCAGGTTTCCTGCTCCGAGATGTTGAAGCAGATCTCGCAGAACTTCACCTTTTCCTTGACCAGCTGGATCGAGGCGGCGAGCCGGGTCATGTCCTCGGCATCGGCGTCTAGAATGTGGAAAGCAATGCGCTGAGCCGACTTCGGGCCGATGCCAGGCAAGCGACCGAGCTCGTCGATCAGTTCCTGTACAGCACCTTCGTACACGTGCGCCTACTTTCTAGCTTGCTTCAATACCGTGAAATTGTTCCGTGGTACACCCTAGTGTCTCACTCCGACAGTTCGCCGTGGTGCCGGCTACAAGCTTCGTTTGATTTCCACTACATTCCCGTTGACGTCGCGCTGCTCGATGACCATGCCGCCGAGCAGGCGTTCCACGGCTGGAACACCGATCAGTGCCGAATCCTCGACCTCGATATCATCGTCGCTCGGGACAAATTCCTCGGGCTCTTGCACCGGAGCAGGCGCGGGAGCCGAAGCAGGACCGCCCCAGCCGCGCGCCGCCTGGGCAGGCGCCGGCGCACTGGGTGCGTTCTTCGCCTGGTCCATCAGCTGCTGGTATCGGCTCATGCGGCCTGAGACCGCCGGTGCCGAGTCCGCAGGATCCGGTGCCGGTTCAGCCTGTGGAGCGCCCCATCCCGGAGCGGATTCAGGGGCCGGCTGCGGAGCTGCCGGGGTTTGCAGCGGTGCGGCCGGCTCCTGGCGAGGCTGTTCCTGATGCTGGGGGCGGACCTGCGGCTGCGTTTGGGCAGTCCGCGGCGCCGGGGCTTCCGGAACCGATGGAGCTGATGGCGCCATAGCTTGTGGAGCCTGCTGCTCGGATTCGCCAACCGCTAGATTCCCGAAGGAATCGGTGGTGCTTTCCGGGTGCAACGGGGTCGAAGAAACCGGACGTGCAATGTTCGGAACACCGCCCTCAGCCTGGCGCGCCGTCATGCCAGCAGTCATCCGGGGCTTGGGAGCCACCGGAGGCCCACCGAAACTCCGTGGTGCACTAGCCGCCGGCGCTGGCGCTGCCGGGGTCGGCTGCGGAGCCACGGCCGGGACCGGAGCCTGTTGCTGCGGCTGCACCTGCTGCGCTTCCGGAACAGAACCAGCTGGCACGTAGTACGGGTCATCTGGGAACGGTGGCTCGTCGAAGTAGGGTTCATCCGCTGGAGGCGGGACGTCATCGTAGGAGCTGTCGTACCCGTCATGGGCGCGGGGTGCAGGCGCGACTGGTGCCGAGCTTGGCACAGCGGATACCGGACGCTGCTGCGGTGCCGGAGCGGCAGCTTGGGCCCGTGCCGCAGCGCGCGCGGCCGCCCCAGCAGAACTTACAGCCTTGGTGAACTTAGTTGGTGCTGGGGTTGGCGCCGGGATTGGCCGGCGCTCACCTTTTGGGGAACCACCACCGTTGGGGTTGGAGCCGCCTTCGGTGAGGACCACTTCGATCGGTGCACCGGTGACCTGGGACAGAACCCCGGTCAGCGTGTTCATCAGATCCGGCCGGTTGCGCAGATTCACGATTGGGCCAGTATTGCTGAACGCCAAGGTGAGGGTGCGGCCATCGAAGCCTGCCACAGAGCCATAGGTGGCAACCATGGAATGCAGGACGCGCGAGCTGCCCTGCAACTGCTGCAAGATCGTTGGCCACGCTTGCTGGAACATCGCCACCGGTGAGCCGGTGTCCTGTGGTGCTGGCTGGCTCTGCGGCATCCCGCTAGGGGCACCATGTTGAGGTTGCTGAGCACCCTGTTGTTGCTGTTGCTGTTGCTGTTGCTGTTGCTGTTGCGGTGTTTGAGCGCGTTGGGCTTGTTCTTGTGCGGCGCGCTGTTGTGCTTCGCGTTCAGCTTGTTCGCGTTGGGCTTGTTCTTGTGCGGCGCGCTGTTGTGCTTCGCGTTCAGCTTGTTCGCGTTGGGTTTGTTCTTGTGCGGCGCGCTGTTGTGCTTCGCGTTCAGCTTGTTCGCGTTGGGCTTGTTCTTGCGCCTGGTGGGCAGCATGGCGCTGGGCATCCACGCCAGCCTGGCTAGCTTCTGGTGCCTGTTGCGGCTGTGCCGACTGCGGTGCTTGTGGTGTTCGGTTGGCAGCCGCACGACGTGCGAATTCGGCCATGGCAGGATTTTGCTTCACGTCATCAATGGAGACCCCGGTGCCGAATGACAGGTCTTCACCGCTGGAAGGATCAGGGACCAAGCTGAATGGTGCCACACCTTCCGGACGAGCTGCCGGAATACTCGGACCAGGCTGCACCTCGGTGGTCACCGAGTAATTTTCGCCCTTTGGACCCCAAGTTGCGCCCCAGTCAGCGGCTTCGCCAGTGTTCAGCGACGCTGCCGCGCCTGGATCCAGCGGAGCATTTGGATCATCATCATGTGGCTGTGGCTGTGGCTGTGGCTGTGGCTGTGGCTGTGATGGCGCGGACTGCTGGGGATGTGTTTCCTGCGGGGCAGGTACTGGCTGTGGAGTCTCTTGAGGCTGCTCGGTGCGCTGAGCTTGAACTGGTTCTGCGTGCTGCGCGGGCTGCTGCATTTGCGCTGGAGCCTCGGGAGCCTGCGGTTGAGGCTGGGCATGATTTGGCTGAACCTGTGGGGCCTGTTCGCCAGCCACTGGTTCGCCCTGTGCTTCAGCCGGTTCGGGTGCACCGTCACGACGGGATTTGGCGGCGGCCAGGGCTTCGCGTACTGCGGCAGCACCCTGACGCGCGGCGCCCGGGTTAGGAGTGGCGTTCATTGAGGCACCAGCACTTGCAGCGTCGTTCTCATCAAGCGCAGGCAGCGCTCCACCGGTCATCGCATGGCGCTCCAACCGATCCAGCCGAGCGGCAAAAGCGCTGTCGGAATTCTGCGAACCGGGCAGCATCAAGCGCGCGGCCAGCAATTCCAGGTGCAGACGAGGCGAAGTTGCGCCGGTCATCTCGCTCAGGGCCTTGTTGGTGACATCGGCCCATCGCGATAGTTCGCCTGCACCGACCAAGCCAGCTTGCAAGCGAAGGGATTCAAGCTGGTCTTCTGGTACGCCGCGCAAGATCTTCTCAAGGCCTTCTGGCATGGCCTTGGCGATGATCAGATCGCGGAAGCGCTCCAGCACATCTTCAACAAAGCGCCGGGGATCCAGACCGGTCTGGATGATGCGGTCAATCGCACCGAACAGACCAGCGCCATCGGATTCGTGCAGCGACAAGGTGACCTCATCGAGCAGTGTCGAGTGGGTATAGCCCAGCAGTGCAATGGCCGTCTCGTAATCCAGGTTGCCATCGCGGGCACCAGCGATCAGCTGATCCAGCACCGAAAGGGTGTCGCGGACCGACCCGCCGCCAGCACGGATCACCAGTGGCAGTACGCCTTCGGCTACCGCGACGCTTTCGCGTTCGCAGAGCACTTGCAGGTACGCCAGCAATGCCTCTGGCGGAACCAGGCGGAATGGGTAGTGGTGGGTACGCGAGCGGATGGTTCCGATGACCTTTTCCGGCTCGGTAGTCGCGAAGATGAATTTGATGTGCGCCGGTGGCTCTTCAACGATCTTCAGCAAGGCATTGAAGCCTGCCGCCGTGACCATGTGGGCCTCATCGATGATGAAGATCTTGTAGCGGTCGCGAGTCGGCGCGAAGGTTGCGCGCTCGCGCAGATCGCGGGCATCATCGACGCCGCCATGGCTGGCTGCGTCAATCTCGATGACATCCAGCGAACCCGGGCCACCATTGGCAAGGTCCACGCAGCTTGGGCAGGTGCCGCAAGGAACGGGCGTAGGGCCCTGCTCGCAGTTCAAGCAACGGGCCAAAATGCGGGCAGAAGTCGTCTTGCCGCAACCGCGCGGACCGGAGAATAGGTAGGCGTGGTTGACGCGGTTCTTCTCCAGCGCCGTCATCAAGGGCGCAGTAACGTGCTCCTGGCCGATAACGTCGCCAAACGTATCGGGACGATATCTGCGATATAGCGCTGTACTCACACCGGTTCCCTATCAGTTGCCTGATGCTTTAGGCATCAGCTGTTGGACAATATTCAATGGTTCGACGGTCCACGGTTCACGTGGCAGATTCGCCGGATCGAAAGCTTCCAGGGCTGCCTGCAAACTTGCGCTGGGCAAGCCCAATGACTCTAGCAAAATCGCCACAACGTTGGCTGGATGCACACCTTGTTCGGTGATCTCTTCGAGTGTTACTGCACCGTCGCGTTTAGCCAAGCGCTGGCCCTTGGTGTTCAGTGCCAGCGGTACGTGCGCGTAGGCCGGGACCGTGTAGCCCAGTAGCGTTGCCAGATAGGCCTGCCGCGGCGCAGAAGAGAGCAAATCATCTCCGCGCACGACCTGGTCGATGCCTGAGAACGCATCGTCGACGACAACCGCAAGGTTGTAGGCGGGAGCTCCATCGTTGCGGATCAGGACGAAATCATCTACCGCACCGGTGTAATCGCCGAATAGTTCGTCATGAACAGAAAATTCGTTCACTTCTGAACGCAGTCGCAAGGCGGCTGGACGGTTCTGTGCTTTAGCCGAGCGTTCGCTGGCGCTCAGATCGCGGCAGGTTCCCGGGTAGGCGCCGGGCGCAGCATGCGGAGCACTTCCGGCTTCGGCGATGTCCTTGCGCGAGCAGAAGCATTCATAGACCAAGCCGCGGGCCTTGAGCCGCTCAACGGCCTGGAGATAAATCGGAAGGCGGTCGGACTGTCGGAGGATTTCGCCGTTGAAATCAAGGCCCAAGGACGATAATTCAGCAATTTGGGTGGCTTCGGCGCCGGAACGAACACGATCCAAGTCTTCAATGCGCAGTAGGAATTTGCGTTGCGAGGAGCGGGCGAAAAGCCAAGCGAGGATGGCCGTGCGCAAATTGCCAAGGTGGAGTGGCCCCGAAGGGCTAGGGGCGAAACGGCCAGCGCCCACGTGGACTCCATTCGGCTTGCGTAAGAAAGTAAAAGACCCCTCATGCACCTGCCAGAGCCCATCTACCCTTGCTACCTTCCGGTCCTGGGGGAGTTCAACAGGATGACACCACACGAGGGGTCACCAAAAATACTACCCGAGGTTGGCGCTTGGATGAAAATCGGCAGGCGTGCGCTTGCTCTCAGCTTGCAAATCATGGCTCAGAGATCTTGACCAAAAATGCTGTTCGTCCTCAGCCGGTCGCTTCTTCAGGCGGTTCTAGCCACCCAAGTACGCGTCGAACGCGGTCATTGAGCTGGACGGTAGGCAACATGGGCGTCTGCTCCTTCTCGAAGTCGAAGTTCTGGACGCTGGTGACGCTGCCGGGAAGCTCAACACAAATCATGCCGTTGGGGGAGCGCCAGTTCACTGAACCGTCCGGAAGATAGGTGGCTTGCCATCCCAGCACGTGCTTGAACATCTGATGCCGCTTGCACAATAAATGCGTATTGCTGCGCGTGGTGTGCCCGCCCTTTGCCCATGCATCGATGTGGTCAATCTCGGATGCTTCGGCGGGCCGATTGCACCCGGGGAAGCGGCAGACGATATCCCGATTTCGCAGCAGATCACGCAGCGCCTTGGACGGACGGTACTTTTCGCGGCCCACGTCTATAGCTGCCCCTGACCAAGGATCGGTGAGCACCTTGATGAAAGACGGGGCGTCTTTTGCGATTAGCAGCGCTGTCCCTACTGGGATCGGCCCGTAGCCCTCAAGGTCAGCTAGTGCGCGTTTAGGGTTGGCCAGCATTTCCAGCGCAGGAATCGTGACAGCTACACGAGCTTTGAGCGGGGTCCCTTCGGTTGCGGGCCAACCATCGAGCAACGCATCGCAAACAATGTCCAGCCGTCGTTGCTGTTCGGTCCGATTATCAGCTGGATCAACATTGCGTACGGCATGCCAATTGACCGTATTGATAATGCCCAACGCCTTTTCCACCGGCAGATGCAGCTGAATCACGCTCATTCCATTGGCCTCGTGCCAATAGGTGATCTTGCGGTCCTCCGCACCTTTCTTGTGGCGTTCTTCAATGGGCTTTGGATGCAATCGCTCACGCATTTTCCTGGCACGTAGGGCTATCGCGGAGTCAGCGGCCTGCCGCGCTATCGGCAGCAAGGTTCGTTGCATTAGTGCCACGTCCTCGGGTGCCAGATCCTGAGAGTGCTTGACGATCTCCTGCGCGGATCTGGTCGTGATCTCACCGACGCTCAGGGCGTCCAAAGTGTCTGCGCAAAGATGGCGCAGTCCTTCGGCGAAGAACAACTTGTCCTGGACTTTCTTTTCCGAGGAGCGCATTGCCACCGATGCCTCGGCAACAAAGGAAGAACGGATCAGCGACTCGTCGGAGCGATTGACACCGTAGAAGTAGGCAGAATGAGTTTCAGCTGTTTCTTCCGTTGTGCCGGGGTCATCCAGCAGCGGCTCTTGGGTTCCGTGGCTGATCGTCTCGGCGACCGAATATTCGTAGCTATCGGCCAACACCGCTGCCTCGGCAGCATCCAGCATGCTGTGCAGCCGGGCAATGGTCTTCAGCCGCTCCAGGCCCTGGGCGGATGCAGTGACCGGCGACTGGTCATAAAGGTTTATGGCGGTAGCGGCGATCTGGGTAAAGAGATTGTCTTTGTCCAGGTTCGCGGCCCAAAGACCATCGATTCCGGGGATACTCCTTGTCCCGGGCGGGCTGATAGGCAGTCGGCGAGGGTCGTCTTGGCTGTGAAATACCTCTCTTTTACTCATGTTTACAGTATTGATCCGTTCAAACGGCAGCCTTTGGAGAAAAGATCGGGATGGTGAAAAGGTGCAAAATGACCGAATTTCAGGGGTTTGACGCCTCAAGAATGAGCTGGGAAGCAACGTGGAAACGTCCGATTCGTGATTGAGCGAGAATTTAGATATGCTGGATCCTGCTCCACGGAGCAAACTGAGGAGGATTCGCCTAGCGGCCTATGGCGCACGCCTGGAACGCGTGTTGGGTTAACGCCCTCAGGGGTTCAAATCCCCTATCCTCCGCCGAATGTAATGTCCCGGCTCATCGTGAAAACGATGAGCCGGGACATTATTTTTTTGCGCTTACCGGCATTGCCAGAACCTGGCAGGTAGTATCCGTGGCAACTGTTCAGCAATCTTTCGGCAAGGTAAGACTATGGCAAGTGTATTGAGCGAAATCGCCGTCGACTGCGCGAACCCGATGCTGGTGGCGAGGTTCTGGTGCGAAGCGCTGAATTATGACGTATTGGAAGAAGAAGCCGGCTTGGTCAGTATTGGGTCCAAATCCCAAGGCCAGGGCGGGCTGAAATTGACGTTCGCGCAAGTGCCCGAAACCAAGAGCATCAAGAATCGCCTCCATCTGGACCTGCGTCCTCAAAACGCCCAGCAGCAAGAAGAAGCTGATCGCCTGATCTCTTTGGGGGCCAGCTACGCCGATGTGGGCCAGCGGGAGGACGAGAGCTGGATCGTGATGGCTGATCCTGAAGGCAACGAATTCTGCGTGCTTTCCGGCGTCGAATAAGCGAGGCGCTTTGAATGCCTATTGGCGCCGGGCCGGTGATCTCTCACCAGCTCGACGCCAACAGGTTTTGCGTGTGCAGCTCCTGATCCCTGCAGAAGCTCACGGCCTAGGCGCTTTTGCGCCCCTTGGCCAGCTCTGGGTAGTGGATGGCCGCGGTCTGCGGGTGGGCTCGCAGCCATCCCTTGAGCACGTTGGCGCCGTAGGAAGCCAGCATTGGGTTTTCCGGATCATCGGAGACGCCGCGAGCTTCGGCAGCCAGCTCGGCTGGCAGTTCGACCTTGTCGATCACTGCATCCAGTCGAGGGGAGTAGAAGAACGGCACCGAGTAGCGGTCAACGCCAGCTGGTGGCGCAATGACGCGGTGGATGGTGGCCATCAGGTAGCCGTTGGTCGCGACTTCGAGCATCTCCCCGAGGTTCACTACCAATGCACCCGGGGTCGGCGGCACCTCGATCCACTCTTCCTGGCCGTAGGGTTGCACCTGCAGCCCTCCAACCTGGTCCTGCAGCAGCAGGGTGACGAAGCCGTAGTCGGCGTGCAGGCCAACGCCCTGGTTGCGCGACTCTGGTACGACGTCGCCCGAAACGTAGTGCACCAACTTGCCCATCCATGACGGGGTGTTGGCGAATGGCTCGTCGAAGTGGCCTTCGGGCAAGCCCAGCCCCACAGCGATGGCCGAAAGCAGCTCGTGGCCGGTTTTGTTCATCAGCTCGGCCCACGCCATGGCGCGCTCTTCGAGCTGGGGGAAATCGGCAGGGAACTGGTTCGGGCCCTGCAGGTTCAAGTACGGCTTGTCCTCGGGAACGACCGCCAACGTCTCGCGTTCCGGTCCGTAGTCGATCTGTTCGCGGGCATCGGCGCGGCCGCGGGTGATTTCGGTGCCCATCCGGGTGTAGCCGCGGAACTGGGCGCTATTGCGGTTATCGAGCTTGATTTTCTGCTCAACGGGCTTCTGGAAGAATTCTGCGATGGTGTCGAGCAGTTCCTGGTCCTGCCCGGCATATGCGCTGTATCCGACGATCTGGAAGAAGCCGACGCGGTGTGCGGCGTCGCGAATCGCGGCAACGAAATCCTTGTTGAAGGAGCCGTCAGCATTGCGTGCGGTAGAAATATCGAGCAGTGGGATCTCGGTGACTACGTTGTTCATAAACCCAGAGTGCACCTTATGACGCGATTGTTACCAGCTAAAGTTACGCCCGGTTCCTCCAAGTTTCCCTTGGCGTAACAATGCTTGC
The DNA here is from genome assembly GCF_053644955.1 of Glutamicibacter sp. NPDC055354. Classification (NCBI taxonomy): domain Bacteria; kingdom Bacillati; phylum Actinomycetota; class Actinomycetes; order Micrococcales; family Micrococcaceae; genus Glutamicibacter; species Glutamicibacter sp. NPDC055354. The sequence goes on from NZ_JBSHMB010000004.1 coordinate 167,643, forward strand.
TTTTTCGCATTGCGTGTCTGATTATTCGCATTCGCGTGTAGCATTCGCCCGGCAACTGCGCGGCGAGTCCGGCTGCCACCCGGCTCAATCGGCGCCGTCTCGGGAAGTGGCCTTCCTGGGGCCTGCCAACTAGCGCCTGATCTGCAGGTCTGTGGGTCTGGAGAGTTTGTCCGTATGCTTGAATAGTGATTTTTCGAGCGGTAGGTGAAGGCCGTCCATACCCGGACCACGGCTATTCTTCGGCGCGTGATTGGAGCGGACTTCCCCCGCAGCAAGTGAAACTAGCTGACTTGGTCACCACCAAAGCCACCTTGGATCTTGAAACATTGCTCTCTGAGGATTCCACCTTCTATGGCGACTTGTTCCCGCATGTAGTGCGCTATCGGGACGTGTTGTATCTGGAGGATGGGATGCACCGCGCGCTGCGCTCGGCGCTTCATCATCGCTCGGTAATACACGCACGCATATTGGATCTGGACGCTAGTTAGATAAGCTAGCGCCACGAGGATGACGATGACGTCGCCTTCAGGCCAGCAGCTGCCGAAGGCTGACCAGAGCAAGGTGGAATGATGCGTGATCGCGATGACCCGGGGCAATGGCACGGTGCGCATATTGTCGACGAGCAAGAATTAAGTTTCAGCTCGGACGGCCAGGCTAAGCGGCGTGCCCGCAAACGCCAGAACATTGTTTTCTCCGTGATGGCCCTGCTGGTGATCGCGGTTTTGGCCGGCGCCGTACTCGTTTTCAACGGAACGCTGAAGTTGGGTGGCGAGCCTGCCGCCGTTGCGAGCCCGAAGCCAAGCGAGACGAAAATCGAAAACCCCAAGTGCCCGGCCATCGATTTCAAGTACCAAAAACCCTCAGATGTCGAAATACGCGTGCTGAACACTACCGATATTTCGGGTCTTGCGGGTGACACTGCCGAGGCACTGGAAAAGCGCGGCTTCAAGATTTCGTCGCTGACTTCCGGGTGGAAGTCGCTCTCCGAAACCACTGGCGCGGTCATTGCCGGGCCTGATGGCTATGCCCAGGCTTTCACCGTGCAGCGCCAGATCCCCGGCATCGTTTTCATCTACGACGAAAAGAAGTGGGGCAGCCGGGTGGACCTGGCGCTGGGGGAGAAGTTCGACGGCCTGGAAAAAGAACGCAAGCTCGATACTTCTGAAGGCAAGCTGGTCTGCAGCAAATAGCTGGCTAAGGGGTCTGCACATCTCCGGAATGCACTTGGGCCAGCGCATTTGCGAAGACCTCGGCTGGCTGGGCGCCGGAAATGCCGTACTTTCCATCAATGATGAAGAAAGGAACACCGCTGATGCCCAGCTCGCGTGCCTGGACGATATCTGCGTTGACTTCCTCAACGTAGGATCCGGACGAGAGCTTCGCACGCAGTTCCCCGGTATCCAGCCCCAGCGTTCCGGCCAGTTCGAGCAGCGTTTCTAGGTCTCCGGTGTTCAGGCCCTTCTCGAAGTGGGCAGAAAGCAGCGCTTCCTTCATCTCGTTTCCGGCACCATGCTTCTTGGCGTATTCCAGTACGCGTAGTGCAGTGAAGGAATTAGCGACCTTCAAGTTGGCGAAGTCGTAGTTCAATCCTTCGGCAGCAGCCTGGGCGGTGACATGGTCAAGCATTTGGGCGACCTGTTCCTGGCCCAGTCCCTTCATCTGGGAGAGGTATTCGGCCTCGCTGCCGTCATAGTTCTCAGGCAGGCTCGGGTCCAGCTGGTACGAGTGCCAGTAGACATCCACGTTCTGGGAGTATTCGAACGCCTCGACACCCCGCTCAAAGCGGCGCTTGCCGATGAAGCACCAAGGGCAGGCAATATCGGAGAAGATATCCACGCGGATGCGCTTGTCTTCCGGGGACTGGACAGCAGTATTTTCGCTCATGCTTGAGGTAACAACTTTTGCTCACCGGGCATTCCTTATTCGCGGCTGCTGATTTCGGGGGAGATAATGGCAGGGCTCCTACGGAAACCGGATGGTGCTGATGGCGAGAGAAAGCAGGGCAAGTGGCAAAGAACCTTCTATGGCGCGGAATCCTCTTCGCCGGAACGATTACGGCGATGGCAGGCTTCGTCGATGGCGTCGGATTCGTGCACTTTGGCGGCTACTTCCTCTCCTTCATGTCGGGAAACTCCACGCGTTCCTCCGTGGCGCTGATGACAGGGGACCTTGCCGGATGGGCGATGGCGATGTCCTTGGTGGGCTGCTTTGTCGCAGGTGTCATCCTCGCAACGCTGGTTACCTTCCGGCTCGATAGGCTGCGCCGGCCAGTGGCCATGTATTCCAGTGCGGCACTGCTGCTCGCTGCGGCCATCTCCGGGAATTTCTTGCCGCAGCTGACGGCTCTGCTGCTGGCCGCCGCGATGGGCGTGGTCAATGTTTCCTACACTCGTTCGGGAGAGGTTTCCCTGGGCCTGACGTATATGACCGGCACGTTGGTCAAGCTCGGGCAGGCACTCGGTGGAGCAATCATCGGGTTGGCCACCGGGTCGGACCGCGGCGGCTACCGGATGCTATGGATGCGCTACGCAGTGCTTTGGCTGATGATCACCATGGGTTCCCTGGGTGGCGTCTTGGCCTACCTGCGGCTGGGGCTCGGCAGCTTGTGGATCGTCGCAGGCGGCATGCTTGCGTGGGCCAGCCTGGCGTTGTTCCAGGAGCTGCGCACACCCCATGGCCTGGAGTCGCCCTCGGAGCCTCAGGCCGGAACCTCCACCGGGATCAAGTAGAAAGACATAAAAAATATGCCTGGCTTCGCTTTATGCGAAACCAGGCATATTTTATTGCGCGGTGGCTAACTCAGCAAGGAGTCGCTGTCCTGCTTGATTGGCGCCGCTGGGCGTACCAGCAGCTTGAAGAGCATGGCCAGAAGCACGAGCCATGCGATTCCGGTGTACAGGGCTACACGCGTCGTCGGGCTCAGGGCCAAGAGCACGACAACGAAGACCATGAAGGCCAAGGCGATCCATACGGCAACGGTGCCGCCGGGCACAGCGTATTCGCGGGCAACGGCCGGTCCGCGGCCCGCTGCGGCTTCCTTGCGTCGCATGGCCAGGTACGAAGTCAGAATCATGATCCACACCCAAACGGTGGCGAAGGTAGCGATGGAAGCGATGATGGTGAACAGCGACTCCGGGAGCAGGGCGTTGAGCACCACACCTACCAGCAGCACAATGGCCATGATGACCACGGTCATCCACGGCACGCCGTTACGCGAGATGCGGCCAAAGGACTTCGGAGCATGGCCGATCTCGGACATGGCGTAGAGCATGCGGCCAGCCCCAAAAGTATCGGCGTTGATCGCCGAAACGGCTGCGGTGATCACCACGGCGTTGAGCACGTGGGCGGCGGCCGGGATGCCCAGACCGTCGAAAATCTGCACGAATGGCGAAGCTGAGCCGTCGATCTGGCGCCAGTCAAAGAGCATCATGACTACGGCCAGCGAAGCTACGTAGAAGAGCAGGATGCGCCATGGCACAGTATTGATGGCGGCTGGAACCGACTTGGCAGGATCAGCTGCTTCACCAGCGGTGATGCCGATGGTTTCGATGCCGCCGAAGGCGAACATCACGACGGAGAACGAGAGCAGCAGGCCCACGAAGCCGTTGGGGAACAGGGTGCCAGCGCTCATCAGGGTAGCGATGCCGGTTGCGGTTTCGGTCTCAGGGGCGTTGAAGCCGAAGATGATCAGGGCGGCGCCGCCAATGATCATGGCGATAATTGCGGTCACCTTGATGATAGCCAGCCAGAATTCGGTTTCACCGAAGACCTTGACCTTCATCAGGTTGATCGAAGCGATCAGCAGGACGACCGCCAGCACCCAGATCCACTGCGCCACCTGCGGGAACCAGAAGCCCATGTAGATGCCGAACGCGGTCACATCGGCGATCGCGACAATGGCCATTTCGAAGGCAAAAGTCCATCCGGTGACGAAGCCGGCGAAGCGGCCCAGGTAGCGCGAAGCGTAGTGAGCGAAGGATCCGGAAACCGGATGCTTGACAGCCATCTCGCCCATGGCACGCATGACGATGAAGACGGCAGCGCCGCCAATCATGTATGCGAAGAGGACGGCAGGGCCAGCAGCCTGGATAGCAGAAGAGGAGCCGTAGAAAAGGCCCGTTCCGATAGCTGAGCCGAGGGCCATGAAGCGGATGTGGCGGGCAGTCAGCCCGCGGGCGAGAGACGCCTTTATTTCGTTCACGATAGTAATGCTCGGATCCTATAAGGGGTGCGTTCGATGGGGACGGGCCCGCGCCAAAGGCAGGGCACAGCCGTGAAAATCTTATGCGCTCCAGGCATCCATGGCGCGCTTAAGTGTTGCAGATCTATCGTGAGCTTCGCCACCAGCGGTTGCTGTTGGCCACCTGCCGGGTGGGAGAATGGGCTTATGAAACTAGGATTCGTCCGCCACGGACAGACGCAATGGAACCTCGAAGGCCGCTTGCAGGGTTCCAGCGACATCCCCCTGAACGATACCGGGCGAGCCCAAGCCCGCGAGGCTGTCTCGGTGCTGGACGGCGGCCAATGGGACGCTATCGTTTCCTCGCCGCTCTCGCGGGCACGCGAGACGGCACAGATCATTGCCGACGGGCTGGGACTGGAACTTGGTCCTAGCTACGACCTGCTGATCGAGCGCGACTACGCCCAGGGCGAGGGCATGGTTGAGACTGAAGCGCTGGCGCTATGGCCGGACAAGAACGGTGGTGGAATTGAACCACTGGAATCTGTAGTTGACCGTGGCCTGCGCGCAATCAACCAGATTGCAGCAGACTACCCGGGCAAGAACGTCGCGGTAATCTGCCACGGCACCATTATCCGCTACACGCTCTCGCACTTCGCCGGCTACAAGCTGGACACCATCCGCAATGGCTCGGTTGCCATTATCGGCAATGAGCCCGGCGATTGGCAGCTGGAACTGGTCAATGACCAGGTGCCCAGCAAGGTCGCGGGCTAAGCCGCACTAGATGCCGGAAGGAACAATCCGGCGGATGCTGGAGGCCACCAGCGAATCACGCTGCCGGTTCTTGACGACCGCAAGCCATGAGCCCAACGCCATGTAGGCCTTGGAGCGGATCTTTGGCGAGGAGAGGAACACGTCGTGCAGCGCGCCGGGCAGGCGCACCAAATGCAGTTCCCGGCCTAGGTCGATGCTGCGCTGGGCGACGACCTGCACATTCAAGGCCACGTCGGCGCGGGTGGCGGTGTCGTGCCAGCGAGGCAGCAAATAGTCTTCCGCCGAAAGCATCACCAGGGTGGGCATCTGGAGATCCAGCCCCTTCTTCACCTTGGCTTGCGCATCGAAGACTGCAGAGATGAAACCCGCGGTGAGCTTGAAGCCGTTGACCGGGCGCCAACCCAGATCGTAATCCCATTCGCCGGAAAACTGGCTGGAGACCGTGCGGGTGTAGAACCCTGGATCCACCGTCGGCAAGAAGCGGTGGGGGTTGCGGCTGCTGGCCGCCTGGACGATCCTCGCCAAGGCGGTGCGCCCGATCTCGCTGGCCTGGAATTCCAGCCACGGGCTGTTCAGCGCCAGCGCATCAACTTTCTGCGGGTTGGCTGCCGCATACAGAGAAGCGCTGAGCCCGCCAGTGGAGTGGGCGAGCAGGACAAAGCGGGTGCCCGGATGCGCGCTGGAAATGATGCGGTGGGCCGCGTCGAATTCCTCGAAGTACTCATCCAGATCGGTGGTGAAGCCCGGGCTTCTGTGCTCGGCGATTTTGGTGGCCTGGTCTACCGGCAAGTTCCGTCCATAATGGCGCAGGTCCAGTGCGTAGAAATCCGCTCCGGCTTCGCTGAGGAACTCGGCGAGCTCTTTTTGGAAGAAGTAGTCCGACCAGCCATGCACATAAAGCACCGCGATCCCGCGCAATGGCGGCGGCAGGCGCAGCGTTCTGCGCGGACGGTGCCTGATCAACGTCGCGGTCGAACCGTCCGACATCGGCAACGGCCGTTGCGAGAAATCCTCGCCCAGCAGATCGGGCTGCCACAGGTCCTCGGCCGGGTTCTTGAACTGGAAAGCCATGGCTACAGCCTAGCCACCGCACACGCAAAACGGCATCCACCCGCTGGACTGGTTACCAACGGATGAATGCCGCTTTGCGTGGCCGACGTTCAGGGACGACTGTTTTCTATCGGCCGGGTCTCAGGTACTGCCTAACCTGCCATTTCCAGGGTGCGGGCTGGCGCATCCAGGTAGCGCAGGTAGGCGTTCTTGGTCAGGAAGGTCGGGAAGTCATCGCGCAGGGCGCAAGCTTCGAAGATTTCCACGGCTTCCTCGAAGCGATCGCCCTCGAAGCGCTCCAAGCCCTCCATGGTCTCCTCGGCCAGTTCCTGGACCCAGCGACGGGTGATGATCTCGCCCTCATCGGTGATCGCCGACTGGTGGATCCACTGCCACAGCTGCGAACGGGAGATCTCGGCGGTAGCAGCATCTTCCATCAGGTTGCGCAGTGCCACAGCACCGTTGCCGCGCAGCCAGGACTCGATGTAGCGGATGCCGATCTCGATGTTGTCGCGGATGCCGCGTTCGGTGATCTTGCCGGTGACGCTCTCGATGTTCAGCAGGGCCGGGCCGGAAACCTCGACATCTTCGCGGGTGCGCTGCAACTGGTTGGGGTTCTCGCCGAGCACCTCATCGTACACCTCCCGGGCAACCGAAACCAGGTCGGGATGGGCAACCCAGGAGCCGTCGAAGCCATCAGCTGCTTCGCGGGCCTTGTCCTCGCGGACCTTGCCGAAGGCCAGCTCGTTGATCGAGGCGTCCTTGCGGTTGGGAACGAATGCGCTCATCCCGCCGATGGCCGAAGCCCCGCGGCGGTGGCAGGCACGCACCAGCTGCTCGGTGTAGGCCCGCATGAACGGGGCGGTCATGGTCACGGTGTCGCGATCCGGGAAGACGAAGCGCGGTCCGCGGGAACGGAAGTTCTTGATGATCGAGAAGATGTAATCCCAGCGGCCAGCATTGAGCCCCGAGGAATGCTCGCGCAGCTCGTAGAGGATCTCTTCCATCTCGAATGCGGCGGTGATGGTCTCGATCAGCACGGTGGCACGGATGGTGCCGCGCTCGATATCCATCAGATCCTGGGCCATGTTGAACACGTCGTTCCACAACCGTGCTTCCAGATGGTTCTCCAGCTTCGGCAGGTAGTAGTACGGGCCGCGTCCGGCTGCCAGCAGGCGCTTGGCGTTGTGGAAGAAGTGCAGTCCGAAGTCCACCAGCGCACCGGACATCGGGGTGCCGGCAACCAGCAGGTGCTTCTCCGGCAGGTGCCAGCCGCGGGGACGAACCACGATGGTTGGCAGCTGCTGCAGATCGTAGCTGTTCAGCTTGTACTCGCGGCCATCCGGTGCGGTGAAGTCCAGATCCTGATCCAGCACCCGGATCAGGTTGACCTGGTTCTTGATGACGTTCTGCCAGGTTGGCGAGGAAGCGTCCTCCATGTCGGCCAGCCAGACCTTGGCCCCGGAGTTCAGCGCATTGATAGCCATCTTGCGTTCGATCGGGCCGGTGATTTCCACTCGGCGATCTTCCAGCCCCGGTGCGATCGGGGCGACCTGCCATGAATCGTCTTCGCGAATAGCGCGGGTCTCGTCCAGGAACTTCGGATCGCGGCCATTGGCAATGCGCGCCCGGTTGACCTGGCGGCGCTGCATCAACTCGGCACGGCGCGGTTCGAATGCGGTGTGCAGGGCCGAAAGGAAGTCCAGGGCCTCGCTGGTCAGGATCTGCTCCTGGTAGCGAACGGGGGTAGCGGTAATGGTGATGTTGTTCAGGGTGATGGGGGAGTTCATGGCAGCGTCCTTAAAAATCTTGGAAATGGTGCTGGTGCTAGCCGGCGCCTTTGCCGGCTAGCACCATCGACCCATCAGGGTCTAATGGAATTGGCCTTCTTCGGTGGATCCCACCAAGGCCAGGGTTGAGGCGTTAGGGTTCAGCGCCGTGGAGATCGCATCGAAGTAGCCGGTGCCGACTTCGCGCTGGTGCCTGGTGGCGGTGTAGCCGGCGGCCTCGGAAGCGAATTCGCGTTCCTGCAATTCGACGTAGGCGCTCATGCCGTCCTTCGCGTAGCCGGAGGCCAGGTCGAACATCGAGTGGTTCAATGCGTGGAATCCGGCCAGGGTGATGAACTGGAAGCTGAAGCCCATGGCGCCCAGTTCGCGCTGGAACTTGGCGATGGTCGCATCGTCCAGGTGCTTCTTCCAGTTGAACGACGGCGAGCAGTTGTAGGAAAGCATCTGGTCCGGGAAGTCCTTTTTGACCGCTTCGGCGAACTTGCGGGCCAGCTCCAGGTCAGGGGTGCCGGTTTCCATCCAGATCAGGTCCGAGTACGGTGCGTAGGCCTTGGCCCGGGCGATGCATGGCTCGATCCCGTTGGTGACCTTGTAGAAGCCTTCCGGGGTGCGCTCGCCGGTGATGAACTGCTGATCGCGTTCATCGACATCCGAGGTGATCAGCGTTGCCGCTTCAGCGTCGGTGCGGGCGATAACTACGGAAGGGGTGCCAGCCACGTCGGCGGCCAGGCGGGCCGCGTTCAGGGTGCGGATGTGCTGCTGGGTCGGGATCAGCACCTTGCCGCCGAGGTGGCCGCACTTCTTTTCGCTGGCCAGCTGGTCTTCCCAGTGGACGCCCGATGCGCCAGCGGTGATCATGGACTTCATCAGTTCGTAGGCGTTCAGCGGGCCGCCGAAGCCGGCTTCTGCATCAGCGACGATGGGGACCATCCAGTCTTCGACGGTCTGGATGCCTTCGGAGAACTCGATCTGGTCTGCACGCTGCAATGCGTTGTTGATGCGGCGCACGACCTGGGGAACCGAATTGGCCGGGTACAGCGACTGGTCCGGGTAGGTCTGGCCTGAAAGGTTGGCATCCGCTGCTACCTGCCAGCCCGAAAGATAGATGGCTCGAAGGCCGGCCTTGACTTGCTGCACTGCCTGGTTGCCGGTCAGTGCGCCCAACGCGTTGGTGTAGCCGCCGGTGGGGGTTTCCTCGGTGAGCTGTTTCCACAGCTTCTCGGATCCGCGTTTGGCCAGGGTGTGCTCTTCCTGGACCCGGCCCTGGAGCTTCACGACGTCGGCAGCGCTGTAGTCGCGGGTTAAGCCGTTCCAGCGGGGGTTGTTTTCCCAGTCGCTCTCGATGGCTGCGATGCGGTTGTCGATCGAGGTTTCGTTGGTGTTTTCAGTAGTCATTGCCTTGGCTCCTTCGCACAAGCTGCGGGTTCATGTCGATCGGAAGGTGATCTTGTGAACTTCTTCGTGACAACTACTTTTCCGCAGGTGCGAGGGCTTCAACAGAGGTTTTTCGAATTAAGATTTCCACTTCTTCACAAAAATGGAAATTTACCGCTTCTTGCGCTGAATGTGAGTCAAGGCATGGAAATTTGCCGATATTGAATCAATCCCTAGCGAAGAAGAGTGAAATTTAACAGCAAGCCTAGATAAGGGCGAAGCCAAAGCAGACCGATTCCGGGGTCTGCGAGAATCGGCGAATCACTGATGAGCTGGGATTTTATGGAAACCGCAGGTGCTGATTCGCCACGGCAGGCGTTGTGTATCGGGCCAGGAAACGTGAAGTATCAGAGTCTGGACTGGTAGCTGGCTTTTGCCAGATGGGGGCCTGGACTTGTCGCTATGGCCGATATTCTTGGCCGGCAGTGCAGTTTCTGAGTGCGAAGATTTATGGATCTTGCGACCATGGCTGATTGAGCCGGAACGGGCTAGGGCCGGTCGAAAGAAACCACAGCCATGAAACCGCGGCCGGAGATGCGTGGTTCACCGGCGTCAGAGCCAACGACGGTGTCACGCAGGTTCAGCGACTGTTCGCTGTCGCCGAGCAAGAGCTTGGCGGAGCCCTGGACCAAAAGGCCCAGTTGCCCATCAAAGAGGTATTGCTCGCGCTTTTTGGACAGCTCGACAATGCGAACGGTGGGTCGTACCTGCTCTGGAATGGCGGCCACGTGCACGATGAGCAGTTCTTCGGCGGGCTGGCTCGCCTGGACAGAATTTCTCGTTTCGAATTTCAACGGGCGCAGCGGTTCCAATCCATGCTCTTGCCCGTCTACATCCAGCTGCACGAAATCGCCGGCGATCAACGTGAAGACTTGAGCCGAAGGCGACGGAGTGAAGGCTGCAGATTTCTCGATAGAGCGAATCGACAGTTGCCAGGTTGATTCCCGCAGTTCGCTGGACCGCAACGTTCCGTCCTGCGCCAGAATGCCGCTCGCAATGAGCCGGACCTGCCCTAGCTCCCATTGCTTCTTGGTGCTTTGCGCCACTTCGAGAATGGAACCCGGTGCAAAAGATGCTTGTGCTTCGCTCATGGGACGAGTCTACTTGCCGCTGACCAAGCGAAGTTGTTCAACCAGCTGGGATGTGGGCAGCGAGGCATCAAGAGTTATCCAACCGTGCACTTGCGCAAGGCGCAGATACTCATTTCGACTGTCCCTGAGATACTCCATGCTTTCGTCGTCTTTGCCACGGGAATTGATCCGCTCAAAGGCAAGGATGGGGTCGATGTCGAGCAGGACAATTCTCGCGTGCTCGATACTTTTCGCCGCAAGCCAGGGGAGAAGCAGTCCCGGAGGATGGCCGCGTAAGCGCCGCAGCACTAATTGGCAATACAGGTGCCGGTCCATCACGCTGAGTCCGGGAGAGCGGGCCGCGAAAAGCATATTGCGGGCAACATTGAAGCTGCGGATGGAAGTTTCGAAGAAATCCTGGGTGAAAGTCGGGAACGTGATTCCCAGGGCGCGAGAGAATTTGGTAAGCCAGCTCCGCGCGGCGACGTTTGCGAGCCTATGAGCCTGAATGCGATCGTTGCGCAGCTGCTGTACTAAAGCTTCAATAGTGGTGCTTTTGCCTGCGCCATCGGTGCCGACGATGACCAAAGTCCGGGGTGGATCGTGGGCATGGCGCGGGGCCGGTAGGGGGCGGGTGGAGACTGCGTGCATGGTGCTCCTTGCGGGATCTCTTTGTAGTTTCAACGTTTGCGCTTCGCTGAAGATTCCGCAGAAAGGCTGTGCATTTGTTGAGAGTAGCTCGCCGGGGAAGCAGGGAAAGAACCGTGAATATTTGCTTCCGCGTCACTGCTGGGCGATTGAATTACGGGTTGAATCCGGAAGATCTAGAAATTTTCACGATCCTTGGCATAACCTTGTCATGTGACTGCAACCACATGGAATCGCTCAGTGAACTCAGCCGGCAATGGCGCTGGCAGCGAAGATACAGAACTCGACGCCATTGCTCTCGGCCGCAGAATCCGCTTTCTGCGCAAGGGCAAGCAACTGACCTTGGATGATGTCTCGGCGCTCGTTGACACCGCGCCGAGCCAGTTGTCGCTGATTGAAAACGGCAAGCGCGAACCGAAGCTATCGCTGCTTAAGTCCCTGGCTGGAGCCATGGGGGTTGGAGTCGACGATCTGCTGGGCACCGAACCGCCATCGCGCCGTGCTGCTTTGGAGATCGAATTGGAACGTGCCCAACGCGGTCCACTGTACGAGTCCTTGGGATTGCCTACCGTTCGTGTTGGCACGCGTCTGCCCATGGACGTCCTGGAATCCCTGGTGGGACTGCAGCATGAATTGGAACGCCGCCTGAACGAGCAGGCCGCGACCCCTGAAGAAGCCCGTCGGGCCAATACCGCTTTGCGCCATGAGATGCGCCAACGCAACAACTACTACAAGGATATCGAGCAGGAAGCCGCCAAAGTCCTCTCTGCAGTTGGCCACGATTCAGGGCCGCTCTCGCATCATCGTGCAGCAGATATCGCCGAGCATCTGGGATTCAGCCTGCGCTTTGTGGGCAATCTTCCGCATTCCACGCGTTCGGTGACTGACCAGAAGAACAAGCGTATCTATCTGACGCAGGCGAACCGCTCGGAACATGATCCTCGTTCGGTGTTGCTGCAGGCGCTAGGGCATCACGTATTGGGTCATAGGACTCCAACCGATTATTTCGATTTCCTCTCGCAGAGGGTCGCGACCAACTACTTTGCCGCGGCGTTGATGATGCCGGAAAAGTCCACGGTGGACTACTTGCGGCGAGCTAAGAACAACCGTGAGTTGGCCATCGAGGATCTGCGCGATGCTTTCGCCGTGTCCTATGAGTCCGCAGCCCACCGGTTCACCAACCTTGCCACCGAGCATCTGGGGATGACCTGCCACTTCCAGAAGGTCCACGAATCGGGCATCTTGCACAAGGCTTATGAGAATGACCGAGTGAACTTTCCAGCCGATCACACCGGTGCCATTGAAGGACAAACCATTTGCCGGTATTGGACAAGTCGCGTGGTCTTCGAGCAGATGGATAAGTTCCGTTCCTTCGAGCAGTACACCGATACCGTCAATGGGACCTTCTGGTGCACGGCGCGCACCGAGCGCCATTCCTCGGGACTGTATTCCTTGTCCATTGGCGTGCCTTTTGAGCATGTGAAGTGGTTCCGCGGGCGGGATACCAAGGAGCGCTGCCAATCCACCTGCCCGGACGAGAACTGCTGCCGCCGTCCACCTGCTGACCTATCCAGCCAGTGGTTCGGCAATGCGTGGCCGGCTACGCGCGCTAATACCCACTTGCTGGCGGCCATGCCAACCGGAGCCTTTCCCGGAGTAGACGAAACCGAGGTCTACCGATTCCTGGAAAAGCAGGTGGACTAGGACCGTTGGACTATGCGATGTGCTTGGAGATGAAGGCAAGAGCAGTTTCCGCCAGCCACGCGCCATCCTGGGCAACGGTGCGGCCGGAGCGGGCTACCTTGAAGGAATGGTTGCCACCTTCGAACCAGGAAAGTTCGCTGTGCTCGTTCAGCTTGCTGGCGACTTCTTCCATCTTTTCGGGGTTGGCAAAGGGATCGCGGGTGCCTTCGAGGAAAAGCATCGGCACCGCAATCGGGTAGAGATGCTCATCGCGTAGCTTCTCTTCCTTCTTAGGCGCGTGCAACGGGTACCCCAGGAAGATCAACCCTGCCGAGGGCATGCCCTCGGCAACTGACAGGGAAGCGATGCGCCCGCCAAAGGACTTTCCTGCCGTGAAGATTGGCAGGCCTTCAGCCAAGTGTTCTTCAACCCAACGGCGGACCTGGTGCCACACTGCGACCGCCGCTGGCGCTTTGTCGGGAAACTTCTTTCCAGCATCCATGTAGGGGAAATTAAAACGCAGGACGCTGGCACCCAGATTCGCAGCGGCTAGCGCAAAGCCGGCCATGAAATCATGATCCTTTCCAGCACCTGAACCGTGTGCGAGCACGATGACGGCCTTCGCCGCCTTTGCTCGGTCCCAGAGCGCGCTGAGTTCCAGGTCTTCGTATGGAATGGAGAGTTCTTGGGTCATAGGTACCACCCTAGGGGCTGAGGGCCCATCAACTGATCATGAAAGGAAATGAACTACATTTCCCAGTCCTTGCGGAGTGCCGTATCGGTGTCATCGCCATTTCTGGCCAGTACCGTCAGCTTTTCAACTTTTTCGCCGGTCGCCGCACGCTCGTTGATCTTGAGCATCATATTTCCCGAGATGAAGATCGATGCGGGCATGTCGTATTCGCCGTCGATCCATGGACCGTCTGCGAGGGTGACGACGAGTTCGCCAAGCGCAGGCGACTCGACTTTCTCAACGTAGGCGTGGGGGTCAGCGGGCAGGCATGTGCGGTAGATTTCCAGCTCAGTGATTTCAGCGCCGCATAGGGATTTGTAGGTATCGTTCATGGCGGACAGCCACTGCATGTACTTTTCCGAGGCCCAGGCTTTGCGGTCCTCGGGATCGGCACCAGTACGAGCCCGGGTGAAAGTTCCTGAGTTATTGCCGTCTTCAGTAGCGAAGGTGACAGATTCCAATTCCGGCGAGGCCTCGCCTACGCTTTCGAACATGATTCGGCCCATCATGCGCAGCTCATCCTCGTTGGTTTCGTAGCTTTCCCGCATCTGGGTTCCAAACTTCATGCTGTTATCCAAGAAGATATTGATGGCACCAGGTGCTGGAGATTCCCAAGAAGTCATTAGGTTGTAGGGATACAAGAAGCCTTTGGTGGACTTGATGCCAGAGTTTTCTTTCCACATCTCAATTTTGGAATCTGCCCAGGCCTGTCCCGAATTGGCGTTGGCGTCCAACTCCGCGGGTCCAGGCTCGGGGGCGGTTTCACCGGGTTCACCGGTTTCGGCCGCGGGCTGTGCCGCCGGAGTGGAGCCAGCGACGGAAGCCGCCCTCGAATCGGCTGGCGCTGCTTGTTCGGGAGCTGCATTGCACCCTGCTAGAAGCAAAGCCAACGATGACAGGGCAATGACCGAACGGGTGCGCAAGAATAACTCCTCATTATCGATGAATGGTCAGTCTATACAGGCCAGGCAGCGAAGGGAGAGCTGTTACGAGAATTTGGCAAAGGTCCGGATTGCACCGGGACGGAAATCCGACGCTTCCGTGAGCCCCATGGATTCGTAGAAGGCACGTTGCCCGGGTTCATCATCGGTGATCAGGACCAGCTGACGCACATGCTCATATTTCACTAGTACGGCAGAGAACAAAGCACGGCCTACGCCGGGGCGATGCGTAGATGGACGCACCAGGATGTCCTGGACGTAGCAGATGGTGGCATTATCCGAGACCACGCGCACAAGGCCGATTAACTGGTGGTCTACGTCGTAGGCGTAGATTACGCATGCTGAATTCTTCAGGCCTTCGAATAGTACGTCTGGGTTGTCTGTATAGGCGCTCCAGCCCACCGCGTTGTAGAGCGAGAGTATTTGTTCCTCGGAAGGCACCTTAGTGGTGGAGAGTTCCATCGAGTCCTTTTACTGTTGCGGGGAAACCGAAAGGATCTCCGCGTTGCTCAGCAACGGATGCTTCACCAGTTCTGTTTCCAATGTGTGGATGATGGCTTGGGCGGAGTCGCCGTTGTAAACGAACACCGGGCCATCATGCCGGTAGTAGACATCCTCATGCCATCCGATTTCGCCGTCACCCAATGCATGCTGCAGGGCCCTGACTGTTGGCTCCAGATCCGATTCCGATTCGGCCCCAAGCCTGGTTCGAAGCAAAACGTACTCGCTGCCGCCTACTTCGGTGCGTTGTCCATCAATAATCAGCCAGGAACCATGCCCCAGTCCTCCATCGATGAGCGAAGAGAGCAATTCGGAAAACAGCTTCTTCGGTTCGGGGGTGGCCACTTCAAGGTTAATGTCGCTGGAGATCGGCTCCTCGGCCGCGTCCAATGTGGTCTTGGTGCTGATGATGGTTCCGGAAGACTTGTATTTGGGCAACAATGTATCGAGCAGGCCCGCCTCATGATCTTTGCGCAGGCGTTCGGTCATCGGCTGGGCAAAATGGATCTGCACCCGGTGGGTCGAAGCCTCCGATGATTTCCTGGCGAACAGCGACATGTCCTCAGTCCTCGTGTGGGTCGGAAATGCAAAAGACGATTCCGTAAGGATCGCGCATAATGGTCCAGCCAAAAGTGGGATCTTCGGTGTGGTCCTCAACGCGTGTTGCGCCAGCGGCTGTGCAACGGGCGACTTCCTGCTCGCGGCTCGTGCTTGCTTCCAAGTCGAGATGAACCCGGTTCTTGCCGGCAGTGATCTCATCAACTTTTTGGAACCCCAACCTCGCGCTGAAGCCAGGGACGCTGATCATGGTGAACCCCGGGTACTGGCCCAGATATTTCCCGCCCAGAACAGCCCTCCACCAAGCCGAGGCAGCTTTCTCGTCAAGGGCATCAAGGGTGATCATTCCAATGTTCGCCATGCAGTCAAAGGTACCGGGAGTCTTCCTGCTTAGCTAGAGGTTGACTGCATTTCTGCAGCTGACTAGCGCACTTTCTAAGTGAAGAAAAGGGGCTTGCTTGGCCGGGACGGAAGTCCCGAGCAAGCAAGCCCCTTTATGGGCTATGCCGGCCTAGCTATCGAAGTAGTTTGGCGCGTGCTCGTTGTGAGCAGGTGGAGTCGGCATCTCGACTTTCTTCTGCACCTTCAGCGTGCCAGCGGCATAGTCCACCGAAACGGTGTCACCAGCGGCAAGCGAATCACTGATCAGCAGGTCGGCAATGGCATCCTGTACCTTGCGCTGTACCAGCCGGCGCAGCGGGCGAGCGCCGAACTCGGGGTCGTAGCCTTCGTTTGCCAGCCACTGCACGGCAGCGTCGCTCACCTCCAGCTTCAGCTCCTGGTCCACCAAGCGAGCTTCGGTCTCGGCGATGACCAGCTTGACGATCTGGCCAATCTCGGACTGCGAGAGCTTGGAGAACAGCAGTACCTCGTCCAGCCGGTTCAGGAACTCTGGGCGCATGAACTCGCGTACCTTGCCCATGACCTTGGCCCGGATTTCTCCAGCCTCGCTGGTGGCATTGGCGGAGGTGAAACCGAAGTTTCCGGCCTTGTTGGCCAAGTACTCGCCGCCGAGGTTGCTGGTCATCAGGATCAGCGTGTTGGAGAAATCGACAGTGCGCCCGGCTGAGTCGGTCAACCGGCCGTCATCGAGTACCTGCAGCAGCACGTTGAACACGTCCGGGTGGGCCTTCTCGATTTCATCGAGCAGCACGACCGAGTACGGGTTGCGGCGGATCTTCTCGGTCAGCTGGCCGGGCTCGTCATGGCCGATGTACCCCGGAGGTGCGCCAATCAGGCGCGCCACGGTGTGCTTCTCACCGTATTCGCTCATATCGACGCGAACCAGCGATTCGGCCGAACCGAAGAGGTTTGCAGCCAGGGCCTTGGCCAGTTCGGTCTTTCCGACGCCGGTGGGACCCAGGAAAAGGAACGAGCCGATGGGGCGACCTGCTGGCGACATTCCGGTACGGTTGCGACGCACGGCGCGTGCCACAGCGGCAACGGCATCGTGCTGGCCGATGACCGAAGCATGCAGGGAATCTTCCAGCGAAGCCAAGCGCGCCTTGTCATCTCCCGAGATGCGCGAGGTGGGGATGCCGGTGGATCGGGAGATCACTTCCGAAATCTGCTTCTCATCCACTACCCGGGTGACCCCTGCATCGCCGGCCTCCTCAGCAGCCTTGATGCGCGCGGTCATTTCCACGATGTGGTCACGCCATGCGCCAGCTTCTTCGAATCGTTCCTCGCCGATAGCGCGTGACTTCTCACGCTCGGCGTCTACCAATTCGGCACGCAGGGACTGCACATCCTCGGCATCTCCAGCAGCGATGGACCGCCGGGCACCGGCGATATCGATCAAGTCGATGGCCTTGTCAGGAAGCTGGCGGTCGTTCAAGTAGCGGGCAGAGAGCGTCACCGCGGCCTTGAGCGCTTCGGGGGTGTACTGCACCTGGTGGTGATCCTCGTAGGATTCGCGCAGGCCGTCCAAAATGGCCAGCGCCGTTTCCTCCGACGGCTCGGCGACAGTAACCTTGCCGAAGCGCCGAGCCAGCGCGCTGTCCTTCTCCACCTTGCGGAACTCATCGAGCGTAGTGGCGCCGATCATGTGCAGCTCGCCACGCGCCAAACGCGGCTTGAGGATATTTGCGGCGTCCATATTGCCGGACTCGCCAGAGCCTGCACCGACCAGCAGATGCATCTCATCGATGAATATCAGCACCTGCCCCTCGGCTGCGGCTACCTCGTCGAGCAGGCCGGTGAGCCGCTGCTCGAAATCTCCGCGGTAGCGGGTTCCGGCGAGCATGCCCGGAAGATCAATGGAGATCAAGGCCGCATTGCGCAGTTGGGCTGGTACCTGGTCATCGATGATGGCGCGGGCCAGTCCTTCGGCAATGGCGGTCTTGCCCACGCCTGCCTCGCCAATCAGCACAGGGTTGTTCTTGGTGCGACGGGCCAGGATTTCAATAACCTGATCCAGTTCCTCCTTGCGTCCGATCACCGGATCAATCTGGCCGTCGGAGGCCAGCAGGGTCAGATCGGTTCCGTAGCGTTCGAGCATGGACACGTCGGACTCGGAATCGGACTGGTTCTGGGCATCGTTTTGGCCACGCTGGGCCTGCTCCATGGCGGCTTGCTGCAAAGACTGGCCGGTGATGCCGTGCTGCGCCAGGAGCTGGCTGACCGGAGATTCCGGGTTGAAAACGAAGGCCAGGAAAAGATGATCAGGGTCGATGTAGGTCGAACCGTAGTTACGAGCAACCTGATAGGCGTCAAAGAGGCTGCGCTGAGCTGCCGACGATAGGTGGGATGGCTTCTCGCCCTTCTCCTGGGACTTGGGCATGCGCGCGATGGCATCTGCACTCAAAGCCTCGATGTCGATACCCATGGCGGTCAGGTGCTCGCCGACTGGTTCGGTGCGCAGCAGAGCCATCAGGAGGTGCAGGGAATCAATCTCGTCGTGGCCATGCTCCTGGGAAATCGCTGCCGCGGTGGCTACCGCTTCGTGGGTGCGGGCGGAAAGGAGGCGCGTGAGGTCGATGGGACGTGCTGCCTGAGCACGTGAAGACAGGAATCGAGAGAGGAATTCCTCAAACGAGCCATCTGACGGTGCGCCGAAAAATGCTGGCAAGTGAGCCTCCTAATAGAAACTTGAGCGGTCTATGCTCATGTTCAACGCATATGGCGCGCAGATATTCCCGAACCAGCCGGGCAAGGTGTCAAAGAGGTTGACTTCACACTAATAGCTGGAAAGCAGGCGCTAGTCTTTGGGGATGTCGATAAGGCCCATACGCGCGGCCGCAACCAGAGCCTGGACCCGATCGCGAACATTCAGCTTAACGAAAATCTTCGCCATATGGGTTTTAACCGTAGTTTCGGAAATAGTCAGAGTTCTTGAAATCTCGGTATTGTTTAGCCCGCGTGCGAGCAGTTTTAGAATCTCGAATTCCCGATTGGTAATTCCCAAGTCATAGGCCAGTTCTTGAATGTCTTGGGAATTATCCCGGTAAGCTTCGCGAACCGCAGAAACTAGATCAGAAGAAACCGACGGGGAAATGGCTGCAGTTCCTTGGTGAACGGCATGGATCGCATGAATAATTTCATCTGGTTCAGAGTCTTTTACCAAGTATCCGCTGGCCCCAGCGGTCAGTACCGGAACCAGGTAGTCGTCAGAAGAAAAGGCGGTAATAGCAAGCACGGAGGGGCTGTCTTCGGCAGATTTGATTGCTTTAGTAGCGCTAACCCCGTCCATTATCGGCATCTGCAAATCCATGAGCACAACGTCCACTTGATTGCCGCTGCAATACTCGACGGCGGCCTGTCCATTTTCAACAGAATTAACCGTTACAATTCCGGGGTCTGTTGCTAGGATTGTGCCCAACGCATGCCGAATTAGAGGTTCATCATCGACAATAAGGACCTTTATTTGTTCCATCTGATTCCTCTGATTCGATGCGGGTGGCCTCATGTTGGCCTGTTCACCTGAAAGTATATAAGTTGATCTGATGTGGAGTTTGATATGAAGGGTTTGAAAATGCTGGCCGTAGCAGCATTAGTTCTGGCACCATTGACCGCCGTGGCAGCTCCTGCATCTGCCGCGAGCTCTCCAGCCTCCAGCAGTGGCAACGTTGCTACTCCTGCTGGCTTTGGCTCAGCCTTCTCGGAGTGGTTCTGCAAACGCTACGGCGTCGCCTGCCCATAACGCGGTTTATTTGACTTGATCATCTGAGCCGGGAATTATTCGGCATATGACTGGACGACTAAAGGACACCCTGACCAAGCTCTTCGCTGGTCGGGGTGTCATTGTTTGGACTGGTATTGCGGTTCTGATCGCGGTTTCCAGTAGTGAGTTCGTGACTCTGCTGGAAGACGGATTTAGTGGTTCGTCGGATATTTCGGTTCGAGGCGCGTTGCTCGGCGTAGGACTGTGCGCAATTCTTGCGCTTGGTCTTCGCTGGGTTGCCGTATCCGTCGGGTTGTTTGTGGCAGTTGCCTATTTCTTCCTCACGGACGGCGCCTTGTTCTTCTGGACTGTCGTTTCATTCATGATTTTTTCGGCGCTGGCAGCTACGGCCAGTGCCATGAGCGTTAGGGCCTTATTCCTAACCTTGTCCGCAGCGTGGATGGTGCAGTTCGGCATCCAGTCCGGGCAAGACGCGGTTCTGCTTGTCGGGATTGCCCCGTTGACGGCGATGGCGTTCTTCTTAACGAGGAATATTTACTTGCTGCGCGAGAAGAACGAGCTCGCTCTTCGGCAAATGCATACGGTCAAAGAGCAGACTCGTCTTGCTGTCGACCGGGAGCGAAAGAACATTGCCCGGGATCTGCACGATATTGTCGCGCATGACATCACGGTCGTGGCCATGCAGTCGAAGGCCGCGAAGTTCGCAAACGATGGTCAGAAGGCCCTCGAAGCTCTGGATGTCATCGCCAAACTGAGTACTGAGACTTTGCACGATTTACGCCTGATGCTCAATGTCCTGAGGGCTGATGGGACCATGGCAGATCCCTCGTCCCAGGGCATTGATAAGCCGGCCGCTACTACTGTTTACGCGCTTCAGGGTGCAGAACTTTTCGTTCAGAGGCTAAAAGAGGCAAATTTCGAGGTGAGCTCCACCACTGACGAGAAAATTTCCGAATTACCCCGTTCTGCACAGACTGCGATTTATCGGGTCATGCAAGAAGGTACAACAAATGTGATAAAGCACGGTGCCTTGGGCGGGAAGTGCACCTTCGAACTCACGGTCCAAGGGGCAGAGGGCATCCTGGAAATTACTAATCAGATGGGGAATTTCGACAAGAAGGCGAGTGGGTTGCCCGAAGGCGGGACAGGCCTGATTGGCATGGGTGACAGGATGCGTGCATTTGGTGGAAAGTTTGCAACCAGTTCCGAAAACGGTGTTTGGGCACTGCGCGCAAGCATCCCGTTCTGA
Organism: Glutamicibacter sp. NPDC055354; assembly: GCF_053644955.1. Classification (NCBI taxonomy): domain Bacteria; kingdom Bacillati; phylum Actinomycetota; class Actinomycetes; order Micrococcales; family Micrococcaceae; genus Glutamicibacter; species Glutamicibacter sp. NPDC055354. The sequence continues at coordinate 188,377 of NZ_JBSHMB010000004.1, forward strand.
CCCCTACCCTCCTACTAAAGTATGATTTCGGATTTTCGCAGGACGCGATAAGTTAGACATGTATCGGTGAAGACCGATCACCGGGAAGGTACTTGGTGGTGTTTTGCGAGTGGCATCACTAAGGATCCGAGGGTGATTAAAAGGTACGTTGCATTGCGTAAACGGACTGATCTTTCATCGGCGCTGTGCCCCCATCGCACGCCGTTGTCTGTCAGTAATGCAACGTACCTTTTATAACTTAAACCCAGCCCGTGTTTCTGCGTTCTGCCTCACACCTCAGGTCGGAATGGGCCTGCGTGGCGGGGTGTTGCGCCTATGGAGAGCATTTCCTGTCTGGGAAGCGAGAGCGCATGAGTACCCAGGCAGATACGGTTGTTTGGCAACAATAAGGCCTGGCCGTGGAGCCTAAGGGCGGCTTTGATAGCAAGACGGCAGATGCTGCGATCAACGCAGAAGCAACCGCAGATTCTTTGGCCGTGAAGGCCGGCGAACCAAGCGGGGCCCATGGTTCGATCGCCTGCCGTGGCACGACGCCGAGCTGGCCACGCGCATCGGCTAGTCGATGAATCAACGGCAAAGGGTGCGAGAACTCGAATTAGTTCTCGCACCCTTTGCCGTTGCTGGTGGTTAAGCCTCGGAAGCCTCTGCCTCTTGGGTGTCTTTCAAAACATGATCAGAAACCTTGGCCAGCGCTCGTTCCAGTGAAGAGCGCAAGACCACAGGAATCGTGATCTCGTCATTAATCTCGACAAGGCCTTCGCGTTCAAAGACGCGCAGCAGGGACTCGACCTGGGGGACAACCTCCTCAAGGCTGGCAATCAGGTGATGCTGCTCGGCGGGAAGGTCATCTTCGGTCGGAACTTGCAACGCGAACTCGGCACGTGGCGGTGTCGATGATGCGGCATTGCTCAACACGCCGGCCACCATCTCGGCGATCTGCGCCTTGCCCGGCTGCTCCAAGGTGTTGATCAGGATGTGCGAGTAGAGAACCTCTGCAATCAGCTCCTTGACCAAGCGGGCGCCTTGTCCGCTGGATGCCAGCAGCGCATCGCTGAGCGACTCGGTTGGGGTTGCGTTCGGTTCCTGGTAGCGCAGCATGGCCGTGCCGATCAGGGCGTCCCAGTATGCCGATAGGCGTGGAATGTCGGCTAGCGAAGAAACGGCAGTGCCGTCTTCCGGCTCCCACTGGGCATCCTCTGGAACGCCGGCGGATTCATCGACCTTGACGAACAGGCCCAGCGCGCTGGCCGCATCCTGCAGCGTATCGCCGGTGAGTACGCCAGCTGGGGTGGTCGGCTTGCCTTCGCCAACCCAGTTGATCAACTCGCGAGCCGCAAAAACGAAGGGCATCGCTTCGAGGCTGCCGTTGGCCTCATCATCTTCGAGATAGGGTGCCACGATGGGTGAATCGCCAGCCATGCGGGAGAGGAATTCGAAAGTCTGCTTGAAGTCATCCACGCTTCCGCCGAAATTAGCGGTCGTGCCCAGGAAAGTCAGGTAATGCTTGAGGATCGCAGCGCTGGCTTCCGAAACTTCCTTGCCCAGCGACGTCAAGTGGCCCAGCTGTTCACCCAGAATCGTCGGATCCAGGGTTTTGACGTCAACGCTCTGGCGCAACTGGGCATGCACGGTCAGCAGGGTAGTGAGCCCTTCGAGCGCTGCGCGGGTCTCGCTGGCTGCCTGGCCCTCTTCGTGGAAGTGGCGGAAGAGCGAGGACTTGAATGGCTGAAGAGCTTGGCGCACTTCGGATTCAAAAGGCACGCTGCTGGCGCCGGAACGGCGGGCTGGATGACCCTGGGCAGGCTTCTTCTTGGCTGGTTTACGTGAGGCCATGAGTGTGGTGCAGTTCCTTAGAAATGGCTGATCGGCGGGATTGGTAATTCGCTTCTCTCCAGTCTACGCAGGACGCGCTGGAGGCGAAGTTCCCGATGGGCGATAGTGATGCAGCCTCTGGGGAAAGTGCCCGTACGGGAGGAAGTACTTGTTGAAAGTTCGGAATAGGCAATCATTTACCGCAAGAAACACGAACCTCCTGCCGGTGTGGTGGCGCTCACCGTCGAATCGTCAGGACGCGTTGATTTTCCCTGGGGATCGCGCGACAGTGAAGACATGCGGGCTCGTGTGGAGAGGCCGTCGAAATGCTAGGAGAGTGGATCATGGCTGGAGTAGGCGTGCCAGATCATGTCGTTGTTGTAGGCGCTGGCTTTGTTGGCCTGTCGACCGCTTGGTACCTGCAGGAAGCTGGCATTAAGGTTACCGTCGTGGATCGCGGCGGCGTCGCGTCCGGTTCCTCTTGGGGTAACGCCGGCTGGTTGACCCCGGCTCTGACCCTGCCCATCGCGGAGCCTGCAATTTTCAAGAACGGCCTGAAGATGATGCTCGACCCGGCATCCCCGCTGTACATTCCGCTGAAGGCCGATGCCAAGTTGCTCCGCTTCCTGATCGGTTTTGCCTGGCACTCGACCCCGAAGAAGTGGGAAGAAGCCATGCGGGTCTACTCGGAAATCGGCGCAACCGGTTTGGATGCCTTCGACGAAATCGCGCAGGCGACTTCGGCAGGGCCGGGCGTGCAGGAGCCGACCAAGCCGGCAAATCCATTCTTGACCGGATTCACCTCGCTCAGCGACCGCGATGCGCTGCTGCATGAATTCGAGATGATCGAGAAGACCGGCGGCGAAGTTGATTACGAATTGCTCACCGGCGACGAGTTGCGCGGCATCGAGCCGACCCTGTCCAATAAGGTCGCTGCGGGCGTAGCCATCAAGAACCAGCGCTACATCAACCCGCCGAAGTTCATGGATTCACTGGCCGAATCCGTCATCGCCCGCGGCGGCGACATCATCGGAGCCTTCAACGTCACCGATGTGCGCGACAATGGCGGCTCGGTCACCGTCATCGGTTCCGAAGGCCGTTCAATCACCGCGGATCACGTGGTGCTGGCTACCGGTGCTTGGATGACCGACATGGCCAGCAAGTTCGGTGTGAACGTTGTGGTTCAGGCAGGCCGCGGCTACTCGTTCACCGTGGAGCCGGAGCACATGCCAACGCACCCGATCTACTTCCCGACCCAGCGCGTTGCCTGCACCCCGCTGGGCGATCGCTTCCGCATCGCCGGCACCATGGAATTCCGCGACGCCAACCACAAGCTGGAGCCGAAGCGCATTGAGGCCATCGTTGCCGCTGCGACCCCGGTCTACCAGGGGATTAACTGGGAGAACCGCAAAGAAGAATGGGTGGGTGGACGCCCATGCACCGCGGACGGCATGCCACTCATTGGCCAGACCGGATCCTCGCGCGTGTCGGTTGGCGGCGGCCACGGCATGTGGGGCGTTGCGCTGGGACCGCTGACTGGCAAGATCCTGGCTGCCCAGATTGCTGGCCAGCAGGTTCCAGGCATCGCCCGGCACTTCAACCCCTTGCGCAAGGGGTTCTAAGCGTTTCGGTCTACACCCGGAACGAAATAAAACAACCGGCTTGCGGTGCATCATGGCGATGCGCTGCAAGCCGGTTTTCCTTTAAGGCTGTCTTTTACGCGCTTTAGGCATGGCGGGTTGATGTCCCGGCAAGGATCGCGCGGTAGCCTTCGGTAAATCCCGGATACTGCAGTTCAAGCCCGCTGGCTAGCAGCTTGGAATTATCGAGCCGGCGGTCGGCAGCACGTCGTGCCGGGGCTTGTCCTGCCTCTTCCGGCGCAGGCAAATGAAGTTCCTTGGCCAAAAATTGGTAGACCTCGCCTAGCTGGGCTGGGGTGCTGTCACTGGCCAGGTAGAGGCCAGCGGCTTGCTCTCCCAGCGCCGCAACGTGAACGATGGCCGCGGCCAGGTCATCGCGGTGGATGCGGTTGGTCCAATGCGAGCCCGCGGGAATCTGTGCGGTTCCGGCGGTGACGTGATCGATGAGCCGGGTGCGGCCCGGGCCGTAGATTCCCGACGCCCGCAGGATTGTTACCGGCAGGCCGCTGCCGGCGAGCGCTGCCTCGGTGTGCGCAAGGACCTGCGCGGTGGGGCTAGCTGGGGCAAGCGGTGCTGATTCGTCGACGAGTTCTCCGTTGGCGCCGCCCATCACTGCGGTGGAGGAGATGTAGATAAGCCGGCGAAGATTGGGGCATTGGGCTGCCAGCCGTGAAGCCAGTTCTTTGGCGACCCGCAGATAGCCGCGCGTGTAGCCATCGGCATCGCGGGTGGCTGGCACGGGAGTGAGCACGACGATTTCGGTCTGCGGATCGATGCTTGGCCACTGGGCGGCATCGAGCAGGTCTACGCTGTGGCCGGTAAATCCTGCGGGCAGCTTCTGGCTGTTGCGCCGCCAGCCGGTGACGCGATGGCCCTCCTGCTGGAGCCGCAGTCCTGCCTCGGTGGCGACATCTCCGCAGCTGACCAGTAATACTTTCACGAGACTCCTTTGGCGCGATATGTCCTCGGAGGCGAATCCCCCTACCCATAGACTAGAACCTTTAGGCCAGCGTGGCATGCGCGCGGAGGAAGGGGGCCAGGTGCAGTCTTCGGCGCGTTGTGTCCTGTTCTGCGTGGTTGCATTGCTCTCCATGCTCGGCGAGGGCATGGCGGTCTTTGCCTTGACCCTGGAATCCGCGGATCAGTTGGGGTCCTGGGGCGTAACCGCGTTGTTCCTCGCCGGCTTGGTTCCGCCGATCCTTGCCGCCCCGGCTATAGGGCGTTGGGTGGACGGGGCAGGCCTTTTCAGGGTGTGGATCCTGAACCTGTGCGTGCATGTGGCGATTTTCGCGGTGATGGCCATTGCCTCCAATATCTTCGCGAGCCTCGCCTTGATGCCTGTGGCCAGTATTTGCGCGGTGGTTAACGGAGCGGTCATTTTCAAGATCGTTCCGCGCATCCGCGGAGGCTTCAGCATTGCTCGTGCCAGCAGCTTCCTTGTCGTAGCGACGTCCCTGGCGGGAATCATCGCGCCGGCGATAGCTTCGCTCGTCTTCGCGAAATCGGGGATCGGCGCGGTGCTTTGGTACGCGGCGGCAGGATTCCTGGCACTGGCCCTGGCGGCCATCTTCCTGTCCCGCTCGCAAGCCGCCAACGGGACAGGAACAGACGCAGCGAACGAGCCGGATCAGGGTGGACCGGTATCGCCCGGTGGAGCTGCATTGACGCGCAATCCACAATTGCGGATCTTGCTGCTGCCGGTGGCGGCGATCGTGCTGTTTACCGCAGCAGAAGGCGTTTCGGGGGTGTTCTACCTGCGCGGGATCACCGATAACGACACTGGATATGCGGTATTGCTCGGTGCCTGGTCCGTGGGCGCAGTGTTCGGTTCCCTGCTGGGAGGCAATCGCCGCTTCGGTACCCGAAGCGCCTTGCCGATTCTGCTCGGTGGAGGGCTGGTGGGCGCCGCGATCCTCACGGAAGGGCTCTGGTCCAACGCGGCTGGCCTGGCCTTGGTGTTCCTTGCTGGCGGGCTGGGCAATGGACTGCACAATACTGGAGTGCGAACAGCCATTTACGAATACGTGCCGGAATCCCGCCATGGTGCTGCTTGGGCGCAGCTGCGGATGCTCATCAACATCATGGTCGCATTGGGCTATCTCATCGGCACCCCGGGATTGCTGATTGGCCCGGCCAGGGCAATCATCGTGATCTCCGGTGCCGCGACGCTGCTGGTTATCGTTGTATCCGCCGCGCTGTACAGCTGGAAAGCGCAGGCCAGGGTCCATGGGAGGACCTCTGCTACGGAGTCCCGGGGGTAGCGCGCTCGCCGGAAACATGAAGGTTGCTGGATAACGCGCTACAATTCAAGTATTCGAATATTTGTACTAGAAAGTGGTGGGGTGTGGCTGAAGAACAGGAGCTGATGCCTCCGGGAGCAACCCAAGGGCCGGTCCAAGCGGTATCCGCGATGGGTTTCCCCTCGCCAGCACGCGATTATTTTGACGGTGGACTGGACCTGAACCGGTTGCTGGTCCGTGATCGTGTCTCCACCTTCATCATGCGCGTCTCGGGCCACGCCATGCGGTCAGCTGGCATCTTCGACGGCGATGAAGTGATCGTGGACCGATCGCTGGCCGTGCGCCACGGCTCTGTGGTCATCGTCAACCTCAACGGGCAGATGCTGGTGCGCCGCTGGCAGATTGACGGCCACGAGGTTGGGCTGCTCAGCGATGAATCGCCCCTGCCCGTGGTACTGGCCGAAGGCGATGAGGTCAGTGTCTTCGGCGTCATTACCAGGTGCCTGCATCATGTCCGCTGACCACGTATCCCTGGTGGACGTCAACAATTTCTACGTCTCCTGCGAGCGGGCCTTCGACTATTCGCTGCGCAATCGTCCCGTGGTGGTGCTGTCGAACAATGACGGCTGCGTGGTGGCCCGTTCCCAGGAAGCCAAGGATCTGGGCATTCCTACTGGAGAACCCTTCTTCAAGGTCCAACGCTATATGGACTCCCACAACCTTGCGGTGCGGTCGAGCAACTATGAACTGTACGGGGATATTTCTGCCCGTGTCATGGAATTGCTCGGACGCTTCGGGACCTGGCACGAGGTGTATTCCATCGATGAATCTTTCGTCGGCCTGGAAGGCAACCTGGAACAGGTGCGCAGCACCGCGGCCCAGATCCGTGCCGCCATTGACAAGACTATTGGGGTGCCAGTCTGCGTGGGTGTCTCATCCACCAAGACCCTGGCGAAGCTGTCCAACCATATTGCCAAGCACAATCCGGGACTGGGCGGAGTCTGCGTCCAGCAGCTCATGGATCCCGAGGTCCTGGGCAGTATCCTGAACCGGGTTCCAGTCACCGATGTCTGGGGTGTGGGCCGCAAAACCGGTGCCAAGCTGGCAGCCATGGGCATTGAATCCATCGCGGACCTGCAAGCAGCTGACCCATTGGCGATCCGCAAGAAGTTTTCTGTCGTCTTGCAGCGCACGGTCTTCGAACTCAACGGGCAACGTTGCATTGGTCCGGTGGAGGAACGCGCGGATCGCGGCCAGGTCATGTTCACCCGTTCCTTCTCCACGCCGGTGCGCACCTATGAAGCGATGGAAGAAGTCATGTCCATCTATGCGCAGAAGGCTGCCGGCCGCTTGGCGCGCGAAGGCCTGTACGCTTCATTGCTTACCGTCACCGCGGGCACCAGCCGCTTCGCCCGGGGAGAAGCCTCATTCCCCAGTGCCCAGGTGCGCCTGCCGCGTCCGACGCGGGATCCCATCGTGCTCAGCAAGCTGGCAATTGCCGCCATGCGGGATCTGATGAAACCGGGAATGGACTATGTTCGCGGGGGAGTGATCCTCTCCGGGCTCAGCGATTCTCCGGGCGAGCCACAGCTGGACCTCTTTGGCCAGAGTCCCGATCCGGCTGCCGAGGAACAAGAGAACGTCTCTTCGGTAGTCCAGGATATCTCCCTTCGATTCGGTGCCAAATCCATTGGCCTGGGGCATGCCGGGATGGCCAAAATCCCTGAATGGTCAATGAAACGAGAGCATATTTCGCAGCGCTACACCACCGACTGGGATGAACTGCTGGTGGTGCGTGCCTAGCGTTCTGCCAACGGCAAAAGGTTCTCGGCTCTTCGGCAACTTCGCAGTTTACGGTGGAAGGATGATCTCATGACTACCCGTGCCAAGCAGCTCATGTCAGTCGGAATCCTGATGACGGTGATGCTCGCTAGCTGCAGTGCGCCGAATGCCCAAGAAGCAGCTTCGAGCACGTCCGAGGGCAGCTCCAGCAGCCCGAGCAGTACGAGGACTCCTGCGCAGCAGGCAACTCCCAGCCCGTCCGGCAACTCCGGGGCAGAAGAAAGCCCATCGCCTAGCCGCAGCCAGGAACCCTCGCTGCGCCAGCAAGCAGAAGCGCTAGCCGGCGAGCTGAGCGCCAGCGAACAGGCAGCGAGCCTCGTGATGGCCGGTGTCCCGGCAACAGGAGCAACCGCTGCGGAAATTTCTGCGATGAAGAAGCAGGGAATTTCCAATGTCTTCCTGCGTGGCCGTTCGCAACTGCCGGTGAAGCAGACCGCCGCCCAGGTCCAGGAAATTACCCAGGGCTTGGAGTCCGGCATTCCCGGGCAATTGCCGGTCTGGGTGGCCACCGATCAGGAAGGGGGCTTTGTCCGGGTGCTCCAGGGCCCCGGTTTCACCGAACTGCCGACTGCGTTGACGCAGGGAGGGTGGCCTGTATCGAAGCTGGAGCGTGAAGTGGGCGCCGCCGGGAAAGAACTGGCTGAAGCCGGCATCAACGTGAATCTGGCTCCGGTGGCGGACGTTGTTCCGGCCAGTATCGGCACCGGCAACGCACCCATCGGCTACTTTGGCCGCGAATACGCGCATGACGCCTCGGGGGTCTCCAAGGCCATTTCGACGGTGAACGAAGCGCTGCGCTCCGAAGGCGTGCAACCGGTAGTCAAGCACTTCCCCGGATTGGGCCGGGTCGCTGGGAACACCGATACCAGTACCAAAGTGACCGATACGAAGATCGATGCGGACTCCAGCGATCTGCAGCCATTCGAGCAGGCTATCGAGCAGGGCAAGTCCTGGGTCATGGTCTCCAACGCCCGCTACTCCCGGCTCGATGGAAAGAATGATGCACCGTTCTCTTCGAAGATCATCACCGGATTGCTGCGTGAGCAAATGGGGTATGGGGGAATCGTGATTTCCGATGATCTCTGTGAAGCCAAGCAGGTCGGCTACCTGCCGGTGGGCGAGCGCGCAGTGAAGTTCGTGGCCGCCGGCGGAACTGTTCCGCTATGCGTAAAATCGGCTCCGGCCATCACCATGGCGAAGGCCCTGGCAGCCGAGGCCAAGGCCGATGGGAAATTCGCGGCCCAGGTAAGAGAAGCCGCAGTACTGGTTCTCGAAGAGAAGCTGCGCATGCAATAAGCTGCACAGCTGGATCTTAAAGGTGTAGGCCCGGGGCTCTTCCTTACTCGCTAGGAAGTGCCCCGGGCCTGCTCTTGGGAGGTGGAAGGCCTACTTCTTGCCCTTCTTCTTTCCGTCAGTTACTTCCAGAACCTGTGCACGGTCATCATTGCCGTTGTGCAGGTGAAGCAACAGTGCCTTCGATGCCTTGGTGCTGTCTGCAACGGTCACCGGGATCTGGGTCCCGGACAGATCGGTGAACAAGGTGCCTTCTGCACCGAAATCAACCTGTGGCGCTGCCACGTTGAAGTCGATCCAGTCGGTCTGGTCAACCGGGATCATCGAGCCGTTCTCATCGGTGTTGTACCAGGAGTAGCCCAGCACACGGTAGGAGATCTCCGACGAATCCTCATCGAGCCCCAGGGCTGACAGGGAGATCGGGAAGACCGCTGCATTGGTGTCGAAGGTGTTGGTATCGACATCGCCGAGCATGCCGTTCACTGGCTGCAGGTCAACTTGCTCGCCGGTGGCGAGGTTGAAGGTTGCTGCCAGGTCAAGGTCAACTTCGTCGAATGCGGCGTTGAAGGTAACGAAGTCGGCTTCGCCGTCGCCATTGGTATCGATCTCGACATCCAGCTCGGTGCCGCCAGCCAGGTGGGCCCAGTTGGCCCAGGTGGAGATGCCGACATTCAGCAGGCCGTCAGCCACACCGGTGCGGGCAGCGGTGCTCGATGCGCCAACGTGCTGCAGGTCCACGGAACGGGCTGCCGGGATGCTGTCCAGCGAATCGTCGCCGCGTTCACTCGAAGCACCCAGTTCGAAGGCGCCGAGCAGGGAGGTGACCGAAGTAGCGCCCTCGCCAGCAGTGATGTCCTTGCCCTTCAGGCTCAGGGTGGTGGTATCCGCGCCCTTCTTCAGCTTCTTGAGCTTGCCCTCCATGTCAGCAGCCAGCTTGGGAGCTGCCTGGACTGGAATGCGCAGGGTCGGAGCATTGCTGGCAGTCAGCTCGACGCGACCGCTGGCATCGGCAACCCAGGCACGAGCCAGACCGGACTGGCTGGTAGCCATGGTTGGATCGATGGTCTTGGCCCACTGCTGCGGGTCAACGCTCAGGGTGACGTTCAGCTTGGCGCTGCCGCCGGCCGGCACGGTGACACTGCTGCGATCCAAGGTGAAGCTTGCGCCTGGGATCTCGGTAGCGGCCACGTAGTTGGCGTCGTAGCTCTGCGCCTTGCCGCTGGTGTTCTCAATGGTGATTTCGCGCTGCGCGCTGAACGGCTTCTTGCCTCCCAGCTCGATAACGCCGAAGACCACGCTGGTCAGATCCGCTGCCTCGGAATCGTAGGCGAAAGCAGGGCTCTGGAGTGCTGCATCGGCCATCACGCGACCGGAACCAACACGGTTCGGACCGTAGGCTTCGCCATTGGCGGCCTTGATGTCGGTGGCCGCGGTGTTCATGATGATGCTCTTGGCTTCATATGGGGTGTAGTCGCTGTCTTCCAGAACCAGCGCGGCGATACCAGCAACCAATGGAGTGGCCATCGAGGTACCGGTCATCACGGCGGTGCCGGTACCGGTGCCCACGCCAACCGAGCCGATCTGGGTACCTGGGGCAGCCACATCCGGCTTGACCACGCCGTTGGAACCGTGGACGCCACGCGATGAAGAGGAATTCAGCGTGTCTGCAACGCCGGACTCGCTGGAGGAACCGCCAACGAATTCGGGGGACAGGGTAACCTGCAGCGTGCCAGCTTCAGCTGCTGGGCGCAGCTTGTTCGACTCGTCCAAGGTGAACTGCGCACCCGGGATGGTCGCGTTGCCGGCGATGCCTGCATCGAACAAGTTGCTTTCTGCATCCAAGAGGACACCGGTGGCACCGGCGGCTTCAGCGTTGTTGAAGCGGGCGCCGGAACCGCAAGGGAACTCGCCGTTCTCGCTCCACTGCAGCCAAACCCACTTGCCTTCCAGTGAACCTTCTTCGAATGCGTCGCAACCGAATGCGTTATCGGCCGGAGCCATCACTGCTTCTCCGGACAAGGCGGCCGGATCAGCATTGGTGTAGTTGAAGTTCGCCGAGTACTGGCCCGAGGCCGAACCGGCGACATTGTCGGGACCATCGACCTGGATCTTGTCCAAGGTGACGTGCGAGCCAACGGAGTTGGCTACGGTCAGCGAGGAACGCGAGTTGCCCGGCGAACCGCCCACGTCGGTGACATCGCCGGCATTGCCGGAAGCGACAACCGAGAGGATGCCGGCTGCGCTCAGGGCGTCGACAATGTCATTTTCAGGGTCGTTGGCCGGGGAATGATCCGAACCAAGGGACATGTTGACCACGTCGGCGCGGTCCGAGAAGTCGCCGTCGCCGTTCGGATCAAGTACGTAGTCCAGTGCTTGGCCAACCACGGAGGAGGAGCCGCCGCAACCGAAGACGCGGATGCCGATGAGCTGTGCGTCAGGGGCCGAGCCCGGGCCGACCTTCATCTGCGCCAGCGCGTCGGCGTCCAGCGAGGAATAGTCCCCGGTGAAGGTCGAGCCATCGGCGTTGACGCCATAGCCTGCGGTGGTTCCGGCAACGTGGGAGCCGTGTCCGGCAGCTTGGCAGTCAAGCGGGTTAGGGTCCGGATGCGGAATTGGCTGGTAGGTGGGATCGTCGGAGTCGGCGTTGTAGTCATCGCCAACCAAGTCCCAACCGCCAATGAACTTGTTGGTGTCGATCAGGCCCGAATCTGCACCGGGCAGCTCATCGGAGGCCTGGGCTTCCTTGTAGCCTTCCAAGGTGCCCGGGCCGCCGAAGCTGGCATGGGTGTAGTCCACGCCGGTATCCAGTACAGCCACCTTGACGCCGTCACCGGTCTTGTCCAGGGACTTCCACGATTCCAGGGCGCCGGTGTCAACGACCGAGCTGCGGTTGGAGGGCTTCTTGGGAACGATGGAGCTGATCTTGGCAACGTCGCTACGCTGTGCAAGCTTGCGCAGATCAGCGGCATCACCGGTCAGTGCGACACCCTGCAGTGCGTTGTGCGTGGTGTAGATGACCTTCGAGTTGGCCTCGGCTGCCAGCTGCTTGCCCTTGGCCTTGACCTCCTTGCCGATCTTCTTGACCTTGGCAGTGTCCTTCTTCTTGCCGGACTTCTTCACCGTCTCGAAGGCGCCATCACCCTGGAACTGAACGAAAACAGACACTTCACCAGTTGATTTGGCAAGAGGTCCAGAGACTTTCAGGTTGGACAGCGCTGATGAACTGGTGATTGGCAGGGACGCGGCATTTTCGCCGTCGCCTGGTTGGGGGATTCCTGCTGCGCTTGCCGGTCCTGACAAGGTAACAGCCAGTGCAAGCGCAGTGGCTGATCCCAAAATCAGGCGCGGCACTCTCTGCGTGCGGCGAGTGACCATGATTCTCCTAGCTGGGCTGGATAGCGGTGCTGCTCCCGTCATGGGCGGGCGACATAAAAGCGGTGCGAGCCTTGATGATCGTCCGGGGTAAACGTCCGCTAGTGCGTATACCCATAGCTGGAATCTTAGGTGACGTAGCTCATATATCAAGGGGTTATTGAATAGTAACCTTTGGCTGGATATTGTGCTGGCTTGGGAATTTCACAATAAAATCCGCGAACCACTGCGACAAACCCGCCCAGCAAGGCCTGATGGGCCCGTCCATTTTTGAGAAAATTTGGACGCTTTGTTACTCATCAGTTCACTACTTGCTGGGCGGGCGGCGCCGGAATCGGCTTGAAGGCTGCGGTTGCCTAGAGGCGGTTCAGGAAGCTATGCACGCGCTCGTCGAGCAGCTGGATGCGCTCGGCAACGACAACCATTGGGTCCGGGTAGATCGGATTCTTCGGAGGCGGGATCCGCACATTGCGGGAGCACTCGAAGTTCAGGCAGATCAATGTCCCCAAGGTATTGCCGTCACGTCCAGCCTGGCCAGCGCGCTTGGTCGTCCACATGCCTACCGCGCAAGGGATGTTCACATCGCGGCACATCTCGCACATCGTGGCGTTGGTCGGCTTGCGGCCACCGTCGGTGGGGCGCAAGAGGATGCCGCGGGTCTGCCCCGCTTCGTCGGTGTGGAGCAGGTAGCCGCGCTGCATCATTTTCGGGTCGCGCCAACCCAGGTACTCCAGCGAATCCCACTCGAGGGAGGCAAAGTTTTCGGGAAGGGTCAATTTCTTCGCTTCTTGGCGGCTGGCGTTGATGAAGGAAGAACGGATGGTTTTTTCGGTCAATGGCTGCATGGGAAATCCTCAAATAGTCCGCACGCGCTTCATGGGCGCGCGGAATCACGAATCGTCAAGGTATTGAGGTCTGCAAGGGAACGAAAAATTGGGGGCACTGGAACATTGCCTAAGGCAGAAGCCTTAAGCGGAAAATGTGTTGCCAACCCCGTTCGATACGCAGACGAACGGGCAGAGCGTCAAAGTGGCTTGCATAGCCGACCGCTCCTTCCTGTGGTTCTCCACGCATTGATTCTGAGCACTTCCGGAATAACCATAACAAGTGCGGTTGGCTTAGGCCAATGACTGGGATCACGGTTAAAGCAGTTTGCTGGCCACCGCCGTGAACGGCAGTGGCCAGCAAACACTCCAGCAGCCAGGGCCTAGCGGCGGCCGCCCTGCCAGAGTGCGTCAAACGGGGTGTTGCCAGAAACGCGGTTGCGGATGCCTTCGGTGACAAACGCCTTGGCTGTGCGGGCTGCCTCCAGCGGGGTAGCGCCCTTGGCCAGCTCTGCAGTTACGGCTGCGGCCAGCGAGCAGCCCGCGCCGGAGACCGCAACTTCGCCGATCTTCTTCTCGCGCAAGACCTCGAGGGTCGTGCCATCGTAGAAAACGTCCACGGCGTCTTCGCCAGCGATGCGGACTCCACCCTTGGCCAGGACCGCCGCGCCGGAGACCTCGTGGATCTTCTTGGCGGCTTCGATCAGATCATCTTCGGTGGTGATCTTGATTCCCGAGAGCTGTTCAGCCTCGAAGTGGTTCGGGGTGACGAACGTAGCCAAGGGCAGCAAGGCAGCCTTGAGGGCTTCGTCGGTGTCCAGTGCGTGGCCTGGTTCCTGGCCCTTGCAAATCAGCACCGGGTCCAGCAGTACGTTGTCCCACTGCTGGGAATTCAACGCGGTGGCAACGGTGTTGATCGTTGCTGGCGAGCCCATCATGCCCAGCTTGACCGTGCTGAGCTTGTCCTCGTAGCAGGCCTGGATGGCTTCGAGCTGATCGGCAATTACCTGCTGGTCAACGGGAACGAAGCGGTGGTTCCAGGAGTCCTTGGGATCGAAGGAGACGATGCAGGTCAAAGCCACGATGCCGAAGGTTCCCAGTTCCTGGAAGGTCTTCAAATCGGCCTGGGCGCCTGCGCCGCCAGTGGCTTCGGAACCAGCGATGGTCAGGGTCATGGCTGGAGAGGCAGTGTTTGTATTAGTCATAGTCTCAATTGCGGGTAGTGCGGGTAGGGAATGGGATTAGCTGTGCTGCCAGAAGCTGAGCGTGGTCGCTTTGGACCAGCCTTCGGGAAGCTGCTGGGCGTGTTCTGCGGTGGCTACCAGCAGCAGCCAGGGCAGCCCGTGGCCGAAAGCTGCGCCTGCAAAGTTAGCCAGTACCGCGCGGCGAGCCGCATCGGGATCAGCGGGGGAGAAAAGGTCCGGGTCGGTAAGCAGGCCGTAGTTTTCGCCGTAGCGCATGCGTCCTCGGGCGACCGGACGGTCGAAGTCAGTCACCTCAACGACGTCATAGTTATCCATTGGAGCCTCGAAAAGCCCGGACGTATCGGCGAGCTTGACCACCTGCTCGACGTCGTCGGGCTTGCCGGCCAGCAGATGCATGGTCGTGCTTTGCTGCCAACCCGAAGTGGCGAGTTCTGCAGCGGTGCTGTCGTTGGGAGTGCCCAAGAGGATCAAGCGCTGCGCGTCCTTTGGCGCGGACCAGGAAGCATCAGGCCAGTAGCGGAGGATTTCCACGTCTTCGCCGTCTTGATTCACCGAACGAATCTCGTGCTGGTTCGGGAAGGAAGCAATGCGATCACGCAGCGTGGCGTAGTCGTGGGTCCAGCTTGGCAGTGCTCGTGCCATTGCGCTCATAGTGCTGCGTTCTCCTTTGGTTCGCTAGGGATCACCTATCGGCATGTTTGACTTTACGCCTTAAGACGCGGTGATACGGAACTCTGTGTCAGGGTGTTTGCCGACGCGCGCAATCCGCGGCTTTTCAGGAGGCTTTCGGCCGTCTCAGCGGTGAAGGATCTGCCATGGACACCTCGGCAATCCCTGCTGGCCCTGGATCCATCAGTGCCAGCACATCTTCAAAGAGCGAGCGCACCACAGGCAAGCGGCAGAGCACCGCGAACTTGGCGGCAACCGGTGCCATGTTCTTCATCAGAAGTCTGGATCGGCGCTGCTGCGGCGACTGGTCGAAAGCCCACGCCGAGAAGATCTGGCGGGAAACCAGCAGTAAGAACTTCGGCAGATCGCGTCGTATGCCCAATGGGGGCAACGGGCGGGATCCGGAAACGACCTTCTCCCATATCTCCAATTCAATGCTGGAAATCTCGTCGTTGCCCATATCGCGCGCGAGCATCAGACGCAGGAACGCAGGCCCGAAATCGTGATAGGGAGCCAACGCTTCGACGCCCGTGTCGAGTACTGCGCGGATGTTGGCTTCGAGGGTATTTCCCTCTGCGAGCATCCCCGCGCAAAGATCATATTGCTCCCTGCGCAGGTTCAGCAGGAGCTGGGCAACGATCTCCTCTTTGGACTTGAAGTAGTAGTACGCATGCGACAGGGAAACCCCTGCGTTCGAAGCAATGGCACGCATGCTCGAGGCTTTATATCCGTCCGTGGCAAAGCACTCCAAGGCAGTTGCCAAGAGTTTGGCTTGGGTCTGCTGGCCTTTTTCGGTGCGTGGTTGCGTTGTCATGGAGCCTTTGGATGGAAGTGGGTGGATCCGATTCTACCAATTATTTGAACGCGTTCAAAAAAGGAAAATTTTCATGCTGATGTACGGGAGGACGATCACTGCACTATTTGTTTCCTCGAATTTATAGTTCGAAGACATTCAAGTGAGATATGAATTTTGGAATTCTTTGATTTCTGAAACATGGTTGGTCTTCAACAGGTGAGAACGTGGCCGCAGTTATGCATGGGATACTTGTTGCGTAAGTGCTAATACAGCGGGACAGCGCGCAGGCATGGAACCTTCACCCTTTTGATTCGTGGGCAGGGCCGTGCCCTTTAGCGATGTTCTGGCGAACCACTTTGACAAGGAAAAAATTCATGGGCGATTCCAACGCCAGCAACAATCTGATTCGAAACAAGAACGCGGTTTTCGCTTCTTCGGGTTCTCCCTACTTCTCCACGGTGCTCACCTTGATGGGCGCGGTCGTGATTCTTTCGAATATCGGCGCCTCCAAAGGTGTCAGCTTCGGTCCGCTGATCACCGATGGCGGCTTCTTCCTCTTCCCGCTGGCCTACATTCTGGGCGACGTCATTGCGGAAGTCTACGGATTGAAGGCGGCTCGCCGTTCAATCCTGGTGACTTTCGCCTTGGCGTTCTTCGCAGTGTTCTGCTTCTGGGTCATGATCCAATTGCCATCAGCCGAGTTCTACGACGGGCAAGACGCATTTGAGCGCACCCTTGGCCCGATCTGGCAGATCGTCGTCGCCTCCGCTTGCGGCTTCCTGGTGGGGCAGCTGGCCAACTCATGGGTGCTGGTCAAGCTCAAGGAACGCACCGGCGAGCGTGGGCTGATTCTCCGCTTGATCGGCTCCAGCGGTGTTGGGGAGTTCCTGGATACCCTGATCTTCTGTGCCATTGCAGCGCCAGTTATCGGCATCGCCGATGCGCCGACATTCATCAACTACGTGGTGGTGGGCTTCATCTACAAGACCGCCGTGGAGGTCCTGTTTGTTCCGGTGACCTCGATGGTCATCAAATGGTTCAAGAAGCGCGAACCTGGCTACAGCCAAGCGGCCATCGCAAGCTAGTGATCCTGTGGGCATCATCCGTGAGGGCGATGCCCACAGCTGTATCCGGACACTAGAATCGATGGCATGCAGACAGGTCAAAGCGCTGAAGTTCAGCTAGAAGCACGCGACTTGACCATTGGCTATCCCAATCGCGTGATCTGCGGGCCGATCAACCTGCAGCTGGCTCCCGGTGCTGGCTTAGGAATTATCGGTGCCAATGGCAGCGGAAAATCAACACTGATCCGCACGATCCTGGGACATCTCATTCCGGTGGAAGGCACCGTCGAGTTCCAAAGTCTTCCCGTGAATGAAAGCTCGGAGCATTTTCGCCGTACCGTCGCAGTGCAGGTCACCGACGGCGCCTTCTTCGAAGAACTCACGGTGCGCGAACATCTGGAAATGGTCGCTCGTGGACACGGACTGGATGATTGGGCCCAGTTAGTCCAGGCAGAACTCGACTTCTTCGAAATCACTGCTGCTGCCGATCACCTTCCCGGCGAGCTGTCTTCTGGCCAACGCCGTAAGCTGCTGCTCGCCGCGGCCTTGATCCGTCCGGCAGAACTGCTGATTCTTGACGAACCGGAACAACGCCTGGACCTGCGTATCAGGCAGAAGCTGTACCAGCGGCTTGCCGGGGTACGCGGCAGGGGAACAACTTTGCTAGCGGTGACCCATGATCCGCTGATGCTGCGAAGCTGCGTGGACCAAGTGCTGCTTCTGGATGAAGACGAGGGTGAACTGCTTGATCCGCAGGCCGGGGCGCAGTGGCTTGAGCGCTAGCCGGGTTGCAACCCATGCCGTTGATTTCAATCCTAGAGAACTGGTCAATCGAGCCAAGAAGCGGCGGAATTTCTCCGAGAAATTCGACAGCTTTTCCGATGCCTATGTCTGGGTGCTGGCCGCGCTGGTGGCGTTGGCTTACCTCTTCAGCGCACTCTTTGGCATGCTGTTTGTGCTCTTGGGCGAGGGCGTAGCGTACCAAGTGCTGCCTAGCGCCGTCTGGCGCTTGCAGGACCTCTCTTTCGTGCTATTGGCCTTGGCCGGCTTGGCAACCTTTCGGCTCATGCTCTACCTGGGGCCTTGCGGGCTCAGTGCGGCCAAGGCCGACTGGTGGCTGCCGCTGCCGGTCAAGCTCCGGGCTATCCGCCAGCCGACGTGGCGAAATGCGGTGCTCATCGGTCTTTTCGCGAGCAGCTTTGCCGGTGCGTTGTGGCTGATCGTGATGCTGGGGCTGGCCGGATCGCTCCCGGTACCCGTTGCAGTCCTTGGGCTCGCCTGCTTCGCAGTGGCCGGTGTCGGGCTTGCCAACGCGGCCACGGCGATCCAGGGGAAGAACCAGCAAATAGCTGCGCGACGGATCTGCGACTGGGTGGGCCTCGGGCTGCTCATCGCCTTGGCCGTGCTGTGGATGCTCATGATGTTCCAGATTCCTTGGGCCCAAAGCCTGGTTGGCGCTATGGCTGCGGCCACCTTGAAGCCGGCTGCCTGGGTGCTCGCCTTGCTCGTTGTCCTGGTACTTAGCGGCGCGAGTACGTACGGTGCGTTTCGCCATTTTGACCAGATTCCGGGCCAGGCGTTGCGTTTTGCCGGAGAGCACCAGCAATTCGCCGTGGGGGCTTTGATGCAGGGCGACTCGCGAGGCCTCTCGGCTCCGGCGACATCCGCTATTAGCCGCAGGCGCGCACGCGGTGGCAAGCTCACCGCCAAGTTGCCGGTGGCGTGGCGCATTCTCTGCCTCCGTTTGCTGAGGGGAGGCCGTTGGCATTCGGTGGCCGGGTTCCTGCTCCTGGCTTTCGCGTTGGCCGCCACGGTTCAGCGAATTGCCAACCCGCTGAGCGCAGCGGCCTTTTACCTGGTGCTCTGCCTGGTTCTTACCTTGAGCATTTCCGCGACCATTGCACCGCTTGTTTCCGAACGGCAGCTCACCCAGCTGCTAGGGATTTCGGAACAGCGCCTGATGCGGGCAGCAACGCTGTATGCGATGCTATTTTCAGCCACCGCCTTGCTGTTCTTGACCGGCGGGCTGGGAATGCTGGGCATGATCCAGCTGGATCGCATTTGGCTTTGGACCGCCGCAGGCCTGGTCGCCGCGTTGGGGTGTGCTGCGGCAAGCAGTGCCCACGCCAGCAGGGAAGAACGGGACTGGGATGCATTACTCGGGGGAGCCACCAGCGACTCGGCCGTGGCCACGTATCTTTTCCTGGAAACAGCGACTTTCCTTCGGGCAGCTGCCACGTTCTCGCCAATTTTCTTCTTGGTGCTCAGCCCCGGTACTCCCATTCCCCCGTTGCTGTGGATCGCGGCAATGCTCTTTGGTGCAAGTGCCCTGGTTCAAGTTTCCGGCAGGAAGCTGGGCGCGGGGGCGTAGGTAGTCTTGGAGGATGAACGATTTGATTTCCATCCACGAGCCCGATGGGCTTTCCGCAGAATTGCTCTACTCAATACTGAAACTGCGTGCCGAGGTATTCATCGTCGAGCAGCGATCGTGCTACCCGGACATCGATGGCCGCGATCTGGATGCCGGCACTGTGCATCTGGTGGCCACCGAGAACGGGAAAGTGCTGTGTACTGTGCGAATCATGGACAGCGCAAGCGGCACTCCGCGCATTGGGCGGGTTGCAACGGCCGCAGAAGCCCGAGGCCGGGGCCTGGCCGGGGAACTCATGCAGCGTGCCGTGGCGCTTTGCGCTCCGGAGGCGGAGATCCAGCTCAGCGCCCAGACCCAGCTGGAGGGCTGGTACGGAAAGTTCGGTTTCCTCCGCTCCGGAGAAGACTATGACGACGACGGGATCATGCATTTGCCGATGACCCGCGCAGGGCAGGGCGTTTCGGCCTAGAAAAGCCCGAGGCATCGATTCTCCTTGCACTGCCCAGTGCGTGGAGAATCGATGCCTCGACTGCTTTGCGGCCCTTGGCTACAGGGCGGCCGGCTGGCCCTGCGGATCCGGTTCGCCAGCGTAGTAGCTGGAGAGCACCTTGTCCTTGAGCTCGAAGAAGGTTCCGTCCTCGATCGCCTGGCGCGCGGATTCAACCAGCGAAACAGTGAACTGCTCGTTGTGGATGGAAATCAACGTGTGGCTGAGCAGTTCCTTGGCCTTGTACAGGTGGTGAATGTACGCACGGGTGAAGTTCTTGCAGGCATAGCACTCGCAGCCTTCCACCAGCGGAGTGAAATCCCGCTTGTAGCGTGCGCCGGAAAGATTGAAACGGCCCCAGGGGGTATAGAACGCCGAGTTGCGCGCAACGCGAGTGGGCGAGACGCAGTCGAAAGTATCGGCACCATTCTCAATCGCGGTGAAGACGTCATCCGGCTCGGAAATGCCCAGCAGGTGGCGCGGCTTGTTCTCTGGAAGCTCTTCGGCGCACCAGCCGACGATGGTTCCCAGATTTTCCTTCTCCAAGGCGCCGCCGATGCCGAAGCCATCGAAGGCCATGGCCCCCAGGTCCTGGCAGGCCTTGCGGCGCAGGTCCTCGTACTGGGCGCCCTGGATGACGCCGAACAAGGCTTGGTACTCCTTGCCTTCGCGGGAATCGGTCAATGCAAAGTGCTCGGCAATGCAGCGCTCGGCCCAGCGCCGGGTGCGCTCCAGGGACTCGACCTGGTAGCCGCGGGAATTCTGCAAGGTGGTCAGCTCGTCGAAGGCGAACATGATGTCCGCGCCGATCCGGTGCTGCACGCCCATGGAGATCTCAGGGGAGAAGCGGTGCTTGGTGCCGTCGAGATGGGACTTGAACCAGACGCCGTCCTCGTCCACATTGGCCAGGCGTTCCTTGCCCGGGGCCACGGCGTCGTCCGGACCAGACTGGTCTACGGACTTCATGTCGATGACCTTCTTGAAGCCCGAGCCCAGGCTCATGACCTGGAATCCGCCGGAGTCGGTGAAGGTCGGCCCCTGCCAGCCCATGAACTTGCCTAGTCCGCCAGCTTCATCGAGGATATCCGCGCCCGGCTGAAGATACAGGTGGTAGGCGTTTGACAGCACAGCCTGCGCGCCAAGCTCCTGAACCTGCACCGGGGTGACTGCCTTGACGGTAGCTTTGGTGCCTACCGCAATGAACGCGGGCGTCTTGACGTCGCCGTGCGGGGTACGGATAACGCCGGTACGTCCCAACATCGGGGAACCGTCCGGAGCGGTCAGCCGGGTTCCGACTTCAAAGCCGAATTCATCCTGGCGGGCATGCGGGGCACTGGGGTCAAAGTTCTTTTCGGACACGTACCAAGTGTGCCGTATTAACCGCGCGGTGAGGAAAACGACAGGGGCAATGTGCGCCAAAACCTAACGCTTCACAAGGCAAAGCGCGAATAATGGAGCGTACGTGTTGTGTCCAACGCGACGGAAGGAAGATGTGGGTCTGGAGAATTTGAAGAAATCCGCCAAGGCGCTCATTACGCTGGGGCCTGCCCGCAAGGACCATTGGATCGGCCTGCGCACCGGCATCGGTGTTTTTGCGCCTCTGATCACGCTCTTCGCGATTGACCGGCTGGACCTTGTGGTCTTTGCCGTGTTCGGCGCCTTTACCGGCGTGTATGGGCGCGTGGACGGCTACTGGAACCGGTTGCGGATGCAGGTGCGTTCCGGGGCCTTGTTCTTCGCGGTAATCGCTCTGGCGCTGGCCGCTTCGCACTGGTGGATCGACCATTCGGACCCTGGAATCAAGCAGTGGCAAGTAGTTGGCGCGACGACTCTCGTGGCCGGTGCCTGCTCGGTGCTGGTGGGTTTCATGCGGCTGCGGCCCGGCGGTTCGCTGTTCCACATCTTCGCATTCGCGGCAATTGCCTCGATCCCCGTCCCCGCGCCAATCGGCGAAGCCCTGCTCGTGTCGGCCCTGACGATCTTGTTGTCGGTAGCCATCGGTGCGGCCGGTGCACTCGGGCAGTGGACCAGCTTGTGGAAGCGCACCCCGCTGCCGCCACTATCGGATAACGTCCGCAAGGCCATCTGGTGGGAAGGGCTGTTCTACATCCTGACAGCCGGCGTGGCCGGCGCCTTGGCCAATACCGTGGGCAGCAGCCTGGAAGCCGGGCACAACTACTGGGCGATGGTGGCCGCGGTGGTTCCCCTGGTCGGGCACACCACGACCTTGCGCATCCGGCGCGGCGTGCACCGAATGCTCGGCACCCTGGCAGGCATGGTCCTGATGGCGGTCTTGATCTTCCTGAACCCGCAGGTCTGGATCCTGCTCGCCTTCATCGCCATATGCCAATTCATGGCCGAGCTGCTGGTCATGCGCAACTATTTCCTGGCGCAGGTCTTCATTACCCCGATGGCGCTCGTGGGCGTCTCGCTGGTGACGGGCCTGAGCGGCTCGGTGATGTACGACCGCGTGGTCGAGACCCTGATCGGCTGCACCGTGGGCATGCTCGGGGTGCTCTTGGGAAGCTGGGTTGGATCAATCATCAAGCGCCGGCAGGGAATCATTCCAAATAGCGGGCAGCAGGGCTAGATATTCACTCCGACATGGGCTAATGCCTGACGGAGAATATTTTCTCGACCGCCAGCGAACTCGCCCTGGATGTCCGAGCTGAGCGCTTCGCTGGGCGAAAGCCAGGTCAGCTCCAACGCATCGGAGCGAGGGCTGGTCTCGCCGCGAACCGGCACGATGTAGCACATGGATACGGCATGCTGCCGATCATCGGTCAGACCGGTTTCGCTCGGCGCCGGGAAGTATTCTGCAACGGTGAAGGGCACCGGTGAAGCAGGAAGCTGCGGAAGCACCATGGTGCCCAGGTCCTTTTCGATGTGGCGGATCAACGCGGCGCGTATGGTCTCGCGGTACATCACTCGCCCCGAAACGAAGGTGCGCAGCATGCGCCCGTCATCATCGCCGGTGAGCAGCAGGCCCACCTCGTTGACGTAGCCCAGCGGGTCCAGGCGCACGGGAATGGCCTCGACGTAGAGCATGGGCAGGCGCTGCCGTGCCTCGTAGAGGTCTTCTTCGGAGAGCCATCCAGGGTATGGGTCAGGAGTGCGCACGTTCATGGTTCTATCTTCGTACACAAACCCTCGACATTCCGTGAAGCTGGATCTGTGTTGCCGAACTCACCTATAAGGTTTCCTGCACCCCTAGTGCACCGCAATCCCAAGCGATAAAATCGATAGAGCTATTTGAACCTCCTTGCCCGGCGAAGCAGCCGCAAGCGTCAGATAGCGTTTCCTTTTTCCGAATCCTCGTGGAAGCAGATTCCTGCCGTGACGAACGCTCCAGAACGACTGAGCAAACAGAACTTCACCACGATTGCGGTGCTGATTGTTTCCAGCTTCGTGGTCATCCTGAACGAGACCATCATGAACGTGGCCCTGCCTGTTCTGATGGATGAATTCAATGTCACCGCTGACGCGATTCAGTGGCTGTCAACCATCTTCATGCTGACTATGGCCGTGGTCATTCCAATGACCGGCTTCCTGCTTCAGCGGATGAGCATCCGCAATGTCTTCGTCTTGGCCATGGGCCTGTTCACTCTGGGCACCCTGCTGGCTGCCCTCGCGCCGGGCCTGAGCGTCCTGCTGGTGGCCCGCGTGATCCAGGCCAGCGGCACCGCCATCATGATGCCGCTGCTGATGACCACCATCTTGCATCTGGTCCCGGCTGAGCGCCGCGGCGTGCTGATGGGCAATGTCTCCATCGTGATCTCCGTAGCCCCGGCCATCGGCCCGACGGTATCCGGACTGATCTTGCAGTACCTGTCGTGGCGATTCATGTTCATCGTGATCATCCCGATCGCGGTAGCGGCTCTGCTGATCGGCACCCCTCGACTGTCCAAGGACGTTGACGGCGCCTCGACGCCGCTGTCCATTCCTTCGCTGATTCTGGCCATCCCGGGTTTCGGCGGCCTGGTCTACGGCCTCAGCGGCTTGTCGGTTGGCGTCACCCCGCTGAACCTGGGCATCCTTGTTGGCGCGATTCTGTGCCTGCTCGCTTTCGTTTTCCTGCAGCTGAACCTGCAGAAGGAAGACAAGGCGCTGCTGGATCTGCGTCCGCTGAACTACAGGGCTTTCACCCTTTCGCTGGTGCTGATGATGTTCTCGATGATTTCGCTGTTCGGCGTGATCATCCTGCTGCCGATGTTCTTCACCAACGTGTTGGGCATTGAAACCCTGACCACCGGTTTGATCATGCTCCCGGGCGGTCTGCTGATGGGTGTCCTGGCGCCATTGGTCGGAAAGCTCTACGACAAGGTCGGCGCCCGTCCGCTGATCGTTCCCGGCGCCCTGGTGCTGCTGGTTTCGCTGCTGGGCTACGCGGTGGTCCTGGATGTGGACACTCCGATCTGGCTGCTGGTTGTCATGCACCTGGTGATGAGCTTGGGCCTGGCCTTCATCTTCACCCCGGCCTTCACCACTGCGCTGAACCCGCTGCCGCACAGCCTGCACTCGCACGGTTCGGCCCTGCTCTCGACCTTGCAGCAGTTGGCGGGCGCCATGGGCACCGCCCTGCTGGTTGGCGTTGTCGCCTCATCCACCGCCGCGAAGATCGCGGCTGGCAGCGATCCGTTGACCGCTTCGGTCGAAGGTTTCCAGCCTGGCTTCCTGATCGGTGCCGGCTGCAGCGTCGGCATCGTGGTGATCGGCTTCCTGCTTGGCGGCAAGAAGAAATCGGCTGGAGTCGAAGCCGAGCCTGCGACGGTTCCGAGCCACTAGGCTGCAGGACAGTGCAAGAGCCGCTGGATCCCATCGCGGGGTCCAGCGGTTTTTCCATGCCCGCGGGCAAGATTCTTCGCCTCCACGCAACTGGCCAGTAATGTAGATCACAAGACCACTGTCTACAAAGGGGTAAACATGCAGTTGCAGGATTCAGTCGCTCTGGTCACCGGCGGCCTATCGGGATTGGGACGCGCCACGGCGCAGAAGCTGGCCACCGGGGCCAGGCATGTGGTGGTACTCGACCTGCCGCGTGAGGATGGCGATGAAATCGCCGCCGAGATCGGCGCGAATGTCCGCTTCGTGCCAGCTGATGTCACTGACGCGCAGCAGGTGGCTGCCGGCATCGAACGTGCCAAGGAACTTGGCACCCTGCGGGTGCTGGTCAATTGCGCCGGTGTGGCAACACCAGGCAAGGTGCTGGGCCGCGAGGGAGTGCTGCCGCTGGAGCGCTTCGCCAAGGTGCTGGACATCAATGTCAACGGCACCTTCAACGTGATCCGCCTGGCCGCAGAAGCCATGGCGCATAGCGAAGCGCTGAGCGATGAGCAGGGAACCACCGAACGCGGGGTCATCATCAACACCGCGTCGGTGGCGGCCTTTGACGGCCAGATCGGGCAGCCGGCCTATGCGGCCTCCAAGGGAGCAGTAGCGGCTATGACCCTTCCGCTGGCTCGCGAGCTGGCGAACCACCAGATCCGCGTCATGACCATCGCACCGGGCATTTTCCACACGCCGATGATGGCCGGCCTGCCGCAGGCTGCCCAGGACTCGCTCGGAGCCCAGGTGCCGCATCCTTCGCGTCTTGGACGTCCGGAAGAATACGCGGCATTGGTGGAGCACATCGTGGCCAACCCGATGCTCAACGGCGAAACCATTCGCCTTGATGGAGCCATCCGCATGGCGCCACGCTAGGCAACCGTGGCGGGGTGCGGCCAGCCCTAGAACTCTATGGGCTTGCCGCGCTGCGCACGGTGCTCGGCATGGCTGATCTGGAACCGGCGGTTCTCGGCCATCAGGAAGACCAGCAAGGCCATGAAGATCCAGACCGCGCAGACCCACAGCGGTGCGGACCCATTGAGCCAGCCCTGGATGGCAGCGGCGATCATGCAGATTCCGAAGCCGCTGGCAAAGGCGTGGCGGCCGCGCTCCGAGTGGGCGAAGGCGGCGGCAACCACTGAAATTCCGGCCGCCACCACCACAGCAGGAAGTCCCTGCCCACCGTCATTCCATCCGGCGGCGGCAAACCAGAGCTGCAGGGCATAGACCAAGCTGGAACCGGCAAAGAAGCTTACCGGGGCATCCGTTGCCCAGCGCTCCAAGCGGTTTCGCGCAGTATTCCTGTTCAGCTGGAGCACGCCGTACAGGGACAGCAGCGAAGCGATGGTTGCCAGGATGGCAGCGCTGATGGCCAAGAACCCGGAGGCCAGGGTGATGGCGCAGGCCATCATCGCTGTGGCCGGGATCGAATAAACGGAAATGATTCGCTGGCGTAGCGCCGAAAGCTGATCGCGGCGCAGCGAAAACGCGGCGCTCAGGACCAGCGCGATGGCAGTTGCCGGCCACAACACCGAATGCACCAGGCTGGTATCCAGCAGGCTGGACGGCGCGCGTCCATGCAAGCCGGAGGGCAACGCCAACGAGGTCAGCAGCAGCAATAAGCCCGAAGCGCCCAAGAGGTAGCCGCGGACCGTGTCGAAAGGTTCCACTGCAGGGTTGGGGCGATGATCCGGCGCCGCGTAGGGCAACACGAAGGAGGACCGTTCTGCCGCCGAAGCAATGGCAGACTGGGCCGACTCCACCAGGGAATCGAGTTGCGGGGTCCGCTGGTGTTCGGCCATCTTGCCTTCATCCTTACGGGTCACGGGATAATAGGCACCAGCCTAGGGCAATTCTTCCCCCGTGAGAAGGGGTTATGGGACCGACGGCGCTTCCAGTAGCCGCTGTTGCGAGCTGAAGCTGCGCGCGTGGCCGGTCAGCGGATCGGTGAAGGAAATGGTGTGCGCCAGCAATTGCAGCGGGCGCCGGTAGTCATCCGGGGCCAGATCCCACAGCCGCGGATAGAACGCGTCATTAATGATGCCCAGGCCCAAGGAAGCCAGGTGCACTCGCAGCTGATGGGTCTTGCCCGATCGCGGTTCCAGATCCATCAAGGCGACCTCCAGCCCGGCATGGAAACCGGTGCTCGTCCCGATCGCCTCGAGCTTGACCAGGGTCTGGGCGTTCGGCTCCCCTTCTTCCACAATGGAACGCAGCTGGCCCTTGACCTTGGCCATCCGGTTCTCGAAGAGCAGCGGCATCCGCTGCAGCAGGCCACGCAGCTCGGATTCCGGTTTGACCTGCGAATGCTCCCCATTTGGATGCAGCACCCGTCCAGTTTCCAGGCCTTCGCCCGGCTGCAGGGCGACCACCGCCTTGTAGCGCTTGGCGATCTCGCGGCGTTCGAAGAGCATCTGGTAATCGCCGCGGGTCGCCGGATTCACCGCGAAAAGAATGACCCCGGCGGTGGCCCGGTCCAGCCGGTGCATCGGCACCAAATCATCGATGCCGGTCTGGTTGCGCAGGCGTACCAGCGCGGATTCCTGGATGAAGCGTCCGCCGGGTGTGGTGGGGAGGAAATGCGGCTTGTCCACGACCAGCAGATGCTCGTCTTGGTGCAGGATCCTGGCTTCAAAGGGAATGGGAGTTTCTACCGGCAGGGAACGGTAGTACCAAATGAATTCGTGCTCGCCCAGGGGCGTCTGGCGGGTGAGCGGAGTGCCGCCCAAGCCAACGATCTGCTGATCATCGAAGCGGCGCAGGATGCCCTCTGGATCCACATGGCCGAAGCGCTCAAGCAAATAATCTGCGACAGTTGCCCACGAACCGGTCCGCGGGAGGCGAAGACGAGTTGCATTGACGCCGTTGCGCACGGGAAGCGGGGATTCCATAGCCATAGGGGCTATTCTCCCATCTTTGCCAGGACCGCGCAGGCCGCGGTCTGCTAGGTTGGTTCGATGGCCATGCGTAAATACAGCGAAGTCGACGTCTTTTCTCCCACTGCATATCTGGGCAACCCCTTGGCTGTGGTCCACGATGCAGAAGGCCTGGCCAGCGGGCAGATGCAAGGATTTGCCAAGTGGACCAACCTGGCCGAGACCACGTTCCTGATGCAACCGGAGGATCCGGCCGCCGACTACCGGGTGCGGATCTTCTCTGCCACCCAGGAATTCCCCTTCGCCGGCCACCCGACGCTGGGCTCGGCCTTTGCCTGGCTGAAGGCCGGCGGGGTTCCCAAGAAGAAGGGACGGGTCATCCAGGAATGCGCCGCCGGGCTGGTGGAGGTGCGCGTTGAGCCGCAACGGCTATGGTTCGCTGCACCGCCGCTGACCCGCTACGAACCGGTTGCCGAATTGCTGGTGCAGCGCATCGCCGAGGTACTGGCGATTCCCCGGGAGCAGATCCAGGATGCCTCATGGCTGGTCAACGGCCCGGAATGGATCGGGGTGAGGCTCTCCAGTGCGCAGCAGGTACTGGCCTTGGACCCGGATCCCAACGCCCTGGGCACGCTGGCCATCGGGGTTGCAGGTCCGCAGGAACCAGGGGCCGGCACGCAGTTCGAAGTGCGTGCTTTCGTCGGCGGGGACCCAGTGTGGGAAGACCCGGCCACCGGCAGCCTCAATGCGGGCCTGGCCCGGTGGCTGGCCGATTCCGGGTTGGCTCCCGAACGCTACATCGCCGCCCAAGGCACCGCGATCGGGTACCAGGGCCGGGTGCATCTGCGCGTGGAGGACGGCGTGGTCTGGGTGGGAGGCGACGTGAACAGCTGCGTGCAGGGCGAAGTCGACCTCTAGGCTTGCAGCCGCGCCCCGCCGCCTAGGCCGCTGGCTGGCAGGAAGGGCACAGGTAGCAGTCCCGTTCAGCACCGGTGGAAGCCGAGGGAATGCGCAGCAGCCCGATGCGGGTTCCGCAGCGCAGGCAGGGCTTCGACGCCCGGCCGTAGACCCACAGCGGGTCGCGGGTGCGCGGCTGCCCGGTAGTCACCCGCCGCGACCGGTCCTTGTTCACCACCAGCAAGCGGTGAGCCAGTTCGATTAATGCCGGCAGGCCGGCCACCTCGCCCACCGCGGTGAGCGGATGCACGCGCCGCAGGAACAGGATCTCGCTGCGGTAGACATTTCCCACCCCGGCCATGATCCGCTGGTCCAGCAGCGCTTGCCCGATGCCCAGCTGCGGATCGGCGCGCAGGTTGTCCAGCGCCCGTTGCGCATCCCAGTCCGGCCCGAGCAGGTCGGGTCCCAGATGGCCGACCACCTCGGACTCCTGTTCGGTTGGCAGCAGTTTCACCTGGGCGATCTCGAAGCCCACGGCCTTGGCGTTTGCTGTTTCCAGCACCACCCGGGCGGTATGCGCCGGGCGCTTCCAGCGTTCGCCTGGCCCATAGAGATCCCAGCGCCCTTCCATGAGCAGATGCGAATGCAAGGTCAGCGCAGGCTGGGCGAAGGCCGGGTTCGCAGTAGCCGGCGGCTGCAGGCGCATCAGCAGGTGCTTGCCCCGGGGGACGACCTCGCGCACCGTGTACCCGGCGACGTCCACGGTGGCCAGGGCCGGGACGCGGAAATCGGAGGCCAGCAGGATTTCGCCGGCCAGCGCCTGGTGCAGGCGGGCGGTGGCGCGGTAGACGGTATCGCCTTCGGGCATGGGCAACGCTCCTTCGATAGCGGGTCAGCGGCGGAAGCGGATGCCTTGGGGCGTCGCATAGAAACCGGCGCCCAGCAGGGCGGCGCCGACCGGATGGTCCTGCACCGGCTGCCCGTCGACCGTGGCGATGGCGATCTTGTCGACCTGGGCGGTGCGCAGCGCGGCGACCATCGCCGTGGCGAGGATGCGCCAGGACGGCTCGGGCAGCTGCCCGAAGGTCAGCACCGTGCGCCCGCCGCGCTCCAGATAGAGGCTCAGGGCCCCGTCGAGCAGCCCGACGATTGCGCCGGCCTTGCGCCCGGGGCGGTGCCCGGTTTCGGTCGCAGGCCAAGCCAGCGCCGCGCCATAGGGGTTCGCCGGGTCGGTGGAAGCCAGCACCGTGGCCACCGGCTGTCGGCGCGGGTCATCGGCCAGCTGGAATCCGCGCAGCCGGTCAATGGTGGTGGAGGTGGAGAACTGGGCGGCGCCGAGCTTCTCGACGAAGTAGCCGCGCCGGGCATGGCCAGCTTCTTCCAGCTTCGAGAGCACCCGGTAGAGCTGGCCGAAGCCGCCGGGCACCGACTCGGCGGCCACCGAGCCGCGGGTGAGCACCCCGTAGCGTTCCAGCATGATTTCCGCGGTGGCGTGGGCGCTGATCGTGGGGTCCGCTACCGGTGCGGGCAGCAGCGACCAGCGGGCCGCGCCGCGCGAGCCGCGCGCCGGCCCGCCGGCTTGTTCCCGGGCCAGCCGGTTCAGCCCGGAGAGCCGGTTCAATCGTGCGGCGCGGGCCCGCGGGGCGGGCTTGGCGATTTTGTGCGCGGTGCTTCCGCCGGCCAGGTAGCCGCGGATCGGCGCCATGGTATCCGGTGAAATGTACCCGGCCCAGAACAGCCTCCAGCAGGATTCGGCGACCTCGTGGCTGCTGGCCGCCGGCTCATCGCTGCGGTGGATGCGTCCGGCCAGCTCCTCGGCGAAGTAGGCGCCGGTGGACTCGAAGGCCTGGAGCACGCGCAGGTCCAGGGCTTGCAGCGCGCTGGCATCGGGCTGGGGAAGGCTCAGCGCTGCATGCTCGGCGGTGTGCAGCGACAGCCAGCCGTCCTTGCCGCCGGCGGCTCCGGCACCGCAGATCAGGATATCCCCGGAGCTGCACAGCTCATCCAGCCAGGAATTCTGGTAGCCCCTCAGCCGGGCCGGGAGCATGAAGGACTCCAAAGCGGAGGCGGGGACCTCGGCGCCCGCGAGCTGGGCAACGATTTCATAGGCGCCGTCGGCTCCCTGCAGCGAAGAACCGATCTGCTGCCAGGCCGGCAGGAAGCGACCGTAGGTGTCCTGGTCCACCGGCTCCACCTCGGCACGCAGCGCCGCCAGGGATCGGGTGCGGATGGCGCGCAGCACCGACACGTCGCAGTATTCGTCGCCGGCCACGCCTTCGGGGACGAGCTCCAGCGGGCGGAAGGCCCCCAGCGACAAGCGGCCGGCGGCCACCAGCTGGTCGAGGACCGGGCGCAGCACCGCGACGCCCAGTCCCAGCTGCGCGGCCAGCTCCCCGAGGGTGAACGGGGCGTGGGTGCGGGCGAAGCGCGAGACCAGGTCCTGGATCGGAGCGGTGGCAGGCTCCAGGAAGGCCGCCGGGATGCCGGTGGGCAGCGGGGTGCCCAGCGCATCGCGCAGCTTGCCGGCATCCTCGATGGCCGCGTACACCAGCTGGCCGGAGCGGCGCAAGGTGAAAGCCCGGCGCGTGGAGACCAAGGCCTCGGCGTGGGCCCGGGCGCTGGCAGGATCCAGCGCCGCTTCGTCATCGGCCGGATCGCGCAGCCTGGCGGCCAGCTGCCCGGCATCCAGCGGACCCAGCAGCCGCAGCAGGTCCGCAGCGCCTTCCATGCCCGCCAACCGGCGGTTGGCTGCCAGATGCTGCAGCTGCTCCTGCAAGGCCGAGATGACCTGCGGGTCCAGCACCTCGCGCACGTCGTTGCGCCCGAGCAATTCGCCCAGCAGCACCGGATCCAGGCTCAGGGCGGCGGCGCGGCGTTCGGCCAGCGGCGCGTCGGATTCGTAGAGGAACTGCGCCACGTAGCCGAAAAGCAGGGATTGGGCGAAGGGCGAAGGCAGCTCGGTGGTCACTTCCACCAGGCGGATGGCCCGCGAGGAGATGCTGGACAGGATCCTGGACAGTGCCGGCAGATCGTAGACATCATTCAGGCATTCGCGCACGGTTTCCAGGATGATCGGGAAATCCGGGTAGTTGCGTGCCACATCCAGCAGCTGGCTGGCACGCTGGCGCTGCTGCCACAGCGGGGTGCGCTTGGTCGGGTTGATCCGCGGCAGCAGCAGCGCGCGGGCGGCGCATTCGCGGAAGCGGGAGGCGAACAACGCGGAATTGGCCACCTGCGAGGTGACCACCTCGATGATCTCGTCGGCTTCGAAGGCGAAGAGATCCGCCCCGGGCGGCTCATCGTCCATGGCGGGGATGCGCAGCACGATCCCGTCGTCGGCGGCCATCGCCGAGGCGTCCAGCCCCCAGCGTTCGCGGACCCGCGCGCCGACGGCCAGCGCCCACGGGGCGTGCACGGCCAAGCCGAACGGGGAGTGCAGGATGACCCGCCAGTCGCCCAGCTCGTCGTGGAAGCGCTCGATCACGAAATTCTGGTGGTTGGGCACCTGGCCGGTGGCCCGGCGCTGCTCGTCCAGGTAGTTGAGCAGATTGTTCGCGGCGAACGGATCCAGCCCGCTGCCGTGCAGCACTTCGGCCGCTTCGGTGCGTTCGCTGGCCAGCAGCTTCGTGGTGAATTCGCCCAGCGCCGCCCCGAGTTCCACCGGGCGTCCCAGCCCGTCGCCGTGCCAGAAGGGCAGCTTTCCGGGCTGGCCGAAGGCCGGGGTGACCAGCACCCGGTCGTGGGTGATGTCCTCGATGCGCCAGCTGGTCGCCCCGAGGGCGAAAATGTCTCCGACGCGCGATTCGTAGACCATTTCCTCGTCCAGCTCGCCCACGCGCTTGGGCGCCTTGTCATCCTCGGATCCGGCCAGGAAAACGCCGAACAGCCCGCGGTCCGGGATGGTGCCGCCGGAAATCACGGCCAGGCGCTGCGCCCCGGGCCGGGCGGTGAGGGTACCGGCATCCCGGTCCCAGATCAGCCGCGGCTTGAGCGTGGCGAATTCATCCGAAGGGTACTTGCCCGAGAGCATGTCCAAGGTGGCCAGATAGGCGCTGCGCGGCAGCTGCTGGTAGGGGGCGGCGCGGCGCACGGTGTCGAACCATTGCTCTACGTCCAAGTCGTCCATGGCCACCGCGGCCAGGGTCTGCTGCGCCAGCACATCCAGCGGGTTGGCGGGGATCACCATCTTCTCGATGGCTCCTTGGCGCATGCGGGTGACCACCAGGGCGGTGGAGAGCAGGTCCGCCCGGTGCTTGGGGAAGAAAGCGCCCCGGGAGACCGAGCCGACCTGGTGCCCGGCACGGCCCACGCGCTGCAGCCCCGAGGAGACCGAGTTCGGGGATTCGACCTGGATCACCAGATCCACCAGTCCCATGTCGATGCCGAGTTCCAGGGAGCTGGTGGCCACCACGGCGCGCAGCTTGCCCAGCTTCAGGTCTTCCTCGATCTGGGCGCGCGAATCCTTGGACACCGAGCCGTGGTGGGCACGGGCCAGTAACGGAGCTTCCGGGTGCGCGGCAGCGGTGGAACCGGCCTGGGCCATCATCGCGGCAGGGGTGGAGGTGGAAGCATCCTCGGCGCTGAATCCCTCGCGTTCGGCGTAGATTTCGTTCAGCCGTCCGGTCAGCCGCTCGGCCAGCCGGCGGGAGTTGGCGAAGATGATGGTCGAATGGTTGTCCAGCACCAGATCCACCAGCTGGTTCTCCACATGCGGCCAAATGCTCGCCGATGCCGCGGGGGAGGAACCCGGACTCAGATCATGCGCTCCGGCCGCGGAAGGCAGGTCGGTCATGTCTTCCACCGGGACGCGCACCGCCAACTCCCATTTCTTGGTGGACGGCGGGCGCACGATGTTCACCGGGGCGGATCCGGCCAGGAAGCGGGCCACTTCTTCGGGCGGCTCGACGGTGGCAGAGAGCCCGATGCGCTGGGCCGGGGCGGGCAGCAGCGCGTCGAGCCGTTCCAGTGACAGGGCCAAATGGGTTCCGCGCTTGGTATTGGCAATCGCGTGGACCTCATCGATGATTACGGTGTGCACCTCGGCAAGGGTCTTGCGTGCCTGGCTGGTGAGCATCAGGTACAGCGACTCGGGCGTGGTGATCAGGATTTCGGGCGGGTCCTTGAGCAGCTTGCGCCGGTCATTGGCCGGGGTGTCTCCCGAGCGCACTCCCACCGACACCGACGGCTGGGACAAGCCCATTTCGTGCGCGGTGGCGCGGATGCCAGCGAGCGGAGAACGCAGGTTGCGCTCCACGTCGACCCCGAGGGCCTTCAGCGGAGAAATGTAGAGCACCTTGGTGCCATTGCCCGTTGGATGATCGGCATCGGAGTCCATCCCCGGCAATGCTGGAGCGTCAAGTTCCGCATGGTGCAGCCGGTCCAGCGCCCAGAGGAACGCGGCCAGGGTCTTGCCCGAGCCGGTAGGCGCGATGACCAGGGTGTGCTTCCCGTCCGAGATGGATTCCCAGGCGCCACTCTGGGCAACGGTGGGCGCGGAGAAGACGTCGGTGAACCACTTGCGGGTGGCTGCGCCGAACCGGGACAGGACATCGCTCATGGAATCGATACTACGGTCTGCGAACGACAAGATCGGCCATTATCCGCCCGCCGTGATCTCCCGCAGGGCCGCCACATGGCTGACATAGGCCCGGCGTCCGGATTTGGTCAGCGAAACGCGCATATGGCTGCGCCCCAGCTTGGTGAACCGCTCGATGCCGATATACCCGGCATCGGCGAGCTGCTTGAGGTGCTTGCTCAAGACGGAGTCGGCGACATCGAGGATGCCGCGAAGGTGCGCGAATTCTGCCCACTGCACCGGGGCGAGGCTGGCGCAAATGCGCAGCCGGATGGGTGCATGGATCAGCTCGTCGAATTGCGCATTGCTAGATGGCTTGTTCATTTCCATCCTTGATGCGGGATTTGATGGTTTCGCGGCGCATGATCCACAGGGAACCGGTGAAGGCAGCGGCCAATGCGAGGAATTTGGGTATCGCGAACAGCCAAGTCTGGGGAATCCAGAAGGTGCACAATTGCAGGGCGAGCATCATGAACAGCATGACAGCGATGTATTTGCCCGAGTGCCGCAATGCAGAACGGGACTTGGGCCGCTGGCGCGACCAGTAGGCGTACCAGGCGATCAATGGCACAAAGAGCACCGGCGACCAGTACCAAAGGGCGATGTCGATGACTCCGTAGAGCGAAAAGATTGCCGACGTGACGATGCCCAGGGCAATCATGAATGCCCCGGGGGCTTCGGTGGCGCTGACGGTGCCGCTCGCGGCTTCTTCGGCCGTGGCGAGTTGGGAAGCGGCTTCGCGCTCCGAGGGGATCTGCGAATTGTTCACCTGGCTAGACCGCCATTTCCTGGGCATCTTGCACACGGTCCTTGTCCCATGCCGTTTGCGCGGCGGAAAGCAAATGCCATAAGGCGGTGCAGGAGACGACTAGTTTCGCACCGATGCTCCAAGGGTCCTCGGCGACCCAAAAGCGCAGGCACATCACGATCATTGACGCCAGGAACGCGTACCAGCCGTAGGTTGCCGAGCTGCTGAGCAAAGGGCGCACCGTGGCGCGGCTGCGCATAATCACGTAGTGCACGAGGGCTGCAACGACAGCCACCGCGAATAACGCCAGAGCCATCTTTGGCGAAAGGACATGTTCAAGACTCATCGCGGTGCTCCCGAGCACCACGTACACGAAGAGGGTGGCCCGGGAAGAAGTGCCGGCAGCGATCATCTTGTTCGAGGCCTGGTCCGCGGAGGCCAGGCGCTCCGCGGCGGTCAGCTTGTCGATTCGTTCTTGCCCCTCAGCCATGATTTCCCCACTTTCCGTTATGGAAAGTCTTGTCTTTCCAAGTTGGAAAGTCAAGGGAATGGCTTAAACGTGATGGTACTTCCCGCCTGCCAGGATGTCCTGCGCGCGGTACAGCTGCTCGGTGAGGATCAAGCGCACCAGCTGGTGCGGGAAGACCAGCTTCGAAAGCGACCAGGTGAAATTGGCCCGCGCATGCACGGATGCGTCCACGCCGTACGCGCCGCCGATGATGATGACAACGTTGCGCGAAGCATCAATCGGGGTGCGCAAAGTATTGGCCAACGCGGGGGAGTCCACGTTCTTGCCGCGTTCATCGAGCAGAACCACGAAGTCGCGGTCATCGATTTTCGCCAGGATGCGGGCAGACTCCTCGGTGCGGGCCGCGTCGTTCTCGCGCGAGGAATGGTTCAGCAGCTGCCAGGTGAGATTGAAGGGCTTCTTCAGCCGCTTCTCGTAGCGGGAAATTCCCTCGTCCACCCAGGATTCGTGTTTCTTGCCAACTGCCAGCACCTTGATCGTCATGCTTCCATTGTTCCGCATCGATCGAGTTCAGCGCTTCGCGCCCGCCCCGATACGATGGAAGCCATGCGATCCTCATGGTATTTCCGGCAAGGCCAACGTTCCCGCGGCGCACAGGTGCTGTGGATCATTTTCGGGCTGGTTGTCGCCATGTTCTACTTCACCCGCAGGGTGCTGGTCTCCCTGCACGCGGGCGGATGGGCCAGGGATCTGGATGCCCCAGCCTACCAATGGGCACTGGAGCACCAGTCGCCGTTCCTGTTTGCGGTCTCCGACTTCTTGTACTTCTGGGGATCCACACCTGGAATGACCATGATCATGCTGGTGATCACCTCATTGCTGTGCTGGAAAACCCGCAGCGCGTGGCCGTTGGCGGCCATCGCGTTCACTGCACTGGTCTCGGTCCTGCTGACCGTTATTCTCAAGACGAGCCTCCAGGTGCCGCGTCCCCAAGGCGTTCCCGGAGGCCCGGCGCCGCCGCAGACCTTTTCGTTCCCCAGCGGGCACACGCTGAACTCGGCCGCGCTGATCGGCATCGCCAGCTACCTGGCGATCATCTACGGGCTGCGCCGCTACGCGTACCTGATCTCCATCGTCGCGGCGCTATTCGTCCTGGCGATGGGAGCTTCGCGAATCTACATCGGGCACCACTGGGTCTCTGACGTGCTGGTGGGGATGCTGATCGGGGCCGCATGGGCCGCCGTCGTGGCGATCCTGCACTACTACTTCGTGCCGCGGCCGCAGGTCCCTAGGCCAGCACCCGGATCGGTGCGCCGCTAGCCCACGCGCGGATGTCTTCCACCGCGTCGCGGTAGAACATCTCGAACTGCTCGATAGTCACATAGCCGATATGCGGGGTGGCAATCACGCCCCGGGTAGCGGCCAGCCGGTCCTTGGCCGGCAGCGGTTCCACGTCGAAGACATCCACGGCGGCCAGGTGCAGCTGCCGGCTGTCCAGTGCGTCGATGAGCGCGTCGGTCTGCACGATCCTGCTGCGCGAGGTGTTGACCAGGATGGAATCGGGACGCATCCACGCCAGCTGCTTGGGTCCGATGACCCCGGTGCTGCGCTCCGAGAGCTTCAGGTGCACGGTCACGATGTCGCTGGTGGAAAACAGCTCGGCTTCGGAGACCAGCTCCACGCCCACTTCGGTGGCGCGGGCCTTGGTGAGATTCTGGCTGTAGGCGATGACCCGCATGCCGAAAGCCAAGCCGACCATCGCAACCTTCGCTCCCAGATTTCCCAGACCGTAGACGCCCAGGGTCTTGCCGGACAGGCCCAGTCCGAAAGTGGTCTGCCAGCCCGAGCCAGCCGCCAGCGGGCGGTCCGCGGAAAACAGCTCCACGTCCAGTCGGCGCGCGGCGCTGAGGATCAGCGCCCAGGTGTGCTCGGCGGCATCGGTAGCCACGTAGCCGGTGTGGCTGACCACGATGCCCTGGTTCTTGGCAGCCTGCAGGTCGATGGATCCGTTGCGGCGGCCGGTGGTGACCAGCAGCTTCAGGTTGGGCAGGGCATTGAGCCGGGCGGCCGGGAAAGGCGTGCGTTCGCGCATGGCGACGATGGCGTCGAAGGGCTGCAGCGCCTGGACGACGGTGCTGTCCTCGTGGCCCAGGTGCTCGGTGAAGACAGTGACTTCGGCGTCCAAGGCGACGGCGAGGCCGTCGAAATCGGCCAGCGAGCGGGCCACGTTGTGGTAATCATCCAGGATTGCAATGCGCATGGATTCATCCTAGGCACCTGCAGCCGATGCTGTCCCACTGCGGGCGTAACAAAAAGCTGGTGCCTGCTCATTGAACTGCTCCCCAAAAGTTGGACTGAAAAAGTCACAACAACTTTTGGGGAGTTTTTCATGCACGCACGAAGGATGACGCTACCCGATGACCGTGAAATCCAATTCCTCGGTGAAAGAACGCCCATGCACGTCGGTGGCAGTCACCGTGGCGGTGTGCGCCCCCACGGAGAGATCATCTGGCAGTTCCAAGCGCCACAAGTGGCTGGTCTTCTCGGCGAATCCGCCGCCATGGACGAATTGCTCGGCGATGGCCGCCGGATCCGAGTACTCGGCGCCTGACAGCGGGCGTTCGCCGGCCATTTTCTGCGTCCGCTCGGCCGCAACCGGGTCCTGGCCGTCGATGGAGACCTCGACAGCGGAGCCGGTGCTGCCCATCCAGAAGTTCGTGGTCAGCCAGGTGTCCTCGGCCAGTCCCTGCCGGCTCACCGCCAACGGGTCATCCAGGGCCGGAACCGTGCCGCGCTCCTTTTCCAGATTCTCCTCGTACCACTGCCGGTACGCCGGGGTGTTCAAGCCCAGGGACATCTGCTTGCTGGCATCCCCGCCGGTCACGGTGAAGCGCTCGGTGATACTGGTGTTCTTGATGTCCAAGGTGAGCACTCCCGGAGGGGTCCCGTCGCGCTGGATGGAAGTCGGGTAGCCATTCTCGGTAACCCGTCCGTCATACCACTGCCCGGAAATGGCCGGGACAGTCAGGTGCGTGAAGGGCAGGCCTGCCTCGCCGACCTCGTCGCGCCAGCCATCCATCAGGTCCCCGGCGCGCAGGTTCTCTGACATGTGGGTGTGCCCGCCCAGGGAAGCGACCTCGCGTCCTTCCAGCAGCTCGTAGATCTCCCGGACCTGCTTGGTGGAATGCTCGTCGCTGTAGAAGAACTCCAGCAGGGGGCTGTGCCCGGCCAGGACGATGGCCTTGTTCTTGGGTACCTCGGCCAGGTCGGCGCGCAGCCACTGCAGCTGGCGCTTGCCCAGATCGTAGGTGTAGTCGCTCTTCTTGGCCGGAACCGCAGTCGGGTAATCGATGGTGCTCAGGGCGATGACGTGAGTCTTGCCCGTGTCGTAGGAGTAGTACTCCGGACCGAACTGGGCGCGGAAGGAATCGTACTCGTGCTGCCCGTCCAGCGAGTCGTAGTCGATGTCGTGGTTGCCCGGCAGGAACCGGGCCGGACCGTTGAGCATGGAGGACAGTTCGCGGGTCTGATGGAAGAAAGTCAAGTCATCTCCCACGAGGTCGCCGATGAACAAGGCGCCGCAGCCGGTGTAGTCGGTGCGGGCCGCCAGATCGGCGAAAGCGCCTTCCCTGGCGTACTCGACTTCCTGCTGGGTATAGGTCTGCACATCGGCACCGATGACGCAGCTCTGCTCGGGCGATTGCGTGGCGCTGCTGGCCACCAGCGGGAAGTTGACTGCCTCAGGCAGCGGCCCGGTCGGGGCGATGCCGTCGTACTTCAGGTCCGGGGAGCCTTCAGGCAGGTGGGTGTAGAAGAATTGGGCGACGTTGTCGTCGTCGACCGGAACCTGGAAGCCCCGGGGCTGGGTGACGAACGCGGTCATGTTGTTGTATGCCGGAAGTTCGTAGCGTCCCTGCCCATCGGTGGCCACGATGTCGCGGCCGTTGGAAACCGTGACGTTCGGTAGGCCAGGCTCGTTGGCATCCTGCGTGGAGTTCTTGTTGCGATCCTCGAAGACCACTCCGTCGAGCGTCTCTTGCGCGGTGCCGCTGCGGCCAGTTCCTGCCGGGATCACCTCGACTGACCCGCGGTAGGCCGAGGAGCTCCAGTCCGCGGCGGACTTGGCGGCAGGCACTGCCTCGAGTTCCGGGGTGGCGCCGATGAAGGCGGTGGAAGCTGCAATGGCAACTAGGCTTCCGGCGGTGAGATGCAGTGGGGTGAGATGATTGGTTTTGCCGGGTCGAGCGAAGATTTTCACGAACGTTCCTCCGGGTGGGGACAATCTGCCGGCCCCTTGGCCGGCCGTCTTCCACGGTGCCAATGGCAGGTGAATTGCAACCCCTGCTCAGGTAATGTCTAATAATCGATCCCGTAAATAGTTATCGACTGTCTTGGCGGGATTTACTGTTTTCGAACCAGTGAAATGAAGTGGCGCGGATGGAACTAGTGCAGGCGCTCATGGCAGGCGCGCGCGGGCGCAGGATGCTGTGGGAGTTCGCCACTGCCAGCGAAGAGAAGCTGCTACCGGCGTTCGGGGAGCATCCGCTGCATGCGGCGATGTTCTACGCCGCGTATCACGTAGCGGTAGAACGCGGCGAAAGCGTTGGCCTGTTTGGCGCGGATGAATCCAGCATGCCCGAAACCAGTGTCCAGCAGATCGCCCGGCGCCTGGACGGCACCACTTTGGTTCCGGCCACCGCAGCGCTGCTGCAGCAAGCGCTGGTCCGCTCGGTCGACAGTGCCCGCTATTGGCAGGAACCGGATGGGGAAGACACCCTGCTGGCGTTGCCGGAACTGGCCGCGCCGCTTGAGCGCGTGGCCCGGCACCTGGCGGACAGCGGGCTCGCGGCCGTGTGGCTGGATCCCGTGGATCTGCGCAACCAATTCCAGGTCGAATTCGACCAGCATGACCCGCAGGGCAGGACGCAGGCTCCCGGCAGCAATGCCCTGGGCCTACTGCAGGAGTGGAGGGCCGGCATCCTGGCGACCGAAGCCCGCGATGCCGCCGAAATGAGTAGCACCCCGCTGGGCAGCTTCAGCGGGGAATGGTGGTCCAAGCCCAGCAGCCGCCTGCCCTCCACTACCGGTGTGTTCCCAGACCGGGAGCCAGTGGGCCTGAGCTGCGTGGAGGACGGTTTCGGATGGGAGCAAGCCAGCGTCAGGTTCACGAGCGTGCCTCCCGCAGCCAAGGTGCTGGAGATCGCCACGGCCGAGGACTGGATCCGGCTCTGCCGCGAGCACGGCATCGAGGTCACCGCGCACAAGCGCCACGACTGGTACCTGTCCACCGGGCGCGACGGCGCATGGAAGATCCCCGACTGGCTGGCCGTGGCGCGCGATTACGACGGGGTGCATCTGGGTATCGGCGCCTATCTGGCGCTCGCCGGGCAATGCCTCGACATCGATGATAAATACGCCAGCGTGATTGCCGGGTGGGACCCGGACCAGACGTTCTGGTTCACCGATGAGCTGCGGTGCTA
The DNA here is from genome assembly GCF_053644955.1 of Glutamicibacter sp. NPDC055354. NCBI lineage: Bacteria > Bacillati > Actinomycetota > Actinomycetes > Micrococcales > Micrococcaceae > Glutamicibacter > Glutamicibacter sp. NPDC055354. Next base: position 228,861 of record NZ_JBSHMB010000004.1, read on the forward strand.
CGGGCCTGCACAGGAATGGATCTGTCTGGACGCCAACAACGAGGATGCACGGTGGGTGCCTTCCGGCGATGGCCCAAGTTCATGAGCCGTCACGGGCGCAGTAGCCAGCCCGGGTTTCTGGTGCAATGGGTTCCATGAGTGAAACGACAAACGATGAACTGGCCGCGGCTACCGAAGTCATCTTGCAGCTGCGCTGGTCGGACCAGGATGCCCTGGGACATGTGAACAATGCGCGCATCGTGACCCTGATGGAAGAAGCCCGCATCCGCTGGACGCGCGAGGACGGGACAACAGGCCGTTTCGAATTCGGCACCGTGGTGGCATCGATCCAGATCGACTACCTGCGCCCGCTGTACTACCAGCCCGAGATGCTCATCCGCATGGGCATCAGCCGGCTGGGCAACAAGTCCTTCACCGTGCGGGGCATCGGCTACCAGGACGGGCAGCCGGTATTCGACTCGACCACGGTCATGGTGCCGCTGGCAGCCGATGGCGTCTCGTCGCGCCCGCTCAACGAGCTGGAGCGCAGCTGGCTCGGCAAATCGCAGATCCCAGCACGCAGCTAGGCTTCGGGTGCCGGTCCCTGGCCGTTGAGCAGCGCGGCCAGATCGCGCAGCTTCGCTTCGGAGTCCGAGCCCGGGTCGGTGGTGTAGATGAACAGGGTCTGGTCTGGTGCCCCGGTCACGTCCAAGGCCTCGTAGTTGACCTCCAGATAGCCCACCTGGGGATGGTTGAACCGCTTGATCCCGTCCCGCCGCTCGACCACCCGGTGATCGGCCCACCAGGTGCGGAATTCTTCGCTGTTCATGGACAGCTCTCCGACCAGCTGCGCGAGCAGCGGATCGTGCGGATGGCGCCCGGCATCCAGGCGCAAGGTGCCGACCATCGAGGCGGCGATCTGCTCCCAGTCGGCGTAGCGCTGCCTGGCTTCGGGATCCAGGAAGGCCCAGCGGATCAGGCTGCGGTGGCGCACCGGCTTGGCGAGGAAGTCGGTGAGCAGGCTGGCGGCCAGCGCATTCATGCCCAGCACCTCGGTACGCCGCCCACGGATGAAGGCCGGATGCCCGGTGAAGGAATCCAGCAGCTGATGCAATGACGGGCGTACCCGCTGGATGCTGTTCGACGGGTTGTTGCGCCCGGAACCGGAGACCGACCGGGCCAGATTGAACAAATGCCCGGCCGCCGTCTCATCCAGTTCCAGGGCCTTGGCCAACGCGCCGAGCACGGATTCGGAAGGGCGCTTGTGCCGGCCCTGTTCCAGCCGGGTGTAGTAGTCGGTGCTCACGCCGGCCAGGACCGCAACCTCTTCGCGGCGCAGGCCAGGCACGCGTCGCCGGGGACCGCCATCGCCTGCCGGGCTGACCAGGGCCCGCCGTGCCTTGAGGAATTCGCCGAGCTCGGTATTGGAATTCATCCCTGCATTCCTTTCATCCGCGGGCCGCATCGCCCCGGTCTTATCCTAGCCCTGCGTGCAGTGGCAGCTAGCAGCCCGAACTATCCTAGGACTGCCATACCCCGGATCAATGCGCCACGTCCCACGGCCCCTGGAGCCGTGCAATGGTGGTGGACTATTAATGCCACTGCCACCATCGCCCAGGAGCGCACATGCCCAAACCCGCCGATAACCTGCCCACCCGCGAATCGGCTCCAGCAGCTGCGCGAGCACCACGCGAACCGCTGCTGGAGCGGGCCGAGCAGCGGCCTGCCGGAATCCGCGACCTGCTGCGCGACGTGGGCGGGGTATATGCCAGCAATGGCGTGATCGGGCTGGTTTTCTCCGCCTCGGGCCCCATCGCGGTCACCCTTGCGGTGAGTGCCGCTGGCGGGCTGTCCCAGGCCGAGATGGCTTCCTGGGTCTGCGGGATCTTCCTCTCCGCCGGGTTGGCGACCATCGTGATGTCCCTGCTCTACCGCCAGCCGCTGGGATTCGCCTGGTCCATCCCCGGCACGGTGCTGCTGGGCCCTTCGCTGCAGCACCTGTCCTTCCCCGAGGTGGTCGGGGCGTTCTTCGTCTCCGGGGTACTGGTCCTGGCCTTGGGCGCTACCGGGGTGGTGCGCCGGATCATGGCGGCCATACCCATGCCGATTGTGATGGCCATGGTGGCCGCGGTCTTCTTGCGCTTCGGCACCGACATCGTCTCGTCCACCCAAGCCAACCCGGTGGTGGCCGGCCCCATGGTGCTGGTCTTCGTCCTGCTCGCTGCGGTGCCGGCGCTGGGCAGAAGAATTCCCCCGGTGCTGGGCACGCTGATCGCCGGGGCCATCGCGGTGGCAGCCAGTGGCCAGTTCGCGTTGGACGCAGCTGGCGGGCCCGTGCTGGCCACCCCGGTGTTCACCGCTCCGGAATTCACCTGGGCTGCGCAGCTGGAGCTGGTGGTGCCGTTGGCCATCACCGTGCTGATTGTGCAGAACGGCCAGGGTGTCGCGGTGCTGCGCTCTGCCGGGCACCGTCCCCCGGTCAATGCCTTTGCGCTGGCCTCGGGCGGGTTCTCGATCCTGAACGCATGCTTCGGTGCGGTGTCCGCCTGCGTCACCGGGCCAACCAACGCGTTGCTCACATCATCTGGCGAAAAGCACCGCCAGTACACCGCAGCGGTGGTCTATGGCTTCCTGTCCCTGCTCTTCGCCCTGTTCGCTCCAACGCTGACGCGCTTAATGCTGGCCACCCCTGAGGCTTTCGTGCTGGCCTTGGGAGGCATCGCCATGCTCAAGGCCCTGCAGCAGGCCTTTGTGACGGCCTTCGCCACCAAATTCACCCTGGGCGCCCTCGTGACGTTCGTGGTAACCATTTCCGGTCTGGACCTGTTCAACATCCATGCCGCCTTCTGGGGTATTCTCATCGGATATGGAGTCTCCCGGCTCATGGAACGCACGGACCATTCGACCGCTTCACGGCACTAGCGGCAATGGCCCGCACACTGGCCAGCTGGCAGTTCGTGCCGAGCCCGCGAGCTGGCCTAAGCTGGCGGTAGCTTACATCGATCTTTTCGGACAGGACGGGCATGGCCACGGGCAGCATGTATCGGGTGGGAGTACTGGGCCACGGGGCGATCGGCTCCGTGGTGGCGGAGCAACTGGCAGCCGGGACGGTGCACGGTGCCCAGCTCGAAGGGGTGATCCTGCGCCGGCCGCAAACCGGGCTGGAGCATGAGCAGCTGAGCTGGGAGTCGGCCCTGGAGCGCTGCGACCTGGTGGTCGAATGCGCGGGCCAGCAAGCCCTGCGCGAGAATGCGGTGCGCATCCTGGCCTGCGGGGTTGACCTGCTGGCCAGTTCCATGGGGGCGCTGGCTGACCCGGAGTTCGCCGCGCAAGTGCAGGCCGCCGGACCGGGACGCTTGTCCAGCACTGCCGGGGCCATCGGCGGATTGGACCTGCTGGGCGCGGCTGCCCGGATGGGCGGCATCGACCAGGTGCTGGTGACGACGCGCAAGCTGCCGGCCACCTTGGTGCAGCCGTGGATGGATGCGCAGCGGCGCGGTGAATTGGAGCAGGCCGCCGGACCGGTAGAGGTATTTCGCGGTCCAGCCGCGGCAGCGGCCCAGGACTTCCCGAAGTCATTGAATGTGGCCGCGGCGGTGGCGTTGGCTGTGGGGGATTGGGATGCGGTGACAGCCAGATTGATCGCCGACCCGGAGGCAGGCCTGACCGAGCACCGCATCGAGGCGCGCGGCCCAGCCGGCGAGTACAGCTTCTCGATCAAGAACCACCCCTCGCCACGCAACCCGCGCACCAGCGGCATCGTCCCGTGGGCCCTGCTGCACTCGATCCGGCAAGCCGCGGCGGCGCGCCGCTAGCGGCGCGGTGCCACGGCTAGTGGCCTTCGGCTGCCGCGTACTCCTCCAGCACCTTCTTGCCGATCTTGAACGCAACGTTCGCTGCCGGAACGGAACAGTAGATGGCGCACTGCAAGAAAACTTCCTTGATTTCTTCGGGAGCCATGCCATTGCGCAGGGCCGCGTGCACATGCATTTCCAGTTCTTCCCAGTAGCCGCCGGCGATCATTGCGGTCAGCGTGATGGCGCTGCGGGTAGTGCGCGGCAGGCCGTCGCGGGTCCAGATGGTGCCCCATGCGTAGCGGGTGATCATTTCCTGGAATTCGTCGGTGAACTCATTCGAGTTCCTGGTGGAACGCTCAACGTGCTCGTTGCCCAGCACCTGGCGGCGTACCTCCATGCCGGCATCATAGGTATCGCCGGGAAGGCGCGGTGAATCAGCCATTTCTGCAGGTCCTCGCTTCTAGTTGGCCAGCAAGAACTCGGCCAGCAAGGCCGCGGTCTCTTCGGGTGCTTCGGCCGGGGCCAGGTGGGCGGCCGAATCGATGACCGCCATGGTTCCGCGGGGTGCATTTTCGGCGATGAACTCCGCGTCTGCCGGAGGGCACACTTGGTCCTGTGCGCCGTTGATGGCAATGATCGGGTCGCTGGTTGAAGCCAGCTGCCCGCGCACGTCGAATCCTGCCAAGGCGCCGCAGGCGTGGGCGTAGGCGAAGCGGTCAGCGTTCTGCAGGCTGTGCAGCAGCTCGGTGCTGATCACCGGTTCCTTCTCGATGAATCCCGGCGCGAACCAGCGTTCGGCAGAACCGGCGACCATGGTCGGGGTGCCGGCCTTGGCGACCAGCTCGGCACGGTCGGTCCACCCTTCGGGGGTGCCGATCTTCGCGGCAGAGCAGATGGAGGACAACGCGTTGAAGAAGCCGGCGTGGTCTACGGCCAGCTGCAGGGCGGTGGCCCCGCCAACCGACACTCCGGCGTAGTACAGCTTGCCGTCCTCGGGGATGACGCCGTCGGCACGCAGCGCCCCTACGGCCTTGGTGACGCCGGTAGCCAGTTCGGCCAGCGAGAATGCCTCGGTGGACGGCTTGCTTTCGCCGTGCCCCGGCAGGTCCCAGGCGATGACCTGGAACTTGTCCTTGAGGTAAGGCAAGGCCGGGGCCCACAGCGGCAGGGCCGCAGTGCCCAGCGAGGGGCCGACGATGAGGGTGGGAAGTGCCTTGTCGGTGTGCAGCAAGGAGGGGGTTAGTTGCGGGACTGCCATGATTCCTTCCGTGCCGAGTAATCGGCGAGTACGGTTTCGGTGAAGCGATCCGCGGCACCGAGGTAGCCAGCTGGATCAAATAATTCGTAGAGGTCCTGGTCGTTCAAGTCATGCACGGAGATTTCCAGGCGCAGCAGATCGCGCAGGGAAATGCGCTCGTCGAGGCTGCGGCGCACCAATGCCTGGATGGCCGGTTTTCCGCCGACCACCAGGTCAGCCAGGGCGGCAGCGAGTCGTTCGGAGAGCACGGCATCTCCGCCCAGGGCGAGGTTCCGCTCGATGGCAGCGCGATCCACTCCCAGGCCGTTGGCCAGGAACGAAGCGTGGAATGCCGCCCCTGATGCCAGCCGGGCCAGTTCGCGCAGGGCACTCCATTCGGCGTGCCAGCCGCCATCGGGGCGTTCATCCACCGCGGTGCCGGCAGCAGTGAACAGGGTGGAGAGCAATCCGGGGGCGCTGAATGCCGCATTGCGCAGCAGTACCGAGCGCACCGGGTTCTGCTTCTGCGGCATGGCCGAGGAGCCGCCCTTGCCGGCCTCGCGAGGTTCGGACAGCTCGCCGATTTCCGGACGGGAGGCGGTGAGCACATCAGCGCCCAGGGTCCCCAGCGCGGCAATGGCCGCACCCAGTGCGGAGCCAAGCTGGAGAATCGGCATGCGGTTGGTGTGCCATGGGGTACCAGGATCATGCAATCCCAGGTGGGCGGCCAGCTGGGCGCTGAGTGCTGCGCTGGTCTTAGTGCTTTCACTATGGCCAGCTAGGAACTGCTCCAGTGATGCCAAGGTTCCTACCGCGCCACCCCACTGCAGGCGCAGGGCGCTGGTTGCCGATTGAAGCTGCTGCTCGGCGTCGAGGATGGCTGAAAGCCAGCTGGCGGCCTTCCACCCCAGTGTGGTGGGCAAGGCGTGCTGGGTCAGCGAACGGGCAATGCATACCGTCCCCCGGTGTTCGCCGGCCAATTTGGCCAGTCCGTGCGCGGTGCTGCGCAGGTCGGCGAGCGCCAAGCCGGTGGTCTTGGAGAGCACCAGCATCATGGCTGTGTCGATGATGTCTTGGCTGGTTGCTCCGCGGTGCAGGGCTGCGCCAGCGGTTTTCGCGGCGCCGTCTTGGGAAAGCAGTTCGCGCATCATGCCCAGCAGCGGGATCAGCGCGTTGGCTCCGTCGGGAGTCTTGGCGGCAAGCAAAGGGAGGTCGTAGCGCTCAACTTGGGCTACGGCCTGGACAGCTTGGGCATCTTCTGCACTGCAAAGCCCGGCCTCGGCCTGGACGTGGACCCACGCGGCCTCGACATCCAGCATGCCCTGGACAAAGGCGGTATCGCTGGCGAATGCGGCAGCGGGGGTGCCTGCCCAGGTGGGGGCCAGTACACCGTAGTCGGCACCGTCCATTGCATCCCTCAATTCTTAGCAAAAGGGCAGCTGCCCCTGATCTAGAACTCTAATGCCCGTGAACGGGCAATACCCCGCGGGGCGCTTTAACGTCTGTAACAGTACGGACATTGGCGCGCACCTGCGGGGCAGTGCGTTGGTAATCAGCTTTCGCGCGGGTAGGAGAGGAACGCTGTTTCGTTTTCTCCTTGCAGGCGAATATCGAATCGCAGCGAGCCATCTGCCTCGCGGGTGGCGATCAGCGTGGAGCGTTCAGCCTCGGAAAGCGATACGAGCAGCGGATCACGGGCCAGCGCCGTGGTGTCCTCGGGCAGGTAGATGCGCGTGAACAACCGGTTGAGCAGGCCACGGGCGAATACGGTGAGCATGATGAACGGGGCCTTGCCCTCATCGGTGGCGCCCGGATTCACTGTGGTAAAGGTGTAATGCCCGGCGTTATCCACCGCTGCCCGTCCCCAGCCGGTGAAGGTGTAGCCATCGCGCACCAGCGAACCTTCGCGGGACACTACGTTGCCGTGCTCGTCGGCCTGCCAGATTTCCAGCAGGGAGTCCGGGATGATCTCGCCGTTGCCGTCACAGACAACCCCGTGCAGGCGCACCGAGTTCGGATGTGCCTGGTTGAGCAGCTCATTGTCCTTCTCGAAGGGCAGCGCATAGCCGTAGAATGGGCCGATGGTCTGCCCCGGGGTGGGGGCGAGCTTCAGTTCTGGTGCCTGAGCCATGTTAGTGATCTCCCTCTTCTTCTTCCATCCAGGTGCGGTTCGAGCCGGTGAGCACGATGTCCCAGTTGTAGCCGGTGGCCCATTCATGGGACGTCAGCGAATGGTCGTAGCTGGCGACCAGGCGGTCGCGCGCTTCCTTGTCGGTGATCGCCTGGTAGATCGGGTCGAGGCTGAACAGCGGATCGCCCGGGAAGTACATCTGGGTGATCATGCGCTGGGTGAAGTCGGTGCCGAACAGCGAAAAATGGATGTGCGCCGGGCGCCAGGCATTGTGGTGGTTTTTCCACGGGTAGGGTGCCGGCTTGATGGTGGTGAAGGAGTATTCGCCGTTCGGGCCCGTGATCGCGCGGCCCACGCCGGTGAAGTTCGGGTCGATCGGGGCCGGATGCTGGTCGCGCTTGTGGATGTAGCGTCCGGCGGCGTTGGCCTGCCAGATTTCCACCAGCTGGCCGGCCACCGGGCGGCCATCGCCATCGAGCACGCGGCCGGCAACGACAATGCGCTCGCCGATCGGCTCGCCGTTGTGCTGGATGGTCAGATCCGATTCCAGCGCATGCACGTCGCGCTGGCCGAAGGCAGGGGAGTGCAGCTCAATGGTTTCCGGGTCAGCGTGGTGCAGGTTCTTGGTCGGGTGGCGCAGCAGCGAGGAGCGGTAGGGCGCGAAGTCGATGCGCGGCTGGGTTTCGGCTTTCTTGCCGGCCAGGACCTCCTGGCGGTAGGCCTCGTGGAGATCGGCGATCTCGCCGCTGATTTCTTCCTGGCTGGCGGTGGTTGCCGCAGGGTCCAGAAGATGCGAGTTGTTGAAGGACTCGGCTTCGGTGCGGTCCTGCGGTGCGGTTTCGGTGCTCATTGCGGGCTCCTTTCTAAGGTGCGGAGGATGGTTAGAGGTTCTAGGCGTGGGGCCAGCCGGTATAGGACTCGGCCAGGTACTGCTGGCCGAACCGCGAGGAGGTGACGGTTTCCAGCTCGCCCAGGGCGCGCTTGGCCATGAACGGGTCGCCGCCAACCGGGGTGTGCAGCATGGAGGTCATCCAGTAGGAGAAGTTCTGCGCCTTCCACACGCGCTTCAGCGCCAGGTCCGAATAGCCGTCCAGCAGCTGCTCGCTGCCGGTGGAGAAGTAGGAGTCCAGGGCCTCGAAGAGCACCTTCACATCGGCGAAGGCCAGGTTCAGGCCCTTGGCTCCGGTGGGCGGGACGGTGTGCCCGGCATCGCCGATCAGGAACATCCGCCCGTGGGAGAGCGGTTCGCGCACGAAGGAGCGGAAGCCCAGCACGGTCTTGTCGAAGATCTCCCCGGTTTTCAGCTGGAAGCCATCCGGCCCGTCCACGCGCTTTTGCAGCTCGGTCCAGATGCGGTCATCGCTCCAGGCGTTCACGTCTTCGTTCGGGTCGCATTGGAAGTACATGCGCTGCACGGTTTCGCTGCGCTGGGAGATCAGCGCGAAGCCGTGCGGGGAGTTCGCGTAGATCAGCTCCGGGGCGGATTTCGGTGCTTCGGTGAGGATTCCGAACCAGGCGAAGGGGTAGGTGACCTTGAAGTCCTTGCGCAGGGTTTCGGGCATCTGGCGGCGGGCGAAGGAGCGCGAGCCGTCGGCGCCGACGATGACATCCGCGTGCACCTCGAAGAGGTTGCCCTCGGCATCGGTGAAGCGGAACTTCGGGGTGGATGTCTCCATGTCCAGGATCTCGGTGACTTCGCAGGAGTACCGCACGTCGCCCTGGTCGCGTTGGCGTACCGCGGCCAGGTCGACGAAGACCTCGTTCTGCGCGTACAGGGTGACGGTGGCGTCGACCAGGTCGCGGAAGTCCAGCGGGTGGGATTCGCCGTTGAAGCGCAGGTCGATGCCGGCGTGCTCGTCGCCGTGGGTGAGGACCCGTCCATCCACGCCGGACTCGGTGAGCATCTTGACCGCTTGGGCTTCGAGGATTCCGGCACGGTGGGTGTTGCGGATGGCCTCGTGGTCGCGCATTTCCACGACGATGTTCTCGATGCCGGTTTTGGCCAGCAGATGCGAAAGCATGAGCCCGGCTGGACCGCCGCCGATGATGCCGACCTTGGTCTTGAGGATGCGTGGATTCTGAACCATGGGACCCTGCCTTGCTGTCGTCTGGACCAGAAGCCGGGCGCCCGGCTGCGTTGCCGGACCGATGCATGTGGTCTAAGGAAGTAAGAAGAACTTCCATCAGGATGCGGTGCATGTGACCCGGCAGACAGGCGCATTCTCAATGAATGGGAAAAATGGGTTGCGTATCTATGCCGCACCGGTCAAGCGCAACAGGGTGCTGGCCTTGCAATTTCTGGTCGCTAGATGTTGTCGAGGCGCAGTGCGCGAGCGATGCCCCGGGCTGCGGTGCGTAGCGCCAGGGCTGCGGACTGCAGTGTTCCAGAGTCGCGGGGGACAACCACCGAGATTACGGCAACCTGATAGCCTGCCTCGTCGAGGATCGGGGCGGCGGCACCGGTGGTTTCCGGGTCGATGAATCCGTCGAACGAGGCGAATCCGTTGCGTCGGATTTCCGCCATTTCTGCGCGGAGTTCAGGATGGGTGGCGGTCATCAGTTCGTGGTGGCGTTCCAGGAACCCGTGAATGGTTTCCGGCCGTGAAAAGGCCAAAAGTGCCATGCCCATCGAGGTTCGGTGCACAGGCATGCGTCCGGCGACATTCGCCTGATTGACAACGGAGCCCGGCCGCGAGAGACGCTCGATGATCAGCACCTCGTCCTGGTGCAGTACCGAGAGCTGGGTATTTTGCCCCAGCAGCTGGTTGATGTCCTCCATGAACGGCAATGCCGCGGTGCGAAGGTCCTGGGTGGCAGCGCTTCGATTGGCTAATTCCCAAAGGCGCAAACCCAGCCGCACCTGGCCAGATCCGTCTCGCGCCAGCAAGTCATGGGATACCAATTCATCGAGCAACCTGTACATGGTTGCTTTGGGGATGTCGGCACGCCGGGCCAGGCTGCTGACGCTGAGCGACTGATTGTTGAGATCAAAAGAATTCAGGATCCGAACCAAGCGGTCCAGCATAGAGTCCCCACTGGGCGAATTGGCCATGGAACTATTTTAGGGCAGTGGCTGCTTCGCTTCTCCTGCATCCAGGTGAGTGGCTCTGCGCTTTAGTGCAAGCAGGGTTCGCTATCGCGCCGAATTTCCCTTGTTCATCCAGAGTTAACGTGGAATTTTTCCAGCGATTTTCATTGAAAAGAGTAGCGAAAACGTTATTTGAATAGTGGTCGTATTATCGAAATGCTTGATGTAAGGTCGTTTTCGAACGCGGAATAAACTCCAAGAAGGCGGCGGCAATGGTTCGGAATCATCAAGTGAAGCTTGCAGCTTTGATAGCTGCACTGACGCTGGCAGCCAGCGGTTGCGTCAGTGCATCCCAGGGAGGGGCCGGTGATCCTTCTGCTGGCACGGTGTCGCCTGCGCCGAGCTCCACGGAGCAAAATGCCGAAGTTCCGCAGCGCCCGGCGGTCCTCAGCGAGAAATCCGAGGAAGGGCTGGAAGGTGCCGTGGAGTATTGGGTACAGCTGCTGAACTATGCGGTGGCGAGCGGTGACACCGCCGCACTCAAGGGCTTCTCGGCAGCGGACTGCACCTTGTGCCAGGAGCTAATCGCCCAGACCGACCAGGCCTATGCCAATGGCGGAAGCATTGACGAAGGCGAATTCAGGGTTATTGAAACCATGAGCACCCTGGACAAGTATCGAGCATCGCCGGGCGAGCCCAAGGTTGTGTTTGCCAGCTTTGGAATAGAGCGAGCCGTTGGCCAAGTCCTCGGTGCAGATGGAAAGGCGACCAGCGAAATTGAGCCGGTTTCCTGCATGGATTTTGAAGAAAATTGGGATGAGATCGCTTATGACGAGGATGGAAACTTCATTGGATCCATTTGCTCGCTAGCTGTGCAGGACCCGGCGTTCGACGAGTCTTCCGGATGGCAGCCGCTGAATGTCGCGGTTAACGCGCAATAGCAATATTCGCCTTGGAGAGTGCCCTGGCTGCTTCGGCAGCCGGGGCATTTTTGTGCGGGGAACCGGGTGGACCGCAACAGAAATCTATTGAAGCTACGGACATCAGCTGCTAAAGTTCATTCTACGAACATAAGTTCACGATGTGAACAGACCGCAGCGATGGAGCAGTGAGACGATGCAGCAGGCCTACCTATACGACGCAATCCGCACCCCCTTCGGCAAGATCGGCGGCGCGCTGTCCAGCCACCGCCCCGATGACCTGGCCGCCCACGTGGTGCGCGAGCTGGTCGCCCGGGCGCCGCAGCTGGATGTCGCGGATATCGACGAGTCGATCTTCGGCAACGCCAACGGCGCCGGCGAGGAAAACCGCAATGTGGCCCGCATGGCCACCCTGCTCGCCGGGTTGCCGACCTCGCTGCCGGGCACCACGATGAACCGCCTGTGCGGCTCCTCGCTGGATGCCTCGATCGCGGCTTCCCGCCAGATCGCCACCGGCGACGCGGACCTGGTCCTGGTTGGCGGCGTCGAATCGATGAGCCGTGCTCCATGGGTGCTTCCCAAGACCGAGCGTCCTTTCCCGATGAGCAATCTGGAACTGGCCAACACCACCCTGGGCTGGCGCCTGGTCAACCCGGCCATGCCGGGGGAATGGACGGTATCGCTGGGCGAGGCCACCGAGCAGCTGCGCGAGAAGCACGGCATCTCCCGCGAAGACCAGGATGAATTCTCCGCGGCATCGCACCAGCAAGCCGCGGCCGCCTGGGAGGCCGGAAAGTACGACAACTTGGTAGTTCCGGTTCCGCCGGCGAACAAGCGCGGCACCGAAGTCACCCGCGACGAAACCATCCGTGCCGATTCCACTGCCCAGACCCTCTCCAAGCTGCGCACCGTGTTCCGCACCGGGGAGAATGCCACGGTGACCGCTGGCAACGCCTCGCCGATGAGCGACGGCGCCTCGGCGGCCTTCATCGGTTCCGAGCGCGGCGGCGAATTGCTGGGTGCCGATCCGATCGCCCGCATCGTCTCCAACGGCGCTGCCGCGCTGGATCCGCAGTTCTTCGGCTTCGCCCCGGTGGAAGCCGCCAACAAGGCTCTGGCCAAGGCCGGCCTGAAGTGGTCGGATATCGCCGCGGTCGAGCTGAACGAGGCATTCGCGGCCCAGTCCCTGGCCTGCATCCGGGCCTGGGATATCGACCCGGCCATCGTCAATGCCTGGGGCGGGGCCATCTCCATCGGCCACCCGCTGGGAGCCTCGGGCCTGCGCATCCTGGGCACCGTCGCCCGCCGCCTGGCAGAATCCGGCGAGCGCTACGGGCTCGCCGCGATCTGCATCGGCGTCGGCCAGGGCCTGGCCGTCGTCGTCGAAAACGTGAACGCAACCAAGTAGCTTATAGAAAGGCAGCATCATGGCACCACGCATTGCCACCTCGGCCGCGGACGCCGTCGCCGAGATCACCGACGGCGCCACCGTCCTGATCGGCGGCTTCGGCAACGCCGGCCAGCCGATGGAACTGATCAACGCGCTCATGGACTGCGGCGCGAAGGACCTGACGGTCGTGAACAACAACGCCGGGCAGGCCGACGCCGGCCTGGCCCTGCTGATCAAGGAACGCCGGGTCAAGAAGATCATCTGCTCCTTCCCGCGCCAGTCCGACTCCTGGCACTTCGATGAGGCCTACCGGGCCGGGGAAATCGAGCTGGAGCTGGTTCCGCAGGGCAACCTGGCCGAGCGCATCCGCGCCGCCGGCGCCGGCATCGGCGGGTTCTTCACCCCCACCGGCTACGGCACGCTGCTGGCCGAGGGCAAGGAAACCCGCGTGATCGATGGCAAGGGCTATGTGCTGGAAACCCCGATCCACGCCGATTTCGCGCTGATCAAGGCACTGAAGGCCGACATGCTGGGCAACCTGGTGTACCGCAAGACCGCGCGGAACTTCGGCCCGATCATGGCCACCGCGGCCAAGTCGGCCATCGTGCAGGTGGACGAGGTCGTCCAGGCCGGTTCCATCGATCCGGAAAACGTCATCACCCCGGGCATCTTCGTGGATACCGTGGTGGAACTGGGAGGGGAAAAGTAATGAGCGCAATGACCACCACCGAAGCAAAGCTCACCCGCGATGAAATGGCGCAGCTCGTTGCCGCGGACATCCCGGCCGGAGCATTCGTGAACCTGGGAATCGGCCAGCCGACCAACGTCTCGAACTACCTCACCAAGGAACAGGGCGTCACCCTGCACACCGAGAACGGCATGCTGGGCATGGGCCCGGTCGCCACCGGCGAGGACATCGACCCGGATCTGATCAATGCAGGCAAGATCCCGGTCACGCAGCTGCCCGGCGCCTCCTTCTTCCACCACGCGGATTCCTTCGCGATGATGCGCGGCGGCCACCTGGATGTATGCGTGCTCGGTGCCTTCCAGATCTCCAAGGATGGCGATTTGGCCAACTGGCACACCGGTGCCGAAGGTGCCATCCCTGCTGTGGGCGGCGCCATGGACCTGGCTATCGGCGCCAAGGCGACCTGGGTGATGATGAGCTTGTTCACCAAGGCCGGGGAATCCAAGCTGGTTGAAACGCTGAGCTATCCGGTCACCGGGCTGGGCTGCGTCTCGCGGATCTACACCGAAGTGGCCGTCTTCGAGCTGCGCGATGCCAAGGTCTTCGTGCGCTCCACCCATGGCATCAGCTTCGAGGAGCTGGCCGCCAAGGTCCCGGTGGAACTGACCCAGGCCTAGAAGACCCAGTAGATTAGTGGGGTGCGCATCCGAGTCCCGGAAGTGCACCCCGCAATCATTTCCAGCGCGCAAGGAGCACGGTGAGCGAGCAGGCAGCAACAACCACATCGGTCCAGTCCCTGGCCCGCGGCTTGGCGGTCATCAGCAGCTTCGATGCCGATCACGCGTCAATGACCCTCTCCGAGGTCGCCGCACGCACTGCCCTGTCCCGGGCCACCGCCCGGCGGTTCCTGCTGACCCTGGTGGAGCTGGGCTATGTGCGCACCGACGGCAAGCATTTCGAGCTGACCAGCAAGGTCCTGCAGCTGGGGTACTCGTACCTGTCCAGCGCCACCTTGCCGCAGCTGATCGAACCGGTGCTTGAGGAACTCTCGGCTGCTGTGCATGAATCGGCCTCCGCTTCCATCCTGGACGGATCGCAGATCGTCTACATCGCCCGGGTGCATACCCGTTCGATCATGCGCGTGGGCATTTCGGTGGGCACCCGCTTCCCGGCGGCCAACACCTCCATGGGCCGGGTGTTGCTGGCCTACCAGCCCGAAGAAATCAGCGAGGCGGTGATCGCCGCCGGCGTGCATTCAATGACCGGGCTGGGGATCGATGGCCCGGATCAGCTACGCGTTGAACTTCATCGGATCCGTACCCAGGGCTATGCCGTGGTGGACCAGGAATTGGAGATCGGCCTGCGCTCGGTGGCGGTGCCGGTATTCAGTGCCGATGGCACCGTGGTCGCCGCGATGAACGTGTCGATGAGCGTGCGTCCGAATACCAGCGACAGCGCGCAGGAGGCAGCCCAAGCGGTGCTGCCGCGGCTTTTCGAGGCCGCGCAGCAGGTGCGCGAGGCGCTGGCCTCTAGCCGCTAGCACACGCAGGGGATCACGCGACGGCCGGATCCCACTGGATTTCGTCGCACGTGAGGATCGTGGCGAGCAGCCCGAGTGACTCGATGCTCGCTGCATGGGCCGCTTCGGTGGCCGCCGAGCACGCATCTTCCACGATCGCCACCCGGTAGCCGTGGTCCACAGCAGCCCGGGCCGTGCTTTCCACCGAGATATTGGTGGCTACCCCGGCGATCAGCAGGGTGCCGATGTTGCGGGATCGGAGCAATTCAGCCAGTTCCGTGCCTAAGCCGCCGACCTGCTGGTTGGTGATGACAGCATCGCCGGGGCTCGGGATCAGCGGCGGAATGATGGCCGCCGATTCGGTGCCGTCCACCAGGCAGCCTGCCTGCTGCACCATCTGCAGCAGCGGGGAATTGGGCACCAGATCGCTATAGTCCGGTGCGAAGGCGATGCGGGTGTAGATGATGGGGGCGCCGGCCGTGCGGGCCTGCTCCAGCAGCCCGGCCAGTTGGCCCACCACGTTCCGGCGGGTGATCTGCTCGTGGAACATGTCCGCGAAGGCGCCATTGGGCCCGATGATGTCCCCCTGGTTGTGGATGGACACCACTGCGGTCCTGGACGGGTCGAAAATCATGGGATGCCCCTTCCCATAGGCCGCTGACCTCTTCAGCAGCGCTCGATTTCAGCTTGCCATGAAGCGAGCCGCGCAGGCCAGCGCTTATTGACGGGATTCGCGCGGATCCCGGCTGGAAGGATCTCCATGCTCGCCTGCCTAGTCTCGAAGTGCGGCCAGGCCAGAGAGCTGAGCATCATGCCAGGTTTTGGAATAATCGCGGACCACGGCGGCGGAGATGGCTTCTTCGGCGTCCAGCATCTTGCAGCAGGCCTTGAGCAGCTTGAGGGAGGAATCGTCCCGTTGGGCAACCGAGTCCAGGTAAGTTCGCAGCATCGCGCTGTCCTGGTGCCGGCCTAGGATTCTCTGTAGCTTGCGCACGTGCCGCAGCAGCGCACCGGCGCCATCAAGCCCTCCGTAGGCCAGGGACTCGGCCAGATGCATCAGTGCCTTGGCTGCCTTGCGCTCCTGGTGCAGTGCCTCGTCGCGGACGGCTCCCGCGGCGGCCTCGCCGGAGTCGTGGTGGGCGTCTTCCAGGGAGCGGATCGACGCGCTCAGCAGCCTTTCGGCCTCACCGGCGGCCGGGCGCTGTTCTGATTTTGAGGCCCGAATGACGGACGGCAACTGGTCCAGCATGGCCAGCTTACCCCGGAAACGCTCGCTGTCCAGGGCGTTGCGCACTTCCTGTTCGCCTTGGTTAAAACAGCAAGCGTGCACCGGCGTTGCATCTGCAGTGACACCCGCAGCAATAAAATCCGGCAGTGGCCAGGCAGATTCCCACCATTGGTCGACAAAGAGTGAGTCGGCAGTTTGCCAGTCTTTGACGCCGGGGTGGGCCTGTGGATCTATGGCGGAGGCGCTGACCTAAGCGGGCATGGTTGCCCGTCCTTGACAGGAAAGAAACGGATCTAGAATACGACGGCGGGTATCAGCCGCGTGCGGTGCCCAGAAAAGACAAGGTACACACAGCATCCCGTGTGAGCGGTTGGCTGGCCGGCGCATGCAAGCTCAAGAGCTTGGACTTGCCCTTTGCGAGTTTATGCAAGGTTCTAGTCTCAAATTACTGGCGTGCGGCTGCCTACGGCTGTCGAACTAATTGAAAATATTTCTTCCAAACGTAATTTCAATAATCCAAGTGAGTTATGATTACCATCGTTAGTAGAAAAATCGACTATCAAAGGACAAAGCAAAGTGAAGTTTAGGCAGATTTTGGCAGTCATTGCCGTTGTGGGACTTGCAATGTCTTCAACGGTCGTTGCAAATGCGCAACCGCTAAACACTGTGGTAACGACAGATTCGACGATCACGGAAATATCGGTGGAACAATTGAACGAGCACAGTTCGCTGATTTTCCCGCCAGCTTCAGATGCAGAGTCGCCAAGCGGACTTCAGGTAGCAAATCCAGCGCTACTGGGCGCGATAGACAGCTTCAATTGTAACGTCTCTCGTAATAGAGGTTGGAATGTAACTTCTTACACAGCTAAGGGCTATAGTGCGTTTGCTGGCGGAAAAGTTAATCTGAAGTGTGGAACGTCTAGCACCTCTGGATACTTGCACATAAAGTCTCGACATGCATATGAGTGGGCCAAGCGTATTGGTTCTGTGGGAGGATATGGGCGTTGGGATGATTTTATGGATTACGCAACGCGCAGCATTCTGAAAAATCCTGCGATGATTCGCAATGCGGGCGGCGGAAAGCTCTGTTATAGCGCACCGATTGTGCTTACGAATGCCAAACGTACAAAAAAGGTAACTTTCAACCCGACCGTCGTTATTTCGAAAACGAACAAGTTGGTTATAACGTCTTATCCAAGTTCTAAGCCGGCGTGCAGGTGAGGAGATAACGCATGACGAAAACTCTCATGATCGTTCCCCAGTGGACGAACATTTTGCCCATTGAAATGCCCTATGAACAAGGATATTTTAGCGGTGATCCACTTCCGATGGTTCCCGAGGACATTGCGAATCGTTTGATTCAATGGAATCAAAGATTTATCGATAAGTATGACGAAGTTGCTGGCTGGACAGAGCAAGATCTAAGTTCGGTTCACTGGGCCGAAGGTGAAGTGCTCCGGCGGCAACTCGTGGAAGCCCTGGGCGATGAATATCGGATAATCATCACTCGCTCCTACCGGTGAATTCTCAAATCACGGCGACAAGATTCAGCGCCGTTTATGAATCCGGAATAATATAATGTGAACTTGAGAACCGCAGTCTGGTCCAGAGTGTGGTTCTCAAGCGTTAATGACCATGTTGCGCGGAATTTACGAATGCCCCGGTCCGTGATCCTGAGTTTGAGATTCGTGGATTCTGTCGCCAAATTTTTGCGTGAAGTGGGACGGGATGCCTCCGGAATCAGTGATTCCTCCAAAGGAAATCCACAAGTTTTCGCATTGGGCTGGGGTCGATTCCGGCCCGCGATTATCTTTGTTGACCAGCTGGTTCGCGCTTCTGCCTCGCGACTCTTGGCGGGGGGTGAACTCGATCGCGGCGTAGATCGCTTCAGAAATTCCGAATGGGCCTTGGCGGGAGTATGTGACGGCCGGGATGACGAATTTTAAGTGACAGAATTTACTTGTATCTTCAACAAATTGCAGTATGCTTGAACTATTGAGTTTTGCCGGGGAGAAGCGAAATCCGCAATTCCTCCCCAGGGCACCGTCACCGGCAACTGATGAGGAGTTGACCTGCCATGAGCAACTTGTTGAGCGAAGTGCGTTCTTCCAACTGGGATGACGCCGTGGAATCCGGTGCCGTGTTGGTCTTCCTGCATGGCTTCGGCTCCAATGAACACGACCTGGGCTCGCTCGCCGAACCGCTGGGATTGGATCTGCCTTGGGCTTCGCTGCGCGCTCCGCTGGAATTGGGCCACGGCGGGGCCGCCTGGTTCCAGATCACCACTCCGGGCGTCCCCGACGCGGCGCCGGTGCAAGCGGCCACCGCGGCGATCTGGGCCTGGATCGATGCAAATGTAGACACCGCCACCAAGATCATTCCAATCGGTTTCTCCCAGGGCGGGTTGATGGCCAGCCAGCTGCTGCGCACCCGGCCCGAGCGGGTGCTGGCCACCACGATCCTGGGCGGATTCGTCTTAGGCGGCACCCAGCCAGCCGATGAAATCATCGCCGCGCAGCGTCCAACTGTGTTCTGGGGCCGTGGCACCGAAGACCGGGTCATTGCCCCGGTCGCCATTGAACGCACCGCCAAGTTCCTGCCCGAGCATTCGACCCTGACCGCCCACACCTACCCGGGGTTGGCCCACGGGATCAACATGGATGAACTGAACGACGTCCGCAGCCATATCACCGCGCAACTTGACCTGATACCGCTGGGCAAGTCCTGAAGCGCGGCTGGCGGGCAGCAGTGCCCGACGGCCGGGATAACCTTGTGTCATGGACAATGTCGAGCAGTCACTGAGCAGAATCCGCGCGGCGATCGAGAAGCTGCATCTCGCAGCGGCCCAGGACCATGACGCGCAACGCGCCCATGCGGCACGCTGGCTCGAAGGCCTTTTCGAGAATATTGAAAGCCGAGAGCAGCTGCGAGAGGCTGCCCGGAAGGCCTTGGAACTCTACCGCGGTGGTATGGGGTCCTTCCAGGATGTGGGAACCGCGGTCATGGATGACGCGGTGAGCGGACTGCGCCGAGCCTTGGGCTCCGCGCGCTCCTGGCTCTTGCGCAGCTAGGAGCGGCATCTGGCAGGGAGCAATCCACGCGGCGCGTGCCGCTACGCGGCGACGGTTTCCTCGACGTCCCGGATCCTGGCATTTTCATCGGCCACGCGGGTTTTGCGCACGCTCCACGCGTGGGTCAGGATGACCAGCAGGATGCCGGGGATCAGCCAGAGGATTAGCCGCAGGAGATCCATGCCGATGGACTGCCCGGGGAAGTAGACGAGGGTCTGCACTGCGTGCAGCCACCCGGCGCCATTCCAGAAGGTATTGAGTGCACCGTAGAATCCCGGCTGCATTTGCGGCTGGAAGATCCCGCCGGAACTGGTGAAATTCAGTGCGACGAAGCACAAGGTCAGCGTCGGGGTGGTCCAGTGGCGCAGCAGTGGATGCAGGCCCAGGCCCAGCAGGCTGATGCCGGCGGCGTAAACCCAGGAAATCAGCCAGATGCCCGCGTAATGATCCTCGATGATCCGGTAGACCGGGCCCGCGATCAGCACCGCGATTGTGGCAACCACCGCTGCGGCAACCGCCGCCATGGCGAAGCGCACGGGTAGCTTGACCTTGCCCATGAACCCGGCCAGCGGCACGGCGCTGGCGTAGCCGCCAATGCTCAAGGCGACCAGCAGGAAGAACAGCCCCTGCCCGGTGGTGTCCTGCTCGCCGGTGGGCACGACATCTTCGATGCGCAATGGCTGGCCTTGTTCGTAGGCCACGTCCAAGAAGACTTTCTGGGCGATATTCGCCGAAGTTTCCGACGCGGCGCTGGAGCTGTAAAGCGTTGCCGTGCCGCCGCTGGTTTCGTAGGCGGCCACGAGCTCGCGCTGCTCGACCAGTTTCCGGGCCTGGTCCGCATCGGCGACGGTGCGCACGTTCAATGCCCCGTCGGACCCATCCTGCAGGGTCTGGGCGAAGACCTTGGACTGCGCGGAATCGCCCACTACTGCCACCTGCACGTTGTGCGGACTGGGCGCGTGGAAGGCCCCCAGGTAGAACAATCCCATGATTGCGCACAGGAAGAACGGGATCAGCATGGTCAGCACCAGCTTTCCCCAGCCCAGCGGTGCCGGCTTGGATGCGGGGGACTTCTTTGCAGCCGGGTTGACGGCATGCTTGGAATCGGAGGATTGGCGCGGGGCGTTGTCGGTGAGAGTCATCAGCATTAAAGAATACGCTTAATGTTGCATGATGCAACATTGAGTGCCCGGCAAAGCCCTGCGTACTAGACTCGGAACATGGGCAAGGAACAGCGGGAAGCCGATATCCAATCGATCTTCCATCACATGCAAATGATTACCCGACGTGCCAATACGCGCTCACGCCAGCTGGCCGAGCCGCTGACACTCGTGGAGCATTCCCTGCTGCGCTTCATTGCCGATACTCCCGGAACCCGGGCCACCGACATTGCCGAGGCGTTCTCGCTGAACCGCTCGACAGTCTCCCGGCAGGTAGGCACGCTGCTGGACTTGGGATATATCGCCTATGACGATGCGGAATCCGGGCGCGGCCGCGTAGTGGAACTGACTGGCGTGGGCCGCGAGCGGCTTCAGGCTTCCGCCGCCGTGCACCGCGCTGCGGTAACCGATCGTCTAGAGGGCTGGAGCGAAGAGCAGATCTCGGCCTTTGCCGAAGCCTTGGAACGCTATAACGTTGCCGACTCGCAGTAGGTCCAGGGAAATCTGCAACTTGCCCTAGGCGATCCTGGCGAAACGCGGGCCGTTGTAGCCATCGCGTTCAACGTGCTCCGCAAACATCTCCAGCGGCCGAGCCCAGAAGCTGTAGTCATCGTAGAGCTTGCGGTAGAAGACCAGCGGCTCTTCGGTTTCGCTGTGCTTCCCCACGGCCAGCACCTCGTAGCGCTGGCCCTTGAAATGCTGGTAAATTCCGGGTTCGATGCTCAACCTGGTGGCCTTTCTGATCAATGATGGTACTGGAGAACTTACCGCGGGCCGTGCCCGGTGCCGCCGCTGCGCTGGACCAGCAGGTGCTCCAGGATCGGATCCAGGACGGCCAGCCCGTCTTTCACTCCGCCGGTGGACCCGGGCAACGTGATGACGAAGCTGTTGCCGGAGAATCCTGCGACCCCGCGGGTAATGATGGACAGCGCGGTGGTCGCTTCTCCGCGCCGGCGGATGGCCTCGATGATTCCGGGCAGCTGGACATCCAGCAGCGGGGCAACCATTTCGGGGGACTGGTCATCGGGTGAGACCCCGGTCCCGCCGGTCACGATCACGACCTGCGCGTCGTTGGCCAGCAGGTCATCCACGGCAAAACGCACCGGCTGCCCGTCGGCCACCACCGTCGGCTCGCCGGTCTCGAAACCGCGCTCGGACAGCCACCGGGTGATCAGCGGACCGGTCTTGTCTTCGGCGGTGCCTGCTGCGGCGCTGGTCGAAGCAACCACCACGGCCGCCATGCGGCTAGTCTCCACGAACCCAGTCACCGCTCTTGCCGCCGGACTTCGCCAAAACCTTCACCGAGCGGACCTCGGCGTGCTTGTCCACGGCCTTGACCATGTCGTAGAGGGTCAGAGCCGCAACGCTGGCCGCGGTCAACGCTTCCATCTCCACCCCGGTGACGCCCTTGGTGGTCACCTGGGCGGTGACGCGCACCGCGGATTCCTCGGCGGTGAAATCAATGGACACCTTGGAAATCGGCAGCGGGTGGCACAGCGGAATCAGTTCCCAGGTGCGCTTGGCCGCCATGATGCCAGCGACCCTTGCGGTGCCCAACGCCTCGCCCTTGGGCAACTGCCCGGTCATCAGCATCGGGACAACATCCGGGCGGGTGGCGAAGATGGCTTCTGCGGTGGCCACGCGCTTGGTGACGGCCTTGTCGCTGACATCGACCATATGGGCGCTGCCGTCTTCGCGCAGGTGGGTGAGTTTCTCAGACATTCATGCTCCAAGTTTCGATGCTTTGGCCGGCAGCCAACTGGCTGACGCCTACCGGGATATGCACCAGCGCATCGGCGCGGGCCAGATCGTGGACCAGGTGGGATCCCGGATCCAGGATGGTGACCTGGCCATCGCGGATCAGCGCGCGGCGCACCTGGTGCTTGTGCTCGGGGGAACTGGCATCGGCTGCCAGCGGGTAGTGCCTGGGCAAGGGCTCTGGCAGGGCATTGAGCTGTCGCAGCAGCGGGGCCAGGAACAGTTCTGCCGACAGCAGGGCACTGACCGGGTTGCCCGGGAAGCACAGCACCGCTGCCTTGGCCAGTCGGGCGAAGCCTTGCGGACCGCCGGGCTGGATGGCCACATGATGGAAAACCCCGCCTAGCGGCGACAGCGCTTGGCGGACCACCTCGTAAGCTCCGGCGCTGATACCGCCCACGGTTACGATCAGGTCAACCTGTTCCTGCAAGACATCGATGGCCAGGGCGAAGCGCTGCGGATCATCGGGCAGCTGCAAGGTGCGCACCTGCACCTGATAGCGGCGCAGCCAGGCTGCGAGCATAGGGGAATTCGAGTCCGGGATCTGGCCCTGGGAACGCTGCCCATCGCTGAGCTCATCGCCGGTAGTGCACACGGCCACCTTCAAGGCCCGGCGCACCGGTACTTCACGCAGCCCGCTGGAAACCAGTGCAGCAATCATGGTCGGGGTCAGCCGGGTTCCGGCCTTGGCCACCAAGGCGCCGGTTTCGAGATCACCGCCGGCGGGGCGGATGAAGCGGCCCGCGGCGCTGGGGGCCGAGAATTCCGCGTGGCCGCTGGGGGTGCCAAAGCCGGCACGAACCAATTCCGGGAAAGCGCCAGAGCCGCTTTCCTCGATGGGGATGACGGTGTCAGCACCCAGCGGGATCATCGCACCGGTCATCACCGGACTGACCGTGCCTTCAGCCAGGGATATTTGCCGGTCGCCGGCAGCAGCCGTGAAACCCAATGGCAAAGCGATGGGGGAGCGGAGCGAGGCTGCTGCCAGATCCGCGCTGCGCGCAGCGTAGCCATCCATCTGCGAATTGGTGAACGCAGGGATGGGCAAAAGGGCGTACTGGTCCTCGCTGAGGATTCGATCGCTGGCCTCAGGGCTATCGATGGGCAGCACTTCATTGTCCAGGCAGGCGAAGACCGGGGACAGCAGCTCTTCAAGTTCCGCGCGATGGCTTTCCAGAGTGCAGGACATGGACTATCCGCCTGCGAACGGCGGCAGGACATCCACGGTCAGATCGTCGGCAGTGCCCAGCTCGCCGGCATCGCGGCGCACCACGCCGTTGATCAGGAAACTTCCGGCGCGCAAAACCTGGGCCATTTCAGGTCCGTAGGAATCGATCAGTTCGCTACGCAGCCTGGCGAGTGTATCGGGGCGTTCCCAGCTCTCCTGCTCGCAGCCCGCTGCTGCCGCCGCGGCAGCGAAGTAGCGTATCGTAATCTTCGACATGACTTCATGCTATCGCGCCTAGGCGATAAGGAGCACGATGAAAAGCGAACGCGACTTTCCCGCGCTTGTGGCCCCCGGGCCGCCACTGAGCGGCGAACAGGCTGCTCGCGCTGCACGCCAACTCTCGTTGCCCGGATTTGATGACACTGCGCAGCGCAGGCTGGCTGCCGCCCGGGTACTGGTTATCGGCGCGGGCGGACTAGGCAGCGCCAGCGTCCCGTATCTGGTCGGAGCGGGAGTAGGCACCATCGGCATCGTGGATGATGACGTGGTGGAGCTATCCAACCTGCACCGCCAAGTCACGCACACCACCGCTAATATCGGCTTGGCCAAGACCGCTTCCCTGGCGCAGGCCGCTACGGCGCTGGACCCCAATGTGAAGATCATCGAGCACAACCTGCGCCTGGATTCATCGAACGCGCTTCAGATCTTTGCGAATTATGACCTCGTCATCGATGGCAGCGACAACTTCCCAACCCGATACCTGTCCAATGACGCCGCGCAGCTCACCGGCATTCCCCTGATCTGGGGATCGATCCTGCAGCATCATGGACAAGTTTCCGTGGCCTGGCATGAGCATGGCCCGGGCTACCGAGACCTGTTCCCGGATCCGCCGGCCCCGGGCACCGTGCCGGATTGCGCGGCCGGGGGAGTATTGCCTGGATTATGCGGAACCGTCGGTTCGCTGCTGGCTACCGAAGCCTTGAAGCTGATCGCCGGAATCGGTGCCCCGCTGGTGGGCAAGGTGCTGATCTACGATGCGTTGGCGGCTAGCACCCGCACCCTCGAATTCTCCCGTGATCCCCAAGCGGGCGAAGTCACCGAGCTGATTGACTACGTGCTCTTCTGCTCCGGTTCTCTGCCCGAGGTCCAAGGCATCGATGCCAAGGCGCTCGCCCAGTCGCTGGCTGGTTCCGCTGCTCTTGTCTTGTTGGATGTGCGCAATGATGACGAACGCGCACAACAGCACATCGCCGGTTCCTTGCATCTGCCCCTTCCTGAGCTGGAAGCAGCTATTGAATCCGGCACAGATCTGAAGCAGATCCCGGCACGGGTAACGGTCTATTGCGCACGCGGTCCTCGCTCGCAACGCGCTGCCGCCTTGCTCGCTGGCCGGGGCATCAAAACAAACTATCTTGAAGGCGGGCTTCCCGCACTGGCCGCGGTGGCACCGCAGCTGCTGGCCGAACCCGCATCTATCGAAGGAAACCGCTTATGAGCTATGCGCTGATTACCGAAGAACCTATCGACGAGGTCGCAGTGCGCGATGCAGTGCAGTCCGATACTGCAGGCGCAGTGGTGCTCTTCCACGGAATTATTCGTAATCACGACGGCGGCCAGTCGGTGAACTCCTTGGACTACTCGCATCACCCACAGGCGCAGGATTTCCTGGAGAAAATCATTG
This sequence comes from Glutamicibacter sp. NPDC055354, assembly GCF_053644955.1. Classification (NCBI taxonomy): domain Bacteria; kingdom Bacillati; phylum Actinomycetota; class Actinomycetes; order Micrococcales; family Micrococcaceae; genus Glutamicibacter; species Glutamicibacter sp. NPDC055354. The sequence continues at coordinate 253,616 of NZ_JBSHMB010000004.1, forward strand.
CCGAGGAAGAAGAACGCACCGGGCTGAAGCTTTCCGCAGTGCACCGCGTGGGTCCCTTGAAGATTGGCGACGCCGCGCTGGTCGCTGCTTCGGCAGCAGCCCACCGCAAGGAAGCATTCGATGCCATTGAGAACCTGGTGGAACGCATCAAGGCCGAGGTCCCGATCTGGAAGAAGCAGCACTTCTCTTCCGGCAGTTCAGAATGGGTTGGCCTGTAGGCTCGATACTGCTTCACATATGCAACTAATGGAAAGCCGGGCTTGCCTGTGACTGACTATTCTCCTGGCGTAGGGAGCAAGACCGACTATAGGGAAATCATGCCGGGAGAAATTCCTCGCGATGAATTCCTGGTGTCCAGGTTTCGACAACAATGTCTGCCGCTTCCGGATGTGGAAACCGCGACCTTGTCGATGCAACACGCTCTGGAATTTTCGACGCAGAAGATGCTTTCCAAGCGAGAGCTACGCAAACTGACACACGACTTTCTGTTGGCTTTGCCCAGCGTTGAGTTCGACAGGACCAGCCTGAACTCCGCGATATCGAATGTCGCGAGTGCGGTCCTTTCTTTTCATGGTGCTCCGCGAACAGCGCAGACAATAGACGACGTCTTGCTTGCGATTCATGCGTATTTTTGGCTCGAGAGTATATCTGCCGAAGCACTGTTAGAAGGTTTTGAATGCTAGTGCCGATTCGAAAAACTTTTGCGACCATCGTCGCTTTGGTACTGCTATCAATGAATATTTGCTTCTTTATGTTCTACGCACTGTGGCAGAACGCGGATAGCGCAGCGATTCGCCGAAGGGAATCCGGCTCCGCGGTTCAACCAGGGTAACTGCTCGAGGACGCAAATTGATGTGGGGCGCGGCTCAAGGTTCACTACTGGTCATCATCGCCTTGGACGTCCTGGCGATCCTGTTTGCCGCCACGGCATTCTCTGCCTTCCACAGGGAAGACGTAGTGAGAGTGAAAGCCTCTCGTCTTTCGGCATGACGCTTCATCCCTAAACTTTTTCCGCTGTCCGACAGTTTTAAACATCGAGGCCAGCGCTATTTTATGTCTACCCATTCGCACTAGGGTTGGCTTATGGAGACTTCCAAGCGCCAAAACTATGTTGACTCCTTGGTGGATGAATATGGGTATGAAGCTCACATAACGCCGTGGGGATCTGTATTGAATTTCCGAACTTTGACGATAATGGCCGTGCGATCGTTAAATGGCGGGTTACAGAAAAAGACATTGCCAGCTTGAATGGGATTAGGATGCCACGTGGATTCACTGGTGGTGAGCAATATGCATTCTCGGAATTGATAGCGGCCCTTCACACTTTCACTGGTTCACGAGGAATCATGTACGGGGCAAGCATGAGGATCGAAATTGAAGGCTAAGACATGTCGAAAGTGCCATGGCCACTCTTTTCTTCAACATAGCAGCGAAGCATAGTTACATACTGCACGTTACCGTGAGCGAGCTGCACATACTTTTGGGTATGGAACTTGTGAGTTTTTGTGGAGTCAAGGTCGGGTAGGTACAGTCACAACAAGTAATTCCATACTTGACTGCGAGGTCCTTATGACTGAAGTACTGCCGGATCCCTATCTGTACTTGCATGACCCCGAGGAATACCTGTCTTCGGTTCGGTCGAAGTTCCCCAGCATCCAGATTGAACCTAAGGTTTCTCTTGGACTTGGCGTCATGGAGTTCAAAAAGCCAAAGAGAATGCGCAAGGAACTGGATAAGGAACCTACACGGTTTGGGGCCTCCTGGTTCGGCGGTCAACCCTTTGAGAATGGCCGGGAATGGCCGAGAAGTTCCGACGGGACACTGCTCACGCACATTGCCCAAGTCGACCTCGGATACGAATCCATGAACGTGGGAGATCCTGGATTCATCCCCACGGGTCTTCCGAACGAAGGCATCATCCAGTTCTTCCACGACACGCAGAACATGGGCGAACCCGAAGACGTGGAAGACCTTCTGAATCCGCCTTGGGCGATTCGGTACTTCGTACCCGAAAATGACGAGGTCGAAACCTTCGCATTCATGGAATCTTCTGGTGATGCAATACTCTCGATTCCGTTGATGCCGCTGGACATTGACGGGTTCATGAATCTCAAGGATCAGTTCAGTGTCGATTTCAGATCCGAGGAAGAAGCTGATCTCTATGCGGATTTCGTAGAGCTTACCGAGTTCGAGATCTACAACAGGTTGTTAAGGTTCGAGGCCCGGCTTCCGGATCATCGCCCGGAGCATCCAGATTTCATCCCGGATGAACGCATCAGCAGGATGTCAGGCTGGAGTGCGTGTGAAATCCGTGAGGAGTACAACGGGCAGCTGGCCACGTTGTTGCCGCTCACGGATGCCTCGGATGAACATGTTTTGCTTTTCGAGATCAATCCAAGGACTTTCCCGACACCTGGTTGGTTCCACGAGCGGCCGGTTCAGGTATGGATCCGCCGGACAGATCTAGACGCGAGGAATTTCGATCATGTGTGGTGCCTGATCCGCACTGACGCTTAGCAGGTAAGCCCTGCACGATCTAGAAAGCGCATCGAGTTCCGTCGCGCTAGGTTTCGGTGAGCTTTTTATCGTTCACACAATCCTCGGTTTGGGATCCTGTTATGCTCACCTCAAACGAAGATAGCGATCTGATGAGCGTAAACACACATCCAAGCGGGAGAGCCAGGTAATCGTGGAGTTCATGACCTTTCTAGCAGCCCTCGGGATCGTGGTTTCCACTTTCCTGTTTGGGTTTTTCATTGCAGGCTTACACGAGACCGGGCCAGGATCCCACAAAGAGAGTGCAACTTCGGTGGCACTCACCGCGCTCATGATGCTTTTCATTGCCGTCTGCACCGCATTCATCCTCGTTGAGCCGGCGTTGATCAACCCGCTGTGGTTGCAATACACGCTGATGGCAGGCGTTCCGCTGGTGGTTGGCTACGTCCTGCGCCGGGCGCTGGCCAGGAGCATGGATAGCACTCAGCAGTAGGCCTAGGTGTCATCTGATAGGGAGCCTTAGCAATGCTAGGGGGTTCTTCTCTCGTTTAACTAGGTGACGGCCTGACTGGGCCGATTCTAGGGATAGTGAGTCCGCAAGATCTGACAATTCAACAGCCTTAAATCTACATAATCAATCTTGTCGGTAGTTGTTAATGGAGTTATGTTGACGCCTAGTTAAAGGCCATAGATATGGGCAGCGAAGGCCACGAAAACTTCCCCGCGCCTGAGTAGATACGTTGTTGTCGAGCCCGCAGGAGAACGGAATGTCCACCCGCTGGCGAGGAACTGCCCGTCTTCATGAATGTACTTCGACTGGTATTTATTCGTCATTCCTCAACATCGGTGCGAGGTTCGAAATCCAGGAATCCAATAGCGCACGCAATTCTTTTGGCTGAACGTCGCTGACCTTTGCCTCGCTCATCGCAAGGCCGAACGCCGCCCAGCGCAGATCCATATTCTCGGTGCGCACGAGGCAACTGTTCTCATCGATCTGCTGGATCTGGAACCAGCGGCCAATGAGAGGCTCCAGCTTTTCGGCGCTGGCCTGAATCCGGGCGCTCACTTCTGGTTGCCCGCTGCCGCGCAATCCTGCGCGCACAAAGGCCGCTGCGTCGCCACCTGGCACTTCACGCGACGCAAACCGCAATGCCCTGGGTGAGGGGTTCAATGCGCGATCCACCCGGAAACTGCGCCAATCATCGCGGTCCAGATCAAAGGCCACCAGATAGTAGCGGTTGCCCACATTCACTAATTGGACCGGTTCTACCCGGCGCGAGGTTTCTGCTGACTTGGCATCCTTGTAGTCGAAGGCGATTCGTTCATGATCGCGGCACGCCTGGGCCAATGCCACCAGTACCGCTGGATCCACCGGATCCGTTGCGGAGGACTGGGAATTGAGCGGGACAGTGCTCGCGGTCAGCGCCTGCGCCCGCTTCCTCAATCTGGCTGGCAGCACGGGCACAACTTTTCCCATCGCCCGCAGTGCGGCCTCGGCCAGCGCGGAAGATCCGCTGTGCACGGTGGATTGCAATGAGACTACCAATGCCACAGCTTCCTCATCGTCGAGCACCAAGGGAGGCAGTGCGGTGCCGGAGGCCAGCTGGTAGCCTCCGCCTACGCCGCGATCAGCTTGCACAGGATAACCGAGATCGCGCAGCCTGTCGATGTCCCGGCGAACGGTGCGCAGGCTGACGTCAAGGCGTTCGGCGAGCTCGTCCCCGGACCAATAGCGATGGGTCTGCAGCAGCGAGAGCAGGCGCAAGAATCTGGTGCTGGTACTCATGCAATAAGTCTGCCTCGATTTAGGACAAAAACTGGCACTTTTCACTTCTACTCTGGTTATTACCAGCTGGAAATACCGGCTGCAGCTTATGCCAGGAGGCAATCATGAGCACCATGGCCATAACCAACACCACCCTCACCGGCGAACGCGCGGACCTGTTCCAGGCTCTGGCCAACGCCCGGCATTTCCTTCGTTTCACTGTCCAGGGGCTGAGTGATCCGCAGGCAGCGCAACGCACCACGGTGAGCGAGCTGACCCTCGGGGGATTGATCAAGCATGTGAGCGCCGTGGAAAAGCAGTGGCAGGAATTCATGGTCATGGGCCGGGCGGCCATGGCCTGGGACGGAGCGGATTTCAGCCAGATGCCACCCGAAGCGATCGAAGCCTTCAACAACGAATTCCGCATGCAGCAGGACGAATGCCTGGATGAGCTGCTGGAGAATTACACGCAGGTAGCCGCCCGCACCGATGCCCTGTTGGCAGAAGCGGATCTGGACGCCACCCATGAGCTTCCTTCTGCCCCGTGGTTCACCGACACGCACTGGTCGGTGCGCCGGACGCTGCTGCACATCATCGCAGAAACCACGCAGCATGCCGGGCATGCGGATATCATCCGCGAATCCCTGGACGGGCAGAAATCGATGGGCTAGCCCCCGATGTAGGACATCTCGATGCGCTTGCGGTTGCCTGGGGTCAGCGCGGCGCGCAGCTCCGAGTAGTTGTCATCGCGCTTGCGCCAGTGCCCGGTCAGTGTCTTGGCAAGATCCTCATCGCTGATCCCGTCACGCATCAGCTGGCGCAGGTCGTAGCCGGAGCCGGCGAACAGGCAGGTGTAGAGCTGGCCTTCGGCCGAGACGCGAGCGCGTGAGCAGTTGCCGCAGAAGGCATTGGTGACACTGGAAATCACGCCGATCTCCCCGGCCCCGTCCTTGTAGCGCCAGCGGTTGGCGGTCTCGCCCGGTTCGGTCTTGGTGACTGGTTCCAGCGCCCATCGTTCGTTGATCATGGAGACCACTTCAGCAGATGGGAGCACTTCATCCAGCTTCCAGCCATTGGTGGTGCCGACGTCCATGAATTCAATGAAGCGCAGGATGTTCCCGGTGCCGCGGAAATGCTCGGCCAGCGAAAGGATCTCGCTGTCATTGACCCCGCGCTTGATCACGGTGTTGATCTTCACCGGTCCCAGGCCGACCTCGCGGGCCACCTGGATGGCTTCCAAGACCTTGGAGACAGGGAAATTCACGTCATTGATGGCTTTGAACTTTTCATCATCCAGCGAGTCCAGCGAGATGGTGACGCGGTTCAGGCCGGCTTCTTTGAGGGCAGGTGCGAGCACTGGCAACGCCGAGCCGTTGGTGGTCATTGCCAGGTCAATGCGTTTGCCTTCGGGCGTGCGCAGGTTGGAGAGCATTGCCACCAGATCCACGATGCCGCGGCGCAGCAATGGTTCGCCACCGGTCAGGCGCAGCTTGGTCACGCCAAGAGAAACCGAAATGCGAGCCAGACGCTCAATCTCTTCGAAACTCAGCAGCTCCGAGCGCTCGCGGAATTGGAAGTCACGGCCGAAAATTTCCTTGGGCATGCAGTACACGCACCGGAAATTGCAGCGGTCCGTGACCGAAATCCGCAAGTCATGCAGGGGCCGAGAACGGGCATCCAGTATTTCCCCTGCCAATGGAGGTTTCATGCTTCCCAGCTTAACCCGGTTGGGTCCTAGGCGATAGGGAGTCGTCTGAAAGCGCAAATCAGTGCGTAAAATAAGCCGGTAGACCTCAGCGCGGTTGTAGCATGGGCTTAAAGCACAATTTCTGGAGAATTCATGCGCGTACGTTGGCCGCTGGCCCTTCGCGGCACGGTGCTAGCCACCGTGGCCGGGTTGTTCCTGACTGGCTGCTCGGCGAGCGGCAACAGCACCGGGGAACCAATCACCATTGCGGCAGCAGCCTCCCTGCAAGGTGCCTTCGAGCAGATCTCCGAAGAATTCACAGCCGAACACCCCGAAGTGCAGATCTCCAGCATCACCTATGACGGCTCTTCTACCCTGGCCACGCAGATCCTCGAAGGCGCCAACGTGGATGTCTTCGCTTCGGCCGATGAACGCAACATGTCAGAGGTAACTGAAGCCGGGTTCGGCCACGAGCCGGTGATCTTTGCCAGCAACACCTTGGTGATCGCCGTGCCGCAGGATAACCCGGCGGATATCGATTCCCTGCAGGACCTTTCACAGGCCACTATGGTGCTGTGCGCACCACAGGTACCCTGCGGCGCGGCTTCGCAGCGATTGCTTGAAGCCAGCGGCGTGCAAGTCACCTCGGCCAGCCAGGAACACAATGTCACCGCGGTGCTGCAGAAGGTGGCCGCCGGTGAAGCAGATGCCGGGCTGGTCTACGCCACCGACGTACTCGATGACGGGAACGTTGCGGCGATCGTGCCCGATGGGGCAGAAGACATTGTGAACACCTACCCGATCGCAGCACTGGGTGAAAATCCTGGCGCGCAGGCCTTCGTGGATTTCGTGAGCAGCGAGCGCGGCCAGAAGATTCTGGAGGAGCACGGCTTTGGTACCGGGGCCGCGCAGGCTAATGGCTAGCGATACCGGGGTACGGGTTCCAGGCTTCGCCATTGCACCGGCGTTGCTGGGCGTGGCACTGCTGGTGCTTCCGCTGCTCGCACTGATTTCGCGGGCCAGCTGGTCCACGCTGGTGGCCGATGCCACCAGTGAAGAAGCGCTCGCCGCACTGTGGCTGAGTTTGCGCACCGGGGTGGCCGCCACCGTGCTGTGCGTGCTGCTCGGCGTGCCACTGGCGGTATTGATGGCCCGCAGCTCCACCCGCGTAGCCCAGCTATTGCGGGCCTTGATCGCCGTCCCGCTGGTGCTGCCGCCGATGGTAGGCGGCGTCGCACTGCTCTTCCTGTTCGGGCGCACCAGCCCCATTGGCCAGTTCATTGATTCCATGTGGGGGATCTCCCTGCCGTTCTCCACCGCCGCGGTGGTGATTGCACAAAGTTTCGTTGCACTGCCATTCCTCGTGCTCTCCGTCGAAGGCTCCTTGCGTGCCGCCGGCCAAGGCTATGAGCAGGCAGCCGCCACCTTGGGCGCAGGGCGCTGGATGGTGCTCACCCGCATCACCCTGCCGCTGGCCGCCCCGGGCCTGGTCGCCGGCATCATCCTGTGCTTCGCGCGGGCCATCGGCGAGTTCGGCGCCACCGCGCTATTTGCCGGCAATGCGCCGGGTGTCACCCAGACCATGCCGCTGGCCATCTACACCGCATTCAACGGTGCCGGGGCCGGACGAGACTCGGCTGTCGCACTCTCGCTGCTGCTGCTGGCCACCGCAGTTCTGGTGCTGCTGCTGGTGCGTGCCTGGCGCCCGGGATCACTGAAATGACGCTCAAGGTAAACCTGCAGGTGCCGCGCACCGGATTCGACGTGGACGTTGAATTCGCGGTGCCCGCCGGTAGCACGCTGGCAATGATGGGCCCCAGCGGTTCGGGCAAGTCCACCATCGTCCACGCCATCGCCGGGATCCAGAAGATCACCCGGGGGCGCATCGAACTGTCCGGCACGGTGCTGGCCGATGCGAAGCTGCACCGTCCCCCGCACCTGCGCGAAGTCGGGCTGCTGGGCCAGGACCCGCATCTGTTTCCGCACCTGGACGCTTTGAAGAACATTGCCTTTGGCGCCCGGGCCGGGGGACTGGAGAAGTCCGCGGCCACGGCCGCCGCCAGCGAATGGCTCGCGAGACTGGGACTGGAAGAAATCGCCAGCCACCGGCCCGAGGCACTGTCTGGCGGACAGCGGCAGCGCATCGCCCTGGCGCGCGCCCTGGCCGCCAAGCCGAAGATCCTGCTCATCGACGAACCCTTCGCTTCGCTGGATGTCGAGGCCGCCATGGACATGCGCGCCCTGGTGCGCGAAGAGCTGGCGCGCACCGCAACCAGCGCCATCGTGGTCTCGCATTCGGCCGCCGATACCTTGGCGCTCGCCGATGACCTGCTGGTGCTTGAGCGCGGACAGATCATCCAGCAGGGCACCGTGGCCGAGGTCTTTGCCGCCCCGGCCAATCGCTTTGTGCGCGCCGTGGTGGCCACGCTGCCCGCGCAGCACCCGATAAGCATTCAGGAAGAGCAATCATGAGCACCGGAAATGACCCCATAGAACTTGAAGTGCACCGTTCGCGGCTGCTCTCGCAGGTGGTGCCCGTGGCCCCGCAACGGATTGCGGTGGCCGGCGGTTTCACCGCATTGCATGGTGCAGTGCTGGCCCAGGATGTTGCCTCAGCGCACCCGCTGCCGCTGTGGGACAACTCGGCCATGGATGGCTACGCGGTGCGCTCGGCCGATACCGCAACTGCTCCGGCGGCGCTGGATGTGATCGGTGAAGTGCCGGCTGGAAGCGGCTGGAATCCGGTGCTGGAGGCAGGCCAGTGCGTGAAAATCATGACCGGTGCCCCGATCCCGTCGGATGCTGACGCAGTGGTGCGCATCGAGGACACCTCGGCCGCGGTTGATGGCTGGGATGTGAAGACCGTGCAGGTCAATGTGCAGGTTCCTGCTGGCAAGGACATCCGCCGCAGCGGGGAAGACAAGAATGCCGGGGAACCGATGGCCTACGCCGGCGAGGAACTAACCGCGGCCCGGCTCTCAGCCTTGGCCGCAGCCGGATCCAGCACGCTGGAGGTGCGCACCATGCCCAAGGTGGCGGTACTGATCACCGGAGCAGAATTGCATACTCCCGGCCAAGCGCTGACGCGCGGGCAGATCCCGGAAACCAACTCCTTGCTGATGGCGGGGCTGCTGGCAGAATCAGGAATCCAGGCCACTACCGTAGTGCACTGCGTCGATGACATTGAAGCAGTGCGCGAGCAGCTGGCGCTCCTTGGCGCCACCCACGATGCCGTGCTCAGTACCGGAGGAGTGGGACCGGGCGCCTATGACGTCATGCGCCAAGCGCTGGAAGCAGAACCCCAAGTGCAGGCGGTGCGGGTGAAGATCCGTCCGGGCCAGCCGCAGTGCGCCGGACGGCTGGCAGCCGGCGCGATGGTCTTCGCCCTGCCGGGCAACCCGGTCAGCGCCGCGGTGAGCTTCGAGCTGTTCGTGCGACCATGCCTGCGTGCCATGCAGGGCCACCGCGACGTGCTGCGTCCCACCTTGCGAGCAGTGGCCGCGGTAGGTTGGCGAGCCGCCGCAGAACGCGTCCAGGTCATCCCGGTCGTATTCGAACATGGAGAGCAATTGCGATGCGCACCGGCGGTCCAGGCACAGAGTATTTCCCACTCGGTAGGCGGTTTCGGCGCGGCCCAGGGCTACGCCCTGGTCCCGGCTGGGATCACCCAGGTCAATCCCGGCGATGAGGTCGAAGTCCTGAGGATGGTTCCATGAGCAATTCGAACGCCATCGGCTTCGACGCCCTGGTCCTTGCCGGGGGACGAGGCACCCGCTTGGGCGGTGCGGGCAAGGCGGAACTGCAATTGCATGGCCAGCGCCTGGTGGACCGTGTGGTGGCAGCGACCCGCAAGGCGGGAGCCGCCCGAGTTATCGTGGTTGGCCCGGATACTGCGGGAACCAAAGCCGATGCTGTAGTGCGTGAAGACCCACCATTTGCCGGCCCCTTGTCAGGCATTGCCGCGGGGTTGAAGGAACTCAGCGGTGAAACCGCGAGCGAATGGACCATGGTCCTGGCCTGCGATTTGCAGCGCCCGGTCGCGGTCGCCACCACGTTGACCAAGAACTTCGAGCGGCGGGAGACTGATGGCCTGCTGCTGGTTGATGCCCAAGGCCACACCCAATGGCTGGCCGGGATCTACCGCACCGCGGCGTTGGCCTCGGTCTGCGACGCACTTGGCGAGAACCTCGTCAACGCGCCGGTACGGCGCGCATTGAACCAGCTTCACCTGGCACAAGTTCCGGTGGATGATGAAACAAGCAGCGATATCGATACCCCGCAGGCGCTGGAAAGTGCCCGCCGCAACGAAAGGACGCGCATGGCACAGCACCTGCCACCAGAAGCACTGAACGACTGGCTGGAAGCCGCCGCCAAGGAATTGGGCTTGGACTCCAGCGAAGTGGATATTGCTACCGTGCTGGATGCCGCCAAGCATGTGGCCCATGAGGTTGCCCGCCCGGCAGCGCCCTTGAGCACCTTCTTGCTGGGATTGGCCATGGGCAGCGGCAAGGGAGAGCTTGCAGGATTATCCGAGCAGCTGGTTTCACGTGCCCATCGCTGGGCCGACGAGCATCCTGAAGGAACAGCTTAAGCCGCAGATTCCCTTGCTGGAACCCAGACCTCAACCTGTCCTGATCTGCCTATGTTCCTGTGTCCGGTGAAGTAATAGACTCGGCTCATGCCAATCGGAACACTCGATAGCTCGGCGCTGCTGCGCGAATATCTCAATGACGCACGCGAAGCGGTCTTGTGGAAATGCGAAGGTCTGGACGATGCCCAGGCGCGGACTCCCATGTCCTCGACAGGTACCCACGTCATGGGGCTGCTGCTGCATCTGGCCGTCACCGAGGCCGGATACTTCATTGCCTGCCTGGGCCGGAAAATCCAGGATCCGGTCCTCCGGAGCATTATCGATTCCGAAGATGAGCAGGCAGACTTCCTGCCGCCACCGGGGATGTCCTTGGATGATGCAATATCCCTATACAAGGAAACGATTGCCGCAGCCGATGGTGTTCTCGATGAGCTGGAGCTGGATTCGCCAGCGGTGGTGCCGTGGTGGAATAAGCATCGGCACACCACGGTGCAACGGCTTCTGGTGCATATGATCGCCGAATCGCACCGTCATGCCGGACACCTGGATATCGTCCGCGAGCGGTTGGACGGTTTCATTGGTCTGCGCCCTTCAGCGCCTAACCTGCCAGAGCTCACTCCCGGTCAGTGGGAGCAGCAACGCCTGAAGCTCAAATCTCTAGCAGACAGCGTCTAAGGCTGCCTGCATGCCCAAGAGCTTTTCCCCGGAACGGCGCTGCGCTGCTGCGGCCCCAAATGCCTCGGACAGGTGCCAAGGCTAGGGCTCTGGCCGGTGCTGGCTCTGCTGGTATTCTCAAGCAATGCCGCGCGTGAAAGAAAAAGCTGTCTGCTACGTCGTCCAAGATAACCACCTGCTGGTCTTCACGCACTTGCAGCACCCCATGCATGTCACCGGGGTTCAAGTACCTGCCGGCACCATCGAACCGGGTGAAACCCCTCGTGAAGCAGCCGGACGCGAGCTCTTGGAAGAAACTGGGCTGGCAGGGATCATCACGCGGGAACTGGGAATCTTGGCCTACGACGTGCGGCCCATGAGAGATGAAATCGCAAACCGCCACTACTTCCAGCTCAAGGTTGCCCGGCAAGATCTTGCACGGCGTTGGATTGCCGGTGAACCAGATCCCGCGCACGGCGGCGCAGCTGAGTCCTGGGAATGCTGGTGGATGCCCTTGGAGCAAGCACATGTCCTGGCCGCAGGGCTGGGAGCGATGCTCGGGCAACTCGCTGATCGGCCGGACTCAATGTAGAAACGACTCGTATTTCCACGGCGTGTACCTGGATGCACATCCCATCGGCAGCACACGGACAAGTCCCTAGTGAACCGAGCGAGGCCGGCACATTTGGACTCGGTTCCGGGATGTCCGGAACTCGTGGACGGCCGCTCGGTTGGACTCATTCGCGAACCATTCTTTCAGCGACAGCGTGGACCAACCTGACGCGGATTATGGAGCCAGCCGTTCACGCGGACTGCCTGATCGGCCACCGGCGCCGGCTGCTGCGGTTCATTCGCACTTGCTATCCGTCGTGGGTGTCGATCTGGGGCCAGGGTCCTTCTGGGTGTCGACAGGTGGATGCGCCGCTATCTCAGGTACAAGCGGCCAAGCCGGCGAACCGGTAACTAGCCACATCGTCCATCTCGCACGGGCGGCTCTTCCCGACGCTTTCGCCGTCCGCAGGATTCCGCAGATCCGCAACTGATTCATGGCCAACAGCATCAGTTGGATAGCGCGCACGACGTGATGGTGAGAACGCCAATATTGGATACGTGTGATCGACTTATCGAACGATGCTCTGTCCCGGTTGCCATGCTGGTGGGCGCATCCCAAGAGTATTTCGACGGATGTTGCAAGGCGCAATCCGGAGAAGTGCGGACAATGCAAGATCATGAAACCTGACGATTGCTGGGAGATACGAAGAAGCGCAACGACGAGAGCGGAAGAAAGATATTCTTCGATCCATAGTCAGATGGCCCTTGAAAGCAATCCGAAAGGCTAAACCGGAGATGGCATTTCAGTTATTCGGTTCGCCAGCGACTCTGCGAATCGCTGTGCTTGCGCACCTGCATCACCCCATTCGGGCGCCTTTTGCTGGTGGTATGGAATCGCATACCGCACATCTCGTTGCCGGTTTGGCATCGAGAGGACATTCTGTTCGCCTATTCGCCAAGGCGGGCAGCGATGAGTTCGACGTAATGGCGAACGCAGAACTTGAACCAATGCTTCCAGAGTCCTATGTAGTGCGCGGGTATCCCGATGACGACCTGACGAATATGCAGCATCAGATTTTGGATGGTGCTATGCAAAGTGCTATCGATAGAATCCATGCGGGAAATTTCGACGTCGTAATCAATAATTCGCTCAGTCCTGTTCCGCATGAGCAGCTTCAGGACATCCCGACCTTTCACATTCTGCACACTCCCCCTCTGCCACGGATCGTCAGGGTCCTGGAGCAACAGGGAAATCCCCATACCAGGCACCTTTTCGCTACTGTATCGAGCTCCAATGCCCGAGCGTGGAAAACTTGGATCCCACAACTGCACATAATCGAAAACGGAATTGACATCGCCAGCTGGTCGTCGGCCCGTGAAACGTCATATCGCTCGGGCTTGGCTTCATGGAGCGGCCGGATTACACCGGAAAAAGGTCCCCACATCGCCATTACGGCCGCTCGTGCCGCTGGCATGCAATTGGTTATGGCGGGCCCGATCCAGGACCAGGAATATTTTGACAAGCTGATCGCCCCTGGACTTGATGAACAGATTCAATACCGTGGTCATCTGACACACACTGAGCTCAGCAAGATGATCAGCATGAGCGAAGTGTTTCTCTCCACCCCGCTTTGGGAGGAGCCTTTCGGGTTGACCACCTTGGAAGCGATGGCATGCGGCACTCCTGTTGCCGCCCTGCCATCTGGAGCAATGGCTGGTCTTATCGGCCCTACTGGTGGTGCCGTAGCCGAGCGCTGCGATACAGCGTCCCTTGTAGAAGCGATCGAGCGGGCAAGAACTCTTGACAGAGATGCTGTGTTCCAGAGAGCGGCCGGTTTTTCACATGATCGAATGCTCGACTCATATGAACAAGCACTTGTTGAAATCGCGTTGAAGACCTCTGCTGAAAATCGCCGCAGATGAGCAGATTACCAAGAATTTCCTACTACGCACACCATATGGGCTCCGGGCATCTGCGCCATGCGCGCAGAATAGTTGAAACTAGGATGTTTGACGTCCAGGTAGCGAGCACAGGACCGATGAACCAGGCGCTGCTTCCAGAAGGAACGAATTACGTTCCATTGGCGTCGGATATCTTGGAAAATCATGCTGGTGAGATTACAGCCGGCGGCTACTTCCACTATGCTCCGGCAGACATTCGGATTACTAAACGATTTTCCACATTGAATCAGGCGTGGTATCAATTCGCTCCGGATCTGGTCATGGTCGATGTCTCTGTGGAGGTGGCTATTTTTGCCCGGCTGAGCGGATACCGCGTCGCACTACGCCGGATGCCAGGACAACGCACAGATCAAGCGCACGAATTGGGGTATGGCATTGCAGATGCGCTGTTCGCCTATTACCCGGAATCCATTGAAGAAGCTTCCCATCTCCAACGGTACGGGAGCAAGAGCTATTACCTTCCGTCCCCTGACCCTGTAGGTTATTCCGACCCTGGGCCCCGAACGAGCTTCCCTCGGGAGGCATCCCGGAAGGTTGCCGTCCAAACTTCACTGGGTGCGGCAATCAGCCTTGATGAAATTGCACGTGCCGCTGCCTCAGCGCCGAGCTGGTCCTGGGACGTGCTGGGTTCTGTACAACGCGCTACCGGCGCAATGCCCGATAATTTGCGCAGCCACGGCACAGTTTCCAACCCTGAACAATGGATGGCCGATGCCGATGTCATCATAACTTCAACAGGGCACAATGCCGTCGTCGCGGCGGCGAGCTGTCGCAAGCCTGCGCTGCTGATTCCGGAAGAAAGGCCGTTTGGCGAACAGATGGCCTATGCACGCATGCTCCACCGTGCTACCGGATACCCGATGCTCGCTTCGTGGAATACGCCAGTGGATTGGAACGCACTCTTGCCAGTGGCTGCTTCCAAGAACCCGGATGCCTTGGCGATGGTGTTGTTTGGGGACCATGACGGATTTGCCGATGCCTTGCACGGGATGGTCGCTAGCGTAACGAAGCATCCATGCTAGTAGGCATCGTCGCTCCGAGCGCGTTCGATTTGCAGAGATGTCGGTTCGCGAAGCACTTCCAAATCGGCAGCTGCCCGGTCCCAGGCAACCAGATCCATGCTTGCAAAGGCTGCCAGCCAGCCTTCCATAGGCCATGTTCCCCACCGGTGGCGGAACTGTTGGGCATTTTCCACAATCTGCGAAAAGTGGTTCAAAGGCGGTTTGAATACTCCGTGGTGCTGGTGGAATACAGTTTCCCGAATGAAAACTACCGGAAGATTGCTCTCGCGTGCCTTGAAAGCGAAATCAGTATCTTCGGCCCCGTACCCCTCGTACTCTTCGGAGAACCCCTCCAATACAGAGAAATCTCCAGATTTAATGGCAAAGGCCAGCGACCAGAACATTTCATGCAGCTGGCAGGGCACATTCCGAGGGAGGCCGGACCGAGCATGATGAGACTCGGACAGTTCACTCAACTTCGAATCCTCCGGAGGTGCTCCTGCAGGAAGAGCAGATCGCAGGTATCTCGGTTCTGCCATCACCAGAGCACGCTGCGAGGCGAGGGTACGGAGCATGCCGGCGAAGCACTCTTTGGACGGTATGCAGTCGATATCCAGGAATACCAGATTCTCCGTACGGGCATTTCGTGCAGCAGTATTCCTCGCGCGGGCCAGAGGCAAGCCGCGCTCGCCAGGCAAGGACCGTAGATGAAAAGTCTTGACCGTAAGGCTGGATTCCACCGGCGCAGGAGCAGGATCGTCCATATAGACAATCACAACCTCTTGGGGCTTCATCGAGCTGCGCTGGACCCCATCCAACAGCCGTTGGAGGTGCCCAGCACGGCGGTGGGCAATGACCAGAATCGAGAATTGCATCAGGCACCATTCGCATAGGAATTTCGCATTCGCCTTCGACCCTATCGAAGAGCTACCACCAAAGGAGGACTGAGCATGATTTCACAGAAGGCTTCCAACATCATTCGTATAGCGTCGGTACCCCACGACCAAGTTTATATTCGTCATCTGGAACCGTTGGAGGGCCAGGAGTACGACATCGCGCGGTTGCCCGACCCGCGGCCGGTCGATGGCGGACAAAGCATCCAATCTGCTTGGTGGCCACCTGCAATGCTGAACTCACAGTGGATTGTGGAGAATCAGCGTCAGTTCGACTTGATGCACATCCATTTCGGATTTGACGCGTTGGACCCGAATGGCATGGAAGAAACAATCGGCGCATTGAAAGAAACCGGGAAACCCCTAGTATATACGGTCCATGATCTGGTAAATCCGCATCAACCGGACCCCCGCGCACACCGGGCATTGCTGGATGTGCTTATTCCGTCAGCTGACGAGCTGATCACCCTAACCGACGGAGCGGCCGCGCAGATTGCGGCTGAGTGGAAACGCACTGCCCATGTGCTGCCTCATCCGCACGTCATTGATTTTCCAACGATGGGAGAGCTGCGCCAACGCCGTGAGAAACAGCCACGTCAGTCCGGGTCGCGGACGCGGCGAGTGGGTGTGCATCTCAAGGAAGTCCGAGCCAATATTTCCCCGGCTGTGCTCCAGCCTCTGGCCCGCATCGTCTCCGATATCCCCGGCACAGTCCTGCAGGTCAATATCCATCAAGAAGTCCTGGATCCACAGAATCGGGAGTACCAGCCAGCCCTGGCACGCCAACTCATAGACGGACACGCTCGGGGAGACTGGGAACTCGAAGCGCACTCATACTTCACCGAAGCGCAGTTATTCGCTTATTTGGGATCTTTGGAGGTGTGCGTACTGCCGTACCGCTTCGGCACCCACTCCGGATGGCTGGAAGCGGCCCTGGATGCTGGCGCCGCAGTCGTTGTTCCAGACTGCGGGCATTATCTGGGGCAGCATCCCTCCGTGGAACCATATAGATGGAATGGAGAAATGATCGATGAATCCAGCCTGAATAGGGCAGTGCGGCATCAGCTGAAGTTGCGGCAAATTCCCGGGCTGGATGTGGAGGCGCGCAGGAGCCAACGACAGGCATTATCTGAAGCGCACCGTCGCATATATACAGGGCTGCTGGCTAACTGAGATCTTCACTAGAGTGTATTTCCAGACGATCATCGTAATCTTGCCGAGGCGCTCCTTTAACGGGGCCCTCGTATATTCTGCCCCAGGCTCGGGGTACACAAGGGCCAGGATCGGGTGCCTAGGTGGCATGAACCGTCGATGGCATCGATTCAGGTATTAGGACTCATGTCCGGAGCATGGCGTGCCTTCTGGGTTTGCGGATGCCGGGCTGCATGACGCGGGTTGTGGGCCAATCCCCGGAATTAGTGAAGGCTCATCGAAACCAGTATCCTTACTGCAAATTGCAAGGCCCGGCAAACAGCGTGGTGGGAGGAAATAAGTGACAGCGACAGGTTACGAATCGACTTTTCGACTGCACACGAGTGATTCGCTGCGCGCAGCTGCGCTCGTGTTGATACCAGTTGTTTTGCTGGCAGCCGGATCAGCCGCGGCGGCAGCGATGGCGCTGGTTTCTGGTGGGACCTGGTTGCTCCGGTACTATGCCGCGTCGCGTACTCAAGATGTGATGGGGCAACTCGTTTTCATAGCCGCTGGAGCTTTCAGCGCGTTTGACGTGTACCAAGTGATCTGGTGGCTGGACCTCGCAGTCCACTTCGTTACCACGGCCACTGTCACCCTCCTGCTCTTTGACGTCGCAACTCATCGAAAGATTCTAAGACCGCCTTCAAACTCGGCTGAAGAACACAAAATAGCAGGCTGGCTGCTGGTGAATGGCACCTTAGCGGCTGTTCTGTGGGAAATCGGAGAATGGGCTGGCTACTTCTTGATTTCCCGGAGTATCGGGGTCGGAATCAGCGACAGCATTACTGATTTACTCGCCGGCATGCTGGGCATTGTCCTGGCAGTGTGCTGGATCAAGCGGATAAGGAGCTTCGGACGCGCATGCGAATCAGCGTAGTAGTCCCGGTGCTGAACGACGAGCACCATCTCCGAACGCTACTGGAAAAGCTTGCGTCGCAGACGCGGCAAGCAGACGAGATCATTGTGGTTGATAACGGATGCACCGATGATAGTGCTCAAATCGCTCGTTCCGCCGGGGCAAAAGTCATTGTTGAGAGAACTAGAGGCATCCCCGCCGCCGCAAGTGCCGGTTACGACCAAACCTCGGCGGAGATCATTGTGAGGTGTGATGCCGATTCGATCCCGCCGGACAATTGGCTTGAGAAGGTCCATGAAGAATTCGCCGGGAACCCCGCTATTGATGCTCTGACCGGCCCCGGTTATTTCTACGACCTTCCGCGGGGCCTCCGGACACTCGGCTCGGTCGTTTACGCTTTCGGATATTTTGCCGGCTTGGGTTCAGCTCTTGCGACCGTTCCGCTATGGGGGTCCAATATGGCGTTCAGAAGCAGCCTGTGGGAAGAACTGAGCCATGAAGTATGTCGCGAGGGATCTGCGATCCATGATGATTTGGATTTGAGTTGTGCTTCGCAGGGGAGTTTCGTCCTGAAATTCGTTCCCTCTTTGCGTGTGGAGGCAGCAGGACGGGTTTACGCGCGGCCGGCCGGACTCAGGGCTTCCAGCAAGGTAGCGCTGAACACTCTGGCGAGGCATGGAGGCTTGAAGGGAATCATCAACCGCTGGAGTGCTGTGCTCGGGTTCCATCCTTGATGGATATTGGTCCCTGCGCCGGCGCGGCCTCTCGGCAGCGGCTGGCATGGGTTGGGTCCCTCCGAACTGCGAGCTGGAAATCCTCAGTTAGCTTTGGCGCGGTTCCGGGCGACAACCAGGAACACGACGATGGCTGCCGAGCACACCAAGATGGCCACTATGCTGGCTTCTGGCCCGAAACTTCCCCCGGACAGCCAGTCCGGTCCGCTGCTGGTCGCGGTGACCAGCGATTCGCGGGCTTCGGAGCCGGAGGTGACCGATCCGAACAGGCCGGTGATCGCGAAGTTCCAGCCGAAGTGCACGCCGATGGCCAGCCAGAGGGATCCGGTAGCCAGGTATGCGGCGCCCAGCATGATTCCTGCTTCGATCATGATGGCGAAGGCGCCCCACAATGAGGCATCCGGATTCACCAGATGGACCAGTCCGAAGAGGACGGCCGAGATACCCAGCGCCACCGTTGTGCCCCAGAGGCCGCGCAGCAAGCGGAAGACGACGCCGCGGAAGAATACTTCCTCTGACACCGCGATAGCGCACATCATTCCGGCTACGGCCAGCATCCCGGAAACAGAGCCCCAGCCGGTGATCGCGTAGGCGCCGAAGAGGGCAAGCAAGCCCACTGTGGCACCGGACATCAGCACCCCGAGCCCTGTCCCGACCAGCACATGGCGGACGCCGTTGCTCCTCGGGAATTCTTTTACCTTGCGGTGTTCGACTCGTTGTCCCGCAATGCTGAACAGGCCGATCATTGCCACGGCCAGGATGGGTCCGATAATCAGGGCTGCCACCGGATTGCGTGGCCACGCGGCCAGGGCAATGGCCATCAGCATTGCTATGGCCATTCCAGTGACCATCAGGGTTGTGGAGATCCAGATTTTTGCCTGAGGGAGGGGGATTTCTCGGTAGCTTCTGTCATTCTTGCTCCTTGTTCGCTACCCGTTAATGGGTGTGAACAAGACGCTACGGCGTTGGGGCGCGGGACAAATCACCCGCATCGCGGACTGCGCGCGAAGCCACGAGCCCAAGATCCACAGCGCAGCCAGCAACGCTCCGAAGACGAAGACGAAGGCGTCGGGCACGGTGAATGTGGGGTCAATCCGAATCAGGGCCGCGACAAGCAGGACGTAGCCGGCAAGGAACAGCGATACGGCCAGAGGTCGGTGCCGTTGCACCAGCGCGCCGGCACCTACCAGGGCCACCAGCAGACCGAGAGCCGCGAATGTGGTGGGAAATTCGAGCAATTGGTAAAGCGGCAAACGACGAGAAGGCGAGGGTCAAAGACCAATGCGGCCAGTGGCGCAGTACTGCCACCGAGCCGCCCTGGAACACCACGAGCACTATGCCAAGCAGATTCAGCGGGTGATCGGGGGAGTCCGCCAGCTCAAGGCCCTGCCGTACCAGCCCGGGGACGAATGACAGGCCGATGAGCACCGCAGCGGATACGGCGCCCCAGTTGAATCCGGCCAGCGGCCAACGCACAGTCTTCACTCCGGAATCGTACATCTGCGCCAGGCAGTGCAACGGGCGAAAGATTATCCAGCAACTCTCCGGCGTCGGATCCCCAGCAGGTGGCCGGTGGGTCTCAAGGAAGACCGTGCTGGCGGGACGTGAAGCCCAAGAAGAATCGTGGCGTCGGTAGCGGTTCCGTGTGCTTGGGGCGAGCGCACCACGAGGTGCGCGTGCACCTCGTACCGGGCTTTTCGGTATTCGCCGGTGGATAGCGCGACGCGGGCTGCCAGATGATATTGAACGGAGTCCCGGTAGCTGCATGCCCGAACTGTTGAGCTCCTTTGCCAGTGGCTCAAGGGGCTGAGTGAGAAAACTGCCACCCCTAGATATGTCTTTTATCCGCGAGCTGTATCAAATAGGATGTATTTATGAAGACTTTGTTCGTTGTTTCTGCCATTCTTTTTGCTGCTTGTTCGGTGCTTTCCTTTAGCGGAAATCCAATGGTTGGCATCTTTGCGGCCGTGGCCAGCTTGTCATCGCTGGCAGGATTCTTCGTGGTTCGAAACTGCGAGGCGAAGGCTTAGCGCACGTACCTCTCGTCGATGGAGCTGCGGCGTTCACGGTAAACTCGAGAACTATGGCTATCGGCGCGACTATACACACCTTTGAAGTTCAACTTGCTGATGTAGATCGCGGGGTTTACGAGGATCTTTCGCTCCGTGTTGCGCAGCATCCATCAGAAACCGATGCCTACATGGTCACCCGTGTGCTGGCCTACTGCCTCGAATATGAAGAAGGCATCGCCTTCTCGGCCGGAGGCGTTTCCACCGGGGAAGAGCCAGCCATTTTGGTCAAGGACCTGACCGGACTCATTACCGCGTGGATTGAAGTCGGCGCCCCTGATGCCCAGCGCCTGCATTTGGGCAGCAAGCGGGCAGACCGCACCGCCGTCTACACGCACCGCGATCCTGCCAAGCTCCTGGCTTCTTGGCGTGGCAAAACGATCCACCAGTCGCAGGAGATCATGGTGCGCTCCTTCGACCCCAAATTCATTGATGCAGCGGCCCAAGCATTGACGCGCCGCAATGCCATGTCCGTCTCGGTGACCGAGGGGCAAATCTACCTTGAATTGAACGGGACGAATCTGGAAACCCAGTTCAGCACGCATGAGATTGAGTAGAAAAGCTTAATCTCTGATTCAGCTCAGTGTGGGGTCGCAGTCATCAGCGCGCGGAAACATGGCCGGTGTACACCAATGACACCGACGGAAGTGCTCCATGAAACTGCGCAATATCACCCTTGGCACGGCAACTCTGGCTTTGGCCGTCACCCTGGCAGCTCCCGCCGTGGCTGCTCAGATCGAACCGACTGGATCTGATCCACTGATCATCGGCCACCGCGGAGCAGCAGGCGTGGCACCGGAGAACACCTTGGCTGCCATCAAGGCAGGCAGCCAGTCCGGCGCTGAATTCATCGAAATCGATGTGCAGCTGTCCAAGGACGGAGTACCGTTCATCTTCCACGACGGTACGCCCTCCCGCACCACGAACGTGGCAGAGGTCTTCCCTGGCCGCGTCAATGACCCCATCACGTCATTTACCTGGGAAGAACTGCAGCAGCTCGATGCCGGTTCCTACTTCTCAGACGAGTTCGAGGGAACGAAAATTCCCCATTTCGATGAGGTTCCAGGTGTACTGACCGGTGGCACGGGAGTATTCATCGAAATCAAAGATCCAGCCAAGTCTCCTGGCGTGGAGAAGCTGGTAGCCGACGCGCTGGCTGAGGATCCTGAATGGAAGGCACTGGCAGAGGCCAACAAGATCGAGGTCCTCAGCTTCGACGCAGCATCCAACCAGATCTTTGCCCAACTGGCACCTGAAGTACCACTGCAGCAGCTGGCCGGAACCGTGCCTTCTGCCGCGGAACTGGCAACCTACGCGACCTACGCGGATTCTTTCGGCACTAGCTACCGCACCCTTGACGCCGCCGGTGCGCAGCGCGTGAAGGACGCAGGCTTGGGCCTGGGCGTCTACACCGTCAACGCCGTCGAAGCAACCGATGCTGCACTGGCCCTGGGTGTCGAGCGAATCACCGGCGACTTCCCAGCACAGGTGAACCGCCACATCGCTGGCCAGAAGGATTTCCCTGCCAACAATGGCGTGGTGATTGCCAACGCGATCAATGACGTGCCGGGAGATGACATCGCCCCAGAAAATGGCGAGCACGTGATCCTGGAGAACACCGGAAAGCGCACCATCGATGTCAGCGGCTACATCATTCGCGATGCCGCTAACAACATCCTGGAAATTGGCGAAGGATACGAGCTGGAGACAGGCGATCAGCTGCGCGTGTACTCGGGTCCGGGTACCAACAGCGAAGAAGCCTACTACGTGGACGGACCGGGAATCCTGAACAACGGTGGCGACTCGCTGGCGCTGTGGGATGCCAAGGGCAAGCTCACCGATACCTTCGCGAACTAGCTCTAGGCACAGCAAAACCCCGGGGATCATTGATTCCCGGGGTTTTTCTGGCGGTGACTGTGGGATTTGAAACCTTTAGCAGTCCGTGAGAGTACTCTCAGGGCTCGGATTCGTTTTGTCGGCATGGTGATCGATGCCATGGCTTCCTAGCGTAGATGTTCGTGCTTGTGACTCATAGTCCGTTGTCTCATGGTCATCATAATCAAAAAGCTTGATATATGAACATTCCTGAGCATCGACGCGCGTTTGGCGACCGGGTCCGAGAGTTGAGGAAAGCCAAGGGTTTACGTCGCAAGGAGCCTTTGCCAACCATCCTGAGCTCGACCGGACTTATGTCAGCGGAATCGAGCGTGGTCGCAGGAATCCCACCTTGGACACCATCGTGAAGATTGCCCGTGGTCTCGGCGAGCATCCATCTGCCCTTCTGCCGACCATCGAGTAATCCGAGGCGGGTTTTGCCCTCCTACTTAAGTAGTATTTACGCCGTTCTTATTTAATGATGATTATTAAACGTGCTCGTTTCTGGGGAGATCCGATCCAGAGCGAGGACTTTTGATTCGGTGGCGCGATTCCGGTCGACCCCCGCTTGGCACGGCAGATGATGCGCCGATCTTTACGAGGATGTAGATTTCGATTCATTCAAAAGGTGATAGTCGTGAAGCTTAAACTTCACTCGATTGCGGTCCGGTCAAATGACGACCACTGCATTCCAATCCCAACATCAAGACAACAATTCCGCTCCGGGGTCACGTACCTTGCGATCGCGTTCGTGGCAATCGCTTCTCTGGTCCTGACTCTGAGTACTGCATTGACGAAGCCAGCGGCGGCCGCTTCGTCTCCGGCCGTGACCAGCATTGCCAGCTTTGGCGAGAATGCCGAGAGTCTGCCAAAGTCCGAGGCTGTTCAGTTGGCCAACAGCGCTGATCTTCCAACGGAGTCGCTCTCAGGCCTGAAGGTCGATCGTTCAGACGTTCAGGCATGGTCGATGTCCGACGGGACATCGTATGTCAGTTACCCGCTCGTTGGCGACGGCGTTCAGCTCGCCACAGTCGGTGCGCTGCTTGATAAGTCTGGCAACGTTGCGCAGCGCACAGAGATGGCTTTCATTGGCGACGACGTATCTGGTCATGCCCGCATGTGGGTCGACGGAAATCTGACCATGGGCAAGCAATTGACCACAGCTGGCGCGGAAAACAACGTCACCACATATGCCGGTTTCTGGGACAAGCTCAACAACTGCCTTGCATCGCCGCAGCCGCGGGCGTATGGGGCGGTCAGGTAGGATATTGCATCGACCAGGCCCAGAAATAGGAAGTGGTCAACATGAAAAAGATCTCGAAAGCAATCATCGCGATGGTTGCAGGCTGGGCGATGCTCTTCGCGGTTGCTAGTCCGGTCAACGCTTCCGAAGGTTCGTTCCTAAACAACGAGCCGCTTTCGGAGTCAGCTGTCGAGCGGGCGATCGCAAGTGCCGAACCGAGTTTCGATGCTCAGCTGCGAAACGGTGCAGAAGTCGATATCAAGCAGGCAAACGTCGCCCGGATCAATGGCTCCAGTTCGCTGATGGTGGCAGCGGCTACGTCTGGGGACGGCCACGACGAGGGCTCCTTCGCCGTTGCCGTGGTTGACGCTGCTGGAGACGTTGTCCAGAGCTTCGCACAGGTTCAAGCCACGTACACCAGCGACAGCACTGCCGAGGTGAAGCAGTGGGTCGATGGGAGTTTGCTCAAGCAGTGGACTGTTGAAGCTACTCCCGAAGCTGAAGCTCGGGCTGCGAAAGCCTTGAGCGCCATGTCTCCTGAAGGCTCGTCGGTGGGCGTTGCGGCCGCTGGCAACGAAGGTGTGATCAAGTGCCTCAACGCGCTGGGCATCTCCACCATGGCGGCGCTCGTGATCATCTCCACCTGTGCGGCGTTCTGTGCTGTTACCGTGGGAACAGGCTGCATCATCTGCGTGGCTAGTTTCACCGCTGTTGCTGGCGCATCCGTAGGACAGTGCCTGAGCGGTGCCAGCTAGGCACGAGAAAGGAAACGGCAAATGACAAAGCAACCTAGCAATTCGTCTGCCGCCAGGAAGAGCACCGTAGTGGTGCTTCTGTTCCTTGCGGTAGCCGCGATCAACCTGCCACGGGTCCCTCAGCTTACCGACTACGCCGTGGTTGGATGGGCTGTTGGCGGAGTACTGCTGCTAGCAGCGCTGATCCTGGCGTTCACCAACTACCGCCACCACTCGAAGACCAGCACTTCACGATAGTAGGTAACGCCGGCTCGTTCGTCGAATGAGCCGAGACGAGCAATGTCCAGATCCGCTGAGCCTAACCCGAAGAGATCCCCTTGCCGCATACAGCAGCAGGGGGACCTTTCTCTGTGCCCGGCTTCCTGAGGGCAAGCGCGCGCAGCAGGTGCGGCAGCCGGCGGGAGGCTAGAGATCTTTTTCGTCCTGCTTGCGCGATGCCCAGTATGGTCATTCTTCGTTGTGGTTCACCCAGTCGCAGGCGTGCGGGCCTGCATGGTGGTGGTAGCCGTGTTCACAACGAAGGATGGGCATGTCGTAACTACCCTCCGGTGAAATATGCACCATAAGTGCACCATGTCAAATCTTTAAAAGAAGAAAACCCCTGGCTGACCAGGGGTTTTCATTGGCGGTGACGGTGGGATTTGAACCCACGGTACGGGGTTACCGTACACAACATTTCGAGTGTTGCACCTTCGGCCGCTCGGACACGTCACCAGACCTGATAACTCTATAACGAACATCAGGCGAAAACAAAAACGAGAGCGCTGTTTTTGGCCTGAAGTGTTCCGAAACACATCAACGTCGGTTTCTAGCCGCGCTTGCTCCGGAAGAATTCACGCAACAGGTCACCGCATTCTTCTTCCTTGACCCGCGAGTACACCTCGACCCAATGGTTCAATCGCGGTTCACGGACGATATCGAAGACCGAGCCGCACGCGCCGGCCTTCTCGTCCCAGGCCCCGAAGACCAATTTGGGAATGCGCGAAAGGACTATTGCCCCGGCGCACATGGCGCAGGGCTCAAGGGTCACCACCAGGGTGCAGTCGGATAAGCGCCAGCCATCATCTTGTCCCTTGGCTTCCAAGGCCTTGACCGCATTGCGAATGGCGACCACCTCGGCATGCGCCGTGGGGTCCTTGATGGCCTCGCGCTCGTTGCGTCCGGTGGCCAGGACTTCGCCTTCGGGGGAGAGGATGACGGCGCCGATGGGTACGTCATCAGTAGCCAGCGCTTCGCGCGCTTCAGCCAAGGCGAGGTCCATCCAAGCATCAAATTCGTGCACCATAGTGCTTTCACTTTACGTGTTTTGGGACGGTAGCCGGGTGCTCGGAGTGTGGTGCACTGCGCACTGCACTGAAGTTTGCTGTTTCCTTGGGCACACCAAAGTGCTTTAACGGCGGGAAATCGGGGATATCTCTCGATTTGCCTGAGTCGGTGCTGATAGATTTCTACTTATGCGCGTACAGGTAGTCGACCACCCACTGGTGGCACACAAGGTTTCGGTTCTTCGTGATAAGAACACCCCATCCTCGATTTTCCGCCAGCTGACCGACGAACTGGTCACCCTGCTGGCTTATGAGGCAACCCGCGAGGTGAAAACCGAAAACGTTGAGGTGCAGACCCCGGTCGCCACCACCACCGGTACCTCCATTGCCAAGCCGACCCCGCTGGTTGTCCCCATCCTGCGCGCCGGCCTGGGCATGCTCGAAGGCATGACCCGCCTGGTTCCGACCGCTGAGGTCGGCTTCCTGGGCATGGCCCGCAACGAGGCAACCCTGGACATCATCACCTACGCTGACCGCGTGCCAAATGACTTGGCCGGCCGCCAAGTGTTCGTGCTGGATCCGATGCTGGCCACCGGCGGCACCCTGGCCGAGGCCATCAAGTTCATCTTCGAACGCGGCGCAGAATCCGTTACCTGCATTTGCCTGATCGCTGCCCCTGAGGGCATCGAGCGTCTGAAGGAAATCCACGGTGGCGATCATCGCGTGCACATCGTGCTGGCAGCGATGGACGAAAAGCTGGACGAGAAGTCCTACATCATCCCAGGCCTGGGCGATGCCGGCGACCGCCTGTATGGCGTGACCCCGCCCATTGCCTAGTTCCAGCTAAGCGATGTGCCCGAAGGCTGCGGTGACTACACCGCAGCCTTCGGCGTTTCTTCACCGGTTTCGGGCGTGTCCAACGGAAGCCGGACCTCGAAGACGGTATCTCCTGGCTGGGAGGTGACCGTGACGGTGCCCCCGTGGGCTTCGACGATGCTCTTGGCGATCGGCAGGCCCAGCCCGGTCGTGCCATCGGAGCCAGAACGCGCCTTGTCGGCGCGGGTGAAACGTTCGAAGACCCGAGGCAGGAATTCCGGGGCAATGCCCTCACCGGTGTCGTGAACCCGGATGATGGCTTCATCGGTGTCTTCGTCTTGGTCCACCGAAACGGTGACGGTGTTTCCGGCCGTCGTGTGCTTGCGGGCGTTGGCCAAGAGGTTGGTGATCACCCGGCGAAGCGAGGCCGAGTCGCCATTGACAATGGTCTGCGGCGCCTGGCAGTCGAACTCCCAATGGTGGTCGCTCGCGGTGAGCTTGAAGTCCTCGGTGATATCCGATGTCAGCGAGCACAGGTCAATTTCGCTGCGCTTGAACGCATTCTCCTCATCCAGCCGAGCCAGGAGCAGCAGATTCTCAACCAGTGAGCTCATTCGGCTGCTTTGCTGCAGAACGCGGTCCACCGAGCGCTGCCCGTCCGGGGAGAAATGCTCAGTGGCCGAGAGCAGCTCGGTGTAGCCGCGGATCGCCGAGAGCGGAGTGCGCAGTTCGTGCGAGGCATCGGCGACAAATTGGCGCATCTGGGCCTGGGACTTCTCGCGGGCGGTCAGCGCGGTGGAGACGTTGCTGATCATCGCGTTCAGCGCATTGCCGACATTGCCCACCTCGGTACCGGGGACTGCATCTTGCGCCGGGACGCGCTGGGTCAGGTCCACCTTTCCTGAATCAAGCTCTTCGGCGGCAACCGAAGCAGCCACGGTGGCCACGCGCTTCAGCGAGGCAAGCGAGCGGGAGATCAGCCACGAACCGGCCAGGCCCGCACCGGCGATCAGGATCAAGGCGATGAACAGCGTCAGCCAGGCCATGCCGCGCAACGCCAGATCGGTGCTGTGCAGGGGCAAACCGACAATCAGGATGCCGTTGGATCCAGAGTCCTTGACTGCGACGAGGTAATAGTCGCCCACAGTCAGGTGGGCACGTACCGGCTTGAACTGCCCGCCGGCACGCAACGTGCTCAGCTCCAGATCCACCATCGGGATGGCATCTTCCTGGCTCAGCTGCTTCAGCACGCCGGTGCGTTCGTCCAGCACCCCGCCGTTGAAGACGTATTTGTCGACGAACCGCGCGGTCAGCGTGCCGGCGGACTGGCCGGGGGCATCAAGCCGGGAGTTCACCGCTGGTGCACCCTGCGAATAATTCAGCGCGCGTTCGGTGGTGAGCCGCAGCTGGCTGTTGAGCTGGTCCATCAAGGTCTGGCGCATGCCCGCGTTATAGAGCAGGCCGAGCAAGACAGATACGGCGGTGACCGAGGTCAGCAGGATGAGCAGCAGTTTGCGCTGCAGCGCGTGCGGCGAGCTCACCCTGGTATTCGGGGAAAAGAAACTCATGCAGCCGGCTTCAGCACGTAGCCAACGCCACGCACGGTGTGGATCATCGGCTCCGCGTCAACGTCAATCTTCTTGCGCAGGTACGAGATGTACAGTTCGACGATGTTCGCCTGGCCGTCGAAATCGTAGTGCCAGACGTTGTCCAGGATCTGCGACTTGGATACCACACGGCGGGCGTTGTTCATCAGGTAGCTGAGCAGGTCGAATTCGGTGGCGGTCAGCGAAATTTCGCGGCCTGCGCGGGATACGTCGTGCGAGTCCATGTTCAGCACCAGATCGCCGACGACCAATTCAGCGGAATCCGCAGTGGCCGCACCGGAACGTTCCACGAGTCGGTGCAATCGGATCAGGACCTCTTCGAGGCTGAAGGGCTTGGCGACGTAGTCGTCTGCACCGGCCCCCAGGCCCTCGATACGGTCTTCAACCGCGTCCTTGGCAGTGAGGAAAAGTACGGGGATTTCAGGGAAGTGGGTGCGCACCTTGCGCAGCACCTCGGGGCCGTCGAACCCAGGCAGCATCCAGTCGAGAACCAGTACGTCCGGCGCCAGGGAGCGAGCGGTGGCTACTGCTTCGGGCCCATCGTGGGCCATCGTGGCTTCCCAGCCGAGCATGCGGGTTCCCATGGCGACCAATTCCGCCAATGAAGGTTCATCATCGACCACGAGAACTTTGATTGCCGTGCCATCAGGGTGAGTCAGCCGGGGCAATTGCGAAGGGGAGAATCGTGATTCATTCATGTTAATCAGCTTGTCCTATTGCCATGGGCCGAGAATATGTTTTTGCTGTGTGCCAGCTATGACTATAAGTCGATTTTATGCGGGGAAAACCCGAACCGATAGTGGTTAATTTGGTCAACCCCTAAGAACGACGAATGATTGAAGCGTGGACGGACCATAGTGATGAATGAATATTCAGGCCTATGAATGGACCGGACATAATGACGAAGTTCTATTGATATGTTGACCATATTGTTTAGTTAAGCGCTTAGGTAGCCTAGAATTGTCTAAAGTGTTGTGCGTCACGTTTGGAAACATTCGTCTCATTATGTGGACGCAGGTGTTCATTGTTACTTGCAAGTTGCCAATGTTACGAGGAAACTAGAGGTGTGAGTACGGCGCAGGACGGTAAAAGCACCTCGGATTCCAACATCGAGTTGCCCAAGATCGTCCTCAACGAATGCTCGGCGTCCATGGCATCCAAGCCGAATTATGAGTGATTTGTAATCCGATTTTGGGAGTTATTGACGGGAAACCCAACTGCTGAACGTGGACGAAGGCCGCGAACAGCGCAAGCAAAACCCGAAGCATGAGCGCCAAACCACTTGGCCTTCGCACTAAAAGAGGAAAAGATTATGTCGGCTGGTTCCGGATACGTCCACGTTTCAATTCGCAATGCGCAGAACCGCGCAGCAGCTGCGCAGCGTTCAGCTTCTGGCAGCTATGCACCAGCGGGTTACCGTCCGCTGCGCGCGGTTTCCAATGTTCATGAAACACGTGATGCATCGCATCAGCCGGCTAGCACTCCAGTGCAGTCAACAGGCCAGCCAAGCGCCGACACCTCCGCACGCGGCTTCGTGCTCTACGTGGGCCTGGATGAAACTGCCGCCCAGGCGCAGGGCACCTCGCTGGGCAAGCTGGCCACCCAGGTCCGCGCCTTCCTGGCCACTTTGTCGCCGCAAGCGCAGACCCATGCCGCCGTGGCACTGGCTCCAACTAGCGCCCAGGGTGAGCCCATCGATGTAGTTCGCCAGGCTTTGGGCGATCCGACGATTTCCCGCCGGCCACGCGCTGAAGCCCGTCCATCCACCCCGCGCCCATCTGGCGTGCTGATCGACCTCTCGCGCCGCGAAGTCTACCTGGATGGCGAAACCCTGAACCTGACCTTCAAGGAATTCGAGCTGCTGAACTTCCTCGTGGAAAACGGCACCCGCACCGTAGGCCGCGAAGAGCTGCTGGAAAACCTGTGGCGCAATGCCGAAGAAGTCCCTAACGAACGCACCATCGACGTGCATATCCGTCGTCTGCGTTCCAAGCTGGGACGCCTGGCCAATACCGTGCGCACCGTACGTGGCCAGGGCTACCGCTTCTACGAGCACCCAGAAGTTGTTGTCTGGGCAGCTCCGGAATACTCCATCTAGCATCAGCTGGCAGCAGTGGCGGGCAAACCGGGTTCGGTTTGCCCGACACTGCTGTCTTAAGCTGGAACAATGAACACCATGCATTCCCGCAAGCTCATGCTGATGCGCCACGCCAAAGCCGACTACCCGCTGGGCGTCGCGGATCACGACCGGCCGCTGGCGGCCCGCGGGCACCGCGAAGCCCCGGCCGCCGGAGCCTGGCTTGTGGAGAATGGCCTGATACCGGACTACATCATCTGCTCCGACGCGCTGCGTGCGCGCTCCACCTGCGCCTGGGTGCTTTCCGAACTCGGCGAGAAGGGCCCGACCCCCTATGTCGATTCGCGCATTTTCACCGCAGGAGCCTCGCAGTTGTGCTCCATCATCAATGAAGTTCCCGATACGGTCAGCAACCTGCTGGTGATCGGGCACCAGCCGGTGCTCCAGGAATTGGCGCTGCGCTTGGCGGCAATGGACTCGGATGAAGAAGCCGTTTACGAGCTGGCGATGAACTATCCGACCCTGGGAACCACGGTGCTGGAAACCAAGCATCCGTACTCGCACCTGGATGCCCGTGATGCGCGCGTCACGCATTTCTCCGCACCGCGGCCCGCATGAGAGAAGTCTCATCAAGTTTTTTCTAATGCACTAGTCAGCCTGTAAATAAGCGGTGATCTGCCTTTATGAGAAGCAGATGATAGGCCTCTCATCGAATACACCTCGCCACCTCATGAACCGTTCACTTTCAGTTAACCATTGCTCGTTTCACTGGGAATCGTTGGCAGCACGGCCAGCACCGGCAAACCGCAACGGCGGGCCGGAAACACTGAAAGAGGAACAGGCAGATGGCCATCATCGCAGAATCACTTCCAACGCAGACCCCCGCAGCGCGCAATGAAGTGCAGCAGCAGATCGATGCACAGCGCGCCCGCACCATCCGCGCTGCCTACACCACCCGCTTCGTTGCAGCCGAGCTGCAGCGCAATCCGCAGGATTTCGAGATCGTGCGCCGCGCAAACATGGTGCCGCGTGCCGGTGACGTCGTCATCGCGGCTGTGACCGAGCTAGGCAAGCACACGCGCCTGCAGTCCCCGGTTTCCCGACGCCAGCTGATGTTCGTCGGACAGGAAATCATGGTCGCCTACGGCCACCGCTACGCACCAGACCAGTTCCTGGCCCATGTGCCGGATAACCTGGGTCCATGCCAGCTGGTTGCAGGCGGCGGTGTCGCCAGCGAAGTCATCGAACAGCACGCCTCGATCGATATGGCGACACAGCTGCAGCCCACAGGCCTGCTGATGCGCCACGGCAAGGTCGTGAACCTGGTGGACTTCGCTCCCCTGGGCATCGAGAACGCATCGCCGCGCGCAGCGCAGGTTGCCGCGCCGCGCCCGCCGGTGATCGCAGTGCTGGGCACCTCGATGAACTCCGGCAAGTCCACCACCCTGGGATGCCTGGTCAACGGACTGGTCAACTCCGGCATGGAAGTTGCCGCAGGCAAGGCCACCGGCACGGGTGCCGGCAATGATCCGAACCTGTTCACCGATGCCGGCGCCTTCAGCGTCTGCGACTTCACCGACTTCGGCTTCCCAACCACCTACCGCTTGGACTACGAAACCGTGCGCGACTTGCTGGTGGCGATGATCCGCGAGCAAAGCGCCACCGGCGCAGACGCAGTGGTCATCGAGATCGCCGACGGGCTGTTCCAGGGCGAAACTTCCCGCTTGTTGCGCGACCCGATTTTCGCCGAGCATGTAGACCGCGTGCTGTTCAGCGCCCAGGACGCCTTGGGCGCCCAGGCCGGAGAGCGGATCCTGCGCGAAGCAGGCCTGGATGTTGCCGCGGTTTCCGGGGTGCTCACGGCCTCCCCGCTGGCCGCGATGGAAGCCCAGGCGCAGCTGTCCACCCCGGTCGTCGGGACCTTCGACCTGTGCCAGGCAGAGGTTGCCGCCGCCCTGCTGCCAACCCGCTAGGAGCCAAGATGCTGGACCAGAAGATCGCCGTTGAGCAGCCGGCGCAGCCTGGGCGCCTCCCGGCCCTGGTAGCGCCCGGGCGGCGGATGCTGCTGGCCGGATTGCTCAGCCTGGGCATTCTCGCCGGCTTGCTCTCGATTGCCATTGGCTGGCTGATCGGACAGCTCTCGGCCCGCATCAGCTGGGCAGCTCTTGGCGCGGTCCTGGGCTTGGTGGGATGCTTCTTCCTGGCCAAGTACGCTGAACGGGTGCTGGCCGAGAAGCTCGGCCAGCATTATGTGGCCCAGCTGCGCCGCGGGCTGGTCACGCACGCTTTGCGCAGTGCACGCGGTCCGTCCATGGGCATCACCATCGCCCGTTCCACCAACGACCTGTCCTCGATCCGCAACTGGATTGTGCAGGGCATGGTCCCGCTGGTCGCCGGCTTGCCATTGCTGATTGTCAGCGGTGCGGGCCTGTGGTTCCTGCATCCGCTCCTGGCCCTGAGCTTGGCCGCGACCCTGGTGCTCGAGGGCGTCCTGCTGGCGGCCTTGGCCGGGGGTACTTTCCTGAGCGCCAGGACCTTGCGCCGGCACCGTGGAAGCCTGGCCTCGCGCATTGCCGATACCGTCGCGGCGCGGACAGCTATTGCGGCCGGCGGCGGCGTGGAACGTGAAGTGCAAAGGGTGCAGGACTCCTCGCAGAAGGTGATCGATGCTTCGGTGCATCGCGCCCGTTTCGCCGCCGCCCTGCGTGGCGGGGCGCTGGCCATTCCGCTGCTGGGTACCGCGCTGGTTGTGGCGGCGGCCTCGATGGCGCAGCTTCCGCCAGCCGCCGTGGCGACCGCCCTGACGCTGATGGGAATTTGCGCAGGAACCCTGGGCGAGTGGGGCCGCGTGGTGGAGTACCGGCAGAATTACAAGGCGGGCCGGCGAATCATCGCGCCGCTGCTGGCCGAGCAGGAACGCTGGCGGGCCCGCGAAGAATCTTCGGCAAGCACCCGCGATGCCAAGGAGCTAATGCTCCAGCCTTCCTCGGTGCGCATCCAGGTGCCCGCAGGGATGGCCGACCAGTTTTCCACCCTGCGGGCACAGCCCGGGGAGCGAATTGCGCTGCGTGGAAGCCAGGGCCAATGCGCGGCGCTGCTTTCGGCCATTGCTACCGGCGCCCTGGTGCACGGCGCCGACCCGCAGGCCGGGGTGTGGATCGCCGAGGGGCGCAGCGAGGATCTGCCTGCTGCCGGCCGCCGCAAGCTCGTGGGCTCCGCATTGGAATCCATGGTTCCCGAGCGCGGAAGTGTCGCCCGTGCGCTGCGGTATCGCCATCCGGGCGCTTCGCTGCGCAAGGCCGTGGCGCTGGCTGAAACCTGCGGTTTGAAGATGGCCGATTTGCCCGGTGGAGCGGAAGCCCGCTTGCGCCGGGGCGGCGAACCGCTTAGTTCCGGGCAGCAAGCATCGTTGCTGGTGGCACGGGCGCTGTTGCGCGAACCGCCCTTGCTGGTGGTCGATTCGCTGCTGACCCGCTTGCCCGATGGAGCCTACGGCGACGTGGCCGAACTGCTCAACGGCTATCCCGGGGTGCTGCTCTTCAGCGCCGGACTGCCTGGCATCAGGGAAACCGCCAGCTGGGACGCGCAGGCCTAGGAGCCGGCCGCCGGACGGGTAGCGCGAAGCCCATCCACGGTGAGCAGCACGGCGCGCACCGTTTGCCCGCGATCCAGGCCGGTCTGCCCCGAGGCGCGCATCCGGGCAGTAAACAAGGCCGCACCGAAAATACTGGTGGCTACCGAGAGCTTCTGGTCGGGCTCGAGCACGACCAGGCGTTCGAGCACCTCGATGATCAGCCCGGTCACCTGCGTGTGCAGCGGGGTGCTGGCGAACGCATTGGCGGTGTCCGCGCTCAGCTGCTCCTGCATCCACAGATGGGCAAAGGATGGGTAGCTGGCGACGAAGTCCATGGAGAATTCAAGCATCTGCCTCAGCGCAAGGTAGGGGTCTTCCCCGGAGGCCGCACGTGCCAGTTCGCCCATGAGCTTGTGCGCGCCGTAGCTGAGGATCTGGCTGACCAGCTCGTCTTTGGAACCGAAATTGTAGTAGACCGTGCCCTTGGAAACGCCGGCCGCGGCCGCGATCTCGTCCACCGAGACGGACTCGGGGGAGCGCGAACCGAGCAGCTGCATGGCCGCTTCGAAGAGCTTCTCCTTCGAATCCGTGGCCCGCACACGGCGGCGTTGGCCCGTTGGCGTTGTCATTCTTTCAGCTCCGGTTGCAGTGTTTTCAAGCTCCAGGTCTTGTTCTTGCGTACCGCAAGCATACTCAAGACTAGTCCAATGGCGGTGTAGAGCAGCAACGAACCGGCAACCGATGGCAGCACTCCCAGATCCGCGCCGTACATCAGGTGGCGCATGCCGATCACCACATTGCTCATGGGCAGGATCCGGTGCAGCAGGTGCAGCGAATCAGGCAAGGTCTCCCAGGGGAAGGTGCCGCCTGAGGTGACCAGCTGCAGGACCATCAGTACCAGCACCACGAACTTTCCAGCGGTGCCCAGCAGCGCGAAGCACCCCTGGATCAGCGCACTGAAGCATAAGGCAGAACCGGCCAGCAAAGCCCAGATCAGCCACGGGTGGGCGGCATGCAGTCCCAGCCCGAATCGCACCACCGCGTAGAGCAGGCTGGTTTGCAGCACTGCGATGGCGGCGAAGGGCAACCAGCCGCCGATGGAAATTTTCCAGTTGCTGCCGTTGGAAGCCAGCGCGCGCTTGGTCATCGGGCGCATCACCTGGGTCAGGATCAGCACGCCGATAAAGGTCGCCAGGGTCATGAAGAAGGGGGCAAGGCCTTCGCCATAAGCCTGCGCTTCGGCCTGCTTGCTATTGGAGACAGCTACCGGATTGCCCATGACTTCGGCCAGTTGCCCGCTGGTGGACTCATCGGGGTTCGGCACCTTCCCGGTGCCGTCCTCCAGGCCGGCGGCCAATTCATCTGAACCGTCTTGCAGTTCTTCGGTGCCGTCCGAGAGCTCGCCGACTCCATCGGAGAGCTGCACCAGTCCGTTGTGCAGGGCTCCGGTGCCGGCGAGCAGCGTGCCGGCACCCTGATCCAGTTGGCTTGCGCCGTCAGCCGCGTCGGTGGCGCCATTCAATGCGGACTGCTGGCCCTCGGCCAGGGTCTTTGCCCCGGTGTGGGCTTCGGCGGCGCCGGAGGCGAGCTTCGCCGAGCCTTGGGCTGCCGAGCCGATGCCCTTCGCGAGTGCAGGCATGGCGTCATCCAACGCCTTGGTGCCGTCCGCGAGGGTGCCCAGGCCGGTGGCCAGCTGCTGGTTTCCTTCGGCTACCTGCGCCGATCCGTCGGCGAGGGTGTGCAGCTGCGTTTGCAGGGTAGATAACTCGGTATTGACCTGGGTCACTTTGGTATCCAAGGCATTGCCGAGCGTAGAATTCTGCACGCTTTGGCTGACCGTGCTCTGGATGGAATCAGCCTGGTCCTGGGTGAGCACGCCACTGCTGACCAACTCGTCCAGGCGCTGCTGCGTATCTTCCTTGACGCTATCCAGCTGCGTTTTCGTGTTGGCCTGCAGCTGGTCGATTACCGCGATGGCCTCATCTGCCGTGCTGGCCAGCTGCTGGTTGCCGTCTGCGACCTGCTGTGAACCGGCAGCAAGCTGGTCGGCGGCTTCTTTCGCGCTGGCGGCGCCTTGATCCAGCTTCGAGACGGAACCGGGCAGCGCTTTGGTCTGCGTCTTCAAGGTGTGCAGACCGTCGCTCAGCTCTTTGCTGCCGTCGGCCAGCTGCGCGGTGCCGTCGGCCAGTTCGGCGCTGCCGTCGCGCAGCCGGGTTTGGCCGTCGACCAGTTGGCCCAACCCTCCCGACAGGTCGGCGGTGCCATTCTTCAGGGTCTTGGTGCCCGAGTTCAGCTCGGTGCTGCCATCGACGAGCTTGGTGGTGCCATCGGCCAAGGTGACCACGCCATCGCCCAGTCGCAGGGTGCCATCGTAGAGCTTCCCGGCGCCGTCTGCGGCTTCGCCCATCGAATCGTGGATGTCCACGAATCCGGCGATCATCGCCGAAGCCGTTTCGGTTCCCACTTCCTGGGCGACCGAGGTGCGCACCGTGGTAGCCAGCGTTTTGGCGAAGTTGGACACCATGAAGTTATTGGCATCGTTGGTCAGCAGCTCGATATTGGCCTGTTCGGCATCATCGAAATCGCCCGGCGAGACCAGGGCCGAGGAAAAGTCCTCGGGCAGGATCAGCGCAAAGGCGTACTGGCCGGTGGCCACGGCCTGCTCGGCTTCCGCCTTGGAATCCACGTGCGCCCAGCTGAAGGTGCCGTCGTCTTCCAATTCCTCGACGACGTCGTCGCCGACTCGGGTTTTCTCGCCGTCCTGTTCGGCGCCTTCATCCAGATTGACCACGGCGGCCGTGACCTTGTCGAGGTTTCCCTGGGGGTCCCAGTTGGCGTAGAGGTAGAGCGCGCCATAGAGCAGCGGAACGCAGGTGACCGCGATGAGCGCCAGTTTGGGCAAGGTGCCGCGGCTCATCCGCTTGAGCTCGGAGAGGGCAAGTCGCAAAGTTGTCATGGTCTATTCCTTTGCTTCGCACTGAACAGCGTCAGCAAGTTCGTCGGCTGGGAGGAAGAAATCCTGGTTGTCCGCGATGCCCTCGGCCATGGCCAGGTGATCCAGGCCCAGATCGAGTTCGCCTTGGATGAACCCGGTGGATGGATCGGGCAGCGGGAGCACTGCTGGTTCCGGGTCGGCGGCCTGCCCGGTTTGCGGCTGCCAGCACTGGGGCAGCCGGCTGACGATAGCCAGGACTGCGAATTCCCGATGCGAGGAAGCGAAGTTCTCCAGGGTCTCGAGCCAATGCTCGTCTTCCAGATCGTGCCGGTCCGGTGAATCGACGATGAGCAATTCAGGACGGGGATTCTCGGCAGCCAGCAGGAGCTGGAGCTCGAAGAGGCGGCCCGGATCGATGGCATCGCTCCAGCAGCTGGCGATATCGTCGAATCCATGCTGCGCCATCCACTTCCTGGCGCCGGGCTTGCGCCAGCTTGGCCCCGGGATCAGCCCCAGATCTTCTGCGACAAGATCGCAAACCTTCAAGTGGGATTCGGGTTCATTGATCCCCGGCGAATCGACCAGAGCGCTGTGCTTGCGCAGGGTTCGCAGCTTCGGATCCGCATTCCACACCACCGTCCCGGAGCTGGGTGCCATGCGTCCGCTCAGTACAAGGGCCAGCGCGGTCCGGGAAATCTGCGGCTCGGATACCAGCAGCTGCAGTTCACCTCTTTGCAGTTGCACGGAGGTGGGCCCCACGAGCTGGTCGTGGCGTCCCTTGACGGTAATGGAATCTGCGGTAAGCACAGTTAAAGACTAATTGAACTGACCGGTCAGTTCAATTAGTGAAAAGGTTCCTTTAATCACTACTGGACGTAAAGCGTTTGATGACCTTTGATGGTTGTTGGGTACGTCACGAAAAAGCGGGGCAGAGTTCAGGTGCAGTTAATCGGGCTTTGCTTACCTTGGAACCAGGCCCATGCACGCGGCAGGGCCGCCGCTGCTTGAATATCTACCTAGGGAAAAACATGATCAATAGACGTCCCACTCGCATCGCTGCCGCGGTGCTGGGAACCGCGCTTGCGGTTTCGAGCTTCTCGGCGGCGCACGCCGATACTGCCGAAATCACCCCCATCGAACAGATCCAGGGGACCGGCGACAGCTCACCCATGGCTGGCCGGGACGCAACTGTGCGCGGTGTTGTCACCGGAGCCTACGCCGACGGCGGATTCCGCGGCTTCTATCTGCAGAGCGCTGGCAGCGGCGTAGATGCCTCGGGCCAGGCGAGCTCGGCGATCTTCGTGTACGCGCCGGACGAGGTTTCCTCGGTGAGCGTCGGCGACCATGTCCAGGTTTCTGGCGAAGTGTCCGAATACTATGGCTTGACCCAGCTCAAGGCCGGCAGCGTCGAGGTGCTCGATGAACCGGCGCAGGGCGTCAAGCCGCTGGCGATTTCACTGCCGAGCAGCGATGCCGAGCGCGAGCGCTTTGAATCCATGCTGATCGAGCCGCAGGGCGAGTTCACCGTCTCGGACAATTACTCGCTGAACCAGTACGGCGAGCTGAGCCTGGCCATGGGCACCAGCGAGATCCTGCCCGGCGAACGGCTGCTGCGCCAGCCAACCGATGTCTTCAAGCCGGGCAGTGCCCAGGCCAAGGCTCTCGCGGCGGAAAACGAGCAGCGCTCGATCGTGGTCGATGACGGGGCCACGCTGAACTTCTCCACCAGCAAGAACAAGCAGATCGCCCTGCCGTACATCGACGCGCAGCAGCGCGTCACCGTGGGCGCTGACGCATCCTTCATCGCACCGGTCATTTTGGACTACCGCTACGATATGTGGCGTTTGCAGCCGCAGGGCCAGGTGGTCGGCGCCGATGATGCCGATATCGCCGTGAACTTCGAGCAGGTCGACAACGACGCTCCGCAAGAGGTGGGCGGCAATGTCAGCGTTGGCAGCTTCAACGTGCTGAACTACTTCACCACTACCGGCGACATGCTCGATGGGTGCTCGTACTACACCGACCGCGAGGGCAATCCAATCAATGTCCGCGGTGGTTGCGATGCGCGCGGCGCGGCGACCGCTGAAAGCTTTGAGCGCCAGCAGTCCAAGATCGTTGCCGCACTGGGCAAGTTCACCGCAGACGTGGTGGTCCTGGAAGAAATCGAGAACTCGGCACGCTTCGGACAGAACCGCGATGCCGCCCTGGCTCACTTGGTCAACGAGTTGAACCAGGAAGCTGGCCAGAAGGTTTGGAGCTATGTCCCGACCCCATCGGTTGTGCCCGCTGACGAAGATGTTATCCGCACCGCGATCATCTACCGCGACAAGTCAGTGAAGCCCATCGACGAGTCGGTCATCCTCGACGATCCAGCATTCGTGAACGCCCGGGATCCACTGGCCCAGGCCTTCCAGCGTGTCGGCGGAAACCAGAACACCCGCTTCCTGGTCGTTGCCAACCACTTCAAGTCCAAGGGCTCGGATCCTGCTGATGGATCGGGCAATGCCGACAGCGGCGATGGCCAAGGCGCTTGGAACGAAGCCCGTGTCGGCCAGGCGGAAGCGCTGGTTGGCTTCGCGGACGATCTGAAGAAATCGCGCAATACCGACCAGGTGCTGCTGGCGGGGGACTTCAACTCCTATTCGGCTGAAGATCCGATGCAGGTTCTGGTTGAAGCCGGGTACGTGGACCTCGGCGCCGCAGCCGATTCCCAGAGCTACCTCTACGACGGCTTGGTGGGCTCGCTGGACCACATCTTCGCTTCGGAGAAGCTGGCGGGCAAGGTGACTGGAGAAGACATCTGGAACATCAACGCCCTTGAATCCGTGGGCTACGAATACAGCCGCTACAACAACAACATCACTAACCTGTTCGCGGCTGACCAGTACCGTTCCTCGGATCATGACCCGGTGCTCGTCGGACTGCAGCTGGATAAGAAAAACTGACTTTTCCCGCCTGCGCGGTGGCCGGGCGCTCTTCTTCCCTGAAGAGCGCCTGGCCACCTTCTTTTAACCCGCTTTGGGGAACCCAAAGGGGTGCTGGCTGCGGGGCGGAGAATTCTTTGGGGGAAAAGGCTTGACAGAAAACTTCCATCGTGGAGAATTGTTGGAGAAGATTTGTGAGAGCGCTCACAAAATGTTTGGCAGAGTCGCTTTCATCGTTTCAGGCATCCAGGAAATCGCAGGAATTTTCTTTTTTGCCGTATTTTGAGAGCGCTCTCAAACTTGTTGGCGCTCGCCCGCTCGCACGATTCATATCCGAAATGGAGTCACCGTGAAACCCTCACGCAAATCCCCACTGGCACTGGCCACGGCCGTTGCCGGAAGCATCGCCCTGGTAGCAACCGGCTGCGCAGCCGACGCAAGCAAGGATGCCCAGCCGGCCTCGGCTGATAACCCGGTCACGCTGACCGTGACGACCTTCGGCACCCAGGGACTGGACCCGCTGTACGAGAAGTACCAGAAGGAAAACCCTGGAATCACCATCGAAGCCACCAACATCGACACCGGTGGCAACGCGTTGACCGACTGGAAGACCAAGCAGGCTGCGGGTGCCGGCCTGCCAGATGTCCAAGCAGTGGAAGAAGGCTGGCTGGGCCAGGTGATGTCGGTTGCAGATTCCTTCACCGATCTGCGCGAGTTCGGTGCCAATGAGGTAGCGGGGGATTGGGTTGACTGGAAGGTCAAGCAGGCCACCGACCCAGAAGGCCGCGTCATTGGCTACGGTACGGACATTGGGCCGATGGGCATCTGCTTCAATGCCAAGCTGTTCAAGGACGCTGGCATGCCCAGCGAGCGCGAAGAAGTTGCCGAGTTGCTCGGTGGCGACGACGCAACCTGGGAAGACTTCTTCAAGGCAGGCAACGAGTATGTGAAGAAGACCGACAAGGCCTTCTACGACCAGTCCGGTTTCGTCTGGAATTCCATGGTCAATCAGCTCGACGAGGGCTACTACAAGGCTGACGGATCACTGAATATCGAGGGCAACGCTGAACTGCGCGAGCGCTGGGACCTGCTCTCCGATGCTGCGTCCAAGGGGCTGTCGGCCAACCAGACCCAGTGGGACTGGGGCAAGGGCCAGGCCTTCGTTGACGGTTCCTTCGCCGTCATGCCTTGCCCGGGCTGGATGCTTGGCACGGTCAAGGGCCAGGTTGAGGGTGCCGGCGGAGACTCCAGCGCAGGCTGGGACTTCGCAGATGTCTTCCCGGGCGGCGCGGCCAACTGGGGTGGCTCGTTCCTGACCGTGCCGACCACCTCCGAGCACCCGGCCGAGGCTGCGAAGCTCGCCCAGTACCTGACCAGCGCATCGTCGCAGGCGACCTCATTCGAGGAAGCCGGCACGTTCCCTTCGAACCTGGAAGCGCAGAAGTCCGATGCAGTGACCGGCACGAATGAGATGAGCGAATTCTTCAATAACGCACCGGTGGGCGAAATCCTGGGCAACCGCGCCAACGGCGTCCAGGCCCAGTACAAGGGCCCTCAGGATTCGGTGATCCAGGAGCAGGTCTTCGGCCCGGCTATCAAGGCGATCGATGCTGGCAGCGACAGCGAGACCGCCTGGAACAAGGCCCTCTCGACCCTGCAGGAACTGGAAATCAAGTAATCCCGTAGCCCGCTTCGAATCCAGGCAAGGGCCGCGGCACGCAACGAGGTTGCGGCCCATGCCTGGACAGCTACTGCAGCAGGAAAGATGCCACTGATGAGCACCACAACACACGATGCCCCGGAACAAGACCGGGACGCCAGCGCGCCCAGTCCGCAGCCCCAGCGTTGGAACAAGGGGAACAATGCTCCGGCCGGGGATACGCCGGCCGAGACCAGGGACGAGCGGAGGACGCGCCGCCGGCACCTTCGCGGGCGGTGGGATTTCAAGTACTCCCCATATCTCTACATCTCGCCTTTCTTCATCCTCTTCGGCCTGGTGGGCCTGTTCCCCCTGATCTACACGTTCGTCGTCTCGATCAATGACTGGGATCTGCTCGGCGGAGCAGGAGCCTGGATCGGCCTGGAAAACTACAAAGCCGAACTGACCTCTCCGCTGTTCTGGAATTCCCTGTTCAATACCTTCAGCATCTTCCTGCTTTCGGCCATCCCGCAATTGGTGATCGCGACGTTCATCGCGGCCATGCTGGACCAGAACATCCGCGCCAAGACCTTCTGGCGCATGAGCGTGCTGG
This sequence comes from Glutamicibacter sp. NPDC055354, assembly GCF_053644955.1. Classification (NCBI taxonomy): domain Bacteria; kingdom Bacillati; phylum Actinomycetota; class Actinomycetes; order Micrococcales; family Micrococcaceae; genus Glutamicibacter; species Glutamicibacter sp. NPDC055354. The sequence continues at coordinate 295,393 of NZ_JBSHMB010000004.1, forward strand.
TTCCCTACGTGGTCACGCCGGTGGCCGTCACACTGATTTTCTCCTCGGCATTCGACGAGCAGTATGGCGTGCTGAACAACCTGCTGGCCGCCGTGAATATCGACCCGATCGCGTGGAAGACCGAGGTCTTCCCGTCGCATATGGCTATTGCGACCATGGTGAACTGGCGCTGGACCGGCTACAACGCGCTGATCCTGCTGGCAGCCATGCAAGCGGTGCCACGCGAACTGCATGAATCGGCGGCCATCGACGGCGCCGGCGTGATCCGCCGCTTCTTCTCGATTACCTTGCCCAGCATCCGCCCCACGATGATCTTCGTGATCATCACTGCCACTATCGGCGGCCTGCAGATCTTCACCGAACCCAAGCTGTTCAACCCCAGCAGCTCGGTTCCAGGCGGCCCGGACCGCCAGTACCAGACCACGGTGCTCTACCTCTGGGACCTGGCCTTCAATCGCGGGGACTTCGGACGCGCCTCGGCCGTGGCCTGGATCCTCTTCCTGATCATCATCGTGATCGGCGTGATCAATTTCCTGATCTCCGGATCCATCGCTTCCTCGGCCGACAAGAAGGGCGCCGGCAGCACTGGCAGAACCCGAGCGGCACGTCGGGCAGCTGCCCGAGCCCAAGCCAAAGCAGCAAAGCCGGCCAACGGAACGCAGAGCGGAAGTGCAGCAAATGAGTAATGCAACAGTGGAACGCCCCGCGCGCCAGGTCCGTGCGCCCCAGCGCCGCGGCAAGAACTTCTCCATGGACCGCCGTCCTGGCTTCCTCACCTACGGAATCCTGCTGGCCTTCCTCATTGGCAGCACCTACCCGCTGTGGTATTCGTTCGTCATCGGTTCCTCCACCGGTGCGGTGTTCGCCTCGGCGTACCCGCCGCTGCTGCCAGGTGGCCAGTTCTGGACCAATGTCGCCGAAGTCCTGGACTCCGTCGATTTCTGGGCGGCCCTGGGCAACAGCATCATCGTCTCCTCGGTAATCACCTTCTCGGTGGTTTCCTTCTCCACCCTGGCAGGCTACGCGTTCGCCAAATTGCGCTTCCGCGGACGCCAGGGGCTGCTGGTCTTCGTGATCGCGACCTTGGCCGTGCCCACCCAGCTGGGCATCATCCCGATGTTCATGATGATGAAGCAATTCGGCTGGACCGGCTCGCTGGGAGCCATCATCATCCCGACCCTGGTCACTGCCTTCGGCGTATTCTTCATGCGCCAGTACCTGGTGGAGAACATCCCCGATGAACTGATTGAGGCCGCCCGCGTGGATGGCGCCTCCATGATCGGCACCTTCTGGCATGTAGGGGTTCCAGCGGCTCGCCCGGCGATGGCGATCCTGTCGCTGTTCACCTTCATGACCGCCTGGACCGACTACCTGTGGCCCATGCTGGTGGCACCGCAGAACCCAACCTTGCAGGTGGCGTTGAGCCAACTGCAGTCTGCCCGATACGTTGACTACACCATCGTGATGACCGGGGCCCTGCTGGCCACGATCCCGCTGCTGGTGCTCTTCATACTTGCAGGCAAACAACTTGTATCCGGAATTATGGCAGGAGCTGTAAAGGGCTAATGATGAACCACCTATCCCAAAAATTCGCGTGGCCTAAGGAATTCTTGTGGGGCTCGGCTACGGCAGCAGCCCAGATCGAAGGCGCTGGCCATTCCTACGGCAAGGAAGATTCGGTCTGGGACGCCTTCGCCCGCAAGGAAGGGGCCATCGCAGGAGGTGAGAACCTCGAAGTCGCAGTGGACCACTACCACCGCTACCGCGAAGATGTGCAGCTCATGCGCGAACTGGGCCTGGACTCCTACCGGTTCTCCACCAGCTGGGCTCGCGTGGTCCCCGGGGGCCGCACCGTGAACCCCGAAGGCCTGGATTTCTACTCCCGGCTGGTCGACGAGCTGCTGGAGAATGGCATCCTGCCGTGGCTGACGCTCTACCACTGGGATCTGCCGCAGGTATTGGAAGAGCGCGGTGGCTGGACCAACCGCGAGACCTCCTACAAATTCCTCGAATACGCGGAGGCTGTGCATGAAAAGCTCGGCGACCGCGTGCAGCACTGGACGACGTTCAACGAACCGCTGTGCTCTTCGCTGATTGGCTACGCCGCCGGCGAGCATGCCCCTGGACGCCAAGAACCTCAAGCGGCGCTGGCAGCGGTGCACCACCAGCATCTGGCCCACGGGTTGGCCACCGCCCGACTGCGCGAACTGGGCGCGGAGCATATCGGCATCACGCTGAACCTGACCAATGCGGTTCCGAATAATCCCGGCGATCCGGTGGATCTGGAAGCAGCGCGCCGCGTCGACGCATTGTGGAACCGCATGTACCTGGACCCTGTCCTGCGCGGTTCCTATCCCGAAGACCTGCTTGAAGACGTCCGGGGTTTGGGGCTGGCTGAAGTCATTGAAGCAGGGGACCTGGAGATCATCTCGCAGCCAATCGACTTCTTGGGCGTGAACCACTACCACGATGACAACGTTTCAGGCCATCCGCTGCCCGCCGGCCAGCCGCAACCCGTGGTGCCTACCGATTCGCCGAAGTCTTCGCCTTTTGTCGGCAGCGAGTATGTGACCTTCCCGGCACGCGACCTGCCGCGCACGGCCATGGGCTGGGAAGTGAATCCTGAAGGGCTGCGCGTGCTGTTGAACCGGTTGAACCGGGACTACGCTAACCTTCCGTCGCTGTACATCACGGAGAACGGCGCTTCCTACACCGATACGGTGACGGAGGCCGGAACCGTTGAAGATCCCGAACGCGAGGAATACATCCTCAACCACCTTGATGCTGTGGCCCGCGCGATAGAAGACGGTGTGGATGTCCGCGGATACTTTGTCTGGTCTTTGCTGGACAATTTCGAATGGGCTTGGGGCTACGCGAAGCGCTTTGGCATTATCCACGTCGATTACCAGACCCAGGTGCGAACGATTAAGAATAGTGGCAAGGCCTACGCAGGGTTGATTGCCGCAAACCGTACAATGGCATAACACCTGAGCATGATGGTCCGCAGCCTGCCGATGGTGCTGCGGACCATCATCGTGTTTCACCGACGGACTACTGCAAGGCACCTGGATAAAGATCATGATCATGCACGAAGCGCGGAGCCCGAAACCGACCCTCGAGTTGGTGGCAGAACGCGCAGGTGTCTCACGGGCCACGGTCTCCCGTGTAGTGAATGGCTCGGATCGGGTGAAGCCAGGGGCTCGCAAGGCTGTTGAATTGGCGATCCGCGAATTGAACTACGTGCCTAACCGTGCCGCCCGTTCCCTGGCGCAGGGCCGGACCAATTCCATCGCCTTGGTGGTTCCCGAGAACACCGCGAAGTTCTTCGCAGACCCGTACTTCGCCAAGGTCGTCCAGGGCGCTGCCCAGTACCTGGCCGATACCGAATTCATGCTCACCTTGCTGCTGTCCACCGAAGCGGATCCGGTGAAAACTACCCGTTACCTGCAGGGCAGCAATGTGGATGGCGCGCTGGTGCTTTCGCACCACGCGGATGACCGTTCCTATGCGGATCTCGGAACTGTGTTGCCCATGGTTTATGGCGGACGCACCATGAGCACCGATCAAAAGGACATCTATGTTGTCGATATCGACAACATCGCCGCCGCGAGGCAAGCGACTGAGGTCATCATTGACCAGGGGCGCACCAAGCTGGCAATTATTGCCGGGCCACAGGACATGGGCGCGGGACTGGACCGTTTGGTGGGATTCAAGCAGGCAGTTGAACGCGCGGGCCTGGAGCCTGCGGCTATTGAGATCGGCGACTTCACCCCGGCTAGCGGACGGCGCATCATGCAGCAGCTGCTGGACGCGGATGTTGCGGTAGACGGCCTGTTTGCCGCCAGTGCCCAGATGGGCTTCGGAGCTTTGCAGGCCCTAGGGGAAGCTGGTGTGAAAGTGCCGGAGGACATTTCGGTAACGTCCGTTGATGATGACTCTTTCGCGCGAAGCTCGACACCGCCGTTGACGACCATTGCGCAGAACCCGGAGCGCCAGGGCGAAATCATGGCGGAACTGTTGATCAAACGCATCAACGGAGAACAGGTACCCGAGTGGAGCATCATGGACACGAAATTGGTGTTGCGCGCTTCGCACTAGTCTGTTGCGGCACCGCTGCCGTTCCCCGCCGGGATTTAACAAAAAAATTCCCACTCGATCGAGTGGGAATTTTCAGTTGGTGCGCCCAAAGGGATTCGAACCCCTGACCTTCTGTTCCGTAGACAGACGCTCTATCCAGCTGAGCTATGGGCGCATATTCATTTATTAGCAGTCTTGACGACTTGAATAACTTTACACGAGATTTCCGGGGAGCAAGAACCAAAACAGCAAAAAGTGCCGTGATTCACAAAATAACTAGTCGACTACGGAATCACTGGGATTGGAAGCCGAATGATCGTGCAATATCGCTTGGTAGAGGTTGTGGTTCTGCCAGCGTCCTTCGATCTCCAGATAGTTCGGCGCCATGCCAATTCGGACGAAGCCGTTCTTTTCAAGAACGCGCTGCGAGCCGTAATTGTGGGGGAGCGTACTGGCTTCCAGCCGGTGCAAGCCCAGATCGTTGAGCGCCACCGTGCGCAAGGTGGCCACGGCTCGGGAAGCCAAGCCCCGCCCGGTGTATTCATGATCGATCCAGTAGCCCAGGCTGGCGCTTTGGAATGCGCCACGGGCCACTCCGCTGATATTAAAGCGTCCGATGAGCGCATCCCGTTCGAAGAGCCCGAAGGGAAAGGCCAATCCGCTTCGGCGAGCTTCTGAGGCGGCTGCGAGGTGTGCCGCTTGCCGCGTCTCGGTGAAGAATTCTGCGGGGCGAGCCGGCTCCCAGGGCTCCAGGTGCTGTCGATTGCGCTGGTAGGACTCAGCGACTTGCTTTGCGTCGGCGACTTCCAGCAGGCGCAGGCTGAGCTGGCCGCCTAGAGCAAGCTGTGTCATCGGGCAATCCTTTGGGGGAAACAAAAAATTCCCACTCGAGCGAGTGGGAATTTTTCAGTTGGTGCGCCCAAAGGGATTCGAACCCCTGACCTTCTGTTCCGTAGACAGACGCTCTATCCAGCTGAGCTATGGGCGCATATTCTTTTGTCTGGCTTGTTCTCACGAACCTCGAATAACTATACAGGTCGATTTCGCGCTGTACAAATCGACGGGCAAAGCTAGTGGGTCCAGATGAACATAAGGTTATGTGAAGACGTTGAAAGGGTACCGGTCTACGTGACCTTCGTCACATAATCGAGTCAATTCGTTTAGATCAACCCCCGGAATTTCGGGAATTTTTTCCTTCTGGTCCTCCGGGTTTCACTTTCATGAGGTTTCGATCACACGGCGCTGGAGTTGAGCACCTAATAGCCTTGATTTATTGCAAGTTCAGCCCAATGGAGGGAATGGATAATGAGCACGAGCTCGGATCAGAACGTTATCAGCGCAGCACCTACTTCGCACGAGAAGTTGGCATCCTGGGTTGAGGAAGTTGCCGCACTGACGAAGCCGGATCGTGTTTATTGGGTTGATGGGTCAGCTGAAGAAAATGATCGCCTGACTGCCGAGCTGGTTGAAGCCGGCACTTTGGTCAAGCTGACCGATCCGAACTTCCCTAACTCTTACGCTGGTTTCTCGGACCCCAAGGATGTGGCCCGAGTCGAAGAGCGCACCTTCATCTGCTCCGAAAAGGAAGAAGATGCAGGCTTCACCAATAATTGGGAAGACCCAACCAAGATGAAGTCCATGCTCAGCGGCCTGTTCGATGGCTCGATGCGCGGACGCACCATGTACGTCATCCCATTCGTCATGGGCCCGCTGAACGCGGAAGTGCCTGCCTACGGCGTGGAAATCACCGATTCCGCCTACGTCGTTGCCTCGATGCGCATCATGGCCAAGATCGGCAATGAAGTACTGCGCAAGATGGAAGCCGAGGACGCATTCTTCGTTCCAGCGCTGCACTCGGTAGGTGCACCCCTGGAGCCGGGCCAGGAAGATGTTGCCTGGCCATGCAACGAAGACAAGTGGATCGTGCACTTCCCCGAAGAGCGCGCCATCATGTCCTACGGTTCGGGCTACGGCGGCAACGCGCTGCTGGGCAAGAAGTGCTACTCGCTGCGCATCGCCTCGGCGATGGCCCGCGATGAAGGCTGGCTCGCAGAGCACATGCTCATCCTGAAGCTGACCAGCCCGCAGAACAAGTCGTACCATATTGCCGCGGCATTCCCGTCGGCCTGCGGCAAGACCAACCTGGCGCTGCTGGATCCAACCATTGAAGGCTGGAAGACTGAGACCCTGGGCGATGACATCAACTGGATGCGCATCGGCAAGGACGGCGAGCTGCGCGGCGTTAACCCCGAATACGGCCTGTTCGGCGTGGCGCCAGGCACCGGCTGGTCCACCAACCCGAACGCGATGCGCGCCATCTCCAAGGGCAACAACATCTTCACCAATGTTGCGCTGACCGATGACGGCGGCGTCTGGTGGGAGGGCATGACCGACGAGGCTCCTGCGCACCTGACCGACTGGTTGGGCAACGACTGGACTCCTGAATCCGGTCGTCCGGCAGCGCACCCTAATTCGCGCTTCTGCACCCCGATCGACCAGGTCGACATGCTTTCCGAGGACTACTACTCGCCTAACGGCGTGAAGATCGATGCGATCCTCTTCGGCGGCCGCCGCAAGACCACCATTCCGCTGGTGACCGAAGCCCGCAGCTGGACCAACGGCATCTTCATGGGTTCGACCCTTTCCTCCGAGACCACCGCAGCCGCTGCAGGTGCGACCGGAGTGATTCGCCGTGACCCGATGGCGATGCTGCCATTCATCGGCTACAACGCAGGCGACTACCTGAACCACTGGGACAAGATCTCGAACAAGCTCAACCCAGAGCAGATGCCGAAGATCTTCCTGGTCAACTGGTTCCGCCGCACGGCTGACGGTGGCTTCGCGTGGCCAGGGTTCGGCGACAATTCGCGTGTGCTCAAGTGGGCTGTCGAGCGTATCGAAGGCACCGCGGACGCCCGGGAAACCATCATCGGAAACGTCCCGACCGGCGAGTCCCTGGATTTGGCTGGCCTTGAAGGGTTCACCCCAGCCGACGTTGAAGCGGCAGTAGCCGTCAACAAGGATGAATGGGCTACCGAAGTCGAGGCCATCGAAGAGTGGTACGCCAAGTTCGGCGATGCGCTGCCGGCTTCGCTGCGTGCAGAGCTCGACGGCTTGAAGGATCGCCTGAACGCATAGTTGACTAGGATCTCCAGCAGATCCGCACATGAGAACGCCCCGGTGACTGGAATTCCAGTCACCGGGGCGTTCTCGTGCGCCACGGAGGAATTGTCACAATCCGGGTACAGTTTCCACACGCCGGGGCAAAGTGGGTGCAAAATCAACTATTTATGAAAAGATTGCTCTATGGTTTTGGCACGATTGATTCTCGGGCTGCTGTGCTTGTCGCCCATGACTGGCTACGAGCTCAAGAAGCACTTTGACTCCTCTATTAACCACTTCTGGAACGCAGACAAGGCGCAGATCTATCGCACTTTGGCGCAGCTGGTGGACAAGGGGTATGCCACCGTGCGCACCGTCGCGCAGTCGAATTACCCTGACCGCCAGGAACACCACATCACGGAAACGGGACGTGCGGCACTGGCCCAGTGGCTTTCTGCTGGTGCGGTGCAGTCTCCCGAGCGTGATCCCTTCATGGGGCAGGTGTTCTTCGCCGCCGAACTCGAACGCGATGATATCCAGAGCTTGCTGGAGGAGCGCCGCCAAGCCACGCAGTTCATCCTCGATGACTACCTCTCCCAGCGCGAAGGCATTGACATGCGAGCCGCTGCGGACCGTCGCAGCTTCCTGATGGCTGCCACACTTGACCATGCAATCCGACAACAAGCCGCGGAGCTGGAATGGCTCGACGCGGTATTGGAGTACTTGCCATGACTGCAGCCAAAGACCAGAACAAGACCCCTGCAAGCGGTGCCGGGCGCGATGCCACCGATTATCCGGAAGTGCATCCCGGGCGGCATCATGATGGGCAACGGTCGATGAAGACCCTGGTCTTCCTCCACGGCGGAAACGTCGGCAACTGGAGCTGGGACCCGCAGGTTCTGGCCTTTGGCGACTGCAACATCCTGACTCTGCACCTGCCGGCCTTTGGTGCCCGGTTCGAGGAAACCTGGGATGGCCTGGAATCCGCCGCCGATGATGTCGCCGCCTTGATCGCCGACGAGGTTTCCGAAGGCGGCGTGCATCTGGTTGGCATTTCCCTGGGTGGAGTGATTGCTTTGCACGTGGCCGCACGGCATCCGGAGCTCGTTGACTCCGTGCTGATTACCGGCACTCCGGTGACCGGTGTGGGGCAGGCGGCCCGGGCTTTCCAGCGGATGCAGCTCAAGCTCATTGGCAGCGAGTGGTTCTGGCGTTTCCAGGCTGGTGCCTACGGAATGGTGGATGATGAGCGCGAGCTGTTCACCGAGCACGGCGTGAAGCTCAAAGCCGAGAACATGCGGGCCATCATGGACGAGATGGACCCGGGGGGATTGCCGCAGAAGCTCGGCTCCTACCGGGGCCCGGTACTGGCCCTCGCTGGAGCCAAGGAGCCCAAAGTTGTGCAGAAATCCTTTGGCGCGCTGCGCGCAAGGCTCCCGCAGGTGATCACGCGCGTGGTTCCGGGCATGCACCACCAATGGAATATCGAGAACCCGATCCTGTTCAACTCGGTGCTGCGCAAGTGGATTTCCGATGCGGGCCTGCACCAGATCCTGGTTGATCCGCAGGCTGCGAAGCCGGCACCCGGCGCGAAAGCAACACCGGTGGAACAAGCCGCTGAAGCGCCGGCGAATCAGGACCTGGAAGCCGGGGAGCCCCCGCCGCCAGCTCAAGAAGCCGGACAGAAGAAGCCTGGCAGGTTCGCCGGGAAAATCGATCCTCGAAAGCTGGACCCGAAAAAGTTCGATTTGAAGAAGAAGGCGCCGAAACAGGGCGGCAAGCCGGATTCTCCTGCGGATACCGGAAAATAAAGGCAAAAAAGTGCTGCAGGCGGATTCCCCATCGATCCACCTGCAGCACGGCTCTGTCACCAGGAAGCTAGGCAGCGAGCCATACATCCGGGCCGAAGACTTCGTAGTGGATACGCTCGGCCGGGATGCCGGCTTCCAGCGCCTGGTTGCGCATTGCATGCATGAATGGCAGCGGGCCGCACAAGTAGACCTGGGCATTCCCGGTCAGTGCGCCGGCGAGATCCATGTAGCCGGACGTGGCGTTCAGCCCCTCCGGCAATTCCCCGCGTTCGAACCAGGTGCCGATGGTGGCTTCTGGCAGCTTGCCGATGGATTCGAGCATCTGCTCGCGCAATGGCCAGGCGGTGGCCGTCTGGTCTGCGTGCAGCACGGTGACCTTGCGGGTGGAGCCGCGTGCGGCCAGGGTCTGCAACGCGGCCGCACTCGGGGTGCAGCCGATTCCGGCGGTGGCGATCACCAGCGGCGGGCCATCGTCATCGATGACCAGGTCGCCATACGGATTCGATAGCTCCACCACGTCGCCGAGTTTCAGGTCATGGTGGATCACCGGGGAGAATTCGCCGTTCACATCCAGTTTGACCGTGACGGTGCGGCGATCGGTTCGCTCGATGTCGCCGCTCAAGGTGTACTGGCGGACCTGGCGCAGGCCGTCGGCCATCGGCATGCGGACCGAAACGAATTGGCCCGGCTTGGCGACGGTGGCAGGGGTCCGGTCAGCTGGCTCGAAGCTGAAGCAGACCGAATCAACGCCGGTTTCGATGCGCTCGACAAGCTTCCACGGGGTGTAGATCTCGGCGTTGGCCTGCTGCGCGTACAAGCCTTTCTCGATCTTGACCAGCGCGTGGGCCATCAGCCAGTAGACCTCGGTCCAGGCCTCGGCGATCTGCGGAGTCAGCGCCTCGCCCAGGTCTTCGGCGATGGCGTCGAAGAGGTGCTTGTAGACGATGGGGTACTGCTCCTCGGCGACACCGAGGGAAGCGTGCTTGTGGGCTACGCGCGCGAGCATGGTTTCCGGAGTGGTGCCCGGGTACTTGACCAAGTAGGTTGCGAAGACTGCGATGGATCCCGCCAAGGCCTGCTGCTGGGTGCCGTTCTTCTGGTTCGAACGGGAGAAGATTCCGTCGAGCAGTTCCGGGTGAGCGGTGAACAGGCGGTTGTAGAAGTTCGGGGTAATGCTGGAAATGCGCTCTGCGATGATTGGCAACGTGGCTTCAACGACCGGGAAGGACTTCGTGGACAGCATCGGGTCTCCTTGGAGTAGGCGATAACTTGTATTCCAGATACAAGATTTATGATTCATTTCTACGCCTAGTAGAAAAGGATTGCAAATCCACCGGCCGGTATTCGTAACAGAAATCGGCGATGCGACCCCCGGGGGGCGCAGGGGAATCAGGAAAGGGCGCGCACCGTAGGGAAGGGGAGCGCCGTGAAGGGCATCGCGGATGATGCTGGGCAGATGTCCTGGATGGTCAGCGGGTCCAGTGAAGCGTAGAAAGCTTCGCGGGCCTGCCGGAAGACTGCCCGCAAGCGGCAGCTGCCCGAAAGCGGGCAGTTGGATTGCGCGTCATGATCGGAGCAATCCACAATATCGGTGCGCTTGTCCAACTTGCGCAGCAGTGAGCCGAGGGAAAAATCCAGTGCTCCATCGCTCAGCTGCGCGCCGCCATTGCGGCCGCGGGTGACCTGCAGGATTCCCAGCGTGCGCAGTTCCAGGACGGCTTTGGCAACGTGGTTGTAGGGAACCCCCACGGACTCGGCGATCTGGCGGCTGGTCAGTTGCCCGGTGCCGGGCGTTGCAAGGACCATGACGGTTCGCAAGCATACGTCGGTGAAGGCACTGAGTTTCATGATTCCTACTTTACGTGCGAAAAGACTTCCGGGGTCAGCATAGTGACTATGCCGACCCCGGAATTACCAACTGCGGTCTAGAGCGCGTTGGCCCAAATGGCTTCCGCCGACTCTGCCGCTGGCTCGTCGAAGATCCATTCGCCGCCTGGCTCTGCAGGCATGGTGTACGGCTGCACGATGGCCAAGGCCGCACCGACACGGTGCTCGGCCACAATGTGGATGGCATCCTGGTCGTTTTCCTGGAGCAGCACATCCGAGGCGACAGCGATCGCCTGGAAGTGGGTGCCCTGCTGGTTCAGCACCTGCATCAGGTCCGCAACCATGGCTTCGGTGTCGATGTCGGCTTCCGGATCCTCAGGATCATCCGTTGGCGGAACAGCGATCAAGCGCAGCTCCGGCTCGTCTTCCTCTTCCTTCGGCTCCAGCGCGATCGCGAAAGGCAGGAACACGCCCTGCTCTTCGAGCTGTTCGCGGGCCACGCCCAGGGCGGTGCCCAAGACCTTGTTCAGCGCGTCCTTGACGCCCTCATCCAGTTCTTCGAGGTTCATGTCTTCCCTTTGCTAGTTGGTGACGTTCTTTTCACGCACGATAGCCAGAACGGCATCGCGGATGGGCTCAATGATTTCTGCGGTCCGGCCTTCGCCGTTGAAACGCAGGAATGGTTCGGTGTTCGATGGGCGCAGATTGATCCACCAGCTGCCATCGGCCGCTGAAATGGTCGTGCCGTCCATGGTGATCACTTCTACTGGCTGGTCTTGGAAATGCGACACGACCCGGGCAGTGGCACCTGCCTTGTCCTCGACCTCTGAATTGATTTCACCGGTGGCAGCGTAGGGTTCGTATTCGGCACCCAGCTCGGAGAGCGGCAGTTCCTGCTCGCCCAAGGCGGCCAGCACATGCATGGCAGCGAGCATGCCGGTATCGGCATTGTAGAAGTCGCGGAAGTAGTAGTGGGCGGAATGCTCGCCGCCGAAGACCGCGCCCTGCGAAGCCATTTCAGCTTTGATGAAGGAGTGGCCTACGCGGGTCATCACCGGAACGCCTCCGGACTTGGCGACGAATTCAGGCACCGCCTTGGAAGTGATCAAGTTGTGGATGATCACCGGGGACTCTTCGCCAGCTGCCTGCACACGGGCGATTTCGCGCACCGCGACCAGTGCGGTGATAGCCGAAGGGGACAGCGGCAGTCCGCGCTCGTCGATAACGAAGCAGCGGTCGGCATCGCCGTCGAAAGCCAGGCCGAGATCGGCCCCGTGCTCCAGTACTGCGGATTGCAGGTCCTTGAGGTTTTCCGGTTCCAGCGGATTGGCCGGGTGGTTGGGGAAAGTGCCATCCAGCTCGAAATACAGCGGAACAATTTCGAGCGGCAGCTCAGCGAGCACCGTACCCCCAAGAACTGCGGGGGTAGTCATGCCGCCCATGCCGTTTCCGGCATCCACCACGATCTTCAGCGGACGAATGCCCGACAAGTCCACCAATTCTCGCAGGTATGCTGCATAGTCGGCCAGCACGTCGCGCTCGCTGATGCTGCCCTGCGGGGCGTCACCGGAGACCGGCAGTCCCTCGTCAAGGTACTGCTGGGCCAGGTCGCGAATGTCGAACAGACCGGTAGCCGAAGAAATCGGGCGGGCGCCAGACTTGGACATCTTAATGCCGTTGTACTGGGCGGGATTGTGGCTGGCGGTGAAGACAACACCGGCGGCATTGAGCTTGCCCGATGCGAAGTACAGCTCATCGGTGGAGATCAATCCGAGCATGATCACGTTGGCGCCGCGGTAGGTGGCGCCACGAGCGAAGGCTTGGGCGAATTCTGCGGAAGATGGGCGCATGTCACCGCCAACCAGTACTTCCTTGCCGGACAGGGACAGGACGTCGACAAAGGCCGCGCCGATGGCTTCAATTGCTTCGGCATCCAGGTTCTCGCCGACTACGCCGCGTACGTCGTAGGCCTTAAAGCTCTGATTAAGATCAATTTCTTCACTCACGCCTTTCAGCCTACCGGTTTGACTGATTCAAATCATTGAGAACTAGGCGATTGCGGATGGGAAATGCCTAACATTTCAGCTATTTTCCCCTGTCGGCACCGCAGCTTGCGAGAGTTCATCCACAATTAGCGGACGCCACGGGCTAAATCGTGGGCAGGAACTGAAATACTGGAGGCATGGATGGCTCAACGCAGGTGGATCTGAAAACGCTGGCACTGCAGAAACTGCGCGCACTGGTGCAAAACCCGGACGCGCAGTTCCATGATGGCCAGTATGAAGCGATCAGCGCACTGGTGGCCGAGCGGCGCCGCGCACTGGTCGTCCAGCGTACCGGCTGGGGCAAGTCCGCCGTGTACTTCATCGCTTCCCTGCTGCTGCGAGAACAGGGCTACGGGCCAACACTGATCGTTTCCCCGCTGCTGGCATTGATGCGCGACCAGGTTGCGGCCGCGGAGCGTGCTGGAGTCCGCGCTGCGGCCATCAATTCGGCCAATGTGCTCGAATGGCGTGAAATCCTCGAAAAGCTGCAACGCAATGAGCTCGATGTGCTGCTGGTGTCCCCGGAGCGTTTGAACAATCCATCCTTCCGCGAGCAGCAGCTGCCGATGCTGATGCAGCGTTTGGGCCTGCTGGTCATCGACGAGGCGCACTGCATTTCGGACTGGGGCCACGATTTCCGCCCGGATTACCGCCGCATCCGGGACCTGATCGCCCGATTGCCTCAGGGCCTCCCGGTTTTGGCGACCACTGCAACAGCGAACAGCCGAGTAGTCCAGGACGTTGCCGAACAGCTGGCCGGCGGCACCGAGGAGGTCTTCACGCTGCGCGGCACCCTGGCTCGCGACTCGCTGCGCCTAGGTGTCCTGCGTCTGGCTTCGCCGCGCATGCAGTTAGCCTGGTTGCTCAGCCACATCGAGGACTTCAAGGGCTCGGGCATTATCTACACCCTGACGGTTTCTGCGGCCGAGGATATTGCTCGCCTGCTCAAGGATGCCGGGCACGAAGTTGCTGCCTACACCGGGCGCACCGATTTGGAAGAACGCGAACGCCTTGAACAAGCGTTGAAGAATAACGAAGTGAAAGCGCTGATCGCCACGAGCGCCTTGGGCATGGGCTTTGACAAGCCAGACCTCGGTTTCGTCTTGCACATCGGTGCCCCCAGCTCGCCCGTGGCCTACTACCAGCAGGTGGGCCGTGCCGGGCGTGGGAGCATCAACGCAGATGTCCTGCTGCTGCCCGGGCCCGACGACTCGGAAATTTGGGAATACTTCGCCACCAGCTCCATGCCGGACCAGGTGCGCGCCACCCAGGTGCTCGAGGCCTTGGCCAAGACCGACGGTGCGATGAGTGTCCCGGCGCTGGAAAGCGCCGTGAACCTTCGCCGCTCGCCACTTGAGCTGTTGCTGAAGGTGCTGGCCGTGGATGGTGCGGTGGAGCGTGTTGCCGGCGGCTGGATGCGCACCGACATGCCATGGACCTATGATGCCGATCGGTACAAGCGAGTGGCGCAGAGCCGAATCCATGAACAAAACCTCATGGTCAGTTACGAGAACACTCGCGGATGCCGCATGCAGTTTCTGACCGACGCCTTGGATGATCCCCAGTCTGCTCCCTGCGGCCGGTGCGACAACTGCGCTGGCGTTTGGTTTGACGACCATATTCCTGACGATTCGAAGGACAGCGCGCAGGCGGCACTTGGACGGGTGGGAGTTCCTATTGAACCGCGCAAGCTGTACCCTTCGGGACTGGACCGGCTGGGGTACACGCTCAAGGGCAAAATCGCTATTGACGAGCAGGTGGCCACGGGCCGGGCGCTGGCTCGCCTGACCGACCTGGGGTGGGGCAACCGATTGCGCCAGCTCTTTGCCGACCCCACCGATTCCCCTATCGACAAGGCGATGTTCGATGCGTGCATCAAGGTGCTTGCCGAATGGAATTGGGAGGAACGTCCAGTGGGCGTTGTAGCCATGCCATCGAATAAGCGTCCCCAGCTGATCACCTCCCTTGCTCAGGGCCTAGCTGAGGTGGGACGGTTGCGCTACCTGGGGCAGCTCGAATATCGCGGTGCTGGACCACAGAATGGCCCGGGCGGGAATTCCGCTTTCCGTGTGGCTGCGGTTGCCGATGCTTTTGAACTTCCAACGCAGCTCGAACAGCTCATTGCCGACGCTCCAGGGCCGGTGCTGCTAGTTGATGATCTGGTTGATTCCCGGTGGTCCATGGCGATGGCTGGGCGGGCCCTGCGCATCGCCGGCGCACCGGGTGTCATGCCTTTCACTTTGGGCGTAGCCGGGTAATCGCACAGTTAAACAAAGTAGTCTGGAAGTATGGAATTTCTCATCTGGCTCGTTGTCCTCATCGCAGTGATTGCCCTGGGCTACTTCGGTCTGCAAGCGCTGCGCAAGAAGAACACTGCGCAAATCGCGCAGGCGATTTCCCGTGAAGCAGCGCAGGCGGCAAACGCGAGGCTGGATGATGCTTCACGCAATTCGGTGTACCGCAATCTGGCCAAGGGCGACGTCATGGGCGCGGTCAAGGATTTCCGCGCTGCTACCGGCGACTCGGTCAAGGATTGCGTGATTGCAGTACGCAGCCTCGACAAGTACCCGCAGACAGCCCCTGCCAAGGAATTGCCGAATGATGATGCCGAGATCAAGGCTTTGAGCGACAAACTCGAAGCTCAAGTTGAGCGCGAAGATCGTGAAGCGGCCGCCACTGCCGCAGAGGATGCCACACCAGCACCTGCCGATGACACTTGGGTTGTACCCCAGGAATGGAGCGAGCAGTTCAGTTCCCTTCAGGAACCAAGTGCTACGCACTTCAAGATGGCGTTCGAACTTGATGGCGAGAACCGCGAATTTTCCAGCGAACAACTGCCGGCAAATGAATACGACCAGCTATTCTCCATGCTGCGGGATTCCAATTTTGAAGAAGCGGCAAAGATCCTGCACGGCTATACGGATCTGCCGGTCGAAGACCTGGAACGCATGATCGCGACGTCTCCCATGTCTGGCGCGAGCGCCAACGGCAATATTGCAGACTTCCGCTTTGAAGGCCAGGGCCCGGATGGTCCAGTGCATTTCGATGCTGCCGAACTTCCAGAAGCTGACCGCGAAGCGCTCTTCGACGCAATCGCCGATACCGATCTGGACCGGATGTCGGACATCATTGTTCGCCACACCTCGTTGCCAGAGGATATCGTGCAGAACATGCTGCGGACCTTCGTTAAGCGCGACGACCAGTAGCGGAGAAACTGCTGTCCTGGAGTTTTGAGAATCCCCCGAATTCACCGAAAAATCGGTGAATCCGGGGGATTTTCCGTATTCGGAACGTTCTCGTCGAAAAAGTGCCATATGAACGAAAAACCCCCTACCTGAGTAGGGGGTTCTTGGCGGACACGGGGGGATTTGAACCCCCGGTCGAGTTTTAGCCCGACCCTTCATTAGCAGTGAAGTCCATTCGGCCGCTCTGGCACGTGTCCATCCGCTGTTTCCAGCAGAATCTAGCCTACCCGAAGATGGGCGCGTGTTCCAAAACGAGAGAGCTAACGCACCTGTCGCCACAGGAATTCGTAGCTGGTCGCCAGCATGTTGGCGGTTGACTCGTTATCCGTTGACCCGGCATGGCCACCGCCCTGTGGCTCGTGGTACCGCACATTGGCAATGCCCAGATCCATCATTTTGGCTGCCATGATGCGTGCCTGCGAAGGGCCGACACGGTCATCAGAAGTCGTGGTCCAAATCAACGAGGCCGGATAGTCATTGGCTGGATGAGGCTGGTCGGTGAGTCGATGCACGGGGGAGAAAGTCCGCAGGAAGTCCCAGTCCCCGGGAACCTGCGGGTCGCCGTACTCGGCAATCCAGGAATGGCCGGCAGCTAGCTGCGTGTAGCGCTGCATGTCCAATAGCGGAACGCCGCAGGAAATTGCTCCGAACAAGTGCGGGTAGCCAGAGATCATATTGCCCATGAGCAACCCGCCGTTAGAACGCCCTGTCGCGGCCAAATGCGCGCGGGACGTCACCCGGCGAGCCACCAGGTCCTGGGCGATGGCTGCGAAATCCTCGTAGGCACGATGGCGCTTTTCACGCAGGGCAGCACGATGCCAATCCGGCCCGTACTCGCCACCACCGCGAATGTTGGCCATGACGTATACCGGTTTGCGGCCCTCAACGGTACGGCGCGATAACCAACCGGTGCCCATGGCGGCTGCATAGCCAGGAGTCATGCTGTGCTGGAAACCGCCGTAGCCGTCCATCAGCACCGGGTTCTTCCCATCGTGAACCAAGTCGGATGCCGCGACCTGGAAATATGGAACCCTGGTGCCGTCCGCAGAGGTCGCAAAATGCTGGGTGACTTCAAAACCACCGGCATCAAAGCGATCCGGCGATTTCTTCACGACCTTTGCTGCCGAACCAACTGTGCCGCGCAACAAGGTAGTAGGGGTAATGAATCCGGTGATGGTCATCCAATAGTCATCGCCATGCTCCGGGTCCTCATCATCAACGGCTCCCACCGAGACGCTGAGCATTGGATCCATCAGCGGCATGTCCGACTGGCTGAAATGATCTGCGAGATCAATAATGCGCACTTGCGAAGCCACATCATGCAATACGGTGAGCAGCAGATAATTGGCGGTAAAGCTCAGTGATTCCAGCGCAGTGTGCGCATCCGGGACGAAGAGAACCTTCTCGATGCTGCCGGACTCGAGGAATCTATCCAGCCGGGCGATAGCCAATGAACCCGCAGCGATCTTCTGGCCCTGGTGTTCCCAATTGGTTTGGGGAGCAAAGAGGACCCACTGCCGGTGCAGGCTGACCTGCACATCGGTCGGAACATCGATCAGATGGTGTTCCCCGTCGATGAGGACACCGGCAGTGGAATTGTAGAAGTCGATGGCATCAGTGGTGACCACGCGTTCGAATCCCGGAGACGAATCGAAGTAGCCGAAGGCTGCGACATGTTCTCTATCGACTTGGAAGAGAATTGGCGCTTCTTCGATCTCCATGCCGCGGCTGAGCCTTCGCAACGTCTTCGCGTAGGTCGAACGGGTCGTGAACTGCTCGCTGCTGGCGGAACCGACAAGCAACGTATCGTGGTCAATCCACGAGGCTTGGGTCTTCGCAACGGGAAGGTCGAAACCGCCGGCAACGAAGCTCTTGGAGGTCAGATCGAATTCGCGAATGCGCACCTGGTCGCCGCCGTCAGGACTCAAGCGAAGCAGGGCCCGCTGGTAGGCGCCGCCGGCCGCTGGACGCAGGAGTGCTGAACCAGCGAAATGCCATTCGCGGCCTTCCAACTGCGCATGCAGGTCAAGATCCAATAGGATTTCCCACTGCGGGTCGTCGCTGAGGTAGGAATTCCAAGTGGTGCGACGCCAAAGTCCAAGACGATGGGCGGAATCGCGCCAGAAGTTGTAGTAGTGATCGCCACGCTTGGTCACCATGGGAATGCGGTCTTGGGCATCCAGAACCGTTTTGATCCGCTCCGCAGTAGCATGGAACGAGTCGTCGTACAGCTCGGACTCGGTACGCTGGGTCTGATCCCGCACCCATTCGAGTGCCGTTTCGTCGTGAATTCCTTCAAGCCAGGAATACGGATCAGCGCTTGCAACCTCAGAATCATGCTCAGTCATGGCCATAGTCTATGCGTCTGGCCCATGCCCTGTTCCAAAGGTAATAACCTAGAGGAGTGAACAGCGAGATAGCAACACCAAAGAACGAGTTCAGCCTGGCCCTTGTCGGGGCAGGCCCACGCGGCACGAGCGTGGTTGAAAGACTCGCTAACTTGGCGTTGAAACTCCCGGCCCAAGGCACCGTTCTGAAAGTTACGGTCTTTGATCCGTTCCCTCCGGGCTCCGGCCACGTGTGGAACCCGAAACAGTCGGAGCATTTCCTGATGAACACCCCGTCATCATTTCCGACAGTGGCCCCCGAACGGTTGGGCGATGAACCGGGGTTGAGCTTTCGCCAGTTCGTCGCTCTTCGCGGTGATGGACGCAAGCTCACCGATGAGCATGCCAAGCTGATCGGGCAGATTGAACCCGGATCCTATCCGTCACGCGCAATCTACGGTGAGTACCTCGAGCACGTCTATGGCCGCAGCGCAGCGATACTTGCCACCCACGAGAATTTCAGCATCGAACACGTAGCCGCAGAAGTCATTGCGGTCCGCCCCGTCGGCAATGCCTATCAGGTCGATTTCCGCAGTATCCTGGAGGGCGCCGAAACCCGTCAGCTGGCCGCTGACGCCGTGGTGCTGGCCTTAGGCCACCAGCCGGCAGAACTGAACCCATGGCAGAAGCAGCTCAAGGAAGCTGCCTCCCAAGCCGGGGCCACCTACCTGCCACCGAATGTTCCAGCGGACCTCGACTACTCCCAGTTCAAGGAGGGCCAGCCTGCGTTGATCCGCGGGTTGGGCTTGAATTTCTTTGACGGCATGGCCGAGCTGACGGCAGGCCGCGGCGGGATTTTCCGTGAGGCCAGCACCGAGCCGGGGCATCGCCTGCAGTACATCGGCTCAGGCCGGGAGCCGGCACTGATCGTAGCTTCGCGCCGAGGTACCCCCTACTGGGGCAAGCCAGTAGTGGAGCAGTTCATTCCTGATGAAATTGAACTACGCTACTTCGACGCTCCGGAACTCATCGGGCGCCTTGCCGAAGCACGCGCCACCAACCCTGCCTCCTCCTTGGTGTTCTCACGCCATATTTGGCCCAAGCTGCACCGGGACATCTTGTTCGCCTACTACAGCACCTGCGCTCGCGCGCATGGTGCCCCGGAAGGTCTCGATGAGCGAGAATTCGTTGATCAGCTCGAAGCGATCCTCTCTGCGGAGCACCATGAAGGAAGCCAAGTGTGGCTTAGCGAACTGCGCAAGTTCGTCGGGCAGTTCCCGCAGTTGCAGTGGCTCGATGTGCCAAAGCTGGCAAGGCCATTTGAAGAACTCGGGTTCAGCTCCGATGAGCAATACCAGCAGGCAGTACGCGACTACCTCGTGGGCAATGCCCGGCACAGCACCGGCGGGCTAGAAGACCCGTTGTCATGCGCCATCATGACGATGAATGCCGGACGCATGCTGGTCAAGGAGCTGATTGCTTCCGGCGTGATCGACGAGCAGTCGCGCATTGAAGAAATCCAAGCGCACTTCGAGCCACTGGTCGAAGGACTGTCCTCAGGCCCGCCGCTCGAACGCATTGAACAGCTGCTGGCGCTCTCGCGCGCCGGGATCGTAACCTTCCTTGGCCCGGACCCGGAGTTCGGCTTCGACGAGGTTTCCGAGCAGTTCACCGCCTCCTCGCCCTGGGTAGATGCGGAGGTGCACACTGCGAAGACCATGTGCGAAGCGATGATGCCGAGTAACCGCGTGCTGCAAAATAACGCGGCACTGATAAAGCAGCTCTTGGGAGATCACGTAGCGCGCGTGCACACTTGGAAGAACACGGAAGGCGAAAGCCTGCCTGGATCCGGTTTCGACGTGGTCGGTGAACCATACCGTCTGGTCAACAGCGATGGGCTGGCGCACCGCGGGCTATTCGTGCTGGGATTGCAATTGTCATCAGCGCAGTGGGGGACCGCTATTGCCGCGCAAGCGGGCGACCTGCGCCACCCCGCGGCCCGAACCTTGCAAGACGCAGCCAACGTAGTGAACGAAGTGGCTCGCCTGGCGGGGCTGATCGTCAACGAAAGATTAAGCGCGGAGCAGTATTAAGCAGTTTGGCGGGCTGATCCAAGGATCAGCCCGCCAAACTCGAAAAGCGCGGATGGTATGGGATTTGAACCCATGAGACGGGGTTGCCGCCTACTGGTTTTCAAGACCAGCTCCTTCGGCCGCTCGGACAACCATCCAACCCGAAAAAGTATACGGCATGAACCCCTGTTGAAAGGAATTGAAGGCCATGAACGACGTTATGAACGCCTATATCTACAACGGTGCCGGTGGGCCAGAAGTCCTTGAACTGGTCCAACGGCCAATGCCGGTCCCCGCAGCTGGGGAAGTGCTGGTCAAGGTCGAGGCCTTCGGACTGAACCGCGCGGATGTGCAGCAGCGCAAGGGAGTGTATCCGCCACCTCCCGGAGCCAGCGATATCCCCGGGCTGGAAGTCTCGGGCAGCATCGTGGAGATCGGCGATGGCGTCAGCGGATGGAAACCGGGAGCGCGAGTTGCCGCCCTGCTCGCTGCTGGCGGGTATGCGCAGTACGTCAATGTTCCGGCAGAACTGCTCATCGAAATCCCTGAAACGGTTTCGAGCATCGAAGCCGCCGGGTTGCCGGAAGTCGCCGCCACCGTGGTCTCCAACCTCTTCATCGAAGGCGGACTGGGCCAAGACCAGGCGTTGTTGATCCATGGCGGAGCCGGCGGCATCGGCTCCATGGCCATACAGCTCGCCAAAGCCGCTGGCGCCCGCGTCATCGTCACCGCTTCCTCGGCAGAGAAATTGGACTACTGCCGTACCCTCGGCGCCGACGAGGGGATCAACTACCGGGAAGAGGACTTTTCTGCACGCGTCAAGGAACTGACCGACGCCAGGGGCGTGGATCTGATCCTGGATGTCGTGGGCGCCAAATACCTGGGGGAGAACGTCAAGGCGCTCGCCGTCGGCGGACGGATGGTAGTCATCGGACTGCAAGGCGGAGCCAAGGGAGAACTGAACTTGGGGCTGCTGATGAGCAAGCGGGCGCGGATCATCGGCACAACTTTGCGTTCCCGCCCGCTGCATGAGAAGGCGGAGATCGTTCGCCAGACCATTACCCGCGTGATGCCGCTGCTGGAACAGGGGAAACTGGCACTGAACGTCACCAAGGCCTTTGGATTCCCGGAGCTGGCCGCTGCCCACGAATACTTCGATTCCGGTGAACATACGGGAAAAGTTGTCATAGAGGTTTAAAGCAGCGGGAAACCAGTTGTAAGGTGACTCAGTAGTCATTAATGCGTGACTAGCCTAATAACCGCTGGTCGCGCACATCACTTGCACTGTTCCTAGGAGGTTGCTCGATTTGAGTACCCAAAATACCTTGCCACCAGCGGGTGTCGATCCTGAGGTTGCCGAACGCGAAGAAAAGCGTTGGACCCCCGCCAAGATCGCCATCTGGGTTGCCATCGCGCTGGTCGGCGGAATCGCATGGTCGATTCTCGCCTTCTCGCGCGGGGAAACCATCAATGCCATCTGGTTCGTCTTCGCCGCTGCTGCGACCTACCTGATTGCCTACCGCTTCTATTCGAAGTTCATCGAGCGCAAGATCGCCAAACCCGATGATTTCCGGGCCACCCCGGCCGAATCGGTCAATAACGGCCGTGATTTCGTTCCCACCGATCGCCGCGTGCTCTTCGGCCACCACTTCGCCGCCATCGCAGGCGCCGGTCCGCTGGTTGGACCGATCCTCGCAGCGCAGATGGGCTATTTGCCTGGCACCATCTGGATTATCGTGGGCGTGGTGCTGGCCGGAGCGGTCCAGGACTATCTCGTCATGTTCTTCTCCATGCGCCGTGGCGGACGCTCGCTGGGCCAGATGGCCCGCGAAGAGCTGGGCCTGATCGGCGGCACCGCTGCCCTGATCGCCACCCTGGCTATCATGATCATCATTACCGCCATCTTGGCGCTGGTGGTCGTCAATGCACTGGGCGAATCCGCGTGGGGTGTCTACTCGGTGGGCCTGACCATCCCTATCGCCTTGTTCATGGGCATCTACCTGCGGTTCATCCGCCCGGGCAAGGTCCTGGAAATCTCCATCATCGGCTTCGTGCTGCTGATGTTCGCGATCATCTCCGGCCGCTGGATTGCCGAGTCTGCGTGGGGTGCCGAGTTCTTCCACCTGGATCGCACCACCATCGCCTGGGCCATCATCATCTACGGCATCATCGCCGCGGTGCTCCCGGTATGGCTGCTGCTGGCTCCTCGCGACTACCTGTCGACTTTCATGAAGATCGGCGTCATCGGCCTGCTGGCCGTGGCGATCATCGTCGTCCGTCCGGAAATCGATGTTCCGGCCTTCTCCGAGTTCGCTGGCCGTGCCGATGGCCCGGTCGTTGCCGGGCACATCTTCCCATTCCTGTTCGTGACCATTGCCTGCGGTGCGCTGTCGGGCTTCCACGCACTGATCGCCTCGGGCACCACCCCGAAGCTGGTCGAGAAGGAAAAGCAAACCCGCTTCCTGGGCTACGGCGGCATGCTCATGGAATCCATGGTGGCCATCATGGCGCTGGTTGCAGCGATTTCCATCGACCGCGGCATCTACTTCGCGATGAACTCCTCGGCTGCCGCTACCGGCGGCACGGTGGAAACCGCGGCGGCATTCGTGAACTCGCTGGGTTTGGCCGGCGTTAGCCTGGATCCAAACCAGCTGACCGAACTTGCCAATAACGTGGGCGAGAGCTCGGTTGTCTCGCGTACCGGTGGCGCTCCGACCCTGGCTGTGGGCATTGCGCACATCATGCACCAGTGGTTCGGCGGCACCGCGATGATGGGCTTCTGGTACCACTTCGCGATCATGTTCGAGGCACTGTTCATCCTGACCGCGGTTGACGCCGGTACCCGTGTTGCGCGCTTCATGCTGCAGGACACCATCGGCAACTTCTTCCCGAAGTTCAAGGACACCTCGTGGCGTCCGGGCGTGTGGCTGTGCACATTGATCATGGTTGCCGGCTGGGGCTACATCCTCATCCTCGGCGTGACAGATCCACTGGGAGGCATCAACACCTTCTTCCCGCTGTTCGGCATCGCCAATCAGTTGCTGGCTGCGATAGCGCTGGCCGTGGTGATGACCATCATCGCCAAGCAGAACAACTTCAAGTACCT
The DNA here is from genome assembly GCF_053644955.1 of Glutamicibacter sp. NPDC055354. NCBI lineage: Bacteria > Bacillati > Actinomycetota > Actinomycetes > Micrococcales > Micrococcaceae > Glutamicibacter > Glutamicibacter sp. NPDC055354. The sequence continues at coordinate 319,005 of NZ_JBSHMB010000004.1, forward strand.
ATGGGTCGTGGCTCTGCCGCTGGCCTTCACCGTGGTGATCACCTTCGTCGCGAGCTGGCAGAAGATCTTCTCCGCAGATACCAAGGTGGGCTACTTCGCCAACCACAACGCCTACAAGGAAGCTCTGGCCAATGGCGAGACTTCCCTCGGCTCGGCGGGCAGCGTTGAAGCCATGGAGGCCGTGGTCCGCAACACCGGTGTCCAGGGCTGGCTGTCCGTGGTCTTCCTGGTACTGACCGCCATCGTGCTGGTATCGGCTGTTGTCGCAACCGCCAAGGCCAAGCAGAGCGGTGGTGGCAACAGCACCGAGGATCCTGCCGTGCCATCGAAGATGTACGCACCCGCCGGCTTGATCTCGTCGCCTGCCGAAAAGGAACTTGAAAAGGCTTGGAAGCAAATCCCTGCCGAAGCCCAAGTCCAGCGAGGCGGCCACTAGCGATGGCGACGCTGTTGGAACGCCTGGGGCAAGCCAAGAAGTTTGTCGACGGGGTGCTCGGGGCCGACAAGTACCAGCACTACCTGGAACACCACGAACGCAATCATCCTGGCGCCAAGCCAATGACCGAGCGCGAATTCTGGAAGGACTACACCGACTGGCAGGAAAAGAATCCTGAAGGGCGTTGCTGCTGAACGCGACTGGTACCGGCCGTGAGAACCATTGGCGAAAGCGGATGGGGCTCGCGGCCGGTTTCGTTTTATGTCGACCCCGCTGCCGGGAACACTGCGGTGATCCCGGTAGGCTAGAACCAGTAATTCATCGGAATCCACCGGCAGAGAAGTGTAATGGCGTTCTTTTCACGACTGCGCGCTGAGCGTGCTGCTGCTCGCGAACTTGGCGAGGGCGTCTGGCGTCGCGCCCATGACCGTTTCCAGCGGTCATTGGACCGGGTCTTCCAGGTGGTAGAGGGCATCAACGATGACCAGGTTTACAATCAGCTGGTCCGAGAAGCCAATGAGATGGCTGTGCTGTTGCCGACCGTACGCCAGCTTTGCTGTGCGGCGCATCGGATCACCCCGAGCAATGACGACACGATCCCGCAGCTGACCTCTGCGGCGCATCGTTCGCTGACTAAGGCCGCCAATGATTTGGCGACGACCGCACAGGTCGTAGCGATGATGCGCATGCAGGCCGAAGCCGGCAAGCCGATCGATATCGAAGCCGTGCGCCATCGTGCCATGCTGGTGAAAGAAGACGTCAGCCGGGCCGTGCAATTGCTCGCTTCCAGCGAATAATTGGGTTTTCCCGATCGCTCGCGTGGTGTTCCACCGCGCAGGGCGCATCAGTGGACTAAATTAGTTGCATGACCCAAACAATTCCTGAACTGAAGTTCCTTGACGGAAACACCATCGACCAGCTTGGCTACGGCGTCTGGAAGGTCGCCGACGAGGACGCGGAAGCAGTCGTTGGCCAGGCCATCGACGCCGGCTACCGCCACATCGACACCGCACGCATCTATGGCAACGAAGCTGGCGTCGGCCGCGCAGTTGCAGCCAGCACCGTGCCACGCGAAGACCTCTTCATCACCACCAAGGTCTGGAACTCGGACCAGGGTTTCGAGAAGACCCTCGCCGCAGCGGATGCCTCGCTGGAACGGCTCGGCCTGGAATACGTCGACCTGTACCTGATCCACTGGCTGCAGCCCAAGCGCGGCACCTACGTGGACACCTGGAAGGCACTGATCCAGTTGCAGAAGGACGGCAAGGCCAAGTCCATCGGCGTTTGCAACTTCACCAAGGAAGCACTGGAAGAGCTCTACACCGAAACCGGCGTCCGCCCGGTGATCAACCAGGTCGAAACCCATCCGTACTTCCCGCAGGGCGAGCTGCGCGCCTACGAGGCCGAGCACGGCATCCTGCACCAGTCCTGGTCCCCGCTGGGCCACGGCGGCGAACTGCTCAGCGACCCAGTGCTGGTGGAGATCGCCAAGAAGCATGAAGCATCGGTGGCACAGGTAGTCATCGCGTGGCACCTGGCGGTAGGCAACGTGGTCATCCCGAAGTCGACCACCGAATCGCGCATCGTCGAGAACTTCGAATCGCTGAACGTGCATCTGGACGAGGAAGATCTGGCTGCCATCGCTACCCTGGACCGCGGAGCGGAAGGCCGTATCTCGGCTGACCCGGCAACCGCCGATTTCGAGTAAAAAAGCTAGGCAGAACAGAAGGCTCCCGGTTTCTTCCGAAACCGGGAGCCTTCTGCCGCAACTGCCTTGTGCCTGGCCTCTAGCAGTCCAGTACGGTTGGTGCAGCGAACAGCGTATCGACGCCTTCGGCGTACAGAACCGAGTCAGGAGCTCGATCAGCGAGAGTGGCGAAACCGGCGGCACGCAGCAGGCCATCGTCGAATTCAACGAGTTGTGCAGGTTGCAGCGGCCACGGTTCATGGTGGTTCCGGCAGTGCAAGGTGCGCCCAAGATGCCGCTGGTGGAACGCCCACTGTGCCGATAGCGCGATGGCGGTCTGCGAACCCGGGGTAATTGGACCGGCACTGGCAGAAGCTTCTACCGGACGCACGACGATGCGGGAACGTGCGCTCGGATTTCCGATGCGCCGTGTTGCATAGCTGATCGTGCCGGCCTTCTTCAGGATTTTCATGGACGACCACTGGTACTTCAACCCGAAGACTGCCCGCGCCATGAGCACAGGTAGCAGGCGTGATGCTTCAAGGCTCAGGAATACCACTGCGCGGCGTCCTTGATTGTCAACGGAATAGAGGCGCACATTGATCTCCGGGAAGTCACCCAACCACGGAATCGCAGGACCGGAGAAGAACGCACTGCGCGACATCTGGAAAGCGACGAGGCCCACCCAAGCGCTGCCGGCGACAATATCTGGCCGGCATCCTTCGGGCATGTACGGCGCCACCTCATCCGGGCTAACCCGCCAATGCAGGAACGCTACTTCGCTCCACCGTTGGCGCATGATCGCGTTGCCGCCTAGCGATGGCGGTTCAGGGGAGTACTGCAAGGATTGCATCAGTTTGGAATTCCTTGGAAATTGCTGTCGAAGGCTTATACCGCTATTGCCGGTCGCGAACCAGGATCGATGATCTGCTGATCGCGGAGTGAAGAATCGTTTGCCGGCTCTGGCCTAATTGAATATCCAAAAGCGCCGTTGGGCAAGATGCGGGATAAGAATGGACTGCGTGGGAATCGAAGACCCCGGGACCAGTCATGAAAATCCATTGAAAATTGCGAAAACCCCGGAATCATGCGGCAAGCGCGATTCCGGGGTTTTCTTCACAACGAGCCCCCTGCCGGATTTGAACCGGCGACCTGCTCTTTACGAGGGAGCTGCTCTACCCCTGAGCTAAGGAGGCCTGTACCTGCAAACAGGCACCACGTCACTTTATCCGAGGAATTGTCTGAACGTCAAAACGGCGACGACATCATCAAGCCCAATCAGCACCGGGTGCCGGCTTCGGGGACTTTGCCGTCAATCAGGTACTCATCCACCGCTTTGGTAATGCATTCATTGGAGCGTCCATATGCGGTGTGGCCATGGCCTTCATAGGTCAGCAGGGTCGCGTTATCCAGCTGCTGCGCCAATGCCTCAGACCATGCGTAGGGGGTAGCTGGATCGCCGACGGTGCCAATGACGAGGATCTCATTCGAGCCTTCCGCGTCGAGGACCTCAGGCTTGCCAGTGGCGTCGTGGTCCCAGGCCTCGCAGGTGATGCCGCCGTAGGCGAGATACTTGCCCAAGGTCGGGGCCGCACGCATCAACTCTGTTGCTTCGGCCTGCATCGCTTCTGGACTGGCGTCCATTGGACGGTCCAGGCAATTGATGGCGGTGAAAGCATCGGTGGAATTCGATGCATACGTGCCGTCGCCCTCGCGGTCCGCCGAGAGATCCGCGAAGCCGAGGATCATATCCACATCCGCGTCGTTGACGGCAGCGTTCATCGCATCGGTCAAAATGGGCCAGCTGGAATCGTCATACAGCGGCAAGATGAAGCCGTTGATGAAGTCGATGATCGGCACTGCACGCCCGTCGCTGGCAGTCATTGGTTCGTTCTCCACCTGCGCAAAGAACTGCTGCAGCTGCACCTTGGCCTCTTCAACGGTTCCAGTGAACGGGCACTCACCGCTTTCAAGGCAATTGGCGAGCCACGCGTCGATCTCCTTCTCGAAGCCAACGGCCTGGGCCAAGGTGAGGTCCGAAGCTGTGCTGGTTGGATCCATGGCGCCATCGAGTACGAAGCGACCCACATTCCGAGGGAACAAATCAGCGTAGGTTGCTCCGAGGAAGGTTCCATAGGAGAAACCGAGGTAGTCCAGCTGTGCATCACCGAGCACAGCACGGATCACGTCCATGTCCTTCGCTGCCGAAACGGTATCGACGTGGCCTAGGAGATCGCCGGTATTGGACGCGCAGTCAGCTGCGTAGTCCTCGGTATCCTCGACAATTTCGTCCTGGTCTTCAGGAACCCAAGCCCGCAGGTTTTCCTGGCGTCCCTCATCGGTCTCGGCACCGCTTTGGCAGGTGACCGGGGAGCTTTCTCCCACGCCTCGCGGATCGAATCCGATGACGTTGTAGGTGCGCTGCAGGTCAGCGCTGAACATGCCTGGTACCGAGGACGCCACCAGATCCAGGCCGGATCCGCCTGGGCCGCCGGGGTTTACCAGCAGATTGCCTGTCGCTCCGTCCACTGCGCGGCGGTTCAACGCCAGATCAATGCTCTCGCCTTCGGGATCGGCATAGTCCAGCGGAACCTCTATGGTGGCGCATTCGATGATGCTGCCGCATTCTTCCCAATCGAGGTCTTGGCTGTAGAAGGATTCCAATCCTTCCGGTGTACTGGCGTTGGGCGCGGACTGCGACGCATCCGATGCGCCGGACTGCGAATCCGCTGTAGTGGAAGAGCAGCCGGCCAGGGTCAAAGCCAGAGCGGTCCCCACTGCGGCCAAGCGCATCATCGGTGAGCGTGCAGGCACTTTTAGTGTCTCCTTGTGATGGGTTAACGGCGTCCCGGCTGAGGCAGCAAACGGGTCATGAGTGCTTCCAGGGCCATGAGCTGGTTGACGTTGGCAGCCAAGCGGCTGCGCGTTTCATTGATGGCATCAAGCTGGGCCAAGGACTTCTCGCTGGACTGTTCCGCTGCGAAACGTTCGAGCTGCTCGCGCAGGTGCTCGTTGATCAGCTCAATTCCGGTTTTCAGCTGGATGCTCAAAACATCGCGGAAGAATGTGGTCAGGTCTGTCAGGGTACGGTCCAAGGCATCGAAAGCCGCACGCCGAGCGAATCGCTTGGCATCATCCTCCAGCGCCTTGAACTGTCCACGCAATCCAGCGGGGATGTTCTCCTCTGGACCCAAGCCGTTGGCGTGGCGCAGCTGGGCAATCTTGTTCTGCAGATCGGTGCCGGTAATGTTCTCGGCACGCTCGCTGGCCAGTTTGGAAATTTCTGCGGCAGCGGCCATCGCCTGCGGCAAGGTGGTGGTGCGCAACGGCAAGGTAACGACTTTTTCACGCTGGATGCGTGCTTGCTCGTCACGGGCCAGCAAACGGGCTACGCCAATGTGGGACTGCGAGACACGGGCAGCGAACAGCGCCTGTTCCGGTTCCAGGCCGTCACGGCGCACCAGAAGATCGGCAACATCCTGGGTGGACGGCACGGAGAGATTTACCGCGCGGCACCGTGATCGAATGGTCACCAGAACATCTGCAGGAGACGGGGCGCTCAGGATCCAGATCATCTTGGCGGGCGGTTCTTCAATGGCCTTGAGCAGCACGTTGGTGCTGCGCTCGGACATGCGGTCGGCATCTTCGATGATGATGATGCGCCAGCGGCCGGTGCCAGCACTTTCCTGTGCACGGGTAATCAGATGGCGGACGTCAGCGATCTGGTACTCGAATTTGTCGGTGGATACGAAGGACACATCCGGGTGCTCCGAATTCATGACCATTTTGCAGTTGGCGCACTGCCCGCAGCCGGCCGGGGCCTGGGTGCACTGCAAAGCTGCCGCGAAAGCCCGCCCCGCGGTGGTGCGGCCCGAACCCGGGGGACCGGTGACCAGCCAGGCATGGGTCGGGTTGCCGCGATCAACCTCAGCGGTCAACGTGGCAATGACACGTTCCTGCCCGGCAAGTTCTGCGAAGACCGGCCGGGTCACAGCAAGCCTGCCAAATGCTGCGCAACCGACTGGTGCAGCTTCTCCACGCTGGCGGTGGCATCCAGGACCAGATAGCGTTGCGGATCACGGGCCGCCAAGTCGAGGAAGGCGTTGCGGATGCGTTCATGGAAATCATCCGGCTCGGATTCCAAGCGATCCGAATCCTCCACGCCGCCGCTGGCCGCAATGCGCCGGGCACGTCCTTGCGCGGCGGAGATATCAAGAATGATGGTGGCATCAGGCTTCAGTCCGCCGGTTGCGAAGTCGTTAATCGATGCGACGGCATCAAAGCCGAGGGCACGGCCCATGCCCTGGTAAGCCAGCGAGGAATCAACAAACCGGTCGCAGATGACGTGGGTTCCGGCATCCAGCGCGGGGGAGATGACCTGCTGGACATGGGCGGCACGCGCCGCCGAGTAAATCAGGGCCTCGGTACGGGCATCGATCTCGCCGTGGCCATGTTCGAGCACCAAGGAACGCAGCTCTTCGCTGATCTGGGTTCCGCCTGGCTCACGGGTAGTGGTGACCTTGGCGCCACGGGACTCCAGCCATTGCTGGGCCAGGGCGACCTGCGTGGACTTCCCAGCGCCGTCACCGCCTTCAAAAACGATGAACAAGCCACGGGTTGGGGTACTCGATTCGATACTCACCCCACTAGCCTATCCAAGGACATTTAAAGATGTGCGCTGCAACGGCAGGATGTGCAACGAAAATGCGCCCAGTGTGGGGGATCAGTCAGATGAAATGTAGTGAAATCCACCGGCTGGCAGCGTCAAAGGAAGCGTAGAGTTTTTTCCATGAACCCCCGCACCGCAGAATCAGGCGCCAATCCGGCCTGGGATCCGAAAACTTTGCTCGTTGCCGGCGGGCGTCCGGCCCATGGCTACGATGCTCCAGTCAACCACCCGGTAACCTTCACCTCGACTTACCATTCCAAAGGCCAGGCGGCGCCGGGTGAACGCGTATATGCGCGCTTCTCCAATCCGACCTGGGATCCGTTTGAAGAAGTACTGGGCCAGCTCGAAGCGGCAACGCTGCCTGCCCTGGTGTTCTCCTCGGGCATGGCAGCTATTGCCGCCGCATTGAGCATCGTGCCAGAGGCCGGCGTGCTGGTGATGCCGCAGCATTCCTATAACGGTTCGCTGGCGTTGAGCGCAGAGCTGCAAGATGCGGGACGGCTGCGCATTCGCCCGGTGGATATTGCCAACACCGAAGAAGTGCTCGCTGCCTTGGATGGGGCCGATGTGCTCTGGGTGGAATCGCCAACCAACCCGATGCTGGAAGTCGCCGACCTGCCGACCCTGCTGGCTGCCGCCAAAGCGAAGAACGTCGTGAGCATCGTGGATAACACCTTTGCCACCCCACTGCTCCAGCAGCCGCTGGTCCACGGTGCCGACCTTGTAGTTCACTCGGTGACCAAGTACCTGTCGGGCCACTCGGACGTGATCATGGGCGCGCTGGTCACCAGCGACGAGCAGCTCCACAGCCGCCTGCATGGGTACCGGACCTTGCATGGCGCGATCGCCGGCCCGATGGATACCTTCCTCGCATTACGCGGGGTGCGCACCATGGCCGTGCGCCTTCAGCGTTCGCAGTCAAACAGCCAGGTGCTGGCAGAACGCCTCGCGGCACATCCCAAGGTGCAGGCCGTACGCTACCCGGGACTGCCCAACGACCCGGGCCACGCGCGCGCCGCGGACCTCATGGGTGGGTTCGGATCGGTGATCGCCTTTGAAGCGGGAAGCACCGCCGAAGAAGCGGACCGGGTGCTGGAAGCCTTCCAGCTCATCACCGGCGCCACCTCGCTTGGAGGCGTGGAATCCCTAGCTGAGCGCCGGGCCCGCCACGCTTCGGAGCCGGCCAGCGTCCCGGCCAGCCTGATCCGACTGTCAGTAGGCATTGAAGAGGTGGAAGACCTCTGGGCCGATCTGCAGCAAGCGCTGGACCGGCTTTGATGCCCGCGGGCGCTGATTTTCGCGCGTGGCACAGCGCCCATCATTTGCGCCAAAAAGGTAGAGTACAAGCATGAACATGTTGCGCATGGCCCAAATAATCGAGTACTACATGATGATCGCTTTGAGCATTGTCATCGTTGCGATCGCCGTCTGGGCTTTGGTTGATTGCCTGCGTCATGGCGCAGATCGTTTCGCCCAGGAAGGCAAGCGCACCAAGGGGTTCTGGCTTGGACTGACCGTCGCCAGCACCGCCGTGGCACTGCTTGGCATCTTCAGCCAGGGCGGAATCGGCTTCCTGCAGCTGATCGGCGCCTGCATCGCCTGCGTGTACCTCGCGGACGTCAAGCCTGCCGTCAGCGGCAAAGGCGGCGGCTGGTACAACTACTAGGCGTGCCAAGGCACCAAGTTTTCCCGAAGACCTGCATCCGCATCTTGGCGGACTGCAGGTCTTCGCACTTTAATCACGGGCCTTAACTTTCGCACGAGCAGGCTTGCGCATTGGTTAGGATGGATTACATGAGCCACACTTTGATTTTGCTTCGCCACGGACAGAGCGAATGGAACGAAAAGAACCTGTTCACCGGTTGGTACGACGTATCGCTGACTGAGAAGGGCCGTGCTGAAGCTGCCCGCGGCGGCCAGCTGCTGACCGAAGCTGGCTACAAGCCGGAGGTGCTTCACACCTCCTTGCTGACCCGCGCCATTGTTACCGCGAACCTGGCCCTGGAGGCCGCTGGCCGTTCGTGGATCCCGGTGAACCGCGACTGGCGCCTGAACGAGCGCCACTACGGTGCGCTGCAGGGCAAGGACAAGGCGCAGACCTTGGCCGAGTTCGGTGAAGAGCAGTTCATGGAATGGCGTCGCAGCTACGACACCCCGCCACCAGCACTGGATGATTCCTCGGAGTTCAGCCAGATCAACGACGAGCGCTATGCGGCGTTGGGCGACTCCGCCCCACGCACCGAGTGCCTCAAGGACGTGCTGGATCGCATGCTTCCCTACTGGGAGAACAACATCAAGGCCGACCTGTCGGCAGGCAAGACCGTCATGGTCACCGCCCACGGCAATTCGCTGCGTGCGCTGGTCAAGCATCTGGATGGCATCAGCGATGAAGACATTGCTGGCCTGAACATCCCAACCGGCATCCCGCTGGTCTATGAGCTGGATGACAACTTCCAGCCAATCACCAAGGGCGGAACCTACCTGGATCCAGCAGCCGCTGCGGACGCCATCGAGGCCGTTGCCAACCAAGGCCGCAAGTAGGACACGCTTTTCGGCGGCATCGAGGCTGCTGGCTACTCGCCAGTAGTTCGCGATGCCGCCGTCCGCTTGTTAACGCCGAGGTAACGCCAAGCATCCGGCTGTGAGCGAAACAACTGCGCACGATTGTATTTTTGGCATTAGTATGCTGTAATCTCCTATTTCGAATAGGCTCAATGGCTCACGTTAGGAATGCAATTCGTGGCAACTGATTACGATGAAGTCCGCCCAGACGTTGCTGAGGCACGTAAGGCTTCTCTGGATGCGGTGAAGTCCGCAAACGCACCGGACGCCAAGTCGGTGGTGCGCGAGCTCGATGAGACCGACCACACCGATGGCATGGATCTGCCAGGTGCGGATCTATCCAACGAGGAATTGACCGTTACGGTCATTCCGCAGAAAGACGACGAGTTCATTTGCGGCTCGTGCTTCTTGATTCGCCACCGTTCGCAGCTGGTGCGCGAAGAGGGCAATGTAGGCTTCTGCGTCGAGTGCGAAGGCTAGAAGCCCGCTAGACGCTGGCGCCACTTGCGCGCCAACAACCTGCGAGGGCAGTCCACCGATCGGTGGACTGCCCTCTGCTGGTTTAACGGGCTGGATTCCCCGGATGGGACCGGACTCCAACGGCGGTCCCTGGGGTGCCCAGCGCTGCGTCGTGCGTCCGCTGGCATCCTGCCGGGGCAATGGCTGGACGTGCGCTCACCGTGAGCGCGTGGAGCTGCATGGCCGGACGAGGCGCAGCACTGCCATGCCAACGGGGCCGCGGGCCACGGCACGGTACCCAGTTCGCGCCGCGATGCGAAGGCTTCCCGGACCCCGGACACCCAGTTTCAGTGCTGAATGAGCTGGAGAGCAAAAATGGCGCCTGCCATCCGGTGGTACCGGATGGCAGGCGCCAAGGCGCAGCCTTATAGCTTAGGTCCGCGGACCTAGATCTCGGTGGGGTCCCATTCGCCGGTCACCAGATAGGTGACCTTGCGAGCTACGGACACACCATGATCGCCGAAGCGCTCAAGGTAGCGGCTGGTCAGCGATACGTCCACGGTGGTGGGTGCATTGGCATCCCAGTCGTCGGCCGCGACCAGGGTGAAGACGCTGGAGTGCAAGCGATCCAGCTGGTGGTTCAGCTCGATAATTTCGGTAGCGATCTGCAGATCGCGGGTGTCGAGCAAACGCGCAACGGCCTTGGCGATGTCAATATCGATCTTTGCCATCTGGGCAAAGGTGTCGGAAATCCTGGCTGGGATTGCCGGGTTGGGGAAGCGCAGGCGGGCCAGCTGCGCCAAGTGGCGTGCCAAGTCGCCCATGCGCTCCAGCGAAGCACTCATGCGCAGCGAACCGACGATCATGCGCAGATCGCTGGCTACCGGTCCCTGCAAAGCCAAGGTATCGATAGCGCGCTCATCGAGCTGGTTCTGCAGGAAGTCGATCTTCGCGTCCGCTGCGATGACTTCCTGGGCCAGATCGACGTCGACGTTGGCTAGCGAATCCCAAGCTCGATCCATTGCGGTTGCGACCTGGTTGGCCATCTCAATGAGTTCTTCGCCAATTTGCTGCAGGTCTGCTTGAAATACCTTACGCACAGCAGTTCCTTTCGAGTGTCGGTATCCATGCCGGATGGTGGACTGCCGTGGCAGCCAACCGCCCCGAAACAGTTTTGTGGCATGGTGGAGGGTCTTGCTCCAGCTTGTCAGCGGGTGATTAACGAATATGCCACGAAAGGTGAACGTTTGGTGAACAGCGCGCCGAAATCGACTAAATCACGTCATTTAGGGCCGGTGCCACCCAAAGGTGAAGCTAGTCTAAAGATGTGAACGAAGTGATCTCGACTCTTATAGCCGGCGTCCTCGGCCTGGCTCTGGGGATCGTTGGCGTCATCGCCTTCCGGCTTTCCCAGAACCGCTCCTCGAAGCTGCCGCAGGTCGACGAACCCGTGCTCCCCGAGGGAGCCGCCGCCGTCCTGTCGGTCATTGGACGCGCCTTCGTAATCCTTGATGACGTCGACGGGGTGGTTCGAGCCAACCCCGCTTCCTACGCCTACGGACTGGTGCGAGGACACACGCTCGTCCACAACGAACTGCTCTCGCTGGTGCGGCAGGTTCGCGCCGACGGCGTGATTGCCGAAAGCCAGTACGAGCTGCAACGCTCCACGCTGGGTGCCGGGCAGCTGATTGTCCATGTGCGCGTGGCACCGCTGGGCGACGAGTACATTCTCCTGCTGGCCGACGACCGTACCGAAATCACCCGTACCGAAGCGATGCGCAACGACTTCGTGGCCAACGTTTCCCACGAGCTGAAGACTCCTGTCGGCGCGATCGGCCTGCTGGCCGAGGCCATTACCGAGGCTGCCGATGACCCCAAGGCGGTACGCCGCTTCTCCACCCGGATGGACAAGGAATCGCGGCGCCTGGCCGCCCTGGTCCAGGACATTATCGAGCTCTCCCGCCTGCAGGCATCCGATGCCATCGTGCAGGGCCAGGAAGTGAATATCGACAGCGTCGTGGCCGAGGCAGTTGACCGCAGCCACCTGATTGCCGAGGAAAAGGGCATCGCCATTACCGTAGGCGGACATCTCGAGGAGCCGATCCTGGGCGATGCGGACCTGCTGATGACTGCGATCCGCAACCTGATCGATAATGCCATCCGCTACTCCCCGGAGAACACCACGGTAGGCGTGGGCATCCGGCAGCGTGATGGCTATGCGCAGATCTCGGTCACCGACCAGGGACCCGGGATTTCGGCCGAAGAGCAGGAACGCGTTTTCGAGCGCTTCTACCGCGTGGACTCCGCACGTTCGAGGCAGACCGGGGGCACCGGCCTGGGGCTGAGCATCGTCAAGCACGTGCTGGCCAACCACGGCGGCGAAGTGTCGCTGTGGTCGCAGCCGGGCCACGGATCCACATTTACCCTAAGACTTCCCCTAGCGGACGAAGAACCGGCGACCAGCAATGTGCTTGCCGGCCAGACGATGAAGGAACGAACGATCGAGACGAATGCGTCCGATCGTGAAGGAGGACGCCGATGACCCGCATATTGATCGTTGAGGACGAGGAATCGCTCTCTGACCCGCTGTCCTACCTGCTGGAACGCGAAGGTTTCGAAGTCCGGATCGCCGACGACGGTCTGAAGGCCGTGACCGAGTTCGAACGCCATGGCGCAGACCTGGTGCTGCTGGATCTGATGCTCCCGGGCCAGCCCGGAACCGAAGTGATCCGCCAGATCCGCCTGAACAGCCAGGTCCCGGTCATCATGCTCACCGCAAAGGACTCGGAGATCGATAAGGTCGTCGGCCTGGAGCTCGGCGCCGACGACTACGTCACCAAGCCGTACTCCTCCCGCGAATTGCTGGCCCGCATCCGTGCTGTGCTGCGCCGCCAGGGCGAAGGCGAAGAACTGATCAGCAATGTGGTCACCGCCGGTCCGGTGCGAATGGACGTGGAACGCCACGTGGTCTCGGTCGACAACACCGAGGTATCCATGCCGCTGAAGGAATTCGAGCTGCTGGAAATGCTGTTGCGCAACGCCGGTCGAGTGCTCACCCGAGGCCAGCTGATTGACCGCGTCTGGGGCAGCGACTACGTGGGGGACACCAAGACTTTGGATGTGCACGTCAAGCGCCTGCGCTCCAAGATCGAGGTCGACCCGGCGGTGCCCGAACGCCTGGTGACCGTGCGCGGGCTGGGCTACAAGTTCGTGGTCTAAAGCCAAAGAGCCAGGATACGCCAAGAGCCTCGGACAGAATCTTTCGATTCTGTCCGAGGCTCTTGTTTTGTCTTGCGCGAAGCTTAGTGGCCCGAAGTGGAGTGGGTCTCTTCTGGAGTCAGGTGCTCGGTAACCGACTGATCAGCACCGCCTGGTACGAAGTCGCGGTATTCAGCCAGGGTGCCATCGACAACTGGAACGCTAAATTCCACGTTCTCACCGGCAACGGTGAAGACCGAGTCGGCGTGTTCGCCAGCTGCAATGCCCATGTTCTTGATGATCTGCTGGTTCTTGTCTTCTTCAAGCTTGATGGTGCCGTCTGCAGGAACCTGGATGGAGACAGGTGCTGCGTTGTCAGCCTTGACCGACAGGGTCAGCGCGGAATCGCCGGCGTTGACTACGGAGCCGATCAGGCGGGCTTCAGTGTCGTCGCTGTTGGTGACGAACATCAGGTTGCGGACCTTTGCGTCTGCGACATCGACGTTGACGCCATCGCTGGCGGCGTAGTCGGTGTTGGTGGCCTGCTCGTTGATGGCGCCACAGCTGGTGACACCGAATGCCAGGGCAGCCACAGCGAGGGACGCGGCAATGCGACGTCCAGCGGTCATGCGTGCGGTGATCACGACACTAACTCCTCGGTGAGAAAAATGAGTTGCTTCGGTTCGTGGCCTGCTTAATCGAATGCACCTAGGGCAGGGGCAATCGAAAATTGGACCACGATTACCTCTAAGCCTAGCTGTTTTTCACGCAAAGACGCGATTTAGCGACGTGCAACACACGCATTTCGACAAGTTGTAGACAACCGATGCGGGGAAGGGGGGTGGTGCGCAGTCGACTGCCCTATCTTCTTCATAGCATGTTTCTCTTGCAAGTGGAAGAGGCATTTCCGCGTGAATTCGCGGTTATATGGGGCACAGTCGCAGGATCCGGAATAGCAAACATGGTAGACTAGGGCGTGGGAAAGGGGTTTATCCACATGGTTTTTGAGGTTGGCGAGACTGTTGTCTACCCGCACCACGGTGCCGCGATGATCGAAGAGATCAAGATGCGCAAGATCAAGGGCGAAGAGAAAATGTATCTCAAGCTCAAGGTGGCTCAGGGCGACCTGACCATTGAGGTTCCTGCTGAGAACGTTGATCTTGTTGGCGTACGTGACGTGGTAGGTCAGGAAGGCTTGGACCATGTGTTCGATGTCCTTCGTGCTGAATTTACCGAAGAGCCGACCAACTGGTCGCGCCGCTACAAGGCAAATGTCGAGAAGCTCGCTTCCGGCGATGTCATCAAAGTTGCAGAAGTAGTTCGCGACTTGTGGCGCCGAGAAAATGACCGTGGTCTGTCGGCAGGCGAAAAGCGCATGCTGGCAAAAGCTCGCCAGGTATTGATCAGTGAATTGGCCTTGGCCAAGGATCTGGACGAGGCCAAGGCAGAAGGCCTCTTGGACGAGGTTCTGGCTTCGGCCTAGCCCCGTTCCGGTAACGCATCGCCGTGAAACGCTCCCAAGCGTTTCACGGCTTTTGGCGTTAAAGCGGCCAAGGCCGAACCGCGCGGCACGATAAGCTGGGCGCTGTGAAGCAAAGCGAAGTGCAGAACTCAAGCCTGATCCTCGTGGCTGCTGGAATGGGAACCCGCCTCGGCGCTGGCCTTCCCAAGGCGATGGTCCAGGTGGCCGGAAAATCCCTGGCTGAACATGCCGTGGACCGGGCGCTGGGAATTCCGCAGATCACCGAAATCATCGTGGTGACCCCGCCGCAGGACGAACGCCTGGCCGCGGCCATGGCGCAGTACGGGGACAAGGTGCGCACCGTGCCCGGTGGCGCCAGCCGCGCCGCGTCGGTCCGCGCCGGCCTGGCTGAAGCCAGTTCCGCCGCCACCAACATTCTGGTGCATGACGCCGCCCGCGCTTTTGCCCCGGCGAAGCTGCATGAACAAGTGCTTGGCGCTCTGGCCGACGAGCAGTGCAACGCCGTCATCCCGGCGCTGAACGTCACCGACACCATCTGCGTGGTGGAGCTCGATGCCGCCGGCGAGCACGAAATCATCAAGGAAACCCCGGCACGTTCCATCCTGCGCGCGGTGCAAACCCCGCAGGGCTTTGACGCGCAGCTGTTGCGCGATGCCCACGCCCAACTGGATGGCTGCACCGAGGCAGAACTGGAGCAGGTTACCGACGACGCGTCGATCGTGCGGGCTTTCGGAGCCGAAGTCCATGTGGTGCCGGGATCGCAGCAAGCCATGAAGGTCACCTATCCCGGAGATCTCGACGCGGCAGGCAAGCTCGCGGCGAACCAGCCCGCGGCCACCCCAAGCGCAAAGGAAGAAACCATGATCCTGCCACGAGTCGGCAACGGCATCGATGTTCACGCGGTCAGCGAAGACCCGACTCGCGAAATGTGGCTGGCAGGACTGCACTTCCCGGAAGACACCGGGCTTTCGGGCCACTCCGATGGCGACGCGGTAGCGCACGCGGCCTGCGATGCGCTGTTCTCCGCTGCGGGCATTGGCGATCTGGGCACGCACTTCGGGGTGGACCGACCGGAATTCGCCGGGGCCAGCGGTGTGAGCCTGATTGCAGAAGCCGCCCGCCTGGTGCGGGAGGCGGGATTCGAAATCGGCAATGTCGCGGTGCAGTTCGTTGGCCGCCGCCCGCGCTTTGCCGCGCGCCGCGAAGAAGCCAGCAAAGTGCTGAGCGAGGCTATCGGCGCCCCAGTCAGCGTCATTGCGACCACCAGCGACGGGCTGGGCTACGAGGGGGAAGGCAAGGGCGTGACAGCCTATGCCACCGCACTGGTCTACCCGGTATCGGGCTAGGCCCCTTGGCGCAACCGCGGGGCTTCGATCATCGAGAGTGTCACAAGTGAAGTACAAAGGGTGCATCCATCGGATAACCTTAAAGGCGTGAGCCTGCGATTCTATGACACCAAAACAGCATCCGTACGCGACTTCCAGCCATTGGCGGAAGGCGAAGTCAAGCTGTACTACTGTGGCGCCACCGTGCAGGGCATGCCGCACGTGGGCCACGTCCGCAGCGCCATTGTCTTCGACCTGTTGGTGCGCTGGCTCGAATACCGCGGCTTTGCCGTCACCACCGTCCGCAACGTGACCGACATCGATGACAAGATCCTGGAGAAGTCGGCGAAATCCTTCGCCGAGGACTTCGAGGCGGATGCCCATTACAAGCCGCGCGAAGAATGGTTCGCCCTGGCGTACCGCTTCGAGCAGGAATTCGCACGGGCCTACGAGGCTCTGGGTGTCCAACGCCCGACTTACGAGCCCCGCGCGACCGGCCACATCACCGAAATGCATGAGCTGATTGCACAGCTGATCGAACGCGGCCATGCCTACCCGGCGGCCGACAGCTCCGGAGATGTCTATTTCGACGTGCGCTCCTATGAGCAGTACGGCGCACTGACCCGCCAGAAGATCGACGATATGCAGGACGCGCCGGATTCGGATCCGCGCGGCAAGAAGGATCCACGCGACTTCGCGCTGTGGAAGGGCTACAAGGGCACCGATCCGCTGACGGCTTCCTGGCCAAGCCCCTGGGGACGCGGCCGCCCAGGCTGGCACCTGGAATGCTCGGCGATGGCTGGCAAGTACCTGGGCAGCGAATTCGACATCCATGGCGGCGGACTGGATCTGCGCTTCCCGCACCACGAGAACGAAATGGCCCAGTCCAACGCGGCTGGCCACGGCTTTGCAAACTTCTGGATGCACAACGGCATGGTCACCTATGAGGGTGAGAAGATGTCCAAGTCCATTGGGAACACCATTTCCCCGGAAGAAATGCTCGCGCTGGCCGACGCCCGCGTGGTGCGCTACTTCCTGGGCCAGGCGCAGTACCGTTCGATGCTCGACTACCGCCCGGACTCGCTGACCGAAGCGGGGGCAGCGGTCGAACGCATCGACACCTTCATCTCCAATGCGCGCTACCGCCTGGGTGCCGTCGCCGAGTCGATCGTGGCCACCGGGGTTCCGGAAGCTTTCGGCACCGCGATGGATGATGACCTGAACGTTCCAATGGCGCTGGCCGCGCTGCATGAAACCGTGCGGCTGGGCAATGCATCCTTGGATAGCCGTGACGACGCTGCCACTGCCAAGGCCTTGGGCCAGGTCTTGGCCATGACCCAGGTATTGGGCCTGGATGATGCCGGCAGCAATGAAAGCTCGAAATCTTCTGCAGAGCACGCAGCCCTGGATCAGCTGATCCAGGCCCAGTTGGCTGAACGCGCCGAAGCACGCGCTGCCAAGGACTGGGCACGCTCCGACGCCATCCGCGATGCGCTGGCATCCGCTGGCATTACCGTGGCGGACTCGGCCGATGGCGCTCGCTGGACTCTGGACAACTAGTCGCGAACACGCGCGGCACCAACGAACTCAAAACTAAAGGACATGAACCAATGAACAAAAAGGGCCCAACCAAGGGTAGTGGTGGCAAGGGACGTCGTTCCCTCGAGGGCAAGGGCCCGACCCCCAAAGCGGAGGACCGCCCGTACCACAAGGCTTACCGTGCCAAGCAGCTCTCTGAGCGCTCGGCCGCCAAGCGCAGCACCGGCCGTCGAACCGACCGCATCAAGGTCAACGCCGAGTTCGTCACCGGCCGCAACTCCGTCGTTGAGGCGCTGCGCGCCGGCATCCCTGCCAAGGCGCTGCACGTTGCCATCCGCATCGACGTCGATGACCGCGTCCGCGAATCCCTGAAGCTGGCTGCCGAGCTGGGCATCCCGCTGATGGAAGCATCCAAGCCCGAGCTCGACCGCATGACCGATGACGCGATCCACCAGGGCATGGCCCTGCAGATCCCGCCATACGAATACAAGGATGCAGTCCAGCTGGCTACCAAGGCCATCAAGGACTTCGACAAGGGATACACCCGGACCCAGCCGCTGTTCCTGGCACTGGATGGCATCACCGACCCGCGTAACCTGGGTGCGATTGTCCGTTCGGCTTCGGCCTTCGGCGCAGACGGCGTGATCATTCCAGAGCGCCGCAGCGTCGGCATGACCGCTTCGGCATGGAAGACCAGCGCCGGTGCAGCTGTACGCGTACCAGTAGCCAAGTGCAGCAACCTGACCAGCGCACTGAAAGAAATCAAGGCTGCTGGCATTTTCGTGATCGGCCTCGACGCCGGTGGCGACATGGAGCTTCCGAACTTCGAATTGGCTACCGGCCCGCTGTGCATCGTGGTTGGTTCCGAAGGCAAGGGCCTGTCCCGGCTGGTCCGCGAAAACTGCGACGCCATCGTTTCGATTCCAATCGACTCGGCAATGGAATCGCTGAATGCTTCGATGGCTGTTGGCATCTCGCTCTACGAGGTATCGCGTTTGCGCGCTGGACAGTCCAAGTAGTCTCCAAGCACCGTGAAGGGGCCATAACTTGCCAAGGCAAGTTATGGCCCCTTTTCATTGGGGTGACCTGCTTCATAACAACAATTTTCCGTTGTTTTTAGCCGATATTCACCTTGGACCGCAGGGAATCCGCATGATTCCGGGGATTCTGCGCAGAAAAGCATGGAAACTGGCCGATTTTGCGTCGTGGCTGAACCCGTGTAGAGTTTTATCTCGCGCCGCTGATCCGGACAGCCTGAAAGGGCGAAACGGAAACGGCGGGTGAACAAGACTGAAATGTCGAGTTGACAACGGTCAACTTGGTGGTAAGCTTGTAAAGTTGCTCCGGAGCGAAGCAGTCATCGAAGGATTGGTGGTTGTGGTGTCGAGAGTGTTTGTTGTTTGAGAA
>NZ_JBSHMB010000005.1:0-57610 GCF_053644955.1 Glutamicibacter sp. NPDC055354
TCCCATTCTTTTCAATTGTTGTCCACAAGACTGTGGAAAAACCTTGATTTTCTGGGGTTCTGCCACCGTTTCACATCCGGTTATTTCTTCCGTTTCGTTCTCGGCGACAAGGAAAAACTATACACAGGTTTTGGGGGTCCTGCAAATCGGGTGGGTGGTTTTTGACGGTGACCGTGCACACTTAATTCCGGAGCGCCGGTTAAAGCCCGGGTTCATGCGGTTCGGTGCTCGCAAAAATCTGTAAAACGCATAAAAATTCGTCTTAAAAGCCGGTAGCCGACCACCTCAGTGGCCGGCTACCGCGATTCAGCTAGTCCTCGACGATCTCTGCGTCAATGACTCTAGGATCATCCAGGGGCAGAGAGCTTGGCGCCACCGTGGGAATGCCGGCGAAGGCCACTGCCGCATTCTCGATCACGCGCTTGGCCATATATCGATTGCCTACGCCACCGATGGCCGCGCCGACCCCAAACGGAACCAAACGGCCGATGGTGCTAGCCGCTTGGGTGCCAATGATCTTGCGCAGGAACTTCTTCTGCATGGTGCGCTGCATTGCAGAGTAGATGCTCGTGGACTTGCTGGCACCGAATGACTTGGCCCATCCCTGGATTGGACCCCCACCGCGACCTGCGGCCTGGGAAGTCAATCCGGCAATCATCGAGCTGCCCTCATCGCCCATCATGATGCCCATAACCAGGACTCGTGATCGATCCGGATCGTCGATGGCTATGCCGTGCAGCTCTGCCAGGCTTTGCGCATACAGCGCCGAGGCTTCCAGGAAGCCCAGGGTCGCAGCTATGGATAGGCCCAGGGCGATACCGGTACCAACAGCGGGAACGGCTGCGGTTCCACCCACGGCTGCACCGGAACCGGTAACTACGCGCAGGTAATCGCGCTCGACAATAGCTGCCAGCTGGGCAGTAGTAGCGTCAGGGTGCTTTTTGCGCAGCCTCTTGATGTAGGCAAGCACCAGCGGGCGCTGCACGCCGATGCCTTTCATGATGGCGTCCTGCACGCCGGAGCGCGGCTTTCCATCTTTGCCAATCAAAGTCATTGAAATCGGATCGTTTTTCATGATGGCTCCAGCTTAACCGCAAGACCCTGAGAGTTACCTTGGGCTTTGCGCTTTCAAGCAAGCGTCTTGAAAAATTCCTTGAAACTCCCCGACGCTGGTGCAAGAGTTGGCCTATGAAGAACGCTCAGGCCAAACGGTATAACCACGCCTTGAAAAGCGCCGGGATCTCGGAGCATCCGGTCGCGCTGCTCGATCTGGATGCCTTCGATTCCAACGTGATCGCCCTGCGCGAACGGGCCGGAGGTGTGCCGATTCGCATCGCGTCCAAATCCCTGCGTGTACGCAAGGCATTGGAACGGGTCCTGGATGAGCCCGGTTTCCGCGGCGTTCTCTGCTTCACCTTGGCCGAAGCATTATGGCTGGCCAGCCATGGCTTGAAGGACTTGGTGGTTGCCTACCCGCAAACCGATGCCGAAGCGATCAGCCGGTGGGCCGCCAGCGAACAGGCACGCGAAGAGGTAACGCTCATGGTGGATACCCAAGAGCAGTTGGATTTGATCGACAGGATCGCACCGGGGCACGGGCCGCTGAAGGTCGCCCTGGAACTGGATGCTGCCTATTACCCCAGCAGCAACCTCCGTATCGGCGCCGCGCGTTCCCCGCTGACCCGGCCGGAACAGGTCGCCGAACTGGCCGCCCAGGTGCACCGCCGGCGCAACTTCATCTTGGACGGGCTGATGTGCTACGAATCCCAAATCGCTTCGGTCCCCGATGGGGGTTTCAGCCCCAGGGCACTGATCGCCCGCAAGCTGCGCCAAGCCAGCGCCGCCGAATTGGCGGACCGCCGGGCCGAAACCGTGGAATTGGTACGGGAGCTCGGCGACCTGCGGTTTGTAAATGCCGGAGGTACCGGTTCGGTAGAAAGCACCATCCAAGAACCAGCGGTAACCGAAATCGCCGCGGGCTCAGGATTATTCGCGCCCGCGCTCTTCGATTCCTACCGCGCATTCCGCCCCACCCCTGCCCTGTACCTGGGATTCCCGGTAGTCCGCCGTCCCGATGAGCGAACGGTCACCATCCTTGGTGGCGGTTGGGCCGCATCGGGCCCAGCCGGCAAGGACCGCTTGCCCACCATCGAGCATCCCAAGAAGCTTCGCTACCTGGCCATGGAAGGAGCCGGCGAAGTGCAGACTCCGCTCACTGGCCCGTCGGCGCACCGCATTGCCATAGGCGATACCGTGTGGCTGCGCCATGCCAAGTCCGGCGAACCGGCCGAACGCGTTAATAAGGCGGCGGTGTACTCCAAGGGCAGGATCGTCGAACAATGGCCTACTTACCGTGGAGAAGGGAAAGCATTCCTGTGAGTACTTTCAGGAATTTCGCACGCACCGTGGTCTCCCACCCAGCAGCTGTCCATTCTCCGCGCAGCATCGCAGAATTAGCGCAGAGCCTGGAGCAGGCCGCCGACCAGCACCAGCCGGTGCGCACCGTCGGCGCAGGCCATTCCTTCACTCCGCTGGCAGATACCGACGGGATCTTGCTGAATCTGGATGGCTTTCGCGGCATCGAGGAAGTCGACGCTCGCACCCACGAGGTGACGTTCCGCGCCGGAACCCGGCTCTGGCAGATCCCCGCCCTGCTCAGGCCCTTCAACCTCGCGTTGGAGAATATGGGAGATATCGACAAGCAGTCGGTCGCTGGAGCAATCAGCACCGGCACCCACGGCACGGGCCTGGAATTCAGCGGATTCAGCGCAACGGTCACCGGAGTGCAGCTCATGCTGGCCGATGGGACCCATCTGCGCGCCAGCGCGCAGGAGAATAGCGAATTATTCGAGGCGGCCCGGCTTGGCCTGGGAGCACTGGGGGTACTCACCCACGTTCGGCTGCGGTGCGTTCCCTACTACATGATGCGTGCAGCCGAATCCATCGAACCCATCGGGCAGATCGCCGAAAGCTTTGTTGATCGTGCCCGGCAAGAAGACCATCTGGAATTCTTCTGGTTCCCGGGCACCAGCAAAGCCCAGGTGAAGATCAATACCCGGCTCGACGGCCAGGTCCCTGCCGATCAACCGCCTGCGGCGGCCCGCTGGCTGAACGATGAACTGCTCTCCAATGGCGCGTTGCAGCTGCTCAGCTCGCTGAGCGCAGCGGTCCCCCGGACCACTGCCAAATTGAATGAGGTGGCTTGCGCTGCCCTGCCGGAGCGCAGCAGCATCGCGCCATGGAATGAAGCTTTCACCAGTGCGCGACGGGTGCGCTTCACCGAGATGGAGTATGCGCTGCCGCTAGCTGGCTTCGATGAAGCTTTCGCGAAGGTGCGAGCGTATTTCAGGCGTTCGGGAATTGGAGTTTCTTTCCCTGTCGAGGTGCGTACCGCGGCCGGGGACTCCACCTGGTTGGGTACCGCCAGCGGCAGGCAGACAGCATACATTGCCGTGCACCGCTACATTCGGGATAAGGCTCCGGGATACTTCCCGGCCATGGAAGAGATCTTCCGTTCTTTGGGCGGCCGGCCGCATTGGGGCAAGGAACATAGCCTGCAAGCAGCGGATTTGGCGCAGCTCTACCCGAAATTCAGCGATTTCACGAGGGTGCGCCAAACTGCCGATCCGGAGGGACGATTCCTCAATCCTTATCTGCGGGGTTTGCTCGGCATCTAGAACTGGACATCGGTCCAGATCAGCGGGCTTGATGCTTTCACCAAGTCCGGAACCGTTCCGGGCAGGGGCTGGGGACTGCTTGGCGGATGCTCCTGGATGCGGCCCTGGCCCAATACCTGCCAAGTTGCGCTGGGGACCAGGTAGCTGCCGGAATCATTCAAAGCATTCGCGCGCTTGAGCCCCTGGAGGAATGGTTCAACGCGATCTGCCGCGTTCTCCTGCAAGCCAAGTGCGCCGGCGATGACATAGCGGTCTTCGCCGACTCCTTCTGCTTGCTCGCCCTCATCGGTGCGAACGTAGTCCTCTCCGGCCAGGTAGCCGGTGAGAACCTTCAGCTCATCAGCCTGGCGTGCCTTGGCGAATTCCTGGTCCTGCGCATCTGGCTGGGTTTGGGTCGCAAGAATATGCACCGGCTCGCCACGGTATTGGATGGGAATGTCCCACAGCCCGGTGCTCATCACCGGAATGGAGGCGGCCAGCACACCAGAGAAGTCGGTGTGGTGCATCATGTCGTTGGCAACGTCCTGCCACTTGAGCTGGGAAACGCTGGTGACCTGGTCTTGTGCAATCGGGTACTTCGATAGCACGACAATCGAACCCTGCTCGGCGAATGCAGCCTGGCCCCACGCATCCTCGGCGCCGCCGATGACGCCATCAGCGTTCAGATCGGCACCGCTTTGCAGGCCCTTGGAGCCCACGGCCAGGTAGGAATACCCGTATTCCACATCGGCGCGGGCATCGTCGGGATTGTTCAGATACTGGTCGTTCAGTGCATCAACCGCGTCCTGGGTGGCGTCCATATCTGTCAGCACCACCACGTCCGCATTGGCGCTGCTGATCTTGTCTGCAACCTGCGCCGCCTGGCGGTCGGATCCGCGCATCAGGTTCGCGGGCAGCTCCTGGGGAGTTTCGCCGCTGAGATTTGCCTGGATGGTTGCCACGCGAAGCGAGGTCTCGGAAAGCTGCGCTGCGCTGGCACCCGCCGAGTCGCCAGGTCCAGTGGGTGCAGCAAAAGCGCCGGTTGCGGGGAACATCAACAGTGCCCCTAGACCCAGACTTGCTGTTCCG
Source organism: Glutamicibacter sp. NPDC055354 (assembly GCF_053644955.1). NCBI lineage: Bacteria > Bacillati > Actinomycetota > Actinomycetes > Micrococcales > Micrococcaceae > Glutamicibacter > Glutamicibacter sp. NPDC055354. The sequence continues at coordinate 4,746 of NZ_JBSHMB010000005.1, forward strand.
ACTAATAACTTGCGCACTCAACCACCCTACGACGTTCGGCTACCGCTTGCCACCACCTTTACCGGATTGTAATGCCGCAGCCGCGGCGGCCTTCTTGTTCGCGGAAAGGACCTCGTCCATATAAGGAGCACGCACATGCATCGAGACACGGGCATCCACCAGGCACACGCCCCGGGCTCCGGCATCCACCCACTGCTGGACCCCGGCGAGGTCTTCGAGCGTGTCAACGCGGATTCCGGTGGCTCCCATGGCCTTGGCGATACCGGCGAAATCCACGGTCGGGATCAGCATCGGGTCTTCGTGCAGGCCGACGGATCCGTACTGGTGGATTTCCGCTCCGTACGCGGAGTCGTTGTAGATGACGATTACGCCACTTTCCACGGTGCGAACGATCGATTCGAGGTCCGCCAGGCCCATCAGGAAGCCGCCATCGCCGGCGGCCAGCACGACCGTGCGCCCCTGCGCCGCCGGGCCTGCGCCCACCATGGAAGCGATGCCCAGGCCGATGGACTGGTACGCGGTGCCCACGCAGCTCAAGGAGCGTGCACCGGTGGTCGACCAGTACATGGGCCCCCAGCCGATGAAGTGGCCGCCGTCTTGCACCAGCACGCGATTGGCCGGCAGGATCTTCTCCAGTTCGCTGGCCACGCGGCGCGGATCAAGCTGCCCGTCGGCGGCCAGGTCGTCACCGGCCGGACGGGTGCGCAGATTGGACAGGTCCAGGCTTGAACGCCATCCGCCCTGCGCCTGCTCCACCGCACCGAGCAGGTCCGCGGCGGCCAGGGTCGCATCGGCGGTGGCGAAATAGTCCACGCGCGGGTTGGTGGCGGCGCACCCCAGGTCGATCTGGATCAAGCTGGCATCCTGCGCGACCAGATCGCCAAAACGCATGGTGAACTGGTTCAACGAGGCGCCGAGCACCAATACCGTATCGGCCTGCGCGATGATCCGGGCGTTGGCCTCGGTGGAGAAGCCTCCGGTGATGCCCAAATCGAACTCGTAGTCCAGCAGGTCGCGGGCCAGCAGGGTACCCGAGGTGGTGGCGTCCAGCTTCTGCGCCAGCGACTGGACCTGCGCCGCGGCATCGATCGCGCCGCGGCCATAGAGGATGTGGGTGCGCTGCGAGGCGTTGAGCTTTCCAGCGATCTGCTCCAGCTGGGTGGAGTTCAGCTGCGGTGCCGGAGGGGTGCTGCGCAGGGAGGCGAAATCAGGCAGCTGCTCTTCGAGCGAATCCACCGCGGCCAAATCATAAGGGATCGCCAAAACAACCGGCATCCGTTCGCGCAACGCCAGGGCGGCCGCCTCCAGAGCGATGGCACCCGGGTTGTTGCGGTCAACGACGTAGCGCGGCGCTCGCACTGCTGTGTCGATCGCGGCCTGGTCGACGTCCCATCCACGCAGGCCGGAAGTTGGCGCGTCGCCGGTGACGAACAGCAGCGGGGTCCGGGCCGCGGCGGCTTCAGCCAGTGCGGTGATGGTGTTGGTGTAGCCGGCACCGTAAGTGGTGGAGGCGATGGCCAGCTTATTGGAGATGCGGAAGTAGGCGTCGGCGGCCGAAACGGCGGCCGATTCGTGGCGCACGGCGGTGTAGTCGAAGCCTGCACGCACTGCGGCGTCGAGGAAGTGGGCATTGCCGTTGCCCATCAATCCGAAGATCCGCGGGGCCAGCGGCTTGAGGGCGTGGGCAATGGCAGCTGAAACGCTAGACATTATGGACTCTTTTCAAGAAATCGTGCTGAAGAAATTCCATATATGTCTGCCGTTACCGGTTGCTGGACCGCAACGGGTATCGCCCCTTTTGAGAGCGCCGGAACCTGGCGGGGCCATGTTCCTGACTCACTGATGATAAGGCAGGAACCGCGCCTGGCGCTAGGCCGCTAGTGCGCCTTCCCATTAACACTTCCCCGGGGGCGATCTCGCAGCGTTCCGAGCGATGCGCCCACGCACCTCGGTCCTGCCCCCGCGCTTGGCTGCACCGGACGCCGAATGGCGCCACCGTGGCCTGCGCGCCGTGCACGGGGCCAAAAGTTTCACCCGGGCTCGGTGTTCGAAGTCGAAGTGTCATCCGAAAGTACCATGTACAGCAATTTTCAGATTCGATACTATCGAAATAACACTTAGTTGACTTGATCTTTATATGACAACTATCGGACATTATAGAGAAGGAACGCATGCTGAAGTTCTTGGGAATCACCTCTGAAGCACCTGCCGACGGATCAATCCCCGCGTGGCAGGGCGTCTCCAAGAAACACCGGGGCATCGCATTCGCCATTTCGCTTGCGCTGGGATTGGCCACGTTCCTGGTAACCCGCTGGCTGCTTTCCGACCTGCCGCCAGAAGGCTACTTGCCGCTCGTTCCCTGGAACGCGGCCGCCGCCATTCTGCTCATCAGCACGCTGGTGGCCGAGCGCGGATTGATCCGCAACGCGCCCGCCGAAACCTGCGAAATCTAGGCGCCAGAACTGGGGGCGGTACGGAAAGCCGCACTCGCCCCCAACTTCGCGGAACTTCGCTGCTGCTCATCAAGCGCGGCGAACGGCGAATTCAGCAGCGCGACGGGCATTAAGCGCCCGGTGCGATCCGCCAGCCATTCGTCATGGACGAGGCCAGCGACCTGCCCGGCTACGGCGAAACTGCCGATGGAGCGCTCTTCGACTACGGCTTCGGGCTCAGCTACCAGGGCAAGTAGTTAAAGGGGCGGGACCCGGCATGCCTGTGGCTGCCGGGTCCCGCCCGCTTGCTGCGTGCTGCGCGCAGCTACTTTTCGTTTCCGTGGCTGGCCGCGTAGTCCTGCGCGCTCATCTGGCCCAGGCGCGAACGGCGCCGGCCGTAGCCAAGGTAGAGCGCTGCGCCGACGATCATCCAGATGATGAACACCAGCCAGGTATGCCAACCGAGCTGGCTCATCAGGAACAGGCAAGCGAAGATGCCCAGGATCGGGGTGAGCGGGTACAGCGGCACGCGGAAGGTGCGCTCGGCCTTGGGCTGGGTTCTGCGCAGGTAGATCACCGAAGCGCCCACCAGCGCGAAGGCGAACAGCGTGCCGATGCTGGTGGCGTCGGCCAGTGCGCCCAGCGGGATGAACCCGGCCGTGACCGCCACCAGGATGCCGGTGATCCAGGTGCCGGCGACCGGGGTGCCGGTGCGGGCCGAGACCTTGCCGAACACCGCGGGCACCAGCCCGTCGCGCGACATGGCCAGCAGGATGCGGGTCTGGCCGTAGAGCACGGTGAGCACTACCGAGGCGATGGCCAGCACGGCGGCGACCGCGAAGACCAGCACGAAGATCGGCTGCCCGGTCAGTTCGCCGATGATCTGCACCAGCGGCGCCTGTGCGCCTTCGAACCAGTTCCATTCGCGCGCGCCGATCGCCGAAACGGCCACCAGCACGTAGCTGATGGTCACGATCAGCATGGAGAGCATGATCGCCCGGGGCAGGTCGCGCTTCGGGTTCTTGGCTTCCTCGCCGGCCGTCGAGGCGGCGTCGAAGCCGATATAGGAGAAGAACACGCTCGATGCCGCCGCGGTCACGCCGGCGGCGCCCATTGGCAGCAGCGGCTCGAAGTTGCCCGCATTGAAGGCGCTGAAGGCGACGGCCGAGAAGAAGAGCAGGATGCCGGCCTTGATGGCCACGACGATCGAGTTCACGATGGCCGACTCGCGCGCCCCGCGCACCAGCAGCAAGGTGGCCAGTGCGACGACGATCAGCGCCGGCAGGTTCACCACTCCGCCGTCGGCCGGGCCGCCAGCCAGCAGCTCGGGCAGCTCCATGCCGAAGGTGCGCAACGTTTCGTTCACGTACTGGCCCGAACCCACGGCCACCGCAGCCACCGACACCGCGTATTCGAGCACCAGGCACCAGCCGCAGATCCAGGCGATGCCTTCGCCCATGGTGGCATAGGAATAGGAATAGCTGGAGCCGGAAACCGGAACCATGCCGGCCATTTCGGCATAGGACACCGCCGAAAGCAGCGCGGTAATGCCCGCGATCACGAACGAGATCCAGATGGCCGGACCGGCGATCGGCACGGTATCGCCGAGGATCACCAGGATGCCGGTGCCCATGGTGGCGCCGACGCTGATCATGGTCAGCTGCCACATGCCCAAGGTGCGGCGCAGCTGGCCTGCCCCTGCATTGGTTTCCGCTTCGGCGATCATATTCGTGATCGACTTGCGGCGGCGCAGCTGCGCGCCCAGCAGGGTGGCCGGACTGGAGCTCACGGACGGTTTGCGGTTCATCGCGGATCCTCAAGGGAAATGGTGGTGCTGCCTCGCCCCTGCCTAGGATGCGGCCGGGCGCTGCGCGTGGAAGTTCTGAACTGGAATATCATGTCATAATCCAGCTGGTCCCGACTTTTCAGGAATCCGGCGGGTTCGCACTAATTCCCGCTTCTTCTTGGGCATTAGCCGTATTTGCGCATCGCTCGGCAGTCAGCTTTTGAGATGGATTTCATGATCAGGAATGCATATTTATGCATTTCATTCCGCTTCGCGCGCTCTCGCCTATCGAAAACCCCTGAAGTTTTCCACACTATTAGAAGACATATTCGAACAAGCGAAGTATGATTCGAACATGTCCGAAGCAAAGGCGCACGGAAACAGCCTCACCCCACCAGCACCCCCCGAGGAATTCGACCTCCACGTCCAAACCGTGCAAAACGACCTCTCCGCCCTCGAGGAACACGGCAGCAAAGCCGACTGCGCCCACGGCATCGAACTGCTGGAAGCCCTCATCTCCGCAGCACGCTGCAAGCAGGCCGGCCTCGCCCACCAAATCGAAAAAGAATACGTCCGCGACCACGAAGAACGCGGCATCCACCTCGATGACCAAACCCGCGGCGCAGCCGCCTGCGTCGCCCTGGCCCGCAAGCAATCACCGCACGGCATGCGCAACTACCTGGTCAATTGCCGCATCCTCTTCGAAGACACCCCGAACCTCGCCGCCGCCTGCGCCCGCGGCGAATTCACCGAAGCCCAAACCCAAGCCATCCTCACCCCGCTCCAAGACCTCAAACCCCAGCGCCGCACCGAATTCGACCAGCTCTACGCCCAGAACCCGCACATGTTCGAATCCACGGGCACCACCCAAATCAAGGAAACTGTCCGAAAATTCGCCCTGGCCTACATCTCCGACCCCGACTCCATCAAGCAGAAAACCGTCGAAGAACAACGCAACCTCACCCTGAAAATCGACGACCAGAACGGCCGCATCATCATCCACGGCGAATACCCCCTGCTGCAGGGCATGTGCCTCAAACGCTACCTCGACGAAGAATCGAGAACCCTGCGCAAAAAAGGCGACCCGCGTACCCGCACCCAGATCCGCGCCGACCTGCTCTTCAGCTACATGATGGTCGGCGAACCCTCCAAAATGCCCATCGCCCTGCAAGTCGCGGTAGTCATGACCGACCGGGCCCTGTTCGCCGGCGAACGCAAACCAGCCTACCTGGAAGGCTACGGCTTCATCCCCGCCCAGAGCGTACGCGAATGGATCAGCGGACACCAGATCCCCAACAGCCTGACCTTCGACCAAATGGACGCCAAACCCACCACGGAACTGATCGAACAACTCGACGTGCGCACCGAACTCGCCCGCCTCTACACCGCACCCGGCGACCAGGACCTGATCGCCATGGACTCCAAAGCCCGGATCTTCCCGGAAAAGCTCAAGAAGTTCATCGCGATCCGCGACCGGCACTGCCGCACCCCGTTCTGCGACGGCATCGTGGAGGAAATAGACCACGTCAAGCAATACGCCCGCGGAGGCAAGAGCACCGTCTTCAACGGCGATGGCCGCTGCGCTAGTTGCAACAAAGCCAAGGAAGCCGCCGGCTGGTACGAATACACGACCTACGGCAACGGCCACACCATCATGATCTGTCCCGGCTCGGCGATGTCCTACAAGTCCACCGCCCCGCCAGCCACGGGCTACGCGCACAAGCCGTTCCCGCAATTGAGACGCGACTCGAAATGGATACAGCAGCTCAAGGAACGGCTGAAGCCCAAGGATGGCCCTGAAGACATCGCAGCCTGACTCCCGGCAAGCAACCATTGCGCGTACTCATGGCTTAATGCCGCTCGACGCCACCGGCTTTGCGCAGCATCCTGCGACAAAGCCGCCTGGAAACTACTTTCCAAGCGGCTTTGCTCCGACCTCTACTTGCTGGCGGCGTCTGCCAGCAGTTCAACGATGTGGCGGTATTCCTTGCCCGTCGCACGGGTCATGCCCAGTTCACAGGTGCGGTTGCACGAAGCGTGTTCCTGCGCATCCAGTTCACGAACCTCGGCAGCTTCGCGAGCGGTAGCCGACTCGGTCAGCTCCGGATGCAGCATGCCGCGGTCACCGGCAAAACCACAGCAGCCCCAGTTCACCGGGGTGTTCACGGTATCTGCCACAGCCTCTGCGATCTTCTGCATGTCCGGGTTCAGGCCCATCTGCGTGGACGAGCAGGTTGGGTGCAAGGTGACCGAGGAGATCTTCTCGAGCGCTGGCAGCTTCTCCAGCAAGTGCTGCGAAGTGAACGCCAGCAGGTCAACCACTTCGTAGCCATGCTCGGCCAGGGTATGCGCAAAGCCTTCGGTGCAGCTGGAGGCATCGGAGATGATCGGCAGGACCTTGCCCGGCATGGACGCACGGACTTCTTCCAGCACGCGCTGGCCCATGACCTCATGGCCCTGTTCGTAGCCCTTGGAAGTCCACGGGGTACCGCAGCAGGTGGATTCAATGCCCTCGGGGACGTAAACCGAGACGCCAGCAGCGTGCAGCAGCTTGGTGAACGCCGGGGCAACTCCTTCCCCATCTCCTGCAGGGCCGAACATCGAATTCACGCAGGCTGGCAGGTAGATGGCCAGCGGCTCGGTGCCAGCTGCACCCAAGTTGCCGGCCATGGGCTTGCGCGCCTTGCCACCGCCGGGCAGGTCGGCATCGTAACGTGGCATGGTGTCGGTGCTGACCAACTTGCGCGCAGCATCGGTGGCACCGCGGACCAGCGAAGCAGGGAATTTATCGGCGATGCTCAGGGCCAGCGAACCAGCGCGCGTGGCAGGTCCCCATCCCTTGGCTGCGGCCTTGAAGCCGGCTTCCAGGACCGGGTGCGCGTCTTCGCGGCGCAGGCGCTTGACCAGCAGGCCGGTGTTGATGCCCACCGGGCAGGCGGTGACGCACATGCCGTCCACGGCACAGGTCTGCACGCCGTTGTATTCGTAGTCGCGCTCCAGTTCGGCCGCCAGCTCGGCGTTGCCCTCGGCCTCGGCCTTGGCGATGGCCCGGCGCACGACGATGCGCTGGCGCGGGGTCAGGGTCAGGTCCTTGGACGGGCAGACCGGCTCGCAATAGCCGCATTCCACGCAGTGGTCGGCCTCGATCTCGATGGTCTCGTTGAGCTTGATGTTGCGGATGTGCGCGGCGTGGTCTTCGTCGATGATCACCCCGGGGTTCATCATCAGGCGGGGGTCGCAGGCGGCTTTCAGCTCCAGGTGCACCTCGTAGAGCTCATCGCCGTACTGCGCGCGCACGAACGGCGCCATGGCGCGGCCGGTGCCGTGCTCCGCCTTGAGGTTGCCGTCCTTGTCCAGAATCAGCTGGACCATCTTGTCGTTGAAGGAGTTGTACCGGTTCAACGCCGCATCGCCTTCGAAACGGTCGGTGAGCATGAAGTGGATGTTGCCGTCCTTGGCGTGGCCGAAGATCACCGAATCCGCGTAGCCGTACTCGGTGAACAGCTCCTGCAGGCTGTCGCAGGTTTCGGCCAGGGACTCTACCGGGACCACGACGTCTTCGAGCAGCGCGGTGGTGCCTGTGGCGCGGGCACCGGCTACCGAAGCATACAGGCCCTTTCGGAACTTCCACGCGGCCTGGCGGTTCTTCGCATTTGGGGACAGCACCGCTGGGGCCCGCAATGCCGATGCGTCGAGCAGCGACTGGCCAGCGGAGCGCAGCCCGGCCAGTTCCTCTTCGGTGTCCGCATGGTATTCGACCAGCAAGGCGGCCTGCTGGTCGACGTCGAAGCCCATGATGGCATCCGGCACGCCGGGCAGCGACTGGCCCACGCGCAGCGACGTGGAATCCATCAGCTCCAGGGTGGCGGCGCCGGAATCCACGAGTTCAGGCAGCGCCCGGGTGGCCAGATCCAGGTTATCGAAGACGGCCAAGGTGGCAATGGCCAGCTTGCGGATCGGCACGGTGCGGAAGACGGCCTCGGCGACGAAAGCCAGGGTGCCCTCGGAGCCGATGATCAGGTGTGCCATCAGCTCTGCCGGGGTGTCGTAGTCCAGGAAGGCATTGATGCCATAGCCCATGGTGTTCTTCAGCGCGAAGTGCTTCTCAATCTTGGCGACCGAGGCCGGGTTGCTGCGCACGCGCTGGCCCAGCTTGTCCAGCGTGGCGACCAGTTGCGGTTCAGCGGCGGCCAGCTTGCGGTCGGCCTGCGGATCCGCGGTGTCGATCATGGTGCCCGAGGGGAGCACGAAAGTCATGGATTCCAGGGTGCGGTAGGTGTTGAACTCGGTGCCGCAGGCCATGCCCGAGGAGTTGTTCGCGATCACGCCTCCGATGGTGCAGGCCGCCTCGCTGGCCGGATCCGGCCCCAGCTTGCTGCCATAGACGGCCAGGCGCGCGTTGACCTGGCGGACGGTGGCACCGGGCTGCACGCGCACGCGCGCTCCGTTATCGAGCACGGTGATGCCGCGGAAGTTGCGGCGCACATCAATCATCAGTCCGTCGCCACTGGCTTGCCCGGCCAGCGAGGTGCCGCCCGAGCGCAGGGTGACCGGCTGGTTGCCGCGCGCGGCCGCAGCCAGCAGCGCGGAGACTTCCGCGGCGTCCTTGGCCAGCACGACAGCTTGCGGCGTGTACAGGTAGTGCGAGGCATCCGAGGCGTAGGCAACGCGGTCGATGGATCGGGTCTTGACGCGATCCTGGTCGCCGACCAGATCGAGGATGCAAGATGAAACCGTCGTTTCTCCGAGTGCTGGCGTGCTCAATGCCATGGTGCGCTCCTGTGCAGTTGGCAAGCGGCGCTTGCCGAATACGGAAATTGTCTTACAAGTACACAAGCCATAGTAGTACTATTCATGGGATACTTGTTAGGTAAATTTTCCGCGGCTCGAAAGGACCCTGATGGCGGCCCGTTTAGGTGTGGTTTCCGTGGTTCAGGCCGTCGTCAAGTCCCTGCGTGCCCGGATTTTCAGCGGGGAACTGTCTCCCGGCACCCCGCTGGGCGAAGTGGACGTCGCCGCGCACTATGAAGTGGCCCGGCCAACCGCCAAGGCCGCGCTGGAGAACCTCGTTGCCAGCGGCCTGCTGACGCGCAACGCGCATCAGAGCGCGAAAGTCACGCTGCTCTCATCCGCCGACGCCCGCGACATCTACCGCACCCGCGCCATCATCGAAGCAGAGGCCGTGCGGCTGCTGGCCAGCACCGGACAGGTCCCGGAAGCTGCACGCGAGGCCAATGCCGAAATCACCGCACTGCGCGATGCTTCCCCGATCCAGATCGTCAATCCGGATGTCCGCTTCCACTCCGCACTGGTCCAGGCCCTGGATTCGACCCGTACCAGCGCAATCTACGGCCAGCTCAGCGATGAGATCCGCCTGTGCATGACCCACGTCCAGGATGCAACGCTGCTGAACACCGCGGACATCGCCAGCGAACATGAACGCCTGCTCGAATGCATCGCCGCCGGCGATGCCCAGGGCGCGGCAGAGGTTTTGGCCCAGCACCTCTCCCGCGCCAGCACCCGATTGGCCGAGCACCTCGACAGCCTTTCGCAAGGTAGGCGAAGATAGGAGCATGGGCATTTTCGCAAGCAGGAAAAGCATTGAGCAGGACTTCGCGCGCATGACACAGCGCCTGGATGCGGTAGCCGCCTTCCAGGCCGAGGGGCTCAGCGCGAAAGCGCGCGTCCTGGCCACGGGCCTGCGAAAGATTGTTCCCGAAGCCGGGTTCGAGCTGGCTGCCAAGGATGCCACCGCATGGATCCACGCGCACGAGGCCCTGCGCCTGCTGGAAGGCACCATCTCGATCCTCGAGGGTTGGAACGGTTCACCCGACGAGGTCTTCATCTCCAGGGCGGCGAGCGCATCGCCCGATTCCCCGGCTGGTGAGGCGATGTCCGATGTTCCAGCCGATCACCTGGGTATTCTGCGCCCCGCAGACGACGGCACCCTGCAGCTATTGGCAACCTTGGACCCCGCGGAGCAGCTGCGGCTAACCGGCTGGCTGCGCACTTTCACCCGGGCATAAAAACACCTTTCCCACCTAGCGGCATTGCGGGCCTCCGCACATACCCCCACCCGTATTTTTGACATACCCCCGGGGGTATAGACTAGTCTGGTTCCAATCCACCTTGAAAGGAACCAACCATGCTGCTTGAACGCCTCTACGACGAAGATCTCGCGCAGGCCAGCTACTTCATCGGCTGCCAGGCCAAAGGCGAAGCTCTCGTGGTCGACGCGCGCCGCGACATCGCCGACTACCTTGCCCTGGCTGCCAAGCACGGCATGCGCATCACGGCCGTCGCTGAAACCCACATCCACGCCGACTACCTTTCCGGAACCCGCGAACTAGCCGCCGCCACCGGCGCCACCAGCTACGTTTCGGGCGAGGGCGGCAAAGATTGGCAGTACGGATTCGAGGCAGAACGTTTGATGGATGGCGATATCATCACGCTGGGCAACCTGCGCATCGCCGCCCGCCACACCCCGGGCCACACCCCGGAGCATCTGGCTTACGCCATCACCGACGGAGCCTTCAGCCAAGACCCTGGCTACCTGCTCTCCGGCGACTTCATCTTCGCCGGCGACCTAGGCCGTCCGGATTTGCTGGACGAGGCCGCCGGCGGTGTCGATACCCGCTTCGAAGGCGCCCGCGATCTCTTTGCTTCGCTGAAGAAAACCCTGGCAGAATTGCCCGATTACATCCAGGTGCATCCAGGCCACGGCTCGGGCAGCGCCTGCGGCAAAGCGCTGGGCGCGGTCCCTTCCACCACGTTGGGCTACGAACGCGAGTTCGCCTGGTGGAGCACCTACCTGGCCAACGACGACCAGGACGGCTTCATCGCCGAACTGCTCAACGGCCAGCCTGACGCCCACGCCTACTTCGGCCGCATGAAGCGGCAGAACCGCCTGGGCCCAGCCATCCTGGGCCAGCTCGACCCCCTAGCTGAAATACCCGTCCAGCAGCTCCTCCAGCAGGTGGAGGCGGGGGTCTCGGTGTTCGTCGATACCCGTGGGTACACCCAGATCGCCGCAGGCACCGTTCCCGGCGCGCTGTCCATCCCGGGTACGGCGAAGACCGCCAGCTTCGGCGCCTGGGCCTACGATCCGGAAAAGGACCAACGCGCCCTGATCGTGCTGGCCGAGACCGGCGAACACGCCGCGACGATCCGCGCCCACCTAATGCGCGTGGGCATCGACGCGGTCAAGGGTTTCACCACCAGCTTGGAAGGCCTGCCAACGGTGAAGCCGAAGTCGATCACCCCGGCACAGCTGGACGATTTCGAGTACGAGATGCTGCTGGATGTCCGCAACAAGACCGAGTTCGCCGCCGGGCATATCCCGGGCGCCAAGCAGCTGTCCGGCGGACGGGTGTTGTGGAATCTCGATCAGCTGCCCGACGGCGGCACCATCGTCACCTACTGCCAAAGCGGCATGCGCAATGCCGTGGCCGCCAGCGCACTGCGCGATGCCGGCTACAACGTCGTCGAGCTTGAAGGCAGCTACCTCGGCTGGTCCTCCTTCGCCAACTAGCCACCCCCGCCACGAAAGCTGAACTGCATTCAATGACTACCCCTTTGACCACCATGGACGCCGAAGCACTTAGATGCTTGGTGGAAGCCCCCGACACGGACCTCGCCTTGATTGACGTGCGCACCGCGGGCGAATTCGAAACCCTCCACATTCCCGGCTCGTACAACGTGCCGCTCGAAGAATTCACCGCCAACGCCACCGAGGTGCTCGCCAAGATTCCAGGCAAGCCGGTGCTGATCTGCCACAGCGGCAACCGTGCTTCCAAGGCGCAGCGTGCCCTGCAGGAGCAGCAGATCGAGCACAGCACGGTACTGCTTGGCGGCGTCACCGCCTACGAAAATGCCGGCGGCACCATGGTGCGCGGCGTGCAGCGTTGGGCGCTGGACCGCCAGATGCGCATGACCGCAGGTTCCGTGGTGCTCGCCGGGTTGCTCGGAGCGAAGTTCATCTCCCCGAAGTTCGCCTATCTTTCGGCGGCCATCGGTGGCGGACTGGTGTTCTCAGCCCTGCGGGATTCTTGCCCGATGATCAGCTTCTTGGGCAAGATGCCCTGGAACAAAGTAAAGAAGTAGGCCATGGAGTTCGGACCGCTGCTGGTTCTGGCCCTTGCACTAGCGAGCATCGTCGGGCTGTCCCTGGGACTGTTCGGCGGCGGCGGTTCAATCCTGATGGTTCCCCTGCTCAGCTATGTAGCCGGGTTGCCCGCCAAGGAAGCGATCGCCACCTCCCTGCTGGTGGTCGGTGCGACCTCGGCAACGAGCCTGATCCCGCATGCCCGCAAGGCCAATGTGCGTTGGAAACAGGGGATGGTCTTCGCGGCCACCAGCATGCTTGGCGCCTTTGGCGGCGGGCTGCTGGCCAGCGGGATCCCTGCCCAGCTGCTGATGCTCGGTTTCGCGATCATCATGCTGGCCAGTGCCCGCGGGATGATCCGCGGACGGAAAAACACTGGCAGCGCAACACAGCCGTTGTGGCTGTCCGCCCCGGTCGGCTTGGGCATTGGCATGGTCACCGGCCTGGTCGGTGCCGGAGGCGGTTTCCTGCTCGTCCCTGCACTGGCTTTGCTGGCCGGGCTGTCCATGCAACAGGCGGTGGGCACCTCCCTGCTGGTGATCACCCTGAATTCGATCACTGGCCTGGCCGGGCAGTTGAATTCAGTTGCACTGGATTGGCCGCTGGCCGCAGGGCTGGCGACCACCGCGATCCTCGGTTCGTTGATCGGCGCACGGCTTTCGCGCAGGATCGACGAACGCGCTTTGCGCAAGGGTTTCGGCTACTTCGTCTTGGCCATGGGCGTGTTCGTGCTCAGCCAGGAACTGCCGGCTCCCGGCGGGCTGGTCGTAGTTGCGGTTGCAGCCCTCGCGGGCGCATTGGTGCTGCTGTGCAACAAAATTCCGGCGATGGGGGCGCGCTGCCCGCTCGTTCTGAAAGGAGAAACCCGATGAAGCCGCTTGAATTGTCAGCTTCGAACTTCGCTGGGTTCATCGCAAGGAACCGGCTGGTGCTCGTGGATTTCTGGGCGCCTTGGTGCGGTCCTTGCCGCGGCTTTGCCCCGATTTTCGACGAAGCATCCGCGGCGCATCCTGAAATCGCCTTCGCCAAGGTGAATACCGAAACCCAGCCGGATTTGGCGCAGGCAGCCCGGATTGCATCCATACCGACGCTCATGGCGTTCAAGGATGGGATACTTGTACATTCAAAACCCGGAGCGTTGAGCTCTGGCGCTATGGAGCAGTTGCTCGTCCAACTCAAACACCTGGATGCCGAAATTGCAGAAGACGACTAACCCGCTACCCGTACCAAGGAGAAATTGATGCGTACTGCTGACGAAGCGACCCGCAAGCGGATCCTCAACCGCCTTAAGCGTGCCCGAGGCCAGCTTGATGCGGTGATCAACGCCGTGGAAACCGATGGTTCGTGCAAAGAGGTAGTCACTCAGCTGGCCGCCGTCTCCACCGCGCTGGACCGCGCCGGATTCGCCATTGTCTCCACCGCGATGCAGTACTGCATCGCCGATCCCGAGAAGGCTTCCGAGGAAGAAGACGGCCTGAGCGTCGAAGAACTCGAAAAGCTCTTCCTCTCCCTGTCCTGATTACTGACGAAAAGGAAAAAATTATGTGCCGCCAGGTTCAATGCAAGATCTGCCAGAAGACCACGTGGGCTGGCTGCGGCCAGCACGTTGAAGCAACTATGCGCAATGTCCCCAATAAGGACCGCTGCCAGGGCCACGAAGCCGAACCGAAGAAGGGCTTCTTCAAGCGCCTGTTCGGCTAAGCCGGGGTCATAGAGGGTCAAGGGTTTCACTGCCCCGGGATTCGTTGGCATAATCCGAAGTATTTAGCCCATCCGCGGCTGAGCAAACTTCACTCCCCCAAGGAAACGGCAGGCATGACTTCAAAGATCCGCATCGGTATTGCTGGCTATGGGAATCTGGGACGCGGCGTCCAAGCCGCGATCGCCAAGAATCCGGATATGGAGCTGGTGGGCGTCTACACCCGCCGTGATCCGCAGGCCCTCCAGCTGGCTCAGCCGGCACCGCGGTTCGGCATCGATGAGCTGGAAAAGCACGCCGCACAGATCGACGTATTGATCCTTTGCGGCGGCTCGAAATCGGACTTGCCGCAGCAGGGCCCGAAGTTCGCGGCGCTGTTCAACACCGTGGACAGCTTCGATACCCACGCCCGCATCCCCGAGTACTACGCGTCCATCGACGGCCCGGCGAAGGCAGCTGGCAAGACCGCGCTGCTCTCCGTGGGCTGGGATCCGGGCATGTTCTCGATCAACCGTGTCTTCGGGGAGGCCTTGCTGCCCGACGGCGAAACCTACACCTTCTGGGGCCGCGGGCTGAGCCAGGGGCATTCGGATGCGATCCGCCGCGTCCCGGGCGTCGCCGCCGGCGTGCAGTACACCATCCCGAGCCAGGAGGCTATCGACCGGGTCCGGGCCGGCGAGCGCCCTTCCTTGAGCACCCGCGAGAAGCACCAGCGCGAGTGCTTTGTCGTGCTCCAAGACGGTGCCGATCCGGAGTCGGTGCGCGAAGCCATCGTGACCATGGAGCACTACTTCGACCAGTACGACACCACGGTGCAGTTCATCGACGAGCAGAGCTTGGCCGCCGAGCATTCGAATATGCCGCATGGCGGGTTCGTGATCCGTTCGGGCAATACCAGCGACGAGCAGAAGCAGGTCATCGAGTATTCGCTGGCCCTTGGCTCCAACCCGGAATTCACTTCCAGCGTGCTGGTGGCTTACGCCCGGGCCGCCTTCCGGATGAACCAGCGCGGCATCACCGGTGCGCAGACCGTTTACGATGTGGCCCCGGGGCTGCTCTCGCCCAAGTCCCCCGCACAGTTGCGCGCAGAGCTGCTCTAGGATTTTGCCGGGCCAGCAGCTCATCCGCTGGCGAGCGCATCCTTCTCCCAGGCCTCCACTGGCCCCGGGACCTGCACGAACAGCGGATGCAGGGCCACCTGCCCTGCCGGTTCCAAGCGGGCGATGCGCGCGGGATCCCGGACGGAGAGCTTGCGCAGCAGGTGCTCGCGCTCGAAGTGCACCTGCCCCTGGGTGACCGGGATCTTTTCCAGCTGCGCGGCGGCTGCCGGATGCAGGATTTTCGCGGCGTCGAAGCGATAGCCCCGGACAGCCGCTTCATCCCACAAGCCCTGCAGATAGCCGCCCATATGCACCAGCGGGGCGGGCTGCGCCTTGAACCGGAGAAGCTGCGGGTGCCCGGTATAGCCCTTGGTCTGGCCGGCGAGCACCTTCTGGGCCAGCAGTGTTTCACGCCAACAGGCAACCAGCCCTTTGGCGTCGAGCAATGAGGGGTGCAGGGACCACAGTCGCATGGGCCAAGCCTAGTCGGGGTTCGGGCCAGCCGGGAACTCGATGATCTCGCTGCGGATCAAGAAGCGCTTGCCCTCCGGGGCTTCGACGGAGAAACCGGATCCCCGCCCGTTGACCACGTCCACGGTGAGCTTGGTGTGCTTCCAGTATTCGAATTGCTCCTTGGACATCCAGAAATCAATGTCGCCCAGGGCGGTGCCATCAGCGCCGTCCAGGGAAAGCACGCCGAGCCGGATGTCCGATCCCCCGGTGCGGAACTCGCCGGCCGGATAGCACATCGGCGAGGACCCGTCGCAGCATCCTCCGGACTGGTGGAACATCAGCGGGCCATGGATCCCCCACAGCTTGCGCAGCAGGTCCAGGGCTTCGGAGGTGAAGGCCACCCGCGAGAACTCTTCGCCCTCGATTGCGGCGCGCGTTTCGGTTACGGTGCTCATGTCCTGCTCCTGCCTCGTTGTCCACGTCCGGATTTATCTCGTTGTGGCCAGTGTCCTCTTTTTGGGCCGCACCGTCCATCGCTCGGCCAGGGCGGCCAGGACACCGGTACCGGATGCCGCTTCGAAAAGCCGCATCCGGTACCGTGCCATCAACCGTTGCGGATCCGGCTACGCCCTGCCGGCGTAGTCGATGACAACGCGCCCATCGATCTTGCCATGGCGCATTTCGTCGAATACGGCGTTGATGTCTTCCAGCGGGCGGGTATGGAAGGTCGGCTTGATCTTCCCTGCCGCATAGAATTCCAGCGCCTCGATCATGTCCTGCCGTGTTCCCACGATCGATCCGCGGATGGTCAGGCCCTTGAGCACGATGTCGAAAATGGGTGCGGGGAAATCACCGGCGGGCAGCCCGTTGAACACGATCGTTCCGCCGCGCCGGGTCATGCCGATCGCTTGCCCGAACGCCTTTGGATGCACCGCCGTAACCAGCACGCCGTGCGTTCCGCCAACCTTCTGCTGGATGATCTCGGCCGGGTCCTGGGCGAAGGCATTGACGGTGATTTCCGCTCCATGCTTCGAGGCCAGCGCCAGCTTGTCATCGGCCACGTCAATGGCGATCACCCGCATGCCCATGGCCACCGCGTACTGCACCGCGATATGGCCCAGTCCGCCGATACCCGAAATAGCCACCCACTGGCCGGGCTTGACCTCAGTCATCTTCAGGCCCTTGTAGACAGTCACTCCCGCGCACAGCACCGGCGCGATTTCATGGGGATCCGAGCCCTCCGGGATGTGCGCGGCATAGCGGGAATCCACCAGCATGTACTGGCCGAAGGAACCGTCCACGGAGTATCCGCCATTGGACTGGGCTTCGCACAGCGTCTCCCAGCCGGTGCGGCAGTACTGGCAGTGCCCGCAGGCGCTGGCCAGCCACGCGTTGCCGATCATGTCCCCGAGCGCGACCTCGGTGACTCCTTCGCCGAGCTTTTCCACGATGCCCACGCCTTCATGCCCGGGAATCAGCGGAAGCTTCGGCTTGACCGGCCAATCGCCCTCGGCGGCGTGCAGGTCGGTGTGGCAGACGCCCGAGGCGATCAGCTTCACCAGCACCTGGCCGGGGCCCGGCTCGGGGATCTCGGCGTCCTTCACCTGGAACTCTTCGCCGAAGCCTTCGACTATTGCAGCTTTCATCTTGCTCATGTACTTTGTCCTTTGCATGGCATTCGAAGGTGCGGGGTGCCGGCTGGCGTGCGGGGGATGAGGCCAATCGATCCCCGGACGCTGTCCCGGCTGGCCCCGCACCTTCGAGGTCTGTTGTCATCTCGTGCTGCTCGTGGCAGCTACTGCTCCTAGAAGAAGCCCAGCTTGTCTTCCGAGTAGGAAACCAGCAGGTTCTTGGTCTGCTGGTAGTGGTCCAGCATCATCAGGTGGTTCTCGCGGCCGATACCCGAGGACTTGTATCCGCCGAAGGCCGAGTGCGCCGGGTAGGCGTGGTACTGGTTGACCCACACGCGTCCGGCCTGGATGGCGCGGCCGGCACGGTAGGCCACGTTGCCATTGCGGCTCCACACCCCCGAACCCAACCCGTACAGGGTGTCGTTGGCGATGGAGATCGCGTCGTCGTAGTCCTTGAACTTGGTCACCGCTACCACCGGCCCGAAGATCTCCTCCTGGAAAATGCGCATGTCGTTGGTGCCCTCGAAGATGGTCGGCTGCACGTAGTAGCCGCCGGAGAGCTCTCCGCCCAGATCCGCCCGTCCCCCGCCGAGCAGCACCTTGGCGCCCTCGGACTTGCCGATGTCCATGTAGGAGAGGATCTTCTCCAGCTGGTCGTTGGATGCCTGGGCACCCATCATGGTGTCGGTATCCAGCGGGTGTCCCTGCTTGATGGCCTTGGTGCGGGCCACCACATCGCCCATGAAGCGGTCATAGATGCTTTCCTGGATCAGCGCACGCGATGGGCAGGTGCAGACTTCGCCCTGGTTCAGCGCGAACAGCGTGAATCCTTCCTGCGCCTTGTCGTAGAAGGCGTCATCCTTGGCAGCGATGTCCTCGAAGAAGATGTTCGGGGACTTGCCGCCCAGTTCCAGGGTGACCGGGATCAGGTTTTCCGACGCGTACTGCATGATCAGCCGGCCGGTAGTGGTTTCGCCGGTGAAGGCGATCTTGCGGATGCGCTTGTTGGAGGCCAGCGGCTTGCCGCATTCCACGCCGAAGCCGTTGACCACGTTCAGCACGCCGGCTGGAAGCAGATCGCCGATCAGCTCCATGAGCACCAGGATGCTGGCAGGGGTCTGCTCGGCGGGCTTGAGCACGATCGCGTTGCCGGCAGCCAGAGCGGGGGCGAGCTTCCAAACGGCCATGAGCAGCGGGAAGTTCCACGGGATGATCTGCCCGACCACGCCCAGCGGCTCGTGGTAGTGGTACGCGGTGGTGTCCTCATCGAGCTGGGAGAGGCTGCCTTCCTGGGCGCGGATGGCGCCGGCGAAGTAGCGGAAGTGGTCCACTGCCAGCGGCAGGTCGGCATTCAGGCACTCGCGGATCGCCTTGCCGTTATCCCAGGTCTCGGCCACGGAGAGCATTTCAAGGTTTTCCTCGATGCGGTCCGCGATCTTGTTCAGAATGACGGCGCGTTCGGCCGGGCTGGTCTTGCCCCAGGCGCCAGCCGCCGCATGCGCCGCGTCCAGTGCTACTTCGACGTCCTCTGCGGTGGAACGGGCCACCTCGCAGAAGACCTTGCCGGTGACCGGGGTGATGTTCTCGAAGTACATGCCCTTGACCGGGGCTACCCATTCACCGCCGATGTAGTTCTCGTAGCGCGGCTTGAAATTGACCAGTGCTCCATCGGTATTCGGGTTTGCGTAAACCGCCATTGCTCCACGTCTCCTTAATCGGATGTCCTGGCCGCGACGGCATCATCGCGGAACCATGCTTGTGACTCTAGTCACATAAAGGTTGCAGGTAGGTTGCAACGGACGTGCATGATGCCCGTAGCGGCAACTCCGGGCCTAGCGGGTGGATCGGCAATGCCCGGGAACCTAGTTCTCGATGGCCTGGACTTCGGCGACGACAAGTGAGCGCGCTGGGGATTGCGCGGGCAATTCCCGCAAGGCCGCACGCAACAGGCCCGGGTCGGCAAGCTGGCGGCCCAGGTTCAGCAGCTGATGCGCAGTTCCTCGATCCAGCACCATTTCACGCAGCGCAGCTTCGGTCCGGTACAGCAGCGCAACGATCCCTGGCGCCTGGGAGCGGGCCAGCAGGCCCGGCGAGTACAGCGGCAGGGCCGTATCGAGATCACCCTGCTCCAGGGCATGCCATAGGCGGCCAAGGGTCGTATGCAGGTCCCACTGAAGGCGGTATGGGCGTGAAGTCAAGGCACGCCCGCCTGGGCCTGCGAGCACCTTGCGCAGCCTGACAATTTCGGCGCGGACCGTGCCTTCGGCCGCAGCATCAGGACGTTCGAACAGCTCTTCCACCAGCTGGGCAGTGCTCAAGCCCTCCCGGTAATGCGCCAGGAGGGTCAGGATCTCTGCATGGCGGAGGGAAATCGGCGCGGATCCCAGATGTGCCCCGTCAGAGCGCCCCAAGTCCAGGTAGTCGGGGTCGGCGACGACTCCGGCACCTGGCAAAAGCAGCTGCGTTTCCGCAGCCATGACCGCCGCCTGCAGCAGCGGCAGGGAGTGCGTGGCTATGGCTTCCGGTCCACCGGTCAGGTCTATTGCGCCAATCACCTGCCCCGTGCGCGGATCGCGAATCGGTACCGCCGAGCAGCTGTAGCGGTGGGCTTGCTCGTAGAGGTGCTCAGCCCCCGACACTTGCGAGCCGGTCCCGGTTGCCAGCGCCATGCCCGGCGCGGATGTGCCAACACTCTTTTCCGCCCAGTCGGCACCTGCCATGAAGCCCACGTGCTCGGCTTGGCTCATTGCGCCATTTCCACCCGCCACCCACAGCAAGGTGCCGCCAGCATCCGCAAGAGCCACCAAGAGATTGGCATCCGCGGCAGCGGGGACCAGGAGCTTTTCGAAAACGGGCCAGATTCGCTGGAGCTCGCTGCGCTCGCGGGCGAGACGCAGGTGGTCATCGCTCAGTACCGACGGAACGCGGAGATCAGCAGAATTCTCCAGTGACCGCTTCCAGGATTCACGCACGTCATTGCGCAAGGGGAGGTCGGTAACACCGGCGCCACTGGACCCCAAAAGCTCATGGGCATGCTGAGCGCGACGCGATGCGCCAGGCCAATCAATGGCGAACCCACTCATGCAATCCCCTCGCTAGCAAGGCTTATTCTCCGCAGTTCCCACAAGCCTAGGCGAAGGGCCGGGCCTTGAGAAGAGCCCGCCTTGCCCCGCAAATCCGATTAGGTGATAAATCGTCCGGAATTACGTCAAAAATAAGGCGATAAGTTGACTAGAAATTTATCTTCGGCAATTTCCGGGATTCCCCTTTACCAGCCGCAACGAAGGGAGTAACATACAACCAAATGGTTGTATATGAGTTGAGCGAAGAACAGGTGAACAAGGTCTTCCGCGCCTTGGCAGATGCCACACGAAGGGACATCGTGCGGCGGACGCTTCACGCCGAGGTCAGCATCACGGATCTGGCGTCAAGCTACGACATGTCTTTTGCCGCAGTGCAGAAGCACGTTGCCGCGCTGGAAGCCGCAGGCCTGGTCAGGAAAATCGCACGTGGCCGCGAACGCATCGTTCGCGGGCAGCCGGATACCATCCGGCATGCGCAAGAACTACTTACTTCCCTCGAGGATATCTGGCGCCAACGCATCAGCCGGCTCGATGATTTCCTCGCCGACGAGGCTACCTAAGGAGCATTCCCATGCCTGTCACATCCGTTGTCAAAGATTCCGAAGCCCTCTCACTGACTGTCCATGCAGAATTCCCGGTCAAAGTTTCCCGCCTGTGGGATGCCTACCTGGACGCCCGGCAACTTGAAAAGTTCTGGGGGCCGGTGGAATACCCGGCAACTTTCACCCGGCACGATGCCGCCCCTGGTGGCCGTTCGAATTATCACATGACTTCTCCCGAAGGCGAAGAATTCCACGGATACTGGATCTGGAACGAAGTCGTCGAGCACAAATTCTTCGAGGTCAGTGACGGCTTTGCGCACGCCGATGGCACGCCCAATACCGACTTGCCGGCCAATCGCATAGTCTTCACCTTCGATCCGACATCCGAGGGAACGAAATTGACCATCACCTCCACCTTCGACTCCGCCGAGGACCTGGAGCAGGTCGTAGCAATGGGCATGATCGACGGCACCCGTTCGGCCATGAGCCAGATCGAGCAAGTCCTCATCGACCTGCGCAATTATGCCGAAAATTTCATCACCGACGCACAGATCCTGTCGGACACCCAGGTGCGCATTACCCGCTTGGTTCGCGGGTCAGTGGAGCAAGTCTGGCAGGCCCACCATGACCAGCGGCTCATGAAGCGTTGGATGCTCGGCCCCGACGGATGGCAGTTGGCTGAATGCGTGACGGCGCAAGAGGCCGGCGAGACCTACCGGTACTGGTGGGAACCGCTATCTGCCGATGACGGCTCCGGTTTCGGTTTCACTGGAACCGTACTTGAAACGCTGCCCCAGTCCTACGAGCGGACCACGGAGCAAATGATCGGCACCGATTACCCGGCCACGGTGAATGAATTAACGCTGACACCCAACCAGGGCGGTACCCTGCTGACGATCCTGATCACCTACCCAGATGCGCAAACCCGCGACATGGTGCTCGCCACCGGAATGACCGACGGGATGGAGGCCAGCTACGCCCGGCTCGAATCGATTCTCTAAAGGGCGATTCGCCCCACATCCGGCGCCTTGGCGCGCGCAAATATGGAAGACTTAGACCCATGAGTTCTCAGAATGCGCGCGCAGGCCTGGACAAGAAGGCCGAACAGGTTCAGGAAATGTTTGACAAGCTGGCTCCTCGCTACGACTTGCTCAATACCTTGATGACCGGCGGCATCGTGAACTACTGGCGCAAGATCACCACCGAAGCGATCGCGCCAAAGCCCGGCGAGCGCATTCTCGACCTCGCCGCAGGCACCGGCACCTCCTCGGTCCCGCTCGCGGAAGCCGGCGCTGACGTCACCGCTTGCGACATGTCCCACGGCATGCTCGATGAGGGCCGCAAGCGCTACCCGCAGCTGAACTTCGTCTACGGAGACGGAACCGACCTGCCGTTCGAAGACAACACCTTCGATGCAGTGACCATCTCCTACGGTCTGCGCAATATCGCGGATACCGAGAAGGCCCTGTCCGAAATGCGCCGCGTGGCCAAGCCCGGCGGACGGATCGTCGTCGCCGAGTTCTCCACTCCGACCGTCGCCCCGATCAAGACGGCCTACAAGCAGTTCCTGCCGCGCGCCATTCCTGCGCTGGGCTATCTGGTTTCCCCTAACCCGACCGCTTACGCCTACTTGGCTGAATCCATTGCAGCTTGGCCAGACCAGGACGAGCTGGGTGCCAAGTTCGTCAACGTTGGCTGGAAGAACGTGGAGTACCGCAACCTGACCGGTGGCATCGTCGCGGTGCACCGCGCCTGGAAGTAGCACTTCTCCAGAATTTTCCTTCTGGCCCGCAGCCGAAATGACGGATGCGGGCCAGAAGCTTTAAAGCACTGGTTCCGCGGCGGCGGGCTGTGTCTTTCTGCCGGCCCAGCTGGCATGCTTGTGTCCGTGAGCCAGATACCAACCGAATCGCACCGCCCCGCGATGAGCTGGAAGCTGCTGCCAGCCTCCCTGCTCTCGGGTTCCGCAGTGTTCCTCTTCGGCGCCGAAAACGACCTGTTGGGCTACGGCCTGCTGGCGCTGAGCCTGCTGTGCGCGGGGTTCATCGACCGCAGGCTTGCACGGCATCTGGGACTCATCGCAACCGGTTTGGTGGTCATCAGCCTGGTTCCATTGAATGCCGACCTGAGCCTGGGGCATATGGCATTAATGGGTGGCGCGCTGGCCGCGGCAGTCCTGCTGCCCTGGCTGATTTCGCGCTTCGCCTTGCGCGAGCAGATCATCAAGTTCCCGGTGAACACCGGCCGCAAGTGGCCGCTGGCAGCGAAGCTGTACTTGCTGGGGGTGGTGGCGCTGGGCTTCTTCATCCTCCCGGTGTACCTGATCAGCACCGGCGCCTACCAGAACTGGCCGGATGCCTCGGACCCAGCCATCTTCTGGCGGCTCTTCCTCGGAGTTAATTCGGTGGGCATCTGGGACGAGCTGTTCTTCATCTGCACGGCATTCGCATTGCTGCGCCAGCATTTCCCGGACTGGCAGGCCAACCTCCTGCAAGCGGTGATCTTCTCCTCCTTCCTGTGGGAGATCGGCTACCAATCCTGGGGGCCGTTGCTGACCTTTCCCTTCGCCCTGCTGCAGGGGTATACCTTCAAGCTGACCAAGTCCTTGTCCTATGTAGTTAGCGTGCACCTAATCTTCGACTTCGTCCTGTTCCTCGCGCTGGTCCACGCGCACAACCGGGAATGGCTCCCGATCTTCTTGTACTGAGGGGCTAACACCCCAATTCCCCCCCCTGCTACACTCGTTGGCATGGATACCTACTGAGCAAGCCGATGACCCCGCATCGATTCCCAACGGTGCATCTTGTTCATTTCGGCTACCGGCTTCGGTATCCTTTTCCTTTCCGGCTCCCCTGCGGGGTTGAGCCAATTCTGCGATCCCCCAAGCCGGCAGCCCCTTCGCATTCGCGGGAGGACCTGCATGTCTTTGACACCACCAATTACCCTGAACAACCTCAGCTTTTCCTGGCCCACGGGAGAAAGCGCCCTGGCCAATCTGGACGGCACGTTCCCCTCCGGGCTCACCGGCTTGATCGGCGCCAACGGCAGCGGCAAATCGACGTTGCTGAAGCTGATCGCCGGGCAGCTGCGCCCAACGAGCGGAACGGCAGAAACGAACGCACCGCTGAGCTACCTGCCGCAAACGCTGGCTCTGGAACAGGACACGACCGTCGCCCAGCTGCTGGGGGTGCATCAGGTCCTGGCGGCTTTGGAAGCTATCGAGTCCGGCAGTGTCGACCCAGCGGATTTCGATGCGGTGGGCGCGAACTGGGATGCCGAAGCCCGGGTTCGAGCTGAACTGGCGCCGCTGGGCTTAGACGGGCTGGATCTGGGCCGCAAGGCAGCCACGCTCTCGGGCGGGGAAGCAATGCTGCTGGCAGTGCTCGGCTTGCGCATCGCCGATTCGCCCATCACCCTGCTCGACGAGCCGACGAATAACCTCGATCGCCCTGCCCGTGAATTGCTCTACGACCTTGTACGTGCCTGGAAGGGCACGCTGGTTGTGGTGAGCCACGATATCGAGCTGCTCGAGCTCATGGAGCATACGGTGGAGCTCTACGACGGGAAGCTCAGCGTTTTCGGAGGGCCCTACAGCTCATACCGCGAGCAGCTTGAAACCGAGCAGCAGGCGGCCGAGCAGGCAGCCAGAACTGCCCAGGCCTCCCTGAAAGTGGAAAAGCGCCAACGGGCAGAGGCCGAAACGAAGTTGGCGCGGGCCAAGCGCAAGGGTCGGGCCACCCAGCTTTCCGGAGGCATGCCGAAGATCCTGGCCAACCACCTTCGCCAGAAATCCGAGGCGAACGCCGGGAAGATGCGTTCAAACCTGGATGGCAAGGTCGATTCGGCCCAGGCCAGGCTCGACGATGCCGATCGGCGGGTTCGGCAGGCCGAGCACATCAGCATCGAGCTGCCCGATCCCCGGTTGCCCTCGGGCAAGCAGGTCGCGGCGCTAGGTGCAGAAGATCACCAGTTCATCATCCAGGGAGCCGAACGCGTGGGCCTTGTCGGCCCCAATGGTTCCGGGAAGACCCGGCTGCTCCAGCAGATGCTCGCCGGCGAAGATCCCGGCCCCGGACCGGGCGGAACGCTCTTCGTGGACCGGGTCGGGTACCTGCCCCAGCGCCTGGACGGCCTGGATGGCCAACTAAGCGCGATCCAGAACGTGGCGCTGGTGGCGCCAGCAGCAACCGCGAACGACGTGCGCAATATGCTTGCCCGGTTGCTGCTGCGCGGGGCCAGCGCCGACCGGCCAGTGGCGGCGCTTTCCGGCGGCGAGCGTTTCAGGGTCCATCTGGCGACGTTGCTGCTGGCAGAACCAGCCGCGCAGTTGCTCATCCTCGATGAGCCCACCAATAATCTGGATATGGACAGCGTGCGCCAGCTCAGCGAAGCACTGGGCGCCTATAAGGGCGCGTTGCTGGTAGTCAGCCACGATCAGCATTTCCTGTCGCAGCTGGATCTGGACTATTTGCTGGAAGTCGGCCCTCAGGGAACCTTAACGAAGTCCTACCCGAATCCAGTTTGCTAACCCCATGGCGGTGCGCTGCCGGTTTAGACTTGTTCAAAGCACACCGCCAAGGACCCCGAAAGCAAGTTGAGTATGTCCTACCCCCAGCGCACCGTCGAAGTCGTCAAAAGCGGCCTCGTGATCGACCAGTCCGCAACCCTGCTCTGGCAGGACATCAAACGTGCCTTCATCTATGAAACGGGTTCCGGCCAGGAAATCCTTACCTGCGCAGAATTCATGCTGGTCGAAGGGTACAGCGTGGAGATCAATAGCCAGATGCCCGGCTGGGACATGGCCATTGAGCACTTGCCGCAGCGCATCGAGAACCTGGTCGACGAACGCTAGAAACCGCTAGGAGCACCCATGGCTACGATTGTTCTTTTCCATCACGTCCAGGGCCTGACCCCCGGGGTGCAGGAGATGGCCGCAGAATTGCGCGCCGCTGGCCACACCGTGCACGCACTGGATCTGTACGCCGGCAAGCTGCCCAAGGATTTCGATGCCGGGATGCGCATGGCAGGCAAGCTGACCGCGGACAAGATCCAGGACCGCGTGGACAAGCTATTTGGCAAGCTGCCAGAAGAGCTGGTCTACATCGGCACCTCGTGGGGCGCGGCCCTGGCCCAGCAGTGCGCGCAGCAGCGTCCCGGCGCGATAGCCGCGGTTCTACTGGAATCCTTCGTGGATCTGAACGCCGACTGGAGCTTCGGGCCGTGGCCGGAAAATGTCCCGGTGCAGATCCATGGCATGGACCAGGACCCGTTCTTCGCGAAGGAAGGCGACCTGGAGGCAGCCCAGCGCTTCGTTGAAGCAGAGGGCGGCGATATCGCCCAGCTCTTCACCTACCCGGGCAAGCAGCACCTGTTCACCGACAGCTCGCTTCGCTCGCATGATCCAGAAGCTCGCGCGTTGGTGATGGAACGCATGGTCAAGTTCCTTCAGCCCTACGTCTAGCACGAGGGCAGTCCGCTGGTTCCATGCCGGACAATAAATCGAAAAACCGGACCCGGCTTGCGTTAGCAAGCCGGGTCCGGTTTCATTTTGTGCGCCCTGCGGGGATCGAACCCGCGACCAATGGATTAAAAGTCCAGTGCTCTACCAGCTGAGCTAAAGGCGCACGGCACAAGGCCAAAATCCATACTACCTGATGGACCGGCATGAGTATTAATCGGCGTATTCCGCAATTCGGCAACCCGTAATTTCCGCTGGATCTTGGGGTTTGCAAGCTAAATCACTTGTTGGCGCAGAACTCAGGATCAGCGAGTATTCTGGAGCGCATGAGAGGTGCACGTGCAGGATCAAAAGTTGCCCAGGATGCGGGATTCCGCCATCACAAACCACGCCCCTTCGCCCCGGCAGATTTCGAGCCCTACGAGGGAGGCGCTGATCCGGCGCGCGTATCCGAGGCAGCCCATCTGTCCGCCCAGGCTTTCGTTCAGCGCGGCATTGCCAACAACGACCCCGAAGTTTCACGCCGGCTGATTGCGGTGGCCGAAGAAGAAGGGCTGGAGGTGCTCGCGCAGCTGTGGAGCGAGGCTCCGGCCCGCTCCCTGCCAGGTGCCCTGTGGCGCCTGTATGCGGTTCGCGCGGCAACGATGAGCAAGCCCGAGGTGCATTCTGCACGCTTCCAGGCTGGAGCCCATCGCGCCCAGGTCGAACGCATCGTCGCCGGAGTGGCCGAGCCGCCGACCGCCGAGGAGATGAAGAAGATGACCGGGTCGATTCTCTCCGGCGCCTTCGACGGCGACTTCGCCCACGCCTTGGAACGCACCGCCGCCTATTGCCGGGTACTGGCGTTGGGCATGACCGAGCATGCCGATGCCGCGGATTTTTCCAGCAGTGATCGGGGAACCAAGCTGACCCAGCAGGCCAAGGCCCTGATGGGCACCGCCGTGGATCTGGAAGCCTGCGCCCGGCTTTGGCGCCAGGACGCATTGGACTGAAACATGATCCCGCGCCCTTAGGATGGGTTGAGGAAGTTGCCCCTCAATTTTAGGCAGGTGGGTGTGGGCGCCGCATCGAGGACCAACTCTTCAGGGCTCGTACGCTGGTTGCTGATCCTGATCGCAACGGCGCTGCTTTCCCAAACGGCGCTGAACCTCATTCGTCCGGTGACCACCTATAAGCTCATCTCTTTTGGTTCCGGCGAGTTCACCGTCGGCGTGGTGACCGCGGCCTATGCCATCCTCCCGCTATTCACCGCAATGATGCTGGGCCGGGCCAGTTCGCGGATCCGCAGGATCCGGTTCCTGATGGTTGCCGGCGTGGCCTTGCTGGCCGCGGGCGGCATCGGCATCAATTTCTCCCCGAATGCCTTGACCGTGGCGCTGGCCAGTGCCGTGCTCGGGCTCGGGCATCTGATGTTCACCATTGGCGGGCAATCTTCCATCGCCCGGTTCTTCCCCGACAGCGATCTGGACAAGGGCTTTGGCTGGTTCACGGCCGCCTACGCGGCTGGGCAATTCATCGGGCCGCTGATTGGCGGATTGGTGCTCGGCTCCGGTACCGATGCCGTCTCCCCTGAGCGCATCGCCGGCATCAGCCTGTCGCTGTGGATTGCGGCCGGGTGCTCACTGCTAGCTGTCCCCTTCTTGCTTCCGAGCTGGCAGCCGAGGATTTCCAAGACGGCGCCGCAAACCCGCCCGGCGAAGTCCGAAGCCTCCATTCCCTCGGTCTTGCGCATCAAGGGCATGGCTTCGCACATGTTCGCCTCGATGACCTTGCTGGCCATGCTGGACATCCTCACGGCCTTCTTGCCGCTGGTGGCGGAGAAACATGGCGTCACACCCGAAGATGTTGGTGTGCTTTTGGCCATTCGAGGTTTCGCTTCGGTAGTTTCCCGGCTGTTCATCCCCAAGCTCTCGGCCCACTTCGAACGCAACCACCTGCTGGTCACCAGTTTGTACATTTCGGGCATAACCATCGCGCTGGCCCCGATCTTCATCGATTCGCTGTGGGCCTCCGGGGCCGCGTTGCTGGTCGGCGGCTTCTTCCTGGGCCTGGGCCAGCCGATGACCATGACCATGATTTCCACCTCGGTGCCGGCGGTGGACCGCGGTGCCGCATTGGCCGTGCGGCTCATGGGAAACCGGGTCGGACAAGTAGCTTTGCCGATCATCTCGAGTACGGTCGCCGCGGGTTTGGGGCCGGCGGGAGCGATCTGGTTCTGCTGCGCGCTGCTCTGCCTGAGCGGAGCGGAGAAGAGCGTGCGCCGCTAGCGTGAGAAAACGCACGAGCGCCGCCCTGCGGTTGACAGCACACCGGTAGGGCGAGAACACTAGGTAACGGTGCCGGGCCGCTGGTAACCCCGGGCTCCAAAATTCTGCCGCTTCGAGCGGCCTTCCGCCGAGAGGCGTTCCCGGTCCGGCACCTTCAAATACCCGGTGTTAACTTCCACGTCGTAAACTGTTCTGCGTTGGTACCAAAAGCCGTCGAATCGAATGGTGCGCCGTAAAGTGAAGTTCCAGATCTTTCCCTCCGCCTCGCGCGGCATCGAGTTGCTGTGCGGGTTGACGACGACCATTCGCACCTCCGTTGCCAATGTCGCCGAGATGATCGGCTCACCCGATACCCGTGCGGACCAGCTGCGGGATCTGGCCTCCGCGGAAGCCGAGGCCTCCGATCTGGTGCACGCGGTGCTCACCCACCTGCGAACCAGCTATATCAGCCCGCTTCCCCGCGAAGACATGTACACGCTTTCGCGCTTGCTGCACGAAACCATGGAACAGCTGCGCGGCACCGGCGAACTGATCATGACCGTTGGCTCCACCCCGCTTTCCGAGCGTTCCTCGGAGCAGCTTGAACTCATTTCGCAGCTGGCCGAGCTGGCCTCCGATTCGGTCCAGCGCCTGCATAACCTCGATGACCTGGAAGACAACTGGCTGCAGATGCTGCAGTTCTCCAAGCGCGCGGCCCGAACCCACCTGGTGTGGGTCAATGAGATCGCGAAGTTCGCCAAGCCAGGGACCATCCACCGCCACCAGCGCGTGGCCGACCACCTGATGCTTACCGCCAACACCCTGCGCCAGTTCGCCGACCACCTGGGTCGCGTGCTGGTGAAGGAGTCCTAGGGGAAATGACCATCCTTTCGGTCCTCACCGGATTCGCGATCGTCCTGACCCTGGGCTATGGCGTGCTCAACGGCTTCAGGGATGCCTCTACGGCCGTTGCGGCCTCCGTCCGCACCAGGGCGCTGCGCCCGGCCATTGCGGTCTCTGTGGCGGCGGTATTCGCCTTCCTCGGCACCTTGGCGACCTCGGGGCTGAGTGTGGCGCTGGTGGACAAGCTGAACTTCAACCTCCCCGATGGCGTCGTCGGATTGAAGCTGCTGATCTGCGGCTTGCTGACCGCCGGCGCGTGGGGCCTGTATTGCTGGTGGCGCGGCCTGCCGGTCAGTTCCACCCATGCGCTGTTCTCCGGCTTGGTGGGCGCCAGCGGCGCCTCGGCTTTCATGGGCGACCTGTCGATGTCCGGGGCCTGGGGT
This sequence comes from Glutamicibacter sp. NPDC055354, assembly GCF_053644955.1. Classification (NCBI taxonomy): domain Bacteria; kingdom Bacillati; phylum Actinomycetota; class Actinomycetes; order Micrococcales; family Micrococcaceae; genus Glutamicibacter; species Glutamicibacter sp. NPDC055354. The sequence continues at coordinate 34,566 of NZ_JBSHMB010000005.1, forward strand.
CTGCTGCTCGGCTCGGTGCTGCTGCCCATGCTGATCACCCCGGTCATCGCCTACCTGTTGTCCTATGCGCTGGTGATTCCGGCGACCTGGCTGATGCGCCACAACTCCTCGCGTTCGGTCAACAACGGCTCGCGCGCAGGCCAGGCCATCACCGCCTGCGCCGTGGCCCTGGGACTGGGGCTGCAAGATGGCCAGCGCACCGGCGCGATGATCGCACTGGTGCTGATCACCGGTCATGCAATGGACCCGGGGCCCGTGACATGGGCTATCCAGCTGGCCGCGGCCTCGGCACTGGGGCTTGGCGTGCTCCTGGGCGGATGGCGCATCACCTATACGCTCGGCCGCCGGCTGGTGAACTTCGATCCGCTGCGCGGCATGATCGCCCAGGGCGTAGCCGCGGCAATGCTGTTCCTCGGCTCGCTTGTCTTGCACCTGCCGCTGTCCACCACGCAGGCGGTAACCAGCGGCATCGTCGGTGCCGGCAATAACCAGTCTTTCGAATCGGTGGTGTGGCGCAATGTCACCAAGGTGCTGCTGCACTGGGTGCTGACCCCGATTGCCTGCGTTGCCTGCGGCGCGATTCTCACGCTGGCGGTGCACCCGCTGCTGGGCAACGCCTAGTCTTCGCCCGGAATGAAGAGGTCTTCGATTTTGCAGCCGAAGACCGCTGAGAGCTTGAATGCCAGCGGCAGGGACGGGTCGTAGCGGCCTTTTTCAAGCGAGATGACGGTCTGCCGCGAGACGCCCAGCAGGTCGGCCAATGCTTGCTGGGAGAACCCGCGTTCCCTGCGGTATGCACTGAGATTGTTCTCCACTAGCTTTCTGCCCGCTTAATGATGAAATAGCGGATTCCGAAGTCAAGCAACGCCAGCAGCACGACACCAGCCAGAACGAGTCCAAGTGATGCTTGGATCTGAATGAAGGAAAACACTGCGCCACCGAGGCCGCAAACTAACAGCAAATCCTGGAACACTCCGATGGCAGCTCGGTCATACCACTGGCTCTCCACCGATATCTCGGGGTTCCTTGTGGCACCGCGCAGGGTGTCGCGATCCAGCAGCAACGCCCAGCAAGCTGTTGAAAGCACCGGCAGCAAGCCAGCGGCCATCAGCAACGCTGCCAAGACGAAATGCTCCGGGGCGTTCAGCCGGGCGAAGAGCACACCTGCACCGGCTGAAAGCACGGCCCCTGCGCTGAGGCTGACGGCAATCAGGGCGGCCGACCCGCCACCGAAGCGCGAGCGGCCCCATTTGCTCTGGCCAACTGCTTTTGAATCCATCGTTGTCCCCTATCCCTATTGATGTAAACCTCACTTTACTGCCAAGCGTGCTTTACAGTCAAGGGTGCTTTACATGGATAGTTAAAGTGCAACGGCGCACCGTAATCGGTGCGCCGCTGGCGGTGATCCCCTCCAGGATCCCCGGAAGACCCCCCTTCCGGTCCGTCTACCGCCGGCTCAAGGAGCGGCGGTATCCGAAATCTTTATCCGAAGCGTCCGGAGACGTAATCCTCGGTGGCCTTCTGCTCCGGGTTGGAGAAGATGGCTGCAGTGTCGTTGTACTCGATGAGCTTGCCCGGCTTGCCGGTGCCCGCAATGTTGAAGAACGCGGTCTTGTCGCTCACGCGTGCAGCCTGCTGCATATTGTGGGTCACGATCACTACGGTGTAGTCGTTCTTCAGCTCGTTGATCAGATCCTCGATAGCCAGAGTGGAGATCGGGTCCAATGCCGAGCAAGGCTCATCCATCAGGATCACGTCCGGCTTGACCGCAATGGTGCGGGCGATGCACAGGCGCTGCTGCTGGCCGCCGGAGAGTCCCGAGCCCGGCTTGTCCAGGCGATCCTTGACTTCGTTCCACAAGTTGGCGCCGCGTAGCGACTTCTCAACCAGGGCATCGGCATCGGACTTGGAAATCCGCTGGCCGTTCAGCTTCACTCCGGCGAGCACGTTGTCCTTGATGGACATGGTCGGGAACGGATTCGGACGCTGGAAGACCATGCCGATCTGGCTGCGCACGGTGACCGGGTCGACGCCGGCGCCGTACAGGTCATCGCCGTCCAGCAGGACCTGGCCCTCGACGCGGCCGCCGGGGATGACTTCGTGCATGCGGTTCAGGGTGCGCAGGAAGGTGGACTTGCCGCAGCCCGAGGGGCCGATGAAAGCGGTGACGGACTTCGGCTCGATGTTGATCGAGACGCCTTCAACGGCGAGGAACTTGGAGTAGTAGACGTTCAGGTCGTTGACGTCAATGCGTTTTGCCATGATGTAATCCTTGGAAAGTTCGGGTTTGTCCGGACCGGAGCCTTAGCTCAACGGCCCTTCTTTGGGGCGAAGATCGAAGCGACCAGGCGGGCGAGGAGGTTCAACGCCATCACCATGAAGATCAGCAGCAGGGCAGCAGCCCAGGCGCGCTGCACCGACGGGTCGATGTTCGTCGGGCTGGTCGGAGTCAGGATCTGGTAGTAGATGAAGGTTGGCAGCGTGGACATCCAGTTTGCGAAGACGTTCATGTTGATCTGGCTTGCGATGCCTGCGGTGACCAGGATTGGCGCGGTCTCGCCGATCACGCGGGCGATGGCCAAGGTGACACCCGACGCGATGCCGGAGATCGCGGTCGGGATGACGACCTTCAAGATGGTGCGCCAGCGGCGCACGCCCAGCGCGAAGGAAGCTTCACGCAGTTCGTTGGGAACGATCTTGAGCATTTCCTCGGTGGAGCGGACCACCGTTGGGATCATCAGCACGCTCAACGCGACCGCCGCGACGATGCCCATGCGGGCGTTCGGACCCAGGATCATGCCGAAGAAGGCCGCTGCGAACAGGCCGGCAACGATCGAAGGAATGCCGGTCATCACGTCGACGAAGAAGGTGATCGCCTTGGACAGCGCCTTGCCCTGCCCGTATTCCACCAGGTAGACAGCGGTCAGCATGCCCACTGGAACGGAGATCAAGGTGGCCCACAGGGTGATCAGCAAGGTGCCCATCACCGCGTGGTACGCGCCGCCGACTACCGGGGTGCCATTGGCGACGGATTCATTGTCCACCGCGCCGGTCACGCCGTTCATGGAGCTGAACAGGAAGTGGCTGTTCAGGCCCGGCATGCCCTTTTCCAGCACCGTATAGAGCACGGATACCAGCGGGATTACGGCGACGATGAACGCCGCGTAGATCAGGTAGGTCCACATCGCGTTCTTGCCGCGGCGCTTGCCTTCAGCTGCGGTGGTGATCACGGAAGCGGCCACCAGGAAGATGAGCGCCGAGTAGATGGCGAAGGAGGCAACGTTGAAGCCGGTCAGCGTGGACGCTGCCGCGCCGACAATGATGGCGCCTGCGGCGATCGCCCAGATGGCCCACTTCGGCAGCTTGCCCTTGGCCAGCGAGTTGCGCTTGCGCACCGGTGGAGTCGGGGCCCCGGGCCTGTTGCTCTGGTTAGTCGTCATGGTGCTCATCAGTTAGCTCCCGAGAATTCCTTGTGGCGGGCGATGATTCCGCGGGCGATCATGTTCACGACCAAAGTGATCAGGAACAGGACCAGGCCGGCGGCGATCAGCTCTGCCAGGCGCAGACCGAAGGCCTCTGGGAAGTTCAACGCGATTTCCGCGGCGATCGTCTGGTTGCCGGTCTTGATCAACGATGGGATCAAGTTTCCGGTGGAGAGCACCAGGGCAACTGCCATGGTCTCGCCCAAGGCGCGGCCCAGACCCAGCATGACAGCTGAGATGATGCCCGGACGGGCGAATGGGATCACCGCGGTGGTGATCATTTCCCAGCGGGTGGCGCCCAGCGCCAGAGCGGCTTCCTCATGCAGCTTCGGAGTCTGCAAGAAGATTTCGCGGCTCAGCGAGGTGATGATCGGCAATACCATCACGGCCAGTACGATGCCGGCGGTGAGCATGGTCTTGCCGGTCTGGCTGGCCGGGCCCTCGAAAATCGGGATGAAGCCCAGGTTCTTGGCCAGCCATTCGTAGCCGGGCACTAGAGCCGGAGCGAGCACCATGTAGCCCCAGGCCCCGTAGATCACCGAAGGGATCGCGGCGAGCAGGTCGATCAGGTAGCCCAGCGGGCCTGCGACCTTGCGTGGAGCGAAGTGCGAGATGAACAGCGCCACGCCGATGCCGATCGGGGTGGCGATCAGCAGCGCGATAGCCGCTGCGATCACGGTGCCGATAACAATCGGCCAGATGTAAGCGAAGAATCCTGCGCCGCCGGAAATCTCCGCCGGATCGGCGAAGAACGTCGGCAGGGCTTGAATCAGCAAGAAGACCGCGACCGCGAAGAGCGTGATCAGGATCAGGACACCGGCGCCCAGGGCGGCACCGGAGAAGATCTTGTCACCAGCGCGGCCGGAAGTCGATGACTTGCTTGTCAAAGCATTGGTAGTCATGGCTAGAGCCTTTACGAAACGGGGGTGGTGCAGTTTTCACTGCGGGGGTGGAGGGGTACTGCTGGTGCGGGTGGGTGAGTTCGTCCACCCGCACCTAGTGCCGGTTGCCCGGCGGGGTACTACTCGGCGACGGTGATGCCGTCGATCGACTTCTTTGCCTTCTCGGCAATGGCTGCCGAGATCGGGGCGTTGCCTGCCGAAGCCTGCGCGGTCTTCTGGCCGTCTTCGGAGATGACGTAGTTGCCGAAGGCCTTGACCAGATCGGCTGTTGCCTGGTCCTTGTAGCTGCTGCAGAAGATGTGGTACGAAACCAGGACGATTGGGTAGGTGCCCGCTTCGGTGGTGTCGCGCTCCAGGTCCAGAGCCAGGTCGTTCTCGGCTGCGCCTTCAACTGGGGTTGCGGTCTCCAGTGCCTTGGCAGCTGCTTCAGCAGAAATCTTGGTGTATTCCTCGCCGACCTTCACGTTCACGGTGGACAGGCCGCCCACTGCGGAGAAGTCGGCGTAGGTGATTGCGCCGTTGGTGGAGGTGGTGGTCGAAACCACGCCAGAGGTGCCCTTGGCATTCTCCGACTGGATGTCGCTTGGCCAGTCGCCGGAAACATCGTAGCTCCAAACGTCAGCCGCTGCGGCCTTCAGGTACTCGACGAAGTTCTCGGTGGTACCGGACTCATCATTGCGGTGCACCACGGTGATTGCGGTGTCCGGGAGTTCAACGCCTTCGTTCTGCTTGGCGATAGCCTCATCGTTCCACTTGGTGATTTCCTTCTTGAACACCTTGGCGATGGTGGCTGCGTCCATGTTGATCTCTTCAACGCCTTCGAGGTTGAAAGCGATCGCGATCGGCGAAACGTAGGCCGGGATGTTGAATGCGCCTTCTGGGCCGCAAACTTCCTTGGCCTTTTCGGCTTCGTCTTCCTTCAGGTATGCATCCGAGCCGGCGAACTGCGCGCCACCGGCCAGGAATGCTTCGCGGCCTGCGCCGGAGCCATCTGGCGAGTACTGCACGTTGGCTTCCGGGTTAGCGGTCTTGAAGCCGGTGGTCCATGCTTCCATGGCCGAGTTCTGGCTGGATGCGCCGATGCCGGTCAGGGTTCCGGTGACACCGGATGCTGCCGACGCCTCGGCACCTTCAGAACCTGCTGCGGCGGTTGGGTTATCCGAGCCGCAAGCGGTCAGCGCGAGTGCCGCTACGGAAAGAACAGCAGCTGCGCTGCCAAAGCGATTGAGCTTCACGAGATTTACTCCCCATGTTGGTAGATCGATGTAAAACCTTCAGCGGCGTCTTCCCGCTTCATCTACGACGTTAAAGATCGAAAGTAACCAGCTCCCCCGGCAAAGGTGAACATAAGGTTAACAACATACCCGAAGCCAAGTGATCCTGCTCACCAGCGCAATATCCCAGCAGCTTCTGCCACCTGCCGCCGAACACGTGGAAGACTGAAGCCATGGCAACTGGGCGGAAAGTGAAGCGCATGCCAGCGCATCTATTCGGATTCATAGCGCAGCGCAATCGCGCTGGGCTGATACGCTCGCGCAACTCCCTGCCTAGAATCCTGCGCATGACGCTTGGCGCAATCGGAGCGTTTTGGATCGCCGAAAGCATCTGGGGACATTCCCAGCCGATTTTCGCAGCCACCAGCGCGCTGGTTTCCCTGGGCTTCGGCGCCTCCACCACCGTGCGCAAAACCGCCGAAGTCGCCCTGGGGTGCACCCTGGGGGTGGCGCTGGGCGATACCCTCATGCATTGGTTCGGGCAGGGGATCTGGCAGGCCGCACTGGTGATGTCGCTGAGTCTGGTCATTGCCCGCTATTTGGATTCCGGTGCCATCTTCTCCACCCAGCTGGGCATGCAATCGGCACTGGTAGTGCTGCTGCCCATCAGCGCGGATGGGCCATTTGCCCGTTCCATCGATGCCCTGACCGGGTCCCTGCTTGCCCTGCTGGTGATTATTTTCTGGCCTACCGACCCGCGGCGCAGCCCGGTGTCCGCGTTATCGGATCTGTTCAAGGAGCTCTCCGAAGCGCTTTTGGAATGCGCCTGGGCCATCCGCGACGATGACCGGCGCGCAGCCTTCCACGCACTGATCAAGGCTCGCGGAACCCAGAAGTACCTGGATATGCTGCCAGCCGCCTTCCGCGCTTCGAAGGAAATCGCAACGATTTCCCCCACCGGACGGCGCCACCGCCATGAACTGAACCGGCTATCCAAGCGTTTCAACCACTACGACTGGGCCGCCCGCAACTCGCGGGTCTTCGCCCGGCGCCTTGCCTCCGTGCTCAGCAACAGCGCACTGACCCCGGAAGGCGCGCAAACCTTGGCTCCCCTGATGCGCGAGCTATCCGAAGCGGTCAACACGTTGGCGCATTCGGTGCGCGAAACCACGGTGGCTGGCCAACGCAAATACGAGAAGGCCGCCCAGCTGCAGCTCGAAGGCGTCGCCGCCCAGCTGGATCCGCGCGCCCTGGGAGTTGAGGGACTCCAGGGCGAAGGCCTGGTCTTGCTGCTGCGCCCGATGGTGGTGGATCTGCTCGAAGCGGCCGGCCGCGAACACGAAGAAGCCATCGAAGTGCTGCCCAAGCTGTCCTGAACGAAAATGTCCGCATAGCTCGATAGCATTGAGCCATGGCCAAAACCTCCACTCGCAGCAAGTCTTCCGCATCGTTCAAATGCTCTGAATGCGGGTGGACCACGATTAAGTGGGTGGGCCGCTGCGGCGAATGCCAGGCCTGGGGCACCGTCGAAGAAGTGGGTGTCGTCTCCGCCCGTACCGTAGCCGCGGCCAAGGTGGCCCACCCAGCCAAGCCGATCGCGCAGATTGACGGCTCCGAAGCGGCCTTCCGCCCCAGCGGCGTCTCCGAACTTGACCGCGTGCTCGGTGGCGGCCTGGTTCCGGCAGCCGCGATTCTGCTGGCCGGCGAACCTGGCGTGGGCAAGTCCACGCTGCTCTTGGACGTTGCCGCGAAAGCCGCGCAAACCGGCTTGCGCGTGCTCTATCTAACCGGTGAAGAGTCCGCCGCGCAGGTAAAGTCCCGCGCCGAACGCATCAACGCCATCGCCGATACGCTGTTCCTGGCCGCCGAAACCGACCTGGCTCTGGCCTTGGGGCAGATCCAGGAGATCGATCCGCAGCTGCTGATCCTGGACTCGGTGCAGACCTTCTCCTCGGCAGAGGTGGACGGCGCTGCCGGCGGCGTTTCCCAGGTGCGCGAAGTCGCTGCCTCGATCATCAACGCGGCCAAGACCCGGGCCATGTCCACCATCATGGTCGGCCACGTGACCAAGGAAGGTTCGGTCGCCGGCCCACGGCTGCTCGAGCACCTGGTGGACGTGGTCTGCCAGTTCGATGGCGAGAAGCATTCGCGGTTGCGCATCCTGCGCGCGCTGAAGAACCGCTACGGAGCCACCGACGAGGTGGGCTGCTTCGATTTGAATGAAGACGGCATTGAATCGCTGACCGATCCTTCCAAGCTTTTCGTCACCCGAACCCGCACCCCGGTGCCGGGCACCTGCATCACCGTCACGATGGAGGGCCGCCGGCCGCTGGTTGCCGAGGTGCAGACCTTGCTCTCGCGCAGCAATGCCCCTGCTGCCCGCCGGGCCACTAGTGGCTTGGATGCCGCGCGGGCGCAAATGGTTGTGGCGGTGCTGCAGGCCCGCGCGCATATGGATCTGTCGTCCATGGACTCGTATATCGCCACCGTGGGTGGCGTGAAAATTGCCGAACCCGCCTCGGATCTGGCCTGCGCGCTGGCATTGGCTTCTTCAATGAATGAATTCCCGCTGCCGCAGGACTTCGTGGCCTTCGGCGAAGTCGGCTTGGCCGGCGAAGTTCGGCAAGTACCGGAAATCTCACGGCGCATCACCGAGGCGCAGCGTCTGGGCTTCTCTTTCGCGATGGCTCCGGCCACCCCGGAACCGTTGAAGAATATCCCCGAGGGCATCCGCGTATTCCAGGTGGAGAACATCGCGCAGGCGCTGGATATTGCGTTTAACCAGCGACAGAAGCCCGCAGGATAAACTTGATTGTTGCTGCCCGCCGAAAGGACGCAAGTTGAAAGCGCACCCAACCCCCGGATTCCTTGCCGTTCTGGCCCAGATTGCCCCGGGTACCGAGCTCGCCCAGGGTCTTGAACGGATCCAGCGCGGCCGTACTGGCGCTCTCATAGTGCTGGGCCATGACAGGCTCGTGGAGTCGATCAGCTCCGGCGGCTTCAGGATCAACACCGAATACACGCCTACACGCATCCGCGAACTGGCCAAGATGGACGGCGCGATCATTCTGGACGGCACAGGACGCCAGATCCAGCAGGCCGGCGTGCAGCTGATGCCGGATGCGCAGATTGAAACCCAGGAGTCCGGCACCCGCCACCGCACGGCAGAACGCGTAGCCGCGCAAACCGGGTTCCCGACGATTTCGGTTTCGCAGTCCATGCAGACCATCACCCTCTATGCCGACGGCGAGCGCCATGTGCTCGAGCCAGCCGAGCGCCTGCTGGCCCGCGGCAACCAGGCTATTGCTACCTTGGAACGGTACCGCCACCGCCTGGACCAGGTCACCAGCGCCCTGTCAGCTGCGGAAATTGAAGATGTCGCCACCGCGCGGGAAGTGCTCGCTGTCTTGCAGCGCACCGAGATGCTTCGCCGTACCAGCGAAGAAATCTCCCGCTACGTGCTGGAGCTGGGCATCGATGGGCGCCTGCTGGCGGCCCAGCATGCGGAATTGCTCTCCGGCATCCAGGCGGATAACCAGTTGCTTCTGCGGGACTATTCCGACGCAGAAGGCCAGGAGCTGGATATCGAGCGTGCCCTGGAGACGCTGCATGAAGTTTCCGATGCCCAGCTCATTGAGCTTGATGGCCTGACCAAGATCCTGTTCCCGCACTCCACCATTGGCCAAGACGACCAGCTGACCCCGAAGGGCTACCGCCTGCTTTCGCAGATCCGCACGGTGCCCAAGCTGGTCGGGGACCGCCTGGTGGCGTCCTTCGATAACTTGCAGCTGCTCATGGCAGCGTCAACCAGCCAGCTCATGGAAATCGAGGGCGTCGGCGAGCAGCGTGCACGCTCCATCCGGGAAGGGCTGGCCCGCATGGCCGAATCCTCGCTGCTGGATCGCTACATCTAGGCCTTTTCACTCCAAGGTGAAGGTGACCGGCTCCGAAACGAAGTCGCCGATGGCCGCGGTGAACTTGTAGGTTCCCGGACGCGGCTGCACGCTGACCGACTTGCACCCGGGAGCCGAACGCTCGCGGTTCCAGGTGAAGCGCGCGTTCTCCTTCTGCCCCGGCTTGAAGGCCAGGTTCACATCTTCTGCGCCGTCCAGGCAGTCGATGGTGGAGAAGATGCGGTCCGCGCCGCTGGAAACCAGGAACTCCTGCTGCGTGGTTCCGACGTTCAATTCGCATTCGCGCTTGGAAACATTTTCGATGCCCAGCAGCAAGGTCGGCTTCTTGTCCGAGGCGTAGCTTTTCGCATCGGTAGTCGCAGTAATCTCGACCTCGTCGCTCTTGCACTTCTTGGCCGCAGCTTCGTCGTCTTCCGGCTCTGGCGATGGCGAAGGAACCGACTGGGTTTGCTGGGCGCTTGGCTCATTGCCCGCAGTTTTCTTCTCATCAGGGGAGAACAATCCGGCCAGCGCAACGACGCCCCAGACAAGCAGGCCGACGAGCACCAGGGCAAGTACTGCCACGGTGATCCGCCTGCGCCGGTAGACGCTGGCCGATGGTTTCCCCCCTGATGCGTTGCTCATGGCTTAAGGCTAATTCATTTGCCTGCCCGAAGCCGGTAATGGCGTAGGATCCGGGGCAAATCACGTTCTTCAATCCATTCCCGCTGATTCCGGGCGGCCGGTGCGCTGGCTTAGAGTGGTGGGGTGCAGCAAATCCACAACACCATCAACACCTGGTACCTAGAGAACGCCCGCGACCTGCCTTGGCGACGCCCCGGAGTGAGCGGCTGGGAAGTCATGGTCAGCGAGTTCATGCTCCAGCAGACTCCGGTAGTTCGTGTCTTGCCGGTTTGGGAAGAATGGATGCGCCGCTGGCCACTGCCGCAGGATCTGGCTGCGGATCCGCTGTCCGAAGCGCTGAAAGCGTGGGGACGGCTGGGCTATCCGCGGCGCGCGCAGCGCTTGCATGCCGCCGCCGTGGAGATCACCACCGAGTACAACGGCGAAGTCCCGCGCACCGAAGCCGAGCTACTGGCCTTGCCGGGCATCGGTTCCTACACCGCGGCCGCCATCGCCTGCTTTGCCTTCGGCGAGCGCACCGTTGTCGTGGACACGAATATTCGCCGCGTGCATGCACGGCTCTTCGGCGGCATGGCATTGCCCGAGCCAAGCCCGCGCGCCAGTGAATTCGCCCGGGCTGCAGAAGTCCAACCCGAGGATCATCAGGCAGCGAATCTGTGGAATATTTCGGTAATGGAACTCGGTGCCCTGGTGTGCACCGCTCGCAGCCCGAAGTGCGAGCAATGCCCGGTCTTCCAGCAGTGCGCATGGATTGCCCAGGGGCAGCCGGCCCCGCACTACATCCCGAAGGGACAAGCTTGGAAGGGTACGGACCGGCAGGTCCGCGGCGCCATCATGGCGATCCTGCGCGAACACGAGCAGGCGGTGCCAGAGCAGTCCTTCCTGGCCGAACTGTCCCATGAATCGCATGCAAGGTATGTGGCGCTTGACCAACTGCAAGCACCATTGGAGCAGCGTGAACGGGCACTGGCCGGGCTGCTCAAAGATGGCCTGGCGATCGCCGAAGAAGATGGAATCCGCCTGCCTTCGTAGCATCGGCCCGGAACGAGCCAGAAGCGGCTAGCTTTATGCCCTGATGCGTACCTATGCTTAGCCCATGAACGCTTCAGTTGATCCGGCCGCTGCTGTTCGCCACGTAGCCAAGCACCCATGGTTCGAACGCGCCGCACGCCTGGGATACGTCGCCAACGGCGTACTTCACGCAACCGTGGGAATCCTCGCAGCTTTCGTCGCTGCCGGCGGCAAGGCGGAAGCCGATCAGGGCGGAGCCATGGGCGCCTTGGCAGAGCAGCCTTTCGGCATGGTCTTGCTGTGGATCTGCGCAATCGGCGCACTATTGCTGGGCCTATGGTCCTTGGCGCAGGCCTTCTTGCCCGAAAACGAGCTGAAGGACAGGCTCAAGTCCGCGGCCATCTCGGTGTCCTTCTTGGCTGTCGGCTTCACCTTTGGGCGGTTTGCGGTGGGAATTCCCAGTGATTCGGGAAAGACTGCCACCAGCTTCAGCGGAGAAATGATGAAGACCGGCCCTGGCCGGGGGTTGCTGATCGCCTTGGGCCTGGGGCTGCTGGCCATGGCCGGCTACTACATCTACAAGGGTGCCACCCGGAAGTTCTTGAAGGATCTCTCCGGTTCCGGAAATACCGAGGTATCGCGCGCGATCAAGCACTCGGGCATGCTGGGCTATCCTGCCAAAGGCGTAGTCCTCGGTGCCGTGGGCCTGCTCTTCATCGTGGCCACGGTACAGCGCGACCCGGAAGAGGCCAGCGGCATCGATGGCGCGCTGAAGGCCATCCAGGATCAGCCGTTTGGGCCGGTTGCCCTGGTTGCTATCGGTGCGGGCCTGGTTTGCTACGCGCTGTACCTGGTATTCCGGGCGCGCTACGACCGGATGGACTAGAAGTATCAGTCCAGCGTAATGATCATCCGGGTGTTGCCCAAGGTATTCGGCTTCACGCGTGCGAGGTCCAGGAATTCAGCGACGCCTTCATCCCGGGAGAGCAGGATCTCCTGGTATACCGCTGGATCCACGGCACTCTGGTCAGCCATCACCTTGAAGCCTTGGCGTATGAAGAAATCCACTTCGAAGGTCAGGCAGAAAACGCGGCCAACCCCTACTTCCCGGGCACGTTCCAAGAGTTCGGAGAGCAGGACATGGCCTACGCCCTTGCCACGCAGCTCACCCGAGGTCGCCAAGGTACGGATTTCGGCGATGTCTTCCCAGATGACGTGCAAACCGCCGCAGCCGACAACATTGCCATCCGCGTCCTCGGCGACCAGGAATTCCTGGATGGACTCGTAGTAGGTGACCGCTTCCTTGTCCAGCAGGATCCGTTCCTCGGCCAACGGGCGCACAAGATTGCGGATAGCGTTGACATCACTGGTTCTGGCTGAGCGGACGGTAAAAGAGTTCACGTTCTAAATCCTATGCCCCACCGTTTGCAGAATCGAAGCAGATGCCGGATATGTCATTGAAGGAACATCCCGCAACACGGCGTGCCAAGATAAACTTGAACATTGAAGTCGCACTGGAGCAAGGATGAGGATGCCAGCTAGAACAGCACGCCCCGGATTCGGGTTGCTTGCCATCCTCCTATCCGCCGTCGGCATCGCTCCCCTGCTTAATTACGGGTTGAACGCCACCAGCGACCTGGTCATCAGGGATTTGGGAATCACCGAATCCCAGTTCGGCCTGTTGGCGACAGTGTGCTTCGGCTGCGCCGCACTGGGTAACGCCGTCTTCGGGAAGTTCTCCGACAGGCAACCGGATACCAGGCTGATCCTGCTGATCTTCGGCACGACGGCGGTCGCGCTGGGCTTGGCAGCCATTCCCGCAGGCTACGTCTTGCTCCTGGCGGCTTCCGGCCTGGCCGGCTTCGCCCAGTCATTCCCCAACGGGGTCACCAACCGCATTCTGGCCCAGCGCGTCCCTAGTGCCAAGCGCATCACGTGGACTGGCATCAAGCAGTCTGGCGTGCAGGTTTCGCAACTCGTAGGCAGCGTGGGGTTCCCGCTGCTGGCTGCATTCATTGGCTGGAACGGAGCATCGCTGGCCGGCGCCGTGCTCGCCGCGGTCCTCGCGGTGATCGCTGTACGGGTTATCCGCGCAACCCCCATGCTCGCCGCGCCTGCCCCGCAGAAGGCGGCAGCGGGCGCGAGCCAGCCGGTGGCTGCGGCCGCCCCCTCCACGAAGTTCGTCATTTTTGCGCTGGCCCTATTCGGTTTCATCAACGGTGTCGGCGTACAGGCAACCAACGTCTACCTGGCGCTCTTTGCGGTCCGCGAGCTGGACTTCTCCTTGGTGGCTGGCGGCCTGACCGCCGCGGTAGCTGGCGTCATTGGCGTTTCCGCCCGCGTCGGATGGGGGCAGATGATGTCACGCGGCGTATCAGCGCCTAAGCTCTTGCTGCTGCTGGCGTCGCTGGCCACTGCGGGCGGTGCCAGCTTCCTGATGGCCCAGCAGCTGCACTCGGTGGCCTTGCTCTGGCTAGCGGTCTGCCTGCACGGGGCCTCGGCCCTGGGAGTTTCGGTAGTGCTGATGGCGGGCTTGCTGCGGGTGATCCCCGCAAGCCGCCTGGGAAGTGCCAGCGGAATCGTCTCGGCGGGCCAGTTTGGCGGTTTCACCGTGGGGCCCTTGGCCATGGGCCTGCTGGTCGGCTCGGCCGGTGGCTTCACCGCGGGCTGGATCACCGTCACCGGGATCTACCTGTGCTCAACGGTGCTGGGTGCATTCCTTGTCCTGCGAGCCAGGAACCGGGGCTAGCCGGTGGATGCCGAAGCGCTGAAAACCCTGGCGCACCTGCGCCGGGCCAGGGACCTGATGGACCGGCACTATGCGGAACCATTGGATGTGCCTGCGTTGGCCCAGCGTGCTTCCATGTCTCCTGCTCATTTTTCCAGGGAGTTCAAGCGGGCCTATGGCGAGACCCCGCATGCCTATTTGCTCACCCGCCGTATCGAGCGCGCCATGCATCTGCTGCGCGCATCGGTCTCGGTAACAGATGCTTGCATGCAAGTGGGATGGACCTCTCTGGGTTCTTTCAGCACGCGCTTCACCGAAGTGGTCGGCGAAACTCCCTCGTCATACCGGGAACGGGACCATTCAGCCACCGAGCAGATCCCTGCCTGCATCGCCAAGATCCTTTTGCGTCCCGAGAGATTCTGAGCAGTTTTGAAGAAGCGCTATCTGGTCGGCGCTCCCTAGGCTGGAGCCATGGCAAGCATTTCAATCAATCATGTCCCTTTGACCGTGCTCGATGTGGATGAGGCGCTCGCGTTCTACCGCGATGCGCTGGGCTTCACGGTCCTCTCCGATGTCGCCAACGGCGGCTTCCGCTGGGTGTCCCTTGGCGGCTCCGACGGCGCCGGCACCAGCCTGGTGCTTTCGGCTCCGGGCGCTGGCCGGTCAGCTGCCGATGCGCAGGCCTTGGCCGAGCTGGTAGCCAAAGGCGCGATCGGCCCGCTGGTGCTGTCCACCAATGATCTGGACAAGGTCTTTGAAACTTTGAGCGCGTCGGGCGCTGAAGTCCTGCAGGAGCCAATGGACCAACCGTGGGGTCCGCGCGATTGCGCCTTCCGCGATCCTTCGGGAAATATGGTCCGTATCAACCAAGCAGTTCAGGGAGAAGAAGCATGAGCAGTTCAGAACAAGAAGGCTTTTCAGCCGCTGAGAAGGCCGCGATGAAAGAGCGGGCCGCTGAGGTGCGCACTTCGAAGAAGCGCATGACCAAAGCCGAGAAGGCGGAACAGGCCCGCAAGGAAGTGGAAGAGAAGATTGCTTCTTTCGAGGGCAACGACAAGGTGCTTGCGCAGAAGCTGCACCGGATCATCACCGAGACGGCTCCGGAATTGGAGCCGAAAACCTGGTATGGCATGCCCGCTTACGCTTTGGACGGCAAGATCTTGTGCTTCATGCAGGATGCCAAGAAGTTCGGTACCCGCTACCTGACTTTCGGCTTCAACGATGTTGCGCAGCTGGATGAGGGCACCCTATGGCCCACCTCTTTCGCCATTACCGCGCTTGATGGGCAGCTCGAAGAAATGCTTGCCGAGTTGGTAGCCAAGGCGGTGGCACGCTAAGTCCAGCACGCCCGGAGGGAATCGATTGCTCTTCAGGCGTCGAGGCTTTCTTGCTCCGCCTGGGGCAATGCCTTTGCCAGCAGCGAGGCGGAAAGCGCGAAGACCCCGATCAGCCCAAGCAGTCCCATGCCAATAGGCAGGGTGCCTTGCTGCGCGGCGTCTTCTCCCATGGCAGCGAGAAGCATGGCAGCGCCCAGTCCGAGGATTCCGAAGCCAGCGGCCAGGAAGCAGACCACAATCGATTTCGGTCCCGGGTTCCAGTGCCCCAATGAGGTGAAGTCGCGGTAGGCAATGATGCCGATGGCAATACTGAGCGTGCCCGCGGCACCAATCACCAGCACCACCAGCCACGTTGGGCCGTATCCGGCTCCGTCGGTGCCGGCATGGCGCACCAATTGTCCAGGAAGCTGGGGACGGAGGAGAAGGTACAGGGCTGAATAGGCCATGACTGCGAGGCAGGAAGCGGCAATCAGCTGTTGCCCTTTGCTTCGCTTCTTCATGTGTTGAGCCTACGACATGGCCGGATTAAAGCCAATAGCCGTGGAACTGAACATTGTCAGTTCCACGGCTATGGGTTATGCCTTTGCGGCCTAGCTTTCCAGTGCTGCAGGTGCCGGCTCGCCTTCCAGCTGGCCGGTGCCGCCTTCAGCGTGGAAGACGAACTTGCGGCTCTCGCCTTCGCCCTCGACGTCGACGGTGACCTTCTGGCCCGCAACGATCTGGCTGAAGAGGATGCGCTCGGAGAGCTGGTCCTCGATATCGCGCTGGATGGTGCGGCGCAGCGGGCGGGCACCCATTGCTGGATCGTAACCGCGCTGGGCCAGCAGGCTGCGGGCAGCCTGGGTCAGCTCGATGGTGATCTCGCGTTCTTCCAGGCGCTTGGCCAGGCGTGCGATGAACAGGTCGACGATTTCTTCGATCTCGTCCTGGTTCAGCTGCGGGAAGACCACGGTGTCATCAACACGGTTCAGGAATTCAGGGCGGAAATGCTGACGCAGTTCTTCCTGGACCTTGGCCTGCATGCGCTCGTAACCGGTCTTGGTATCCGCGGCCGACTGGAAGCCGGTCATCACACCCTTGGAGATGTCGCGGGTGCCGAGGTTGGTGGTCATGATGATGATGGTGTTCTTGAAGTCCACCACACGGCCCTGGGAGTCGGTCAAGCGGCCGTCTTCCAGGATCTGCAGCAATGAGTTGAACAAGTCGGCATGCGCCTTCTCGACCTCGTCGAAGAGCACTACGGAGAACGGACGGCGGCGGACCTTCTCGGTCAGCTGCCCGCCCTCTTCGTAGCCGACGTAGCCCGGAGGAGCACCGAAGAGCCGGGAAACGGTGTGCTTCTCCGAGTATTCGGACATGTCCAGGGTGATCAGCGCGTCTTCTTCACCGAAGAGGAACTCTGCCAGCGCCTTGGCCAGCTCGGTCTTGCCTACACCGGTTGGGCCGGCGAAGATGAACGAACCACCTGGGCGGTTCGGATCCTTCAGGCCTGCACGGGTACGGCGGATCGCCTGGGAGATGGCCTTGATCGCCGAGTCCTGGCCGATGACGCGCTTGTGCAGCTCGTCTTCCATGTTCAGCAGGCGCGTGGACTCTTCCTCGGTCAGCTTCACAACCGGGATGCCGGTGGAGTTGGCAAGTACCTCGGCAATAAGGTCCTCGGTCACCTCGGAGACTTCGTCCATGTCGCCATTGCGCCAGGACTTCTCCTTCTCGTTGCGGGCCTCAATCAGCTTGGATTCCTTATCGCGCAGCGAGGCAGCCCCTTCGAAGTCCTGCGCGTCAATCGCAGCTTCCTTCTCCAGGCGCACGGTGGCGATTTCCTCGTCCATTTCCTTCAAGGCCGGAGGAGCGGTCATGCGCTGGATGCGCAGGCGTGCGCCCGCCTCGTCGATCAGGTCCACGGCCTTGTCCGGCAGGAAGCGATCGGAGATGTAGCGGTGCGCCAGCGTGGCAGCGGCCTGCAGTGCACCATCGGTGATGGTCACGCGGTGGTGCGCCTCGTAGCGGTCGCGCAGGCCACGCAGGATCTGCGTGGTCAGCTCTACCGAAGGCTCCTTGACCTGGATCGGCTGGAAGCGGCGCTCAAGCGCTGCATCCTTCTCGATATTCTTGCGGTACTCATCCAAGGTGGTGGCACCGATGGTCTGCAGTTCGCCACGAGCCAGCATCGGCTTGAGGATCGACGCGGCATCGATGGCGCCCTCGGCGGCACCAGCACCAACGAGGGTGTGGATCTCGTCGATGAACAGGATGATATCGCCACGGGTGCGGATTTCCTTGAGGACCTTCTTCAGGCGTTCCTCGAAGTCGCCGCGGTAGCGGGAGCCGGCCACCAGGGAACCGAGGTCCAGGGTGTACAGCTGCTTGTCCTTGATGGTCTCGGGCACATCGCCGCGCACGATCGACTGGGCCAGGCCCTCGACGACTGCGGTCTTGCCGACACCAGGCTCGCCGATCAGCACCGGGTTGTTCTTGGTACGGCGCGAGAGGACCTGCATGACGCGTTCCATCTCGTGCTCGCGGCCAATCACTGGATCGAGCTTGCCCTCGCGGGCAGCTGCGGTGAGGTTGCGGCCGAACTGGTCGAGCACCGCCGAGCCTGCCGGGGTGCCTTCCTGCTGTCCGCCCGAGCTGACGCCAGCGGAGGCAGTTTCCTTGCCGCCCTGGTAGCCCGAGAGCAGCTGGATGACCTGCTGGCGCACGCGACCGAGGTCAGCGCCCAGCTTCACCAGTACCTGGGCTGCGACGCCCTCGCCCTCGCGGATCAGGCCGAGCAGGATGTGCTCGGTACCAATGTAGTTATGCCCCAGCTGCAGCGCTTCGCGCAGCGAGAGCTCCAAAACCTTCTTGGCGCGAGGAGTGAACGGGATATGACCGGAAGGCGCCTGCTGGCCCTTGCCGATAATCTCCTGAACCTGCTCACGAACGGCACCCAGCGAAATATTCAGCGACTCAAGCGCCTTTGCGGCGACACCGTCGCCTTCGTGGATTAGACCGAGCAACAGGTGCTCGGTGCCGATGTAGTTGTGGTTGAGCATGCGCGCCTCTTCTTGGGCGAGCACGACAACTCGACGGGCACGGTCGGTAAATCTCTCAAACATCTTCGGCACACTCCTTGCTTACCAATAATTCGATGCTACGCACCAAGCGCCGGCAATGCGCCCTTGTTCGCCACAGGGATAACCGAAGCGGTCCCCTGGTACCGGAAATCCGTAATTGAGGTGCAATTAATTTCCAGATTTACTTGGCTCGCCAATATTGCGATGTTCAATGAAAGTATTAGATGAATTACGAACGTCGTTATAAGAATAAGAGCCGGCACGCATTGCGTGCCGGCTCTTATATTGAGACTTGTTGAAAACCTCGCAAATTACTTCGCGCGGTTTCGTCCGCCCTTGCGCATTGCAGCATTGTAGGCATCTACAACTTCTGCATTAAGGCGTCCGCGTGCGTTGACCTTGATGTTGTTTTCCTTCGCCCATGCGCGGATTGCTGGAGCTTCGCTCGCTGCAGTCTGCTTCGACGAGCGCGCCGCATCGATGTACGGCTCAATGGCTGCATGGAACTGAGCAGCATGCTCGTCGTTCAGGTCGATTTCAAAATGCTGACCAGCGACGCTGAATGCAATAGATTCAGTCGCCTCGCTACCATCAATATCGTCGATCAGGGCAATTTGAACCTGACGTGCCATTTAGGAATTCCTCCGAGCTTGAATGTACTGGACCAACTAACATTCGATCATCAGCCCATTTCAAGCAACAAGCATATACAAATAGCCGCACTAAACTCTAATTATCATCAGAATTCACAAGGTTCTTTCAGGAAAGACTAATTCTCGTTTACTGGATTATTAGAATCCGAGCGATTTTGAATTAGCGCATCAGCTTCAGCTTCAGCTTGGCGTTCTTTTCGATCCGCGTTTGTAATTGCTTTCATCACGTACCAGAAAAGCAGTGCCAGGCCGATTGTCGGGACGATCGCCTCAATATATGGCATTCCTATGCCTCCGGCTTTAGGAGTGGGAACAGAATAGTTTCACGAATACCGACGTTGGTGAAAAGCATAACCAGACGATCGATACCTAAACCGATACCGCCCATCGGCGGTGCACCGTATTCCAATGCACGAAGGAAGTCTTCGTCAAGCTGCATTGCTTCCGGATCGCCGCCAGCAGCCATCAGGGACTGCTCGGTCAGGCGCTCGCGCTGGATCACCGGGTCAATCAGCTCGGAGAACGCGGTACCGCGCTCCATGCCGCCGATGATCAGGTCCCAGGCCTCGATGACTCCCGGCTTCGAGCGATGCGGGCGTGCCAGCGGCTGTGCCAGTGGCGGGTAGTCGCACACGAAGGTCGGGTCGATCAAGGTCGGCTCGACGATTTCGCCGAACAGCTCGATGACCAGCTTCTGGGCGCCCCAGGCCGGATCGATCTTCACTTCGTGCTTCGCAGCGACTTCGCGCAGTACCGAAGCTTCGGTTTCCGGGGTGATCTCCACGCCGACAGCTTCGGACAGGCCAGGGTAGACGCTGACCCAGCGCCATTCGCCGTCCAAGTTAGCGGTGCCCTTGAGGGTCTCGATGGTGCGGCCGGCGCCAATGGCATCAGCGGCATTGAGAATGATTTCCTTGATGCGATCGGCCATGACGTACTGGTCGGCGTAGGCTTCGTAGGATTCCAAGGTGGTGAATTCCGGCGAGTGGGTCGAGTCGACACCCTCGTTGCGGAAGATGCGCCCCACCTCGAAGACGCGGTCGACACCGCCAACGACGCACCGCTTGAGGTACAGCTCGGTTGCGATGCGCAGGGTCATTTCCTGGTCAAAGGCGTTCAGGTGCGTCTTGAATGGACGGGCCGAAGCGCCACCGTGAACCAGCTGCAGCATCGGGGTCTCAACCTCGACGTAGCCGCGGTTCTCCAGGGTGTTGCGTACGGCGCGGACGATCGCGGCGCGCTTGTAGACCATTTCGCGGGCCTCGTTGCGCACGATCAAATCGGCGTAGCGCTGGCGCACGCGGGTCTCTTCATTCAGATCGGCGTGCAGCACCGGCAGTGGGCGCAGGGCCTTGGAAGCCATTTCCCAAGCGTCTGCCATGATGGACAGCTCGCCGCGGCGCGAGGAGATGACCTTGCCGGTCACGAACACATGGTCGCCCAGATCGACGAGCGACTTCCACTGGGCCAGGCGCTCTTCGCCAACGTTGGCAAGCGAGAGCATGACCTGCAGGCGAACCCCTTCGCCCTTCTGGCCGCCTTCCTGCAAGGTGGCGAAGCACAGCTTGCCGGTGTTGCGCATGAAAACGATGCGACCGACGATGCCGACGACGTCTTCGGTCTCTTCACCAGCTTCGAGGTGCTCGTACTTGTCGCGGATTTCCTGCAACGAGTGGGTGCGAGCTATGCCTACCGGGTAGGCTTCCTCGCCCTTGGCCAGCAGCTGGTTGCGCTTATCGGTGCGCACCTGTCGCTGGTCGTTTGGATCTGGGGCCTGTGCGGAATTATTTTCGGAAGTCACAATAGACCATTCTACGTGTCATGGCGTGCAGTTGAAGCCCTTCATGATCAGCCTTACACAGTGATCTTGGCCCGCAACGCAGGATAGGGCAGGGGCAAAGCTGGCTTTGCCCCTGCCCTATCCATTCAGTTATGCGGTTTACCAGATTTCTACGCGGTCAGCTGGATCCAGCCACATGCCATCGCCGGGCTTGGTGCCGAAGGCCTCGTGGAAGGATGCCAGGTTCTTCGGCACCTGGTTGCAGCGGAACTCCCCGGGTGCATGCGGGTCGGTGGTCACGCGTACCACCGCGGTCTCCGGTCGAATCAGCGTGCGCCAGCATTCGGCCCAGGAGTAGAAGAAGCGCTGGTCTCCGGTGATGCCGTCGATCACTTCATCTTCCTGTATGCCAAGGGCGGCCAGCTCGAGCTTGTAGGCCTTGTAGGCAATGCCCAATCCACCGAGGTCGCCGATGTTCTCGCCCAAAGTCAGTGCACCGTTGACGTTGTGTTCCGGGGCTTCTGAAGGGGACAGCGCGTTGTACTGGTCCACCAGCTTGGCGGTCAGCTTCTCGAAGGAAGCCCGGTCCTCATCGGTCCACCAATTGGTCAACTGGCCAGTGCCATCGAACTGCGAGCCCTGGTCATCGAAGCCGTGGCCGATTTCGTGGCCGATGACCGCGCCGATGCCGCCGAAGTTCGAGGCGATGTCGCGGTTCACGTCGAAGAATGGCGGGCGCAGGATTGCCGCTGGGAACGCGATTTCGTTCAGCAGCGGGTGGTAGTAGGCGTTCACCGTCTGGGGGAACATGAACCACAGTTCGCGATCCACCCCGTCATCGATCTTCTTCAGTTCACGAGCGAACTCGAATTCGTTCGCCGAGGCAATATTCGCGATGACGTCCAGTTCATCAGCCTGGATGGCAGAGTAGTCGATCCATTGGTTCGGGTAGCCGATCTTCGGACGGAACTTGGAAAGCTTATCCAGTGCCTTTTCGATGGTCTCCGGTCCCATCCAGGACAGTTCGCTGATCGAGATGCGGTAAGCCTCGATGAGCCGCTGGACCAGCGCGTCCATGGCGTCCTTGGCCTCTGCAGGGAAGTGCTCAGCCACGTACAGCTGGCCGATGTCTTCGCCTACAGCACCTTCGGTGAATGCGACACCTCGCTTCCAGCGTTCCTTGAGCTGTTCCACGCCACCGAGCTTGGCCGAGTAGAAGGAGAAATTCTCATTGACGAATGCGCTGGACAAGTAGGGAGCGAACGAGCGCAGCACCTGGACCCGCAACCAGTTCTTCCAGGCATCCAGCGGCTGGGAGCCGAATAGCTCAGACAATCCCTGAAGGTAGCTTGGCTGCCAGACGACAACTTCGCTGTAGTACTTCGGCTCAATGCCGGCGCCTGCCAGCCAGGTCCTCACACCCGGGAAAAGCGCGGAAAGCTCCTCATCGGACATCAGGTTGTAGCGTGCCTGAGCATCGCGGACCTTGACCCGGTCCCAGTGATGCGAGGCCATGGCCTTCTCGAGCGCTACGACATGTGCGGCCGCGACTTCGGCATCAGCAATACCGCCAAGGGCCAGCAGGCGGCCAAGGTGGTCCTGGTAGTCGGATACGGTTTCAGCGAACTGCTCTTCGCGATAGTAGGACTCATCAGGCAGGCCCAGGCCGCCTTGCAGGAAGGTCAGCAGGTTCCGGTCCGGATTGCCGGCGTCGTTCATCGCGCCGATATCCATGAAGCCGCTGATGCCTTTGCGCTGGAAGAAACCGCATACTTCGAGCAGCTGTTCGGTGTTCTGGATATCCGAAATAGTATTCAAAAAGACAGCAACCGGATCGGCACCGCGTTCTTCGATAACGGCTTCATTCATGAATGAGCTGTAGAGGCGGGCAATGCGCTGGGTGGCGGCGTCAGTTTCTGCACCGGAATCGACCTTCTGTACTGCTTCATTAATGATTCCGTGGACCGCAGCCTCAGCCTGGTCGCGGAGTTCCATGAAGGAACCGTAAATTCCTTGATCCCCTGGAATTGTTGCTGTCTCGAACCACTTGCCATTGCTATGGCGGTAGAGATCGTCCTGGGGACGAATTGAATCGTCGCGGTATGTCAGTGGACTCGTAGTCTCGGTGGTCAAGGAAAGCCCCTCGTGTAGAAGATCTTGTTATTTCTACTACACACCTTATCTACATCCATGAAGATAGGAAGGGTGAGGACCGCCGATGCGCGTACGGCTTAAATAGTCTAGTTAAACAGGTGAGGCCCCGGCACCAAACGGTACCAGGGCCTCAAACCATCTACTCAAGTTAAGTCCGGCGGTGACCTACTCTCCCACACCCTCA
>NZ_JBSHMB010000006.1:0-4997 GCF_053644955.1 Glutamicibacter sp. NPDC055354
ACCGTTTGGTGCCGGGGCCTCACCTGTTTAACGAGAAGGGGAGGGGGAATTGGGCAGCTGGTGCTGCTTGGTTCCTCCTCCCCTCCTGCTTTAACGACCAGTGCGTCCAGGGTATTTGTGTTGGCCTCCAGGGTATTTGTGTTGGCCAAGGTTGCCGGCGAGCTCAGTTGCTTGCACCGGATGACGAGGGCCAGTTTACCCGAGAATTATTCACTGGAGTTCTTATCCAAATTGAAGATCAGGTTGTCGGCCCAGCCAGCCTTGCTGAGCCATATTTGTTCCCTGACGGGTATCGACTAAAAATGCCAGCTGGTCGACTGCGTAATTTGAGTTTCAGGCACCAAGGCGACAGCTCCGTTTCGGAAGACGATTCCCGCAGTTGCACCACATTCACCTGCCGGCGTGCAATGGTGAGAGCAACTGGCAACCATAGGTCTCGGCGTAAGGGGATTCGACCGACCAAGGGAACCAAGACTGCTAGAATTCACCGGGTCAGGCCAATGAACGTCATTGTGGACCTCGTCTTGGAAAGCCTTGAAAGCAATAGATACTGTCATCCACCACCCGAAGACACCGGCATCATGTTTCTGAAGACGCGGATGCTAACGGACAGCAGATGCTTTGACTTCCGGTGGACAACATGACGGACACAGGCGGGCGTGGCTGCTGACCACTGACGTGCAGCACTTTGAAGCCAGCCGTATCGGAATCCTGCCTCGATATCGAGGGATTGCGCAAGCACATTTAAGCATTCTCAAGGTCGTTGGTGAGGATCGCGCAGCATGATCCTTCAATTGGATTCACGAGTATCTGACTGCATTGCCTGCCGGGATGTGTACTTCTATCTACAGCTCGCGAGTGGTCGAAATTCCAGAATGCCCATCACGCTGTCCCGAGATATCCGTTGGAAGAATTGCCGTCCGGTATCTCAGCTTCTTTTCACCACGAGTCTGAGGTACCGGACTATCTTGTCTTTTCCCCGCTCCAAGATGCGTGTGACTGCGATTACATGGATGTCGGGGTTGAAGCACACCATGAAAAGTGAGCGGCAAACCTCTGATGCAGTTAGGAATCTCGGAGGAGCAGCATGCGTACTAGCCAGACAAGTCAAAACTTGAAACGTGGTTTAAGCACACGGCACATCAGGTTTATCGCTCTAGGGTCTGCTATTGGCACAGGCTTGTTCTATGGTTCCGCAAGCGCCATTCAAATGGCTGGGCCAGCGGTGCTGTTGGCATACATACTCGGTGGGGCAGTGGTGTTCATGGTGATGCGTGCGTTGGGAGAAATGGCAGTCCGCAATCCGACCTCCGGCTCATTCGGAAGCTATGCCACTGAATTCGTTGGACGCTTTGCTGGCTTTGCAACCGGGTGGACCTACACGTTTGAAATGTTTGTGGTGGCCCTGGCTGACGTGACAGCTTTTGGCGTATATATGGGTTTCTGGTTTCCCAACGTCGAACGATGGATCTGGATCCTGGCAGTTGTTTTCTTCATTGCCGCCGTGAACCTGCTCTCGGTCAAAGTCTTCGGCGAACTGGAATTTTGGTTCTCCTTGATCAAGGTCGTCGCTATCATGGCAATGATCGCTGGTGGCGTTCTCGTAATCGTCTTCGGGTTGGGCAACCAAAGCGAAGGAGCTGCAGGTCTATCCAATCTCTTTGCTGGCGACGGCTTCATGCCGCATGGTGTCTGGGGCATTCTCGCTTCCCTGACGATTGTCATGTTTGCCTTCGGCGGCACCGAAGTGATCGGCATTACCGCTGGCGAAGCGCAAAACCCGCGTAAAGTCATTCCGCAGGCAATTAACTCTGTGCCAGTGCGCATCTTGCTGTTCTACGTATTGACGCTCGGTGTCATCATGTGCATTCAGCCGTGGAACACGATTGATGGTAGTGAAAGTCCATTCGTTTCGATCTTCTCCAGCATCGGCTTCTCGTCAGCAGCAAATGTCCTGAACTTCATCGTCATCACTGCGGCACTCTCAGCAATCAACGCAGACATCTTCGGCGCGGGACGCATGATTCACGGTATGGCTAAACAAGGCCAGGCGCCACAGGTATTCACGAAGACCACGGCTAACGGGGTCCCATGGGTGACCTCACTATCGATGATCGGCGCATTGCTTATTGGTGTAGTGCTGAACATCTGGTTCGAAGATGAGATCTTCTTCCTCATTGCTGCATTGGCTACTTTCGCCACCGTCGTTGTTTGGTCGATGATCCTGATCTCTCATATTCGGATGAAGCACCGGATAGACAGAGATAATCTTGAACCATCTGCATTCCCAGTTCCGCTTTGGCCAGTGGGTAGCTACTTGGCGCTGGCCTTCATGATCTTCGTGATCATCTTAATCGGCATTATTCCGGATACGCGTAGTGCACTCATTACCGGTCTAATCTGGGTGGCAATCCTGGGCGTTTGTTATCGACTATTCGTCAGAGGAAAAGCCCTTCCAGCAGAAATCCAAGCAGCGCAATCGAAAGAAAATGCAGCAGCTGAACGGTCTTAGCCCGATAAATAATAGGGCAATGACGTATGCCGGCCCCGGACTGGCTGGCCATGAGGGTGCAAACGCAGTTTTGAACCGAGCTACTAGTAAATTGCCAAGTCATCAAGTTCGGCAAAGACCCTCAAAAGCCGTAGTCTCAGGTAAATACTTGCACGCAACGATCCGTGGAGATAAAGATGGCCGCTTCCCATGCCGGATTTCTAGATGCCCTCAGCGCGGCATTACCAGAGAATGCCATTGAAACAGCGGGCCCGCTGCTTCGAGAAAACTCTAGAGACTTCGGTCAGTTGTCGGGGGATCCCATTGAACCGCTGGCCGTGGTTTTCGCCAGTTCCGTAGCGGATGTACAACACGTTCTACGCTTGGCTAGCGAATACAAGGTACCGGTCATTAGCCGCGGTGCCGGCACAGGTGTTTCTGGTGGTGTACACGTACTAGGTGATGCCGTCGTCTTGAACTTGAGCAAGATGAATAGAATCCTAGAGATCCGCCCGGAAGATGAGGTCGCTGTGGTTGAACCTGGCGTCATCAATCATCAGCTGAACGAAGCCGTTTCCGAATTCGGCCTCATGTACGCCCCGGATCCTGCTAGCTACAAGATGTCTACAATTGGCGGCAACATCGCAACCAACGCGGGAGGCCTGCGGTGCGCGAAGTATGGCGTGACCCGAGAAGCAGTGCTCTCCCTAGACGTAGTATTGGCAGACGGCCGACTAATCCGCGTTGGCAAGAATACGTTCAAGGGTGTAGCAGGGTATGATCTCGCCGCACTTTTCATAGGGTCAGAGGGCACGCTGGGCGTTGTCGTTCGCGCAGTTCTCCGATTGCGCTATCTCCCGGTAGACGAGCGAGACATAGCTCTATTGTTCCCCAGCCTGGAAGAAGCAGTCGAGGGCGTTCAACTGATTGCCAAAGCCAGAATTCAGCCTGCCATTTTGGAACTCATTGATCATTCGACTCTGCTCATTCTTGATGAACAGTACTCGACGAATTACGCAGGTCACGGCGGTGCCATGCTCTTGGCTCGACTGGATGGCTATGGCGCCGAGCGTGAAGAAACCGCTCTCCGCAGTGTTTTCGCAGACCGCAATGCCCAGCTAAGCAATTCGGCAGATCCGAGTGCTACGCAACTGATCGAAATGCGCCGAACCAGCCGGGGTGATACTAAAGACGATGCTTACCGGACTGGAGAGGATGTCGCGATTCCGAAAAGCAAGATGCTTGAATACGTGCACCGCGTTCAACGGGCTGCGCGGGACGAAAACGTAAACATGCGGATGATTTCGCATGTAGGGGATGGCAATCTGCATCCGACGTTTTCTGTAGAACCGGAAGACGGCAACGAGCCACTAGCGAGGCTTGACCGTGCAGTTGAAAGCTCCGTACGTATTGCACTGGAACTGGGCGGCACAATTACTGGCGAACACGGTGTCGGGCTGATCAAAAAAGATTGGTTGCAATGGGAACAAGCAACAGAAGTGATCGAACTCCAACAGCAGATCAAGAACCTTTTGGACCCGTTGAATATCTTGAATCCTGGGAAAGCTATCTAATGGTCTTAAGCTGCGAGGCCCGGCTAAGGACTTGGCGGCAAAGAAAAGAGTAGCTATGCCGGGCATTGATGAGAATTCTGCAGGGTGTATAGTGAAATGGTTGTAACCACGGGATATAGCGCAGCTTGGTAGCGCGCGTCGTTCGGGACGACGAGGTCGCAGGTTCGAATCCTGTTATCCCGACACACAGCTAAGGGGGAACTTCGGTTCCCTCTTTTGCATTAAGCAGTCGTCTCAGCACGCAGTGACAGGTCAAGTGGACCTGCCTCCTTCGGCGGCAATTTATCGGCTGACGTGTAGCGAAGCTCAGGTCTTTTACAGGCATTTCAATAAACGAGCTGCAGATCACTCGAGGATATTGCCCCAGGATGTGCGATCCGTGAATTTTTTAGGTATAGTTATATCTCGTGCTAAGGCGTTCAGCGCAGATCAGCTTCGGCTGCTGAAGCAAATGAATACCAAGTCACATTGGGATATGGTGTAATTGGCAACACAACGGTTTCTGGTTCCGTCATTCTAGGTTCGAGTCCTGGTATCCCAGCGCTTCACCAAAGAGATTTGGTGAGCTGAAGATTAATCTTCAGCATACGGCCCCATCGTATAGCGGCCTAGTACTCCGCCCTCTCACGGCGGCAACACGGGTTCGAATCCCGTTGGGGTCACCAAAGCAAAAATCGCGAAACTTATGTTTCGCGATTTTTTTATGCCCAAAAACCGAGGATTCTACGGAACCGACAGCGGCTTCCGCTGAAACCTCCTTAAGCAGGGTAATCCGTCAGTAATGTAACGGCGCAGAGTTGCAGGTCTGGCGCGGGTGAGGGGAAACTGCCCGTTGAGCCCGTTGAGCCCGTTGAGCCCGTTGAGCCCGTTGAGCCCGTTGAGCCCGTTGAGCCCGTTGAGCCCGTTGAGCCCGTTGAGCCCGTTGAGCCCGA
>NZ_JBSHMB010000006.1:5096-6105 GCF_053644955.1 Glutamicibacter sp. NPDC055354
TTGAGCCGCAGGGCATAACAACTCATTGCCGCCATCCTGGCCATTGGACGCTGCCACGAAAATGCCCGACTCATACATCGCTGGAAGCTCATGAGCTTCAATCTGAGCATGCTGTGCAAGGTGACCCATATGGATAACTAAGAACCGCCCTGATTAAGTTTCAATTTTCTATTCGCCGATCCTGGGATGTTTATGCTTGATCCATGAGTGGCAGAGCCAAAGCATTTAGCGATGAAGGCGCACGGGATCCATCGCGCCCAAAACAGTATCGGGAACGAAAGAGAGCTCTGTACTTCCTGGGCATAGGAGGATTCTGCTTCCTCCTGACCTTGGCAGTGAATTACGGATTGAAGTTCACGATTCTGGGGGCGCATCCAACTTCAGCTTTTCTTATCGCTAATGCAGCGGCCACGGTAGTTTCCTACTACCTCTCGCGACGGTTTACCTTTGGGGATGTCGTCCATGGCCTCAAACGTATCCAGTTCATCAAATTCGTCGGCATGTCTACGGTAGCTATTGGAATTACTGCGGCGCCGGTTTATGTATCCCGTTGGATCTTTGGAATCACGGAACCACACGTTTCTTTTATCGTCCAGGAGATCGCCGACTTTATCGCCGGACCAATTATCGGGACGTTACTTGGGATGATCTTCCGATGGTGGGCAATGAAGAAGTTCGTCTTCCTGGATACGCTCCATAAACGTACAGAGATCCTGTAAACCGCAGGAGCAAAGCAGTCGCGATTCCGCTGCAGATTTGTTCAACTGTCAGGGCGTCAGAGTACGCCCGCGGATTATGCCACCACAGTGTAACCACGATCACTGTCAAAAGTGCCCTGCCGATTTGCGGAGCCCTGAAAACCTGTGTATAGTTTTTATCTGTTGCCGGAACGGAAACAACACGGAATCTACCGTTTGTTTACCCGGCAGCCAATCACTTTTCACTGAAGGTTTTCCGCCGATTTTGATCGGATCAGGAAGTCTGGTAAGTTGGAAAAGTTGCTCCGGAG
>NZ_JBSHMB010000007.1:0-5783 GCF_053644955.1 Glutamicibacter sp. NPDC055354
AGTGTTTGTTGTTTGAGAACTCAATAGTGTGCCAAGTTTGTTGATACCGAATATTTTTATTTGGTGAATACATAACATTTGCTTGAGGCATTGCACCCCCGTGCAGTGTTCTTGAGTGTTTTATTATTCGCCAGGACTTCATTGGCTTCGCCCTTATTTTCCAAGGGGTTGCCGGTGGCTTTTTATTTTTTTATGGAGAGTTTGATCCTGGCTCAGGATGAACGCTGGCGGCGTGCTTAACACATGCAAGTCGAACGATGAAGCCCAGCTTGCTGGGTGGATTAGTGGCGAACGGGTGAGTAACACGTGAGTAACCTGCCCCCGACTCTGGGATAAGCCCGGGAAACTGGGTCTAATACCGGATATTACCTTTGACCGCATGGTTGTTGGTGGAAAGATTTATCGGTGGGGGATGGACTCGCGGCCTATCAGCTTGTTGGTGAGGTAATGGCTCACCAAGGCGACGACGGGTAGCCGGCCTGAGAGGGTGACCGGCCACACTGGGACTGAGACACGGCCCAGACTCCTACGGGAGGCAGCAGTGGGGAATATTGCACAATGGGCGAAAGCCTGATGCAGCGACGCCGCGTGAGGGATGACGGCCTTCGGGTTGTAAACCTCTTTCAGTAGGGAAGAAGCGAAAGTGACGGTACCTGCAGAAGAAGCGCCGGCTAACTACGTGCCAGCAGCCGCGGTAATACGTAGGGCGCAAGCGTTATCCGGATTTATTGGGCGTAAAGAGCTCGTAGGCGGTTTGTCGCGTCTGCCGTGAAAGTCCGAGGCTCAACCTCGGATCTGCGGTGGGTACGGGCAGACTAGAGTGATGTAGGGGAGACTGGAATTCCTGGTGTAGCGGTGAAATGCGCAGATATCAGGAGGAACACCGATGGCGAAGGCAGGTCTCTGGGCATTTACTGACGCTGAGGAGCGAAAGCATGGGGAGCGAACAGGATTAGATACCCTGGTAGTCCATGCCGTAAACGTTGGGCACTAGGTGTGGGGGACATTCCACGTTTTCCGCGCCGTAGCTAACGCATTAAGTGCCCCGCCTGGGGAGTACGGCCGCAAGGCTAAAACTCAAAGGAATTGACGGGGGCCCGCACAAGCGGCGGAGCATGCGGATTAATTCGATGCAACGCGAAGAACCTTACCAAGGCTTGACATGTGCCAGACCGCCTCAGAGATGGGGTTTCCCTTCGGGGCTGGTTCACAGGTGGTGCATGGTTGTCGTCAGCTCGTGTCGTGAGATGTTGGGTTAAGTCCCGCAACGAGCGCAACCCTCGTTCCATGTTGCCAGCACGTAAAGGTGGGGACTCATGGGAGACTGCCGGGGTCAACTCGGAGGAAGGTGGGGATGACGTCAAATCATCATGCCCCTTATGTCTTGGGCTTCACGCATGCTACAATGGCCGGTACAATGGGTTGCGATACTGTGAGGTGGAGCTAATCCCTAAAAGCCGGTCTCAGTTCGGATTGGGGTCTGCAACTCGACCCCATGAAGTCGGAGTCGCTAGTAATCGCAGATCAGCAACGCTGCGGTGAATACGTTCCCGGGCCTTGTACACACCGCCCGTCAAGTCACGAAAGTTGGTAACACCCGAAGCCGATGGCCTAACCACCTTGTGTGGGGGGAGTCGTCGAAGGTGGGACTGGCGATTGGGACTAAGTCGTAACAAGGTAGCCGTACCGGAAGGTGCGGCTGGATCACCTCCTTTCTAAGGAGCTAACCATTATTGGTTGCCCATGCTGGACACGAGTGTTGTCCGGGTGGGTTGCTCATGGGTGGAATATCAATGGACTCAATACCGGAAAACGTGCTGGCTGATGCTGGTGCGGGGTATTGGCTGTGGCCGCGTGGTGCTTGGGCATCTGCTAGTACGCATTGCAGGGGGTTTTCTTCTTGCGGTGCTGGAATGCGGTGTGTGGGTGTTGTGTGGTTTGTATGGTTTGGCATGCTGTTGGGTTTTGAGGCAACAAGCCTCCTTTCCTGGTGAATGGTTGCCGGGGTTCTTCCTGTGGGGAGGGTCCTGGTGGTGTTCGCTTGGGTGAGGGGTTCTTGGTGTTTCGGTGTTTGTCCTGTGTTTGCTGCAAGGATGTCCTGTTGGATTGATGCTGGCCTTTGGCTGGTGTTGGTTTTGGGTGTTGTTGCGGGGGTGCGGGGTTGTTGTTTGGGAACTGTATAGTGAACGCGAGCATCTTGCAGATGAGATGAGCTGGGTAGTCCTTTTCCTTGGATTGCCTGGTGTTGGAGTCTTGTCTGCGTGATTTTGTTAGATTGTTTTATTGCTCATATCTTTTGACTTTGATGTTGTGTTGAAGTTTTTAAGGGCGCACGGTGGATGCCTTGGCATCAAGAGCCGATGAAGGACGTGGGAATCTGCGATAAGCCTGGTGGAGTCGATAACCGGACGTTGAGACCAGGATTTCCGAATGGGGGAACCCCGCACCATGTTATGTGGTGTGACCTGCAGCTGAATGTATAGGCTGTGTGGAGGGAACGCGGGGAAGTGAAACATCTCAGTACCCGCAGGAAGAGAAAACAACAGTGATTCCGTTAGTAGTGGCGAGCGAACGCGGATGGGGCTAAACCGGTTGGTGTGTGATAGCGGATAGGCGTTGCATCACCGGGGTTGTGGGGTTGACATGTACCAGCGCTATCTTGCTGGTGGGATGAGGTGCAGGCGTATAGGTGAATCGGTTGGAATGCCGGACCATAGAGGGTGATAGTCCCGTAGGTGTAATGCGTGTCTGCCGTTCTAGTGTTGATACCCGAGTAGCACGGGGCCCGTGAAACCTTGTGTGAATCTGCCAGGACCACCTGGTAAGCCTGAATACTACTTGATGACCGATAGTGAATCAGTACCGTGAGGGAATGGTGAAAAGTACCCCGGGAGGGGAGTGAAATAGTACCTGAAACCGTGCGCTTACAATCCGTTAGAGCTGGGGACTTGTTCCCTGGTGATGGCGTGCCTTTTGAAGAATGAGCCTGCGAGTTAGTGTTACGTCGCGAGGTTAACCCGTGTGGGGAAGCCGTAGCGAAAGCGAGTCTGAATAGGGCGTTTGAGTGGCGTGATCTAGACCCGAAGCGAAGTGATCTACCCATGGCCAGGTTGAAGCGCGTGTAAGAGCGTGTGGAGGACCGAACCCACTTCAGTTGAAAATGGAGGGGATGAGCTGTGGGTAGGGGTGAAAGGCCAATCAAACTTCGTGATAGCTGGTTCTCCCCGAAATGCATTTAGGTGCAGCGTTGCGTGTTTCTTGCTGGAGGTAGAGCTACTGGATAGGCGATGGGCCCTACAAGGTTACTGACCTTAGCCAAACTCCGAATGCCGGCAAGTGAGAGCGCAGCAGTGAGACTGTGGGGGATAAGCTTCATAGTCGAGAGGGAAACAGCCCAGAACGCCAACTAAGGCCCCTAAGCGTGTGCTAAGTGGAAAAGGATGTGGAGTTGCTGTGACAACCAGGAGGTTGGCTTAGAAGCAGCCACCCTTGAAAGAGTGCGTAATAGCTCACTGGTCAAGTGATTCCGCGCCGATAATGTAGCGGGGCTCAAGCACACCGCCGAAGTTGCGTCATTCAAATATTAACCTGGTTTCGATTGGGTGTTTGGATGGGTAGGGGAGCGTCGTGTGGACGGTGAAGTCGCGGTGTAAACCAGCGGTGGAGGCCACACGAGTGAGAATGCAGGCATGAGTAGCGAATGACGGGTGAGAAACCCGTCCGCCGAATGATCAAGGGTTCCAGGGTTAAGCTAATCTGCCCTGGGTTAGTCGGGACCTAAGGCGAGGCCGACAGGCGTAGTCGATGGACAACGGGTTGATATTCCCGTACCGGCGAAGGACCGCCCATACTGAGCTGTGGATGCTAACCATGATTGACGCTAGCTGTTGGTGCCTTCGGGTATCTTGCTGGTTGATGTGGTGGGAACCGATGCAGTGAGGTCAGCGTATTAACAGGTGTGACGCAGGAAGGTAGCCGAGCCAGGCAATGGAATTGACCTGGTCCAAGGGTGTAGGAAGAGTGGTTGGCAAATCCGCCGCTCATATATTCTGAGACCTGATAGGCGCCCCGTTTTCGGGGTGATTCGGTGATCCTATGCTGCCTAGAAAAGCATCGGCGCGAGGTCCAAGTCCGCCCGTACCCCAAACCGACACAGGTGATCAGGTAGAGAATACTAAGGCGATCGAGAGAATCATGGTTAAGGAACTCGGCAAAATGCCCCCGTAACTTCGGAAGAAGGGGGGCCTGCCCCGTGATGAGAACTTGCTTCTCTGATGCGGGTGTGGGCCGCAGAGACCAGGGGGAAGCGACTGTTTACTAAAAACACAGGTCCGTGCGAAGTCGCAAGACGATGTATACGGACTGACTCCTGCCCGGTGCTGGAAGGTTAAGAGGACTGGTTAGCAGTAATGCGAAGCTGAGAATTTAAGCCCCAGTAAACGGCGGTGGTAACTATAACCATCCTAAGGTAGCGAAATTCCTTGTCGGGTAAGTTCCGACCTGCACGAATGGAGTAACGACTTCCCCGCTGTCTCAACCATGAACTCGGCGAAATTGCAGTACGAGTAAAGATGCTCGTTACGCGCAGCAGGACGGAAAGACCCCGAGACCTTTACTATAGTTTGGTATTGGTGTTCGGTGCAGCTTGTGTAGGATAGGTGGGAGACTGTGAAGCTTGGACGCTAGTTCAGGTGGAGTCATCGTTGAAATACCACTCTGGCTGTACCGGTCACCTAACTTCGGACCATGATCTGGTTCAGGGACAGTGCCTGATGGGTAGTTTAACTGGGGCGGTTGCCTCCTAAAATGTAACGGAGGCGCCCAAAGGTTCCCTCAGCCTGGTTGGCAATCAGGTGTCGAGTGTAAGTGCACAAGGGAGCTTGACTGTGAGAGTGACAGCTCGAGCAGGGACGAAAGTCGGGACTAGTGATCCGGCGGCACCTCGTGGAAGGGCCGTCGCTCAACGGATAAAAGGTACCTCGGGGATAACAGGCTGATCTTGCCCAAGAGTCCATATCGACGGCATGGTTTGGCACCTCGATGTCGGCTCGTCGCATCCTGGGGCTGGAGTAGGTCCCAAGGGTTGGGCTGTTCGCCCATTAAAGCGGTACGCGAGCTGGGTTTAGAACGTCGTGAGACAGTTCGGTCCCTATCCGCTGCGCGCGTTGGAAATTTGAGAAGGGCTGTCCTTAGTACGAGAGGACCGGGACGGACGAACCTCTGGTGTGTCAGTTGTACTGCCAAGTGCATCGCTGATTAGCTACGTTTGGAAGGGATAACCGCTGAAAGCATCTAAGCGGGAAGCCTGCTTCGAGATGAGATTTCCATGCACCTTGAGTGTGAGAGGCCCCCAGCTAGACCACTGGGTTGATAGGCAGGATGTGGAAGCAAGGACTAAAGACTTGTGTAGCTGACCTGTACTAATAGGCCGATGACTTTCAACACACAATAAAACAATATTTGAACTGATGATTTCAATGCTGTTCGCGTTCACTATGCGGTTACGAGACAACAACCTCTAGCCAGCAAATACGGATACAAGACTTTGTAGCACCGGAAAACATTGACCAGGAAACGTTTTGGTTTGTGTGCTTCGTGATTGTTACGGCGGTCATAGCGTGGGGGAAACGCCCGGTCCCATACCGAACCCGGAAGCTAAGGCCCACTGCGCCGATGGTACTGCACTCGTGAGGGTGTGGGAGAGTAGGTCACCGCCGGACTTAACTTGAGTAGATGGTTTGAGGCCCTGGTACCGTTTGGTGCCGGGGCCTCACCTGTTTAAC
>NZ_JBSHMB010000008.1:0-3186 GCF_053644955.1 Glutamicibacter sp. NPDC055354
AGATGGTTTGAGGCCCTGGTACCGTTTGGTGCCGGGGCCTCACCTGTTTAACGAGAAGGGGAGGGGGAATTGGGCAGCTGGTGCTGCTTGGTTCCCCCTCCCTCCTGCTTTAACGAGCTTGAGTGCTGGCCGCTAGCGCAGACCGCTCAAGGAACGACCAGGCAGGCATGGGGTTGTGAATGCAGCCATGGCTAAGCTGTGTCCCGATGTCGGACGCGCTTGAAGCGACTAAGCAGACGGCGTGGCCCTGGACCTCCGCGGCTCACTACGGGAGAGAACGCCCGCTCCGTTGCAGGTGCTTTATCCGATGGGTTCTGGTCCGCCAATCGGCAAGATCCTGCCTTTTGATGCCTCTGACAATCGATTGCTTGCACCTGGCTATCATTTCGGTAACTTGTTGCCGATTCTTGCTCCATGCTGAATGATAGTGAGCAGAATGTCGCCAATCGGCGAAATGCTGCCGGAAGAGGATCCTTCATGAATTCAGTGACTGAGCTAGGGGCCGAATTGCAGCGCGTTAGAAAACAGAATGGCCTGACGCAGGAACAGCTGGCTGAATTAGCTGGCATCTCCGAACGTACGCTGCGCTCCATAGAACGAGGGACGGGAAACCCCTCCATTGAAGCGGTGCTCTCCGTCGCGAATGTACTCGGCCTTCGAATTCTCGTGGCCAAATGAAGCCGCAACTCCAAGAGCTCAAGCTTGTTACCAAGGCTGACGTCTACTGCAACGAAAACCTCGCCGGCACTCTAGCCAGACAGTCCGACGGAAGCGTGGCCTTCAGCTATAACAAGGACTACCTTGCACATGGTGGCGCGGGCATTGCGACATCTTTGCCAGCTTCCCCGGAGGCATACGTTGGGCCTGGGGGCGCGTTGCCATCGTTCTTCTCGGGACTATTGCCCGAAGGCCATCGCCTGACCGTTCTCAAGGACGCAACTAAGACCAGCATCTCTGACGAGTTGACTCTGCTGATGGCAGTGGGCGCCGATACTCCAGGCAATGTACGCGTTGTTCCTGAAGGATCAGCACTGGAGCAAATCCCCGTGGTTGCTGAATTCAGCAGCACGGCCGAACTCGACTTCTCGGTCCTCGCGCGCACCTTGGACCGCCACTCGATCCCCGGCGTGCAAGACAAGATCAGCGCAACCATGCTGACAACACCAGTGGAGTTCAAGAACAGCGCCTATCTGCTCAAGCTTGATCCCCGGGATCATCCGCATTTGGTCGTTAATGAGGCGCAGCATCTGAAAGCAGCGCGATTGCTCAAACTTCCGGTCGCAAACAATCGGCTAGTACTGGATTCCACTGGGAGTCCGGGGCTGCTGGTCGAGAGGTTCGATCGCGAGGGTGTCGAGGGGGCGGATAGTCCCACGCGTTTGGCGTTGGAAGATGCCATGCAGGTATTGAACCTTCCGCCGGCAAGCAAGTATGCAGTGAGCACGGAACAAGCTATTGAAGCCTTAGCGCTGCAGTGCCAGGCTCCGGTGCTCGCCAGGCGCAATCTATACATGCAGTTCGTCTTTGCGTGGCTAACTGGCAACGGCGACTTGCATGGAAAGAACGTCTCGATTCTGGCGGACTTGCATGGACGGTTTAATGTAGCGCCCATCTACGACATCCCATGCACCCTGGTCTACGGCGATGACACCATGGCTTTGACTGTTGCCGGCAAGGATAAGAATCTGAAGAAGAAGCACTGGGCGGAGCTTGCAAGGGTGCTCGGCTTGGCTGACCGGGCCACGCAGTCAGCGAACCAGTTGGCATTGAAAGCCGCATTGACTGCGGATCTCAGCGAGTTGCCTTTTGAAGGTTCACCTTTGCGTGGTGCGCAACGAGAACTCAGGTTCCGGCGCATGGAGTTGCAGTAGGCGTCTGAGCGGGACAAGTTAGTCTGCGAGCAACGTGAACGCAGGCAGCTGACTATTCTGGCTTTTCTTCGCTTGCCCCTTAAGGCCAGCCGTCCATGATGGATAGACGCGGAAACCGCGCTTGCCTGGAGCCGATGCTGAGGCGAAGACGCCCAGCTCCTCGAGGTGCTGTTGAGTAAAGCGGAAGACGCCGAAACAGCCGGCTTCCTCGATAAAGACCATAACTCCGCGCAGTCCCTCTTCGGATTCGTAGGGGGCAGTAGTCCCAGTTTCGTCCCGATGCCATATAGCTACGAACCCACCTGGCTTTGTTGGCGTGATCCTTGCGGTCCTGATCCGCCACCGCTGTCCGTCAAGCTCAGTTACCCCGGCTTGATAATCGCTCTGCTGTTCTTCGGGAGTCACCTCGCCATACGATTGCCCAGTGAGGTGGCAATAGCGTTCCAACGCCGTGAACTTCATGGACTTCATCCTGTATTCGGTAGATCATCAAGTGGAGTGGCAGCGATCGAAATATCGCTGCTATTCACCGTAGCCGAGGGTGGTGCTTACGTAGCACTGCAAGACCTGTATTGGGCCGGCATCAATGCCGACTGCTCTAGGTAGTCATTGCGCTGATGCCGCCTTGGCCGTCACGCGTATGGAACCTCCAGATGCATCGTTTCGCCATGTGCGTTCTCTTCTTGTGCCTTGCTCAGACGCACGCATGCGCCCGCATCGTCTAATCGGCTGATGTGGGCACAATTCATTGGGTTCGCGTATATGCGTACGCTTCTCAAGGGTTCAATAAACTCGCTAGGTACAGGCGCTGATGCTCTGTGCAGCTGCGAAATAATGTTTCCGCGCTCAGCCCTAGCTCGGTAATAATTGCCAGCGATTGGGCACATGGAAAGAGTCGAATCAGCAGTTCAGGAATTAAGTGTGCACGGTCACCGTCAAAAACCACCCACCCGATTTGCAGGACCCCCAAAACCTGTGTATAGTTTTTCCTTGTCGCCGAGAACAAAACGGAAGAAATAACCGGATGTGAAACGGTGGCAGAACCCCAGAAAATCAAGGTTTTTCCACAGTCTTGTGGACAACAATTGAAAAGAATGGGAACTGAGAATACTGGTTCAAATCACAAACAATGGATTTGACTTTCAGGAATTCGAAGTTATATAATATGAATATAACGCTGGACGAAATTACCGCCTGGAATGGTGGGTAAAGAACCGGTAAGTGTTTGTTGTTTGAGAACTCAATAGTGTGCCAAGTTTGTTGATACCGAATATTTTTATTTGGTGAATACATAACATTTGCTTGAGGCATTGCA
>NZ_JBSHMB010000009.1:0-1196 GCF_053644955.1 Glutamicibacter sp. NPDC055354
TGAGGGTGTGGGAGAGTAGGTCACCGCCGGACTTAACTTGAGTAGATGGTTTGAGGCCCTGGTACCGTTTGGTGCCGGGGCCTCACCTGTTTAACCCGTCCCCTGGTAATCGACTTGCTAAAGCCTATGGGTTCAGTTTCATGCTGGGCCCTTTTTGTCGTTAACCCCTTTTAGAAGAGTTGAATCTATCAAGGGGCTTCGATCGGCTACGCATGCGTCGATGGCTGGGGGCAACCTTAGGGCCGCCACTGAGTGTCTTGCCACATTGGACCCGTTTCCCTATGGTATGACTCGTGCCTCCCGTAGACTTGAATTTAGATGTACATGCCTCGAGGGCATGCTGAATAGTTAATAGTGAAGTGATTTGCAAAGGCAAACACGAAGGTTGCGGTATTGAGATAGCCGCTGAAGGGGACATTAGATGTCTAACGAATTCCGCCGTAACTCCGACAACGGACGAGGCGACTTCCGGAACTCAGATTCAAACCGCAACAACTCCCGCGATGGCTTCAAGCGTCGCGACGACCGTAGTGATTTCAAGCGCACCGACGATAACCGTGGTGGCTTCCGCGGTGACCGTAATGCTGACCGCGGCGGTGACTTCAAGCGCGACGACAACCGTGGTGGTGGCTTCAAGCGTGATGACAACCGCGGTGGCGTTTTCCGCAATGATGACCGTGCTGGCTTCCGTGGCGAGCGTCGCGATGACAACCGTGGCGGTGGCTTCAAGCGTGATGACAACCGCGGTGGTGGCTTCAAGCGTGACGATAGCCGCGGT
The DNA here is from genome assembly GCF_053644955.1 of Glutamicibacter sp. NPDC055354. Lineage (NCBI taxonomy): Bacteria > Bacillati > Actinomycetota > Actinomycetes > Micrococcales > Micrococcaceae > Glutamicibacter > Glutamicibacter sp. NPDC055354. The sequence goes on from NZ_JBSHMB010000009.1 coordinate 779, forward strand.
GGCGGTTTCCGCAATGATGACCGTGGTGGTTTCCGCGGCGAGCGTCGCGATGACAACCGTGGCGGTGGCTTCCGCAATGATGACCGTGGTGGTTTCCGTGGCGAGCGTCGCGATGACAACCGCGGTGGTGGCTTCAAGCGTGATGACAACCGCGGTGGTGGCTTCAAACGCGATGACAATCGCGGTGGTGGCTTCAAACGCGATGACAACCGTGGCGGTGGCTTCAAACGCGATGACAACCGTGGCGGTGGCTTCAAGCGTGATGACAACCGTGGCGGCGGTTTCCGCAATGATGACCGTGGCGGCTTCAAGCGTGACGACAACCGCGGTGGCGGTTTCCGCAATGATGACCGTGGTGGTTTCCGCGGCGAGCGTCGCGATGACAACCGTGGCGGTGGCTTCCGCAATGATGACCGTG